>SAAS01000046.1 GCA_009929315.1 Clostridia bacterium
CGGTAAAAGGCCTCGTCTTCGTCGGCGCGGTGCTGCTCGACCTGGCATTCAAGGGGTACTACAGGAAGGGTCGGGGGCGTGATGCGTGAGGGTGGATTCTCAACAAGTGCCAGCGCTATTCAACGCGACAGTTTTTCTTACAGGTTTAGCTCTATCGTGAGGCAAGTTCTTTGGAGAATTCGTCGATTTTTTTTAGAACCGATTGTTGTAAAGTCATATCGCTAACCTGTCCTGCTGCATACCCTACAACTAGCAAGGCTATAGTGCCAACAAAACGGAGAGCTTCAAAGACCTCTTCTTCATCATAATCCGGACCAATCGCCATGCCATTGTATCTGCGAGCCACCTGGGCATTGCCACAATGCGTAAAGCTGTTCATTGGAGACCACCAGTGTTTTTTCACTTCGGAAAGAATACCCGCATCAAAACCTTCCATCGCTTCAATTTCAGACAGCATATCGTCGAATTTCTTAGAAAATTTTTCATTCTGAAAGGACTCAAGTTCGGAGTCACTAGCACAACGATGCAGCCAAACCGCCCTTATGTAGGCTTCAAATACACAACGAACAAGTGCAAAGGCCGAGCCGATATGTTTATTTTTTACAAGCAGGATAATCGCTTCGTGGTGTTCCAAAGCAACATCCAAACAGCCTCCCGATAGAATACTGCGCGTATCAGAAGGCCATGCAAGGCCATGCATAGATGCTCCAATCCAACGTATCAACGAGTACGAGCAGCTCAATCGACTATTCATATTCATAACATCTTCTCCCCAAAAAGCGTTTCTATACACTTATCCCAACAAAGAACCAAATATATGATCGATTCTATTCACACCGCAGGGACTTCATCCCACTCCGCTCCTCTGTACGTTCGCCCGTTCGTTTTTTTGCGTACGCCTCCCCACTGTTTGAAGAAAAAGGGGACGTCGTATTTTCTCGAGGCGGCAAAAAGTTCGTCGACCCACTCCTTTTGTAATGGGCGAGCGCCGGGCCCCGACTCTCCTCCAACGATGATCCAATCGATACCTGAAAGATCGACGTTTCCCAACGAACCTATAAGAGGCTCGAAGGAGACAAAACGAACTGGACCGGGAACCTGCTTGATCAGGTCGATGCGAAAGGCGACATCGCTGTTTTCGACGCTTGTACCAAGCCAAAGGTTAGGCAGAGGAGGGAGTTTCAACTCCCGAATAATATCCAACATCATGGCAGGACGTTTCGTCAGCGTCTGGAATGTATGCCAGCGGGCTTTCTCCATAACGTTCCATATCTTGAAGATGGCGTCACGGGGCGCGTTCTCATGGAAGAGATCGCTCATAGAGTTGACGAAAATCATCTGCGGTTTTTTCCATTCCAAAGGACGGTAAATCATACTTTCGTCGACATTGATCTTACCTGTCCAAACGGCTTTTCCCTTTTCGTTTTTCTGGGTGAGACCAGTATATTTTTCTTGCCCCATTGCTTCAAGACGGGACGCCATCGCCATGGCGTAGCAGTTGAGGCATCCTGCGGAAGCGCAGGAACAGCCCGCCAGCGGATTCCATGTTGAATTCGTCCACTCGATGGATGATTGAGCCACTTCAGGTCACCTCCCGATTTATCTTGATAATATGCTTCGCGATTTTTTCGCCCAATCTTATTGCCGCCTTGTCTCTATTGGACATAGCGAAGACAAAAGAGAATATATGCTTTCCTCTTGTATTATACAGTGGGAGAGGTTCATCGACAACGAAGGGGAAAATGCTCTTTAAGCGCTCCACAGCGTACTTTTCAATATCGCTTTCGCAAACCGGCCTCACTTTTTCGAAATCGGGCTGCTCGGCAAACAGACGTATCTGTCCAATCCGACTTTCGTCGGGGACAAAAAGACTGCTTTTCCAATCGGAAGTACCGAGAACGGCGTCAAGACGTCTCACCCACGAGGGGTCGATCCGTGCGCTTTTGGGGAGCATTCTTTTAACCGACATTGTGGGGAAAAGGTACCACACATCAAAAACTCCTGTCGCGGCAACCGTTTTAAGAGAATCCCAAGACACCTGCATTCCATACGGATCCAAAAATAGAACCGCTCTGATTTCGCGCCTACGCAGGGTTATTTCATCGCAGATTGTTGCGAGATACTCATTCGCATCCTTATTCACGACATCTATGCTTTTTCCGCAGCGGTGTTCGTCAATTATTGACGACAAAACAGCACATCGCTTGACTGCCTTCTCTATGAAAATATACCTGTCGAAAGGCGGTATTGTTTGTAGAGCAAGAAGCGGGGAGCCTTGCCGACGAAAGGTCAGTTCCTGTTCAACGTCTTCGTCGCCGAAATCAAGGGAGAAAAAAGGGTTCGAATCCGATTCCTCGCCGGAGGAATGGGTTCCAACTCCGGCGAAAGCATCGATATACCATTTTTCGAAAGGCTTATTTTTTAATGCAATTTGGTACGTGTCGAGATATCTCTTTAGAACTTCTTTTTTCTTCACCGTCCAAATACCGCCCCATTCGTCCATTTTCTCCCTCTTTTCTACCGATTTTCTCATTGCGCATCACTCCAATGACAGCAGATGCTATTATTTTCACGGAATCCATATTGGACGTCACTGAGCAGGGACTCTCCTCAGATTCCATAGGATTAAGCTTTTATCATCTTGATACTGTTATAGCAAATTTCAAGAAAAATTCAAGACAATCTTCCCCTTCACAAAAACAAAACACTGGACGCCTTCGCTCCCTTCTCGCTATAATCCAAAGAAGTTCTTTTATCTCGCATCGAAGGGGGCGGCGGTTTGGAGCAGATGGGTTTGGGATTCGATTCGGACGCCGCAGCGGCAGTTGCGTACTCCCCTTCGCTCTCCGACGCCGTCGACCAACTATCCCCGGTCTCTGAGGCGAACGCTCGCGGGGCGGTGTTCACGCGTTCGGAGGTCGTCGACTTTATTCTCGATCTCGTCGGCTACACGGACGATCAGCCCCTTTACACGAAGCGCCTTCTGGAGCCCTCGTTCGGCGGCGGGGCTT
>SAAS01000047.1 GCA_009929315.1 Clostridia bacterium
CTCAGGCTGTTGTGATGCCGCCCGGTCGCTTTTCTCCGCACTATCTCATTTTGTACTCTATCCCATTCCTCCGGGCAGATAATTGCCGGATGGCTGTTTTCTACATAAAATTGAGGAACCTCGCCCTCGTTGGGCTTCATCTTTTTTGTCAAGAAATCCGTTGTGAACTTCTTTTGCAGGAGCGCTGAGCCCTTGTACTTCTCGTTGGTGAGGATGCTCTCAATCGTGGTAGCCTGCCACTTTTCCTTGCCGCCCGGTGTGGGAACGCCCTTTCTTGTGAGGCTGGCAGCTATCGCGTTTGTGGTCTTGCCCTGAATAAACTGGCGGTAGATGGTTCGCACCGTTTCCGCTTCCTCAGGAACAATCTCCATAATGCCGTCCGCACCCTTGCAGTAGCCGAGGAACTTTCCGTAGGCAACGCTGACCTTTCCATCTGCAAAACGCTTCCTCTGACCCCATGTAACATTCTCGGAAATGCTCCGGCTTTCTTCTTGCGCAAGGCTGGACATTATGGTGATGAGTAGCTCGCCCTTGCTGTCGAGGGTGGCGATACCCTCCTTTTCAAAATAGACCTCTATGCCTTTTTCCTTGAGTTTTCTGACTGTGGTAAGGCTATCTACCGTATTCCTTGCAAAACGGCTAACAGATTTTGTAACAATAAGGTCGATATTACCGTCCAGAGCATCAGCAATCATTTCATTGAAGCCGTCTCTGTGCTTGGTGTTCAAGGCTGAGATGCCCTCGTCCGTATATACCCTGACGAACGTCCATTCTGGCTTCGACTGGATATATTTGGTGTAGTAATCCACCTGCGCTTCATAGCTAGTCTGCTGTTCTTCACTGTCGGTGGATACACGGGCATATCCGGCTACACGCCTTTTGACTGCGGCGTTACGCGGCAAACCGGTGTGCATCATCTTCGTTGCAGGGATAACTGTAATATTCTTTGCCGCCATCAGCGTTCACCTCGCTCCGATGTTTTCTTTCTGGCAGCATCCCGCATCTCTGGTGTCCAGCTCTCCGCTCTGGAACGGTCTGCCCATCGTTTAACGATTTCTGTGCCATCTTTGAAACAGAATACCAAGGCATTGCCCTCCGCCACTCTGACAACCGTTATTTTACTGTGGAGGTCTTTTGCGTCAAAGGTATCCGTGCCCATGGCCTCGGCGGTGACTGCTATCAATGTTTCCTCGGGTATCTGCTTGGAGGCACATGTAGCCTTGCCGAGGGTGTTATAGGTGGCGCATATCCACACGGGACCGGTGGCAGTAACCTTGCGTCTATAATGCTTTCCACAGATATCACAGATAAGCAGCCCCGTAAATGGATATACTTTTTGTGGCCTACCAGGGTGCGTATGCCTTGCCGCCCGACAAGCAATCTCAGCCTGTACCGCATTGAAGGTCTCCAGCGGGATAATTGCTTCGTGAGTATTCTCGGCGTGGTACTGCGGCAGCTCCCCGCCATTAATGAGCGTCCGCTTGGTAAGATAATCCTCTCGGAACGTGGTCTGAAGCAGAAGATTGCCAGTATAGGCATAATTGCGTAACACCGTCATCACGCTGCTTTTGCACCACGGATTGCCGTAGCGCGTTTTGATATGATTTGCATTTAGTGTTTTCATAACAGTCGTAATGCCCATCCCTGTGATATAATAATCGAAAATCATCCTGACTGTCTCCGCTTCCTCCGGCACGACTGTCAGCTGCCCGTCTTTTTGGCGGTAACCGAGCATAGTGCAGTTCCAGGGTATGCCATCCTCGAAATTGCGTTTGACCCGCCACTTTTGGTTCTCACTTGCCGAGCGGCTCTCCTCTTGGGCATAAGATGCCAAAATGGAGAGCATCAGCTCTCCATCGGCACTCATGGTATGAATGTTCTGTTCCTCGAACCACACGTCGATGCCTAGCCCCTTCAGCTCCCGCACCGTTTCCAGCAAGGTGACTGTGTTTCGAGCGAAGCGTGAAATCGACTTTGTGATAATCAAATCGATTTTCCCGTCGTGGCAGTCAGCCAGCAGACGCTGGAAGTTATCGCGTGTATCCTTCGTTCCTGTTTTTGCCTCATCGGTATAGACGCCGACGTAAGACCAGCCACGATGCTTCTGAATGAACTCGCTGTAGTAGCTGACCTGCGCTGCAAGCGAATGAAGCATCGCGTCCTTGCCGGAGGATACTCTCGCGTATCCGGCGACCCGTATCAGCTGCTCTGACGGCGGTTTCAAAAAAGTGGTCTGTGTAATGCTGCGTTCCATGTTTTCCCCTCCCTTGTATCAATATTTGGTACTCTATATATTGCTCTAAAAGTGAGTTATATCAAGCGATTTCGGCATATATACTGTCTGAAGATAATCCGTATTTACGATTGATTATTTTGTATGCTTTTTGCCTGTCTGCCTGCGTAAAGCAGCCATCCTCTACCAGTCCATCGATGAGGGCGAGGGTGGTGTGATACCGCATAAGGGTATCCGGCGAATACTTATCCGAGCTGCTTTCCACGGCTTTGCTGATAACACACTCTTGAACAGTACTTACGGTTTTTGTTGCCATAGCTTTCATACTCCTTCCCGCAGTATTGACACACGAGGGTGTAATACGCTTTCTTGTTGATTTTCTCCTGATGGGCGTCCCACCATAAGGTACGGCACTTATCCGAGCAGAACCGTTTCTGCCTGCGGCCTTCCGGCTGTGAAAAGGTGTTGCCACACTGAGCACACCGATTGGTGCCGGGCAAAGCCGGATGCCTCCGAATATATGACTTGATGGTGTTCGGCGAGAGCCGGAGCGCAGCCGCGATAGCTGACGCTCCCTGCCCGTTGAGCCGCATTTCAGTGATAGCCTTTATTTGTGATGGTTTCATAACTGCACTCCTTTTCCCGCCGAGCGTTATTTGCTCCGACGCATTGTGAGCAGGCGTTCCATTACGTCGTCTGCTGGCGACCAAGCCGTGCTGCAATCCATAGTGCTGTTTTCACGAACAACTGCGTATATCTGATTCCACAGCGCGTTG
>SAAS01000016.1 GCA_009929315.1 Clostridia bacterium
GGAAAGCTACTACGCCACGGCGGCGCATGAACTCTGCCACTGGACGCGGCACCCGTCGCGCCTGGATCGTGATCTTGGCCGCAAGCGGTTTGCCGATGCAGGCTATGCCATGGAAGAGCTGGTGGCAGAAATCGGGGCCGCATTCCTGTGCGCCGATCTTGGTCTGACGCCCGAGCCACGCGAGGATCACGCCGATTATATCGGTTCATGGCTCAAGGCGCTGAAGAACGACAAGCGAGCCATATTCTCCGCCGCCGGTCATGCGCAAAAGGCAGCCGATTACCTGCACGGGCTGCAGCCAGAAAGGGAAGGGTTCTTCTCTGGGGCGATGAAAAAAGAAAACACTCCATCAAAAAACTTGGGGATGGGCTGAGAAGCAAGCTATTATGAAAAAGTAGCCCGTTCGTCTCATTAAAAATAAGCTTTCAAAAAAACTTATGGAAATCTCTTCAGGCTGGGCTGTTGAACCTTATAGCTGTCCGAAATGCGGCTTTGATCTTAATTTCGATGACGGTGATAACCTTGAAGCCATGGAGCAGGACTTTGATGATTTTAGAAAGTCGCTTTCTATTGATGCAAGTTTAATAGCGTATCACTGCAATCAATGCGGTGAAAGTTATTTCCTTGTTATGCTTTCCGTGATCCAGGCGACGGGCCTTTCCGACGCGTGGGTGAACAAATATTTGTGGCAGAACGAAAGACAGGAAGAGGAAGAAAGATACATCACCGTTGACTGGCAGGAGAACCGGACGGGTTTCCCGTCGTTATGCCTTGCATCGGTGTCGGAGTTAAAGGAAGGGCGGTTTTTCCGGTTCTTTCTGGGGCCGTTGCCGCAACACAAGGCGGGTCCCAAGTTCAAAAGATTTTTCGAGTGGGGCAATCACACCCTTTCCCTGTTCCTTGCCGAGGACCTTGCCAAAAGGCCCTTGCCGGAAATAGAGGCGTAAATGTCATGAACGAACCAGACGGACAAATTCAGGCTTGTTGCATTTTCTGCAAAGAACAAATCCGCTCTGAAAAAATATCCAGCGCGGTACCGGCAGCATTTAACCACGTTTGCCCGCACTGTGGCGAAATCTACTTGGGTCCAGAGCAGGAAGAGGATTTCTACAGATTGTTTTCTCGAAAAACCGACCTTGTTGCTTGTAATACCCAAAAAGGAGAAATCTATGCCCCTGCAAGCTGTTTGACGTGCCGTCAGCCCTTAAAAGCTTATCTGCTCGACGATGAACACCCGAACGGCTGTTTTTGGGCTTGCTTCGATCATGGGGCGTATATTGATTTTTACTTCAAGTAATGGGGGGAGTGGGGCCTGATTTTGAAGGCCTTTTTTCTATCATTAGATAAAATGATTTATTTTGTCTAATGTTATTGTTTCTATTTGTTATTCGAAATAAAAAAGGCAAAGCCACCAAACCAATGACTCTGCCTTTGTGTAAAGGAGAGTTTATATCAAAATCGTAGATTTCTGTACGTTCGTTCCCGCTGGTCCAGAATAAAAGGTCATGTTTTCAATTAGCCTTAAGAAAAGAGACTATAAGCAAAGTAACGTGCTACTAATGACATGATAATGATAGCGAAAATAGTAATTCGACTACCAGGATCCTTTATGGCGTAGGTCACAGGGTCGTCATGCATTTCGCCTCGTGAAGTCTTAATCCAAACCCTAGCTAGCCAATAAATAAAACCGATGGCCGCAAACCATAACAAATGGGGTGTTGCATAGCATGCCTGGGTCTCGGGAGCGTCGATAAACAATCCAAACACTACCAGTGCCGAAAGGGCAGACCCTAATCCAAGAGGCCACAGCACAACCAAATCGGTAAATCTGTAATCACGACCTTGGAGGACTTCTTTTCCAATCTGGTGAAATGCAACCAATTCAGAGCAACGTTTTACCAAGGCTAGGCTCAAAAACATGAAGGCGGAGAAGACGAGCAACCAAGAGCTGGTGCTAATTTCAACAGCTGCTGAACCAGCTAATATACGCATAATATAGAGCAAAGAAAGCACGAGTACATCGATTAAAGCATATTGTTTCAGTACCCAACTGTAAGCGCTGGTAAGTGCAAGATACAAGAGCAACATTAGGAAGAAGTTTTCGGAGACGGTTAAAGCCAGAAAACAACCTAAGACAAGCATACATCCTGCTACTATTATGCCTTGGAGGATTGGGATTTTGGCACTGGCAAAAGGACGTAGCCGTTTGCGTGGATGTGTCCTGTCATTTTCTAAGTCACAGAGGTCATTAACTATATAGGTTGCAGAAGCTGTGAAAGAGAAAGCCAAGAAAGCAACCACTATCATTAACAGTTTTCTTCCTTCCATAAAAGAGAAGGACGTCAACAAGGGCACGAATAGTAATAAATTTTTTAGCCATTGATGGACCCGCAAAGCGTGTAACCAGTTCTTAACACAATGATTTTCTTTTTGGAACTCTTGTACTATCGGAACGACACGACGAACAGATTCGGCTAGGCTTGGTGAGACTCCCACAAGGATAGCACCCTTCGCAGCTTTCCATATGGGAAGGTCATCCCAGCTATTGCCAGCGTAGATGAAATTTTCACCGATTTTTTCTTGGATAGCTTCAAGCTTAGATTTTCCTTTAAGATTGTGGCGACCATCGGTGGCAAGCACATCATCGAACAAATCTAAATAGGTTGAAATAGCTTGGGCGATGGTTTGGTGGGCTGCAGTGGCGAGAACAATGTGACGACCTTTTTGCTTCTCTCTGCGCAGATAGGTTTGTAAGGGTTGAAAGTACGGCAAGTGTTCGGCTGTAATGTTTGCTTGCAAAGCCACTGTTTTTTTGAAGGCGGCTTTGCTTTTCGTAAGCCAAAATGCCAGGTATAGTAAGTTCAGCGGAGATTTTTTTATTATCTGAACTATAGATTCAATTAGAGTGTCGGTTGGTGTCAACGTTCCGTCGAGATCAACAACAATACTAGGTGACGCGCCTTCGTCATATAAGTTGGTTTCAACCAAGTCTTTTTCAGAGCAGTGTGTTGAGGTTTGGAGACAAACTATAGGGTATTCATACATTATTTAAACATGTCCTGTTTAACATATCTCATCTTTAACAGTTTGTTTGGCAAATATTTCACCATCTCTGTCGTTATATTTTTCGCTGAAAGCGACAAGTATGCCGGGCAGAAACCAAATCAGCACCGGCATATAATATCTTATTTCATACCATAACGCAGTACAAAAATGAAGAACAACCCAAGGCACCGAACATAGAGCCAATCTCAAATATTGTGCTGGGATCTTCTTTGCATTAAAAACAATAATGATAGCTGGCGAAAGAATTACTAGAACGTCCAAAGACCCTCTGGTGAGTCTCAAGTTAGATGATATATAGTGAGAGATATCGAGTAGGCTCTTTGTGGCTGGCCATAACATACGAAGACCCCAAAACACCAAAACCCAAGCTACAGCCGAAACCACAAGCCATACCCATTCCTTTACTCTGAGTTTTGGTAACCAAAATACAAAATACGCAAATGGAATAAAGCACATTGTTTCGCGATTGAAAGTGCCTATAGCGACGATCGGTAGGAGTGCCCAAGGCGTTCGTGTGAGAATGGCTAGTAACCCTAATCCAAAAAAAGCCATCTCCAAGACAGAAGTCGGTTGATAATAATAGTATCTGTATGTGTAAGGAATAAATGCCGCCAAGGCCGTGGTTGCAAAAACTGATGTTTCTATTGCCCAAGTTAACCTGAGAGAAAAAAACACTGCGACGAAGGTGGTGAAGATCGCAAGAAACCTGATGGCGGCGTACCCCCCCAAGAAGACAAACTTATATACACTACCAGTAGTCTCTGCTCCAGAAAACTTTAACAATGTATCGACAATAATTGGTTGAAGAATTCGATATTGATAAGGCGCATCCGCTGAGTGTGTGACAATTTGATAATGAAGTTCTTGCTGGTTTGTATAATTAGGGCTATCAATCAAATTGATATGCATCAGCATTCCGATCATTGATAGTAGACCAAACCACCATAAAATAGAAGGCGTAATACCATTCGATTTCATATTTCAGGCTCCGCTGAATACGGAATAATTTCAAAAAAAATCATAGATTCCTAATCTATACCATTCGATATCTTTCAGGACAACATAAGGTTTTTATGAACGACAATTGGAACTCCCGGGCGTGTTATATTGTCGTTCATCAGAGGTCGCTATGAATTTTTTCCTGCAGAAACTTTAGACAAAAGGATTCATTTTGTCTAATGTGCAAAGATAGACGCGTTGCCAACCCCGCAAACACGGGCCTTTGCTCGCAGGCCCGATACCCAAACATTAGACAAAACGATGAATGAAAGAAAACACCTTGTTTCAGCCGAAATTGACCGGCTGATTGCCGCTACCAAGGGCAACCGGAACGAGGCCCGCGACAGGTGCCTGCTCCTGCTCATGTTCCGTCATGGGCTTCGGGTATCCGAGGCCTGCGGGTTGCGATTGTCACAAGTGGACATTGAAAGCCGCGTCCTGCATGTGGCACGGCTGAAGAAAGGGCTTTCGACGACGCAACCGCTCCGGATGGATGAGGTACGGGCCGTCAAGGCGTGGCTGGGCGATAGAAAAAAGAAGAATCCGGAAACGGATGCCTTCTTTGTGAGTGAACGCCGGACCCCTTTAAGTCGGAAGACGGCTTGGGTCGCGATCCGAGCCTACGGTGAAAAGGCGGGGCTGTCCGTTGCGGCACATCCCCACATGCTCCGCCATGCTTGCGGGTTTGCCCTGGCCGACCAGGGCGCCGATACCCGCCTGATCCAAGACTACCTAGGACACCGGAACATTCAGCACACCGTCATTTACACGGCGACCAATCCGGCGCGGTTCGAAAAGTTGTGGCGGTAATCACCGGAGGAATTAGTTACTGAAGTTCAAGGCGGAGTGTTCGACCGACTGCTTTTGCAGCTTGGGAAAGAGCTGCAAGAGTTACTTTGTCGTTTTTAGGGTCAAGTAGGCGATCCAGTTGAGACCGGCTTGTTTTGAGCTGTTTCGCCATCTCAACCTTGTTAATACCGCTTTCTTTCATAGCAGTTTCAAGCTGGTATGCGAGAACACGCTTAACAGCTTGTTCGGTTGTTTCTTCATATGTGCCCTGCTCTTTCAAAAAATCATCGAAAGAACTCCCGACTTTGCCTTTTTCTAATTCTCTATTCATGGCTTCAATCCTTTCATTCTTTTTACGGCAACCGCCATTTCGTGGATAGGTGTTTTCTGGCTCTTCTTTATGAAGCCGTGCAAAAGGATCATATATTCCTCATGGGCACAGAAAAACACTCTTGCTATCCTTCCCCCTGACAGGTTGACACGAATTTCCCACAAACCCTTATGGCCCTTAATGGCACGGCATAGAGGCATACCGATAGGCCAACCAAATTCTGCAACGCGAATATCATCCCCTATAGCTTTTCTATCCTCTGGTGCTAGCTCTAAGAGCCATTCTTTTACGGGCTCTCTGCCCGTTTGGGTCTCGAAGAATCTTGCGGGCAGTATTTTCATGGATGTTGTCATAAAAACATAATGTACCAAATGAGGTACATTGTCAAGGGAGTTGTTTACTCGTTAACCATGCGGCTATGCTTTCAGATTTTGTGGCGACAGGCGATAACGCGATGGCGTGCTGCATGATGGCATTAACGCCCCCTATCGCTAGGAGAAGATGGGGCCTTATCTCCCATGCCTGCAAAGAGTGCCGTTTTTTGTAACCCCCTCCGCCATAGCCACGTTGCTGGTCTTGGTTCCTTTGGTCGTTTGTCAGTTTCCCCGTGTGTTCCCTCCCGCTTGCGGACCAAGGCTCATTGTGGCCGCGCCGGACCGGATTTCAAGCCCCTGCCCGCTCCTTCGCTGCGCTCCCGTGTTGGGGCGTTGAAATCCAGCCTGTTCGACGCGGCCTTTTGTTCGCCTTCGCTCCCCGCTTTCGGGGGTAACTCACAAAGGAGAACAAAGATGACAGGCGACAAAAACACCTTCACCCCCTTCCCTCTCGGCCAGATCGTCGCCACGCGAGGCGTAATCGAAGCCGTGCCTTCCGCTAGAATGGCGGAGTGTCTGGCCCGTCATCGTCGCGGCGATTGGGGGAACGTCTGCAAGGAAGACGCAGCCGAAAACAACCTCTCGACCCGTGAAGGATTCCGCATCCTTTCAGCCTACGCCATAGACGAAAGCAAGCCAGCCAAAGGCCATGGTGAAAACTGCTTATGGATCATCACCGAGGCCGACCGCAGCGCCACGACATTCCTGCTTCCGGATGAGTATTGACGTTCAGGGGGCCGTCTAGAAAACGGCCCCCTTTTCCAATCTGCTTTTCGTGTTTTCGTTAAAGCACGAAAAGCAGAAAAGCCTAAAATATATCGTGCTTTCCGCGACCTATTTCTGTATTCTCTCGCAGAATCAAGCAAGAAAGTATCTTTTCTGTCTAGCACGAAAGCACGAAAGGTAGAAAACACGATATGAAAACGATTGTCTTGGCCAGCCAAAAGGGGGGTGCTGGTAAAACCACACTGGCCGCCCATCTCGCCGTCGCCGCTGAATTGGCAGGGGAAGGCCCGTGTGTTTTGATGGATACCGATCCGCAAGGGTCTCTTGCGGCCTGGTGGAATGGCCGCACGGACGAGAATCCGAAATTTGCACCCGTCACTTTGAAAGAGCTTCCCGAAAAATTGGAGCTTCTGGACGCGGCAGGGTTCGCTTATGCGTTTATTGATACGCCCCCCGCAATTACTGAATCTATCCGCTCCGTCGTCGCCCAGGCGGATTTTGTTCTGATCCCCACCAGACCAAGCCCGCACGATTTGCGAGCCGTTGGGCAGACGGTCGAGATGGCTGTTACTGCACACCGTCCTTTCGCTTTCGCGGTCACACAGGCCAAAACCAACAGTCGCCTGACCGTTCAGGCTATGGCTGCCCTGTCCGAACACGGTGTTGTCGCTTCCGCTATCATCCATGACCGCGTGGACTTTGCTGCTTCCATGATAGATGGACGCACCGTCCTGGAAGTCGATCAAAAGGGTCGTAGCGCAGGGGAGGTTACGCAGCTTTGGCAATTCGTTAAAGCACGAATAAAAGAAAGCACGAAAGCACGATAAGCAGAAGGGAAGAAAGATGGGAAAGAAAACCGCCGATTTGTCGTCCATGCTGGTTGCCGTTAAAGGCAACGCAACTGTGCCCCCCGATGCCGCAGGGCGGCAAATAAAGGTTGAGGAACCCGTGGCAGCGGTCTCCAATGCGCCACTGAACTTCAAGGTTGACCCAGAATTCCGCCGCCGCTTTCGTCAGCGAGCCGCCGAATCCGATCTCAAGCTGAACCAACTCTTGCGTGAGGCTCTGGACGCCTGGGAAGAAAGGCAAGGGCTGAAAAGGTAGAGGACCGGGGGCTCAAAAATATTTATTGATCCGATGGCTGTAGAAAGCAACACTGTGCGTCGTTTGATCAAGGCGATAGAGCAGCAATGAACAAAACACCGGTTAAAATATCGCCAACAGAGCTTGAAGAGCAGGAAGAAGCGCGGGCGATTGTTTTCCAGCATGGCATTATGTGCCAGGTCGGCTTGCCGCGCAGCCGCCAGCAAGGTCGGATATTTGAAAGAACCTTCAAAAATGCCTCGATCCGGATCGAAGGGGGGAGCCTTTGGGACGGATTCAAATGGCAAGAACAGCCAATCCCTTATGGGGCGAAACCCCGTCTTGCGCTTTTGTACATAAACAGCCAGGCTATCAAGACGCGAGAACCTGAAATCGACATAGGGCACAGCTATGGCGAGTTTTGCGAACGTCTTGGGTTATCCAAGGGCGGAACAGCTTTTTACGAGCTGAAAAAACAAATGAACGCTCTGGCAGCCTGCAAAATGTCTTTTGGCTTTACGCACCCCGACGGGATAGCAACAACGCTTCCAGATATAAAACCTGTTGCGCGGTTTGATGCGTGGATGGCGAAGGACAGTAGGCAGCCTTCCTTGTGGCCTGCGACTTTAAGGCTAGGGCACGAGTATATGGAAAGCCTATTGCAACACGCGATTCCTTTGCCGTTTGAGGCTATGGCTTCCTTGAAGGACTCGGCTATGTCGCTTGACCTTCTCGCCTTCTTTGCCCGCCGCCTTCAAAGCCTTGAACGACCCATCAGGGTGCCCTTCGTTTTATTCAAAGAACAGTTCGGGCAGGAGTATAAAGACCTCAAACCTTTCAAGGCCAAGTTCCTGAAATCCATGCGCCAGGTGAAAGAGGTTTATCCCGCCGCCCAGATCGAGCAGGTGACCGGCGGCCTTGTGCTAAAACCTTCCGCTCCCCTTGTCAAAAAAGCAGGATACCAGGAGTTTATCCCTGCACCCATGCATATCCCCCTAACTTTTACACCCCAAACCCTCACAGACAAAACGATAGCCGCCTTCAGGAGTCTTTGCCCACGAGGTGACATCTACGCTTGCAAAGCGGACTTTGATTTGTGGGTGCAGGGGAAAGAGTTCCCTAAGGATTACCAAAAAGCCTTTCTTGGTTTTGCCCAAAAGTGGGCAACAGGGAAAGGGTAAAAACTCTTCACTCAAGCTCCCAAAACAGCCCAGCATTGTCGTCACCAGTCACTTCGGATCGGGTACCCCTGCACTTCGGATCGGGTACCCTAACCACTTCGGATCGGGTACCCTTTTTGATCAAATTCACTTCGGATCGGGTACCCCCATATCCATATATCTCTTTCATATAAAAAATCATATATCGCCCTTAGCCCTGTGGATATTCCGGAGACCAAACAAAAAAACAAAGAACCCCAAAAATAACGGGCTATAGGTAAAGCTCTTCCGGCCTGCTTGCCCCGAGCAAAAAACTTTCACCTGCGAGAAGGGAAGGGCCAGGCAAGAACAATTGTGTTCGCCTCCGGCTCACAATTTATTTTTCGATTTAGGGCAATAGGAAAGAAAAATATCTAGAGGCCGAATTCAGGGCCGTAGGGGCCTTTTTGTGTCTATCCGGTAGGTAGGGGGCAGCCATAGCCTTCCAAGGCATCAGGAGGCCCTTAGAATGGAAGCCTGCCCCATTCTTTTTCCTATTGCCCGGCTCACCCAAGACCGAGCTTGTGCTTCAGGATATCGTTCCAGTCTTTTCCGCCCTCCGGCTTCATCCGGATCAGCTTGCGACCGGCAGGCGTGACCGCCTCCACTTCCTTTGTGATTTTCTCGCCACCCTCATCATCATCGAAGGCCAGTACCACGACCGCCGACGGGTGCAATTTTTCCATGGCGCCACGCAAGAGGGTTGGCTGTTGCGGATTCAGTTCGCCACCCGTGGACATATAGCGGGTGAACATATCCCCCTGGAGCGCATGAAACGACATAGCATCAATGGCGCTTTCTACCAGGATGAGCCGACCATCCGTTGTTTTTGTCTGACTGAACCACAGCCCCTTGATCCCGCCGGAGGCAAAGCCGGTGAAGCCTTTGTTCTTCACCTCGAAGCCACAAAGCCCTTCCTTGTCGTAATGGGGAAACAAGGCATTGTTCCGGCGATCCATGCGGACGCATCCGGCGAACAGCGGGAGTGCCAGCACGTCCGGACCAAGGCCACGCGCCGTCAAATAGGGCAGGGCTATGCACGGTTCGGCCATCTCCCAGGCCGCAATGACACCGGCTCGATCCCGCGAGACCGGCTGAAGCTCTTTCACGAACAGAGGAAGCTGTGAAGCAGGCCGTGACGTGCCGAGCCAGTCGCGAAGGGTCTTGCGCACCAGGCCGAGCGATCCGATACCCCGATTTTGCAAAAAGTCGATGACGGTCCCGTTATCCCGATCATCCCGCACGCTGAAATAGACCCAATGGGTCGTCCCCTCGTATCTGGCGATGATAATCTTGTCGCCGTCAGGGTGACGCATGACAACCGAGTTGCGCGAGCTCGCGCGGCGATCCAGGGCATAGCCTTTCGAGGCGGCCAGCTCGGGCAACAAGACATCGGTTTTGAAGGTTTCGAGTTCGGTATCCACTTTTTCCCTTGTGAAAGCCCGTTTGCGCTGAAAACAGAAAATTTCTAGGCTTATTTCGACCGTTTTTCAAAGAAAAAACCGGCCTTAAGGCCGGTTTGTGCAGGGGTTCGGTAAAAAGTTGTCGCTTTGTGTTGTCAACGTGACCCTTCAAGTTTGCTATGCAAGGCTTCGTGAAGGGCTTCAATGTGTATCCGTAGCATTGTGGCAATTTCCTCGGTCATCCTCTGCACTTCTTCCTTGTTCAATGTGTCAGCGTTGGCAAGATTTTGCAGGTATCCAAGAGCCATCCGGTTTTGATCGAACATAGCCGACCGGATATCCTCCGGATCGGCTGTTCCTTTACAAAGCTGCTTAACAAGATTAGTCCGTAATCCTAAATGAATCATAATTAGCACCCTAACGGCGGAAAGAGTGGAAATGATGTTTCGGCCCATAAAAACGGTCATCAACTACATGGGCAAAAATATCGGCATCAAACTGTTCAGCAGGGTTGAAAATGTTGTTTTCCTTGTCCACGGTGTATTGAATGAGCCCTGTTTTCAAACCTATTTGTTCCACAAGCCAACAAATAGCAGTTATAGGGAACCAAACAACTTTCAAAAAAAATACCCCCAACTCTTTAGGCTTCTGCCATCTTTGTTCTTTTTTCCACGCACGGGTTAAATCTTCTTGTCGTTTGGCAAGGTCTGGATCGACCTCTTTTGCGTGTGCTTCGGTCAAATCAGATTGCATCCGGTTAAGGGTTGAAAAATCACAACGGGCGAACGCTTCAGGCGCATGGGTAAAAATATAATTCGCCACAGACGAGCGCCGTATGACCTTGCCTTTAACCTTGCTTTCGTCAATTTCTAAATACTTGGCAAAACAAAGATGAAAATGGAAAAGATTATTAAAAAGGTCTTCTCCTGTCTTGGGATAGTAAGGATCGCGCCGCGATAACCAAACCCATCTTGGGTGCTCGAAATATTTGACCATGCGCATAGGATAGAGATGGTTTTGCGTAATCAAAACCGCATCAAACTTTTTCCCGTTTTTCTGCATGGTGCGCAATTCTTCCGGCAGCATCAAAGCCCGTCCAGTCGCTTGAACAGATTTGGTAGTGCTTTCGCTTGAGCTTGCCCCATGCTCATTCTGGCTTGTGCCGCTTGTTTCGCTGATATTCTCAACCAAGACGGTTTCATTGCCGAGCAGTTTGGAAATATAGGACGCTGTGAAGTGATCCATAACGCTGTAAGCAATAATTGCCTGAGCATTGGCAATGAAGGTTTCCCAATCGTCGGGATAGTCGCGTTTGAGTTGCCCGAGGTCTTGCAGGAAGACAAAAAGACAAAGCTGCAAACCCGCCATGAGCGAGGCCGCCTGGGCAACAGCCGACAGGCGGCCCCCAAGGTTGCCGAACTCATCGAGGAAAAACATAATCGAATTATCGAGGCGGGTTGTGTTTCGGGCAATGGCGCGGATGCCGCAAGAGATCATCAGCCGGAGCCATCTGCCATAGGTCAACAGTTTATCGACAGGCAAAACAAGGTAGATTGTGCAAGCGCCCGCTTTGCCTTTTTCCCTATTGCCCTCTACAAAACGGCGCGTTTCTAGATGAAAGGGGCCTTTTTTTTGTTCTCCTAGACTGACATATTTTGACCCGCTTACCTTGTCCGCGCCGTCTATTTCTTCCGTCAGCTCTTCAAAGGAGAACGTTGAGGCCATAAGATTGTCAGCAAGCGGCTTGCTATCAAGAAAAGACGTTTGTGTTATCGCTGTAGAAAAAACCCCTAAAATCTCTTTGCTTTCTTCGGTGAAGCGAGCGAGCTTTCTACAGGCAATGCTTTCTGGGCCGAAGTTCTTAATCGCATAATCATATTTTTTTGCCAGAGAAGAAAAGGGAGCCGTTAAATACAACCGTACAAGCGGCAAGCTTGCCGCGCCTTCTTCTTTTTTCCGTTCAGTCCGTATCGTGTAATCAATCAATCCCGCGACCAAATCCCTTGCAGAATCGGCCCAATGTGGTTCTTCTTTCGGGCTTTTGATAATCAAAGCATCAACGATATAGGTAACATCGTCTTCATAGCTGTCGCTTTCAGGATCGAGAAAGGCGAGGGGGTTATAACAGGCGATTTTTTCAAACTCTCCGGCCTTTTCTCCATATCGTCTGTTTACCTCCCCCCAAGGATCAAGAATATAGACCTTTTGGCCCATGCGCCGCCGATGCCTTGCCGTGATCCATGCGTTTTCCCCTTTGGGATCGACGACAAGGGCCGAGCCTTGATAATTTAAGAGATTGGGAACGATTAAAGCCGCGCCCTTGCCGGAACGGTTCGGCGCGACCGCGAAAAAATGCCGCTCCGGTTTTTGGCTGTAGGCTCTTTCTTCAAGTCTGAAAACGGGCATGTTTGGAAACTTGCCTGTAGCGCCGTTGAGGCCCGTTACTTCCTGAAAAGCAGGCCCATGCGTGGCCAGATCGTTTCCCAAGATAATGTTCTGAGGCGCGAAAGCGTGTTTCTCGCTTGCTCCGCCATGCCATGTAAACCGTGCCGATCCGTGAGCTTCTTGTTTTTCAACCATGTCGAAACCTCTTGAGTTTCTTTTTCCTATTGCCCGAAGAGGTCAGGGCGCAGCCCTGACAATCGCCCAGAGCGTTTATCTGGTCGGCCTATGGTTATGGATTTAGGGGGAGTCCTGCCGCGAGGACAGAGTGAGTTGCTAAGATCCACATAAAAGCCTCGTTCTTATTTGGCAATAAACTTTTTTGCATACTATGCAAAAAAGTTAACCGCAGGATAACCGCAAGTTTTCCGCTGATTCGCTTCGTTTTTTTCTAAGATGAATTGTTTTTTTGTGATAAAAAAAGAGGGCATGTTTTGTCTGATCTCGATGGTGTTTGTAGTCAGGTTTTGTTGGTAGGCAGTATGCGAGGCATGTTTGGTTAACCGCGCCGACTCCCTGCGGGGCCGCCGCGTTTACCCAAACAACCTCGCAAGGGGCTCCGCCCCGTTGACCCCGAAGGGCCAAAACGGCCCTTGAAAAAATCAGAGATTTTTTATGGAAAAGACCAAAAAGAGCGGAAGCGACGAGAGGGTGAGAACGAAGGTCATAGGGGTGCGGGTGCAGCCCTATGAATACGAAGAGCTTGCCTTCAAGGCGGCGGCGGAAAATATGTCTGTCCCTTCTTACTTGCGCGAGCAGGTCCTGGATGAAGTGAAAACCAAGGGCCGCAAAGCCGAGCCCCAGCTTGACATCGTTTTACTTTCTCAACTTTTGCACCAGTGCAGCCGGATTGGCTCGAATATCAATCAAATTGCCAAAAGATTGAATGAGGGGGGCGGGGTAACGGCTTCAAGGATGGTGGCAGCCTATCAAGATGTGCAGGAGTTAAAACGAGAGATTTTGCAGGCTATCAAGAGGCCTACCCATGATAATCCAAGGTGTGAGTCGTAGTAACGCTGTTCAGGGTTTTTGGTATCTTCTCGACAAAAAAAGGCCGGATAATGAAAAGGTGAAGTTTCTAGGCTTCGCCAACACGGACGGCCATTACAAAGATATTGCCCAAGAGTGGGAAGCCATCGCACTAGGAACCCACGCCGAAAAGCCTTTTTATCATGCCAGCATTAACTTGCGAGATGATGAAAAGCTGACCCCCGAACAATGGGAAAGAGCTATACAGCACACAGCCGAACGCCTTGGCCTTTCTCAAAACGAATACCTTGCCGTGATGCACGAGAAGGAGGGCCGCGGCGAGCATGTGCACCTTTTTTTTAATCGAATAAGCCTCGAAACAGGCCACGCCATCAATATGGGGTGGGATTATATGAAGCGCGAACGGGCCGCGCGTGAGCTGGAAAAAGAGTTTGGCCTAGAGCGGGTCAAGGGCGGCCTGTACCTTGAGAAAGGCGAAAAGAGGCCGGAACGCGGCCCGATTGACAGGGAAGTGGACGAGGCCAACAGAAAAGGCGTGAATTTGTATAAATGGCGGCAGGAAATTCGCGCCATTGTGGCCACAGAGATCGAGAAAAACGAGAACGTAAGGGGCTGGGAAATTATCGAGGCCCTCGAAGCCAAAGGCCACATCGTAGCCGTAGGCCGGAAAGATAATCTTATGATTATAGCGCCGGACGGTGCGCCCAAGAGGATGCCCCAAAACTTGGGCATCACCAAAAAAAGCGGGGAGTGGGAAAGGCTTTTTGGAGAGATCGACCCTCGCGCTTTGCCGAACGTCGAACAGGCACAGGAAATCCAAAAGAAACGCGCCCAAGAGATCGAGCAGGAGAAAGAGAAAAAAGCTCAGCGCCGCGAGGCGAGGCTTTATGAGCGGCCCGATATGGTAAGCCAGCAGCGGGACGCCATGAAAGACTTGAAAGACAAAAAGAAGGATAATTCCTTGAGACCGGAACGGCCAGACCCCGCTAGGCGGCAAGAGCGCGACAGCGCAAAGTGCGCGGCTCATCAGGCGCAGAATGAAAGGCCGGTTTCTGTTGGTTATTCGCAACGCCTTAGCAACGCGCACCCTGTAACACAGGCCGAGGTCAGGAAAGAGGAGACTAAAGCCAGAACCGAGCAAACAGAAAGCAAGCAGCTGCGGGCTTCAAGGGCTGCCATGCAAGAAGTCTTCGACCAGATAAGGGAGGAGAGGGCGCAGGAGCGGGAGAACGCACCGAATAGAGAGCGCGGCGGCGGACGCGAACGGGAACGATGACAGGCTTCCGCTCCGGCACGAGCGGAAGCCAGACAAGAAGAGCCAGAACAGCAGGGCGGGCAATAGGAAAAAGAAGGGAGCAGGGGAGTCCTGCAAACGGGCTGGCGGTCAGTTTTCTGTCTTCGCGTTTTCCTTCCTTTCCTGTCCCCCGATCCGCACCAGCACAATCTAGTCCCGAATGGCCTGGGCCGTTTATGATGCCCTTGCGTCCAGGGCGGGAAGCTGCGCCCGACCCGCCAACCCTACCGACGGCGGTTATATTAAAAACTGATCCAATGTGGAG
>SAAS01000048.1 GCA_009929315.1 Clostridia bacterium
GTTTCCACGCGAGCCTTGAGATTGATGTACTCGTCAAGGGGCAAGTCCGGCCAGAAGTTCACAAGCTGAATCACTCTGTTTCTGCTTCCGATGCGGTCGATACGGCCAAACCTCTGGATTATTCGCACGGGGTTCCAGTGAATGTCGTAGTTAACGCAGCAGTCGCAGTCCTGCAAGTTCTGCCCCTCGGAAATACAGTCCGTGCCGATAAGCACGTCGATGACCGCGCCATCGTCCGGCATAAGCAACGCCTTCTCTTTCGACACGGGCGAAAAACACGTCAGAACATTGTTCAGCGTCGCTTTAAATTTCGGGATCGTGGTTCTTCCATCCACCGAACCTGTCACCATCGCCGTATCAAGCCCGAATTTCTCCTTTACGAAGACGCCGACATGTTCATAAAGGTACTCCGCCGTGTCGGAGAACGCGGAAAAAATCAGCAGCTTCTTGTTACCTTCGTTGATCGGGCGCTCAATTTTATCCGCGATAAGGCGGAAAAGCTCCTGGAGTTTCAAATCGTGCCCGGGCGTGATGTCCGCAACCATCAGATGCAGGAGTTCAAGTATTCTCGAGTCCGCTTCAAGCCCGTTACGCCACGACATATAGTCCATATCGCCGAGGTTTAGACGACGTTTCTTCCCGTAGGCGAAGAAGTCGGTGTTCTGGTCATCGAAATCGAAATCGTTTTCCAAGAACTCCGTTACATCGACATTCCCGGTCTTGCCGGTTTCATACTCGTCGATGCTTTTGATAGTGCCGTCGATAAGTTTCCGAATGCGTCCTATTGTCAATCGGAAAGAGTGGACGGAGCTTTCAAGCCGCTTCAAGAGATTCGTCCTCATCAGCGAGAGCATTCCGCGCTCAAGTCCGGTGATGCGGAGCACATCGCCTTTGTTCTCGGGGTTGTTTATATATTTTTCAATCTTGCTGGGATGGACGTACACCATAGGCGTATACACGGAAAGATTGAGCTTACCCAGTTCGCTGTAGATCTCACTGTAATTTATCGCGTTTTCCAGGTCGGTAAGACTTGGCCGCCTGGAAATGGGTTTCAAACGTTCAGGGAATGTCCCGATTTCACTCATATTGTAATGCTTTTCGATGTGCTTGCGGGAGCGGGCGATAGTCACGCTATCAAGCACCTCGAAGAAGTCGAAGTCCAGCATTTTCAGCAAGGATGCTGTGGTTCGCCGCTCCGGGTCCAGTTTGCTCCATACATTGAAAACCCGTTGGGCGGCGCGGAATATCTCATCTATAGTCTTGCTTGTTTTCAATTTCTCGTTCATCAGAGCAGGGGTTCCCTCGTAGGCCAGGGCAAGCTGGTTGCGCAGATCGGTAAACCGGTTATTCACAGGCGTAGCCGAAAGCATCAACACCTTCGTCTTTACGCCGGAACGGATGACGCGGTTCAAAAGCCGAAGATAGCGGTTTTCGCGCATCTCCTCGCCATACACATCTCCGCCGTTCCGGAAGTTATGGGATTCGTCGATCACCACAAGGTCATAGTTCTCCCAATTGAGCTTGCCAAGATCGATGTTTCCGGAAAGTCCACATTCACGGGACAGGTCGGTATGAAACAGCACGTCATATCGCAGACGATCGGCTGCTATGGGGTTGTTTTTGTAGTTCTCGCGGAACGTGCGCCAGTTATCCGCCAACTTCTTCGGGCAGAGCACGAGCACGTTGCGGTTGCGGCTCTCGTAATACTTGATGACCGCCAAAGCCGAGAACGTCTTGCCGAGCCCTACGCTGTCCGCCAGGATACATCCGTTGTACTGTTCCAGCTTGCCGATGATGGCAAGCGCAGCATCCTTTTGAAAGGTGTAGAGCAGATTCCAAATCTTACTCTCCTTGAAGCCTGTAGCCTCGTTCGGCAATATGTCCTCTGAAATATCCTCTAAAAATTCGCTGAAGATATTGTAGAGGGTGAAAAAATACAGGAAGTCGGCGGGATTTTCGTTGTAGGCGGCGATGATGTTGTCGATGATCTGCTCGGTTACGTCCTGCAATTTGTCATTATCCCGCCACACCGAATCGAATAACCGGATAAACTCGCCGCTGGCCGGAGCTTCAAAGCGTGTCATCATATTGTAGCTGTTGTTTCCACGTTCACAGCCTATATCAACCGTCGTAAAACCGTTCAGGGGCATATATGTGATCTGCTCTTCCGGCGTGACGACATTCAGGAAACCGCCCATATTTTCGTTTGTGGTATTGGACATAAAACGGGCCTTTTTACGAATCCAGTCGGCGCACTCGCGAGCAACTGCCTTTTGTGAAAGCTCGTTTCGGAGTTTCACTTCAAAGGGCGTTCCGTAGAGGCTGCGCTCACGGTTCAAGCGTGGAATATAGAACTCGCGCTTTTCCCTCGGGGCTTTTTCCGTCACAAAGGCGGGGGACGTAAAGATGAAGCGAAGCTCTTCAATACCCTCAAGCTGCTTCTTCAACGTCTGATAGGCGTAAATGGAGAAGCATGCTGCGGCCATAGAGAGTTTGCTGCCTTTTAGGATTGTAACTGCAAGATCGTCCTTCACGATTTTATTGACATTATCGAATACCTGCACGTTTCAACCTCCCATCCGCCTTTGCGCCCTCATCTTCGGAGGTCGTCTTTTCAGCCGCCCCGCCGCTACAAATGCTTTCGAGTCGACGCTGGCGCCCACATCCGCGAGGGTAGGACCTCCTGTAACGTAATTTCGCAATCTGAAACAGGGCATTGAGCCCCGATAAATTCTAACATAAAGTTGCGCTTCGCGTGTCGAAACTCCTCTCACTCACATCCTCAGGTTCGTTTCCCGAGGTCGGAAATATAAGTGATACAATACACAAAGAAGGCATCCCAGGCGACGATACGGAGGGGAAACATGAGCAGAACGTATGTGGAGGTCACTGCGGTCGTCCTCTTTCTATCCGCGTGTATCATATTGCCGGT
>SAAS01000049.1 GCA_009929315.1 Clostridia bacterium
CAGGCAGTCACCCTTGCAGCAAAAGACCGCATGCAGGGGCTCCAGTCAGATCTTACCATGTACTCGAACCAGTGGGTCCCGCTTGCAGAGAGTAACGTTGACCTCTTTACAAGGATCAAGCTCGCGGGGACTCTTGACCGTGCATGTTCGGGCGGAGCCATACTACATATAACCACAGGCACTAAGGTGTCGGCTGAGGTCCAGAAACGTCTTCTGCTCTATTGTGCCAGAATGGGAGTGGTCTACTGCGCTCTTAATTACACGCTGTCAAAGTGCCGTGCATGCGGGAGCATAACATCGGCTGACATCTCACTTTGTCCGGAATGCGGGGGGACCGACCTTGAGGTCTACACCAGGGTCGTTGGTTTCGTTACTCCTGTTAAGCAATGGCACGCGACAAGAAGGGACGAGTTCCACCGCCGCAAGCGCTACTCCGATCTTGATGCGAGGCAGAAGGAAATGGTTGAAATAAAGGACGGAGGAAGTCCCTCTGAAACTATTACAGACAGCACAGAGACTCCTGTAGCTGTTGCGATCTGAAACGCGCCCGTTTACAGGCGCGGGGGGAGGGGGGGACCCCTCCCTTTTTTGTGTCCGGATAAGTATATTTTACAAAAATTAATGATATTTGTCTTGTTTAAGCATAAATGGATTTCGTATAATTATAACAGCAGGCAGTATATTTCAAATGGCAGGTGCGGTAAAATGGAAACAGTTTTAACGGGAAACAGTTCTGTTTTTCAAATAGTTTCCGGACTCAGGACGGATGACATCGCAGCTTCCGCGATATTGCACAAATTCGTGCAGGTCTCGGGCAGGCCGGCGGCTTTCCCGTTCTTTATTGCCCGTACCGTCAGTCCGGCGTCATGTCCCCATCTTTTCAGGGCATCGCTGGGATTCAGGCGTGTCACCGTCGGTGTTTCTCTTGACGCCACACTCTTTTCACAACTTGATAAAGAGAATATTCCGTTCCCTGTCTACTGGGACAACCAGGGCGATTCGCTCAGGTACCGGGGACTGCCGGGCTGTTCCGTCACTTCGGGCGAATCTATCTGTGCTGCCGTAGTTTCGAGACTTGAAAAGAACATAGTTTCCGGTTATTTGTCCGATTGGATGGATAAGGATATGTTCCGAATGTTTATCTCTAAATATACAGATATATTGGAACTGATCGCATCTTCGATGAACCTCCAGACCTTTCTGAGGGATACAAAGAGCGGTTCCAGGATAAATGCGATACCTTATATATATTCACCGGCTCAGATATTTATGGCTCTCACATGTTCGCCGGAAAAGTTTTTTGAAATGCTGGAGTCAAAGGCCGTGACCTTATATCTTGAAGATTCTGCGGAGAGAATAGAACGGGCCGGCGGTCTTATTATCCCTTCCCAGATATCGGACCGTTACAGGATAGGCTGTATAACCGGTGGAAGTCTCTGGGAATCTGATTATGAAAACGCCTGTGCTTCTTACCTGAGGTACAGCGCAGATGCGGATCCCGGAAAACATGACGCGATAGCCCTGGTTGTCTGGGATCCTTTTGTAAGCGGTCAGGTCTCACAAATAAGGCTCAGGACCCTCAGATCTGAAGCAGGGGCCGTGGCCGAAGAAATGGAAAGTATTCTGGGACGTAGGAACATAAGAATAGAACGGGAATCAAAAAACAGGGTAAATGTTCACATAAGGCACCTGAAAGACCGTTTCGCAGGAAGGGAAAAGATAGTAAACAGACTTATCGTCCCGTCTGTCCAAAGGGCATATGCGAAACGCATGGAAGAAGCAAACGGAGCTTCTTTTATCGGAGAGGCTGCGGGATATAAACAAACAGAGCTTAAGTACAGCGAAAAAGCTGAAAAGATCAAAAAAGCGAAGGAAAAGGCTCCGACAGAGCCTATATCAGGAGGGTTAAGAGAATGCTTGGAAACAGCAAAACAGGACAGGTCAGCGGACTTCTGATCCGCAACTGGGTGCCCACATTTGTAGACAGATTTTTATCTGACAACAGTGAGGGATCTGCGGGACTGGAATTCGGGATAAAGACGCTCATGCGGTCCAACCCCAACATACTGAGGGTCGTGGTCAATTCGGGAATGTCAGTTAAGAGGATACCAAGGCTGTGCCGCAATTTCAGTGATTTTGATGTTCGGGAAGTCCATCTTCCAAGATGGTTTATCCTCGACTTTCTTGTTATGACGCCAAATTCACCGGATCCCGCAGCGGTCACCTTTGTGCAGGTTGCGTCGGCGGACGGCACATCGGCACGACAGCAGGTGTTCATCAACAGAAATATGATCAAGTCTTCTGATAAGCTGCCTGAGAAGGAGTTCTGGGAGGAGATGCGGTTTGCGCTTTCCAAGCTTGGTCTTGAGGAATTCTGGTCAAAGGTATCAGGGATCATTAAACCAAGCTGGGGAGTACTGGAAAAGGGACGTTACGGTACGCTTTACATATCGGAACAGGATTTTCACTACTGTTATCTGCCTCATGACATATCGGTGATGCCTGACGGCATTGATCAGTTTGACCTTACCCGGCTCGAGGTGCTGCTTGAAGAGACAGGACTTCAGAGCAAGGAATTCATTAAACCGAATGCCACCCGTGACTATATACTCAGAACAATCAGCCATCTCGGAGACACAGGAGGACATAATATACTCTCAGACGGGAACGAGCGCGAGGAAAGAGAAGCTTACGAAAGCAGAAAACTTTAACTGAGGCTGTACAGCAAGGCATATTCGGGGGGGCGGATCTTTCGCCCCTCTTTTTATATTCGTTGCTTATGTATATTTTAAACCTAACAACCGCTGAATAATTTTATGTCTTAAGTTTTATTTTTCTAACTCCTTGTTTAACATTATTTTTTTTGTTATGAT
>SAAS01000050.1 GCA_009929315.1 Clostridia bacterium
TGCAGTAGTCGCGCTTGTTGCGTTCGCCGCTCCTGCGTTCGCCAACGTCAATCCGTTCATGGATGTTCCCATGAACCACTGGGCATATGATGCCATCGGTCAGCTTGCCGCTCGGGGAGTTCTTTCCGGCTATCCTGATGGCACCTACAAGGGCAACCAGCCCATGACCCGTTACGAAGCCGCTTCGGCTATCGCCCGTGCTCTTGCGGTGGTCGACATGACCAAAGCCAGCAAGCAGGATGTCGAAATGTTGAAGAGACTTGTTGTCGAGTTCAAGGACGAGCTTGACGCGCTTGGCGTCAAGGTCGACAAGATCGACAGCAGACTCGCCGTCATGGAAGATCGTCTTGGTGGATGGCAGCTTCGCGGGGAGTTCCGTTTCGACGGACGTTGGGGGAGCGGTGATAACGGCCTTTATAATCTCAACGGCGGAAACGAAGAGTTCCAGATGAGCCGTTACCGTATCCACCTTACCAAGTTCATTGACGACAAGGTTACTTTCTACGGTCGTTTCAACGGCCAAGCTGCGGCATTCCAGCACTACTGGCTTGATGTCAAGTTCCCTTGGGACATCACGATGCGGGTTGGATCCCAGAACTTCGACTGGGAAGACGAAGATCGTCTCTATGTGGATAACGATGCATGGGCGACGGATCAGGACGTAATGGGTTTCCATTTCAGAAAGCCTTTCGGTATGGGCGAGTTTGCACTTCTCGTAGCTCATCATGAAGGCGCAGGTACTCTGAATACCGTAGACCCTGACAATCCGGGCATGCCCTCTCTCAGAGGTTCCGATTTCGGTGAAGGATATCTCCTTGGCCTTCGCGCAAAGGTTAACTTTAATGAGCAGATATGGATGTCGGCAAATTATCTGAGAAGAGATTTTAAGGATCCTTCTGCTTTTGCAGCGGCAGGATTCAATAGTTTGTCTCTTCTGTGGGCAGCTGCAAATGTTAATTTTACCCCGGCAATTTCTGCAAGGCTTGCTTATTTTATGCAGAAATATGACACGGAAGCGGGTTCAGCCGCAGCAGCTTTAGTTGGTGGAGCAGATAGCCCCAATGCACTTAAAGCCATTGTCGACATCAAACAAGATGCGCTTAAGTTCACATCTCTGTGGATTGAATACTCGAAGTTCGACGAAGGGTTTGTTGCAATGAACATGGCTGGCCCTTGGGATCACATGGGACTCGTTACCGGTCCTTTTATTGGCTCGCTTTATGATAATTCTCTTCTCTTCAGAGCCAATCAGGTTTGGACAAGTCAGTGGATGACATTCCAGAGATATTTTGTTGGAAACGCGAGAAACGTTGGATTTGACAATACAACTAACTGGACGTTTGGAATCCGTTATAACTACACGCCTTCGCTCTACTTCCAGCTTGAGTACGATAAAATCCAGAATGCTTTGACCGTTCCCAACGCTGACGACCATCTTATTCGCTTCAGAACCTACGTCAGCTTCTAACTTGCTCCACTTCCAAGACACAAAAAAAGAGGAACCCCTTAGGGTTCCTCTTTTTTTGTGTCTGCTGTATAATATAGCCTAGTATACTCACAAGGAGGCGTTTTCTTGAAAAGTTCTCCCCTGATCCGTGTTTTTGCGGCTGTTATGCTCCTGTTTCTCAGCGCTTCATTTGCTTTTGCGGACTCTAAAGTGCTGGCGCGCTGGAGTCAGGTTAAATCTTTCAAAGAAGATCTTGGCGGTGAGCTTGATGTAAAGGCTACTTACTATGCGGCAGAGTACATCGAGGCTTTGGTGAAGCAGGAGGCGGAGAAGAACCTCTGGACAGCGGATGAGACGGAGCGATACAAGTATCAGCTGCTCAGCGGTTTGACTCTTGATGAGTATATTCCCATTCACATAGAATTCGACAACAGAGGGCCTTCAATGCATATGGCCCCGTTCGACTCTTTTCTCAGTCTATGGGTTGGAAAGAAAAAACTGACTCCTGCGGATTACGATAAACGCTTTAATTTCCGCTTAGAAGGTAAACGGGATGGTTTGGTTTTTTTTCCAAGATATGACGAGAAAGGGAAGCCGTATCTTGATGGGGTAAAATCTGTTCGCTTGGATATTCGAGCTTCCATCAGCACTATTACTATGAAAATTTCTACAATCGATTTTATATGGGACGTCTCCCGGGATGATCCGGAGGCTCTCTACAAAGGCCGAGCCGCCGCGCGCCTCGAACTCGACCGCCTGATCAAGCGCATCGAAAAACTCAACGCCGAGAAACGCGCGCTCGAAGGCAAACTGAGCGAACTGAACGCCGAGCTCGATACCATTACCCATCGTGTCGAGGAACTTCAGCGCCAGTAACACACCGGAAACGACACTACGCACGCCTTTTCGCTCGCCCTTCCGTCGAACGGAATGGGGCAAAAGGCTTATTGAACGCCGAACACCGAGCGAACCAAAAAGGCAAGGAGCGCGGACATCCCGATCCGCGCTCCTTGCCTTTTTGGCGTGCTATACTTGGGGGGTAGGGGAAAAGATGAATTGACGACCGGGAGCAGGAGTGTGATTTGACTATGCAAACCAGTCTGCAAGAACGCAAACAGTTGTACAGAAGAATTCGCGGGCTCTCCGAAGAAAAGTACGCGAAAGTAGTGAAATTCGTTCTCTCCATGGAAAATGAAGAACCTCCTCTTTCCGCCGAGGAGGAAGAGGACCTTCGGGTTGCGTACGCTCAAATGAAGTCGGGAGATTATCGCTCTTTCGATGAAGCGATGAAGGAGCTTTGGGAGAGTGAATGAGTGGACGCTGCGAATTATGGCTATCGCGGAGAAGCGGATCTCAAGGATTCCGAAT
>SAAS01000051.1 GCA_009929315.1 Clostridia bacterium
TTGAAGAGATTTGAACGAGCCTTTAACGAATCGTTTATGACACTTACATGCACAGCAGGGGCCGGCGCGCGGCCGGGGTGATTTTCACTTTAATTGAGATTTTGTCCAGGTTCGGCAAGAAAAAA
The DNA here is from genome assembly GCA_009929315.1 of Clostridia bacterium. GTDB lineage: Bacteria > Bacillota > Clostridia > Oscillospirales > Oscillospiraceae > UBA2658. The sequence continues at coordinate 126 of SAAS01000051.1, forward strand.
TCACTTGGATTGCGACTTTCCAAAAACCGTTCAAATCCTGTTTAAGACTAGGTTTTTTGCCTAAAACAGGTGACTTTTATGTCTAAGTTCAGCCCCTGAACTTGGACATTCTCTGCAAGACAACGGGTGGCGTGTCCAAGTTTGCAACGTGTTGAAATTAGCGAAGAATCAAAAATGATTGCGCCTTGTGGAGGAAGAGAACAAGGACGCGAACATGGACACGATGCGAGCCAACCCGGGACGCTGGCGGGTGAGGTGTCCCGCTTTTTCTTGCACACTAAATGAAAAATTTCAGCACACTAAATAAAAAAGCAGGAGCCGGCGGGAGGTTTATTTAGTTGCGGCCGGTAACTTCACGCCACGGCCACGGCGTGTCACTTCGCGCCTTTTCTGTTTCAAATTTGGTGCTTTTTCTGGCGACGCCCCGCCCGTTCCAGACAAGGCTATTCGATCAGTCCAGCGATTCTTTTTAACTGGCTTTTTATGTCTTCAACTTCAAAAACACCATCCATTATGTTTTCATAAAGCCAGACAACAAGGTGCGCTTTTTTGTTTTGGTCTATATGCAAGCCTTCAATTTCAATAAAATTTTCTACTCTGGATAAAACTCTAAGCAGTATTGAGCGATCAAGCGTTATAGGCCGATCAAATTGCAATGTTGTGTTTCCTTGCCATGGACCGATTGTATAACTTGCACTGTTTTCTATAAAGTCACTGTCCATCCCTGAAAGTTCGCAAATCTTTTTCAATGCTTCACCGGAAATCATAACTTCACCGGAAAGATAGGACAAAAGAACCTCTGGGCTTAATCCGATCTTCGTTTTTTCACAAAAAGAAGACGCTTCTTCTTTGCTTGAAACCGAAAATTTCTTTTTAAAAGTTTTTCTCAACATGTTGTGCAATGAGTCAAGATCAACGGCCCATCGGCTTTTTGGTCCATTGCCAGTTAACAACCAGTTTGGGTTGATGTTCTCCTTCTCGCAAAACTTCAGTATTAACTTTGCGTCAGGGTAGCTTTCCTCTTTTTCGTACCGGATAAGCGTGCTCTTGTGAATAAGTAGACTGTCAGCAAATTCTGGGATTGTACGCCCTCCACGGACAGCCTTTATCCTCTCGCCTATCCCGATCCCCACAGCACCGCCCCTTTCCTGCTTTTCCATGTTTACGCCCAAGTGTTTGATATAGCCTCCTTTTTTGAAGGAGGTTCAGAAATGTTTAGCATCTTGCAAAAAAACATTTTCAAAAACATTCTTTTTTGCTAATCATGTATCACAACTGAAACCGGAAGGAGATGGAGAGTTGTAGCCATGCACAGCAAAAAAGATTGGGAACCGTGGGACATAAGGGCCGAGCTTGGCAAGAAAGGATACACCCTTTCCAAGCTGGCCCGCGAAAATGGGTTGTCCAGGACCAGCCCAAGCCAGGCATTCCGCCGGCCATGGGCAAGGATGGAGCGTCTTATTGCTGAGAAAATCGGCGTTTCCCCGGCCGAAATATGGCCGTCCCGATACTGCAAAGGGGAACCGGCCCATCCTTCCCAAAAAAAGGTGAAGAAGAAATACCGGATCAAGAAAGCGCCCGCAATGGATAACGCCTGTCTTGGCGATTGCGAGGCCGACAAATGATCAACAGTCGGGTGTGGTTCTCAGCAAAGGAACTGGCCGGCCAGCCCGGCCTTCCTCAAACGCAACAAGGCGTCAACCGGAAACTTGGTAATCTTGGCGATGACCAGCGCAGGAAGCGCCAACAAGGGCGCGGCGGGGGCTGGGAGTATCACATAAGCGCATTGCCGCCGGCGACACAGGCGGCCCTGTTGACGATGAACGGCCAGAACCAAAGAGAGCCGGAGGTGCCGGCAGCAACTGAGCAGGAGGGAAAGAGCGCCGCCCTGTGGCAGAATTTTGAACGACGGCCCCAAACGATCAAGGACAGGGCTGTGAAGCGGTTGCAGATGGTAAGGGCCGTCGAATGGCTCATTGATGGCGGCCACTCCAGAGGGGAGGCCGTCCGCACCGTGGCAGAACAAACAGGTGTCAGTGTTGCAACGATCCAGCGATGCCGGCAGCGGACAAAAAGCGTTGCGCCTGGCGACTGGCTCCCGATCCTCGCACCAAGGAACGCAGGCCGTGTGTCCGCAGCTGAAACACCTGAGCCCGCAATGGATAACACCCGTCTTGGCGATTGCGAGGCTGACAAGTGATCAGCTGTCGGGAGTGGTTTTCAGCGGTGGAACTGGCGGGCCAGCCTGGCCTTCCCCAAGCGCGACGAAGTATCAGCAGAGCACTTTCCACGCTTGGCGAGGATCAGCGCAGGAAGCGCCAGGGGCGCGGCGGGGGCTGGGAGTATCACATAAGCGCATTGCCGTCGGCGACACAGGCGGCCCTGTTGACGATGAACGGCCAGAGCCAAAGAGAACCGGAGGCACCGGCGGCAGTCGAGCAGGAGCCGGAGCCGGAGGGAAGGAGTGCCGCCCTGTGGCAGAATTTTGAACGGCGCCCCCAAACGATCAAGGACAGGGCTGCGGAGCGTTTGCAGGTTGTGCTTGCTGTCGAACA
>SAAS01000011.1 GCA_009929315.1 Clostridia bacterium
GGTCGTCAAGCGGAATTTGCCTCGCGTTTTTACCCGTCAAATCCTCCAGCATTTTTATCATGGTCGGGTCGTCGTGTCCGAGCTCGTCGAGCTTGAGCAGGTTGTCCTCCATGCTGTGATATTCGAAATGAGTGGTAATAATATCGCTTTCGGGGTCGTCCGCCGGGTGCTGAACCGGGCAAAAATCCGTTACATCCATGTCCTGCGGTATGATTACAAGTCCCCCCGGGTGCTGTCCCGTGGTGCGCTTAACGCCGACGCAGCCCTGAGCAAGACGGTTTTCCTCCGCCTTTGTAACCAGCCTGCCGTGCTCGTTTAAATAGTTTTTCACATAGCCGTAAGCGGTTTTATCTGCAAGGGTGCTGATGGTGCCGGCCTTGAAAACATGGTCACGCCCGAAAAGCTCCTCCGTGTATTTGTGCGCGCGTGCCTGATACTCGCCCGAAAAGTTAAGGTCGATATCGGGGATCTTATCCCCGCCGAAGCCCAAAAAGGTCTCAAAAGGAATGTCGAAGCCGTCTTTTGAGAGCTTAGTGCCGCAAACGGGGCAGTTTTTATCTGGCATGTCCGCTCCGCAACCGTAACCCTTTGCGCTGTCAAAGTCGGTGTGCTTGCAGCTCGGGCAGCGGTAATGCGCGGGCAGGGAGTTAACCTCCGTTATACCCGACAGAAACGCGACAATTGACGAGCCGACACTTCCGCGCGAGCCGACGAGGTAGCCGGCCTCAAGAGAATTAGAAACCAGCTTTTGCGCAGACATGTAGATAACGTCGTACTGACAGCTGATGATGTCGTGCAGCTCCGTTTCTACGCGGGTTTTCACGATTTCGGGCGGATTTTCGCCGTAAAGCTCGCGCATGCGGTCGTAAACCAGCTTCTGCAAGTCCTCCGCGGAGTTTTCAATTTTCGGAGCAAAGAGCTTCTTGGGCAGCAGTTCGATTTCCTCGCACATATCGGCAACGGCGCACGGTGCTTCGATTACCACTTCGCGGCACTTTTCCTGCCCGAGATACTTAAACTCCTCCAGCATTTCATCTGTCGTTTTAAAGTAGAGCGGCAGGCTCCTGTCCGCATCCGCAAAGCTGCGTCCCGCAAGCAGGATGTGCCTTATTATCTCCTGCTCGGGGTCAAGGAAATGTACGTCCCCAGTTGCCACAACGGGCTTACCCAGCTTCTCACCAAGTTCGATTATACGGCGGTTGAAGTTTCTCAAATCCTCCTCGGTTTTTGCGGTGCCGTTTTCCAGCATGAACATATTGTTGCAAAGAGGTTGAATTTCGAGGTAATCGTAAAGCGAGCAGAGCCTTATAATCTCTTCGTCGCTCTTGTGACGGCTTACAGCGTCAAAAACCTCGCCCGCTTCGCAGGCGGAGCCGACAATCAGCCCCTCTCTGTACTGTAAAAGCAGGCTTTTGGGGATTATCGGGTTCTTTTTAAAGTGCTCAAGATGGGATTTTGAAATTATCTCATAGAGATTTTTAAGTCCCTTTTTGTTTTTTACCAAGATAATGATATGCTTTGCGCGTCCCGTTCTTGCATTTGCGCCGCGCTGCGTTTTTGTATAGCTTTCAAGCTCGCTTTGCTTTGTAATTCCCTTTTCCCCAAGCATTTTTATAAACTTCGCCATAATTCGTCCGCAGGCCAGCGCGTCGTCGTCCGCCCTGTGGTGGTTAAAATCGGGGAGTCCCAAACGTCCCGAAACGATATCCAGCTTATAGCGCTTCAAATCGGGAAGCAAGCTCTGGGAGAGCGCGAGCGTGTCAATATATGTGGGGTCAAACTCTATCCTGCCGCGCCTTGCCGCGGCCTTCATAAATCCGATGTCAAACTCGGCGTTATGGGCGACAAGGGTGCGTTCACCCGCAAATTTCATGAATTTTTTAAGTGCCTCGTCCTCCTCGGGGGCGTCAAAAACATCCCTGTCCGTAATCCCTGTGAGCTCAACAATTTCGCGCGGAATGGGCTTGTTCGGGTTTACAAAGGTCTGAAAGCGGGATAGCACTTCGCCGTTTTTCATTATAACGGCGCCGATTTCCGTCATGCGCTCCAAGTTAGAGTTGAGACCCGTCGTTTCAATGTCAAAGGCGCAGAACTCTTCGTCAAGTCCGGCTTCGGTTTCGCCGCTGATAACGAGCTTCTCGTCGATATCGTTTATGTAATAGCCCTCAACGCCATAGATAATTTTAATACCGTGCTTTTTTCCTGCCTTCCATATTTCGGGAAAGGCCTGCGCCACGCCGTGATCCGTAAAAGCAATCGCGGGGTGTCCCCATTCGGCGGCGCGTTTAACCGCCTCCTCGGGGTCCGTCAAAGCGTCCAGCGTCGAATAGCGTGTGTGCAGATGAAGCTCAACGCGCTTTTGCTCCGCTCTGTCCTCGCGCTTTTGCTTTTCCCCGACAACTATGCTTTTCGGCTCAAGCGAAATATCCTCGTCATAGCGGTTATAGGAAATGCTTCCGGAGACGGTCAGGTACATTCCCTTTTTTATATCCGCGAGTTGGCCCCTGTCCTCTCCCGCGCGAAAATACTTGGAAACACGGACGGAGCTCGTATAGTCAGTCATATCAAAGCTCAGCACCCAAGCCTTGTTCTTCGATATTTCCCTGCTTTCAACCGAAAAAACCTCACCGCACAAAACGACGTTGCCCGACTCAGTGCTGAGGGTTTCCATTGAAGCAGGAGCTCCCTTTATTGCCTTTCCGAAAAGCACTTTGCCCGAAACCTGCGCACTCTTTGGCTTTTTTTCGCCGCCCTTAGACGGTGAAGCCACAGCACTTGAGCCGCTTTTGGCGCTTATGGTGACGCAATTTAAGCCGTATTCCGCCGCTATGCGTCCCTCAATCGTGTGAAGCTCCGCGCCAATTGCGCTGCGTGCGAAAACGGCCGTTACCGACATATTGAGTTTTTCTCTGTTAACCGTCGCGGATACTATATGCGCCTTATCAAGTCCGCCGCACATATCCGAAAAATCTCCGCAGAACGGAAATGCCTCCAAAAAGGGTGTCATTTTATCTTCGCTCATTATGTGAAACTAAACTCCTTTTTCCTCCTGCATAATCAGCTCAAAAAGAGCCTCGGCCAGTGCATTCTCCGGCACTTTCCTCACTATCTCGCCTTTTTTAAACAGAACTCCCTCGCCCTCTCCGCCTGCAAGTCCGTAATCCGCCTCAAGCGCTTCGCCCGGTCCGTTCACAACGCAGCCCATGACCGCGACGGTAAGCGGCTTTTTAATATCCTTAAGAAGCTCCTCAACCCTGTTGGCGGTGCCGATTAAGTCAATATTCGTTCTTCCGCAGGTCGGGCAGGAAATAATGTTCACTCCGTCTTTCCGCAGCCCCACGGCCTTCAAAATCGCAAGAGCCGCCTTAACCTCCTCGAGAGGGTCAGCCGTCAGGGATACGCGGATGGTGCTGCCGATACCTTCAAGCAGCAGCGCACCGATGCCGGCGGCGGACTTTATGATTCCCATATAGGGCGTTCCCGATTCCGTAACGCCGAGGTGCAGGGGATAATCGGTTTTTTCCGAGATAAGGCGGTAAGCCGCGACAGTATCGCTAACATCGGAGGACTTAATCGAAATACATATATCGCCGAAATTTTGGTCCTCAAGCATACGGACATGGCGCAGGGCACTCTCGCAAAGCGCGCGCGGCGTACGTCCGTACTTTTTTAGCAAATCCTTCTCCAAGCTCCCGCTGTTAACGCCGACGCGTATCGGCACGCCGTTTGCTTTGCAGGCATCCGCAACGAGCTTCACCTTCTCCGCGGAGCCGATGTTGCCCGGGTTAATGCGAATCTTATCAAAGCCCGCCTCAACCGCGGCCAGCGCAAGCTTATAGTCAAAATGTATGTCCGCGACAAGCGGCACGCGGCAGTTTTTGCGAATTTCGGGAAGGGCGCGCGCCGCTGCCTCATTGGGGACGGCAAGGCGTACAATGTCGCAGCCCGCTTCTTTCAGCATCTCTATCTGAGCAAGCGTAGCGGCAACATCCTCGGTTTTTGTGGTGAGCATTGACTGCACGGAAACGGGATTATCACCGCCGACAAGGATGTCGCCGACCTTTATAACTTTTGTTTTTTCTCTTACCATGTCGAACACTCCTTTTCAGGGAGGCTAAAGAACCAAGACTCTTTTGCTCGGGGCGCTAAAAAATCAGCTTGTAAACGTCGTTGAACATAACGACAACCATCAGTAAAATCAGAAGCGCAAAACCTGTTGCGTGGATGTAGCCCTCATATTTCGGATCCGGTTTTTTTCTGAATACAGCAAGAATTACGGCGTTAATAAGCAAGAAGAATAAGCGTCCGCCGTCCAGAGCCGGAATTGGCAAGAGATTCATAACCGCAAGGTTTACAGCCAAAAAAGCAGCAAGATACGCGATAACGCTCGCCGCAGCGGAAGCATTTTCGGCATTGGTGCCGACTTCGTTTATTATCCCGACTATTCCGACAGGTCCGGAAAGCTCCTTGACGCCGACAGCTCCTGTAACAAGGTCGCCCAATCCCATCCACACAAGGCGCACAAAGTCCAGTGCCCCGTTCCAAGTGTATTTAATATTCGCTAAAACGCCCGTTTCCTTAACGCCGTATTCTATTCCGTACATCAGGGTCTCTTCACCGTTTACCTCGTAGGGAACCTTAACAAACTTAAACCCCCCAAGCTCGGTCTTTGCTCCGTCACGTATTACGACAAAATCGCGTGTTTCGCTATCTGAACGGCTGAGCAGAACGGAAATGTCGGAGGCAAAATACACACGCTGCCCGTCAATCTCGTATAAAGTGTCTCCTTGATGAAGCCCAAAATCGCTCTCATAAGGGCAGCCCTCAAAAAAGCCGGTTATGGTCGGGGTCGTATATGCAGCGGATTTCGGAACAATGAACATCAGAATGACAAGTCCCGTGAGGAAGTTCATGAAAGCTCCGGCGAAGAGGATTATAAAGCGCTTCCACCACTTCTGGTTTGTAAAGGCGCGCGGGTCCTCGGACTCCTCATCCTCCTCCATTGCGCAGAAGCCGCCAAGCGGGAAGGCGCGCAGGGCGTAAAGAGTTTCGCCCTTCTGTTTTTTCAGGAGCGCGGGACCGAAGCCCACAGCAAACTCGGAAACGCGGACGTGGAAGAGCTTTGCCGCCACAAAATGTCCCAGCTCATGGGTCACTATGAGAAACGCGAAAATCAGGATCGCTATGACAATATACATACTAAAACCTCTAATACCTGCCGTAATTTTCCATTACAAAACGTCTTGCCTCGTCATCGGCGTTCTGGAGGGTGTCCAAATCGGGTGTGCCCGAAACCGCCAACATATTAACGGAGTCGGCAACAATATCGGCTATCGCGCCGAAGCTTAACTTCTCGCTTAAAAACAAGGCTACCGCCTCTTCGTTTGCGGCACTCATAACGGCCGCCGCCGTGCCTGCGCGCCTTGCGCAGTCCATCGCCAAGGCAAGGCAGGGCGTTTCGTTTAGCTCAGGCTCAAAGAAGCTGAGCTTCCCGAGAGCGGCAAAGTCGGGTGCCGCCGTTTCGCTGCTTCTCCTCACGGGATAGGTAAGGGCGTATTGAATCGGAAGCGACATATCCGGAATCCCAAGCTGTGCCATAACGCAGCCGTCTATAAATTCCACCATTGAGTGTATTATGCTCTCCGGATGGATTATTACTTTAATATCATCGGGAGCTACGGAAAAAAGGTGCATTGCCTCAATAAACTCAAGACCCTTATTCATCATTGTTGCGCTGTCCACACTGATTTTTGCGCCCATGTTCCATTTCGGGTGCGCGACAGCCATGGCCGGGGTGGCATCTTTCGTTTCCTCTCGGCTTTTTCCGCGGAAGGGTCCGCCCGAGCCTGTCAAAATAATACGTTTTAATGCTCTGTCCCTGCCCTCGGCCTCGAGGCATTGAAAAATCGCGGAATGCTCGCTGTCCACCGGTATAATCTCCGCGCCCTTTTCAGATGCACGCCCCATAACAATTTCACCGCCGCAGACAAGCGTTTCTTTGTTGGCAATTGCGATTCGATGTCCCTCGTCAATTGCGGCGAGGGTCGGAATCAGTCCGATTGAGCCCGAAAGCGCGGTTACGACACAGGGTGCGTAGGCGCAGGCGCAGTCCGTCAGCGCGGAAAGTCCGCCGCCCACCTTTATATCGGTGTCTGCAAGCGAGATTTTCAATTTTTTTGCCGCATCCTCGTCATAGACGCAGACAAATTCCGGCATAAATCTTCGCGCGAGCTGCTCAAGCAGCTTTATGTTTTTGTTGCCCGAAATTGCCTTGACGTGTATTCCCAGACGCTCGGCGACATCGAGAGTCTGAACTCCCACGCTGCCGGTGGAACCGAGAACGGATATAGAATTAACCATAAATTTTTCCTTTATTTCGGTTTACGCTCGATATGCTTAATTTATCGCAGGAAGCACAACCACCAAAAGCGCAATCATCGGAGCGGTGAAGTGCATGCTGTCGAATCTGTCCAGCATTCCTCCGTGCCCCGGGATAAGGTTTCCGTAGTCCTTGATGCCGTACTGGCGCTTAACAGCCGAAAAGGCAAGGTCGCCGAACTGGCAGGCAAGGCTCCCGAAAAGTCCGTATAGCGCGAGAAGAGGATAGCTTACCGTCATGTCAAAACGTGTAAGCACAAAACCGTATAAGAGCATGAAAATTATTGCCGCCACAGCGCCGCCTATGCAGCCGGCAACGGTTTTTTTCGGTGAGAGGTTCGGAAAAGCTTTGCGCTTTCCCCAGAAATAGCCCGCGAAATAACCGCCGCTGTCACTGGAAAACGCTGCCACTATGGGTAAAAATAGGTATGCGGAGCTACTATCTTCACGCAGTCCGATTTGTATAAACGAGCTTAGCAGCATCGGCATTATACCGCCCGCGAAAATCACATATAGGACGGTTTCAAGCTTTATATGTTCCTCATGGCGGAAGGAGAGCAAAAGCTCCGCAAACATCAGAGCCGTTATGAGATACAAAGCCGAGGTAACAACCGCGCCGTTACCCGTGAGCGCATAAACTATGGGAAGAGTAAAGCCCAAAGAGCTTGCGTAAATACGAAATCTAAGCGGTATTTTTTCCTCGACACAGCGTAAAAGCTCCCATGCGGAGCCCAGGGAAATAAGTCCGACCAAAATTGAAAACGCCCACAGAGGAGCGAAAAACACCGCGAGTATAAATAGAGGAACTGCCGCCAGTCCGACAATAGTTCTGGTTTTCATTTAAAGCTAATCCTTTCAAACATGGGAAGTCGGCAACTGCCGAGAGAAATAAAAACGCGGACTCAGACCCCTCCGAAACGCCGCTCGCGCGTCTGGAACCACGCTATTGCGCGGTTAATCTCGTCCTTTGAGAAATCCGGCCAAAGCTTTTCGGTAAAGTACAGTTCAGAATAAGCCGCCTGCCACAGAAGAAAGTTCGACAGCCGCATTTCGCCGCCGGGCCTGATAATAAGCTCGGGGTCAGGTATTCCCGCCGACCATAAATGTTTTGAAAAAGCTCCCTCCGTGAAGGCGTTTTCCATTCCTTTTGCTTTATCCTCGGCACAGCTGACAGCAGCACGGAGAATTTCGTCCCGTCCGCCGTAATTCAGGCAAATATTCACCTGACAGCCCTCATAATGCGAGCTTATTTCGTTCGTGCGCTCGATAAGCGCCTTAAGTTTAGGGGAAACAGGAGAGGTATCTCCGAAGAACTTCATCTTAACCCTGTCTCGCTCCATGCGGTCAGTCGCTTCGTAAAGGTATTTCTCCAGAAGTCCCATTATAGCTGAAACCTCCTCCTGAGGGCGCCGCCAGTTCTCCGTTGAAAACGCATAAACTGTGAGGTACTCTATGCCGATGTCCTTGCAGTAGGTGGCAACAGTCCGAAAGGTTTCCGCACCCTGAGCGTGCCCTGCGGTTCTCGGAAGACCGCGCTTTTTTGCCCAGCGCCCGTTGCCGTCCATAATAATTGCAATATGGCGGGGGAGATTACCTAAATCCACTTCCCCCGCCTTGATTTTAGTTTTGCGGAAAAGCCCCATCAGATTGCCATTAGCTCCTTTTCCTTCTTTGCCGCTATAACATCAATTTCCTTAATATAGTCGTCCGTGAGCTTCTGCATATCTTTTTCAATATCCTTGAAATCATCCTCGGTTATTTCGGATTTCTTTTTCTGCTCCTTGAAATCCTCCATAGCATCGCGGCGGATGTTGCGTATTGCAACCTTCGCCTCCTCGGCGTATTTCTTTATCTGCTTTATCAAATCTTTTCTGCGCTCCTCCGTGAGTTGCGGAAACCCAAGCCGAATAACTTTACCGTCGTTAGTCGGATTTATACCGAGATCAGATTCCAGTATCGCTTTTTCAACAAGCTTAAGGCTTGCCGTGTCCCAGGGTTGAATAACCAGCGTGCGCGGGTCGGGGGTCGCGATGGAGGCAATTTGATTGATAGGCGTCGGGGTGCCGTAATATTCCACTCTCAGCTTGTCGAGAACCGCGGCGTTTGCGCGTCCCGCACGCACGGAGTCGAACTGCGAGGACAGAACCTCCGTTGTCTTCTTCATTTTTCCCGTATATACCTGATAATTGTCTGTCATTTTTCTTTCCTCCGATATATTGTTTGTGAGCTACAATAATGTCGTACTTTATCTTCTGCTGCGACCTTCCGCGAGTTTTTACTGAACGATGGTACCGATTTTCTCGCCCAGAACAACACGAACTATGTTCTCGGGGTTTTTCAGTGCGAATAAAACGACAGGAATCTTATTGTCCATTGAAAGCGAGGTCGCGGTTGAATCCATAACCGCCAGATGACGGGCAAGAACCTCGTCGTATGAAATTGAGTCGTATTTAACGGCATTGGGATCGAGCTTCGGGTCGGCCGAATAAACTCCGTCCACATTTTTAGCGAGCAGAATCGCATCCGCTTCGATTTCCGCAGCCCTGAGAACCGCCGCGGTATCGGTTGAAAAGAAGGGGCTTCCGGTTCCGCAGCCGAAGATGACAACTCTGCCGAGGCCCAGATGCCGCATGGCGCGCCCGCGTATATAGGGCTCGGCGATGGCGCGCATTTCGATTGCGGTTTGTACGCGAACTTCGACGTTCATCTGCTCAAACACATCGGCAAGGGCAAGACAGTTCATGGCCGTTGCAAGCATGCCCATGTGATCGGCACGGGTACGTTCCATCTTTCCGCCGCCGTCCTTAACGCCACGCCAGAAGTTGCCGCCGCCGACAACAATACCGACCTCAACCCCCATCTCAACGCATTTTTTAACCGCCGAGCAAACCTCATGGATAACGTCGAAATTAAGGCCTCTGCCCTGCTCTCCGCCGAGGGCTTCCCCGCTTATTTTAAGAAGTACACGTTTATATACCGGCTTAATATCTTCCATTACGCGCTCCGTTTCATATATAAAATTAAGGAATATTCTATCTAAGGTATTTTAATATAAATACGTGCATATTAAAAGAGTTTTTCCGCAAAAAGCGAAAATTTTACCTTTCGTCCATAAATATCGGGTTGAGCTGAGATGCTCAAAGGTTGCGGCTTTTACTTGTCATCGCCTGAAAATTCCATGCACAAATGACGCACGCAGCACTTTTGACACAAGGGCTTCCTCGCCGTACAGACAGCCCTGCCGTGCAGCACCATTCTGTGGCAAAAGTCCGAGGATTTTTCGGGAGGTAAAAGTTTTCTTAACGCCATCTCTATTTTGGTGGGGTCTTTCAGATTGTCAACAAGTCCGATGCGGTTTGTCAGCCTAATGCAGTGGGTATCGACAACCACGGCAGGTTTTCCGAAAACATCGCCCAAAATGAGATTCGCCGTTTTGCGCCCGACTCCGGGGAGGGAAACGAGTTCCTCCATCGTGTCAGGTACCCTGCCGCCGAAGCTCCGGATAAGTACATTGGCGCACTTAATAATGTCGTTTGCTTTCGAGTGATAAAAGCCGCAGGAGCGAATAATCTCCTCCAGCTCCGTTATATCAGCTGCCGCAATCGATTCAAGCGTCGGGTATCTTCCATAAAGCACAGGGGTTATTTTATTGACCCTCTCGTCCGTACACTGGGCGGCAAGGCGGGTCGCAAAAAGAAGCTCATAGTCCTTTACATAGTCAAGCGAGCACTCGGCAATCGGATATTCCGTCTCAAGGCGCTCTATTATTTCTTTTATCTGCTCTTGTGTCCTCATAGCACCCTCCATGAAATGAGCATCTTCTGTCTATTAGTGATAAGTATAACATTTTTCTGTCTGTAATTAAAGAATTTTCATATTTAGCCAGTTGTCAACGTCTTTTGATTCAGTTATAATAACAACAGTAGGATATATTATTGGGTAACTTTGTACATACTTTATTGACTGTTTGCACATTCTGACGAAAAGCGCGGCGCAAAAAATCACTCCGCTCTTTTCTCTGCAAAGATAAATAAAAAACTTCGGAGGGCGCGCAAATGATGGTGGAATCTCAGCTTGAAATTATCTCACGGCAGGACAAGGAAGTGGCGGACGCAATGGCTCTGGAACTCAAAAGGCAGAGGGACAACATTGAACTCATCGCTTCCGAAAATTTAGTCAGTGAAGCGGTTCTTGCCGCCGTCGGCAGCGTGCTGACAAATAAATATGCCGAGGGTTATCCCGGACGCCGCTACTACGGCGGCTGCCAGTATGTCGACATTGTCGAGGAAATTGCGATTGACCGCTGCAAGAAGCTTTTCGGCTGCGAATACGCAAACGTCCAGCCCCACAGCGGCTCTCAGGCAAACTACGCCTGCTATCTGGCGCTCTGCACTTCGGGCGACACCGTTCTCGGCATGGATCTTGACGCTGGCGGTCACCTTACCCACGGCTACAAGGTCAATTTCTCGGGAAAAAACTATCACGCGGTTTCTTACGGCGTCAATCAGGAAACAGGCCTCATCGACTATGACGAGCTTCGCAAAATCGCCCTTGAAACTAAGCCCAAAATGATAATCGCGGGCGCTTCCGCCTATCCGCGCACGCTCGAATTTGACAAGTTCTCCGCCATCGCCAAAGAGTGCGGTGCCTACCTCATGGTGGACATGGCGCATATCGCCGGTCTTGTCGCGGCGGGACTTCACCCCTCACCCTTCGCTTACGCCGATGTCGTCACCACCACAACTCACAAAACTCTGCGCGGCCCCCGCGGCGGAGCGATTATGACAAACGACCCCGAAATCGCGAAAAAGATTAACAGCGCAATTTTCCCCGGAAGTCAGGGCGGCCCGCTCATGCACGTTATCGCGGGCAAGGCCGTCGCCTTCGGAGAGGCCTTGAAGCCCGAATTTACCGCCTATCAGGCACAGCTTTATGAAAACTGCGCCGTCCTCGCAGCCGAGCTCAAAAAGCACGGGCTTAACCTTGTTTCCGGCGGAACGGACAACCACCTTGTTCTGCTCGACCTCCGCGGAACGGGCATATCGGGGCGTGAGCTTGAAATCCGTCTGGACGAGGTTCACATCACCACCAATAAAAATAAAATCCCCGGCGATCCCCTCACCGCGAAGGAAACAAGCGGACTGCGCCTCGGCACCGCGGCGGTTACGACACGCGGCTTCCTTCCGGAGGATATAGTCGAAGTGGCGGAGCTTCTTAATCTCGCAATCCGCGATTTTGAAGCGCAGAAAGATAATATCAAGGCACGCGTTGCAGCGCTTTGCGCAAAGTATCCCATCTACGAATAAGCGTTTTCCCGCCTGCGCACATTGAAGTTGTAATCCTAAATATTGGCTGCATATCAGCAAAGACGAGCCGATTGGGATTAAACTCAATCGGCTTCTTTGATTTCGCGCTTTAGAAACAACAGGTCGCTCTTATAAAGGAGGTACGGCTATGTACAGACCGCTTGCGGACGAGCTTCGCCCCACAGCGCTTGACGAGATTGTCGGTCAGGCCGAAATATTGGGCGAGAACTCCATGCTTCGCCGAATAATCTACTCGAAGCAGATACCGAACATGATTTTTTACGGTCCCTCGGGAACGGGCAAGACAACCGTTGCCAGTATAATCGCCGAAAAGACGAACCGCGCTTTAAGGAGACTTAACGCGACCACCTCGGGTATTGCCGATATCAAGGCTATTATCGACGAACTTGACACGCTTATGGCTCCCGAAGGCGTTCTGCTCTACCTCGATGAGATTCAGTACTTCAACAAAAAGCAGCAGCAATCACTTTTGGAATTTATCGAGAACGGCAAGATTACCCTCATCGCCTCCACCACGGAGAACCCGTATTTCTATGTGTTCAACGCTATTTTAAGCCGCTCAACGATTTTTGAGTTTAAACAGCTCGACGCCGCCGATGTGGAAAAGGCTGTAGTGCGCGCCCTCGCATTTCTCGAAAAACGCGATATGGTAAAGATAGTCTGTGAGGACGGCGTAACGGCGCATATCGCGCAAAGCTGCGGCGGCGACGTTCGCAAGGCGATTAACGCCGTTGAGCTTCTTTACAGCGCCTGCAAGGGCGCGCAGAGCACCGTCAATTTAACGCTCAGCGACGCGCAGCAGGTTTCGCAGAAAAGCTCCATGCGATATGACCGTGAGGGCGACGCACATTTCGACATTGTTTCGGCTCTCATGAAATCCCTTCGCGGCAGCGATGTTGAGGCCTCCCTGCACTATCTTGCGCGGCTTCTGGAGGCGGGCGACCTCATCGGGGCGTGCAGGCGGATACTTTGCTCCGCAAGCGAGGATATAGGGCTTGCCTATCCCATGGCCGTGCCGATTGTCAAAGCCTGCGTGGACTCCGCCCTGCAGCTCGGGCTGCCCGAGGGACGGCTCCCGCTTGCCGAGGCTGTCATCCTGCTTGCCACCTCGCCGAAATCCAACAGCGGCGTTACGGCAATCGACAAGGCTATCGCCGATGTCCGCGCCGGAAAGGTCGGAAGCATCCCCCGCGAGCTTCAGAACGTCCACGCCGATTCCACAGAGCACAAGCGGGAGCAAAACTACAAGTATCCCCACAGCTTCCCAAACCATTGGGTCAAGCAGCAGTACCTGCCGGACGAGCTTAAAAACGTGAGCTACTATAAATACGGCGACAACAAAACCGAGCAGGCGGCAAAGGCCTACTGGGATTTAATTAAGGGAAAGTAGATTTCAGACCCCCAAGCGCACCAAATTATTTCGGAGGTAAGGCTGTGGATATTAGAGTTAACGATATTCTCACGATGAAAAAGGCCCATCCCTGCGGCGAGAAGCGCTGGCTTGTTCTTCGCACCGGCATGGACTTTAAGCTGCGCTGTCTGGGCTGCGGTCACGAAGTTATGGGACCGCGAAGCAAGTTCGAGCGCAATATCAAGGCGGTGGATCGCAAGGAAGAGGCCTAAACTGACATAAGACAAAAATTGAGGTGAACTGATGGCTGTTGATAAGCAATATTCAGCGGATGTCGAGGCAATATTATCGCACAGATATGATAACGGAGCCGATTATTGGGCAACGCCTGACAAGCGTCTTATAAAGGGCTCGCCCTTTTCCGCATTGGAATGCATAATATATTTGCTGGAACTGGGCATGTCACCCGAAGAGCCTCTGATGAAAGAGTGCGCCGAATTAGTTTTCAGCACTTGGCGGGAGGATGGGCGGTTCAAACTTTACCCGCAGGGCGGAATTTATCCCTGCCATACGGCAAATGCCTTGAACGTGCTCTGCCACCTCGGTTACGCCGCTGATTTAAGGCTGCAAAAAAGCTTTCGGCACCTTCTGGAAACTCAGTATGCCGACGGCGGCTGGCGCTGTAACAAGTTCAGCTTCGGAAGAGGTCCCGAAACCGAATATTCAAACCCTTTCCCCACGCTCACCGCCCTTAACGCATTTCGTTTCAGCGACTATCTCAATACAGAACCGGCACTTGACAGGGCAGTGGAATTTTTGCTTGAGCACTGGACAATCAAAAAACCGATAGGTCCCTGCCACTACGGAATCGGAACCTTATTTATGCAGCCCGAATACCCCTTCCGCAGCTATAACCTTTTTGTTTATGTCTATGTACTGTCGTTTTATAACCGTGCAAAAAAAGACAGCCGTTTTCTTGAAGCCCTTAATGCTTTGGAATCCAAGCTGGTTGGCGGACAAATTGTTGTTGAACGTGTTAATCCCAAACTTGCGGGACTGACCTTCTGTAAAAGCGGCGAGCCGAGCGCCCCGGCAACAAGGCGCTACGGAGAAATACTGAACAATCTCGGATTATGACAGAAGCGAAAGAGCGCACCTTACGGTGCGCTCTTTCGCTGTTATTTATGATTTGAGCTTGACCCAAAGCTCGTCATAATAGTCCAAAGTAGCCTGGGGGAGATTTATAAACGCTTCACATCTGGAGAGTGTTTCATCATCGGGATACATGACGGACTTTGTCAGCTCGTCAAGCTCCAGAACATCCTTAACTTCCTTGTTGGGGCTGGTGTAGCCGATAAATTCGGAGTTAGCCGCGCTGCTTTCGGTAGAGGACATGAAGTTTATAAACGCTTCGGCGTTTGCCTTGTTCTCGGCTCCCTTGAGAACGCACATGGCGTCGACAAATACGTTTGAGCCTTCCTTGGGTATGCAGAACTTAAGGTTCGGGTTGTTTTCGTGCATTGTCAGATAATCGCCGGCGTAATAGGGGCCGATGGCGGCCTCCCCGCTTTCGAGCTTGTCGAAAATCTGGTCCATGACATAACCCTGTAAAATTGGCTTCTGTGCCTTTAAGAGCTCGAAGGCCTCGTTAAGCTCGTTTTCATCGGTGGTGTTGAGCGAATAGCCCAGATACTTAAGGGCAATGCCCATCGCGTCGCGCGCGTTATCAAACATCAGAATATTTCCGGCATTCTTTTCATCGAAAAGCGCCGCCCAGCTGTCGACCTCGCCTACCACCGACGGATCGTAGATTATTCCCGTCGTCCCCCACATATAGGGCACGCTGTAAGTGTTATCCGGATCGTAAGCCATGTTCTTTAGGCTGTCTTCAATCAGTGAATAGTTCGGAATATTGTTAAAATCCAGCGGCTCGAGCATATCCTCGCTGATAAGGCGGGAAATCATATAGTCGGAGGGAATAATAACATCGTAGCTTACGCCGCCCTGCTTGAGAACGGAATACATTTGCTCGTTGGATTCAAAGGTCTTGTAATTAACCTTGATTCCGGTTTCGTTCTGAAACTGCGTTATGAGGTCTGTGTCGATATACTCACCCCAGTTATAGACGTTTACAACTCCGTTGGGGGCGCTGCTGCCTCCGCAGCCGGAAAAAAGGCAGACAAGCACAACTGCGCTCAAAATGACAGGCAAAATTCTTTTCATTAAATTGCTCCTTTCAGCATTTTCTCTTTTTTGATTTCGCCCTTGTGCTGTCTTGCCTCACGCACGTTAACAATAACAAGGAGAATCAAAACAACGGCAAAGAGAAGTGTGGAAATAGCGTTGATTTCCGGACTTATTCTGCGGCGTGTCATGGCGTAAATCGTCATGGAGAGCGTTTGAACGCTGCTGCCCGCCGTAAAATAGCTGATAACAAAGTCGTCCACCGACATGGTAAAGGCAATGAGCAGTCCGTTTATAATACCCGGCATAATCTCGGGTATTATGACCTTGTACACAGTTTGGAACCATGTACAGCCCAAATCCTGCGCAGCCTCGAAAAGGTTGCGGTCCAGCTGATAGAGCTTCGGCATAACGGAAAGTATGATATATGGTATATCGAAGCTAATGTGCGCGATAAGAAGAGTTGTAAACCCGAGCTGAAAGCCCATCATCGCGCCAGCGGAAACGAAGAGCAGCGCAAGGGATACTCCCGTAATAATGTCCGCGTTGATAACGGGGATATTATTCACCGTTAAAAGCGGGCTCCGCCAGTTTTTCCTCATGTTGTAAAAGCCGATTGCGGCAAAGGTGCCGATAACCGCGGCAATTACGGAGGCGATGACTGATACCGTCAGCGTTGTTTCAAGGGACGACATTATTAGGCTGTCGTTAAAGAGCTCCTTGTACCAGTGAAGCGTAAAGCCCGACCAGATTGTGCGGCTTTTTGTGCTGTTGAAGGAGAAAATAATGAGCACGGCTATCGGCGCGTAGAGAAAAACATAGGTAAGCGCCGTGAAAATTCGTCCGCCCGCGTATTTCTTTTTCACATCATCACCGCCTGTTCTTCACCCTCACCGAAGCGGTTCATGACGCTCATGCAGATAATGACTATAACCATCATAATAAGGGAAATGGCGGAGCCAAGATGCGGATTATAGGCGGCTCCCGTGAACTGCATTTCTATAAGGTCACCCAGCAGCATAACGGTTCCGTTTGATAGGAGCTTTGAAATTACGAAGGTTGAAACGGCGGGCACAAAGACCATTGTTATGCCGCTTATTACGCCCGAAAGGCTTAGCGGAAAAATAACTTTCCTGAAAACCGTTGCGCTGTCCGCTCCCAAATCCTCCGCGGCCTCGATTACAAAGGGGTCAATCTTAACAATGACGCTCTGAATCGGCAGAATCATAAACGGCAGATAGTTATACACCATGCCCAGAACCACAGCGCCGTTTGTGTTGATAAGCTGGAAGTGGGTTATGGGAGTGTAGTTCGCATCGGCGGCGTGCAGGCTGTTAATCCAGTCAAAAACGCCGATTGAAGCGAAAAAGCGGTTAATAAGACCCGTGTTTTCGAGAATCGACATCCATGCGTAGGTACGCAGAAGGAAATTAATCCACATCGGGAGCATAATGAGCATAATTAAAATGCGCTGCGTTTTGGGGCTCATACGGCTGATTGCAAGCGCCACGGGATAGCCGATAAGAAGGCTGACCACTGTTGCCAGAAACGCGAGCCACAGGCTGCGCCCGAAGACGGGCACATAGTCTATCATGCCCGAGAAATTATCGAAGGTGAATTTTCCGTCCGCGTTTGTCAGCGCGTAGACCGCAACGAGAATTATCGGAATAACGACAAAAAGCGCCATCCACAGGACATAAGGATAGGCAAAGGACTGTTTTCGAAAATGCTCAAAAAACTCCTTCACGGTTGTCCACGAATCTACTATGCCCTTTTCGGAGCGAAGAGAAGCGGCGGGTTTACTCATCTTCCTGCCCTCCACCCTCGGGATCGGCGGAAAGCTCGTCATATTCCGCGCTGTAGGAGCTGTAATCTCCGTAAAGACCGGAATACTCACTCTTTTTCATAATGTGAAAGCCATCGGGGTCAATTTTTACGCCGATTTTCGCCCCCACAGGGGAATGGTCGGTGGTTTGGATAAGCCACTTGAAGCCCTGAAAATCGACAATGATGTCGTATTGCATTCCCTTAAAGGTGACCTCCGTCACGGTACCTGTAATCTGCCCCTGCGAAACGGGGACGATATCGATATCCTCTGGGCGCACAACGACGTCGACCGGCTCATTGGGCGCGAAGCCCTTGTCAAGGCACTGAAAGTTGCGTCCGTACATTTTCACCGTGTTATCTGAAACCATGACGCCGTCAATTATGTTGCTCTCGCCGATAAAATCGGCGACAAAGGCGTTTTTCGGTTCGTTGTATATATCCAAAGGAGTGCCTATCTGCTGAATTTCGCCCTTGTTCATAACAACGACGGTATCAGACATGGTTAAGGCTTCCTCCTGATCATGCGTCACATAAATAAAAGTGATGCCCACCTGCTTCTGAATTTGTTTAAGCTCGCGCTGCATATCCTTGCGGAGCTTCAAATCCAATGCGCCCAGCGGCTCGTCGAGAAGAAGCACCTGCGGCTTGTTTATAACCGCTCTGGCTATGGCCACTCGCTGCTGCTGCCCGCCCGAAAGCTGGCTGACAGTTCGTTTTTCGTAGCCCTTGAGAGCAACCAGCTCCAAAGCTTCGTGCACCCTCTGCGTTATCTCCTGTTCGGAGAGTCTTGGTCTTTGTATTCTCAGCCCAAAGGCTATGTTTTCAAAGACGTTCAGGTGCGTAAACAGCGCGTACTTCTGAAAAACCGTGTTTATTTTGCGCTTGTGCGGCGGAACATCATTTATCGTCACACCGTCAAAAAGCACCTTGCCTGAATCGGTCTTTAAAAAGCCGCCGATAATCCGCAGAGTAGTCGTTTTTCCGCAGCCGGAGGGGCCGAGCAGTGTGAGAAATTCTTTGTCCTTAATTGTTAAATTGATTGAGTCAAGTACGACCTCGCCGTCAAATTCCTTACGGCAATTCTCAAGTCGTATGAGTTCTTTGGCCATTGGCGTCCCCCTTTAAGTTTATGACCGGCCAAGATATCGCAAGCCAATGACTGTGTATCATGCCAAGTGCCGGTGTTCCCGATTTTTATAAAATTCGCGGCAAACGCACATGCAGAGCGGACGCGAAATTTTTAACGCAAAATTCAATATATATATAAATATGTTAGTTGTCAACGGAAAAATCAAAATCAAAATATTTTTCGACAAATTCTATGTTTTGGACGGAAAAAGTCTGTCCCCGCAGGTAGTTGAGCACTCCCGCGTCAGTCGAAAACGAAAATTTGAGGCGATAGGAATACAGTGCCTGAGCCTTCTCCCCGTACTGTCTGTTTTTGTGCTCCAAGCCGTATTTCCCGTCACCCAGAAGAGGGTTGCCTTTCTCCGCCATCTGCGCGCGGATTTGGTGGGTACGTCCCGTTAAAAGACGGCACTCGACAAGGGAAAGTCCGTTTTTCGTTTGGAGGGTTTTGTACTCCGTGACAGCCTCCTTTGCCCCCGGGCAACTCTGCTTTTTGACAAAAACCTGATTTTTCGCGGCGTCCTTAAAAATCCAGTCTCGCAGAATTCCCTGCGGCGGGCTTGGCTTTCCGTAAACGGCGCAGAGGTAGTATTTGTCTATTTCCCGCTCTTTAATTTTTTCGTTCATAACTCGCAGAGCCTCTGCGTTTTTCGCGGCGATTACAATGCCTCCCGTATTGCGGTCAATGCGGTTGCAAAGTGCGGGCGAAAAGGAGTTTTCGCCTTTCGGATTCCACTCGCCCTTTTGGAAAACATAGGCCTGAATATTCGCTATCAGCGTGTCGTAGGTCCACTCGCCCGCGCTGTGGCACAGAACCCCGGGCTTTTTATCTACAAGAAGGATATTTTCGTCCTCATAAACGACCGTCAGCCGCGGCACGAAAACCCTTAAGTAGGCGTTCTCATCCGACGGCATTTCAAAAAACTCGTCGTTTATGTAGAGCTGCAGCACATCGCCCGCCGCAAGCTTGTCATCGCGCTTCGCTCCCTTGCCGTTAAGCTTGATGCGCTTAAGGCGTATATATTTCTGCAAAAGCGAATCCGGCAGAAGCGGAACGGCCTTACCGACAAAGCGGTCAAGGCGCTGATTCGCGTCATTTTTTGTGATGGTGATTTCTTTCATTTATTTCTCCAAATATATTTGTAAATTTCCCAAAAAGTATTATAATAATTAACGAAGCGTCGGGCTTTGGCGCAAACAGTTCGAGTCCGGCAGCCGGAACAAAAAACTACCCGCGCGACTGACATTATAACATTTAATCATTCAATAGTATATATCATTTTTTTGTTGACAAGCCACGATATATAAATTATAATGCTTAAGCGACTATGTGAGGTGCTTAATGAGGCTTAATCTCTGCGAAATAATCGAAATGCCCGGCAGTTCGATTCCTTTTTCTTGTGAACTGGATGAGGAAAGGCTTGGTTGCCCCTCAATAAAGCGCTTTGTTTCGGCTCCTTCAGCGCAAGGTCAAATCCGTAATTCGGCAGGTGTTCTTACGCTTACCGGAACGATAAAAGCCGAAATGGTCTGCATCTGCGACAGATGTTCCGCCGATTTCCAATGCGAAAAGCTGGTGCCTCTTGAGGTCAAGCTCGCGGCGGATTTGTCGGACGAGGACAATCCGGAAATATTCGCACTTGAAGGAAACTGGCTGGATTTGAGCGATGTGCTCGAAACCTGCTTCATTCTCAGCACCGAAACCAAATTCCTCTGCAGGGAGGATTGCGCAGGGCTGTGTCCGGTATGCGGCAAAAGCCTTGACTTAGGTCCCTGCGGCTGCAAAAAGGAAATTGATCCAAGACTAGCTGTACTAGGTCAGCTTTTGGACAAGAATAACTAAAAAAAGCTGTCTAACCAGCTAACAACAGGAGGTGTCACCATGGCGGTTCCAAAGAGAAAAACTTCACAAGCAAGAAGAGATAAAAGGCGCAGTTCCGTTTGGAAACTTGACGTGCCCGGTATTGTCGCGTGCCCCAACTGCGGCGCGTATCATCTGCCCCACCGCGTTTGCAAGGCCTGCGGTTTCTATAACGGACGCAAGGTACTCGACGTTAAGAAGTAAACTTATCAGCTTGAGGAGAGGAGGCACACGCCCCCTCTCTTTTTGCTTTGGACTTCAAAGGCCGCATTATGAACAGCTTAACAAACTATTAATCTGCGCTCCGTCGTAGGAAAGGACTGTGAAGCCATGAGCTCTGTCATTAAAAAAATTGAAAAGCACAGTCCCCTTTTGCATAAAGCAAAAGTCGGCGACAAGCTTGTTTCCATAAACGGCAGAGAGATTGCCGATGTGCTCGATTACAAGTTTTTTTCCTACGATACACGGCTTGAGGTCGCGCTTGAAAACGAAAGCGGGCAAAAGCGCACCGTCAAGGTAAAGAAGCCCGCCGGAGGCGATCTGGGGCTTGAGTTTGAAACCTATCTCATGGACAGGGCGCACGCCTGCCGCAACCGCTGCGTCTTCTGCTTTGTCGACCAGCTGCCGCGAGGCATGCGCAAAACGCTTTATTTCAAGGATGATGACGCGAGGCTGAGCTTTTTAACCGGAAACTACATTACGCTCACTAATCTTTCCGAGCGCGAAATTGAGCGCATAATCGATTTGCGCATAAGCCCCATCAATGTTTCCGTCCACGCCACGGAGCCGCAGCTTCGCGAAAAGCTCCTGGGAAATCCCGAGGGCGCGAGGGGCTATGAGCTTATTAAAAGACTTGCCGCCGGCGGCATTACAATGAACTGCCAGATCGTCTGCTGCCCGGGGCTTAACGACGGCGAGGCTCTCTCAAGGAGCATGGAGGAGCTGGCGGCGCTTTATCCGCAGGTTTACTCCGTTTCGATCGTTCCTGTCGGCTTAACAAAATTCAGAGAAAATCTCTTTCCGCTTCGCCCCTTTCTCCGTGAGGAGGCAATCGAAACCGTCGGCAGGATAAATTCCTTCGGTGAAAAATGCCTCGATAAGCACGGCAGCCGTATTTTCTTCCCCTCGGACGAGCTTTACTTCAAGGCAGAGCTTCCGCTCCCCGAGGACGAGTATTACGAAGATTACACCCAGCTTGAAAACGGGGTCGGGCTTTTGCGGCTCCTTGAGGTCGAATTTAACGCCTCACTGGAGAATGAGAGTCTTAAGTGCGACAATATTCCGTTTACTATCGCAACGGGTGTTTCGGCGGCGCCTTTTTTGTCAAAGCTATTAGTGACAGCCAAAGAGAAATATGATAATATTAACGGCAGGGTTTTTGCGATAATCAACGACTTTTTCGGGCACACCATAGATGTCGCGGGTCTTGTTACGGGCGGCGACCTAATCAGCCAGCTCCGCGGCAGCTACTTGGGCGAGCGCCTTTTAATCCCCCAGTGCATGCTTCGCGACGGTGATGGTGTTTTTCTGGACGATGTTACGATAGAAGAAATCGAAAAAGAGCTTAATATTAAAGTCATCCCCGTCGGACAGGACGGAAGCGATCTTCTGCACGCCATGACGGGAAATTTTTCGGGACGCGATTTGACCTATCCGAAAGCGTGAAGTCCCTGCAAATTAAAAAAATAAAATGAAGGAGGGCAACTTATGAAACCGCTTGTTGCCATAGTGGGTCGCCCAAATGTGGGTAAGTCCCTACTTTTTAACAGAATAGTCGGGCAGAGGCTCTCCATTGTCGAGGATACTCCCGGCGTCACCCGCGACAGGCTCTATGCCGACTGCGAGTGGAACGGAGTAAAATTCGATGTCGTGGACACAGGCGGAATCGAGCCTTCCACGGACGACGAAATTTTGCTCTTTATCCGCGAGCAGGCGCAAATAGCCATCGACACGGCGGACGTCATCGTTTTTGTCACCGAAATCGGAACAGGCGTCACAGCCGCCGACATGGACGTTGCAAGCATACTCCAGCGCTCAAGAAAACCCATTGTGCTTGTCGTCAATAAAATGGATAAAACGGGTAACATAGACCCCAATTTTTACGAGTTTTATTCTCTCGGACTCGGCGACCCTATCGCCGTTTCCGCCATCCACGGACACGGAACGGGCGATATGCTTGACGCCTGCGTAAAAGCTCTTCCCAAGTTTGAGCAAAACGAAGAGGACGAGGACCGCATTAAAGTTGCCGTTATCGGCAAACCGAATGTCGGAAAATCCTCCCTTATCAATCTCATTCTTGGCGAAAACCGCTGCATTGTTTCCGATATTGCCGGAACAACCCGCGACGCGGTTGACAGCCGCGTGGACAATGAGTTCGGCAGATATGTATTCATCGACACGGCGGGCATCCGCCGCAAGTCAAAGGTTGACGACCGTATTGAGAAGTTTTCCGTTATGCGTGCCCAGCTTGCCATCGAGCGCTCCGATGTCTGCCTTATCATGGTGGACGCACGCGAGGGCGTGACAGAGCAGGACACAAAAATCGCGGGGCTTGCACATGAGGCCGGCAAAGCGAGCATAATAGTCGTTAATAAATGGGACCTCATTGAGAAGGACTCCAAAACCATGGACAAAATGCGCGCGGAGGTTATGCGCGACTTCAGCTTCATGTCCTACGCCCCCGTCCTCTTTATTTCAGCGGTGACGGGACAGCGCATACCGCGCATTTTCGAGCTTGTCAACTATGTGGATAACCAGAGCTCCATGCGTATTACCACGGGCATGCTCAACAATGTTCTGGCCGACGCTCAGGCTAGGGTTCAGCCGCCGACCGACAAGGGCAAGCGCCTTAAGATTTACTACATGACCCAAACGGGAATCCGCCCTCCCAACTTCGTTATTTTCGCGAACAGCCGCGAGCTTTTCCATTTTTCATATCAGAGATATATAGAAAATCAGATCAGAAGCGTTTTCGGATTGGAGGGTACGCCCATTCGCATGGTAATACGGCAAAAGGGTGACACGGAGTAATGGCAAAGATTACGATTTTTCTGGCAATAACAGGGCTTTCCGCCTACTTCCTGGGCGCAATTAACGGCTCTATTATCGCTTCAATGAACATTTTCAATAAGGATGTCCGAAGATTTGGCAGCGGCAACGCAGGGCTTACGAACTTTGCGCGCACCTTCGGAGTTAAGGGCGCGGTTATTGTCATTCTTGTAGACGTCATTAAAACCGTCGCGGCAGTCATGATCGGTCGGCTGCTTCTCGGATCGGTCGGCTATCCGATGATAGGCAAGCTGTTTGCCGGCTTCTGCACTATGCTGGGGCATGTTTATCCCGCTTATTACCGCTTCCACGGCGGCAAGGCCGTTCTTTGCGTCGGCACTCTCGCGTGGATGGCAGACTGGCGTATCGGTCTTATCTGCTGGGCTATTTTCTTTGTGATTGTTGTTTTCACAAAATATGTTTCTCTCGGCTCCATGATAAGCGTTGCGTTTTTCCCAATCGGTATATGGGCCTTTGATTACACGGGGCTCGAGGGTGTTTTGGGGCTCCTGTGCACACTGCTTTTGATTTTCGCCCACCGCGAAAATATAGCCAAGCTGATTCGAGGCACCGAAAACAAGCTCAATATCGGCGGCAGAAAATCCTGACGGCAATATATACTGCTTGCAAATCTCGTTAAAAAGTTAAAAAGATGCCCTGAAAGCCTTCTGCTTTCAGGGCATCTTTTAATTATTCAGTTCACAGGGGCTTTTTCTCTTCGCCGCGAAGCTCACTATTACAACGGAAATAAGTAGGCAGCCCGTTACCACAAGCATCGGAATCTGGTAGCCAAAACTTTCTATCATGCGTCCCATAAGCACAGGGCCGATGAAAGTTGAAATTGAAACGGCGAGCACGGTCAGCGACGAAGCTGAGGCCGTGCGCTGCGGGAAAGCGTCACAGCACATGATGACAAGCGCCGGGATTCCAGCGCCCTGAATAAATCCACCCAAGGCAATCAGGGCGGTCATCAGAACTTTTCCGGGGCTCAGTAAAAAGCACAGGCCGAAAACGACGGCGGAGAGCGAAAGCGCTGTTACGTAATACTTCTCGACAGAGATTTTTCTAAAAATAAACGGGGAAGCAAAGCGCATCAGAAGCGAGCCGCCGAAATAGGCGGTCAGCATCAGTCCCGCAGTGTTCGTGTCGAAATTCAGCCGCTGGGTACAGTAGCTCGGAAGCCATGACGACAAGCAGATTTGGAAGATAAGATAAAATACCCCCGCCAGAAGAAAAAGCCATGCCTTTGGGCTGCGGAAAACCTCGGCGGGATTGTCTTTGGCTCTTTTTCTCATCTCCTGCATATCGGCATAGGGGGTTTGAGGAGTAATCCTTTTCCCGAGAATCAGAAGCGGAAGAATAGCCACAGCCGCCGCTATGCCGATAAATCGGTAAGGCAGCGCGAAGCTCTGGAGCAGTTCGGGTTTAACAAGCGCGTTGACATAAAGCGGCGCGAGCATTGCTCCCGTTCCGTAAAAGGCGTGAAGATACGGCAGCAGGACATTCTTGTTTTCCGGGTAAACGTCAGCGATAACGCCTGTCATAAGCAGGTCCAAAGTAATGAACCCCAGTCCCGCCATAAGCGAAAACACCAGCATAATCAGGTAGCCGCTGCCCGGCTTGCAGTAAAGCGTCATCGTGCCGATTAAAAGGGCGGCAAGTCCCATCAGCGCCAGTCCCACAGTCACCCCGCGCAGCTTATTGAAACGCTCTCCGAAAAGCGAGAGAAATATGGAAACCAGTATACAGCCGAGCGCCTGAATCGTCAAAATAACTCCGAGCTGCGTTTCCGTAATCGAAAAAAAGGCCATTGTGGCCTGGGCGTTTGTTCCGAAGCTGTTAAAATAAGCGCCGTACATAAGAAAAACAGCGTACAGCAATACGATGAGCGTTAAAAAGCGCCCATTTATCTTTTGTTTCATCACTATGTTCCGCAGCGTTAATCTGCGCCTTTCCGATTCCGAGAAAAGCGGCATGCAGCTGTTTTAGCGCATGCCGCTTTTCTCGTTATTTAATGCCGTGCTCAGCTTAAAAGAACGTTGTTGAAAATGGTCTCAAGGTATTCCTGTCTTCCGCTTTCAACCGAAACATCGCCGAGCTTCTGTGCGTAATCGGAAAGCTCCTCAAAAGAAGTCTTGCCGTCCACAATTTTCTTGCCGATACCGTCCCTGAAGCTGCGGTAGCGGTTATCAACAAAGGCGTCTATGCGCCCGTCCTCACCCAGCTTCACCGCCGCGCGAAGACCTAAAGCGAAGCTATCCATTCCGGCGATATACGCAAGCAGAATATCCTCGAGAGTGTTGGAGGGGCGGCGCGTTTTCGCGTCAAAGTTTAGTCCGCCGTTTGTAAAGCCGCCGACTTTCAGCACCTCGAGCATGCACAGTGTGGTGTCGTAAACATTTGTCGGGAATTGGTCGGTATCCCAGCCGAGGAGCATATCGCCCTGATTGGCGTCGATTGAGCCGAAGGCGTCGTTCACGGCCGCCATGCGAAGCTCGTGCTGGAAGGTATGCCCCGCCAATGTCGCATGGTTTGCCTCGATGTTCATTTTAAAGTCGCCCGTCAAGTTGTACTTACGCAAGAAGTTAAGGCAAGTCGCCGTGTCAAAATCGTACTGGTGCTTTGTAGGCTCCTTCGGCTTGGGCTCAATATAAAAGTCGCCCTTAAACCCGATTTTCCGCCCGTAATCGCGAGCCATTGTGAGGAACCTTGCCATATTGTCGAGCTCCAGCGCGACATCGGTGTTCAGAAGGGTCTCATAGCCCTCGCGCCCGCCCCAGAACACATAGCCCATTCCGCCCAGCTTTACGGTGGCGTCCAGGCACGCTTTGACCTTTGCGGCGGCAACAGCGAACACATCGGCGCTGCAGGAGGTGGCGGCCCCCGCCATAAACTTTTTGTTGCTGAAGTTGTTGGCCGTTGCCCAAAGCAGCTTCTTGCCGTGTTTAATCTGAAGGTCATAGATATAATCCACCATGACCTTGAAATTGTCAATACTTTCCTTAACGGTCTTGCCCTCGGGCGCAACGTCCGTGTCGTGGAAGCAGTAATACTCTATGCCGAGCTTGTCCATGAGCTCAAATGCGAAATCCGCCTTTGCCTTGAAAATTTCCATGGGCTCTGTCTTATTGAAGCTCTTATCCATGGAAGGATTTCCGATTGAGAACATATCAACGCCCTCGCCGTCAATCGTGTGCCAATAGCTCAGGGCAAATTTTAAATGCTCCTTCATCGACTTCCCGGCAATCAGTTCTTCGGGATTATAGTATTTGAATGAAAAGGGCTCGCGGCTGTCCTTGCCCTCGAAAGGTATTTTGCCGATTTCTTCGTATTTTTTCATATATTTCTCCTTTTCTTGTGCAGGCCTATAAGGTACCTAGACCGTTTTCGGTTTTCTTACCTGCTCGCGGATTGCGGGAACAACAATTTGAGCAAAAACCGCAATCAGCAAAATTGAACCCTTAATTGTGTCGTTTATCAGAGCGTCAAAGCCCAGTGAGGCGATTATTTTATCGATTATTGTATATGACATCGCGCCGAACAGCACGCCGAGAAGGCGTCCCTTTCCGCCGCTCATGCTGATTCCGCCGATAACCACCGCGGCGATCGCGTACATTTCATAGCTTTTTCCGATTGTCGCGGGGTCAACGGAGCCGTTCATATCAAGCCACATGAAGGAGCTCAAACCGCAAAGCAGACCCGTTATTACGAAAACCAGCACTCTTGTCCTCTTGACGTTTATGCCCGCAAGCTCTGCCGCCTTTTCGTTTGAGCCTATGGCAAATACGGTTTTTCCGAATTTTGTCATCGTCGAAACGTAGACCATTATTGCCGTTATAACAATAAGCACAATTCCGACCACCGGAACTGTCAGCACCTTTGCCTGTCCGAAGCCGTACATCGAATTATAGCTCGAGAGTGTTCCGTCCATATTGTAGATGGAAAGCCCCATCGTTCTCAAGTAATACTGGGCTATCGAGCGGTAAATAAGCATAGTCGAAAGTGTTACGATAAACGCCGGCATTTTTGCAACGCCGACAAAAACGCCGTTAATAAGCCCGCAGAAGATACCCGCTCCGAGCGCGAATATGAGCGTTATTATGGGGCTGTTTGTCGCGTTAAACACGACCACGGAGAGCCCGCCGATAAGCGACAGCATAGAGCCGACGGAAAGGTCAATGCCGCCTGTTATTATAACAAGCCCCATTCCGAAGGAAAGTATTCCCACAACCGCGGAGTGTCGGAGAATGTTCATTACGCCGCTCCATGTGGTCGCGCCTGCGTTAATTGCTAAAAAGGAAATAAGTATAATGAGGAAAATAATGATAAAGCTGTAATTCCCCATCGTTTTGGTAATAGAATTACCTGTTTTCGGCTTCAGTCTTGTTTCGTTCATGTTACTTCGCCACCTCCAAAGAATTGATTGCATTAGTTGCCCACAGCATAACGGTTTCCTCAGACATTTCGTCACGCTTAAGCTCAGTCTGCAGGTGTCCGTGATAAAAAACCACGCAGCGGTCCGCAACCTGCTGGAGTTCCGGTATTTCCAAGGTGTTTACCAGAATGGTCTTTCCCTCTTTCGCCAGCTGGTTAATCAGCTTATATATCTCCGCTTTTGCGCCAACGTCAATTCCCTGTGTGGGATTGTCCATGAGCAGAATCTCCGACTTTGTGTTCAGCCAGCGTGCTAGAATGACCTTCTGCTGATTGCCGCCCGACAAAGAGGTTATCATGTCATCGCAGGAATTGGACTTTATGTTGAGAATTTCACCCAGCTTATGGAACCTTTTTTTCTCTTTTTTTGAGAAAATATGCTGTAATTTTTCCGAAAGCGTATGCTCGGATATATAACAGTTTTCAAGCAGGGAGAAGTCCGCAATCACCGAGTTTTCCTTACGGTTTGAAGGAATCATGGACAGTCGTTTTTTCATGGCCTTATGAATGTTCTGCGAGTTTATTTCGGAGCCTTTGATTTTTAGAGTTCCGCCGGTAATCGGAAGCACTCCGAACACCGTTTGGAACATCTCGCTTACGCCCGAGCCGACAAGCCCCGTAAATCCGACAACCTCGCCCTTTCTGATTGTAAGGCTGACATCAGAAAAACCGTGACCGGAAAGATGGCTCAGCTCCAGCACAGGCTCTCCGCAGTCGCGGGTTTCATAAGCCTCCTGGTCGCTGTATTTACTGCCGACCATCATTTTTGTAACTTCCTTCGGCGAGGTATCCGCTATATTTCCGCTATTTATAAACTCGCCGTTGCGCAGCACCGTATAGCGGTCCGCAACGGTGAATATTTCAGTCATTTTATGAGAAATAAAGATAAAGGACTTGCCCTGAGCCTTAAGTCTGCGGATTATATCGAACAGGTGTCCTATCTCTTCGTTATTCAGCGCCGTTGTCGGTTCGTCGAGAATAAACAGCTTTGCGTTTGCGTAGAGCGCTTTTGCTATTTCAAGCAGCTGTTTTTTCCCGGTTTCCAGTTCGGAAACCATAACACAGGGGTCAATATCGACTCCCAGATTGTCAAACAGCTCTCCGGCCTTTTGAATCATGGCCTTTTTATTAAGCATTCCGGACTTTTTTGTTATCTCCTTGCAGAGAAAAATATTCTCAAAAGCCCGCAGGTCGTTAAAAAGGTTAAGCTCCTGATGTACGAAGGCAATGCCCACCGCTTCTGAAGACTTTACCGTTGTGTGCTCAAGTTTTTCGCCATCGAACATAACCGTTCCGGAGTCCCTTGTATAGACTCCCGCCAAAATATTCATAAGCGTAGATTTTCCCGCACCGTTCTCCCCCAGCAGAGCATGGACCTCTCCCCGCTCGACGCTGAAATTAACGTGCTGCAAAACAGGTACGCCAAAGAACGATTTGGATATATCAGTCATTTCCAGCATTGCCACAGCAATATCTCCTCCTTTATGGAGTTTCTCAATGCCCGCAGGAGCAATGATACTCCCGCGGGCACCGAAATTAAATTTTTCTTACTTGGAAACTGCGTCGCCGAAGCCCTGGAAGTCGTTTACGTTCGTTGCGTCAACAACGGAAACGGGAACAACGTGATCCTGTGCAACAGTTTTGCCGTCAAGGTGGTCAACCATATCCTGGATGGCAATCTTGATCATGCCGGGGTCATAAGTTACGGAGAAGAGGTCGCCGAGCTTTGCTACTTCTGCGGAGTAATCCTTCTGGTGGATGCCCTTAAGTACGCTGTACATCTCGTTGAGGCCCGAGGAGGTTCCGAGGTTTACGCCTGCGTTAAGGAAAGCGTCCTTCTTGGCCTGATCGATATCGGAGCTCTTGAGAGCTTCGAGGATGCCCATTGCGATTTCATCGTCGTGGGTGAAGATCCACTTTGTTGCGGAGATTTCATCAACTGTGGAGGTTTCAAGCCACTCTGTGAAGAGCTTTTTGCCTTCGCTGCGGCTCCAGCCGGTGTAAGCGGTGGACTTAATTGCGTCAACCTGCTCCTGGGTCCAGCCGTTTGCAAGCAGGGTGTCAAAGAAGCCCTTGTTTCTCATTTCGGGAACGGAGGAGTTGTCGCCGGGCATGATGAGAATCTTGTCGCCGGGCTTCATGCCGTTAGCAATGAAGCGCTCTGCGGTAGCAATGCCGATTCCTTCGTTGTCGCCCTTAACACTGGCAACTGCCGCACTGGCAACAGTGTCAATAACGCGGTCGAACATTACGAAGGGGATTCCGCTCTCGGCAAGTTTCTTCATGGTTGCTTCGAGGGTGTTGTCCTGCGGCAGAATTACAACTGCGTCTGCGGACTTGTTGGAAATAATGTCTTCAACCTGGGAAATCTGGTTTGCGGGGTCTGTGGAAGTGATAACCTTTGCGTTGTAGGTTCCGGCAGCGGTAATTTCCTCAGCCTTCTCCTGAGCATAGCTCATAACAGCGCCTGTCCAGCCATGGTCTGCGTTAGGAACGAGGATGACGAGGTTTTTAGCTGCAGCTGCGGGAGCATCCGAAGCCGCAGGTGCTGCGGACTCTGTTGCCGCGCCGCCGCAGGCGGCAAGGCTCAAGGCAAGAGTCAGCGCCAGAATCAGTGCTAGAATCTTTTTCATCAATTTTTCCTCCTAATTATTTTGATGTCTATAATGAAGTCCTTTCGGACTGTCATTTAAGTTACAGCTCAACCCATGCAGAGTTGTTCTTTGCGCTGTCAACAACCGCGTGGATAAAGCGGACGCCGGACAGGCCTTCCGACACTGTCGGGAAATCGGCGCTTTCAACAGACTTGCCGTTTTTCTTATCTATCAGGGCGGAAACAAAGTTTCTGTAAATGTTTGCGAAAGCAATATACAGTCCTTCGGGGTGTCCGACGGGAATACGGCTTGTCGCCCCCGCCTTTTCCTTAATGTATCCGTCGCCGCGTGAAAGAATTTGAGGCGCTCCGCCCTTCGGGGTGAAACGCAGATAATCGGGGTGTTCCTGCTGCCATTCAAGTGAGCCGAGCTCACCGAAAACGCGCACCACAAGACCGTTTAAATGCCCCATCGCTATCTGTGAGCACCAGTAAGCGCCGTTTACACCGTTGTCGTACTCAACTATTATATTGGAGTTAAGGTCGAGCGCATGACCAAAGGTGTTCGTTGTGGCAAGAAGGCGCTTGATTTTTAAGCCCGTGACATAGTGGACATAGTTTTCAATATGCGTTCCGATATCGCCAACGCAGTTTGAAATTCCCGAATACTTGGGGTCCTTTCTCCAGACGGATAGATTTTCCTGCGCGCCCTCAACCGGTGAAAGCTCGTTGATAAGCCAATCCTGAACATATTCCGCGTTGACGGAGGCAATCTTGCCGATTTTGCCCTCGGCAATCATCTCCTTCATGACCTTTGTCATTGTGTAGCCGGTGTAGGTGTAGGTAATTCCGAAAAGCAGTCCCTTTTCCTTTGCCAGCGAGACGAGCTCCTCGGCTTGACTTATCTCAAAGCAAAGCGGCTTCTCGCAGACGACATTTATTCCGTTGCTGAGAAATTCCTTTGCAACCTCGTAGTGAGTTGAGTTCGGAGTGGTAATGACAACAAAGTCAATTCCATCAGCTCTGGCGGCCTCTTTGGCGGCCATTTCGCGGAAATCACCGTAAACACGGGATTTATCGATGCAGTATTCCTGCGCGGTCTCATCATTTTTCGCAGCATCCCTGCTGAAACAGCCCGCGGCGAACTCAACTCTTGTGTCAAAGTTAATCGCCTTGCGGTGAACCTCGCCGATGAAAGCGTGGAGGTCGCCGCCAACCATACCGTAACGAATTTGTTTAGCCATGTCGCGCCTCCTCAGTTTGCTATTGCGTCATCAAACTTAAAGTCCGACGCTTTAAAGTCGATTTTCTTTACAAAGGCGCAGGCTTCGGTCGCGCCGTCGATACGGTCCATGCCGCTGTCCTCCCACTCGACGGAGAGAGGTCCCGTGTATCCCATATCGTTGAGAACGCGGATTATCTCCTCGAAGTTTACGTGCCCGTGTCCCAGGCTGCGGAAATTCCAGCCGCGCTTCATGCTGCCGAAATCGATATGCGAGCCGAGTAGTCCCGTGCGTCCGTCAAGTGTAACCGCGGCGTCCTTCATGTGGACATGGTAGACGCGGTCGCGGAAATCAGAAAGGAAAAGATGCGGGGTCATGCCCTGCCAGATAAGGTGGCTCGGGTCGAAATTGAGTCCGAACTCGGGACGGTCGGCAAATTTCTCGAGCAGCTTTTTAGTGGAATAGTAGTCAAACGCAATCTCGCCGGGGTGAACCTCAAGGGCGAACTTGACATTGTTCTTCTTAAACTCATCCAGAATCGGGGCCCAGAGCCTTACGATTTCGTTAAAGCCGTCCTCCACCATCTGCTCGGTGGTCTGCGGGAAGGAATAAATGTATTTCCAGATTGGCGAACCGGTGAAGCCCGTAACAACTTCGACGCCCAACTTTCTTGCGACGACAGCCGACTTTTTCATGGTTTCGGCTCCCCATGCACGGATTTCCTCAGGCTTATCCGCAAGCGCCGCGGGAGCGAAGTTATTCAGACGGAAATCAGGGGCGTCGCCCACACACTGCCCGATTATGTGCGTGGCAATTGCGCGGCATACAAGACCGTGCTTTTTAAGCGTGTCCAGAACGTACTGCACATAGCTTTCATCCGAATATGCCTTGTCGATGTCCAGGTTGTTGCCCCAGCAGGCAAGCTCCAGCCCGTCATATCCCATTTTCTTTGCCAGAGCACAAAGATCGTCAAGCGGCAGGTCCGCCCACTGGCAGGTGCACAGAGTAACAGGTCTTTTTCCCATTTGTTTGTTCCTCCTTGTAATTCAATAATGTTCTCGCTTTTATACCACAAGCGCGAAGCGCCGCTTAGGTATATGCATTTGAATCCGTATAATGTCCGCTCGCTGACATTATTACACAACTTTCAATAGGTATTTTGAAAGCATATTTTGTAGGCATTACTTCGAGTTTTTCAGTTTTATCTGATTTTCCGTATAATTGTACTTTTCACGGGGCGGTTTTTGGTTTGAAAGGTAATCGTGGAGAATCTTGATGGTAAGTGCCCCCTGCTCGTACGGCTGCTGGGTTATCGTTGCCGATATAACGCCCTTGTTCAGATATTCGCTGGTAGCCGTTGTTTCGTCCACCGTGATAATGCGAATGCTTTCACCGCTTTCGAGCACCGCCTCCACGCCGCCCTTTACTCCTGCCGCGGCGAAGAAAATAAGGTCTGGATGGTGCTTTGCAATGAGTTCTCTCGTTACCAGATGTGAGCGCTCATCATCGTCGGCGTTTTCAACACAGGCAACAATAGAAATATTCGGGTTTTCCGAAACGCTGTCGGTAAAGCCGGAGATTCGCTGCTTATGCCCCTTCATCATAAAGCTTCCTATTATGATGCCGACCTTGCCGCCGCGAACGCCCAGAATCAGTTTTGCGATATCCCCGCCCAGACCGCCGCTGTTATAGTAATCGCAGCCGACAAACGCAAGCTTCTCGGTTTGTATGTCCGTGTTAAACACGGCAATCGGAATATCCAGCGAATCGAGCTTTTCTCTGACCTCCGGAAGGTCAAGCGGCATTATCGCCAGAGCGTCAACCCCGCTCGAGAGCACCTCGTCAATAGCCTCAAGCTGCTCCGAACCGTCGTAGCCCTTAATTTCCTTAACGATTACGCCGAAGCCGTAACTGCCGTATTTCTGGGCTCTGTCATGTATTCCCCGAAGTACATCGTCAAAAAATTCGTTTCCGAGCGAGTTTATTACAACTCCGATATTCATGTGTTTTCGAGATTTTATAAGCGCCTGCGCCAGACGGTTCGGCTGATAGTTGTTTTGCTCCGCAATGCTCAATATCCGTTGGGTCAGCTCCGAATTCACATTTCCCCGCCCGTTAAGCACACGGTCAACCGTCCCTCTGCTGGTTCCGGCTAAAGAAGCAATTTCCTTTATTGTCATGTTATATCCCCAGAAAAAGAATTGAAAAGGAAAGCGGATTCGCTTGTGCCCTTTTCCACTGTGCTCGAGCACAGTAACACTTTATCACATCGATTTCCGACTGTCAATAAACATTAAATAATACCCATATATCTTCCGCACTTTTGTGATTGTTGCACAATACAAGCTCCTTCATTTTTTAGCGCATTTACCATACAAGTGTGCTCAAGCTTAACCGCGGATAAAATAGTCCCCCCGCAGCTTCCTGCAGGGGGCACATTCAATACCTTCACAGCTGAATACGGACATTTAAGAAATACGGGCTTCCGCCGCAATTGACATTGACAATCCGGACAATTTCTGTTAATATACCAAATGTCCGCTGAACATGTTTTATTTTCAGTGTTTTTCTCCGTGATAAAACAGAAGCAGTTTCAGGACATCGGCGCAGCCTCGTATGACCGCACCGCACATTATGCCCGGGGGTATAGCTCAGCTGGGAGAGCGTCTGACTGGCAGTCAGAAGGTCAGCGGTTCGATCCCGCTTATCTCCACCATCAAAAAGTCTTGTAATCTCAACGGTTACAGGGCTTTTTTCTTTTGTCCCATCAAGTCATTTTCGGCTCTCTTCTAACACTTTTTCTAACACCCATCAAGTTTTCTCCGCGAGGCGGCTCGAAAGCATATCAGCCATGCTCTTTTTACGGCTCACATCTATATGAGAGTATATATTTGCGGTCATCCTTATATCGGAGTGTCCGAGCCATTCTTGAACGTCTTTAAGCGAAAACCCCATGTTGATAAGGAAACTGGCGCAGCTATGGCGAAGCTCATGGAATCGGATATGAGGCAAGTCGTTTTTCTCTAGCAGCACCCTGAATCTGCGTGTCACATAATCGGGGGCAAACGGTCTGCCATCGTCCCACTTGAGTATGTAATCATTCGCCGTGTATTCCCTGCCGAACAGTTTTCTGTTTACCTTATCCTGTTCTTTAAGGTCCAGTAGCATTTTCCTAATCTCTGGCATAAGCGGAAAGCTCCTGTGACTGGCTGCATTCTTCGTCTTGTCCTTTTCCACTACCTCAATAACTTTTGTTACTGTGTGCTTTATGGTTAGCGTTCCGTTTTCAAAATCAACACTATCCCACTTTAAGCCGAGGACTTCACTCCGGCGCAGACCATAAACAGATGTTAGCTTTATAAGCGGATAGAGAGGCTCGTCCTTAATGACTTCTAATAGGGTGTTGAGCTGCTCCATGCTATAATACTTAGACTCATACCGTTGCATTTTCGGCAAAGTTACCTGCTCACAAGGGTTATTTGGAATAATACCATCCCTCACAGCTTCCTTAAGGGTTTGAAACAAGATGTTTTTATGAAGCCGCACGCTTTGGGGTGATAGACCGCCTTTTCCGTCAATTCGTCCGCTTTTGCTCTTCTCATCGAAATATGCTTGTAGAACTCGGCGATTAACGTCCACCAGCTTAATTTTAAGATTGTCGAAGTAGGGCAGCAGTTGAACTTTTGCCAAGTGTTCATTACCTTGTAATGTAACCGAATCCATTCGAGCCGCCGAATCCTTCAGCCATTGACGAATAGCGTCACTAAATAGCATATCACTATAAACGAGGTTTTCTTTCGCCTCATATTCTCGCAGCTTTTCCCTCATCATCTGTTCCGCTCGTTTCTTGTTTCCCTTGACCGCCAGACCCGATGAAATCCACTTCGGCTTGCGCTTTCCGTCCTTGTCATAGGTATTAATTACTATGTAGTATATATCATTTTTGATTTGTAGGCTTGCTGTCATAATAACTCCTTTCTTATACAGAACGAGCCTACCATTACGCTCTTATATTGTATCTGGAACTCTGAAGATAGTCAATCAGGCAGCACTTCGGAATGACAATTTTTCGCCCTATTCGCTTGCTGCCGATAACACGGTTATTTATTAGCTCGTATGCTTTGTTTTTGCCTATTCCCAGAGCTTCGGCTAATTTTTCTACTGTTAGTACATCTGGATATTCGTTGAACATTTTTCTCCTTTCCGTTTATTCCTGAAGCCATCCGTCACCGTCTTTTGCATTAGGTAACAATTCATGGATATGATGTATTCTCCTTAACAGGGCTAGCCATGTCCCATGCTGCTCTGCTTGTATGTTTGGATATTGCTGTTCTAGCGGAATATTTGACAGAATGTAGACCTTTGTGTAACAGGCTTGTTTATTCGAGTATCGGCAGGGCAATTCAACGGGATAACCGTCCAGATAGTTAAGCATATCCCCAATCGGAAGATTGCTGCGGAATTCTTCGAACATTATTACATTCTGCCCTTTGTACCCGTCAAATGGATGTGTATAATCCGTCACTCTGTATACATTTTCGTAAACATACTCATCCATGACGGATCGGGTTTTCCCAACGCCTGCTTTGCCCCAAAGGTAGGTCACATCTAGCTTGCGAAATACATTTTTATATTCTTCTTCGAGCAGGGTTTGTCTGGTGCGATCCATTTTATCTTGCCTGTTCATTGCGTTGGGATATACTTCCATAACCTCAAAGTTACTTGCCTTTTTCTTTAGCATTTCATAGATAGCAGCGGTTTCCTTTACCCCCTCGGCTCTGTCGGGCGGCAGTTCTCCGTATTCTTCAAAGGTTTCAGGGATATTTGTTTCCTTTTTCTCGCTATCAGCCCATTTACCCTCTTTGCGTATGTAATCGCGGTTTTCCTTATTGCTGCCCTTTGACGGTTCAAGGTGTGCGCCATAGAACGGCTTCTGCAATGCTGCGAACTCTACCGCATTTTTAAACACAATGAATAAGTGAGTATGAGGCGTGCCCTCTTCTCCTATCTCATCGCACATACACCAATATATTAAACCTGAGAAAGTTCCGAGCGCATTTCTTATATACTCATGCGACCAATCATGTTTTTCAGGATTATTAAGTGTAAGCTGATATTTCCTGCTTGCTTGTGTCCTTGCCATTTTCTTCTCCTTTCATCTTTGT
The DNA here is from genome assembly GCA_009929315.1 of Clostridia bacterium. GTDB lineage: Bacteria > Bacillota > Clostridia > Oscillospirales > Oscillospiraceae > UBA2658. Next base: position 36,520 of record SAAS01000011.1, read on the forward strand.
ACCATGTACACATGCAAAGGGTAATACTATCCTTTGCATGTTTCTTGACGGTTGATGTTTCGTATCGTATAATTGTATCAACATCGTTTATCAACAATTTATCCGTCATTCTAAAATTATGCAATAGCTTATTCCCATATTTCACACTATGTTAACACAATTATTTGTTTCGTATATTACAATCATTTCATAAGCAAGTATTGGGAGGTATCTCTATGAACGACAAAATAATAAACCCATTTTCTCCTTATGAGCTGCAATTTAGCGTTCAGGAGCGAAAGGCTATGTTAGCTGAAATGCTAAGAGATCTAAGGAAAGCTAAGGGCTATCAGCAAAAGGAAATCGCTGAACTTCTTGGTATATCCCCACAAACCTATAATGGCTATGAAACAGGGCGCAATGAGCCGCCAATTGAGGTGCTAGTACGCTTTTCATATTTATATGAATTGCCTATTGATATTCTCGTTCAAAAAGACAGGCAGCACAAAGAAAATGAAAGCGTCATGGTAACCGTCACGAAACTGGATGAAGAGATTGACGAGATAAAGAAGCAGCTTAAAAACTCCAAGTATGGCGAAAACTTGCAGCTTAAGCAGATGATGGATATGATGGAGCAGATGACCGACATGATAAAAACTGTTGCCAGTAATGCGAGTTCTAAAGACAAGAAATAGTAAGTGTAATAGTAGAGCGCAAGGGCGGCAATCGTTTGATTGCCGCCCTGCTGCTCATCTTGCTGCCTTCGTGGGGGCTGCACCCCCATTTAAGTCTGTGCTATGTCTTACATCATGCTACCCCAGCATACCGCACGCGCGGTCGTTCGACAGGGATCGCTGTGCCCCCTGTCCTCTCGTCCGTGCGACGGTGCAGCTTTACGCTATATTCATTCGGTATATAGGGTTAAACATTTAGCGCTCAATGCAGGCTAGACATTTACACATTACGAAAAAGCGATTATAATACCAATAAGTATGTTGTTTGACTAAACCATTATGAGGTAACGTATATGCCATCTTTTAAAGAGGTTGCCACAGATTTCCTACAGCAAAATTGTAACGGTAACCTAAACTTTGATTTAGCATTTAAATTCTTCGGGGATATTAGCGTTGAAAAACTGACTTCTGAGTTGATTCAAGACCACCTATCACACTTATATGATAATGAAAGACTTAGAGGGGCAGTACTCGCTTCCTACCAAAAATTCATTATTGAAGTATGCAAATTTGCTCTTGATAGCGGATATATAACTGAAATTCCGAAAATAGAACGTAGAAGAGAGCCGGATCCTAATCTCTTTTATCCGCCTGACGCGGACGTGTTAGAGCTATTGTTATCCCAAGAAGATTGTACTCCAGTTGGGACAACTTTGCGGCTTGCATGGTATTGCGGTTTAAGTAGGAACGAAATTACTTTTTTGAAGTGGCAACAGGTGGATTTGAAGATCATGCAACTTGTCCTACCAGATAGGAAAGTACCTCTCATTTATAAAATGGTAATATATTTAGGTCGCTTATATGAGCAGAACGCAGCTTACTCAGATTTTGTGCTGATTTCCCAGAGAAAATCAGCTCCAATGGCAGAGCAAAGCGTTTCAGCTTTTGCGCGAAGAGCCTTAGATAATTACGGACAAAACAATGTTAGATTAAGCGATCTACGCAGCGACTTTATTATTAGATCTTTGGAAAAAAGCAGTTGGGAATACGTATCATATATTTCTGGAGTTGATTTACCAGCACTTCAACAGCATTACTTACCTTATCTCGTCGGAAAAGACTCTTTTCGTGACGGTGACAAACCACCGATTACCCAATATGTTCGTAAAGAATTATTGCGATTCTTAGAAAAACAAAAAACTGGATTGATAGGACTTGCAATAAGATTCGTTTGGCAAATGGGTATACCTATATCCATTCTGCCTTTGTTGACCTGGGATATTATCGACTTCAATAATGCTACTGCAAACTTCATTGACAGATCCATAAATATACCGGATGAGTTTCTGCAAATTCTTAAGCAGGAAAAAAGCGCACAAAACGGGGACTACAAAAACATTATTCTAAATGAAAACAAAAGAAAGCCAACAGATTCAGTTTTTATTCAGAAAGCAGTGCAGCAATCTTTGATCAGGCAGGGAATAAGTGGAATAACCCTCACGACTTTGCAAAATGATTACTGGAAACAAAACTATTCGGAACTAAAAACATTGGCATCTTTAGGTGAATTGCATTCTTCTGAAATAGAGAACTCCGAATTATATTCTATTCCTAGGTATTTTCCTGCAGAGTCAATTATTCCAGCCAAAGAAGAGCTTCTCCAATATTTAGCTGCAAGTTCTTATGCAAATTATAATTCCTTAAAGTCGGCTCTTAATTTTTCTGATAGGGAGCTTTCGCTATTACTGAAAAAATGTCAGAGAGATGGGAGCATAGTAAGATTTGGCTCAAGATACTTCCTTTCGGGTCGGATAGTCCCACGCGATAAGCAGAGAGAAGCAATTCTTAGTTATGTTGATAAGCATCAGCCTGTTACAAGTGCTCAGCTAACCGAATTGCTAGGATTGGTTGAAAGAAGACAAATTTTCCATGTCATCAGTCCTATGTTAAAATCGGGCGAATTGCTAAGGTTAAGGGTAAACAAGTACTGTTTGCCCAATTACCTTGACCCGGCATAATTGTATAGATTAGTTATGTTACAGTTATGTGACAAGAGCTTACCAAACATTGACCGCCTTGGAAACATGTGTTAACATAACCAATGTAAAACGGAATATTGGCATGTCCCGATATTTCCCTAATCGGTACCGCCGTTTGATGGTTGGCCTTGGATATCCAGATCATCAAGCGTTTGTACATAAATCGGGCCCCTTATCAAGGGGTACTACTTAAAGGAGGAGTTTCATAATATGAAATCTCTGAACAGAACTCTCAGCCTCGTGCTGGTTCTGGCTATGGTTCTCGGACTGATGGGCTTTGCTTCGGCAAAAACCTCATTCACCGATGATGCAACCATCCAGTATCAGACAGCTGTCGGAACCATGGTTGGCATGGGCGCCATCAATGGTTATACCGATGGCACATTCAAGCCCACGGGCACAATCACCCGTGAAGAAGCCGCTAAGATGGTTACTTATGCCGTCCTGGGCGCAGATGTAGCAAAGACCCTCTCCGTCTCTTCCACTGGCTTCACAGATGTCGCTTCCACCCGCTGGTCCGCTCCCTTCATCACCTATCTTGTGAGCAAGGGCATAGTCAACGGTCTTGGCGACGGAACCTTCAACCCCACAGGCAACGTAACGGGCTTTGAGCTTGCCAAGATGCTTCTCTGCGCTGCAGGCTATGGCAAGCAGGGCGAGTACACCGGCGCTTCATGGTCTCTCAATGTTGCAGTTGACGCTTACAGCAAGGGCATTTTCACAGGCTCCAAGGCTGCCAGTTACAGCGCTGCCGCAACCCGTGAAGAAGCTGCTCTGTATTGCTTCAACGCAATCACCAAGATTGATGTTGTTAAGTACAGCAAAGACTCAGCTTCCTACTCTGCTGTCTCCACAGGCGTAACCATTGCGGTAAGCACCTATCACTATGCCACAACCACACCCGCTACCGTTACAGGAGTTTCCTACAACGCTCTTAAGGGAACAACTTATGCAACTGCTGTAACAGCTGACACTACTCCCATAACCTACACCTTCCCCGCTGACTTCAGCGCAGTAGGCTCCAGAGTAATCCTCCACAGAAATACTTCCGACGGAACAATCTATTATGTTCAGACCATCACCAAGACCCTTGACGTCAGCAACATGAGCGCATCCGCTTACAAGGCTGCCGTTTATACTTCCGGTCTTGCTGCAGTTTCCACCGCTCCCTTCAAAGAGTATCACAACTTCTATCAGGGCGGCAACTATACTCTGCCGTCAAGCGGCTCCAACACCTATGGTCTTGATATTAAGCTCATCACTTATACCGATTCAACAACCGGCGTAACAACGATTGTCGGCGCACAGACCAGAACCCGCACAGTTGATGCAGTTTCTTCTGTCTCCGCAATCTCCGGCTCTGAGTCCCTTACTTTTGCGGCTCTCGGCCTGACCAAGTCCACCGCAACCGCTTCCAAGGTTGTCTTCGGTGACACCGTTGTCAAGGGCGATGTAGTTATGCTGACCTCCGTCAACAGCGGCACATATTACATAGTTGAGAAGGTCAAGTCCGTTACCGGCGTTGCCTCCTCCTACGGCTATGATACTGCTGTCGGAGCTAACTTCATGACTGTCGGCGGAACCAATTACTTTGCTTCCACCAGCAACACCGCCTCCATCACCAACTTTATTTCTGCCGCCGGCATCCCGACAACCCCCGGCTACTCCTACGACCTCTTCCTCGACAACTTTGGTGATGTCATAGGCTACACCGGAACAACCACAGCTTCCACGGCTTATGTTCTGTCCTATGTTCCCAAAATTGCTGAACTGGAAACAGTTGGTGCTTTTGGTAGCACTTACGCATACTGGGCACAGGTCATGTTCGCTGACGGAACCTACGGCGCATATCAGATTTCCACCTTCAACGGCAAGACCATCATTCACTCCGGCACACCGACAAGCAGCCAGATTATCTATACTGATGTTGTAACCAACACCGGTGCTTTCTACAATGCAACACTCGACACCGCCACCAACAAGGTCGCTATGTATAGCCTCGCTGTCTACGGCGCAACCTTCACTCCCGCTCTTGCAAACAGCACCGCTGCCACTCAGGTTATCACCAACAACGCTGTCCTCGGCAACGGCATCTATGCAACTGCCAACACCACTTACTTCTACACCGCAGGAACCTTCGGTGCATCCAACTTTGTGTTCTATGCATTTAAGGGCTATGCCTCTGCTCCGACAATCGCTTCGGGCTTCACTGAACTGGATACCGCATACTACACCGCTACCGACTACAACAAGTATGCAGCAGCTGTAGCCTTCACAGGCGTACCCACAGCTTCCACCTCCGCTGATGTTTACTATTACAACGGCGACTACTCAACCTCTGTAAGCCCCACAGCAACCACAATTAACTACACCCTCTATAAGTCCGGCGTCGCGGAGACCTATACCGTTACCACAACCAACTCCGTAAACCCGACTCTTGAAACCTCCGCTGGCTTCTACATCAAGAAGGCTGTTGTCTCCGGCGCTACAACCGGTCTCGCCACTCCTCCTGCAGTTACTTATGCAACAAATAAATATCTTGCGAACTTTGCTTCCAACACTCTGTCAACTGTTGACAACATCTATTTCGCAACAGCCTACGTAAACGTTGTTGACCTCAGAACCCCCAGCGAGCTTACCGCTTCCGCCGCTCTGGGCGTAGGCACAGTTTCCTCCCCTGCCGCCCTCCTTGCTGCTAAGGCTGCAGGCGTAACCCTTAAGCTTGCTGTCCAGTACACCACTGCAAGCGGAACTCTCACTGGTTCTGCTTCTGCTCCCTTCATAGCAACCTACATCTATGTAACAGCCTCGTCAGCCTCCTACACCCTTACCTTTAGCCCCAACCTGACAGCTACAGCCGCTGCTACTGCAGGCTCTACAAAGACCCTGACAGTCGCTGCGTCCTCTACCGCAGGCTCAACTGTAACATATCAGTGGTACACCAGCATTGATGGTGGAACAACCTACTCCCCGATCTCTGGCGCAACCTCTGCTTCCTATGCTGCTCCTGCACATGCTGATGGCGAGAGCGCAACCTACAGATGCGTTGCTTCCGCGCCTGGCTCGACTTCAATCACATCCACCGCATGCCTTGTCAGCTGGGCAACGTAATCTAGCTACTAATTATTAAAACGCCTATCGCGTTAAGATTGACGGAGGCCCCGCACCTTATGGTGCGGGGCCTTTGTTTTATCTATTGCGCAGTTCCTTTGTCTAACTAAGAAGCGGAGGGGAACCAGTTGTTGGCAACCTCTCTCTGCTGCACTTCCTGCGTGTCGTCCGGTCGACAAACCACAACGTCTATTATCATTTTTTCACCCCATATACCAAAAATCTCGCGCCGTAATTTATATAGCAGCTTTAGCTACATATATTTATAATATATATTTATAGTGTCCCGTATAATGCTATCGACATCGACTATTTTTCATTTCTTGTAATGGCAGGCTATTCTAACACTTTTCTAACACTTTTCTAACACTTTTCCGAATTTCGTGCAAAACCCCTACTTATTGAGCCATAACGTGTTTTAAGCGTGAAAGCTCGCAATTCATTGATTTTGCTAGGGATTTAACGGTATTTAACGTGACCTAACGGAACTATATAATAGCTCTTAATTCTTAGTTTGCCGAACTGGCAGTCAGAAGGTCAGCGGTTCGATCCCGCTTATCTCCACCACGAAAAACAGCCTGAAACGTAAGTTTCGGGCCGTTTTTTGTGTCTTAAAAGTTTCTTTCGAGGACGCGGCTCGAGTTTAAAAGAAAGCCGTGCCTCTAGACGAGCAGGTACCGTCAATAGTTTTGCGCAAATTGGTTTGCATACTCCGTAAGAACAAGGTCAACCGGCAATATAAGCATCCTCAGCACACGCATCGAGATGCGTCATATTCATGTATTTCTTGTTGCCCCATTGAGTGCCCGCTACATGGCGCAAACGAGCACAGACCAGCATCAGTGCCGACTCGCCGTCAGGGAAAGTGCCAACCACCCTGGTTCTGCGTCGTATCTCGCGATTTAGGCGTTCAATTACATTATTGGTGCGGATTCTAGTCCAGTGCTCAAAAGGGAAATCGGCATATGTAAGGGTCTCATCTACGGAATCCTCCACCTTTTTTGCTGCTTCCTTCAGCTTCATTTCCCGCAGCATTTCTGCTACCTCATCTGCTTTTTTACGGGCGGCAGCTTTGCTCTCCTGGGCATGGATAGCCTTAAGCATCTTAGCCACCAATTTCACTTTGGAGCGAGGAACCACCGAAAATACATTGCGATAGAAATGGACGATGCAGCGTTGGTATTTTGCCTCTGGAAACACTTCTCCAACGGCTTCCAGCATACCGAGGCACTTGTCTCCTACAATGAGCTTTACTCCGTCCAAACCACGGCCTCTGAGCCATTGGAAGAACGAAACCCAACTTGCCTTGTCCTCTTTCATACCCTCTGCCGCACCGAGCACCTCACGATAGCCATCCTCATTGACGGCAATTGCCACCAAAATGGCTACGTTTTCATATTCACCGCCCCAATTGCGGCGCAAATAGATACCATCTACATAGACGTAGGGGTATTTTCCGCCATGCAGCGTACGATTGCGCCAGTCCTCAATATGAACGTAGGCTTTCTTGTTTAGCTCGCTTACGGTCGATGCAGAAACCTTGGTGCCCCAAAGTGCTTCGGTGATATCCTCTACACGTCGCACTGACACACCGGCCAAGTACATCTCAATGAGAGCTTCTTCTATAATACTGATAAAAAGAACCTATGAGAATTTATTGTGAATATCAATGGAATAGTTGACCACGCGTATTGATGGCAGATAGAAAACAATCGTTGATACATGTCCGTTTGTTGCGCAATGTGAAAAAGGGAGTGTTTGCGCTTATGCAAACACTCCCTTGATTAATACACCAATGTCTGGATCAATAACTGCTGCTCATTACTATAATTTGGAGCATACCGCTATCATAAATGAAACCGACAGAATAAGCCATATTTTTATCCATTTTTGCATAGCCCTCGGTATCCTCATTTTCCTGGCTCTCAAATCCCGCTTTTTTTAGCTCATTTCTGTACCAGTCGAGATCTGATTCATCAACGCCTGTATATGTAATACCATACATTCCGCCGCCCATTTCGATTGTTTCCTTGAAGCTACCCTTAGCGAATACAGGTATGCCTTTGGCAGAATCCGGCCATTCCGGGCTTCCTCCTGCGCCTTCTGGGCTCTGTGCAGCTGCAGCGGAATTGTTAGCCACAATAGTAGTTGTGTCTTCCGAATAAGTTAATGTAATCTCAATCACGCCGCCTTCTACCGTTTTGTTGTAGAAGAGCATTACACCTTCCATGGAGTCCTCACTTTTGACGAATTCGTTTTTCTCAAGTTCTCCGCAATAAGCATCAAAATCCTTCATCGATAGGTCGGCCAGATTGACAATGATATTTACACCCTGGGTGATCATGTCTCCGGAAACACTTTTGTCTTCAACTAAAACCACATTGGCACTGTCAATAGTCGGAATGCCCCAGTCGTCAAATTCCTGCGGCCAAGCCAAATCCTGCTCGGTATTGCTGGTTTCTGTGTCAACCTGCTCGCTTGTCTGTGTTGTTTGCTCATTGCCTGTGCTGTCCTTTTGATTGTCACCGCATGCTGCGAAAGAAACAATCAAAATAAAAACTGCAAGAGGTAATAACGCCTTCTTCATTTTACTTCTCCTAATTAAATAGTTTTTTGATTATACCTTGCCCCAAAACTCTCATTAACCGTCTTTTTTCCATATTCTTCATACAAACATATTATATATGCCTTTAAGTGAAAAATCAAACCCAAAAATTTAGAGGTTATTTTTATTAAAGCTTTTTATAGTTTATTCTGCATCTCGGACATTACCTTATTATTCCTTATCCCTAGTTTTTGTTTCTGTTAACTTCTGATTGGCACGATATTTCCGTTGCCTCGCTGCATTGTGTGCTTTCTGACACTCATCTTTTTTACAGTAAAGCTGGCGGTTGTTATCACGAATGAATGCTTCGCCGCAATGAAGGCAGGTAATAAGAATACCTTCTTTCAGTTCTCGTTTTTGCCCGCCTTCTTCCGGAGGGCCGAAGTCAACAATCATACGAGCAAGCGTGTACCAGGCTATATCAAAAACGGAATGAACATCAGCAGCAAAGACTACTTGATTATTCCTCGGATTAACTTTCAGCCTCATGTGGAAGTCCGGTATCATATCCATAAGCTGACCCCGTAATTCTTCATAGTAATCAAAAGGCTCACGCGCAAACCATGTGACATCCTGCAACTTTTGTTTTTTTGCTTTTTCCTTATCAGCAATCATTTCAGCTAGTAATTCCTGAGGAGTGATTTCTCCTTTTTCCAGCTTATATTCTTGGAAGTATTCTTCATGCTTATATTTTTCGAAATGGGGCAGGCCTTCAAAGAACTTGCCCTCATGGGCTAAATCGAAAGCATCGTCTCCGTCGCCTATACATACTTTTTTTAACGCAAAATAGAACTGTGCGGCAGTATAGAAAAATTCCAAGTCACGCATGAAAGTGGAAAGGCTGAACATGGAATCTCTTTCAAGCATCTCGCCGTCATCAATAATGTCAAACCGCTCATCTGCTATCATAGAATACACAGTGTCTATATAATACGGATGAGCCATATCCTTACAAAATTCAATAATCAAATCGACATACGGCCTCTCTTCGGAGAAGTCGTTAATTTTTTTGCCCAGATTGTATAACTCCCTGAACAGTTCCTTCCCGGAGAAACCATTTGCCTTATCTAAATCCGGCTCCATGCCCTTATAGACAATCGGTTTAAGAAACCACGTTGCGCCTGTGCCTTCCTCAAATTCATAATCCTTGAATCTAAATGTATGGTAAATCAGCTGACCAATGCCGCCAACATCACCGAAACCGATTACATCATAAGTGTTGTCGGCTTTTGATTCTATATAATTACCCATTCCATCGTATGGCAAGAGAAATCCCTCCGTAACATTAAGCGTAACACTTAGGTTTTTGCCTTATGTTACATTATACGGTACAATTAAATAGAAAACAAGAGCAAATTATAAAAACCCTTGTTTCCCGAACCTTGACAAGCGAATAGTCCTCCCGCGAGAGATACTCTGCACCAGCAAGTGCCACGATGGAGAAATCCAGAGCCTTGTTAAGGACAGAAGAAAACGAGGAGACCTCAAAAAAGGGGCTGCCTTAGGAACGGTAGTGAATGGTGGATGTAGAAATCAAAACAAATATCGAGATAAGGAGTAAAAGATTATATGGAAAAGACAACTATGAGTGTGCAGGAACTATCCGCACAGCTCGGCATAAGCCTGCCAAAGGCGTATGAACTCGTAAAGACGCCGGACTTTCCTACCATACGGATTGGTACGAGAATCTTGATTCCGGTAGACGCCTTTCGAGAATGGCTGATTATCAACTCGTCCCACGAGTAATGACAACAAAAAAACACGGAAAGGAGGTGAGCAAGACGGCGGATGCAATGCAGGAACTCAAGGAGATGAAAATCTGGTTCCATTGGCGATGGGTTACAGATAAAAATGGAAAACCTAAGAAAATGCCCTTCGCGGCAAACGGAGGTGAGACCGGGACTGATGAAGGACACCGCCATACATGGGTTAACTACGATGAAGCAGTAGTTGCAGTAGAAAAATTTCACGCTGCCGGTGTCGGCTTCAAAGTTCCTGAAGGTTACTTCTTCCTTGATATAGACCATAAAGAACTCACAGACCCGCTGGTACAAATGCTTCTTACTCGGTTCGATTCCTATACGGAACGTTCTGTCAGCGGTGGCGGTATACATATTTACGGTAAATGTGATTTCACCACGCTGCCGACCTATACTGATAAGGAAGGCAAGACCAAGCTTGACAAGCAGTACTATCAGAAAAACCCAAACAATGATCTGGAGCTATATGTCGGTGGCATTACAAACCGCTTCGCGGCCTACACTGGGAATATCATCGAGGACAAACCCCTCCGGGAGTGTACCGCCGCCGTTCTTACCACCCTAGATAAAAATATGCGCCGAAAGGAAAAGGTCAAGTACAGCGAAAAGCGTGACGGCGACCGTACCGATTTCGATATCGTCTGTAATCTCCGGAAGCAGAAGAACGGCGAGAAGTTCAAAAAGCTGTATGACGATGGCGATTTCAGCGATTACGGCTCACAGTCCGAAGGGGACGCTGCACTCTGCGCCATTATCGCTTTTCGCACCGGCCCAGACCCCGCAGCCATAGATGAGGTGTTTCGTGGCTCCGCACTCTACCGTGACAAATGGGAGCGAAACGATTACCGGGAAGGCACTATTAACGCTGGTATTGAAGGCTGTCACGGCACGTTCCATCGCTCCAAAATGGGACACCCCTACTTTATCAAATTTGATGAGAATACAGGCGCACCGTATGTCAGTGTACCGCTTCTTGCCAAGTATGTGCGTGAACACCTCTGCTATGTGCTTGTAAGGGACAACGGCAAGCAGGGCCTACTTAAATATGTATACGAGAAAGGCTGTTACAGGCTTTATGCGGACAATATGCTTATGGGCATTATCAAGGGGTATATCGCGGAATACGATGAGGAACTCGTGAAAATGAGTAAGGTCAGCGAAACCCTGCAGCATATTACCACCGACCTCAACTATGTTGGACAGGATACGCTCAATTCAAATGAGGAATTAATAAACTTCAGTAACGGTCTGCTTCGTATAACGGCAGATGAAACAACTCTCATGCCGCACTCGCCGGATATCCTCTCTACCATACAAATCCCATGTAACTGGACAGGCAAAGAAACGCCCACACCCGTTTTTGACAGATATATGCACACGCTCTCAAACGGTGACAAAGCCATAGAGCAGCTGTTGCTTGAGTTTATCGGCGCTTGCATTTCCAATATAAAAGGCTGGCGCATGAAAAAAGCGCTGTTCCTTGTGGGTGACGGAGATACCGGCAAATCCCAGTTAAAAAGTCTGGTGGAGCGGTTGCTGGGCAAAGACAATTTTATCGGCATTGATTTAAAGGATATTGAGGCTCGTTTCGGCACAGGTGCTATTTACGGCACACGCCTTGCCGGTAGTTCGGATATGAGTTTCCTGTCGGTGGATGAACTAAAGACCTTCAAGAAAATGACCGGCGGCGATAGCTTGTTTGCCGAGTTCAAGGGTCAGCAGGGCTTTGAGTTCACCTATAACGGTTTGCTCTGGTTTTGTATGAACAGGCTGCCGAAGTTTGGTGGCGATGACGGGAAATGGGTCTACGACCGCATCATGGTGGTGAATTGCCCAAATGTAATTTCCAAGGAAAAGCAGGACAAAACGCTCCTAGACAAAATGTACACCGAGCGAGATGGCATCGTCTACAAGTCGATAAAGGCACTCCAGACGGTTATCGCTAATGGCTACCGTTTCTCCGAGCCGGATTCCGTCAGCAAGGCGCGTAATACTTATATGAATGAAAACAATACGGTCATTAGCTTCTATGAGGCGTGTATGATGCCGCGTCCGAACGACAAGATTGAAGATAGCTGCACCACTGGGCGCATTTACAAGGTCTACAAAGCATGGTGCATGGACAATAACAATGGCTACGCAAAGACCTACAGGGAGTTCCGTGAGACCCTTGCCTCACATCTTGGCACCACTTTCAACGTTATGACCGTAAAGCGAAATATTGGTTCTTTTTATCGCGATTACACGCTCAACATGGAATCAAAGCAACAATACACAAATTCCTATGGCTATGATAGCACAGAGTTTCTTGCTTAGTGGTCGAACTCCTATTTGGTGGTCGTTCCGGTGGTCGATGAAAAGAGAACGACCACCGCAGAAATGCCCACGCCGCAACGCTTTCAGAGCCTAGGTGGTCGTAGTGGTCGTTCTTTGAACTTCTTAGGAGAATTTTAAGAAAGTTTGTATTTAATACGGATATGCAATAAAGATTTTATAAGTGTGAATATAAACTAAAAAGTTCGACCACTTCGACCACTAAATGGCTCAAGTCCTTGATATTAAAGGCTTTATTCGGTGGTCGTCGCAAATAGTTCTACCACCGGAACGACCACCAAATAGGAGAACGACCACTATTATTTAAGGAGATGAACAAAATGAAGAACTATCACATTTACAGCACGAAGGACAATCGGACGATTCCCACAGAAAATATGACACCGGATGACTTCTCCAATGACAAGTACGAAGGCAGATACATCATGCAGACCTTGGATGGCTTGACAGTTGTTGTGACGAGCAGTGTCTCCGCAGAGCCTGCGAGATGGCGTGTGGTCCACAGCAACTGTGCCAGCTACTTTCTGTCCCGCGAGCAAGCTATGGACTACTGTCGTAAGTGCGGCTACAAATTCGTGAAAGGAGGTATTGGAAAATGATGCTTTTGGCAGAAACAGGCATTGCTCTTATGACAGAATCCATCTGCTCACCAAGGATGGCAAGCCGGTGACCGGGGAAGGTCATATCTCTGTAATAAAAGATTCTGGAAAGCGGCACTGGGCACCGTATAAAAATTCGCATAAGTTTTTCGGGTATATACCCACAACAATTATTTTAATAGGAGGAATTTACAATGGCAAATTATCCGCTTACCAAAATGAACAAAGAAGGAACGCTTCTTCGCCCGCAGCACTCATACTACTCAGATGAATACGCACAGGCCATTTGCGACCTTTATCTTTCCGATGAAATTATCAAGGACGAAAAAGACGATACTCATACCCGCTATCGCCTACATGCGAAACAGCCACATAACATTGAAATGGCTCTTGCTTATGACCTTATGTGCCCTAAATGCAATAGTCGTTTGAAGCAGATCGGCAGAACACTCACAGCTCACGAACTCGGGCAGTATGCTTGCCCGGTTTGTGATAAACGATAAGGAGGAACCCCCACTATGAACTATACTGAAAGCAAAATCCACACCGGTCAGCCGGAGTACAGCAAGAACTTCTGGAACGCCATGCGCGGTCGTGAAGGTTATTATGACAGTCTTTCTAAAGGTCGCAGTGCAGCAACTGATACTTATGCTATGCCAAATAGTACAGATAACAAGTACATGGTGGCTCTCGAGCAAGAGAGCCTGTTCCGTAAAATCGGCACTTCCTTTAAGATCTACGGCGGTTCTTATCATATTCTCGCCAAAGATTGTAATGACATTGCCCAGTGGGTACCTGAGGGCGGAATGATTCCAATCTACGATGGTATACACGACTTCACCGTTAACACCGTGGAAAGCTGGAAACTGGCCACTTTTGTAAAACTGGATGGGGAATTCGTCCACGATGCCAGCTTCGACATTGAGAACTACCTTATCAAGCGTCTTGCCAGGAACTTTGGCAGGTCAGAGGACAGTGCCTTTATCAACGGCACCGGAGCACAGATGCCCACTGGTATTCTAAACCCAGCCAATGGTGCAGAAGTCGCTTTGACCACCGATTCCATTTCCTATGATGACGTCATCCGTCTGTACTTCTCACTGCAGCCGGAGTATCGCAAGAAAGCCACGTGGCTCATGAACGACGAGACAGCTCTAGCCCTGCGCACCCTCAAGGACAGCACCGGGAACTACCTCTGGCGTGCCAGCGATGACACCATTCTCGGTAAGAAGGTTATTATCTCTGAATTTATGCCCAATGCCGAATCCAGTACCAAACCGATAGCCTTTGGTGATTTCAGCTACTACTGGGTCATAGACAGAAGTCCTATCACCGTCCGAACCCTATTAGAGAAGTTTGCTACGCTCGACCAGATTGGTTATTTGGCCTTTGAGTTCCTTGACGGGAAACTTGTCCGCCGCGAGGCAGTACAGGTTATTCAAATGAATACAACCGACCCTGCCGACACGGAGGCGTAACAAACCCGAGCCGGGAGAGTTTATCTAACGATAGGCCCTCCCGGTCTTATATTTATTCTCTATTTCAACTACTTACGTACAACAAAATCATTTTCATGTATTTTTGTTCAGAAATGCTTTTATACCCCCTTTGAAACCGCGTTTTTTAACACGAAGCCCCACACCGCTATCCAAATTTTATCACACAGAGATATGACCCTCCCGGTAGGGTTACTGTGCGAATTTCTCATACCTGAATGCCGAATTGCTCGTAAGGTTTCTAAGCAGTACCTTACGAGCGATTTTATATTCGTCACCAATGAAACCAAGCCGTAGAAGGAAACAGCTGAAAGCATATTTTCGTTGTCGGTCATTGCAGCAAAAGCTTTCTTTAACAAAGGATCCTTAGCTGAAACGATTTTAAATCGGGTCAGGAGTATTTGTTCGTAAATTGATATTTTGGTATTTGGATTGTGAGCATATCCTCTGTCTCAACCGACTCAATAGCAGGATCCGCTTTGAAGCCCGGTTCTTCAAAATTTAATGAATGCATCAATAGTTCTCTCAGGGGTTTCTTCCTAAACATTGTCATCCAGACTGTCCGGCAGGAATGTGACCTGATTCCGATCATAGCCCTGAATACACTCAATTTTCCACTCCCATCCTCTTCTCATATTTGCAACAATCTATGGCTTTATAACGCCGATTTTTCCGTTGATATTCAACCATCTTTCGAGTTTTCGAACAGTCCGCTTGCTATAATCACCGGTCAGAGTGATTAATACGATGACCTATAATATATAATATAGAAGGAGAATCTTTTATGACTGGAACTTTAGTTCGCGCAACATCTCCCCGACCCTTGACGATTCGAACTCGTCTGGCATCTCATCCCGCAGTAACAACAATCACAATGAACGACATAATAGACGAATGGCTTAAATACGAGGAAAGTCAGATAAAAATTTCGAGCGTGTCTACTTATAGGTGTTATGCTAGAAAGCAAATTCGGCCGGTGCTCGGCAACATACTGGCAGATAAACTGACGGATACTGATGTTTCTAATTTTCTTGCGACCATTTGTAGCCCGAATCAGGGTTTTGCCAAAAAGACGGTACATCTGATTGCCAACATCCTAAAGCAATTGCTTATATTCGGCAAAAAATATGGTGTGACTGTAGATCCAGCCATTTGCAATATCCGCTCGAAATCTAGTAGCCAGCGCACGGCAAACACCCTGACTAACGAGGAACAGGGCAAGATTATCGAAACTCTTGGTAACTGCAAACGCCCGTCAGACATAGCTGTTCTTCTCAGTTTGAAAACAGGGCTGCGCGTGGGAGAATTAGGTAGTCTGTTGTGGGGTGATATAGATTTTGAAGCGGGATTTCTAAATGTCCGGCGTACCATTGAGCGTATCTACAATGCTGAAGGCACTACGACTGTATATATTGGAGAGCCGAAAAGCGAGTGCTCGAAACGCAAGGTGCCGCTTGCACCAGGATTGCTTAAGTTTCTCGAGGAGCACAGGCAGGCAGATGATATATACGTAACCTCCGGCAGTACAAAGCCACAGGAGGTAGCAACCCTGCAGAAACATTTTAAAGTGGTGCTCGGGCGTGCCGGCATACGCGACATCAACTTTCACGCCCTTAGGCATACTTTCGCAACCCGCTGCGTGGAGAAAGGTTTTGACGTAAAGAGCCTGAGCATGATACTCGGTCACTCGGACGTGAGTATAACACTAAACACTTATGTGCATCCATCAATGGAGAATCTGAGAAACATGATGCAGAACCTCGAATAGTTAAAATATATCGCCCTAATATAACTGACCGGTGGCACAGGACAAAAACCGTGCCACCATTTTTGTATTTAGAAACGGAAACAAAAGGCTGCTAATAGTTAAGCGCCGGTGAAACACTGCAATTTGCAACCGCTTAGTTTATGTGTTCTGCATAAAAACTATTTGTTCTGCACATAATCTCACCAGCAATGTGCAGAATTGATTTTATTGTACGGAAAGATATTTCCCATTGGTTCTGCCCAGCAAGCATTGACTTCTACATAATTTGTAGATATAATAGTGCAGAACAACGCCGTTGATGGGCAGAAAGGAATTCGCCTATGAGGAATTTTAATTATACTGCAGTTCCCGAGGAATTATTGAACTACGAAATAATGAACCTTATCTCCGCAATACATGAATATAAAGGGAAGCAGGATCTGTTTATAGAAGCCAAACCAGATGTTCTTGACACAATGCTAGAAATAGCAAAAATACAAAGTACCGGTGCTTCTAATAGAATTGAAGGAATTTACACCTCGGACGAACGTCTGGATGCGCTTGTAAAATACAAAGCTGAGCCGCGGAATCGCTCTGAACGTGAGATTGCAGGCTATCGCGAAGTTCTGAGTCTGGTTCACGAAAGCTACGACTACATGATTCCCCGAACAAATGTTATCCTACAAATGCATAGAGATTTATATCATTTCAATCCATCTTCAATCGGAGGAAATTTCAAAAACTCTGATAATATCATTGCTGAAACTGATGTAAGCGGTAATCGCAGGGTTCGATTTATACCGCTTTCAGCATTTGAAACACCCGAAGCTGTTGACAGGCTGACCGACACATTCGTGGAAGCAATAAAGGCGGATAAATATGATCCCCTTCTTCTTATTCCGATGTTTATCTTGGATTTTTTGTGTATTCATCCTTTTAACGACGGAAACGGGAGGATGAGCCGACTTCTCACACTGCTTCTTTTATACCGCTCCGGCTATATTGTCGGCAAGTATATAAGCATTGAAATTATTATTGAGAAGACAAAAGAAACCTATTATGATACATTGCAGGAAAGTTCCATCAACTGGCAAGAAGAAAAAAATACTTATTTCCCATTCGTAAAGTATTATCTGGAGGTTATACTAAGCGCCTACAAAGAATTTGCCAGCCGAGTTGAATTGATGCAGAATCGTGGATTGTCAAAGCCGGAACGCATACGTGTGCTGTTTGACAACACCCTGCAAAGGCTCTCAAAACGCACCATTTTGGATAAATGCCCTGATATAAGCACCTCAACCGTAGAGGTAACCCTAGCTTCGCTATTAAAGGAAGGTTATATCATTAAGATTGAAGCCGGTAAGAATACTGCGTATATCCGAAACACAGATTATCCTAATCAAGCTGAAAAATAGAGTAGCCGATAAAAGCATTTGTTTGGAGTCACTAGCAGAGGGAGTCGCACTTTAGACTCCCTTTTTTTGTTATTTTACTATGCTTCATGGCACTAAAATTTGTAATCAAAAGCTCAATATGATTCACGCAGCTTATCTTTTGCTTAAAAACTATGTTGGCTAATAAGTTATGATTATGGCCATTATTTCGGAATTATCGCAGTAATAACGCAATAATTATTATCATATTATTCCTATGGAATTGCTTGCTACAAGGAGGAGTTTCATTATATGAAATCTCTGAACAGAACCCTCTCCCTCGTGCTCGTTCTGGTCATGGTATTCGGACTTTTCGGAGTAGCTTCCGCATCTTCCAGTACTTTTACCGACGCAGCAAGCGTAGGCGCAGCCTATGCCGAGGCAGTTGATGTCCTCACAGGCATCGGCGCAGTCAATGGCGCAACCACAACCACACTCGACCCCACAGGCTCCTACACCCGTGAGCAGGCCGCAAAGGTTATTGCCTATGTTTCTCTGGGCAAGACCACTGCTGAAGCTCTCGCTTGCAGCGTAGC
>SAAS01000052.1 GCA_009929315.1 Clostridia bacterium
GTGCCGCTTTGCAAAATATTATTATACTTCTGCGCGATTTCCTCTGCGCTAGGTCGGTCGCTCGCAAAGACAAGCGGTTCCTTGCCATTCGGCCAAACCAACTCTACTTCGTAGTTGCCTTTGTTTTTATTCACTCGGAGTTGGCACCAGACCCACGGCTGTTGTGGAATGTTATCAGCGGTGAAATAAGCGAAGTTTAAATTCCAATCAGGTAATATGTGATTGAGTGCAGCTATCCCATACTCGTTCCGCTTACCATCCTTACTAATAGGATAAAAATACGCATAGAGATTGTACTCTCTGCCTTTGTACTCGTTCGAGATTCGCGTCTCGTTTTTGTCAATAACTAAGAGTTCGATGGCGACATACGGATTACCGGATTCTTTACCCGTCCACACATCCATGTTTTCTATCCGCGCACGTAGCGGGACGCCTATTACATCATTTCTAATCATGTTACTAATTGGTTAAAAGGTTAATTATATTCTGGTTTAAATTAAGTTCGGATTCTGATTGCAAGAGCCTACTCTTAGCCATGCAATACGGTCTTTCGATCGGTGTAATTACCCTACGGCCGCCTTTCGCTTTGCCGTCGGAATCAACCGTCGTTTCGTAACCGATGAAGAGCAGGTGGTCTAGCCACTCGCGAACACGCAGCCTGACGCTCGATTTTCCGCTCGACGGAGAAGAGAGACGTGGCTCGTAACGAAGGTAATCATCGCCAGCTGGGTTTGGAACGGTCGCTGTGCAATCGTGCATAATCAGGATTACGTTACGTCCCTCCCGGCAATGGTTGTCCAAGGATTGAAGCAGCGGCAGGAAGCAGTCAAAGAGGTAAACGTACCCCTTCCCAAAGCCAAAATCCTCTAAGCGTTGAACGAAACGTCCTTTGTCATTCGGGACGGTCTTCAAAGTGTGGGCGGCGCAGAGCTCTTCAGCTTTGGTTAGGGTATCAATAATGATACTCCGCACGCCATCCCAGCCATCCGCATTGAGCGAGTCTAGCATCTCCTGCCAAGACGTCGCAGACACCACGGCGATCTGGGAGAGAACATCTGGAGCCATCTGTTCTTTTAAAACTGGTAGACTGCCGTCGAGGTCGAAGAAAACCTTCTTACCCTTGGCAGCGGCGGCTAGTGTCGTTTTACCGATTCCGGCGGAACCATAGATTCCAATCCGCGAGCCTTTCTTAGCCTGAATCGCCTGAAAGGATACTTTGCTTTTCAGCGGTTGAGGTTGTGTGCCACCAGAAAGCGGGGGCGGGATTAGTTCTGATTTCATTTTTATATGTTGCTATTTTGTTTGAGTTCGGGGTTTCTCTCTCCCAGATAAAAGCCGGAAGGGATGTTCTGAGTGGACGCCTCTGCCCCATAAAGGCAAAAGCTGTTATATTCACAAAAATTGCAGGTCTGTTGCTGCCCGCAGCAAAGCCAGGGGGAGCAAACGCGTCCCGTCCTGCGTGACCGGTGCCGGAGTGACACTATCTGATAGCAAGCCTCTTTGCGCATGGTTCGGAAAGCGTGCAGGTCGTCATGAAGGATTGTGACTTCTCGCCGCGCGAAATAGAATTCTGGCCGCTTCTCACAATCTTCCCGCAAGCGTAACGCGTAGGCTTCCAGGGTTTCCTCTTGCCTGGGCCGGATAGAGGGCTTTTTGGTTACGTCATAAATAACCTTTGAAACCTCAATTCCGTGAGCCAGGCAAGCGTCAACATACATATTCACCTGAAGATTGCTTCTAAGCCTTGCCCAGTAGTCAGAAGAGGGGTCGACTGATTGAGAAGTAGTTTTGTACTCGAGCAAGACAAACTCGCCCGCTGAGTTCTGAGCCAGGCCGTCAATCACACCCGCAGCGCGGAAACCGTTTTTTCCGATTTTATGAGAGAATTGGATTTCAGAGCGGGTCTCAATCGGCGGATCGTCTTTGTATCTTGCAAAGTACCCGTAAACCAAGCCGCTCAAGGTCGCGGCGGCTTGCTCATTCCCAGCGATGTGAATCATCCCTTCTGCGAGCGCCTGTTCGCACGTCATACCTTTATTGCGGGATTCCATTGCAGCATGAAAAGCGCGGCCAAAGGAGAGAGCTTCAGCGGTTTCTATTGCATTAAGCCTTAACTCGTGGCGGTAATAATAGGCCCGCTGACAGGCTAAAAACTTAGATAATGATGTTGCAGTAATAATTGTGATCATATTAATTTCATTTAAAAAGTTATCTCATCCGAGGTTTCGCAGCTTCTTCCCCATCGCCTTCGCATTCGATTTTATTTTCTGCTCTGGCAAATCCTGTTCGCGAACATCACCGCAAGACTTGCACTTAGTTATCGCCTCTTCGGGCATGCAGAGAGTAGGTTCTTTGGTCTCAGTCTCGGGTTCTATGGGTTCCGGCGCTGGTTCCGCTGTGGGTGGTAGTGGCGGCACATCAAAAATTTGTGCCTCCGCCAGCTTTTTGTTAAGCTCATCCGCGATGATCCTGGATGATACATTTATAATGCCGATCGACAGGTTCATCTTTTGGACATGCAGATTAAAAGCGCGTAGGTACAATTGGGCACCTGCTTTATCACCTGCATTGGCTTTGGCGACGATTGTGTCAGTTAATGAATTATAGACAGGTTCAGTCGCATAATACATC
>SAAS01000053.1 GCA_009929315.1 Clostridia bacterium
AGAGACTCCCTGATGCGCAGAGAGGGGTGACAAAATTCCCCACCCCCCTGCTGGGGAAAAATCTTTGCAACTTTGAGGATTTCCCTCTTGCAAAAAACAGAATGCGCCAGACTCCCCCTTGGCCACTTTTCATTTTCTCATGATTAATCTTATTATACTCAATAAGGCTATAAGGTGGGTCGGTTACAACAGCGTGAATGGAGTTGGGGGGCAACTCGGCTATCCATTCAAAAGCGTCAGTCAGAACGCACGTTACTCTGTCCGAAAGATCCGCTCTGATTTGAGGGCCTATTCTGCGGAGTTCGTGCCATAAATCATTCTGTCGATCTGTCAGAGACTGTTTCCAGTTCAAAGACAAATGTCCGACTTTTTCTCCCTCTTGAACAACAGCCTGTTCAAGTTGAAACATAGGTAGTTCCCCTCTCTATGGTTTTTGTCACCGAAAGATCTTGTGTCGAGAATGCAATGGCAAGGGTTTTTTCTTCAAAAGCCATTATAGCATGCTGTGCGTAGCAGGTTTGTTCATTTCGTCTGAATCTGAAGGGGGCAGCACATTGCGTCATGCATTGAGAAGTTGGATTGAAGTGTCGGATGTAGATTTGGCCAATATATATCAAAAAATTGATGCTTTTTAAAATCGGGATGCAAAAAATATCAAGCTCTGTAAATTTCCAGTTTATTTTGGTCGGCAAGCACTTGAATGTGCATGGAGATTTATAGACCTTTCGAGAGGAGACTTTTCTTTGAGTGAAGAAAGATCGTTTTTTGTTTCCGGTTCGGTCATCCTCAGGGTATCTTGAAGACGATGGTGACTTTTGCTCCGGAGTCGTTCTCGAAACGGATATCTCCTCGTATCTGTTCGACGAGGATTTGCACGAGAGAAACGCCGAACCCCACCGAATCCTGTTCGGCGAACCCCTCGGGAAAACCGAGCCCGTTGTCGCGTATGGAAAGCCTGACGACGTCGCCGTCAAGCGCTCCCGAGATCGCGAGAATTCTCGTTTCCTCATCTTTGAAGGCGTACTTCACGGCGTTGGTCGCCAGTTCGTTGGCGATGAGACCTAGGGGGAAAAGCACCTCGCCTCCGAGGAGGATGCGGTCGAATTTCTTTTCAACGTGTATCTTTCGTGTGTATGCGAAAAGAGAAACGGCGCGTTCGACGATATCCCCCAGAAATTCGCCGAGGTCTATTTCCTGCGAGCGATTGGCCGCGAGCATTTTTGTATAGAGTTCGCTCATGCTGTACACTCTTCCGACCGCTTCGTTGAGCGCTCTCTTCGCTTCCGACGATTCCATAGTGTCCATCTGCATTTGGAGCATGGCGACGATTCCGTTGAGATTATTTTTGATCCGATGATGCGTTTCCCTCAACAGGGCTTCTTTTTGCCGCGTCTCACGATGCAGTCGGTCGATGATGTCCCTGAAGAAGCGGAACTGCGTAAAATAAAAAAGTGCAAGAAGGATGAGAAGCGCTATGAAAGTGTACAGCGACACTATCAACAATGATTGCCGTTTTACCGAGTCAAGGAGGGATGTCTCCATTTCTCCTTCAAGAAAGAAGGGGACGTCGCTCAGTTGCGCTCTATGCATTCTCTCCGATTCCATCGGCCGAACTTCGGAGGCGGAGATCAAAGAGAATTGCCGGACTTCCTGCGGCATTCCCTCGAACATGAAATCGGCGTTGAAGATACCCGCATCGTAGCCGATGACCCGTTCGGATTCGATTATCGGCCGGACGACGAGCATTTTCGTTGATTCGGCCGCGGAGAGGAGGAAAATACCGGGAGTATCTGCGGAAACTCCGTGAAAAAGCTCTTGATCACCGTGAGAGCACACAACCGCGCCATTGGGGAGTATCCTGCGCACGCCGACGAGATCCTTGATGACGCGCGCGCCGTCGGCGTATTTGGGGGCCGAAAACGCGACGAGTTCTTGAAAACCGGTTTCCCCTTGACTGTGCAGAAACAGTTGGTGACGAATCGCAGTTCTGCTTGTGAGGGCTGTGATATCCGCGATGAATCGTCCGAGAGTGTAATTCACGTACAACGCTCTGAGTTCGACGGCGTTGACGAAGCGTCCGTGAATCTCCTGCGTGAGCATTGTATTGATTGGAAACAAAAAGACGGCTGCGATCAAAAAAGCAGACATGGCAACGCTCAGTAGCACCGTCCTGTAAAACTGCGCCGTTATTTTTCCCAGCATGTTTTCCGGCCTTGTTGCACTCTGAAAACCATTGCCACAACGATGACGAGCAGGTTGAAAAGGCTTTCGAGCCGAACAGGGGCTTCCCTTTCTTTTGTTTTTCCGCTGTATGATACCACGATACCACCAACGTGCGATCGATACTATCGTGTTATTAAAAGTTCTCAACAAGAGTTGTAGCGATCAAATGAAATGCCCTCTCTTGTCGTCGGTGGTTTCTTGGCCATCGCCGTTATTGACAGCTTGGCTTCTTTATGAGATAAAAGGATTCGGTTAATCGTTTACGCAATCGTTTACCGCAGGTCCCTTATTAGGGAAACCCCATTTTCCGGGAGGCGTGTGGTATGCACCGGACGGCGACAATGAAGGACGTAGCCCGCAAGGCGGGCGTTTCCACCGCGACGGT
>SAAS01000054.1 GCA_009929315.1 Clostridia bacterium
TGCTGGCTGTTAATCTAATAACAATGGCTTTCAGCGTCCTCGGTCTGCGCGAGCCGCTGAAATGGATGCCGGTGGCACTGCTGTCCGTCAGTTCCGGGAGCATGGAGCCCGTATTCTCCGCAGGCGACGGCCTGGTCGTGCTCGAAATCCCTTACGACGAGCTGAAGGCGGGGGATATCGTGACCTTCCACCGGGGAAACGAACTTATCTCCCATGAGATCATCGGCAAGGAAAACAACCGCTTCATTACAAAGGGGACAGCCAACAACTATCAGGACGATCCCATCGGCCCGGAAGAATACTGCGCGAAGGCGGTCTGCATTCTGCCGCATGTAGGATGGTTTCTGGACTTTTTTTCAAAACCTCTTGAAATACTGCTTTTGTCTGTTTTTCTGACAGTGCTGCTCTGCGGGCGGCCTGTCCTTGCGTGTTTATATGGTAAGATTAAAAGAAAAAGCGCAGAGACCGCTGCGACCGCTACGTCCCCTGCGCCTAAAAATGTGCGCGGGAGCGGGCGCAGGCGGGTGCTTGCGCTGTTTGCTTTGATCAGCGTCGTCGCCCTGATGCCATTCATCACGGCGGCGAAGTATACAGCGAGAATAAACGCCTTCGCGGCGATCTCGGCTGCATCCATTAGCTTTACCAGCAACTATCTGTCCGGAAACGGAAATGATTACTTTGTGCAGGGCTGGAACGGCACGGATTATACAATCAACCTGCGCATCAGAAATTACAGCAACGACCTGCTCATGAACATGGAAGGGCAGGATCTCTACTACGGGCTGTGCGTTGTGCCGGTCTCATCTGACGGCACCGTGACATATGCCGATTACGGCGATGACTACACCGTGAGTGTGACGCCGAAAGACAGCTCCGTGACCCCGGTGACCGGAGAGGGCGTGCCCTATGAATTTCCGACGGAGTGGCCTTCCGACAATCGGTACGGCCCCTTTCTCCTGACCGGCAGCGACGATATGAAGCTCGAACACCAGTTCACCGTGCAGCTCACGGCGCAGGAAGCCAGACTTGCGGCAAACGAAAAGGTCAGATTCAAAATTTTCGCATCTACTTCCGAGCGTGACCAGTTTTTTATGGAGCTGCTGGTGGACTTCACCTTCCAGGTCAGGCAAAGCACGAGCTTCATTGCCGAAAAGCAGATCGGGCAGTCACAGGGCGCGACACTCGTCACATATTTGATCCGGACAAATCTCATAGACGACGGTTCCGCCACGAAGAATGTCCAAATCTCATGGGATACCAGCAAGCTATATCTCAACGAGTTTGAGTCCGCGGCTTTCAACATCATTTCTGGACAGCCCGGAAATTACAATAAGACAGACGGAACGCTCATCATGCCGATGCAGGCCTTTTCGAGCGTGACGCTCCAGTTTTTTAAGATCAGCGCCGACGACACGATAGAGGCGACGGATCTGACCGCCGATATCATTACCGGCTGAAAAAAGCACAGTGCGCCAAATGCCAAAAGAGAGGGAATGGGGTAAATGAAAAAAATCGCAACTTTTTGGAAAAAGAGAGCAAAGAGGTATATCACCTTTCTGCTGGTTTCCATCATGATTTTTAACTGTGCCCCGCTCGAAATCTTCGCCTATGCGGACTTTGTGGAGCATGTTTTCAGCGGAGGCGGCACGATAACAGACCCCTATATCCTGGAAAACGAGCAGGATTTTATGAATCTCGGCGAAAATATCGCGAATGTTCCCTACTACTCTTTAGGCAAGTATTTTATCGTCAGCCCAAACACTTCCGCTGAAGGAAGCGATGAGACAAGAGCCATCTATTTTTCAGACGATTATAACAGCCGAGTATGCCTCGGCGGTCTTGGCGGCGATCCCGCCTATTATTTCTACGGCAACATGAACCTTAACAACACGACGCTTTATACCTCGTTTCCGATATTCGGCACTATATCTGACGGGGCTTCCGTCTACATGGGCTATATCGTTCTGTCCGAGGACGGAACCTATTCCGAAATATACGACGGCGACTGGGGTGGCCTTGCCCAGCGGATAATAAGCTCCGGCGGGCAGGAGACGGGCGACATTTCGTTTTCAAACATTGAGCTGTCTGTCGATGTGGACCTGGGCGCATCGCTGCCGTTCCAAGGCGGGGCCCTCGGCGGTATGATAGGCTCGGTGCAGAACGACAGTGACAGTCCCCTCACGGTGACTATAGATACCGTCGAGCTTGTCGCAAATTCCGGCACTTTTGCCATCAGGGCAAATCACGGCGCGGCCGGCGGCGTTATAGGCGAGCTCAGTAACGGCAGTACCTACGACGGGGAAAATGCCAGAAGCATAAATGTTCAGATGAGAAACGTGACTGTCGACGGCGTGGTTGAAAATGCCTGTTCCGGCGGCGTGACCGGCGGCTTCATAGGCAGGGCAAACGTGGGCTGCGAGATATCCTTCGGCGGAGCGACCGTGGCGCCTGATGCCGGGCTTCTGTCGGGAGATTCCTGCGCCATGTTTATAGGTGAGGGCAATCAGGCGCTTGCCTACACAAACAATTCGTTTTCGCTCACCATTAACGGGCTTTCCGCCGCTATCGGAGACGACCTCGGCATCGACACAGCGAAGGGCTGC
>SAAS01000055.1 GCA_009929315.1 Clostridia bacterium
CGTATAAACATGACCTGAAAAAAGTGCGATAATAGACATATCGAAAAAGTCTAATGGAGTTTTTCGAGTAAATCAAATAGGAACTCGAGATGGAACGCCACAGCGTTCCAAGGTTCCATAAAGTCTAAATTGAACTTTGGAGGTCAGTATATGGATAAAGTAACAGCAGTCAGGACAGAATACCGAATTAAAGAATGGACAGAAAAAATCAAAGAATTCCGGGCGGGCGGGATGACAGCGAAGGCATGGTGTGAAACAAACGGCATAAATATTAAAACATATTATTACTGGCTGCATAAAATACGTGCGATGTTATGCGATGAAACGGAAAACCATGCAATTGTTCCGCTGCAGTTGCATCCTCGTGAAACCGCGGCTGCAATAACAGTAAGCATCGGCAATATATCCGTAAAAATCACGGACGGTACATCATCCGAAACAATAACGGCTGTACTGGATGCCTGCAAGCGAATATGTTAAACGATGTCCTGAATACCGCGGTCGGCGGCATATCAGCCGGCAGGGATATCTACATTGTGACAGGTCATACCGACATGCGCAAGTCAATTGACGGGTTAGCCGCGTTTATCAAAGGCAGTCTCGGAATGGATCCGTTCGCGAAAAGTCTGTTCCTGTTCTGCGGAAAACACCGTGACAGGATGAAGGTATTGCTTTGGGAGGGTGACGGTTTTGTTCTGCTGTACAAGAGACTTGACAACGGAAGTTTCAAGTGGCCGAAAAGCGAAAAACAAGCCCGCGCGCTGTCTCAAACGGAACTGAGATGGCTTCTTGAAGGATTGAAAATCGACCAGCCGAAGGCAATAAAACAGGGGCATTCCGGCGACCTTTATTGATGTTTTTACTGTTTACATAAGGTTATTTGTTTGTTTTCACCATATATACAGACTTTCTTCGGTAAATATGTTAAAATATTTACATGAAAAATGAATTAATTAACACCGCCGAAAACGCGGTTCACGATGATAAAACGGAATATATAACAGTATCCAAAGCCGAGTATACCACACTTAAGGAAGAACTATCGAACCTGCGCGAGGAGATAGCGAATTACCGCAGGCTTATCTTCGGACAATCAAGCGAGAAGACAAAGTTCACCGGTGAAGTCATCGACGGTGAGCAGCTCGGTATGTTCAACGAAGCCGAGACCGAAGCAGATCCTAAAGCGCCGGAGCCGGGAACATCAGCGATTGCAGCGCATGAGCGTAAGGCCAGGCGAACTCACGAGGAACTTGCCGCCGGCCTGCCGGTTAAGGAAGTGCTGTGCGAAATACCGGAAGACGAACGCAACTGCGACAAATGCGGAAACGGTCTTGTCCTCATCGGCCGGGATAAAGTTCGGGATTCAATTGTCATTGTACCGGCTCATGCGTATATCGAGCGCACCATGCGCGGAGTGTATGCCTGTAATAATTGCGGAGCCGATGAAACACGCGATGCCGGTCTGCCGGACATCGAGCCGAAGAATATCATCAAAGCACCCGCACCCAAACCTGTGATCGAACACAGTATTGCTTCTCCTTCGGCCGTGGCATATGTGATGTATGAGAAATATGTCAACGCAACTCCGCTGAACCGGCTGGAAGCCGATTTGAAAAGCAAGGGACTGGTTATCTCCAGTGCGACGCTGGCGAACTGGGTGATCGCGGCGTCTGAAAGATGGCTCTTGCCTCTGTGGGAAGCGTTGAAACAGCGTCTGCTTGCATGTCCTGTCATTCATGCCGATGAAACTCCGGTTCAGGTATTAAACGAGCCCGGACGCCGTTCGACATCGAAATCATACATGTGGGTGTACCGTACCGGTATATTTGATCCGAATGCGGTCGTGCTGTATGAATACTCTCCGACAAGAGCAGGTGCTAATGCGGAGAAATTCCTTTCCGGTCATAAAGGCGCATTTGTTGCCGATGGGTATGACGGTTACAACGGTGTTACGGCAACCCGATGCGGGTGCTGGGCGCATGTACGCCGGAAGTTCGTTGAAGCACTGCCGCCCAAAGATAAGGACGGTGCTTTCCCTACGGGCGCTCAGTCGGTAATCGGATTTGAATTCTGCAACCGGCTGTTCGCAATTGAAACCCCGCTTAAGGACAAACCGCCGCAGTTCCGCAATAAAATACGTCAGCACTGTTCTCAAAAAACCATTGACGCTTTTTTTACATGGCTTGATACTGTGAATCCCTCCGGCGGTTCGAAGCTGTCGAAGGCGGCAGGTTATGCCCGAAGCGAACGGAAGTATTTATGTGCGTTCCTTGAAGATCCGCTCGTGCCGATTTCCAACAACGCTGCCGAGAACGCCATCCGGCCGTTTGTGATCGGAAGAAAAAACTGGCTGTTCAGCGCCTCTCAGAAAGGCGCGAAGTCAAGCGCCGCTGTATACAGCATCGTTGAGACCGCTAAGGCTAACGGCATCAAGCCGTATGATTATCTGTTGTTCCTGTTCAGTCTTATGCCGACGGTAAAATCGTTTACGCCGGAGATATTGGAGATGCTGATGCCGTGGTCGGATCAAGTTAAGGAAACGTGCGGATATTCGCCGGATAACAAAAAAATTGCATTGGAAAAAGCGGACGGTGAGAG
>SAAS01000002.1 GCA_009929315.1 Clostridia bacterium
CCGCCCGCCGTAGCCGAATATTCGGCCTTTTCAAGCTCCTCCTGCATTCTCAGCATGTCCGCCTGCATTTTTTGAGCCTGCTTAATCATATTCATGTTCATTCCGCCGCCCATAGGCCCGCCATGAAATCCGCCCTTTGCCATTGTCAGTCCTCCCGTGTATTTGTTTATCGACTTATGCTATTTTGATTGCCTATTTTTCTATTCAAATTTAAAATTTCCGAACTTAGATAAACCGTCCAGCTTATCCGCAGCGCCCATTAATACCTGTTTGTTCTCGGATATCTTTACCGCAATTGCACTTCCGGAAACTTTGCGTGCCGCATTTTTTATGCAGTCCAGCACAAACGGCTGCTCAAGCTGTCCTTTGACAAAAGAACTCGGTACAAAAACAATCAGAGTTTCTCCCTCAAGATCGCCCTTTGCCATTGATTCATTGCTCAGAATATTGTATTGTCCGGGCTGCAGGGAGTTTTTTAATTCTGCCAGAATATCGGACCAAGCTCCGTTCGTGGTCTTGGTTTCAAACGGATTTTCTTTTGCTTCACCGTCTGCTGTTCCAATCGGTTCCTCTGCAAAATCCAAGCCACCGCCGCATGTGGCCATGTCGTCAACAGGCACTTTGCTCTCCGGAATTTGTTGGGTAGCTATTTTGTCATTTTCTAAATAGGATACGCTCTTGTCTCTATTAGAGTCTTCTATATCCTTATAAGATACCTCATTAGTTTTTTCGGTATCAAAAGGCGGCAACTCTTCCTCATGAAATAAAGGAGCGGCGTCACTTATCTTTTCCTTAATAACCGCATTATCCAAGCTTACATTGTGTAAAAAACCGTTCTCCAGAACTGCTTCGAGCTTGGAGATACGCTTTTTCAGATTGTCAACGCTGTCGCCAAGCTGCGGTTCGCACAAACCGATTATACAAAGCTCGGCCGTCGTCTTCGGATCCCTTCCGTCGCGCAGCGAACCTAGGTGCGAGGAAACAGAATCCAGTCCGCATATAAGCTCCTCAGGCGTCATGCGCTTTGCATGTGTCTTAAGAGTCGCAATATCAAAACCGCCGGAAAGAAGTTCGCTTCCGCCTTTCGGCGCAACCTTTAACATAAGTATGTCACGCATGAGAGAGTTCAGCTCCGAAAGCAGGGTTGCAGGAGCCTTTCCATCGCGCCATAGGCCGTTAAAGATATTAAGTGCGCTTTCGGTATCTCCATCGGATATTTTATTCAGGAGCTCCGCAATCCTAAGATTTCCGGCAAGCCCCATTGCCGAGAGCACGCTTTCGGCTGTAATGTTGTCCTCACCCGAGCACTGGTCCAAAAGCGACAGCCCGTCTCGCAGGGAGCCGTCCGCCAGCCTCGCCAAAAGCTCAGCGGCATTTGGTTCAAGCCGCATATTTTCCTTATCGGCTACATAACTTATGCGTTTTGCGAGCAAATTCGTCTCGATTCGCTTGAAGCTGTGGCGCTGACAACGTGACAAAATTGTCGCCGGAACCTTGTGAAGCTCCGTTGTCGCAAGAATAAACATTAAATGCTCGGGCGGCTCTTCAAGGATTTTCAGCAGGGCGTTAAAGGCCGAGGAGGAGAGCATGTGAACCTCATCAATAATATAAACGCGCTTTCTAACCGAAACCGGCGAAAATATTGCCTCATCCCGCAGAGCGCGCACATTGTCCACTCCGTTGTTGGAGGCAGCGTCAAGCTCTACAACGTCCATAATTGAGCCGTCGTCAATTCCCACACAGCTATTGCACCTGTTGCAGGGACTGCCGTTTTCCGGGTGCTCGCAGTTAACTGCCTTGGCGAGAATTTTAGCGCAGGTCGTTTTCCCCGTACCTCTTGTGCCTACAAAAAGATAGGCATGGCTCAGTCTTCCGCTCATTATTTGGTTTTTCAGCGTTTCGGTTATATGTTCCTGTCCGACCACATCTTCAAAGGTGCGGGGCCGCCATTTTCTGTATAATGCCTGATACATGAATTGCCCCTCCCCTTCTCATAAGTGCGGTAAGCTCCGGTAATCAGTCATTCCGACACTCGTGTCGGAACCATTAGATCCTGTTTGTTTCACGCGAGCGCTGTGAAATCAGTCATTCCTACACTCGTGTCGGAATCATTAAATCCTGTTTGTTTCACGCAAGCGCTGTGAAATCAGTCATTCTGACACTCGTGTCGGAACCATAAAGTCCCCATAAATTCACATTATTTTACAAATAATATGAATTTATGGCCCGTGACAAGACTGCACACCAACCTTTGAATAAATTGATACGCCCGTTACCTGAACAGTTAGCTCGAACCCGGCTACCTCGCGGCACACAGATCTACCCGCTTAATGCTGCTCGGTTCCCCGCCTGACATGGTTCACAGGCTTCCGTTGCGCAAGACCAGGTCTTCAACACCACTTATTTAGGTCAGACGACACATCAACTATCCTGGGGTCGGAATTCATCCCTGCTGTAGCGGGTTGCAGGTTACAGGGCACCGCTAGCTCCCCGACTAGTGCAGCCTTGTCACGGGCCACGTTGTGATATTCTACTACAAAGCACGCCAAATATCAATATCGGAGGCAAATAATATTTTGACAAACATAAAAACTGTGCTATAATATGCGCGTGGTTGATTCAACGGGATGCCACGGATTTTTTAATTTTTGGGCTCGTAGCTTAGCTGGTAAAGCGCCGCGTTCGCAACGCGGAGACCGAGAGTTCGAATCTCTTCGGGTCCACCAATAATTCAGGCAGGTTCTTTAAAAATGAACCTGCCTGTTATTTTATACGGAAAATTTTCGCCCCGCGGCAGGCAGGCACATGACCCTAACAACTCTTATTGCCTATTGACTTCTCAAACAAGTTGATGTATCATCCTTTTTGGTTGACGTATCAACTTGTTTAGGAGGACTGTTATGGACATTACTCAGAGAAAAATAACGAAGATTGCACGTGAGGTCAGCAAGTTTACCGTGAGGACACTAAAAGCCGATGGAATCGGTACCTCGGAATTTGATTTCATTCACGCCGTTCGCAAGACCCCGGGCATAACCCAGGCGGAAATATGCAAAAAACTCGGAATTGATAAGAGCGCCGTTGCAAGACAGGCTTCAAGTCTTGAGTCTAAAGGTTACTTGATACGAAAAACAAACCCGGCTGACGGCCGAAGTCACCTTTTGTTTGCAACGGAAAAATCTGAAAGCCTGAAAAACTCCAAAACACACGTTGAAGCAATATTTTATGAGTGGCTGTCGGAGCCTTTAAGTGAAACCGAGCGCGTGGAATTTGCAAAGCTGCTTGATATTCTGTATCAGCGGTGCAAGGCAGAAAGCAAAGCTGATTTTTTTACCATTAGCGAGATAGTGAAGGACGGGAACAAAAATGCGTGATACAAAGAATAAACGCAAACTGTCGCAGGCAATGCTGTTTATTCTTCTGTTCGGCATTGTAAGTCTCTTTTCAGATATGACTCACGAAGGCGCAACCAGTATTCGCGGCGTATATCTTTCGCTGCTGGGCGCTTCAGCCGGAACAATCGGCTTTGTATCGGGACTTGGCGAGCTGGTCGGTTATTCTCTTCGCTACGTTTCAGGCAGATTAACCGACAAAACAAAGAAATACTGGCCGATGACCATTTTAGGTTATCTGCTTGACATCATCGCCGTGCCCGCACTTGCGCTTGTGGGCGACCACGGCTGGATTATGGCATGTATGCTCCTTATTATTCAGCGGATTGGAAAGGCTATCAAGAAGCCCGCGAAGGATACAATTCTATCCTTCGCCGCCTCTCAGGAAGGCGTCGGAATAAGCTTTGGTATACATGAACTGCTCGACCAAATCGGCGCGTTCCTCGGCCCTGTACTGCTTTACCTTGTTATGCTGCTCAAAACCGAAGGAACAACCTTTGAGATATATTCCACCTGCTTTGCTTTCCTTGCCATTCCCGGAGCAATCACTATTATTCTTCTTTTTTTAACAAAGCATAAGTTCCCAAATCCGGAACACTTTGAACCTGAGCCGAAAGAATATTTACCCTTCAAAATGAAAAAGGTGTTTTTGCTGTATATCTCCGGAATCAGCCTGTTTGCCTTCGGCTTTATCGACTACTCAATTATTATCATGCACGTCTCAAGAACATTTACAGCCATAGCTCCCGGACTTAACGAAACCTCATCCTTGATAAGCAGCGTTACGCTTCCGCTTCTCTATGCCGGCGCAATGCTCGTCGACGCGGTTGCGGCTCTGTTCTTCGGGTATATGTACGATAAAAAGGGAGTGAAGGCTCTCGTATTGTCTACACTTATCTCCGCCCCGTTTGCAATATTTGTTTTCAATTTTAAATCAATCCCTATTCTTCTGCTTGGTATTAGCTTATGGGGTATCGGAATGGGCGCGCAGGAATCGATTCTGAAAGCCGCCGTTACAAGCATGGTACCGAAAACCAGCCGAGCTACAGGCTATGGTGTTTTTGAACTCTCCTTCGGTCTGTTTTGGTTTCTTGGGAGTTGGCTGCTCGGACTTCTGTATGATATAAGCATTCCTGCGATGACGATAGTTTCGGTAACAGCTCAGCTTGCCGCAATCCCGTTCTATATTTATTCAGCAAAACATCGCTCTTCAAATCAAATCTGACCGCGGTTTTCAAATTGAAATACCCCCTATCGCTGACCCAACATCGCGTTAACAGCGTGGAGACCGAAAGTTTGAGTCTCCTTGTGTCAGCAAATAATTAAGGCAGGTTCGCAAAAGCGAGCCTGCCTGATTTTTTTGCCAACTAAAGGGAAAACAGCACTAAAGCGCCAAAAGCCCGCTGACAAACACGGAGCTCCTCCTCCGTCTTCGTCAAGCGGGCACTTTTTTCCTATAGGCTCCAAGGCGCTTTCTATATGCAGGCCGCATCGCGTTTCTGCTTTGGTGGTATCGAAACCGGTTTAAGCAGATTTTCAATCGGGGTGTTTTTGAAATAGTCTTCTGCGTAACGCTTGATGTCCGCTAGCTCTTTATTCTTCTCGTCATTAAAGGGAGTGCAGTAATAGAGGAAAGCCCGCTCCGGAATAATCACTTTTCGCAGAACGACTTCGGGATTTGTGACTTTTGCCGCCATCGTCTGTGTAACGGGCGCTATCCCGATGTTTTCGGTCATGGAATTGATGAAGTTAAGGTTGTTGCTGGAGGAAATAAGAACACGCAGGCGTATGCCGGTCTTCATGCAGAAATGATCCATTATACCCCTGACAGCGTTCTCAGGAACTCCCGTGATGAGGTTCTCCCCGTCAAGGCATTTGAAATAAATCGGTCCCTCGCCGACTGCAAGCGGGTGACTCTTATGAACGGCAATCATCATCTCTCCCTCTATGAGAGGGGTGCATTTAATGAGCTTATTATCAAGCGGGGTCACAAGAAACGCCGCGTCCAGCTCTCCCTTTATTAGCTTCTGAATACAGGTGGTTTGCGACCATTCCTCAATTTCAAGATTAACTTGGGGGTGCTTTTTCTGATATTCGAACATGAAGTCGCTGCTCAGGCTGTTTGTAACCCCGTAAGCAAAGGCGATTGCATAAGAGTTGCTGGTTTTTTTCTTATACTCGTTAAGTGTGGACATAGTGTCCAGATACTCATCATACATTTTCTTGTAATGAGGGTAAAGCAGTTTACAGACGTTTGTCGGGTCGACGCCCGAATTTGAGCGGTTAAAAAGAACCACGCCCAGTTCGCTTTCCAGTGCCTGGATTTGGCGGCTCAGTCCTTGCTGAGAAATGTAGAGTTTTTCGCTGGCTTTTGAAATGTTTTGTTCCTGAAAAAGGTAAATAAACGATTCTATGACTTTAATCTGCAAGCTTTTCCCCTCCATCCGCATCTGTCACGTACAATATACAATAGTTTATTGTGGAAGTCCATAAATAAATTGTACATGAAGCACATCATTTTGTTGTAGTTGCATTAAAATTAGTTGTTTTACAAATAGAAGTCGTGTATGTAGCATTGGAGACGGTAATCCGGTTGAACAGAGCAGCGGCATAAGTCTGCCAACGACTGCATAACTGAAACTTGCGGCCGCACAGGCACACGGAATTTTCCGTATTATGCCGCTCTCCGGAAGCAAAGCAAATATTATTTTTATGCTTCCGCCGTGAATTATTGTGATTCTGGCGCTTTTTTTGCGCTGAATTTAGAAAAAACCAATAGAAGGAGAGAAGCAAACTCATGGGTAAACTCGTTACAAAAGCATGTGTCATCGGCTCCGGCGTCATGGGCGCAAACATTGCAGCCTTGCTTGCAAGCGTTGGAATGCAGGCCACCCTGCTGGACATCGTCCCCTTCAACGGCCTTGATGAAAAGGAAAAGGCCGCAGGACTTACCGAGGAGAGCCTCGAATTTCGCAATCGCCTCGTAAACGCGGCGGTCGCAAAGCTCCAGAAGGACAAGCAAATGCCTCTTCTCAGCAAGGGCGCAATCAAAAACATTCGCGTTGGCAACACTACCGATAACCTCGATCTCATGGAGGACGCGGACTGGATTATCGAAGTTGTGCTTGAGCGTCTCGACATCAAAAAGAACGTTCTGAAGCAAATTGCCGCTCACGCGAAGGCGGATGCTATCATCAGCTCCAACACCTCGGGTGTTTCAATCACGAAGATTGTTGAAGACATGGATGGCAGCTTTAAGGCTCGCTTCATGGGCACTCATTTCTTCAATCCTCCGCGCTGGATGGGTCTGTTTGAAATGATTCCCACAAAGTGGACCTCCAAGGAAACCATCGAAACAATGGCTCATGTCGGCGGAGATATTCTCGGAAAAACTTGCGTTTATGCCAAGGACACGCCGAACTTTGTCGGCAACCGTATAGGCTGCTTCGGTGCGGCTCAGGTCATGCAGCTTGCCGAGAAGTATGACTACGATCTCGCAACGGTTGACTATTTGACAGGTCCCGTCATGGGTCACCCGAAATCGGCCACCTTCGGCACAGGCGACATGGTAGGTATGGACATTATCGCTAATGTCTCCAAAAACGTCATCGATTCCTCCAAGGATGCCAAGGAAATCGCTGAGTACACCATGCCTTCATACGTTATCGAGCTCATGGAAAAGGGATTTCTCGGTAACAAGTCAAAGCAGGGCTTCTACAAAAAAGACGTAATTGACGGAAAAAAGGTTAAATATCAGTGGAATTATAAGACCCACGACTATGATTTAATCGAGGATAAGGTTGTTCTTGACACGGTTAAGGCGGCTTCAAAGTCCGCCAACAAGTACGAGGCTATGGCATACGGCGAAGAGAAGGAATGCAAGTTCTATTGGGACTGCGTAAAGGGCATTTGCCTTTACAGCGCCAAGCTCGTTCCCGAAATCGCCGATGACTTCCGTGAAATCGATAAAGCAATCCGCACGGGCTACAACTGGGAGGACGGTCCTTTCCAGATGTGGGACAAGGTCGGAGTTCGCCGCGCCGTCGAGCGTATGCAGGCGGAAGGCGAAAGCGTTGCACAGTGGGTTCTTGACATGCTCGCAAAGGGTCAGGAAACCTTCTATACCGCGGCGGACGCAAAGAGCCCCTATATCAGAATCAGCGAAATGAACGTCGTGACAGAAAACGACGATTGCTCGCTGCGCGATTTGGGCGACGGCGTTCTCGGTCTTGAAATTCACTGCACCGGCAACGCTATCGGCGTAAATGTCGGCGACATCGTATATGAAGCCATTGACAGAATGGACAGAGAAGACTGGAAGGGCATGGTCATCGGCAACGAAGGCAAGATGTTCTCCGCGGGCGCTGACCTTCTTACAATTTGGCAAATGGGCTGCGACAAGGAATTTGACGCGCTTGAAAAGCTCATTCGCAAGCTGCAGGGCGCAACAAGCGCTATGAGATATTCCAAAAAGCCAATAGTCGCCGCTCCATTCGGGCAGACCCTCGGCGGCGGCTGCGAAGTTATGATGCACTGCCCCAACGCCGTTGCTTTCTCGGAAACCTATTCGGGTCTTGTTGAAGTCGGCGTAGGTCTTATTCCCGCCGGCGGCGGAACCACCGAGCTTACTCGCCGCCTTATGGAGCGCTGCTTCGGAGAGGCCAAAACCGACCGTTACAACGCGATAGCCACCGCCTTCCAGTGCATAGCCACCGCAAAGATGAACATGTCCGCTTATGAAGCAATTGAAAACGGCTATCTGTCCAAAGGCACGATAGTCGAGATGACAAGAGAAAAGCTTGCAAGTGTCGCAAAGCGCGAGGTTCTCACGCTCTCCGAAAGAGGCTATATGCCGCCCGTTAAGCAGACCGTCAAGGTTGTCGGCGAGTTCGGCTACGGAATGCTCCTCGCCGGAATCGAAATGGCTCGCGGCAGCGGACAGATGTCCGAACACGACGAGTACATCAGCAAGTTTATCGCCCGCGCAATTACGGGCGGCGACCTGCCCTACGGCACGGAAGTTACGATTGAGCAGCTCCACGATATCGAGTGCGAAGGCTTCCTTGCGCTCGCCGGCACCGAAAAGACTCAGGATCGTATTATGGCTATGCTTTCAAACGGCAAGCCTCTGCGCAACTAAGGAGGGAAAACACAATGAGTGAAATTAGAGAAGCTGTTATTGTGGCATACGGACGCAGTGCCATAGGCAGAGCAAAACGCGGCTCCCTTAAGGATACAAGACCCGAAGCCTACGGCGGACAGGTGCTTAAGGGCGTTCTTGATAAAATTCCCCAGCTTGATCCCAAGGATATTGACGACGTAATCCTCGGCTGCGCATTCCAAGAGGCGGAGCAGGGCAACAACGTCTCCCGCTATGTCATGCTCAATGCCGGAATTCCTAAGGAAGTTCCCGCTCAGACAGTTAACCGTTTCTGCTCCTCCGGTCTTCAAGCCATAGCAATGGGGGCAAACTCCATAATGGCGGGCCAAGCTGATGTCATTCTCGCGGGCGGCGTCGAATCTATGTCCATGATAGCCATGGGCGGAAACCTTGCCACCACCGAAGTAGGTCTGGCGCAGGCTGACCCCAAGGCATATACCCAGATGGGTATTACCGCCGAGAATATCGCAAAAAGATATAATGTCAGCCGCGAGGACCAGGACGTTTTCGGTCTTGCGAGCCATAACCGCGCCGAGGCCGCTCAGGCAGCGGGCAAGTTTGACGGCGAGATTATACCTGTGGACGCGGTTAAAACAAGAACCACAAAGGACGTCAAGGTTGAAAAATACACCGAGAAGTTCAATAAGGACGAGGGCATTCGCTACGGTCTTACCATGGAGGATATGCAGAAGCTTAAACCCGCCTTCATTCCCAAAGTCGGCACCGTAACCGCCGGTAATGCCTCCCAGATGAACGACGCCGCCGCCGCAGTGGTTGTCATGAGCCGTGAAAAGGCCGATTCTCTCGGACTTAAGCCAATCGCAAAGTTCGTAAGCTTCGCCGTTGCGGGCTGCGAACCCGATTACATGGGCATGGGTCCCGTATATGCAATTCCCAAGGCTCTTAAAATCGCCGGTCTTAAAATCGACGACATCGACGTATTTGAGCTCAACGAGGCTTTTGCCTCCCAGGCTCTCGCCTGTGTCAGGGAGCTCGGAATTGAAAACCGCATGGACGATATTAACCCGCTCGGCGGCGGTATCGCTCTGGGTCACCCCCTCGGCTGCACCGGCGCTTTCCTGACCTGCAAGCTCCTAAGCGAGCTTAAACGCCGCGGCAAGAAATACGGCGTTGTATCCATGTGCATAGGCGGAGGAATGGGCGCTGCGGGCATCTTTGAGATGTGCTGAGCACTCCGCAAAAAGCTTTGTCAATCGAAACCACGAGAATTTTAGTGCCAGCTAATTAACTCTTGGGCGATTTTCAATAACTACTACTACCGCGAAGCTCCGTTGCCGGGTATTATCGGAAATTCTCTCGCCGCTGATACCCGGCAACAACAATAACAGCGCGATTTTGATATGTTTGGGAGTTTTATGGAAAACACAGTCATAACAGTTGCCGGAAAGGGCGGAGTCGGAAAGACTTCGATTTCAGCGGCCATTGTGCGTCAGCTGGTAAAAAGCTATCCGCGGGCGCGTATTCTCGCAATCGACGCAGATCCCGCGGGCGGACTTGCAACCGCGCTTGACGTCAAGGTGACGCTGACGCTTGACAACATCCGCAAGGCGATAACAAAGGCCGGTGAGGGCGACAAGCAGAAAAAAAGGGCAATCGAGCTGCTGGGAGAAGTCCGTTTTCGCGTTTTCGACGCGATTACGGAGCAGAACGGCTTTGCCTTTATCGCCGTGGGAAGACCGGAGGCGGCAGGCTGCTATTGCAGCGTAAACGCCTACCTCAAAGAGGTTATCAGTCTTGTGTGCGGAGAATTTGATTATGTTGTAATAGACGGCGAGGCGGGTATCGAACAGATTAACCGCAGGGTTATGGAGGCAGTTACGCATTTGTTTCTCGTAACCGACCCGAGCAAAAAAGGTACACAGGTTATTTCGTCCATAAAAAAAGTGGCGGACGAGCTGGTAATGTATAAAAAGCTCGGCGTTATCATTAACCGCTTCAATGAGGAGCAATTAAATAAGTATATAAACACGGGAGATTTACCCGTGCTGGCATACATTTCGGACGACAGGGAGCTTGCGCTCTTCGATGTTATGGGAAAGAACATCATGGAGCTTACGGACACCGGAGAGCTTGTATCAGGCGTGCGGAAGGCTCTTGAGGCCTTGGAAATCATTTAAACGGGAGTGTTAGTATGAAGGATTTGCAGCATCTGTACTACTTTGAAAGCCTGCTTACGGAGGCAAATAACGAACTTGTCAGACAGGCGCAGGCGCAGGGCGGGCTTGCACTGGGCTACACCTGCTATCACATGCCGGAAGTGCTCTTAAATCTCGGGAAGTGTTTTTCCGTCAGACTTCGCGCCCCGCGAACAGGTTCAATGGAGCTTGCGACCTATTACATGTCAAACGCTACCTGCGAATATGCAAGGGCGCTGCTCGAGCGCGGGCTTGAGGGCGGCTACAAATTTTTAGACGCGTTGGCGGGCGTCGACTGCTGCGAGTGCATGAACCGCAGCATGGAAAATATGCAGCTTCTGAAGATTGAGGGCACGGAGAAAAAGAGCTTCTTCTGGAGCAACATTGACGTTCCCTGCTCCGATGACGAGGGCTGTGTTGCTCATTTTGCCGAGCAGCTCGGGCGCAAGGTTTTAAAGCCCCTGCACGAAAGCTACGGCATCGACATCTCGGAGGAAGCAATCCGCGAGGCTGTCAAGGAACACAATGAGGTTTGCAGACTGATAACCGAAATCGGAAACTTTCGCAAGCTGGATAACCCCACGATTACCGGTCATGAGTTCCACATCTTAACGCTCATAAGCTATACCTGCCCCAAACACCTCATAATCGACAAGCTTCGGGAAACTCTTGAGGAGCTTAAGACCCGCGAGCCGGATAAGAAGAAAAACTTCCGTGTCAAGGTGGTGCTTATCGGCTCGGAAATCGACGACCCGGAGCTTGTATCACTTATCGAGGATAGCGGGGCTCTTGTTGTTGCGGACCGATAT
The DNA here is from genome assembly GCA_009929315.1 of Clostridia bacterium. Lineage (GTDB taxonomy): Bacteria > Bacillota > Clostridia > Oscillospirales > Oscillospiraceae > UBA2658. Next base: position 11,519 of record SAAS01000002.1, read on the forward strand.
TGCTACGGCAGCTTCCCCGGAAGACAGGAGCTTATACTCAGCGACGATGAGCCTGTGCTGACGCAGATTTGCCGCCAGTACCTTCAGAGTTCCCTGTGCGTTCGCCTCTGCGCCACGCATAAGGTTCAAAAGCGACTGGACTACGCGGCGCAGCTGAAGGATGAATACCATGCGGACGGCATTATTTATGAGCAGATAAAATTCTGCACCTACTGGTCTTATGAGCGGGCTTTCGCAAGCCATATTATACAAAACGAGTACAACATCCCTACTTTGTCTGTTGACCGACCCTATATGTCGAGGTCGAGCGGTCAGCTCCGAACACGTGTTCAGGCCTTCGTGGAAAGCATAGAGATTAAGAAAATCAAGGCAAAAAAAGCCGGGGAGGTGAAGTAAAATGGCCTACAATCCAAAAACAGGCAAGGGTCTGGGAAATATCTATAAAGCGGAGCGGCGCTGCACCGTGCGACGCGAGTGGAGGGGCTTTCGGGACACCCTTTATGATTATTTTCGCTGGTTAAAAATGCTCGGCATGCTCGGTGCCGTGCTTGCGCCGGTGCTCCCCCAAATGATGAAGGGGCTTACGCGCTACCGCTGGCTTGTTTCCTACATAACCACCCCCGCCTTTGTTGACCGCCACACCATCGGACTTCGCGGTTATGAGCTGCGCTACACACACCTGCAGTTTTTTGTAGTTCTGCGAAACTCCGCTATGACGCTTCGCTGCATTCTCGAGCGAGATGAGAACCTCAACCCCAAATCAAAAAAAGCGGCGGCTCTGCGGGCGAAAACCGTAGTTTTTGATGAGATGATGCCGATTCAGATTATGAACGGCTTCCCCACCCTCAAGGGTATTTCCATTCAGATGCTGCCGATTTTTGAGGCCGGGGAAATCGACCAGCAGGCAAATATGTACTATATAGACGCAGTTGAGCATTACGGGCTAGCCGCCGATGTCTGCCCCCTCCCCGCTGCTGACTCGGGCTGTTACATTGTTGACGACTATCCGAGAATCGGAAGCGCATATATCTCCAGCTCCATGCCCTGCGACGGCAGTCTTGCCTCCACCATGTTCAGCCACAGATACTTTAAAATGCCCTCCTACCAAATTACTCCGCCTCAGCGTTTTCTCGAAACAGAAGTTCAGGAATACGCGGTCAAAAACCTTTGGGGCGCGGTTGAGTTTATAGAGCAGCAGTTTAACGTAAAGTTTGACTGGGACGCGTTCTTTGAGGGTGTTAAGCGCTACAACACGGAATGTGAGTACATGCTGGACAAATGGGACGTAAACTGCACTCCTTATCCGCAGGTCTGCGGGGCGGGGCTCGCGCTTCACAGGGAATACGAAATGCAGATTGCAAGCTCTCTTGACCCTGCGTTTGTCAAATATGACGCGAAGGTTTCAAAGCTCATGAAAAAGGGCTATGAAAAATCGAAGGCGGCTGACGACAAAGCTAAGTACCGCGCAATAGTCTGGTCCTGTCCGGCGCACTATTACTCAAACTTCACCTACTGGGCACAAAACTGCTGGGGAATCAAGACTCTGGTCGATATGGAATGTATGCTCTCTTACCACTATTACGACGAGCACGACAAAGAGAAGGTTTTACTCGACATGGCGAAGGGCTATGAGCGAATGGCCATGCGTTCTCACTCAAACGGCGGTTACGTCAACGCTCTGGACGAATGCTGGAAGATGTGCGAGAAATTCAGCGCCAACATTGTTTTCATGTATAACCATGTTTCCTGCAAAAATTTTGCGGGTTTGCAGGGTCTGTTTGAGGATCAGGCAAGGGAACGCGGAATCCATCTCATTTGGATAGAGCATGACCTTATGGATCCCAGAACGGTTTCAAGAAAGGCGATGCGTGACCGAGTAAACAGATATATGACAACAGTTTTCAGAGCCGAGCCACTGGACCCCACCCTTGTGGACTATGACGATGACCTTACTTGGTAAAGAAGGAGAGAACTAAGATGAAATATTACGGCGGCTGTGACGTAGGCTCAACCTATACTAAATGCGTTATTCTCCGTGAGGACGGCAAGATTGCAAGCGCGGTTACGATAAAAAGCAAGATAAATTCCGAGCAAAGCGCCAAGGCGGCAATAGATCAGGCGGTTTTGGAGGCAGAGGAAATTTCAAAGCCGAGCGAGCTTAGCTATCTTATCGGCACAGGTTACGGAAGAAACAAGGTTCCCTTTGCAGACGAGAACATTTCGGAGATTTCCTGTCACGCGATGGGCGTACATATAACAAACCCCGCAGTTAAGGCAATAATCGATATCGGCGGTCAGGACGTTAAGGGTATCTCTATCGATACCGACGGCACGGTATCCTCCTTTTCAATGAACGACAAGTGCGCCGCGGGAACAGGCCGCTTTTTTGAGGCGATGGCCAACGCCTTTGAGCTGAGTATTGAAGATTTTTCAAACCTCTCTCTGACCGCAAAAAACACCATTCCCATCACCTCGCAGTGTACGGTTTTTGCCGAGAGCGAGGTAATCACCCTTGTCGGAGAGGGCAAAGCCCGCGATGAAATCGCCGCCGGAATCGAGCTAGCGGTTGCAAAACGCTGTTTCATCATGGCAAAAAAAGCGGGCGCGAAAAACAGCATAACGCTGACGGGTGGCTGCGCGAAAAACGCGGGACTTAAAAAGGCAATCGAGGATGTTTTGAGAATTAAGGTCGTTGAGCTTAAAACCGACCCCCAGCTTATGGGTGCTCTCGGCGCAGCGGAATTTGCCCGTCAGAAGGGCATGGATAAGGAGTAAAAAATGGCTTGGTACTTTATTGTCGCAATCGTAATCGGCGCGCTTTTTGCCCTGACCTTCATCCTCTATATCACAAACGCCGACATGAAGCTCGTTGAAATAATCTATAACAAGCTCATAGCGTTTCACGAGCGCAAAGATGTCGACGAAAAACTGTAATGAAAATATACGACGAACTGATATCGGGGACTATGGAGCTGCTTGCTCCTTTAAAGCCGCGGATTTATACGTTTGACAGGAACAAAGCTGCTGTATCGGAGAATAAAAACGAGCTTATTCTCGCGCGAGAAGCTGCCTTTGAACTTGGTGAGGGCTCTCTTCCGAGCGTTGCCTTCACGGCGATAACCGATAGTTTGGAGCTTGTGCCGTCTGACCGTATTTTGCTTATCGGAAAGGATCTTCAGGAGCTTAGCGCTTCCTCTCCCTTCGCGCGGATCACGCTTTTACGCACGGACAACATCGAAGAAAACGGCGAGCAGGGCGCCTATGCGATTATTAAGAACATTGAGCTTAAAAAGTACAGTCTTTTCCCCTCCGGCTACATGATGAGAGCCTCCGCTCTTTCAAACCGCGAACAGGTACGCGTTTCTAAAAGCGCCGTTAAGAAGGGTCTGTCCTTTGAGAGCATCGGCAATGCTTTCATTAACAAATATAAAGAAAACGGTCATGTCCAAGCCGTGACAGTAATTTTTATCACTCTTCCCAACGCGCCCTACGACAAGCTTGATAGCTTGGCGGATTTGAGCGTCTCAATTACAAGAGCCCTTAACCACATCATAGCGGATATTAAAATGGACTGCCGTGCCTGCGACTGGAAGCCCGTGTGCGATGAGGTGGACGGGATGAAGGAAATGCACGAGAACATATCCAAGAACCTGAAAATGTAATATGCCCATTAAAAAGTAAATTGAAATTTAATTTAGAACGGAGAGTAATTATGGAAGACTGGAGAGAACACTACAAAGCACATCTGACTACCAATGCCGAAGCCGCGAAAGCCATCAAACCCGGTGATGTTGTCTGGATGGGACAGGGTCCTGAAATTCCGTTTACCATGCTTGACGAAATCCATGCGAATATGGAAAACTATCATGACATTATTTTTCTGTACAATGTTGCCACCTCGCCTTTTAACATGCTTTTTGACCATGAGACCAAAAAACATTTTCGGCTGATCAGCTTCTTCAATCTCCCTCTTGAGCGCATATCCGGTGAAATGGGTATTCAGGAATGGCACAGCTGCGGCTATGACCATCTCGACGACGGTATTTTTGCGTATAATTGCAACACCGTGGCAATTCACGTTTGTCCGCCCGATGAAAACGGCTGGTGCAATGTCGGTCATTACGGCGTTTCAACCACCTCGCTGGTTGTTAATGACCCGAGAATTACCAAGAAAATTGCTTATATTGACGCAACGGGTCAATATCCCATTCCCGGTGAATATAAGGACGTGGCAGTACACGTAAACGACCTTGATTTCATTGTAGAATACGACACCGAGCCCATAGAAATTCCGCCGTCGCCTCCCACACAGGTCGACAAGGACATCGCCGCACAGCTCATTCCCCTTATCAGAAAGGGCGACAAGCTTCAGGTCGGTTACGGCGGTCTCGGCGATGAAATTCTCACACATCTGCACGAGGTTGGACCGCTCGAGGTTTATACCGAGGTCTGCTGCGACGCCATGATGGACTTGGTTGAGGAGGGAGTGCTCACAAGCGTGCTTGCCTGCTCCCCCGCCTGCTGCACTGAGCGATTCTACAAGTTCCTGTCCACCGACACCAGAATTAAGCTCCTTCCGAGAAATAAAATGATTGAGCTTTTCGAAGTCGCAAAGCAGGAGAACATTTTTGCCATAAACTGCACCATGATGGTTGACCTTTTGGGTCAGGCCTGCTCCGAGGCTCAGGGTCTGATGCCTTACAGCGGAGCGGGCGGCTCAGTTGCATATATTTACGGCGCGATGCGCTCCCCCGGGGGACGCAGCTTCCTTTGCCTGCGCTCTACCTATAAGGACGAGGACAGAGTTCGTCACAGCTCAATTGTTCCTTGGCTTCCCGAAGGCTCAATAGTGACTACCCCAAAGAACTTCCAGATGTATTTGGTTAGCGAGTACGGCGTTGCGGACGTCTACCTCAAGACCATGAAGGACCGCATAAGAGCAATAATCAAAATTGCCCATCCCGATTACCGTCAGGAACTGAAGGATCAAATATTGACAACTCCTCTGATGTTCGAGGATGATTTTGACGGTTACGAGCTGTTTAAATAGTTTGAATTTAAGGCAATCAAAATGAATAAAAACACCGTCCGTCTTTAAATCACGGGCGGTGTTTTTAAATCTTCGTTCGCGCCGCTGTGCTTTTTATCGCGAATATTTTTTTACCAAAATCGGCGAAAAAGCGGTAAAATGAAAATGTTCTATGGAAAAACCAAGCGGCAGCGTGTATTATATATTTATCTCGAGTTCGGTGGGTACAAGGATGAAGGAGAAATCTCACAACTTAATAAGCGGCTTTACCTTAATTGAGCTCATCGTGGTTATCCTCATAATCGGAGTGCTTGCCGCAATTGCTGTCCCCATGTATATCGGCTATGTCGACAAGGCTCGCGCCTCAAATGACAATAGTTCCTTAGCGTCTCTAAACGGCGCCACAAGCGTTTATTACGCCGGTGACCCCTCCCCCAATCTGTTTAAGACACCAGGAACCTCAAATGACACCTTGATGCAGACTTTGGTTGACGCGCGGCTTCTACCTGAGATTCTTGAACCGGTGCAAGAGAGCAATTCTTTTGTCTGGGACTTTGGCGGTGAGCTGTGGCTTCTAAGCACTTTAAGTGAGCTGTCCGCTTCCGAAATCACCTTGGGCACCGGAGGACACAGCGGCTACATTAAGGGCAGCTACTCGGGCACGCAAACCGATGTCGTTATTCCCAAAACCCTTGACGGCGTTACAATTACCAACATCTATCAGGATGTATTCAGCGGCAAGGGTCTGACTTCCGTGTCCTTTCCTTCGGACAGCAGTATAGTAAGAATCCATGCGCGTGCCTTTATGAATAACAACCTTACCGATATAGTTCTCCCCCCAAATCTTCAGACAATAGATTACGGCGCTTTTCAAAACAACAACATTACTAAAGTTACAATAGGCGCGAACGTAACTATTGGGGGAAATGTTTTCCAAAATAACAGTTCGTTCTTGGAGGCTTACAGCGCGCAGGGCGCCGGAACCTACATATACACCGCAGGCAAATGGGTTAAGCAATAAGTTTTAAGCTGCCTCTTTTGTTATTACGGGCTTATTCCCGCGAATGGTCTGCCAAATTATTCCTAAGTGTTCCACGGAGGAGCTTACATGAAGGTCATTGACTTAACGCATACAATTTCCGAGGACATGCCGGTTTACCCCGGCACAGAAACTCCGAAGCTGACAGTTCCCTGCACGGTTGAAAAAAACGGCTTTCGTGAAACATTGCTGCAAATGTTTTCGCACACAGGCACTCATATGGATGCTCCCGCGCACCTCATAGAGAACGGAAAAACTCTTGAGCGCTTTGAGGCTTCACAATTTGTCGGCAGCGCGCTTGTAATCGACTGTACGGGACTGAGCGAGGGCGAGCGTATTGACATCAGTCTCGTAAGGGCTTACGGAGAGCTTGCGGAAAAGGCGGATTTTCTTCTCTTTCGCACGGATTGGGACGGCAAATGGGGTACAGCCGCCTACTTCGAAGCTTTTCCCTGCATAACGGAGGAAGTCGCTGATTTCATTGTTTCAAGCGGCAAAAAGGGCGTGGGGCTTGACATGATAAGCCTCGACCCTGTCGGCGCAGACCTTCCGAACCACAGAAAAATTCTGAGTCAAAACACAATTGTGATAATCGAAAATCTCTGCAATCTCGGGCGCGTCGGCAGCGGACTGTTTACCCTCGTCGCAGCTCCCTTGAAGTTTGAAAACGCCGACGGCGCTCCGATCAGGGCTATTGCGATTATTGATTAATATATACCGCCGATATTGTTAATATATGGGAGCGCGCTTATAGTGCGCTCCCATTTTTTTCTTTCTAAGCGCACAATCTGTTTGATTAAGCTATGCTCTTGTGCTATACTGAAGGCTGAATTATTAGGTTGCTTCGTGCAACAAATCTGGAGGCACATTATGAATATTGTAGTATTGTGCGGCGGTATCAGCACAGAACGTGACGTTTCTATTACAAGCGGAACTATGGTAGCCAAGGCGCTCCGTGAGCGTGGACACAGGGTTTTTCTTCTGGATTCCTTTTTCGGGTGCACAGAACCCTATTCAAGACCAGCGGAGCTTTTCCTGCGTGAGGCTTCGAGCGAAACTATTCCCGTCGGCGAAAGCGAACCCGATCTCGATAAAATCAGAGCTTTAAGGCAGCAGGACAATAACAGCGTACTAGGCGACAACGTACTTGAGATTTGCAGAGCCGCGGATATTACCTTTTTCGCCCTCCACGGCGAAGAGGGTGAGAACGGGCAGCTTCAGGCCGTCTTTGATGTCGCGGGAATTAAATACACGGGCTGCGGCTATCTGGGCAGCGCGCTTGCCATGAATAAAACTCTTTCAAAAAAGCTCTTTGAGTGCTCGGGCATTCTGACCCCCGCGGGCATAACGGTCTACGCCGGAAACGCGCCATACGCGGACGTGGGCTTCCCCTGTGTTGTTAAGCCCTGCTCGGGCGGCTCTAGCGTCGGAACCTCCATTGTTTCAAACCGAGAGGAATACGACGCCGCGCTTGAGCTTGCCTTCAAATATGAGAGGGCGGTTATCGTTGAGCGCTACATCAAGGGACGCGAGCTGACCGTCGGCGTTATCGACGGGGTCGCCATGCCCGTTGTGGAAATCATCCCCAAAGAGGGCTTCTACGACTATAAAAACAAGTATCAGGCAGGACTTACAACCGAAATTTGCCCCGCACCCATTGAGGACGAGGTGACGAGTCGCATTCAGCGTTTAAGCGAGAAGGTCAACGAGGTTCTGATGATTGAAGCCTATTGCCGTGTTGACTTCCTTATGGACGATAGCGGAGAGCTTTTCTGCCTTGAGGCGAACACTCTGCCGGGAATGACCCCGACTAGCCTCATTCCACAAATGGCGACAGCTCAGGGAAAGAGCTTCGGCGAGCTTTGCGAGGAGATAATCGAAGTATCACTCAAAAAATACCTTTAAAGGGCAGGTTAATTTCATGAAGAATCTGACCGTTAAAAATATTGTCAGCGCTGTAAACGGAGATTGGCGCGGAGACGAAGCTCTGCTCGACAGAGAAATATCGTTTGTCACAACCGACAGCCGCGAGGTTTTAGCCGACTGCCTTTTTGCCGCTATAAAGGGCGAAAAAAGCGACGGGCACGACTATATCGGTGCAAGCCTCGAAAAAGGCGCTCTCTGCGCTATTGCCGAACGCCTTCCCGAAGGCTCTGCACTCCCCGTAATCCTCGTTAAAAACACGGTTGAAGCCCTTGGAGAGCTTGCCGCCTTTTATCGCCGCGGATTTAATATTCCCTTTTTGGGAATAACTGGCAGCGTCGGCAAGACCACCTCAAAGGAAATGGTATCCGCCGTATTATCACAGCGCTTCAAGGTGCATAAAACGCCGAAAAACTTAAATAACGAGTTGGGCGTTCCGCTCACGCTTTTCGCTCTTGAGGAAAGCCACGAATTTGCGGTCATCGAAATGGGCATTTCGCACTTTGGCGAGATGAAAAGACTTGCCGAGATTGTCCGCCCCGACATGGCGCTTTATACCGCTATCGGCAGCGCTCATCTTGAATTTCTGGGAGATTTTGACGGTGTTCTGAGGGCAAAAACGGAGCTTATCGAATACCTGCCCGAAGACGGAACTGTCTTTGTAAACGGCGATGACGACACTCTTAAAAAAATTGACTGCAAACAGAAAATCTGCCGTTTCGGCGTTTCTTCGGACTGCGATGTCAGGGCGGAGAATGTTCGTCTTCTCGGAACGCAGGGCATGGAGCTCGATATAATCTCTGGCAGCCGCCGCATTCCCGCAAAAATAAACGCCTTTGGCGTTCACATGGTGACTTCGGCACTCGGTGCCGCCGCAGTCGGCATACACAGGGGGCTGACGGACGAGGAAATTTCGGCCGGCATTGCCTCTTACATTCCCGTGGGCAGCCGTTCGGGTATCATCAAGACCGAAAAAATCACAATCATCGACGACTGTTACAACGCCAATCCGAACTCGGTTGCCTCGGCAATTGATTCTCTGTCCTTGCTTCCTAATCGGCGCGTCTGCATACTCGGCGACATGGGCGAGCTGGGCGAAACAGCCGCGGCACTCCACTATAAAACGGGAGAGCATGCCGCCGAAAAGGGCATTGACCTTCTTATCGCCTGCGGAGAGCTTTCCGCGAGCACTGCTGAGGGCGCAAAAAAATCGGGCTGCAAAAACGTCCTTCACTTCAAGGATAAATCGGAGCTTATCTCCGAGCTTCCGAGCCTGATTGAGAGCGGCGACGCTGTTTTGGTCAAGGCTTCTCACAGCAGGAAGTTTGAAGACATAGTCGAGGCGCTCAAAAAGCTGTAATCTGATAGCAAAGCAGGGCGGATACACCACAATCGTGGAGTATCCGCCCTGCTGTTTTTATCCGGTTTTTAAGTTTTTTACGCTAAAGCGGAATAGGTCATAAGTCCGAGCGAGAGCAGCATGAACAGCGCCATGCCCCAGCTTACAAAAACCGTTTTGAAACGCCCCTTCTTCGGAAGCTCGTTCGGTGCGGTAAAGAGCACCGCGCTTTTGCGTTTCGTAATCAGCAGTACGATTCCCCATACAAAAAGTGTCATAATCGCAAGCATGCAAAGCCCGAAAACCGCGTATTGCGCCAAATTGCCCTGTAAGGCGTTGATAAGCTCATTAGGATCTTCCCCACTGAAATTCTGCAAAGCCTCAAGGTCTATGCTTCCCATAAGCACCGAGAGCAGAACCGAAAAGCTGTTGATTATCGCGTGCAGAATTATGGTATAGCGAACTCTTCCGGTACGCAGATAGATGTAGGCGAAAAGTGCGCCCAGCCCGAAGGCGTAAAAGAACTGGAACAGATTACCGTGGAAAAGACCGAAGCAAAGACCTGAAACCAGTATTGCCGTGCCCTCGCCGTAAGCACGGATTCTGTCAAGCAGCAGTTTGCGAAATACAAGCTCCTCAAAAACCGGAGCAAGGAGCCCGACAAAAACCAGCTCAAAATATATGTTTGAACCCGTGAGCAGCTGTTCCAGAGGGTTAATCAGCTCCTGTCCTCGCAGCTGTGCAATACCGCCATTTAGCATGGTTCCTATAATGTTTCCGACATACATAATCGCATAGCTCATCGCAAGATATGCGAGAAACTTTTTAAAGCCTATGCTCTGCTGCGGCACTTTGAGCTTCGGCAGCGGTCTTATTATAATATAGCCTAAGGGAATTGCGATTAGATAAAGCGGAGCAAAGCTGAGCGCCCAGACAAACCACGGGGCGTGTGTAATGTTTGGAGCGAATGCATAAGCCACCGCTGCTCCGATTATCTGTAAAAGCGTAGTTATGCTCAGAATGGCAAAGAACGTCCAGCCAACCCTTTTAAAAGGGGGCTTCTCGCGCTCAATCGTATAGACAGCGTTTGTCTCGTCCATGTTTCCCCCAAACCATCATTAAGCCCTTATCTTAAATCGCTCTCTAGCCTTTCGAGCGATGTTATGAGCTCCTTCGGAACCTTCCCGCCGAATTTCCCGTAATACTCGCGGATATCACAGGCTTCCTTTTTCCAGAGCTCACGGTCGATTTCGAGCAGACCTTCAATAGTCTCCTCGTCAATATCCACGCCCTCGACATTGATGTCGGAGGCATAGGGAATATAGCCCAGCTCACATTCTTTTGCTTCGGCTTCATCAAAGCAGCGCTTCGAAATCCACTCGAGCACACGGAGATTGTCGCCGAAGCCCGGCCATATAAAATGTCCCTCATCGTCGGTGCGGAACCAGTTTACATTAAAGACCTTGGGAAGACGGCTCGCCGATTTTCCCATGTTAATCCAATGCTGCCAGTAATCCGCCATGTGGTAGCCGCAGAAGGGCAGCATCGCCATCGGGTCGCGGCGGACAACGCCGACATTGCCGACAGCGGCAGCCGTTGTTTCGGAGGCCATTATTGAGCCGACGAAAACTCCGTGATTCCAATCGCGCGACTGGTAAACCAGCGGCGCGGTCTTCGCCCTGCGTCCGCCGAAAATAATCGCGGAGATGGGAACGCCCTTGGGGTTATCAAATTCCTTTGAAATGCAGGGGCAGTTTCTGGCTGGGGCGGTGAAGCGCGAATTGGGATGAGCCGCCTTGTCGGCAGACTCCGGCGTCCACGGTCTGCCAAGCCAGTCTATTGCGTTTTCGGGCGGGGTTTTCGTCATTCCCTCCCACCAAACGGTGTTATCGGCAGTCACCTGCGCGACGTTTGTAAAGATTGTGCCCTCGCGTGTGGATTCAAGCGCGTTGGGGTTGGATTTCATGCTGGTTCCCGGCGCAACTCCGAAAAAGCCGTTTTCGGGGTTAACAGCCCAAAGTCTGCCGTCCTCTCCGACACGAAGCCACGCAATATCGTCCCCAACGCACCAGACCTTCCAGCCCTGTGACCTGTATGCTTCGGGAGGGATGAGCATAGCCAGATTCGTCTTGCCGCACGCGGAGGGAAACGCTCCGCAGACATAGCGGGTTTCGCCCTGCGGATTTTCTATTCCGAGTATGAGCATGTGCTCCGCCATCCAGCCCTCTCTCCTGCCGAGACTGGAGGCTATCCGAAGAGCAAAGCACTTCTTGCCCTGAAGCACGTTGCCGCCGTAGTTGGAGTTAACGGAAACAATCGTGTTGTCCTCGGGAAAATGAACGATATATTTGTTTTCCTTGTCGAGCGTGCCCTGGGTGTGGATGCCCCTTATAAAGCCGGCTTCGGTACCCATTGCGCGAAGAACCTCTTCGCCGACGCGAGTCATAATGGCCATATTCAAAACCACATAGACCGAGTCTGTCAGCTCAATACCGTATTTTGCAAAGGGTGAATCCACAAGTCCCATTGAGTAAGGGATGACGTACATTGTCCTTCCCTTCATCGAGCCTTCCAGAATCCCGTAAAGCTTCTCATACATCTTCGCGGGCTCCATCCAATGGTTCGTCGGTCCCGCGTCCTCTTCCTTTTTACAGCAGATAAATGTGCGGTCCTCAACTCTCGCTACATCGTCGGGATCTGTACGGTGGAGGAAGCAATTCGGAAGGAGCTGTTCATTGAGACGGAATAAAATGCCTGAATTAACGGCAAGCTCGCGAAGCTCCTCAATCTGCTGTTGGCTCCCGTCAATCCACACAATATTGTCCGGCTTAGCCTTAGCTGCAATTTCATCGATAAATTCACTTATGTACCTGTTAGCGTGAACGTCCATTGTATTTCCTCCCGAGTTGAATATATTACAAAATATTGTATACCTCTTGTTCCCTTATTTCAATCGGCAATTTCGCACATTCGTCATCAAAACAGCGAATCATCAACCTCATTCTGATAATACCGCAGCTTATGCAGTATAAATTCACAGTAAGTTTACTATTGCGCCATCATTTTATATTGACATTAAAAATACGTTGTATATACTCTAAATGTTATATAGATACAATATTGTGATTAAGCTTTGAAAGGGTTTTCCTATGCTCAAACTTTTGCGCCGCCTATCCCCGAGGGAATGGCTGATGGCCGCTGTCAGTACGGTATTCATTGTTTTACAGGTATTTCTGGATCTTCGTCTTCCTGACTACATGAGGGACATAACGACGCTCCTCCAGACTCCCGGGAGCGAGATGAGCGACATCCTTGTTGCCGGCGGAAAAATGCTTGCCTGTACCCTGGGCAGCTTCGCGTCCTCAATTCTCGTCGGATATCTGGCGGCAAAGATAGCCGCCGGTTTTTCGAGAAGACTGCGCCAGTCTGTTTTCGATAAGGTTTCGTCCTTTTCACTTGGAGAGATTAACCTCTTTTCCACCCCAAGCCTTATAACCCGCTCGACAAACGACATAACACAGGTTCAGCTGATAATTGCCCTTGGTCTTCAGATTATGATTAAGGCTCCGATTCTCGCCGTCTGGGCTATTTTTAAAATTGCGGGCAAGAGCTGGCAGTGGACCACCGCAACCGGAGTCGCCTTAGTATTCCTGCTGATTATGGTCAGCATTATTATCCTTCTCGCTCTTCCGAGATTTCGGAAGATTCAGACGCTGACAGACAGTCTTAACCGCATTTCGAGAGAAAATCTCACGGGTCTGCGCGTTGTCCGCGCGTACAACGCCGAGGCCTATCAGCAGAAGAAATTCAGCGTCGCCAACCTTAACCTTACGAACAACAACCTTTTTACGACCCGCATAATGGCAATTATCATGCCGTGCATGACGATTATCATGAACGGACTTACCCTGTCCGTTTACTGGATAGGCGCCGCCCTCATTGACGCCGCAAGTATGACGGACAAAATCGGTTTGTTTTCAAACATGCTCGTATTCACCTCTTACGCTATGCAGGTGGTTATGGCATTTATGATGCTGACCATGATTTTCATTATGTTCCCGCGCGCTTCAGTTTCCGCAAAACGTATAGGCGAGGTTTTAAGCACGGACGTCAAGGTCAAGGACGGTTCCGGCGTCACTGTCCCGCAAAGCCTTGTCGGTCAGGTGGAGTTTAAAAACGTATGCTTTAAATATCCTCAGGCGGAGGACTATGTCATCCGCAACGTCAGCTTCACCGCTAACAAGGGCGAAACCGTCGCCTTTATCGGCTCAACAGGCTGCGGTAAAAGTACACTTATAAATCTTATCCCCCGCTTTTATGACGCAACCGAGGGTGAGGTTCTTGTGGATGGCATCGATGTCAGGCAGTATACGCAAAAGCAGCTTCGAAGCAAGCTCGGCTATATACCCCAGCGCTCGGTGCTTTTCACCGGCACGGTATCCGAAAACGTCGCCTTCGGCGACAGCGGCAAGGGCGAATACAGTCCCGAAGCAATTAAAAACGCTATCCGAATTGCACAAAGCACGGATTTTGTGGAGCAAATGTCGGAGGGCTACGATTCCCCTATTTCTCAGGGCGGAACTAATGTTTCCGGCGGACAGAAGCAGCGTCTTTGCATAGCCCGCGCAGTTTGCCGCGACCCGGAAATTTTCATTTTCGACGACTCATTTTCAGCTTTGGACTATAAGACGGATAGAAATTTGCGCACCGCCTTAAGCCATGAGCTTGCCGGCACAACCTGCCTCATTGTCGCTCAGCGTATCGGCACGATTCGTGACGCGGACAAGATTGTTGTTCTTGAGCAGGGCGAGGTCGTTGGTATCGGCACCCACAGGGAGCTTATGAAATCCTGTGAGGTTTACCGTGAAATCGCCTTATCACAGCTTTCAGAGGAGGAACTGATAAATGAGTGAAACTCCAAACAATACAGCTCCGCGCAGAGGCCCCATGGCGGGTGGAAGGCAAATGGTCGGGGAAAAACCCAAGAACTTTAAGGCAGCGCTAAAACGCTTCGTTTCATACTGTAAGCCCTACGCAACCCCGATAATCATTGCGTTTGTCCTTTCCATTGCGGGCGCGGTTCTCACCATTATCGGGCCAAGCAGGCTGGAAGAGATTACTAACCTTATAATTGGCGGCGCTATGACAGGTATTGACCTTAAAAAGGTCGGGTCAATTGCCCTCACCCTCGCCATTTTATACGGTGTCGGCGCGCTTTGCTCCTACGGCCAAGGCTTCATCATGGCAACCGTAACCCAGAGACTAACAAAGTCCATGCGCAGGCAGCTTTCCGAAAAAATTAACCGCCTGCCACTTAAATATTTCGACTCCTCCAGCTTTGGCGATGTTTTAAGCCGTATCACCAACGATGTTGACACCATCGGTCAAACTCTTAACATGAGCGTCGGACAGCTGACGGGGGCGATAGCCCTGTTTTTCGGCTCGCTTTTCATGATGTTCAAAACAAATGCCATCATGACGCTTGCCGCAATCGGCTCGACTTTAATCGGCTTTACACTCATGATGTTTATCATGAGCAAATCTCAGAGGCACTTTAAGAACCAGCAGCGCCAGCTCGGCAAAATAAACGGGCATATTGAAGAAATCTATTCGGGACTTAATGTCGTGCGCGCCTACAACGGCGAGGAACAGTCCTCAAAAACCTTCACCGAAATTAACGACAAGCTTTACGGAAGCGCTTGGAAATCCCAGTTTATCTCGGGCATTATGATGCCGCTGATGAACTTCATCGGCAACTTCGGCTATGTTGCCGTCTGCGTTGTCGGCGCAGCGCTTGTAATGGATAAAAAAATTGAGTTCGGCGTAATTGTCGCCTTCATGGTTTATATTCGACTTTTCACTCAGCCCCTTGCGCAGGCTGCGCAATCGCTTACCTCCCTGCAATCCACCGCCGCTGCTGCGGAGCGTGTGTTTGAGTTCCTTGACGAAAAGGAGCTTTCGCCCGAAAAGGAAGGCGTTATTACCACTCACGAGGCCAAGGGAGAGGTTGAATTTAAAGATGTTAAGTTCAGCTACAACCCCGACCGCGAGATAATCAAGGACTTCTCCGCTCATGTCATGCCGGGGCAGAAAATCGCCATTGTCGGTCCGACCGGCAGCGGAAAAACAACTATCGTAAATCTGCTTATGCGCTTTTACGAACTCGGAGACGGTGAAATTCTGATTGACGGCATTCCGATAAGCCACATGAGCCGCGAGTGCGTGCACGACCAGTTCTGCATGGTTTTGCAGGACACTTGGCTCTTTGAGGGTACGATACGCGAAAACATAATTTACAGCAAAGAGGGCGTTTCAGACGCCGACGTCGTAACCGCCTGTAAGGCTGTCGGGCTTCACCACTTCATCCGCACTCTGCCCGACGGCTACAACACCGTTTTGGGTGAAACGGCAAGCCTTTCCGCGGGTCAGCGGCAGCTGCTCACAATCGCCCGGGCCATCATCGAGAACGCACCCCTGCTCATTCTGGACGAGGCTACAAGCTCAGTTGATACGCGTACCGAGGTTCAGATTCAGCGCGCAATGGAAAAGCTCACCGAGGGCAGAACCTCGTTTATTATCGCACACAGACTGTCCACAATTAAGAGCGCCGATTTGATTCTTGTAATGCGCGACGGCTGCATAGTCGAGCGCGGAACGCATGAGGAGCTCCTTAGCCAGGGCGGCTTCTATGCCGAACTTTACAACAGCCAGTTTGACGACGATATAGCTTAAAGAAAACCTATACTCAGATTTTTAATCAGTATTTAAGTTGTTTCAATATTATAAAGGAAGATTAGCATGAAACAAAAATTCGCACAATTCATGTACGGACGTTACGGAATGGATGAACTTTCAAAGTTCTTATCCTACTTTTCGCTGCTGCTGCTTTTAATATCCATGCTTTTCGGCAACGCCGCTTCCGTAAAGTCGGTTGTTGTCCTGATTGCGTTCGCACTTTTAATTTTTTCCTATTTTCGCATTTTTTCGAAGAACTATGAGAAACGCCGTGCGGAAAACGCAAAATACCTGAACTTCAAGCGTCCCATTGCCGACAAGCTCAGGCTTCGCCGCGAAATGTGGGCACAGCGCAAGAACTTCAAGTTCTTCAAGTGCCCCTCCTGCAAGGCCGTTCTGCGCGTTCCTAAGGGAAAAGGGAAAGTACGCATCGTATGTAAAAAATGCGGCACGGCTTTCGAGAAAAAAACCTGATAGGGGTGATTTAGCGTGTTCGGCTATATAGCAGCGGTGCGCGACAGCCTTTCCGAAACGGACATGCAGCGCTATAAGGCGGTCTACTGCGGACTTTGCCGCGCTCTGAAGGAGCGCCACGGTCAGCTCGGACGTATGACCCTGACCTACGACATGACTTTTCTCATTCTGGTTTTAAACTCACTTTACGAGCCGGAAATGTCGAACGGTGAGGAACGCTGCGTTGTCCATCCCTGCAAAACACATTGCTGGCTCTCAAACGAAATCACAAATTATGCCGCCGACATGAACGTCGCCCTGGCATATCTTAATCAGCTTGACAACTGGCACGACGACAAAAATGTTTTAAGCCTTCTGTTTGCAAGCGCGCTCAGAAAAAGATACCGGAAAATTTCAGAGCAGTATCCCCGACAGTGCGCCGCCATGGAAAGCTGCATACGCCGTCTCTCTGAGCTTGAAAAGCAAGGTGAACAGAGCCCCGACGCGGGAGCAAAGCTTTTCGGTGAACTCATGGGCGAGCTTTTCACCTTCCGCGAAGACAGATGGACGCCCGCTCTAAAGGCAATGGCAGGCTCTCTGGGTGAATTTATTTACATTATGGACGCGGTTATTGACCTGCCGAAAGACGTAAAAAGACATCGCTACAACCCCCTCAGCCATTTAAAAGCGGACGGGCGCAGCGATGCATATTTCAAAGACATATTGACAATGCTGATTGGAAACTGTACTATGAGCTTCGAAAAACTGCCCCTGGTTGAGGATGTGTCTATTATGCGGAACATTCTTTACTCAGGCGTTTGGACAAGATACGAGCTTGAGAAAGCCAAAACATCACGGCGAAAAGGAGAAAAACGCTGATGTCTGCTGACCCATATAAAGTCCTCGGTGTTCCCTCCACTGCCAGTGACGACGAAATTAAAAAGGCTTACCGCACACTTGCAAAAAAGTATCATCCCGATAAAAACCCCGGCAACAAAGAAGCCGAGCGCAGAATGAACGAGATTAACGCCGCCTACGACCAGATTAAAAATCCCCAGCAAAACACAGCCGGAGGTTTTGGCGGTTTCGGTTCGGCAACGGGCTTCGGCGGTTTCGGTTCCGGCTTCGGCGGTTTTCACTCGGAGCCGGAGGAAGAATCCACTGCCCTGCGAGCCGCAATGAACTATATCAGAGCAAGACACTTTACCGAAGCCCTTAACGCTCTTGAAGGCGTGTCGGTTTCGGAGCGCGGTGCTCGCTGGCATTATCTGTGCGCACTCGCAAATTACGGTATGGGCAACACCATAGTCGCTCTGGAACACGCTCAGACGGCAGCAAAGCTCGAGCCTGACAACATGGAGTACCGCAGTTTGCTTGAAGAGCTTATGCACGGCGGCAGCTATTACAGCACTTTCAGCCAAGGCTTCCCAACAGCCTCCTTCAGCGGCAGTCCCTGCCTGTGGCTCTGCGCCGCAAGTCTGCTTTGCAATTTTTGCAGATGTTTTTAGGCTTCCGCTTTTTTCGATAATATCAATTAAGAAAACCGACGGGTGTTCCCCGTCGGTTTTCTTGCACTTTGTTTATTTTATCTGCGCCACTTATCTGCAAGCTGCTCCACCTGATCGGCAAAGCGTCCCAGCTCCTTATTTGCCATTCCCTCACAGCTCCTTGCCACGCGCAAGAGCTTTTCGCAGGCGGAAATAAGCCTTGCAAAAACTTTTGATGCGCGCTCGTCGCGCGGACGCTCAAATTCTTTTTTCTCAATCGGAATCCCCGCCGTCTGGGTAACAACCGTTCCTGTTAATAAATCGTAGCTCGTTCCGCTGTATGGTACAGAGGTGTTGAGCTTATAATCATCATGCAGGAGCTGAGCAAAGCCCTCGGCAACCTCATCCTCGCCGTGATTGACAAAGACCAGAGACGGCTTTTTCTTGAAGGCGTTTATCCATTCAAGCAACCCCTCTTTGTCGGCGTGCCCGCTTATACCCGGCATAAGGAAGGTTTCGGCCTCAACCGAAATCGGCTCGCCGAAAAGCTTGACTTCTTTGGCTCCGTCCAGCAAAATTCTTCCCAGCGTTCCGTTTGCCTGATACCCGACAAAAAGAATCAGGCTCGCCTTGCGCCAGAGATTGTGCTTGAGATGATGTCGGATACGCCCCGCCTCGCACATTCCCGAAGCGGAGATTATAACCTTTGGGGTTTCGTCAAAGTTAATCGCTTTTGATTCCTCGCTTGAAACGGACATCTTTAAATCGGGGAACACGAGAGGGTTAATCCCCTGCCTGAACATTTCTTTTATTTCCTCGTCAAAGGCACTCGGGTCGGCCTGTAAAAACACCGCTGTCGCTTCGTTTGCAAGAGGGCTGTCCACATAGACAGGAAAGCCGTCGTGCCCTTTTACCAGCCCCTCGGTTTTTATCTTACGAAGATGGTATAAAATTTCCTGCGTCCTGCCGACGGCAAAGGATGGTATAACAACATTGCCGCCGCGGTCAAGTGTGCGCTGTATGCAGGACACAAGAATCGGCAGGGTGTCCGCCGTTTTCTCGTGCAAACGGTCGCCGTAAGTGGATTCAACGACGAGATAGTCCGTCTCGTCAATGCTTTTAGGGTTATTCAAAATCGGACGGCTCTTGTTGCCTACATCTCCGCTGAAAACGATTTTCTTTGTAACGCCGCCCTCGGTAATCCAGATTTCTATGCTTGAGGAGCCAAGCAAATGCCCCATGTCGTTAAAGCGGATGCTGACATTTTCGCAGACCTCTTTTATTTCATCATATTTGCTGCCGTACATCTTGGCAACCGCGTTTTGCGCGTCCTGCGTTGTGTACATGGGCTCATATGGCGGCATGCCCGAGCGCTTTGCCTTACGGTTTCTCCACTCCGCTTCAAATTCCTGAATATGTGCGGAGTCCATCAGCATTATCTTGCAGAGATTAACCGTTTCCTCCGTCGCGTAAATCTTACCGTCAAAACCGTTTTTACACAGCAGCGGCAGCTTTCCCGAATGGTCAATATGCGCATGGGTCAGAAATACGCAGTCAATATTTGCCGGATTCACCGGCAGCTCTTCATTGACGAACACATCGGCACCCTGCTCCATGCCGCAGTCTATGAGGATGTTTTTCCCGTTTGTTTCTATCAGAGTACAGCTTCCCGTAACCTCATGCGTCGCGCCCAAAAAGGTTATTTTCATTTGTGTAAGCCTCCGTTTCAGATTAGTGCCGTGGGAATAATAAGGGTTTATTTCGCAACAAAACCCAAGCAGACCGGCGCAGCTTGATCGCCGGGCACGAGTCTTTTGTAGCTGCTGTTATTGTACCACCAAAATCGACAATATCAAAGCGGTATATGTAAATTTACCGTGAAGTAAAAAATTGTTGCTGTTATTAATAACATTTGCGAGGATGTTTTTTTATCCATGACATGTTATAATATTTTGCGGCGAAGCTGCCATTCACGCAGGACTCTACGTTTAGCAAAGCTTTCCCGTGTCAACACCCAGAACACAGAAAAATTCGGAGGAACCGACATGACTGTTTCATACACGCCTAGGGGCGTATGCTCACGCAAAATGACTGTAAGCGCCGAGGATGGAATTATTACTGATGCCCGCATTATCGGCGGCTGCAGCGGAAATCTTCAGGGTATCTCACGGCTCATAATAGGTATGACGCTTGAGGAGGCAATTTCCCGTCTTAAGGGGATTGACTGCGGCGGAAGAGGCACCTCATGCCCCGACCAGCTGTCAATTGCTATGCAGGAGCTTATTGACCGGAAAGACGAATAAGATAATAAAGCCCCGACGCGTTATGTGTCGGGGCTTTATTAATTACAGCCAGCTTTCTTCGATTTCGTGCGTCTTTGCGCGGGTCATGAGCGCGGAAAAAGTTTCCTTAAGCGGCGAGCCCTTATACAGCACGTTATAGGTAGCCTCCGTTATCGGCATTTCAACCCCGCATTTCTGAGCCATAGCAAAACCCGAGGCCGCGGCATAGTATCCCTCAACGACCGCGCCGACCTGCTTCATCGCCTCCTGCGGTTCCATCCCCGCTCCTATAAGAAGTCCCGCGCGCCTGTTGCGGGAATGCTCAGAGGTACAGGTAACTATTAAATCGCCCATGCCTGCAAGTCCCGCGAAGGTTTCCTTGCGTCCGCCCATTTTTGCGCCAACTCTGGCTATCTCGGTAAGCCCGCGTGTCATGAGCATTGCCTTCGTGTTGTCACCAAATCCCATACCGTCACAGGCGCCGGCGCAAAGAGCTATTACGTTTTTAAGAGCTCCGCCAAGCTCAACGCCGATAATATCACTTGAAGCGTAAACCCGGAAGCGCTCGTTCATAAACAAATCCTGAATAAGCTCAGCGACAGACGTATCCGAGCAGGCGGCTACACAAGCTGTCGGGATTCCTCGGCCGACCTCCTCCGCGTGAGAAGGTCCCGAAAGCGCGGCGACGATGTTTTTTCCGTGAAGCTCCTCGTCAATCACCTGTGAAAGGCGCAGAGCGCTTTTATTTTCAATGCCCTTGGCGACTGATACAACCACAGCCCCGCTCGAAATCAGCGGTGAAATCCTTGCGGCCGTTTCACGAACCGCAAAGGAGGGTGTGGCCATAACAACAATGTCCGCTCCGATTACGCACGAGAGCTCCGAACTCAGCTTAAGATTTTGCGGAATTGGCACTCCCCTTAAGAACGGGTTTTCGCCCGTTTTTCTCATCGTTTCGGTTTCTTTCTCAAAAAACGACCAAAGCGTCACATCATGTCCGTTTTCATTAAGGAGCAGCGAAAGTGCTGTCCCCCATGCGCCGCTGCCTACAACCGTTATTTTCATGCGGTTTCCCCTTATCTCTTGCTTTAGGATAATTAGCTATACAATATTATCTTATAACGATATTATTCAAGTGGTTCTCTTTTAAAAAATCGCTGCACTGTCCGGATTTCATTAAACCTATCGCAGCGCGAAATAGCAAACGACGGTAAGCTGCCCCGCGGTTTCGGATATATAATAATCCACAACCGCTCAAAACGCAAGCACCGCCGTCTGCTATTCATAGTTATTTTACATATTTAGAATTAGGTTCCTGTACTCATTTGCTGAATTATGGTTTATCGGACTTAAAACTTTTTCTCAGTCAAGATTGAATTTCTCGCCGTAACCGTAGTTTTCATAGATATAGTCAATATCCTTGTCGCCGCGTCCGGAGAGATTGACCAGGATAGTTCCGTCCTTATGCTCCTTGGCATATTTAAGAGCGTAGGCAAGGCCGTGGCTTGATTCGATGGCGGGGATAATTCCCTCGTTACGGCAAAGCAGGAAATAGGCCTCAATAGCTTCGTCATCGGTGACGGACTTATAGTTTACTCTTCCGAGGTCGTGCAGATAGGCGTGTTCCGGTCCGACAGAGGGATAGTCAAGACCGCTTGCGCAGGAATACACGGGAGCCGGCTCACCGTTTGCGTCCTTGAGCATAATACTTTCAAAGCCGTGCATAACGCCCTTTTCTCCGAAGGTAATGGAAGCTGCGTGGTCGCCGAGTGTTTCACCCTTGCCCATGGGCTCGACACCGTAGATTTCAACGGGGTCGGCAAGGAAGGCCGAGAAAAGACCCATTGCGTTAGAACCGCCGCCGACACAGGCGCAGATAGCGTCAGGCAGGCTGCCCGTCATCTCCTTGAACTGGTCACGCGCTTCAAAGCCGACAACCGACTGGAAATCGCGCACCATCATCGGGAACGGGTGCGGTCCGACAACGGAGCCTATGCAGTAAATCGCGTCCTTGTATTCGTGCATATAACCCTCAAAAGCCGCGTCAACCGCCTCCTTAAGAGTTTTAAGACCGTGACTTACGGGAATGACTCTTGCGCCGAGCATTCTCATGCGGGTCACGTTGGGAGCCTGCTTTTTGATATCGACTTCGCCCATGTAAACGTCACATTCCATTCCGAAATATGCCGCCGCCGTAGCCAGAGCCACGCCATGCTGCCCTGCGCCGGTTTCCGCAATAATCTTCTTTTTACCCATAAATTTCGCAAGCAGACCCTCGCCCATGCAGTGATTGAGTTTGTGAGCTCCTGTGTGGTTCAGATCCTCGCGCTTGAGGTAAATCTGCGCGCCGCCGATTTTTCTTGAAAGGCGTTCGCAATGATATACGGGGGTCGGACGACCCTGAAATTCTTTGCGTATACGGCGAAGCTCGCTTATAAACTGGGCGCTGTTGCAGATTGTGTTGTAAGCTTCGATTATTTCTTCAAAGGCAGGTATAAGGTCGGGCGGAAGATAAGCTCCGCCGTATTCACCGTAGCGTCCGTCTTTGGTCGGGGTATTCTTAAGGTATGTTTCAAATCCTTTGTTGGGGTTCTCATAATTTGCATTCATGATTATATCTCCTTAAATAATATTTTATTTTTTTATTATGACACTTTGCAGCGTGAAGTGTCGCCGGGTCTTAGTATATTTAATTTTTTAAAGAAAACACTCTTGTCTTTGCGCCATCGCAAAAGTCCCATGTTTAACCCCCTTAAACGACAAAAAAAGCCTTTGTCCAATTCTTAGGACAAAGACTCAAAGCCTCTGCGGTACCACCTAAGTTGACGAAAAACTCGCCCCCTCACGACACACAAAATGTGTCTGCACGTTTTACGGGTTGCACTCCCGTCGGCCATTACTAACGCTTCAGCGCTTTCCTGCCGCCCTCACAAGTCCATTCACATACACGCTCGCTGCGACAATTCCACCGCCTGCCGCTCTCTTTGAACCGCTCTTGCATGCTACTAACTCTTGATCATCGGTTTTCTATTCGATTGCCCTGATGTTAACACTTCAAAAAACTCTTGTCAACAGTTTTTTTCTTTTATACAAAAGAATTTTTTCTGCTTCCGGAAATCCGCTTGCATTTGTTTGTAAGCTTTGTGTCATTCTATGCCGGTATGCTGACAGAAGATTCCGAAGTGATAAACAAGCACCCGAAAAGGCTTATGGCTTTTTCGGGTGCTAATATATTATGTTAACCTATTATTCAGCGTATCTGACCGTTCCCGTATATTACATATTTGCAGCTTGTCATTTCACGAAGGCCCATCGGACCGCGGGCGTGCATCTTCTGTGTTGAAATTCCGATTTCGGCACCGAGTCCGAACTCTCCCCCGTCTGTGAAACGCGTTGAAGCGTTAACATAAACCGCGGCGGCATCGACTTCGTTTAAAAAGCGCTGTGCTTTTGTGTAATTGTCGGTTACGATGGCTTCCGAATGTTCAGTGCCGTAGCGTGCGATGTGGTTCATGGCTTCATCAATATCCGCGACGATTTTTATAGCCAGAATATAGTCGTCATATTCGGTTTCCCAGTCGGCGTCGGTGGCGGCTATCGCGGCATTACCCAGTATTTTAAGGGCTTTCGGGTCACAACGAAGCTCGACGTTGTATTTATTGAGACGGGGCAAAACAAGGGGTAAAAACTCCTCGGCTACCGTCTCGTGAACCAGCAATGTCTCCATTGAGTTGCACACGGAGGGACGGCTGCACTTGGCATTTTCGACGATTTTAGCCGCCATTTCAAGGTCGGCCTCGGAGTCCACATAGACATGGCAATTGCCTATACCCGTTTCGATTACCGGCACACTCGCATTCTCGACAACGGACTTAATCAGCCCGCTTCCGCCGCGGGGAATCAAGACATTCACATATTCGCGAAGCCCCATAAGCTCCTTGGCACTCTCGCGCGAGGTATCCCGAACTAGGCTAATGCAGTCCTCAGGCAGTCCCGCACCCGCGAGGGCTTCACGCATTATGTCTACCAACACCGAGTTGGAATTTATGGCCTCTTTGCCTCCGCGTAGGATGCATGCGTTGCCCGACTTAAGGCAAAGGGCAGCCGCGTCCACCGTCACATTCGGCCTTGCTTCGTAAATTATTCCTATGACGCCCAGAGGCACGCGCTTTTTACCGATGGTCAGTCCGTTCGGGCGATCCGACATGGAAATCACTTCGCCTATCGGATCGGAAAGCGAGATTAACTCGGAAACGCTTTGAGAAATTCCGTCGATACGCTCCTGTGTAAGCAGCAGTCTGTCCAGAAAAGCACGCTTGATTCCCGAATTTTCTGCAGTTTCAATGTCAGCGGCATTCGCCGCCAATATGCGATCCTTGTTTTTTAGAAGTGCAAGGCGAATTGCTTCGAGCGCGTCATTTTTTTTGGTGGTTCCCGCAACGGCGAGAACTCGGGCGGCTTTTTTCGCGGCAGCGCCCATTATTTCAAGCTCTGTCATTTATAACCATTCCTTTCTTTGCTTTCAACACACAAAAACAACCATGAAATGGAATGGTTATAGATGTGCATGTATTGCGGTTGCCATAGGCGAGCAACACGCACTTGAAATCAAATAGGTTTGAAACTTTTTCAAACCTGTCATCTCTTTCCCAGAAAAAGTGTTCCTGCGGCCTTCCCCGAAACAATATCGTAGAGCACTTCGGGCGTACTCCCGTTGGCTATGTACATATCAATGCCGTTTTTCGTGGCCAGTTCCGCCGCCTGAAGCTTGGTTATCATGCCGCCTGTTCCGCGGCTGCAGCCCGCTCCGCCCGCCAGAGAACGGATATTGTCGTCAATTTCTTTTACCTCGCGGATTAGCTGAGCGCTCGGGTTTTCGGTCGGGTCGCTGTCGAAAAGTCCGTCGATGTCGGAAAGCAGAACAAGCTTATCCGCTCCGCAGAGCACCGCGACAACAGCGGAAAGCGTGTCGTTGTCGCCGAACACCTTGTGTTCTTCATTGTCGGCTTCAATCTCAGCATAGCTCACCGAGTCGTTTTCGTTCACAATGGGAATTATGCCCATCTCCAGAAGAGAATTGAAGGTATTTGTAAGGTTGTGCTTTTTCTCAGGATTATCTACATCCTCGCCTGTCAGAAGAATCTGAGCGACAATTTTTCCGTATTCTCCGAAAAACTTATCATAAAGGTGCATAAGCTCGCACTGTCCAACTGCGGCGGCCGCCTGCTTTTGGCTTAGAATGCTTGGGCGCTCCTTCATCTGGAGTTTCCCCGCTCCGACGGCAATAGCTCCTGACGATACCAATATTACCTCGTTACCCATGTTACTGATGTCCGACAGCACACGTGTGAGCGCGTCAAAACTGCGAAAATTCAGAGTTCCGCCCTCATGCGTAAGCGTGGAGGTGCCGACCTTCACTACTATTTTGATTTTATGAGTTTTGACGTTCATAATCAGTTCCCTTTCGTGCTTTAGCTTAGTATACCACTGAAATCATGATTTGCAAGGAGGTGAATAGCAGCGCAAACTGCACTTATGCCTGTTTTTTTGCGCACCAAATTGTTGAAATAACGGAGCCGACGCAATCGACGCGGCAGCTCCGGCTTAATAATCAGACTTTTCCAAGCTCCGCAATTTTGTTGGAAATCACCGCAAAGCCTCCGATATCCAGCGTTTCACCGCGAATTTTCTCGTCATAACCGCAGGACACGATTACCTCTTGAAGTTCTTCCTTGGAGTAACCCGAAAGCCCTGAAGTCAGCGCGTTTAAAAGCGTCTTTCTACGCTGATTGAAGGAGGCGCGAACCACGGCGAAAAAGAGCTTTTCGTCCGTAACATTTGCCGCAGCTTCACGGCGAGTAGTGAGCTTAATAACGCTGGATACAACCTTCGGCGCGGGCATGAAGCAGTCGGGCGTAACGTCAAAGAGGATTTCAGGCTCCGTATGCCAGTTTGTATAGACCGTGAAGGCACCGTAGTCGCTCGTTCCCGCTTTCGCGCAGATTCGAAGCGCAACCTCGCGCTGAACCATCAGCGTCATGCTCTCGAAGCAGTCCGCCTCGATAAAGGCAGAAATGAGCGGGCTTGTTATATTATAGGGAAGGTTCGCGCAGACCACAGGTCTCAACCCCTCGAAGTTCTCTTTAACAATTTCGGCAATATTAAGTTTCAGAACATCTCCGAAAAGAACCTTCGTATTTTCCCAGTCCTTCAAAGTTTCGTCAAGGACAGGAGCAAGAGCTTTGTCAAGCTCCACGGCAACTACCTTACCGGCATGCTTTGAAAGCTGCACCGTAAGGCAGCCGATTCCCGGGCCGACCTCAAAAACACCTGTTTTTTCGTCCAATCCCGCCATCTCGGCGATCTGCTCAGGTACCCACGAGGCGATCAGAAAGTTCTGACCCATGGATTTTGAAAAGCGAAAACCCTGCCCCGAGAGCAACGCTCTGATTTGACCGATATCACATAAATCCATAAAGCTCCTTAAGATTAAAGCAGTTTTTCATAGCAGACGCGCTCGCTTTGAGCCTCTTTTCCGCTGTCTAAATAGATAGTTCCGCAATGGACAAAGCCGCTTCTTTCGAGGAGTGCCCGCATAGCCTTATTATCACGGTGAGTGTCGCCGCGCACGCTGGAAAAGCCTCGTTCTCTAGCCATGATATCCACATAGGACAACATTTCACGCGCTATTCCCTTTCCGCGATATTCATTGCCAACTGCGGCACGGTGGAACACCGTGTAAGGAACTTCTCCCGTCCGCCAGCTTCCGTCAAAGACACGCTTGTAGCTCTCCTCATTTTCAAAGAAAACCGATATGACACCGGCTATCTTTCCTTCAAGCATAAATACATGGCAGGAGCCCTTTTCAATGTCTGCTTCAAAAGCCTCACGAGTCGGATAGCCGTTCTGCCACTGGTCAACGCCGCTCTCCTTGAGGAAACGCTGCGCATCCCCGACTATCTCCATAATTCGGTCAAGGTCTTCGTGGCTCGCAAGCTTATGCTCCATTTCGAGCCCTCCTTGCGGCGCCGACCGCCGTTGCGCAGCCGGAGAATTTGGGTATAACGTAGTTAAGCTTATAAAGCTTTGCAAAGTTGTCATATATGGCTTGCGCCATTTTTGTTTGTGATATTCCACCGGTAATGACGACATTTTTAACGTCAAATCCGTTACAGGCAAGGGCCGCATGAGAGCCCGCAACCTCCATAACAGTGTTTATAAGGGCGTAGGCCCAGTCGCTCTCTGTCGCGCCGTCACTCGCTTTTGCGAGGTTTGAAGCGGTCAAATCAAGTGGCAGAGTATCCGTTCCCGCGAATAAATCACCGATTGTTATATCAACAGTCAATCTATTTCCGTTTTCGGCAAGCTCGAAAAACTTGCACATATCGGTAATTCCGAACATTTTTTTTGAAATTCCGCGAAGAGTTCCGCTCCCGACGCCTGAACCGCCGATGTGCGTGTATTTACCGTTTCTGGCCAATACTATTGACGTGCCGGTGCCGATACTCACAACAACAGTCTCCTGAAGTCCCGAAAGCCAGGTACCGCCCTCGCCTGTGGCTTCAATTTCGGGAATATGTATTTCCTTCCCGTCAAAGCCTTCAAAACAGCACTTATCTGCGCCGACTCCAGTGACGGCGAGCGCGTCAACGCTCTCGGCAGATATTTTGTTTTCTGCTAAAAAGTCCTGTACAAGCTCGGATGCCGACTTTTCGCTGCCAACTATGCTCTTCGTCGCGGTAACCGTGTCGCCGTCCAGCGCAACAATTTTTACCGCGGAGGCTCCCATATCATATCCCAGAATCACTCTTGACCCTCCAAACCATTTTGCTGCCTCGCCTCTTCCGCTTCTATTTCAGCAAGGAGCTTCTTATCCGATTTCTCGGTAAAAGTAAGTTTTTCGTACATATCCGGTCGGCGTTGCTTTGTGCGGATTATCGACTGCTTGCGCCGCCACTTTTTTACGTTTGCATGGTGCCCGCTTCGGAGTATATCGGGAACGCCTCTGCCCTCCCAAATTTCGGGACGAGTGTACTGCGGGTACTCCAAAAGACCGTCCCAGTGACTCTCCCCCGTGAAACACTCCTCGTCCGACAGTACACCTGGCACCATTCTGCATACACAGTCCGTGATCACCATTGCGGGAATTTCGCCACCCGTCAGGACAAAATCGCCGACGGAAATTTCCTCATCGACGCATTCTTCAATAAAGCGCTCGTCAATCCCCTCGTAGTGTCCGCAGACAAGGATAAGGTGGTTGTAATCCTCCTTCAATTGCCGCGCTTTTGACTGGTCGAATCTTGTCCCTTGCGGCGAGAGATAAATAACACGGCTTTTTCTCTGCCCTGCGCATTCACGGACAAAATCAAGGCAGCTTTTGAGCGGCTGAGCCATCATGACGCAACCCCAGCCGCCGCCATAAGGGTAATCATCCACCTGCCCCTGCTTATTTTCCGTAAATTCTCTTATTTGGATACAATTTATTTCAATAATATCCTTTACCGCCGCTCTGCCCAAGATACTCTCGCTTAAAACGGCGTTCATTGAGTCAGGAAACAGCGTAAGTATGTCAATTCGCATGAGCGGTTTTTTTTCACCGTCGTCACGCTCGATTTTTTCAAAATCAAGGTTTTCGTTCATCCAAACCTCCTGCGCTAATTGATCTGCGCCTACATTCCGTCAATCAGACGAACGGTAATGAGTCCCGCGCTCACGTCTGTTTTTATGATAAACTGCGGAACCGCGGGAATGAGAATCTCTCTTTCTCCCGTCACCACATAGACATTGCCGGCCGGCAATTCGAGCACTTCGCTGAGCTTGCCGAGTTCTTTGCCGCTCTCGTCTACAACACTTGCTCCTATAATGTCCTGAATGAAAAAAGTTCCGGTTGGGAGCTTCACCTCGCTCCTGTCGATTGACACAATCTTGTTTTTCAAGATCATCGCCTCGTTGACGCCGGAAACACCCTTAAGCTCCGCAATAAGACACTGCTTGTGAACCTTGCCAGACAGCAGCTCATAAGGTTTTCCGTCAATATATAAATACTTGAATTTTTTAAGGAACTCGGCGCTGTCGGCCCAAGGTTGGATTTTTACCTCACCCTTTATGCCGTGAGTGTTGCAGATTATTCCTGCTTCAAGATATTTTTCCATTAATTATTCTCCAATTAAGATACGCTTGTTCTTTTCCGAAAACAATATTTCAAGATATTCTTTAATGCAATCGGTGAAAACAAGCATAAACGTCTAAGGGGGACAAAGCTGCCTTTATCCCCCTTCGCGTATCAGTCCATGATTTCAACGGACACGGTTTTTCCCTGTCTTTGAGCTACGGCGCGCATGAGTATCCGGATTTCCTTAACAATTCGACCCTGTCGGCCGATTATTTTTCCCATGTCGCCATCCGCGACGCGAACCTCAAAAACGGTTTCGGCGTCGGTTTTTTTCTCGGTGACTGTAACCTCGTCGGGATTATCGACAAGGTTTTTTGCAATGTAGCTTAAGAGTTCTTTCATGCTCGGCTCTCCTTAAAGCACCTCTGCCTTTTTCAGCAAAGCTCTAACGGTTTCTGTGGGCTGAGCTCCGTTAGCAATCCAATACTTAGCACGTTCTCCGTCAACCTTAATTCCCGAAGGATTAGTAAGGGGCTCATAGGTGCCGATTTCCTCGATAAACTTTCCGTCACGGGGAGAATGAGAATCTGCAACTATGATTCTGTAATAGGGGTTCTTATGAGCACCCATTCTGCGAAGTCTGATTTTGACCATTTATATTCACCTCCAAATTCTTTATCTTTATGTGCAAACGCCAAAGGCGGTGCAAACTAATTAAAACTTAAACGGCATTCCTTTGCCCATTCCCATGCCCATGTGTTTGGACTTTTTCCCGCCCGTCATCTGCTTTGTCATGGTTTTCATCATTTCAAACTGCTTAATCAGACGGTTAATTTCCACAACGCTGGTTCCGCTTCCCGCGGCGATTCGCTTTTTCCTGCTGCCGTTCAGTATAGCCGGATTTTCGCGCTCATAGGCAGTCATCGACTTGATTATCGCTTCCGTTCGTGAAAATGCCTTTTCATCGATAGTCGCGCCCTTGAGAGCTTTTGAGTCCATGCCGGGAATCATCGCGGCGATGTCCTTGATATTGCCCATGGATTTAAGCTGCTCAAGCTGGTCAAGATAATCTGTGAACGTAAACTGATTTTTGCGCAAGCGCTCGGCCATTTTGATGGCCTTCTGCTCATCAAAGTTCTGCTCCGCTTTTTCAATAAGCGTGAGCACATCCCCCATGCCGAGTATTCGGGACGCCATTCTGTCCGGATGGAAGGGCTCGATGTTGTCGAGCTTTTCGCCGATGCCGACAAATTTAATCGGCTTGCCTGTGACTGCGCGAACCGAAAGTGCCGCACCTCCTCTGGCGTCGCCGTCGAGCTTTGTGAGCATAACGCCGGTGATTCCCAGCGCTTCGTCGAAGGCCGACGCCGCGTTAACGGCATCCTGACCTGTCATCGCGTCAACTACCAGCATTATCTCTGTTGGCTTTGTCGCCGCCTTGATGTTTTTAAGTTCAAGCATCAGCGCCTCGTCGATGTGCAAACGGCCTGCCGTGTCGAGAAAAACAAGGTCGTTGCCGTGGCGCTTTGCATGCTCAATGGCAGCCTTGGCGATGTCAACGGGATTTGCCTGCCCCATCTGGAAAACGGGAATGTCGAGCTGCGCGCCGACGGTTTCCAGCTGCTTTATTGCCGCGGGACGGTAAACATCGCAAGCAACGAGCAGCGGACGCTTGCCGCTTTTTTTCATAAGTCCCGCGAGCTTCGCGCCGTTAGTGGTTTTACCCGCGCCCTGAAGACCGACGAGCATTACAACGCTCGGCGACTGAGAGGAAATACTGAGCCTTACATTTTCGCTGCCCATAAGGCTTGTCAGCTCTTCGTTTACGATTTTTATGACCATTTGCGCGGGAGTAAGGCTTTGCAGAACATCCTGCCCCTCGGCACGGTCGCTGACCTTTTTTACGAAGTCCTTGACCACCTTGTAGCTGACGTCTGCCTCTAAAAGAGCAAGCCGCACCTCGCGCATGGCTTCCTTTATGTCCGCTTCGGTGAGGCGGCCTTTGCCCCGAAGCTTTTTAAACGCCGCCGATAATTTTTCGGAAAGGCTTTCAAATGCCATAAATGCTCCTCATTTGATAACTGCGTTAGTTCCTAATACTGCCAAGCTCCGTGAGCAGCGCCTCGGCAAGCCCGCGCGCTTTACCCTCCGATAATTGAATGAGCTCATAAAGCTCTGTTTCCATTTTATCCAGAACAAGCCTCTGCTCGGAAAAGCGCCTTATAAGTCCTGTTTTTTCCTCGGTTTCCATAAGCGTTGCTTCCGCGCGGACGATGAGGTCGCGTACTCCCTGACGGGAAATCTGCATAATTTCAGCGATTTCCGCAAGCGATAAATCCTCATTGTAGTGCATGCTGAAGCAGCTTCGCTGACGCGGCGTCAGCAGTTCGCCGTAAAAGTCCAGAAGCATGGTCATCATAAGAGTTTTATCGCCCATTTTCAGACCGCCTCCCGTAAAAGTTCATAGCGAAGCACGAACATTGCACGGCATATATTACACCGTTTGAAAAGCGTTGTCAAGTATTATTACTTTACACCCGAGGAATATTTTATCCGAATACGTGGAAAACTTTTGCGTACGGCGCGAAAAGTAAAGAAAACCATCTTATTGCTTGTTCACGCTCTGTGATTTGCTCTTGACAATCAGCTTTAAAGCTCGAAATGAGGACGAAACAATGACTTATGACGGCATAATGCCACAAATAGGTGACGAAGGTCTTCCTGCCTACGGGGAGAATATTGCTCGCACTCTCAATATACGCGGCTTTGTTCGCGGGGCCTCCGTTGCAAAAACACTCCTTAGAAACCTTCAACTTCTCCATGAGCGCCACAGATCTCTTGAGTCAAAATACTCAGGCGGAGAGCTTATACCTCCATACATTGAATGGCTTTTGGATAACTTTTATCTTGCCCATCGGGAGGGTCTTTCATCGTTACAGGAGCTTCGAAGCTGCGGAAGAATACCTGCCGCAAAGGGTACAGCCGCGCTTTTTTCACTTTGTCAGGCACTCATCCGTTCAGGCGACGGCAAAGTAACGCCTGAGCGAAGCCTGCTCTTTTTGCAGGGTTGCCAGCAGGTTTATATACTCAGTCGCAGAGAGCTGCTGCGTTTCGTGGCGGTTTTGAAGGCCGCCGCGATTTCCGAGCTCGCCGAGCTTTACGCTTCGGGTATCGACGGGGATTTTGCCGCCAAGGCCGCGGAAAAGCTCTTTTCAACTCTGCGCGTTCTCTCGACCATCGATTTTTCGGAAATTCTTGAAAGTGTCGACAAAACAGAGCAGGTTTTAAAACTTGATCCCTCCGAAATTTACCCCAAAATGTCCGAGAAAACCCGCAGCCACTACAAAAAACGTGTGGAAAAGCTCGCTCGCGCCTACCATGTGAGCGAATATCGAATTGCCGAGCACGTGCTTGAACTTGCGCGCAATGCGGACGGGGACGCCCGTCACGTCGGTTACTGGCTCTTCACCCGTCCGATGGAGGAGGAAAAACCTTCACGTTCAGGCGAAATCTATATCTCTGTAAATGTTCTCATTACTCTTACACTTTCGCTCGCCGCGGGCTTTTATGAAAGCAGCGCTATCGTTGGGCTTTTGCTCCTGCTGCCCGTTTCCGAACTCGTAAAAAGTGTAATTGATTATCTCTTGCTCCGTTTTACCCCACCTGCACATGTTCCGCGCATGGAGCTCGAAGAGGGTGTGCCCCCAAACGGACGCACAGTGTGCGTAATCGCAGCTTTACTGACAAATGAAAACAGCGGCACCTCCCTTGTGCGGAAACTGGAGGAATTTCGCCTTGCCAACCGGAGCTGCGGCGAACACCTTGTTTTCGGGATTCTGGGCGACCTGCCGGATTCTGACAGTAAAGACACGCCCGAGGACGAGAAAATTATTTTCGGTGCGAAGAACGCCGTTGACGGGCTTAACGCAAAATACGGCGGCGGCTTTTTCTTTTTTGTAAGGGAGAGAAGCTACAACAAAGCGGATAATCGGTACACGGCCTGGGAACGAAAGCGCGGAGCGGTAACGGAGCTTGCAGGGTTAGTCAGCGACGGGGACTCGTCCCTGCGTGTGCTTTCCGGTAACCTTCTCTCGCTTCGAGGTATCCGCTATATTCTGACCTTAGATGAGGATACCCGCCTTACTCCCGGCACGGCAAAGGAGCTTATCGGCGCAATGCTCCACCCTCTTAACACCCCTATTATTGACAGCGGAACGAGTAAAGTAGTTTCCGGACACGCTGTTATTCATCCGCGTATATCGGTGGAGCTTTCCTCGTGCAACAGAAGCCGTTTCGCAAAAATCTTCGCCGGGCACGGCGGAACGGATCCTTACGGCAGCGACAGCTCCGAGCTTTATATGGACGTTTTTGAAAACGGCGGCTTCGCCGGAAAGGGAATTATCGACGCCGAGGCTTTCACGCGGTGCATGAAAAACCGTATTCCCGATAACCTTGTTCTGTCGCACGACGCTCTTGAGGGCGCCTTTCTACGCGGCGGCTTCATGGGCGACGCGGAGCTGACGGACAAGTTTCCCTCCGACATCCTCTCGTATTATCGCAGGCTTCACCGCTGGACACGCGGAGATTGGCAAAATTTGCCTTGGCTCTTTCGCAGAGGAAAAAACCTTTCGGACGTGGACCGCTTTCGTCTTTTCGACAGCATACGCCGAAGCCTCGTCGCCCCGCTGACCTTTCTTACCTTCGCCGCCGCCTTTTTTTCACCGACAAGAGGGCTTAATTTTGCAGCGATTACCGCCCTTGTCGCCTTTGCGCTCCATCTTGCATTCACCGCTGTTTCAAATCTTTTTCGGGATGAGCGCGAGGTGCGCCTGCGCTGCCATAGTGCGGTTTACCGCGGCGTGGGCGGCTCATTTTTACAGACAGGTGCGAAGCTCGCCCTCTTGCCTTATGAGGCTTATATCTGTGCAAGTGCCTCCTTCACAGCGCTTTGGCGCATGCTTGTCAGCCACTCGCACTTATTAAAATGGACTCCCGCCTCGGTGCTCGAGGGCAAGGCAAAGGGCGCGCGCAAATATATCCGAAATATGTGGTTTGCTCCCTTCGCGGCGCTGCTTATCGTTTTGTTTTCTCCCTCCGTAATCGGAATAACAAGCGGTATTATCTGGTTTTTCTCGCCGCTTCTCGCCTTCTCTCTCTCAAAAATTACCGTGCGTCAGCTCAAGTGCAGCGCCGAAGAACGGAGCTATCTTCTTGCCTGCGCAAAAAGAATATGGTCGTTTTTTGAGGATTTTTGTACTACCGAGGACAATTTTCTGCCTCCCGACAACTTTCAGGAGCGCCCGCCTGTCGGTATTGCTCACAGGAGCTCCCCAACCAATATCGGGCTTTGCCTTATAAGTTGTCTTGCCGCCATTGACCTGAATGTAGCCAGACCCGAAGCGGCTTTGGGGATTATTCAGAATATCCTTACAACACTTCGGCGTATGGTCAAGTGGAACGGACATCTGTATAACTGGTACGACACAAGAACTCTCAAACCTCTCCATCCGGCCTACGTATCAACGGTTGACAGCGGGAATCTGGCCGCCTGCCTTGTCATCCTGCGCGAAGCTCTTCTGGAATACGGCGAAGCCGACCTTGCCAAAGAATGTGACGAGCTTCTGTCCCCCATGTCCTTCACGCCGCTATACGACAAAGCGCACCACCTTTTCTCGATAGGTCTTGACACGGACAGAGCGAATATAACAAGCAGTTTCTACGATTTAATGGCGAGTGAAGCCCGTACCGCGGGCTTCATGGCAATCGCCGAAGGGGATGTTCCGCGCCGCCACTGGCGCAGTCTTTCCAGAGCTCAGGTCGAAAAGGACGGCTACCGCGGCATGGTTTCCTGGACGGGCAGTATGTTTGAATATCTTATGCCCCGCCTCTTTTTTGAAAGCGCGGAGGGCTCTCTTTTGTACGAAAGCATGCGCTTTGCCGTCGGCGTTCAAAAAAAACGCGGTAAAAGCAAGGGTCTTCCGTGGGGAATTTCCGAAAGCGCCTTTTACGCGCTTGATCCTTCACTTAACTACCGCTACAAGGCTCACGGCTGCGGCGCGCTCGCGCTTAAGCGAAACATGAACAAAGAGTTTGTGGTTTCGCCTTACAGCAGCTTTCTCGCACTGTGCTGCGGTGTGAAAGACGTGGTTAAAAACCTGCGCAGCTTGGAACGCCTTGAGGCAGCGGGAAAATACGGCTTTTGGGAGGCAATCGATTTCTCCGAGGGCAGAGCGGCAGGGAAAAACGGAGAGGTAGTTTACTGCGTCATGGCTCATCATCTCGGAATGAGTCTTGTCGCCATCGCCAACGCTCTTTGCGAAAACATCATGCCTCACAGACTTATGCGTGACCCGTCCATGTCCGCCCATGCCTGTCTGCTTGACGAAAAGCTTCCTCTGGGCGGCGTCCTCCTGCGCCGAAGGGAGAATAAACTGCCCGATAAACCGCCGAGAGCGAGCAGCATCTATTGGGAAAAACGCGGAAGCTTTGTTGATTTTGAATCGCCCGTCTGCTGCGTGCTTTCAAACGGCTCTTATAGTGTTATGTTAACTGATAGCGGCGTCTCAAAAGCCCGCTGCGGTGACTTTACCCCTTATTTCACCGCAGATGAGCACTCCGCTTTCACTCACGGGCTGGAGTATTTCATAGGAATCGGCAGCGAGTTTATTCCACTCTTGCCCTCCTCTTCGATGAGCAAAAACGCGAAAACCAATTGGGAGTTCAGCTTTTCGGGCGCAAAAATCGACACAACGCAAGGGAACCTCCGTTCACAGCTGCTTTTTTCCGTTTCCTCAACATCTAACGGTGAAAAGCGTGTGATTGCCGTCAGCAGCTCTGACGGCGAAAGCAGAAACTGCGAGCTCTATGTAATGCTTGAGCCGGTTATGGCGTCAAATGTTGATTATGTAAACCATCCAGCGTTCTATAAACTTGGGCTCCACGCTAAAATGCTCGGCGGCGCACTGATAATAAAGCGCGTTAAAAGGCAGAGCGTTTCCGAAAGCTTCGTGTGCCTTGCCGCCTCCTCTCCGATGGAGCTGTCCGCAAGGCGGGCGCTTGTTCCGGGCAGAGGCGGCCTTCGGGCGGCGCTCAGGCAAAACGTCCCCTCAGCTCTCGGCTGGCTCAACGATCCTTATATCTGCGTGAAAATTCCGCTACGGCTGACGGGCGGAGCAGAAAACGCCGTAACGCTCGCGCTTGCTGTGGGCGACAGCGAAAATGAGGCCTACGCCTACGCACAGCGTATTCTTGCGGGAGGAAACTCCGATGTCGCGGATTTTCCGGCTGAACGCGCTTCAAAGCTGAGACTCACCGAAGCACAGACGCAGGGAGCGATGGAGCTTATGAGCACCCTTAATTATCCCGCTCCTCCGCTTCCGGCAAGCTGCGGGGCGAAAAGCGAGTTTTGGCGCTTCGGAATCTCAGGTAACTATCCGATAAAGGCACAGGCAATTGACTCCGAGGAGGATCTTGAGACTGCGGAGACGCTTATAAAGCAGCACACTTTTTTAAAGTCCCTCTATATGCCTTACGACCTCGTTTTTCTCACGGACGAGGGGGGCGACTATATTCGCCCAATCGCCACAGCTTTGAGCGAGCTTCGCCGCACCGTCGGCTGCGATAATCCGAATATTCATATCATTGACCGCTCGCTGGGCGTTGAGGGCATAGTCGCATTCGCCGTCAGCGCAAGAAAAAGGAGCCTAAGCCCTGAATCTCGCGACTATATTATGTCTACCGATTATGCATATCCGTCGCAGGATTTTCCGAAATTCGGCTGGAACGATGACAATAGCTTCTATTTTTATGTAAACCATTCTCTGCCGCCTCGTACTTGGGGTAATATTCTGACCAACGGGAATTTCGGCTACTTTGCCACGGACTGCGGCACGGGGCATCTGTGGTATAAAAACGCCCGCGAGTATCGAATTAACCGCTGGCTTTGCGACAGCATAACAACCCGCGGAACGGAAAGCGTTGAACTGGGCGGCGTCAGTCTGTTTGCCTGCGCGGAGGACACGGACTGCAAGGTGATCTTCGGCTTAGGCTTCGCGAAATGGGAAAAGGAAATAGACGGAAGCAAGCTAAAGATGACCACCTTTGTCCCCACGGATACCGATGCCCGAGTATTGATTATTGAAAGCTCCTCCGACAGTCCTTTAGCCCTTCGCTGGAGCAGCGACCTTGTTCTCAGCGGCTGCGATTCCGATTCTTCACGGGTCAGTCTTTCCGAAGCCGAAGGTATTTTTACGGCCGCAAGCCCCGAAAGTCCGTTTCCCGAAGCGAAGTTCCGAATATGTTCCTCTGCTCAAATCACGGGCTTTACCACGAACCGCAGCCTGTGGCTTCAGGGAAAAACCGATAACTCCTGTTTAAACGGCGGTTTTATCGGCATAAACTTCGCGGCGGCGGGATCGCTTGTTCTCGTTTGCGGTTGTGACGACGAGGAAAAGCTGCGAGAACTTTGTTCCTGTGAAACTGCCATTGACTGTCTGGAAAGGACGGTAAGGCACTGGCAAAACACCGTTTCAGGCGTTAAAATCAAAACCCCCTTGCCCTCGCTCGACCGCCTTATTAACGGCTGGGCGCCCTATCAAACGATTGCCTGCCGCCTTATGGGGCGCTGCAGCATTTATCAGAGCGGCGGAGCCACAGGCTTTCGCGATCAACTTCAGGACGCCGTAAATATTCTGCTTCTGGACACGGCTCCCGCCCGCGCGCAGATATTGGAATGCTGCAAGCACCAGTACGAGCAGGGCGACGTTATGCACTGGTGGCACACGCTTGCTCAAGAAACCAAGGGCGTGCGCACACATTGCAGCGATGACCTTGTGTGGCTGCCTTGGGCGCTTTGTGAATATTGCGAAAAAACGGGTGACCTGCCCGTTTGCGATATTTTGGTTCCCTGGCTTTGCTCCCCGCCCCTTGAGCTTGACGAACACGACCGCTATGAAAAAGCTGTCTACGCCGAGAGTATGTCCGCTGTAATCCTGCACGCGCAAAAAGCTCTCGACCTAATTCTGGAGCGCGGAGTCGGTGCGCACGGACTCAGCAAAATCGGCAGCGGCGACTGGAACGACGGCATGGACAGAGTAGGCGTTCGCGGAAAGGGCGAAAGCGTTTGGCTGAGCTGGTTTGTTTCGCACACCGCTCATCGCTTTGCGGCGCTTTTAGCGGCACTCGGCAGAGCCGAGGAGACGGAAAAATATGAGAGCGCCGCAAAGGAGCTGGGACGCAGCGCGAACAGCGCCTGGGACGGCAAGTGGTATCTTCGCGGCTATTATGACAAGGGTACGCCTCTCGGCAGCAAAGGAGCGGCCTTCTGTCAAATTGATTCCATCGCCCAGAGCTTCGCCTCGCTTTGCACACAGGCCGATAAAAAGCGCGTAAACGAAGCGCTCAGCTCCGCTGTTTTGAGGCTTTTTGACAGGGAAAACCGCATTATCAGGCTATTTGCCCCCCCCTTTGAAGATGCCGATCCGAGTCCCGGTTATATTGAAAGCTACGGTCCCGGTTTCCGAGAAAACGGCGGCCAGTACACCCACGGCGCGGTTTGGCTTGCCATGGCTTTGCTAAGGGAAAACCGCGCGGATGAGGCTTATGAGCTTATCGAGTCTTTGCTGCCGGATAAGCGCGATTTGAAAAATTATGAGGCGGAGCCTTACGTTCTTGCGGCCGATATATGCAGCAATCCCGACTGCATCGGAAAAGCGGGCTGGAGCTGGTACACCGGCTCGGCAGGGTGGTTTTTCAGAACAGTCACCGAGGATTTGCTGGGCATAAAAATGCATGGGGGCGAAATAAGTGTTTCGCCAAAGCTGCCTTCAAGCTGGGAGGGCTGTGAAATTACCCTGCGCGATAAAAACGGTGCTGAACAGGTTTACAGCTTCGGAAAAGACTTTTTCCGAACGAAGGAAATCTAAGGCGAAATCAGGTAAACTAATTTATCCTGAAAAATTCATGAATTTGTCATTTTCAAAACAGGCAGATTGTGGTATTATGATGATTAAAGTATCGGCAACTTAAATCATGAACGGGGGTCAGTAATTGAACTCATCGACTGAACTTATAATGCAGGGCGTCGTTCTGACTTGTCTTCAAACTGAAAAATTCAAAACCGGCTGTCTGAGTATAAATCTTTTGACGCCGCTCAGCCGCGAAACCGCTTCAAAAAACGCTCTTATCCCTATGGTTCTCTGCCGCGGCACGGCCACCCTACCCGATATGGCGGCCATATCCTCGCGTCTTGATTCGCTTTACGGGGCACGGCTCAAGCCCGTGGTTCGCAAAAAGGGTGAGATTCAGGTCATTGGTCTTTATGCCGACTTTGCCGATGATGCTTTTATTCCCGAGAAAAGCAGTATCCTTGAGCATATTTCGGAGCTTATGGGTGAAATGCTGCTGATGCCCAAAACCCGCGGCGGGCTTTTTATAAAGGAATATGTCGAGAGCGAACGCGAAAAGCTTCTGGAGCTGATTCGCGGACGGATTAACGACAAAAGAGCGTATTCAATGCAGCGGCTTTTCGAGCTGATGTGCGCGATGGAGGATTATTCCACCGACAAGCTGGGCTCGGAATCCGAAACCGAAAGTATCACGGCAAATGAACTGACCAGGCATTACCGCGAAATTCTATCCGTCTCCCCTATTGAGGTTTTTTACTGCGGCAGCGCCGAGCCGAAGCGCGTTAAAGCAGCGGTGAAGGCGGCACTCGCCTCTCTGCCTCGCTGCGAGGAGGAAGCGGATTTGGGTACGGATATCCGCATGAACTCCCTTGAGGAGACTCCGCGTTATTTTGAGGACGAGATGCAGGTAACACAGGGAAAGCTGGCTATCGGCTTCCGCCTCGGCGAATGTATGGACGAACCAAACTCAGCTGCAATCAGGGTGTTCAATGCTGTTTTCGGCGGCAGCGTGACCTCAAAGCTCTTTATGAATGTTCGCGAAAAGCTCACCTTATGCTATTTTGCAAGCTCTCTTATCGACCTGCACAAAGGAATCCTTGCGGTCTCCTCGGGCATCGAATTTGACAAATACGACGCGGCTCTTTCTGAAATTTTTTCACAGCTCGAGGCTGTTAAAAAAGGTGAGATTTCCGATTATGAGCTCTCCGCCGCGAAAAGCTTCGTTGCCAGCGATTACAGGACGATTGAGGACAGCCCCGGAGCTCTTGAGGATTTCTATCTCAATCAGGTTCTCATAGGACCAGAATGTTCCCCCTCCGAGCTTGCAGCTCTGGCGGAGGTAATTACGGTCGAGGAGGTCGTTAAAATCGCGAAGGGTGTTGAGTGCGACGCTATTTATTTCCTGCGCGGCACGACCGAGGAGGACAGCTGATGCAAAAGGAATACTTTAAAAACATCGACGAAACCCTTATATCCGAAGTTCTTCCCAACGGGCTTACAATAAATATTATCCCGAAGCCTCAGTTTTCAAAGAGCTATGCTATGTTCGCAACAAATTACGGCGGTGCCGACAGGCGCTTTAAGCTTGCCGGCAATTGGATTGACACCCCTGCCGGAGTCGCACATTTTCTCGAACACAAAATGTTCGACATGCCGGACGGCAACGCGCTGAACGTGCTCTCTTCGAGAGGAGCTTCTCCCAACGCATTCACGAGTTCGGGGATAACGGCATATCATTTTGAGAGCACAAGTTTGTTTGATGAGAACCTGCGCACGCTGCTCAGCTTCGTTTCCACTCCTTATTTCACTGCCGAAAGCGTTCAAAAGGAGCAGGGAATCATCGGGCAGGAAATCAAAATGGTTGAGGATAACCCCGGATATGTCGTTTATTACAATCTGCTGAAATGCCTTTACGCCTCAAATCCCGTGCGTGATACCGTTGCCGGAACGGTGAAGAGCATCGCAGAAATAACGCACGAAACTCTTTACCACTGTCACAAAGTTTTTTACAACCCGTCAAACATGACTCTTTCTGTGGTCGGCAATGTCGATCCGGAAAAAGTCATCGAGGCTGCTCGT
Organism: Clostridia bacterium; assembly: GCA_009929315.1. Classification (GTDB taxonomy): domain Bacteria; phylum Bacillota; class Clostridia; order Oscillospirales; family Oscillospiraceae; genus UBA2658. Next base: position 52,902 of record SAAS01000002.1, read on the forward strand.
GAGCTTCTTCCCTCCGCTCCCGGCGAAGTTCCTGAACGCGACTACGGGGAAAAAGACGCCGAAACGCCGCACCAAAGCGTTCAGAAGGCCTCGATGGAGGTTTCCGCTCCGCAATTTCTGTTCGGCTCAAGGCTCGTTCCCGAATCAAGGGGCACTTCTCGCCTGCGGCAGATGCTAGTCGGTGAGATTGCACTTCGGGCTGTTTTCGGTTCCTCATCTCCGTTCTATACCCGTCTTTATGCCGAGGGACTGATCAACAGCAGCTTTGAGTACGAGCTTGACTATACCGCTGGCACGGCAATGCTGGTCGCGGGCGGCGAAAGCCGAAATGTCGACGGAGTTATGAACGAGTTGAAGGACGAAATCGCCAGAATCAGCTCCGAAGGGCTCAATAAAACGCTTTTCGAAAACGCAAAAAAGGCTCACTTCGGCTCTCTGCTTCGGGTTCTGGGCTCATTCTCCACCATGTCGCAGGCGATGGCTGATGGGGCGTTTGCGGATTACAGACCGCTCGATGCCTTTGAAGAGATAAAAAATATTGAGCTTGCGGACGTTCAGAACTTTATAACCCAAAATTTGACGACGGAAAAGCTGGCACTCTCGGTGGTTTCTCCGCTGGAGCGGTAAACGGAAAGGATAAATTTCTATGGAAAGCATGCCAAACGCAACCATAACCTTCCCCATGTTTGGGGACAGCTTCCAGATCACGGCGCCCGGATCATTTCAAATTTTCGGACTTACGCTTTACTGGTACGGCACTATAATAGCAATCGGGTTTTTGCTTGCTGTACTATATGTAAATAAACGCAGCAAAGCCTTCGGACTGACGCAGGATGATATTATCAATATGTTGATATGCGCGGTTCCCTCTGCCGTGGTCGGAGCCAGACTGTATTATGTTATCTTCAATTTCTCAATTTATCAGGAAAACCTGTGGAACATCTTTAAAATAAGAGACGGCGGTCTTGCGATTTACGGGGCGATAATTGGCGCGCTCATCGCGGTAATTATTTATTGCAAGGTTAAAAAGTTGCCCATCGGTCCATACTTCGATATAGGCGCGCTTGGTCTTCTTATCGGTCAGTCCGCCGGCCGCTGGGGCAATTTTATGAATCGCGAGGCCTTTGGCCGTGAAACGACAATTTTCTGCCGCATGGGCTTAACCGACGCCTCCGGAAACGCGATTTTCGTTCATCCCACCTTTCTGTATGAATCCCTGTGGAATCTTTTAGGGCTATTACTGCTCCACCTTTTCTCTAAGTCCGGTAAGCGCCGCTATGACGGCCAGCTTTTCGCAATGTATGTCGCATGGTACGGCTTTGGCCGTATGCTGATTGAAGGTCTCCGAACAGACAGCCTGTATCTGTTTGATACGGGACTGCGAGTGTCACAGCTTCTGGCAGGCTTGAGCGTTGCGGCTGCTCTGACATATCTTGCAATTAACGGCTCACGCGCCCATGACAAGAGCGAAATGCTCGTTAATATTGTAGCCGCTAAGGCGGAAAAGGCGCAAAACGACAGCAAAGCTGATGAATAGCATTAATCAGCATAAAATACATAGTATAAATAATTAGGAGGAATAATTATGTCCGACATTAATGAAATCAAAGGCGCAATTTTAAACACTATTGGAACTGTAGCCGGAAAAACCCGTGATTTTGCGGAAAAGGCCGCCGACAAGGCGAAAGACGTTGCGCGTATCGCTAAGCTTAACATGGAGCTTAGCTCAGAGAAGGATACTATCGAGAACGCCTATCTTGAAATCGGCAAGCTTTATTATGAAACTCACCGGAATTCTCCGGACGGCTTCTTTGTTCAGCTTTGCGACGAAATTACTCTGGCAAACGACAACATTTCGAAAATTCTCTCCGAACTTGATGACCTAAAGGTCGGTCTTGGCGTTAGAAACGGCGATATACAAGTTGAGTTCACCGAGGTCACAGTTGACGATACCGCAGAAAAATCAGCGGCAGATGAGGACTTCGTAAAAGAGGAATCCGATGCTGAAGATATTTCGGAGAAAAAACCTGAAGCTGAGTAAGCACGAGAGCAACTCATTCAAAAAAAGGGAGCCATCAAAACGATGGCTCCCTTTTTTGATTATTAATCACTCGGTTGGGGATGGCATGGTCACCTCTGGAGCCATCAGTCCACCCGGAACAATACTCGGCGTGGGGCTTGACGAGCCGACAGGCAGCTCCTCAAAAAGCAAATTCAAATCCGTTCCCCCTTCAATTCCGTCCACGGTTCCGGTAAAGGAATACTGCCACATGCTGTGTGCATAGTAAAAATCGGGAGCCTGCGCCGGTGCTCCGACCCAAAAGCTTAAATTCGTAAGTCTGTTTAGCTCGTAGTCATAGTAACCCAGACTGCGGTAAAAGTAAACTCCCGCATCCTTCCCCGCACTTTCTATAACACTGCAAAACGCGAGGGCGCAGTCGGTAAGTGTCGATGAGTCCATGGTGTCAACCCTTGTTTCTCCGACACCCGAAACCTGCTCCCAGTCGAAAAACACAGGCAAGTCCAAATTATAGCCTTCCAAAGTTTTAAGCATAAACGAGGCTTCCTCAGAGGCTTCCTCGGTATTCACGGCTTGGGAAAAGAAATATACTCCCACCTCAATTCCGTTCGCCTGAGCTCCCTCAATGTTTTTACGAAAGTAAGCATCCTCAAAAAGCTGACCCTCGCTGTATCCTCTGTATCCCACGCGAATAATCGCGAACTCAATTCCGTCGTCCCGAACAGCCTGCCAGTCAATATCACCCTGATGCTCGGAAACGTCAATGCCTCTCAAGGCCGAATACTGCGTGCCGCTGTATTCTATGTAAGTCCCGTCAGCGCTGAAATCTTCGGCGGAAAACGCGGAAACCGGAACATCATCGTACAATTTGACCCAAATAGTCCCTCCTGTTCCGTCAGGGACTTCGACCATTCCCGCGTGAGGGTCAACAAAAATCCTGCTTTGGCATGAGCAGATACCGAACCACAACAAAACAGTTAAAAGCAAAGCCGCTACTTTTATGTATGTGTTTTTTGCAACGGAGAATTTCATATTATACTGCCCCAACCCTTTCGGAATTGCCTATACTAAATATATTTGAGTATAATAACATAAATGAATCACCTTTGCAAACTCACTCCGAAACCGCTTCCGCAATGTATCTTCCGTTGTATTTCAGATACCGCTTCAGCCTGTTTCTCCCGCGTTTTAAAGTCCTGCTCACGGTTGACGGGCTTAAATTAAGGTTATGAGCAATTTCGGTCATGCTCATCTGCTCAAGATAATAAAGATTTATAAGCTCGCTTTGTCTCTTTGTCAGCTCCTCGTTTATTGCAATTCTGACGCGATTTGCAAGATTTCCCCCGACATAAAGAAGACTGATATACTCCTGTAAAGCCTCATATTCCAGCTTCTTTTCTTCTGATACTTTCAAGCTGCTGCCTCCTTTCAAAATATGATTTCAGATAATTTGAGGTGGCAATGCAGTCCCGTGTCATAGCCGTAAGCATTGTTATTTCTCGTTTCAGTTCATACTCGTTGAGACTGAAATCATCGTCGCGGAGGAGTCTTTCCAGCTCGGTAAGTCTTTTTCTGCACTTTATTCCGACAGTGCGATATTGAACCGAAAGCTCCATCATATCAGCCATAATCCTTCTCTCCATTCTATACCTAAAAGCTAAAATATATGTTGACAAAAGGTCATAATTTTGCTAAGATGAATCTCGCTGATGACGTGCTGGTGTAGCTCAGCCGGTAGAGCAGCTGATTTGTAATCAGCAGGTCGGGGGTTCGAATCCGTCCACCAGCTCCAGCGCACTCAGTTTAAAAAAGTCAATATGGAGGAGTTCCCGAGTGGCCAAAGGGGGCAGACTGTAAATCTGTTATCAGTGATTTCGGTGGTTCGAATCCACCCTCCTCCACCAAGTCGTCGCAAGCTGCATATCGCTTGCGACGACTTTTTTTAAAGTCTTCTCGCGCTCATTCCGCTGCTCCGCCTTTTCGCATCAGACCCGCTCCGCTGGGCTCTGACTCGAGTGACGACGAGCTCTACTTCTAAAAACGCAAATTTCGGTAAACTCCTCCTCCGACATTTCATAGACTCGACTCAATTCAAAATCGCGGAAGTCATTTTCCTCATCAAATCTTCGGTGTCCGCCTTCGGATATTTCGCCGTTTCTCAAAATTTCCTTAATCCTCGGATGTTCAGGAGCATTCCTGTACATTTTTATACCCCGAGCCGCAGAGCTAATTCTCTGCGGCTTTATACTTTGCGGCTTTATTTTCTATGAGCACCAGACGCGTTTCGTGACAGTTAAGAAGCTCCTCGTGCTCGTCCACTTTGTCCCAAATTTTTGCGTGGGACTCGCTGTTTTTTGCGGCAAGGCCGGATATGTTTTTCTCCAGCACATTGACCGCCGCGGTCAGCCTGGTTATCGTTCCGTTAAGACTGATAAGCGGACGAATAACCGAAGCACAAATCCCGATAAGTGTTGCGATTACCGTAACAACAGTCCATTCATCCATGCTGCACCCTCCAAATCGCTCGCCTACTCATAAATTTCAAACTCCCGCCAGCAATCGGTATTCTCCGTAATTGCCGTCCAACTCGGCAGCTTTGCCATCAGTTCCTGCCATGTCGTGTAGTTGAAACTGTATTCAACCGCCAGGTGGCAGGGGACAATTTCCTCAATCCGTTTCTTCAGCTTATCAAAGCCCTCCGGAATCCCCCTGTTCTTCGGAAAACCCACCGCAACTGTCATCGCAATGCCGCTCTCGGCAATACTCGCGCTGATTCCGCAGCCGCTCAGTGTCTTCTCAAGCAGTTCTCGGGTAAAGCAGCCCCCGCGTATTCGAAGCAGAGCCAAAACAGCGTTTCGCTCATCCTGCGCCGTAATATACGCAGGCATATATGGCAGCAGCGCTTCATAGTTCTTGAGCCCATAGCTTTCAGCCTGTTCTGTAACCGCTTCCCTCGATAGCTCCTCCAGAGTGTCGAAAAGCTCGTCGAACTGCTTTCCGATCACCCTGATTTCCTCAGCCCCGATACCCTCCTCAAGATCGTAAATGCCGAGAGGTAAAAGCATTTGCTTTAAGTAATCCGTATAACCCAGCTTTATCATCTCCTTGTTACCGATATTGTTCCGGCGACAGGAATCTCGTCGTTGCTCACGGCAATGTCGGCGGCGGGTAGTGAAATCGAATAGTTTGATACTCCCTCAACTCCGAAAACCACATATCCCAGTTTTGCAAGCAGCACATCTTTCCCAAGCAGCTTACCGCTGAAATAACGTGTCAGCGCCTCCGAGACATTGCCCGCCACAGTATCAAAATCGAAGCCGTCTTCCTCTGTAATCGCAACCGATACCGGTACTGTAACGGCTGTCGGTGCGGAAACCTCTACATCAACGCAAATTTCACGAAGGGTTTCAAATTTGTTCCTTACGCTGTCAGTAAGCGCCGTTGACGGTACCCCATCAACGCTTTAAATAATTATGTCAACCGTTCCCGGCCCCCTGTTTTTCGGCAGCACGCAGACTGCCGCTACCCCATTGGTATTCAGAGTTTCAGTCTCATAAAACGCCTTGTTTGAGCCGTTAGGAAGACTTGCAAAGCTCCCCAATACTCTGGCCCTCAACAGCTCGTCCCCTTCTTCCTCAGCTCCGCCCGAAAATGCGGCGGTATTATAACACTTGGCAACACCAATCGGGGCAAGCGCCATAAATATTATGCTTCCGGCCGGTACATTTCCTTTTATGCCCATGGTTTTACAGGCTGCCGGTGCATCGCAATGAAGCTCTCCAGCCGCAATAATCGTCTCGGCAGTTGTAATGAACTCAAGTCCTCCAGCGTTTAGGCAGACAGTGTCCGAGGCTATCGTTACCGGTTCGCTTCGAGCCTCATCTGTTTCAAACCTTATGTACCCTTCGGCAAAACTGCCGGAAGCGCGCTCAAGCTCTCTGGCTTTTGCGTGCAATTCCAGAAAACTCCCAGCAGCTGTTTGCGGAAAGCTCTGGTTCAGCGTCCACTGCACTTGGGCCCACAGTGTTTCCAGCTCTGCGGCAACAGCATAAAGGCGCAAGGCCATGTCACCGCCGTCAGAGAGGATAACGCCGGTTTTTCGCTCCAGCTCCTCCTTCATTTCCGAATATATAACGCTCATTTCTTTCACAAAATCACCTCAAATCGCTGCTTCCACAGCTACAGTGTATAATCCCTTGTATGTAAATGACAGGGATAGTTTTGCTTCCCCATCCGTTTCCGTTAAAAGGTCAAGAGTCATCAGCTCAAGCTCTTTTTCATCATCAAGCGCCTCGAGAACATATTGTCTTGCGGCAGCTATCCTGTTTGACGGTTTTTCCCTATTAAGCAAATGAAGTCTGCTGCCGTATTCCGGCAAAGGAATAAAGGCGCCTCTGCGGGCTTTGAGCTTCATAAGCACCCGTTGAAGGGTCTCTTCAATTCCGTCGGTTTGTTCCGGCGTCTGATAGCTTCCAAGTATGTATTTTCCGTCAGTTAGTTTCAGTTCCAAACGCTCACCCTCCCTGTCAGTCGGCTACCGGATATTCTTCGCCGTTAAGTAAGAAATCTCCCTCAATTTTCGCTGTTCCTCGAATTATGACCGTGCCAACAAGCTCAATTTCTCCGTTATTTTTCAAACGGATAAGGCCTCCGCCCCCATTAGTTATGTAAACCTCTCCGTTTTCAATCTCATCAGGAGGAGTCCCACAGATTTTTCCTACGGCAACGCTTTCACCGTCGGAGCTTCGAATCAGCAGTACTTCATCACCTGCTTTCGGCAATCTGACCGCCCCCCAAGCCGTAAGCTCGGCGTTTCGGATTTCCCCTTCGGCAAGGACGGAAGGTTTGGCTCCGCCTACCGTAACAATCCCAACGGCGGCTCCGCAGACGTCGGAGTTCCGATTTTGCATTTTTTCAGAAATCCACATGCTCACACCTCATTCCTGGTAAGGGTAATTTCCGTACCCGCTCTCTCGCCGTTTGCAAAACAGCAGCTTTTTTGGACCATGAATTTATCCGCCACTCCTAAATGGCTTTCACTAAATTCAATTGTGTCTCCCGGGAACGCCGCAAAAATTTGCGGTACAGTAAGTGAAATAAGCAGCTCGTTCACCTTTGACTGATCAATCTGGTATTCTCCCGTTGCACGCATAGCATCAAACCTCGTTTTTCGCGGCACATTAACAACTCTGCGACAGCAGCCTCCGCTTTGAATAAATTCTGGATTTTCAACCCGCTCACTTGTTCCAAGCGCCTTGTTTTTTACCAACACCTCCGAAATTACCCCGTACCGTGCTCGCTTAAGCGACTGTTTTGTATACGCGGAGCTCCCGTCGAAGCTCAAGCTTTTTCCCGCTGTGTCTCCGATAAGAAGAACGCCGTCCTTTGAAAAACGCGGCTTAATCCCGCAGCTAAACCACAGAAAATTTTCAAGCACCTTCCAATGGCTCGCGCCGCTTTCTATATCGAACGCCTGCCTCGGAATATCGGCGCTTATTTTTACCTTGTTAAGCCCCAAAGGATAGACATATTTTTCTAACATCATATCAAGGCTCGCGGAATAGTACTGCGCTGCTTCCGCCTCATTATCGAGAAGCAGTGCGGCAAGTCCCCTGCCGTTAAAGGTAACAAGGCTGCCGTTTTCCGAAATCAGAATTTCAAAATCGTCAACAAGCCCCGTGAAAACTGTTTCCCCCTCGTGCTCCGCTCTGAATCGATTCGCCGCGGTCAGAGCGGAGAGTATCGACTTGTCATAAATAAAGGATATTTCAAAGGCATCGCAGGGCAAGCCGCAGCCGTATGAAAATTTCCACTCCAGTAAACTCGGTATCTCATAGATTGTTCCGTCATGGCAGATTAAATATGCCTCCAACTTGCACCCTCCTAAGAAAGATATATAAGATCCCCGCAGTAGTATATATTCGGATTGCGAATCTGCGGGTTAAGGGCAATCAGCTCCGAAAGGCTAAGTCCGTTCGTCTTAGCTACCCCCCACAGAGTGTCGCCGTTTTTAATCGTGTATGTAAGTCTCTCGGAAGTTGAAGACAAACTTTGAGCGCTTGAAGCATCGCTCACTACCGCTTTAGGCGAATGTGAATAGCCTTCATAACACTCCCAGAACTCAAATTCATAACATACATAGTCTTTTCTTGGCTCCTGCTTAAGCTTCAGGCTGACAAACCACGCCGGAGCGCTCTGCCATATCGGGTGGACGAGTATCCTGGGTTTATCGCTGTAAAACATTGACGCAAGGGCTTTGAAATCCGAATAAGCATTATCACCCGTGAATTCTCCCTCCCCGCGCAGAATGCGTTGGTTACGGCCCATATCCGAAAGCGTGTAAAGCCCAAAGGGCACTTTGTGACAAACAATCCGTCTTGAAAACTCTATCTCATAAACTTTTGGGTTGTGAGGCCACACAAAGTCCCCAAATCTCATCGGTGAAAGAAGCATATTTCCTCCTGCTGATTTTATTCGTCAGTATCGTTCAAAAGCGCCGTCATAGCGGCGCGCGTCCCTGCAAAAATTGTCCGATAGCCTTTCCGATAAATCCATTGCGTCTAAATTTTCTGAAGACTGAACTTTATAATTCTCGAACGGTACCGAAGAAATATCAAAGCTTTCGTTCGGAGATTGTCTTTGCCTGCGCCTTTGAATCCTTTGTTCAAAAAACTCCGCACGCTTTAATCTCGGAATAAACTCTGCCTGTTCGCTGAAACTGCCAGGCTTTAGCTGAATAGAATCCTCGGCGTTAAAGCTGAGGCCTCGGCGATCAAAGGCTTCAAGCCCGTTTACCGCACTCTTTGCCATTTTATCGGCACTAGCCGAATATTCCGGCTCTAACGGCAAATTTTGAAATTCTGTCGCACCGAAAATTTGACAGAGAATCGCTCTTGCCATTTCCTGAAGCTCGGTTTTAATAATTTCTTTGCTCTCAGTCATAGCCTCTCCTCCGAAAGTAATGAAAAGCGCTCCTCTTCAAAAGAGCTGTTGCGCCCGCATTCCGTGTAGCAGTTTGCGGAGCGCATTTTTCGGTCAAGCACGATATGCGCCCCGCACTTTATAAAGTCCTCGTCGCTGATTTCAAGGGCTGCCTTTGAACCGGGCAATATCCTGAACTCGCGCAGCACAAGCCACTTCAGGCGCTCAAGGTAATCCCTCTCGAGCTGCAGGATAATATCGTCTGCGGTCAAGTTGCCATCTCCGTTCTATGGTTTGAAACAACGGTAATACGCTCGGCAACCATCCTGCTCAGTTCTCCGCTTTCTTCAATACTGCTCCACTGGCAGCCGGTATAAATCACACGCCTGTCAGGTTTAACAATAACCAAAGAGAAATCGGAAAGGCTGTGAAAGTTGATCCCGTCACTGATTGCCTCATCGGTTGCATATAGTCGTGTAAGCTCAAGTCTGTATGTAAGCTGATTGGCAATAGTGGCAACAGGCTCACTCTCTCCGAAAGCCTCAACAACCTGCTCTGAACGCGTCGCGCTTGCTTTGTAGCTTTGAACGACGGCAAGCTTTTTGCCCTGCGCCTCAATATAGATATCGCTGCTGGTAGGAAATCCGATTACACTCATCCCAAGCCTCCTTAAACACTGATGTGCGCGGACAAAATTATTCTGTTAAGTCCATGCGCAACCGCAAAATCAAAGCCGACGTTGCAAACCGTTGGGTCGCTTTCATCGGCCACAGCCGTCACTGCACCGTAAGCGTCAATGATTTCCTTTTTCAGCTTACTTTCAAGCTCAATGATTACCTGTGTTCGAATGGCCCCCCTTGTCTGAACCGTATTCTTAACGCGCGGAAACTTCAGGCGCAGAGCCGCGCGAACAGAGGGGATTACATCGTCAACGATAAGTACGGTGGTAAGCTCGCGCCAGGTAGCGTCTGTTACTCCCGCTGTCTTCGTTCTGGTGGTTACCCCTCGCACAACGCAGGGACTTCCGTAAGCGCTCTCGATCGGTGTTACTCCGGCCTGTACCAAAGTTGTAATATCCGAATCGGAGAATATTCGCGAGAAATTATCCAATCCGCTGAGCTCCGCCCCGTTAACCGGAAGCGCAGGGTCGCCTCCTGCAGAGATAAGACCCGCCAGAGCCGCGGCTGCCGCGCCCGTTATCGCCGCTGAGTCTTCAAGCGCCGGATAGACCAAAACCATTCGCTCATAATTCAGTGCCGCGGCTTTCACGGAGGCCTCGGCAACTGTTCCGACGCATTCCGCAATACCGATACGGTATTTACAGTTCTCGGAAGCTCCTTCTATCGCCGTTTTAATCGCTCCCAGAACCTCGTCGCCCCTGCTGTCACAGAGCATAAGCGTAACGTCCTCTTTTTCTGTCAAAACAGCAAACGCTGCTGTGTAATCCGCCGTGACAGCCTCCGTGGCGACTGCTGCAGGCACCGCCTTTATGCCCGCCGCGCCATTTAACAGAAGTATTCTAATAAGTTCAGTCAGATTGCAGTCCGCGCCGTAAAGGCTGACCGCCTCGCCATAGGACGAAATGCTGGAGCACTCACCCTTCGAGCCGCCTGCGGAAACGGCGGCAATACCCACTGTTTTCCCCGTACTCGAGCCCGATATGGCGCTTGAAACCTCAATGCCGGAGTAAATCCCCGGTCTTTCGTTATTTGCCACTATCAACAGTTCCTTTCAATACAAAATCCAAAAACTCCACGTCGCCGCCATCGCTTTCGCCAACCATAAACGCAAGCGCGCTGGAAGAACACACGCACCTGTAAGCAGAGAGCTTCTCATCGGCACTCACCTCACCGAACTTGAGCTCAATAACTCTTAGTCCCGAGGGCAGCTTGTCAATGCAGCCTCTCAGAGCGTCAGCGCATTCAACGCAGCCCGAAGCGCCAATTTGCGTGCCAAAGGGTGAATAAATCTCAAAGCGCAGCCCCAGCTCGAGTCTTCTTCCGAAAAGCTCGGTATCGGCACTGCCTCCGGAGCCTGCGCGTGTTCCGAGATATTCCCCCATTCCGGAGCTGAGGTACTTGCAGCTTTCAATCCCGACACTGACAGAAACTCCCGTTTTTAAATCGGCTCTCTGCTCAGGGAATTCACGAAACGCATTTATGCCCTCAGCTTTGAGTACATTTACAACAGCATCCAAAATGTCGTTAAGCATCACTTTTCACCTCGCCGACCTTTAGCAAAACACATTCGCGGTGAGTAACCTTTTCGCCGTCAAGTACCTCCCTGACGCTTAAAAGCTCAAAGCTAATTCCTCCGCAAACAACGATCGTTGTTCTTCCGCAGGCAAAGACCTCTGTCGGTTCAGCCAAGAGCAGATATTTTTCCGTCGGCAGAACACCCGCCTTACACCTTTTTTCCTCTGCCTCCAAATGTAAATTCATAGGCTCAAGAAAACCTCTAAACTCCCGTCCCTCCGTCGCTCCGCCATCAAAAGCGACCAGCTTCTGTCCATATCTCCAAAGCCCGTCAAAAATACCGCTCATCAGAATTTCACCGCCCGAAAACAAAAACCGCCGTCCTTTAAGCAGCCCGCCAGCATCAGCTCCGCCTGATTTCGAAGCGACTCCACGGAGTTTCTTTTTGCGATCTCTCCCCGCTTTTTCAAGGTCACGCTTCCTGCGGAAAAGCTGTCCACCTCGGGGCAGTCCAGTCCTATGAACATCGCTATACTCAAAATTCCCGCGGCTCTGACAAAATCATCGTGAATCGTGTCGATTGAAACCTCGTCCTTCAGCCGAGAAATAAGTTCCGCATAGGCGGCGGCGCACATCTCATTGAGCGACCCCTCAGCCGATGCTGAAAGCTCCTGCCTATAAACGAGCTTCGCCTTCTCGAAGATTTCCTGTTTAATGTCCAAAAAACTCCCCCTTACCTTTGCGGGGAACCGGAGTTCCCCGCCCATACAACTAAATGTTCAGCACCTTCGCAGCTTCAGTGTAGAGCTTGGCAAAGCCGGAAATGCTCGTAATCGCGGCTCTTTCAAGCTGTCTGTCGATAAGCCTGTCGTATTCAACGGAAACATCCGCCGCCTGAATCATTTCAAGTGCGTAGCCTCTGTCAAGCCCGATAACCGTACCGCTCGGAACAGCCGAAGTACGTACAAGCTTCGCGCCCAGCGGGTTATTAAGCTCGCCTGTTCCCTGGAAGTTAAGCCCCGTCAGCGGATTCTGAAATTCGCTGCACTTCAAAATTTGAAGCATCGCATCGGGACTTACGAGCAGCGTGTTGAGAGTATAGGGATCAAACTGATTCCAGAACTCCAAAATCTGATCGTATGAAAGCGTCCCCGCCGTACCGCTTATAGGCGAAGTACCCACGTCGTAAGCACTTGCGGCGTTTTCGTTGCCGTCGCCGTTTACAATGACGTCTATTGCGTCCTCAAGATGCATGCGCATTATGTGACTGCCGATCTGGCGAAGCATAACGGAAAAGAGATCGAGCTTCTGAAAGCGAACCGCCTCGTAGGAAGCGACGAGCATACGCCCTCTTTTATGGAGCTTTACAAGGTTTTCGCGAACTTTAACCTCGGTCTGAGGAATAACCGCTCCCTCATCAATCCTTCGCAGACTCTTCTCATCGGAAGTCGGAACGGAATAAATGCTGCGATAGTCCATACCGTCAAATTTTGTAACGGTTGCCGTAATGGAGGGAAGCACATTTTCCTCCTCCATTCCCTGTCGAACGCTGCGCGCCACATATTCCGGGAACAGCACCGAGCTTTCCGTTGTATGGAAAAACTTCTCAACGCTGTCGCTCCCGGCGCCGCGCACCTTGATGTCAAAGCGTTTAAGCTGACGCTGGTAGGCGTCAAGGCCCTCATAAGCAGTGCCTTTGTAGTCCTCGGATGGGTCAAGTCTTTCCAGTACCTGGGCAAAGCTCTTGCCGCTCTCGCCGTACATGCCTTTATCCAGTTTGATTTCATTGAATTTAAAAGCCATAATAATCTCCTTCTGATATTTGGTCTTAAAGCATAAGACCGATAGTCTTGCTTACAGTGTCAATGTCCATAACAAGGAATTCGCCGCCTGTTTCAGCAAGCTTCACTCCGCCGTCACCATCGGATGCAAGCTTAACAAATCCGACTGTCGGAGCCGTTCCCGAATATGAAAGCTGAACGTATCCCCCGATCTGAACCGCAGCGAAATCAGCGTCGCAGGCAAGAGCCGCTCCAAAAAACCGATTCCCGTCCGCGCAGGCGGAAACCTCACCGTTTCCGCTCATCTTGACGGGAGCACCTGCGCCCGCCGCCGCGGTTTTGCTGTTATAAAATGTGACTACGCTTTCCCCTATACCCTCAAAACTAACCTTCACAAAATCAACCTCCGTTTTGTATTTGCAAACGGCAAACGCCGTAATGCCTAAACCTTATATTCGTCGCCGTTAAAGGAAACCAGCTTGTCCCTGCCCGGCAGCTGTGTTCTAAGCGGAAACTTGTCCTCAAGACTCTTCTCGAAAGCAACCTTCAAATTCTCAAGCTCCTTAACACCCATAATCCTTGCGTTTTCGCTCAGTGCCTCAAAGAGCTTTGGGTCGCAAAGCATACTTAAGCGCAGCACCTCATTTCGCAAGGCGTTTTTAAACTCGCGACCCAAAACCGCGTCCTTCTCCAGACTTTCATATTCAGCGAAGAAGCGACCGCCCTGCTCGCTTTGAACCAGACCTTTAAGATTGTCATTCGTCCCGAAGCGCTTAACAACTCCGGCCGCTCTTTGCGCCGGAACCGCCACGAAACTCCACTCATAAGCGTCGCTGACCGCAAAAAGCTCAAGGTAGCAAAGCTTTCCGCCATACTCTCTTCCCGGAATATGTCCGCAGCCGTTCGGTCTCGCTTCTTCGCCGCAAACGGAGCAAACCCTTCGTCCGACGCAGCAGCCAACGCTCGTCTCTTTTTTAATTCCGGCTTCAATCTCCGCTATAAGCTCGGCGTTTTTCTCGTTTCGCAGCATATAAGCGTAGCCCTTGAGCACGATATACGGCTCGCCTAAGCTGTTTCGACTGTTCTCTTTGACAATTTCCGTGCGATAAATCCTGGCAGTCTGATTCGTCGTCTTCCATTCATGGTCGAATATTCCGGTTTTACCGACAAAGAGCTTTGAGAGCTTTTCAAGCGCCTCCTCGGAAAATTTTTCAAAATCACGGTCGACCTCGTTGTCGCAAAGTACCACCGAAAAAGTATAAACCTGCTCCTTCGTCAGCTCCGTTTTCGCAAACGTGTTAATCATTTTAAGTTCTGCCTCAATGTCAGGCGTTTTAACGCGCTCCGCACCTGCTTTATAAATCTTCAAATATTTACCTCCCAAAACTCTGCCTTGCGTATCTTTTTGCAATTATGTCTTGTTGCGCCAACAATTTCTTTTAATTGTCCGATTCAGACATTATTCTGGCCTGCGCCTCAAAAAGCGCCGCCCGAGCCTCTTCAACCGCATCCTGCAAATTAATTGGTTCCCAGCAGACCTCAAAGCCGCAGTATCGGCCGTGCATGCGGAGCCACAGGTCACAGATTTGCTCGATTACTGGTGTCAGCGTTCGCCTCACCGCTGTCAGCTCACTTGTCATGAGGTCCGCCTGTTGGGCTGACATTCTCTCCGTGGATGACCAGCTCAGCCCAAGCATAAACGGCGGGATTCCGGTACGCGAAATAAGCTGTTCCAGAATCTGCCGCACGGGAACTTCGCTGTCCATAATTTGACTGTCCGCTCCGATAACCTTGATATCCACATTACCCACGGCCACAAAATCGCGGACGCTTCCGCTTTTGCCGGACTGCATCGCCGCGCTCCATTCCTTCGCAATCTGCTCCGAGCGCTCCTTCGCGTAAGCCTTGTCAATGATGTCTCCCTGGGGTTTATAGACAACGGCGTAGCGGATATTTCCGGCTCGCTCCCAGTTGATTCCTACGGAGTTGTAAATCTTCAGCAGTATTTCCGCCAAAAACGGCATGCTTCGAAAAATTGACACACCATAGGGCGAATCCGCTTCGGGATTAAACGGCGTGAACAGAATGAGATTTTGATAAGGCAGAGGCTCAAAAAGTCCCGAATCAGAACGCCCGCAAATGACAAAATCCAAAGGGGACAAGCCCTCCTTAACCTGAACATCGCAAACATTTCCGCAAAGCACCGCCGCGATTTCCCTGTTTCCATCAGTGACAATCTCGCCCACGGCACGTCCGCAGGTAATCAGCGAGTCCAAATAATTATCCAGAAACGCGTTTATGCCTCTCTGTGAGCGTCCTGCGTTAACCTTTCTCAAAAACTCGTTTAGCTCTGACTCCGTTTTTTTATCCTCACAGCAGACACTGAATCCCCCTGTAAGCCTGATAATTTTCATCACCGCCGCGTCAAGTACGGGTATAGCCTCCCGAATCGTCCGATAGAGCCTGATGTCACCGCCTCCGAGCGGAACGTAACTGTCAAGTATACCGAAAGGGTGCTGTGAAACAGACCTGATTTGCGTGGATACCGCAGCAGGTCTTTCGGCAGCGCGCTTGAAAATCCCCATAATTTTCCTCCTTTGTCTTGCTAGGGCTTCTGTTAAGCCTAAAATTTTGAACTGCGTTACCTCGCGTTTTACCTCTCGCGTTCAACATATGTTGCAGCAAAGAAGCCTTCTCCTGCAGGAGCCGCGATGGTAGCCGCGAAGTATCGGATGTCATCCATTGCGTGGTCAAATTGCTTAATCGGCGCATCCTTCCCTTCCTTTTTCTCGTCCCACGAGTAGAGGGAAAACTCACGAATTGCGTCAATGCAGTCACAGCAGATAACGATTCTTCCCGATTTGAGCAGATCCGCCGTCAGACGAATACCTCTCAAAACGTCGTTGTCCGCCTTTAAAACCGAAAGTTCCTCGCGCCTGAGCGCTTCGATAAAGCTTGCAGCCGAGGGGTCAACCACTACTGCGCTCGGTCGAATGTTACCGCAGAGCGTCAAAAGCTCTTTGACATACTCAGCGTCTGTTCTCTGCGTCCCCTCAATACGCGAATTGTAGTAATACTCTCGCAGTCTGTACCACACATTTTCCTTAAGCCCCCAAAGCCCGAAGGAAGCCGGATTCGCGGTGCCGTAATCACAGGAAACAGCGTACTTTTCAATCTCGCCTTCAGGTGGTTTCCCGATAAAATTCTCGTCGAAAAAATCGTACACTCTGCCCTGCGATGCCACCCATTCTCCGAGAATAAAGCGCCGGAAAAACACCCCCGAATACATCTTCCGATATCTCTGAACAATCCTGCGCGAAAGCGCCGGATTATCCTCTAACGCGAATTGTATGTATAGTGCTCTCCGTTCCTGATATTTTTGTATCCATTCGAGGTAAAACCAATGGTTAGGTCCCTCCGGGTTGCAGTTGAACCAAAGCTTTGAGCCCGATACGCTGCAACGTGCGCAAGCCTGTTCAACAAAGCTTCGGGGCATAAGCGCAACCTCATCCAGCAAAACTCCTGCGAAAGTAGCTCCCTGTATCAGCGCCTGCGAACTTTCATCGCGCCCGCCGAAAAGATAAAAGGTGTTCGTCCTGCCGCCGAAACTCACCGTGAAGAGATTTTTTGACAGTTTCTCCTCGCATACAAATCCGAGATCGCTCATTACCGGAAGCAAAACGCTCACCACGTTGCGACGCAGGGAGGTAATCGTCTTCCCGCACATTCCGAAACCCAGCCCGTCAAAACGCCGCATCGCCCAGCAAACGAAAGAAATACCCATGCAAAGCGTCTTTCCGCTGCGAACGGCCCCGTCGCAGATAATTGCGTCATAGTCCTCGTAAGGAGAAGAATCGCTCCACCAGCTCAGGGCAAGTGTCTGTTTATCGCTGAAGTTTTCAAATCTCATGCTTCAATGGCGTTTAGCCTGGCAGCGGCTCTGTCCATTGCCGTAAAAAAGCTTTCGGCCTCATCGCCCTTTTGCGTCTGCGGAGCGGTGAGTCCTGCCAGAAGCTCCAACAGTGCGATTCTGTTAATAAGCTTCACCTCAACAAGTCCGTTTGACCCTCTTTTAACTTCGGAAACCATGCTTAAATCAAGCTTGTCGATTTGCTCCCTGCTTTCAGGATCGAGAAATACCAGTTTCACCGCGTCATTTGCCTTTCCGAATGCCAGATTTCCTATTCGATTTATCACATCTGCTCCGCTCAATTTTTTTCTCAAGCAAATTCCCTCCTCACCCGTCGGAGAAAACAGCGTGAAATGTGTACGTTCGCGTACAAAAATTTTTAAAAACAAAAAAACATATCGGTAATCCACAAAATGGCAAATTTATCTTGCGCTAAAAACCTGCTTTTGGATTGTATCCTAGCACTTTGCTTTTGCGAAAATTGTCGTAATTAGTCGCAAAAGATAAAATCTTGCAGTAATCAGTCGAAATAAGTCGAATACATGAATGAAAAAAACCGCTGCCAAGTTATAACAAGGCCGCGGTTTGCATTTTATATTAAAAGACATAAATGGGTACCGATAAAAAAGACCGGCGCCGTAAGCGCCGGTCGAGCCCGCTATTGCCGTGGGAGCTTTGTAAGAACCTGCACGTAATTGCAGGTGGGTCGCCTCTCCGCTGTTGCTCTGCTTCCAACGTCCGAAAACGGTCAAAGCCGCCTCGGGAGGCCTGCAATTCACAGCGGACGCGTTCGGCGTCCCTTATGATAGATGTGGGTTTTAAAAAGCCCCTCACGCACACAGCAGGTTCCGAAAAACCGCTGTGCCAATCAGCGAAACGAACGCGCAAAGCGCAGTTTACGTCCGCGACTTAATTATACAGCCAAAGCCCGATAAAATCAAAGAAATAATAATAGAAAATTCTTCCTCTTACAGGAACATCTTATTCCTCTTCTTCGTCAAAAAGAACAGCGGCGAATAATTCGTAAACTTCCTCAAGCTCATCGGGGTTATCAATAGAGCCTAAAATTTCTTCTCCGTTTTCTTCTATGACTTTCAGTATGATAAGGCCGTAGTCATCATTATCCTCATCTATATCGGTAGGAAGAAACGCCATGTAGTAGCAGCCCTTGTGTTCCAGTGTATGCAGGTGCTCAAGAACATATTCGTTTCCTTCGTCATCGGTAATGGTAATAAAATCGCTTCCAAAATTTTCGTTCATAGTGTGTGCCTCCCTTAAGTTGCAGGCCAAGCCGACATTACGCTCTGCCGTTAACTTATTTTACCCCAAGCCTCGGGAAAAATCAATCCCAAAGCATTGCTATGAACCTAAGTCCTCAAGCGTCATCATAAGCCGCTCTCTCGAATAGAGCTTAATGCCGGTTTCTAAAAGTGTCCTGTCGAGCTCACGGAGCGTCGAAACCTGGATGTCCGTTACCGTCATCGGACAAGTGGGGTCATTTTCTACGAAAATGGCAACAAATCCCTCATATTCTCGCAACACATAGCATATACTGTTTGTTTCCGCCATCGCTCCGACAGCCGCCTCCTTGTTTACCCCTCTGCTTTCAAAATCATCAAAGACGAACGCGGCAAAGAATATGGTAGCAATACACAGCAAACCCATAGTCAGTATTTTAAATTTAAATTTCAAATCACATGCCTCCAAATAAGTATTTATCTGAATTATTCCCTTTATATATGGAACTAAACGATTTTTTGGCAAAAATAAATCTGCAAATGTACTACCTCTTTCCGGCATAACATGGTATAATAACATTCAAATTACATCACATTACCAAAAACAAACCGCTGTCTTCGTGATAATTTACAGTTTTATATATCCCAACGGAGGTTCTCAGAATGAACAAAAAGGATGCCAAATCCGTCGCAAAAGCTGCTGCCAATACTACCGCAGGAACGATTACGGGCTTGTTGCGCGTTATCCTAAAGGTCTTGGCCACCTTGCTTCTGATTTTTATCACCACAGGTCTGCTTTTCACCTGTATTTTTGCCTATTACGTCAAAACCAACCTATCCGACGATTTGGACATTTCTCTCGAGGATATGACCCTAAACCTCGCCAGCACCATCTATGGTTTGGATGAAAACGGCGACTATGTATCCATAGCCTCTCTTCACGGCAACGAGAACCGTATCTGGGTGGACTACGAGAATATTCCCAAAAACATTGAGTATGCCGCCGTTGCCATCGAGGACAAGCGCTTTTATGACCACAAGGGAGTTGACTGGTACAGAACAGCAGCTGCCTTCGGCAATATGTTCCTCAGTATGAAAAACGATTTCGGCGGTTCAACCCTGACACAGCAGCTTATAAAAAACCTTACCAAGGAAGACGACATAACGGTTCAGCGAAAAATTCTCGAAATTTTCCGCGCTTTAAAGTTTGAAAAAATGTACACCAAGGACCAGATCATGGAGTGGTACCTTAACGTCAGCTTTTTCGGAGAGAACTGCAACGGTGTCGCAACTGCGGCAAAAACCTATTTTGATAAGGACGTTTGGGATTTGGATCTTGCCGAATGCGCGAGCATAGTCGGCATAACCAACAATCCTTCAAAATACGATCCCTATATCAGCCGCTCCAACAACAAAAAGCGTCAGGAATTGATACTTCAGGAGATGTACAGTCAAGGCTACATCACTCAGGACGAGTACAATGCAGCTGTAGCCGAAGAGCTTGTCTTCAAGCGCGGCGAAAACGAAGAATATCAGATGACGATTAACAGCTATTATGTCGATACCGTAATCGAAGACGTTAAGGAAGACCTCATGGAGGAAAAGGGCATCAGCTCCGACACCGCTGAGAATCTCATTTATAACGGCGGTCTGCAGATTTATTCCTGTCTCGACATGAAAGCTCAAAACATAGTGGACGGTGTTTATCTGGATGCCGCAAACTTCCCGACCGTTAAATCTCCGGCCGGCGAATCGCTCCAATCCGCTGTTGTTATTCTTGACCCCTACACCGGAGAAATCAAAGCCCTGTCAGGCGGAATCGGAGAAAAAACAGGCAACCTGATTTTCAACAGAGCGGTTGACGCTCTGCGTCCTCCCGGCTCATCAATAAAACCAATCGCCGTCTACGGTCCGGCTATCGATCAGGGGCTCATCTCCCCCTCAACACTGGTTGATGACAATCCGGACTTGAAATTGAGCGGAACAAGCTGGTATCCCAGAAATGCGGGCGGCGGCAACGAGGGTGTTATTACGATTCAGGAAGCCCTCACGAAATCCATCAACACCGTGTCCGCCCAAATTCTTGACAAGCTGACGCCTTCTGTTTCGTTCAACTACCTTAAGGACCGTCTGGGTTTTGTTACCCTTGCGGATTCCGACAGAGACTATGCTCCTCTTGCGCTTGGTCAGCTCACAAACGGCGCAACCGTTCGCGAAATGGCTCAAGCGTATGACTCCTTCGCCAACGACGGTGTGTTCACTTATGCCCGCTCTTATACCCACATAACTGATTCAGATGGAAACACGGTTTTAGATAACCCTGCGGAAACCATCGTTGCTTTCAAAGCCAACACTGCTTGGACAATAACCTATATGCTTAACATCGCGGCAACCTACGGTACCGGCTCCGAATCCTATCTCGGGAATATGCCCCATGCCGGTAAAACCGGTTCCAGCTCAGATTATTGCGATCGTTGGTTTGTCGGCTTCACTCCCTATTATGTTGCAGCCGTATGGACAGGCTATGATACTCCTGCCCGCATGTATGTTACCGGTAACCCCTCTGCGCAAATATGGCAGAAAATAATGTATAAGCTCAACGACGGACTGCCTTACAAAGCCTTTAAGACACCGAGCTTTTCCGGTCCCACAAACATCTTTGGCGAGTTGTCCGAAACCCCAAGCCCCTCCCCCTCCGAAGAGTCCTCCGAAAGTCCGTCAGACAGCGGTGACGCATCCGAAACTGATATCCCGTCGCCGACTCCGACAGCCCCCACGCCTTCTCTTCCCGTAACGCCGAGCCCGTCAGCGTCAGCTGCGGCTTAAAATAACAAAAACGCCTGCAGTCCTTTCGTAAGGACTGCAGGCATTTTTGTTTTCAATATGACAGGTAATGTCGCCCAGAAAATATAAGAGCATCTCCGCTCGCTTTTCGGCAAGTCTGCCGTCAAGCAAGAAAGATGCTCTTATCAAATCATATTCTCCCAAAAACTCCGCGAAGCATCGTTTATCTCAGCTTCGGCGTTCTTGGTTCTACATCGGTCTTTTCAGCTGCTTTTCAATAAACACGACAATTTGCCCGACAGTCACAAGTTCGCTTGCGTCGTCATTGGAAATTATAATGTTATATCCCTCTTCAAGGGTCATAATCAGCTCAACAACGTCAAGCGAATCGGCGCCGAGGTCTTGGACAATCCTGGTGTTTTCCGTAATCAAGTCGGGGCTGATTTCAAGCTGTTTTGCCAGTGTTTTTCTTATGGTTTCGTAAATCGAATAATAATCTCCCACATTACGGCGGTCTAGCCGCCCCTCACCTCTGTTCTTTTTTAATTCTTTTAATCCTGGGTTTTTGCCTTCTCGCAGGATATGACAACTCTGCGGTTCGGCTCAACACCCGTCGAACCTGTTGTAACTCCGGGATAATCCTGGAGCGCAGTATGAATAACGTGGCGTTCATATGAATTCATGGGCTCAAGCGCCATGCTTCTGCGATACTTGAGAGCTTTAGCTGCCATTTTTTCCGCAAGATGGACAAGTGATTCTTCGCGCTTGCTGCGGTAATTTTCCGCGTCAATGCAAATGTGGATACGTTCCTCACTCCCGCGGTTGACAGCGTAATTTGTCAGGTGCTGAATCGCGTCAAGGGTTTCTCCTCTTCTGCCGATTATCGCGCCCATACCGTCACCGCGAAGCTCCACCGTAACGGAACCGTCTTCTTTTGCCCCGAGCTCGATTTGAGCATCAACACCCATGCGGCTCAAAAGTCCTTCAAGAAAGCATTTTGCCTTTTCGGCAACGCCTTCCGCGGTGGATATGTCCGGAACATCATAGGTAACCTTAACAACGGCGGGAGTGGAGCCGATTCTTAAAAAGCCGCTTTTTGAGCGCTCAAGTATTTCTATTGAGACTTCATCTCTCTGAAGACTTAGCTGACGGAGAGCGGAAGCAATAGCCTCCTCCTCTGTTTTACCCGTCACTTCAATTGAATTTTGCATCATTATGACCATTCCTTTCGCGGCGCCAAACAGGAAAGCAGCCCAAAACAGCGATTATTTGACTTATGATTGAAATCTCGGCTTCTGGGCACATAATTGGCGCATAAGACAAAGCTTGGAATATTCAAACCCTATCTTTCATCGTTAAATCTTCGTTAACGGGAATCTATGCGTCATTTCCGGTATCGATGTTATCGTTTCCGGTATCCTGCGCATATTCACTGTCGACCGCTTCATCGACAGCCGAAACCGCGGCAGCCGCCGCAGTTGCTTCTTCCGCCCCTTCGGGGTTAACGTAGCGGTCCTCAACATAGGCTCTGCCTCTGGCATAGCGGCGATTGCCGACCTGCGAATCGGGCGTTTCGTTTGAAAGCCCGAGAGCAGCGCGGCGAGCTGCTTTCTCCTCGGATCTTTCAGCCGCGAGTCTCTCGTTGCTCTGTGCCTTGGCAGATGCCTGAATTTTCTTCTTGCTGGTATTTTTGTTTATTTCTGTTGCGCCCAGAGCTTTGAGTCTTTCCGTTTCAAGGCGTTTCTTTTCAAGCTCCGTTTCGCGGGCGCGAAGTCTTTCCCTGCGTTCGGCGTCCTCTTTATCCAGCATTTTTCCGTAGTAGCTGTTCAAAATCGCGTCCTGAATGATGGCAAGAACGCTGTTTGCAATCCAGTAGATGCCCAATGCTGCAGGCATTACGAAGCCGATGTATACAGATACGAAGGGCATCATGTACATCATCATCTTCATCTGTCCCTGCTGCTGTGCGGCTGTGGGGTTTGCGGCGTTGCTCACTTTCATGGAGAAGAAGGAAAGTGCTCCCGATACGAGCGGTATGAGGAAAAGCCCCAGTGCGGGAGCCCAGCTCGAAGTCTGGCTCCAATCCACTTCTAAGAAGAACTTGAAGCTCGGAGTATCTCCGAGGTTCATTCCCAAAAATCCGAAATCCAGATTGACAAGTTTATCGGAGATACTCGCGAAGTCCGCAAAATGCTCATGGACGAAACTCGCCATTTGAAGCTGTGCATAACCGCCGGTGGGAATTGTCCCTCCCAAGCTGGTAATTGTAGTTTTAATAGTGTCAAACTGCTCTGAGGAGATCCCCATCATGGTTGTAAACGGGTTGCGGATAACGCTGTAAAGCATGAAGAGGATTATCATTGGAATCATCGACCAGAGGCAGCCCGACATGGGGTTGATTTTTTCTTCCTTGTAGAGCTTTGATACTTCCTCTTGGTATTTTGCCTTGTTTCCCTCGTGCCTTTTTTCAAGTTCCTTCATATAGGGCTGCAGACGCGCCGAACGCATCATGCTGTGCTTGCTCCTCATCATCGGGTAGAGGAGAATCAGCTTGAGCGCCACGGCAAAAAGAATAATGGCAAGACCGTAATTCTGTGTGAAATTATAAAAGGCCATTAAGAGCCAGGCAAAGGGTGCGGTAATAAATGCAGTCATAGGGATTCTCCTATCAGGTATAATCGGTTAAGGCACCGGATCATAGAAATCGTGTTCACCTGTGTGGAAAGGGTGACACCTGCTAAGGCGTTTCAGGGCGAGCCACGAACCTTTGGCGGCGCCGTACTTCTCCAACGCCTCGAGGGCATACTGGGAACAGGTCGGAACAAATCTACAGCTGGGTTTAGTATATGGAGATATGTTCCTTCGATAAAATTTCACGAGTGCAATCAAGAATTTTTTCATTCTTTTTCCCCGCTTTTCGGTTCATCGCACAAAATTCCAAGTCGTGAACAGGCAAATAAAAATGCCTTTTCCAGTTCAGCGTAGCTCACAAAAGGGCTTTTCTGCCTTGCCACCACAACCACATCCAAGCCTTTCAGCAAACGGTTTTCATTGAGGCGGTAAATTTCCTTGAGACGTCGCCTCACGCGGTTGCGGCAGACAGCATTGCCGATTTTTGTGCTGACTGTTAAGCCAAGCTGGTTGTAGCTTCTGTTTGTTCTGCGAAAATAGACGACAAGCGAAGGGGTAGCAACGCTTTTTCCTTTTGCATACAGGCGGCGGAACTCATGGTTTTTCTTCATTGAAACCGAAAATTTCAAATTTCACAGTCCTTTCGCCCTCAAACACAAACGGTAAAACACCTAAAGGGCGGAAAACTCCGCCCTGAAAAATCGGTATTAAGCGGTACACTCCGCCCCAAAAAAATTAATTGCCGAGTCCATTTCACAGTGCACCCTGCTCACAGGATTAGTATGAAAGTTTAGCTCTGCCTTTTGCTCTGCGACGGGCGAGAACCTTGCGGCCATTCTTTGTAGCCATTCTCTTGCGGAAACCATGCTCCTTCTGAGCATGACGCTTTTTGGGCTGATAGGTACGAACCATTTTCCGTACACCTTCCTTTCGTTGTATGGTACTCAACAGCGTCCTGGACGGAGCCGATTAATTCGGTCCCGTATCAGCCGCAGTAGTTGACAAAAACTTCTTGCGAAAAAACACTGATTCCGCAAGTTATCTGACACAAAATATTTATGGTCAGAAAGCTAAATTATTATACAGTATGCTATCTTTCCGTGTCAACAGAAATTTGCGTATCCAAAAGCTCCGTACGTTAAATATGAAACCCTATTGCAGTCTTGCGAAAAGTTCTGAGAGAGAGGAGCTTTTTGAAATATATCTCATAGCGGGTAATCCTAAAGCAAGCATGACGACTGCCTCACCTAAGCCGACCTGTAACCCGTAAATTGCAAAGCCGGTCAAAAAGGCGTATTGTGTCGAGGTATAGGCAATCACTGCGCCAACAATCGGAGCGTTGAACAGTACGGGCATAAGACAGGCGTAAACACAATCGCTCCACCCTGCCATGCTTTTTCTACGCGCACGTATACCGATAGCCGCTGTACAAAGCCCTGAAAGCAGTGTTGCTAGAGAACCAAACACCACGTCCAACGGTCCGTAAGGACTTAGAATATTGGCAATGAGGCAACCTACAAAAAGTCCTATTGCAGACTCTGGGAAGAAAAACGGCAGTATACAAAGGACTTCCGAAATTCGTAACTCTAACGGTAAAATGGGCAGAGGAGAATAGCTTATTGGGGCAAGCGCAAATGTCAGTGCGGCGTAGAGTGCGCCGATAACGGAGGCCGTTACAAGTTTTCTAAGGTTTTTTTTCACGTCAAATAGTACCTTTCCACGTTTTATCTGATAATTGGGCAGCCCGAGGGCGGCTTATTTATCCGGTGCAATCTGGCACAAGGCTTTTCTCAGCTTCCGCAAGGCTGTAAAGACAGCCGCAGTAATTCTGGCGATATAGGCCGTATTCCCCTGTAAGCTCGTTCGAGCGTTTATACCCCTCACGTTTTTTAAAATCCGATGGCAGCCATTTAACCTCGAACTCACGCTCGAGCGAAAAGCCGATTTCGTTTAATCTCTGCTCGTCCTTGTGCGGGCTAACCGACAAGGTGGTGCAGAAATAATCGAAAGCTCCCTTTTTGGCAAGCCTCGCAGTTTCGCGCAGCCGAAGCTCAAAGCATTTTGTACATCTCGCTCCTCCCTCGGGCTCGTTTTCAAGCCCTCGTACCGCGCCCAGAAAGTCCTCTCCCCTGTATTCACATTCCATCACAGACACGGTTTCGGGATATTTTGATGCCACCAGCCTCATAAAGAAAAGGCGCTTTTCATATTCCGCTTGGGGCTGGATATTAGGATTATAGTACAAAACGGTCACATCAAAATGCTTTGTCAGGTACTCCAGAACGTAACTGCTGCAGGGGCCGCAGCAGCACTGAAGAAGGAGCTTCGGGCGATTCCCGCAAAGTGACTTGATAACGCCGTCTGTTTCAAGCTGGTAGTTGCGTTTCACTCTCTTTACCCCTTTCCTTACCTATCGTGCGTACTTTAAATAAAACAGTTTTGTTGTTGACTTACGGGTAATTATTATAATACTATAAATTAACAATTGCAAAGCAATAATTTATGTTAATGGAGCAGCCGATGAAAGCAAAAAAAGCCCTTTTCTTGGTTTCGATTTTAATACTATCAGCCTGCTTTTCCATAACGGCTTATGCGGCACAGTGGACTGATTTCACCGATGTCAACGGTCATTGGGCGGAAGAAACCCTCCGCCGCGGCTTTAACGACGGTCTGATTACGGGCTTTGAGGACAATACGCTTAGTCCCGACTCTCCGATTACCACCGCTCAGATGATAACCGTTTTGTGCCGTGTCCTCGGTGCAACAGAAACAGCCGATATA
This sequence comes from Clostridia bacterium, assembly GCA_009929315.1. GTDB lineage: Bacteria > Bacillota > Clostridia > Oscillospirales > Oscillospiraceae > UBA2658. Next base: position 79,163 of record SAAS01000002.1, read on the forward strand.
TCAAAACTGGGCATTTCTTCCGACGTCTGGTATGCCGATGCCGCCGGAAAAGCCCTCCGCCTCGGCTTAATTTCCTTCGACACAGGAAATCTCGACAAGCCTATGTTAAGGCAGGATGCTCTTTCGATGATTGCGAAGGCCTTTTGTCTTGTTCCTGCGGAGCCGGATTTCGCCGTTTTAAGTTCCTTTTCGGATTCCCCCTTGCTTTCCGAAAAAAACAGAAGCGCTGTCGCAGCCCTCGTTTCGAAGAAACTGGTGACCGGGTTTGACGGAGCGCTCAATGCAAACGGCAGCATAAGCCGAGCGGAATTTTTTACCGTTCTCTATCGAATCGCCGCCAACTACATAAGCTGCAGCGCTCTGACAGTCGGCACACAGGGCGGCAGCATTATCAAAGGCAGCGGAGTGCTTAACTATATCAGCGCGGGAAACATTTGGTTCGACTGTACTTCTGAATTTGTGACGCTTTCAGGCGTTAAGGCGGATGCGCTCACCCTGCGAAGTCACAAGCTGTCAAGCTTATTGCTCGATAACAGCTCTGAAATTACAAGGCTTGTCATTGCCGTGGGAAGCGGAAATATAAACCTTGAAGGCTCCTACGGCTATAATGTCGGAAGTCTTCAGCTCGAATCCTGCACGGAAGCGAACATAGGGCAAAACGTCGGCTCGATTGAAATAACGGGAAGCGGCATGTCCGTTCGCATTTCCGGCAAGCATGATTATCTTGTAATCACGGGCAGCGGTAACAAAATAACGCTCTCCCCGGGCGCAAGCTTTTCCGAGCTTAAAGTAACCGGGGAAAACAACCTTGTGCAATCCTCCGCGGATACCTTTTCTCTCGGCGTCTCCTGCGATCAGCTTGAGCTGTCAGGCAGAGGTAACACACTTAATCTAAGCAATTTCTCCGAAACCCCCTCAAAAGTTACAATCGGCGGCACGGAAAATACTATTTCCGCATCGTTTAAAAGCATTTCAGTTCTGGACATTTCGTGTTTGAAATCTTATATTGAGATAAGTTCTCTTAAGGACATTGTCGATTTTTCCGTCACGGGAAGCGAAAATAAAATCAAAATCTCAAGCGCTCTTGCCTTCTCTTTTAATGTCAGCGGCTCTTTAAACGAAATCTCCGCAAAAAGTGACGGTGGATTAGGCACTGTTTCAGCGACAGGCAATACAAACTGGCTCTCTCTTCTAAGCGCGGATGTGGCTTCCGTGAGCATCTCGGGAAATTTCAACACCGTAACAAAGCAGAACGAGGGTGCTCTTTCTTCCCTTATCATACCCGGATTAAACAATACTTTCGTGTTATACTCGGGAAACGAGCTAAGTTCCGCCGAAGTGAGCGGGGCAAACAATACAGTTTCGATAAACGGTACTGCAGGCTCAATAATCGTTAACGGACGAAACACGCTCTTAAACGGCAGCGGCAGTGTAAAAAACCTTAACCTGAATGCCTCTGGCTGCACTATAAACCTTGCGGCTGAAGCAATCGCCGATAACAGCGCCGCAGGTGAACAAGACCGAGTGCTGGAGCTTGTTACACTCGGCTACGAGGGTAATTTCACTCTCGAATGGGCTCAAACACATGATTATGAAAGCCATGAAAAAGAAGCCTGGGTCAACGCCAAGGGCTATGCAAGCGATACCCGCTACCTTATTTGGATTAATCTCTCCATGCAAAGGGTAAATATTTTCACGGGCAGCAAAGGAGACTGGACTCTGATTTACAGCTGCATCGTCGGAACAGGCGCCCCGGGGCGCGGCACTCCTGTCGGAACGTGGAAAACCACCTACAAAGCTTGGGAGGGCTGGACTACCTCCACTTACACGGTAAGGCCGGTTGTCGGCTTTAAGAACAATACGGGCTACGCCTTCCATTCACGGCTTTACCGTCCCGGCACCACAACCCTCTCGGATCCGTCAATCGGTTTCCCTGTCAGCCACGGCTGCGTAAGAATGTATGACGACGATATTCTGTATATTTACAACAATATCCCGACAGGCACAACAGTCGTTGTATTTTAGTTAACACAAATAATAAACAAATATAATTTGGAGGAACGAAATGGATATGAGAACCGGCAAGGACGATTACTACCTCGGCATCGCGGATTCTGTACAGAGCCGCTCCACCTGTCTGCGCAGAAAGTACGGCGCCATTATTGTCAAGGCGGACGAAATCATTTCAACCGGCTACAACGGCGCACCAAGAGGCCGAAAAAACTGCTGTGATTTGGGCTTCTGTACCCGTGAACACCTCAACATTCCCGCAGGGGAGCGTTACGAACTTTGCAGAAGCGTCCACGCCGAGCAGAACGCGATAATATCCTGTTCAAGAAGGGATATGCTCGGCTCGGTTATCTATCTCGTCGGACGTGACGCGAAAACCAACGAAATAATAAACGCCGCCCCCTGCACTCTTTGCCGCAGGTTTATACTTAACGCTGGTATTGAGAAGGTAATCTGCCGTACAGTCAATAACGGAGTCGAAATCATCGATGTCAGACAATGGATTGAAAATGACGATTCCCTGCCAGAAACTAAATAACTAAAAAATCCGCAGTGAGGTAAAACCTCACTGCGGATTTTAATTTTTCCGAGAATGCTTTAAAGCAGATATGCAGATAATTGTCTACAACGCTCGGACATAGTTTAATACTGCAATTTTATTTGCCCAGAGACGCTGTTTTTTTGTAAGCCTCATAAACCGCGGAGGCAACCGCGCTTCGAAAGGCGCTTTTTTCAAGCTGCTCAACCCCGACAATCGTCGAGCCGCCGGGTGAGCACACCTCATCCTTTAGCTGTCCGGGGTGTTTGCCCGTTTCCAAAACCATCGCCGCGGCGCCCAGCACCGCTTGCGCGGCGAAGCTCTGCGCCTTGTCGCGCGGTACTCCCGCCATAACTCCGCCGTCCGCAAGCGCCTCAATAAACATGTAAACATAAGCAGGCGAACAGCTGAAAACAGGTGTCGCGGCGTCTATATAGCTTTCCTCAATGATTGAAGTAAGCCCACCCGGGGCAAGCGCGGCAAGCAAAACCGAAAGGTCCTCCTGAGGCAATTCCTTATCGGGAGAAACGAGAATCATTCCCTTCCCGACCGCCACCGGTGTGTTTGGCATCAGTCTTACGACAGGGAGGTCAATTCCCTGCTGTGCCAAAGTTTCCTTAATGGCGCTTTTCGCAACACCTGCGGCGATTGATACAATAACCTTGTTCTCGCCTTCCTTCGCACTCTCCTTCAAAACAGGAGACAGCTCTTTCAAGGCACCGGAAATAACATTCGGCTTTACACAAAGGAAAATGAAATGCGCGTCAGCAGCCGCGTCAAGAGCGTTTTCCATTACTCGGCAACCGGTCTTTGCCGAAAGTTCTTCCGTTTTCCCTTTGTCCTTGTCATAAACAAGAACATCAGGCGGCGATACGGCGCGGCAAACCGCCTCGATTATTGCTCCGCCCATGTTGCCAGCCCCGATAAACGCAAATCTTTTATTCATGTTGAACCCTCCTTACAAAGAGCCTTTGCCGTAAGGCTCAGGCAAGCATTACTCCCATCAACGCGGGTTATTTCTTGTTTCTTCCGAAAAACTCATCGAAATAATCCTGCTCAGCTTTTGAAACCGTCTCAGTTCCGGAAGCGGATCTGTCTGACCCTGTTCCGTTAGTTGCTGCGGTGCCGTCCTGAATAGAGCCCGAACCCTTACTCGAAAGGTTTCGTGACGCCTGTCGTTCCGACAGGGTATTTTCCTTCACCCTGCGCCTGCTTTCAAGCTCCTTTTTGTACTGTTTCTTGGACCTGCGATAGCGGGCGACAAGAATGGCATAGGTCAGCAAAAGCCCCAGGATTATAACAATAAAAATGATAACCAGCGGATTCTTCAGCGTCTTAACAATTTTATCTCCGATGAACTGTGCATAATCCAAATCGACAGATGAACAGGCGACAAGCTCCGACGAACCGTAAATCACACCGTCACGCGATATGGTAATTTCTCCGAGCACGGTACCCGCTTCGATAGGAGCCACTAGGTCCTTGCCTTCCTGCTCGCTATATATGGTTAGCTGCTGGTCGAAGCTGGAGTTGTCCTCGTCGTTAGGCATCAGCGCCTGTACTGCGGTTTCCGGGCGGACTGTAACATAGTCCGTGTCCTTTGCCATTTTCACAGGGATGTCCTTAACAAGATCCGTGGTATCAATAATATTGCGGTAACTGAAGTTTTCAAACGCCCAGTTATACGTTGAAATTGAATCAGAAAAATTCGTGTAATCGGTCTTTTCAACTTTCTCAACCGCCATTCCGCCCATTACAACGCACAGCAGCGATATTTTATCCTTACTGGCGGAGGAAATCAGACAGTAGCCCGCGTCGTTTGTGTGACCGGTTTTAATTCCCTTGGCATATTCGTAGTAATAACCGGGATAAAGCTCGGAATCGTTGTTGATAAGCCCGTTAGTATTGCCGATAACCCGCGCCTCAGACATGTTTGTTGCGGGAATAGTTTTCGTAATCGTATTGCAAATTTCCATAAACAGCGGATGAGAATACGCTTCCAGTGCTATAAGCGCCATATCTCTTGCCGTGGAATAGTGGTTATAATCGGGATATCCGTGGGTGTTTCGGAAATTTGTGCCGGTGCAGCCAAGCTCCAGCGCTCTTTCATTCATAAGTTTGACAAAGCTTGGAATATCGCCGCTTATGTAGCTTGCGACCATGTTGCAGGCTTCGTTCGCGGAGGAGAGCATCGCGCAGTAAAGAACGCTTTCAAGCGACATCGTTTCGCCGACAACTATTCCGGCACTGCTACCGTCCTCACCGAGAGCCGTCGTTATGCTGCTTTGCGCGGTAACGGAATCCGTGAGCGAAACCTTTCCCGCCTCAATGGCCTCAACTGCAAGCAGCACAGTCATTATCTTCGTAGTACTTGCCGGATATATCTTTTCGTCAGCGTTTTTTTCAAAAAGGACATTGCCTGTTCCGATATCTACAAGAACGACGGCCTTCGAACTCAAGGGCGGGTCGTTCAAAGCCATGGCGGAAGACGGCATAATCATTGCGGATATTATGGCAAATAATAAAATATAGGATAAAATCTTTGACTTTTTCATATTCATCTCCGGAAAAATATGTTATATTGAAAATAATATTGTATAAAGCACTACCGCTTATTATACGAACTAATGGTTTGAAAATCAACACAAAATATCCGTGCCGCCGCTGACGGTAGTAGGGGGAAGATTTTTTGAAGCTGAGCAAGGCGGAAATTGCCGCTATTGTAATAACCGTTATATTCATTGCAGCCGTTGCAATCGCGGCTCTGCGGGTTAATGATAAGAGCGCCGCCGTCACCATCTCATCAGGGCTCTCCCCCCATACCGAACAGTCGGAAACCCCCGCTTCCGATCTGCAGACGCCTTCGGCATCGCCGGAGTTACTTGTTAATATAAACACCGCCGAAGCGCAGGAGCTCTGTCTTCTGCCGGGAATAGGCGAAACTATCGCCGCGCGCATTGTCGACTATCGAACGGAGCACGGTCAGTTTAACAGCACGGACGAGATTATGAATGTATCGGGAATCGGCGCAAAAACATACGAAGACTTGAAAGGCTACATAACGATAGGATAAAATTCGGGAGGTACCGCAATGAAAATACTTGTTGTTGATGACGAAAAGCTGCTTGTCAAAGGAATAAAATTCAATCTGGAGAACGAGGGCTACGAAGTTGATGCCTGTTTCGATGGCGAATCTGCGGTTGAAATGGCAAAAAGCACAACTTACGACCTGATTCTCCTTGACCTTATGATGCCGAAGCTGGACGGTCTTGAAACCTGTCTGAAAATCCGTGAAAACTCTACGGTACCAATAATTATGCTTACCGCCAAGAGCGAGGACACGGACAAGCTAATCGGCTTCGAGTACGGCGCTGACGACTATATTACAAAGCCCTTCAACATTTTGGAACTCAAAGCGAGGGTACGCGCGCTTTTACGCAGAAGTTCAATTCAAAGCCCTGGTGGCAAGGATGACCGCCTGACACGCGGACACATCACGATAGATTCCTCGCGCCGCATAGCGGAACGGAACGGCGTTCCCGTAGAACTGACGGCAAAAGAGTTTAACCTGGCTGAGCTTCTCATGCGCAACCCCGGCAAGGTTTACAGCCGCGAAAGGCTTTTGGATATAATCTGGGGCATAGATTATCAGGGCGACGTTCGAACTGTCGATGTTCACATCCGCAGACTGCGCGAAAAACTTGAAATTGACCCCGCTTTCCCGACCTGCTTTGCAACAAAATGGGGTGTCGGCTATTACTTCGGCGAAAACTGATGTCAAATCGAAATTTTTTATAGACATTCTATACTTGATGAAATAAAATATCTTAACCGCAAACTCAATCAACCATGGGGAGAGAAACTCATGAAAAGGCTACCCGGTATAAGCTCGGTTACAAACAGCGTTCAGTTAAAATTTGCGGCGACCTTTCTCGTGCTTATCGCGGGTCTTATTGTACTTTTGAACACCTACCCCACCATCGTGTCCCGTGATGTCGTCTTTGCCTCAAAGCAAAACTCGCTGCAAACACAGGCAGGCGTAATGTCCTCCGCCCTTTCCACTCCGGAAGAACTTAGCAGCGATACGGTTCAGGAGGTAATGAGCTTCCTTGACCTTCGTTCGCTGACAAGAGTTATCGTAACGGATGAGAACGCCGAAATTCTTTACGACACGGCGTCAATGGGCTCAGGAGTGGGCAGTTACGCCCTTTTTTCTGAAATCAGCCGAGCTCTCGGCGGTGATATAGTTTGCTATTCGGTTTATGACGGCAAGGCCTTCATGACACGCGAAGCAATGCCGATTAAAAACGGTGCGAGGACTGTCGGTGCGGTGTATCTTTACGAGTACGATGCAGGGCAGGCTTCACTCATCATGAGCATCCAGAAGAACCTGCGTAATATCACCCTGATTCTCGGGGCGGCGGCAATTATACTTATGTTCATATTCAGCCGTGCTCTTACCCTTCGAATTACGGAGCTGGTACGAGCCACGAAAATAGTTTCGGAGGGCGATTATGAATATCAGATAAAAACCGGGGGGAGCGACGAGCTTTCCGAGCTTGGCCGGGAGTTCAACAATCTTACCCAGCGGCTTAAAAACACCGAGGAACTTCGGCGGCGCTTCGTTTCCGATGCCTCGCATGAGCTAAAAACCCCCCTTGCCTCAATAAGGCTCCTGTCGGACAGTATAGTTAACTCCGATAACATGGACGGCGAAACCATGCGCGAATTTGTAACCGACATCGGCAATGAAGCGGAGCGGCTTTCGCGCACGACGGAAAAACTGCTCAGCCTTTCAAAAATGGACAGCGGAATAGGGCTATCCGACGACAAGCTGGATCTAAAACATATCACGGAGAAAACAATGCACCTGCTTTCGCCGCTTGCCAAAGAATATCACGTTAACATATCAACGGAGCTTGAGCAGGGCTGCTGTATCCTTGGCAGTGAAGACCTCGTTTACCGTATAATTTTCAACCTTGCCGAAAACGGAATCAAATATAACATGCCCGGCGGCTTCGTCCGAATAAAGCTTTTTCGGGACAGCGATAACGTAAGTTTGATTGTCGAAGACTCCGGCATCGGTATTCCCGATGAGGATTTGCCGCATATCTTCTCCCGTTTCTACCGTGTTGACAAGGCTCGTTCCCGTGATGCGGGAGGAAGCGGTCTCGGTCTTTCCATTGTTTACGATGCCGTCAGGCTGCACGGCGGCTCAATAAGTGTCGAAAGAAGAGAAAGCGGCGGTTCACGCTTCGTTGTCATCTTCCCTGCTTGCCCGGAAGAAAAATCCGAATAGCGAATTAACCGTACAGACAGCACTATAAGTGAGGCCAATATGAAAAAGCGTGTAATTGTCCTTCTGGCGGCTTTATGTGTCCTTATATCGGGCTGCGCCGCTGAAACCGCGGCGAGTCCGGCACCCGAAAGCATCTCTGTCTACAGAGTTTTAAGCCCCGACTACCAAACCGGCGGTAAACTTTTGCAGGAAGACCGTGTAGTACCTAATACATCCGGTTCGCAGGTCGCACAGGCTGCCGCCGCCCTCGCCGAAAAACCGCAAAGCGAACACCTTCAGTGCCCTCTGCCCGATGATGTGATGATTTTGGATGCCGTTCGCGGTGAAAACAGCGTTACGGTATATCTGAATACCGAATACCTCAATGTAAGCGGCATTGAAAAAACTATCATAGACGCCTGCATAACCTTGACCATGTGTTCAATCTCCGGCATTGATTTTGTTTCTATTTGCGTTGGAAGCGAAGTGGTTGAGGACAAGCTCGACTCGGAGGATTTTCTCCTTTTCGACAATATTATCAGCTCACAAAAGGCTCAGGTGAGAATTTATTTCCCGAAATCGGATGAAAACGCTCTTGGCTCGGAGTACCATACCATCAGCTTTGATGATGAAAACTCTCCCGAACGCGGCATTTTGTACGCGCTGCTGGGCGGCCCGATAAGCGGCAGCCTAAAAAGAGCTTTCCCCTCCGGCACGATAGTGCTTTCCGTTTACACGCAGGATGGGGTATGCACCGTCAGTCTTTCCGGCATAACCCCCGATGACGAGACTCATACTCCCGAGGAAGCAAAGCTTGCCGTATACTCCATCGTAAATTCCCTGACCTCCCTTTCCGGCATAAAAAGCGTGCAGATTCTGATAAACGGGAAGCAGAGTCCGAGCCTCTGGGGCTTCGGCATTTACAGTCCCCTATCGAAAAACGACAGTATAATAGGCTCAACCGTTACTCAGTAGCGGCAGAGTAATAAATAAACGGAGTGAAACAAAAAATGAGCAAAATTGGAACAAACTGCATACACGGCGGGTACTCCCCGAAGAATGGCGAGCCTCGCCAGATTCCTATAATTCAAAGTACCACCTTCAAGTACGACTCGAGCGAGGACATGGGAAAGCTCTTTGATTTGGAAGCTGAAGGGTATTTTTACAGCCGTCTGCAAAATCCTACAAACGACCATGTCGCCGCAAGAATCTGCGCGCTGGAGGGCGGAAGCGCCGCAATGCTCACTTCTTCGGGGCAGTCGGCAAACTTTTTCGCGGTTTTTAATATCTGCAACGCGGGCGACCACGTCGTCTGCTCCTCCGCAATTTACGGCGGCACCTACAATCTGTTTAATGTCACCATGCGGAAAATGGGAATTGATTTCACCTTCGTCACTCCGGAATGCTCGGACGAGGAGCTTGAAAATGCTTTCCGTCCGAATACAAAGGCTGTCTTCGGCGAAACCGTCGCTAACCCCAGCCTGGCCATTTTAGATATCGAGCGATTTGCCAAAGCGGCTCACTCTCACAATGTTCCGCTTATAATGGATAACACCTTCCCAACACCAGTCAACTGCCGTCCCTTTGAATGGGGCTGCGACATTGTGACCCATGCCACCACAAAATACATGGACGGCCACGGTTCGGGCGTCGGCGGCGCAATTGTTGATTCCGGCAAGTTCGACTGGCTCGCCCATCCCGAAATGTTCCCGGGACTCACCACTCCCGACGAGAGCTATCACGGCATCGTTTACGCCGAAAAATTCGGCCTTGGCGGCGCTTTCATTACTAAAGCAACCTCACAGCTTATGCGCGACTTCGGCGCAACCCCCTCCCCTCAAAATTCCTACCTTGTCGGTCTTGGAATTGAATCCCTCAAGGTTCGCATGGAGCGCCACTGTTCTAATGCTCAGGCAGTCGCCGAATTTCTCGAAGCTCACGAGAAGGTAACTTGGGTTAACTACTCTGGCCTGCCTTCCAGTAAATACTACGCACTTGCGCAAAAATATCTGCCCAACGGTTCTTGTGGCGTTGTTTCCTTTGGTGTCAAGGGCGGAAGGAAAGCAGCGGAGGATTTCATGAAGAACCTCAAGCTTGCAATGATAGCGACCCACGTCGCCGATGCGCACACCTGCGTTCTGCACCCGGCTAACGCCACCCACCGTCAGCTGTCCGATTCGGAACTTATTAAAGCAGGCGTTTCCGCCGATCTTATCCGTCTTTCCGTCGGAATTGAGGATATTGACGATATAATCGACGACTTGAAACAGGCTTTGAAAGCCATCCGCTAGAAAGTCATTTTGTCAATTCCAGAAAGGAAATGCCTCCATGCTCAAACTTCCCATTCCCGACCTTATGCTGGGAAATATTTTCGACCTCAAGCCCAATCGTTTAAAGAAAATGGGCGTGGCGCTGCTGCTCATGGATTTGGACAATACTCTTGCCGCTTACAACTGTGATTCGCCCTCAGTTCCGCTTAGAAACTGGATTGACAGCCTGAAAAAAGCCGGCATCGAGCCTTTCATCTTCTCAAACAGTCACGGCGACAGGGCGGAAAACTTTGCCCGTGCGCTTAACGTCGATTTTATAAACAAGGCGCGAAAGCCGGAAACAAAAAAACTCACCGAGCTTCTGGAGAAAAAGGGCATTTCCCCGAGCAAAGCAGCCATTATAGGCGATCAGGTCTACACTGACGTTCTGTGCGGAAAAATTGCGGGCGTTACCGCTATCGCAATCAGACCCATCGACTTGAGCAATCCCCTGTATTTTTTGAGATTTGCTCTTGAAACCCCTTTCCGTTATGCATATAAACGACGTTTAAGAATGACAAAAAAGAAGGAAAAATCAAGTGTCAAACATTAAAAAAATTCAGCAGGCAATGCTTTCGGAGGGCCTTGACGCTCTTTGGCTTTACGACGAGCTTGACAGGCTCTATGCCTCTGGCTTTCTGACAAGTGACGGTGCAGTTGTAATACTTCCGGAAAAGGCCTATTTTATAACCGATTCCCGCTATATTGAGGCGGCTCGCCTGGAAGTCAGGGACGCCGAAGTAATAATGTGCACGAATACCGACAGGGAAAGCGATATAATAAAACGTATCCTAAATGAGAACGGCATCACCGAGCTCGGTGTGCAGGACGGAAGCCTCAGCTACCGCGAATACCTGCGCATGCAGGGTATTCTGGATATAAGCTTCGTGCCGTCTCAGAACATAACGGCGGCTCTGCGTGAGATTAAGGAGCGCTGCGAGGTGGATAATATAGTTCGGGCTCAGCGAATAGCGGAAAAGGCTCTGGATTTTGTTCTCGGCTTTATAAAGCCCGGACTTACCGAAAGAGAAGTAACGGCGGAAATCGAGTATCAGATGACCCGAAACGGTGCCGAGGGACTTGCCTTTGAAACAATCTGCGTTACGGGCGCGAACACTTCAAGACCTCACGGGGTTCCCTCCGATAATAAGCTTAAATCCGGAGACTTTGTCACCATGGATTTCGGCTGTAAAATTAACGGCTATTGCTCGGACATGACGCGAACCGTTGCGCTCGGAAGCGTGACCGGCGAAATGCGCAGGGTTTACGAAACCGTACTTGAGGCCCAGCTTGCAGGAGAGCGCGCCGCCCACGCGGGGGTTATCGGGCGTGATATGGACAAGGCTGCGCGTGACATTATTGAGAACGCCGGTTATGGGGAATACTTCGGGCATGGGCTCGGTCACAGTGTCGGGCTCTATATTCATGAGAGTCCCAACGCAAGTCCGCGGGAAGGCCGACCGCTCCCCGCCGGCACCGTTGTAACAAACGAGCCGGGTATTTATCTCCCCGGAAAATTCGGAGTCCGTATAGAAGACATGCTCCACATAACAAAAGATGGGGCGGAAAATCTTACAAAAGCCCCCAAGAATTTGATTATCCTGTAAAAAAGCCCCTTCTTTAATTCAAAACGTCCTTGTCAAACGCACAAACTTAGTGTAAAATAGTTTGGCTTAGGTACACTTTATGCAATCTTTATTAGAACGTGATTTCACTATATAGGAGGACCTGTTATGATATCAGCAGGCGAATTTAGAAACGGCGTAACCTTTGAAATGGACGGAAAGGTTATGCAGGTTATCGAGTTCCAGCACGTAAAGCCCGGTAAAGGCGCGGCTTTTGTCCGCACAAAAATTAAAAACGTCATCACCGGAGCCGTAGTCGAAACATCCTTTAACCCCACCGAAAAGTATGAAAACGCCTATGTTGACCGCAAGAACATGGAATACAGCTATGTCGACGGCGACCTTTACTATTTCATGGACTCCGAAAGCTACGAGCTCGTTCCTATTGACAAGAGCGTTTTGTCGGACGGCTTCAAGTTTGTTAAAGAGAACATGGTTTGCATCGTTTCTTCCTTCAAGGGCAAAGTTTTCTCCGTTGAGCCACCCAACTTCGTTGATCTGGTTATAACGGAAACCGATCCCGGCTTTGCAGGTAACACCGCCACCAACGCGACCAAGCCTGCAACTGTTGAAACAGGCGCAGAGATTAAAGTTCCCCTGTTCATCGAGCCGGGTGAGCGCATCAGAATCGACACCCGCACGGGCGAGTACCTCGAGCGTGCAAAGGGCTGAGAATATATAGCGAAGTACCATTAGCAGACGAATAAACCAAATAGGCGCCCTGCACAGCAGTTTAGCTGCGCGTTGCGCCCCGCTCAAATACCAAGGAGGGTATAAATATGACAACATCAGAAAAAGTAGCATATCTTAAGGGACTTGCAGAGGGTCTCGGTCTTGGAAAGACAACAAAAGAAGAGAAACTTCTTCTCGCAATGATTGACGTTCTGGAGACAATTGCGGAAGACATTGACAAGCTTGAAGAAAACGCTCTTGACCTCGGCGAAGAAATCGATGCAATTTCCGATGACCTGGCCGCTGTTGAAGCGATAGTTTACGACGAAGATGAGTTCGACGGCGATTATGATGACGAGTGCTGCTGCGGCGGCGAGCATGACCACGCGGACGGCGAGTGCTGCTGCGGCGGCGAGCATGACCACGCGGATCACGAGTGCTGCGGCGGAAGCAGCCATCATGGCGGTGAGTGCGGCTGCGGCGGCCATAAACACAGCGAAACCGTTTTCTATGAGGTAAGCTGCCCTGCCTGCGGCAAAACAATTACTGTCGACGAAGACGTCCTTGCATTAGGAAAAATCCAGTGCCCCAACTGCGGCGAAATGCTCGAGTTCGACATGGACAGTATCGAATATGAAGATGACGCCCCCGTTAAGGAATAATAATTACAAACACTTTTTAGGGTTGTTCCTGTATGAACAACCCTAAAATTTTCGTCGCAATACATTAAAAACCGTGTATATACCGGAATGCGATTACCAAATCGATATAATTTCATAATATATATTTGTTTCCCTTTATTTTCCCAACAACTGATGATATAATCAATATAATATAATAACTACGGAGGTGAGCATATTGCTGTTCTTAAGAACATGTGTCGAGTCCGATATCCCAAACGCGGCGCAAATGCTGTGCAGGGTTTATGCGGAGGCACCGTATAATGAAAACTGGCCGCTTGACCGGGCGGAAAAACGCATTGCGTCATATCTGTCGGGTTCAAATTCGAAAGGCTACGCACTGCTAATTGAAACACAGCTTGTCGGCTACTTATTCGGGCGAATAATTACGGCGGCAAAGTGCAGCAATTTTTATGTCGATGAAATTTATGTTCATCCGAATTATCAGCGAAAGGGCTGCGGCAGCATGGCTCTTGTCGCTCTTCAGGACGAGCTTAAAAAAGACTGTATAAATAAAATTGAACTGCACACTCTGACTGAGGACGTCAGTTTCTACGAGAAAAACGGGTTCACTCGTTCCTCCTATGCGAATATGGAAAAAACATTAACGTAAAACTTGGCTTTAAATATAGCGGATAAACAAAAGAGGGCTTAACCGTAACTGGTTAAGCCCTCTTTATTGCTTAAATTTAAACTTCGCGGCGTATCTCTCTGAATTTATAGCCGTTTTGTCAGCTTTTTTTATCCTCCGCCGAGGCCTTCTTTCTGAATATCAGAAATTTCTGAACAAGCCAGCTTATTGTGAAGAACACAATCTCAATAATTATTTTCGCCGCGTATCTGTTTACTTCGAGCTCAGCCGTCATGTAAGTAAGAAGCAGGGTGTTTAACGCAAGTATAACTGCTGCCAGCGCGAAATACTTCACTGCGGTTTTAGCGAGCTTACCGCGGTGCTTGAACACCAGCTTTTTATTTATTGTAAAATTTACAACAGAGCTGACGATTCGCGCCACAACATTGGAAAGCGGAATACTGAGCGCTGTTCCAAGCCCCGCCGTAATGACAGTGAGCAGGCTGTACATACCGTAATCCACAAGAAACCCGACAAAGGAGGATGCGGCAAATTTGAGAATTTCCTTATACACGCGGAAGGAATCTTTGAATGTCGAGAAGTGAGAGCCGGAATTGTTGTCAAAGTAAATTGTCTTTATAGTCAGTTCTTTAATCGGCACCCGCTCCCGTGAGCACTCAAGCAGCACATTCATCTCATATTCGTAGCGTTCGCCTCCGATATCCAGCATAAACGGTATCATTTCAGCCCCGAAAGCCCGAAGACCCGTCTGTGTATCGCTCACGCTTACACCCGTGGAAATTCGATAAACAAATCTCGTCATCGTGTTTCCGAACCAGCTTCTGACGGGGGTTCCGTCCCTGAAGTTTCGGCAGCCCAGCACGAGAGTTCCCTTTTTTTCGGCTGCGGCGTCGCAAACGCGTACTGTATCCTCCACGCTGTGCTGTCCGTCCGAGTCGAGAGTTACCACCACTGAGTCTTTTGAAAAATTCTCGCGGATATAGCTCAGTCCCGTTTTCAGCGCGCACCCCTTGCCCTTGTTCGTTTCATGAGTCAAAACAGTTGCATAAGCCGAAGTGTGCCCGAATATCGACCGAAACGCTTCGCCGCTGCCGTCATCTACCACGAGCACCTCAAACCCGGCAAGCTTCAGCTCCTCGGCGAGCTGCGTGAGCTTCTCCCCCGGTTCGTATGCGGGTATTAGAGCTATTCTCGGTTTAAGCAGCATGCCCATTCTCCTTAAAGCAATATTAGGCGTTATCGGTTAATAACAGCTTATCGGCATCGTCCTTTCGGACTTTAGTAAAGGACTTAACCGGACTTCTGCCTATCAGGACGCAAGCATATTTCCGACAAGCCAGACGCCGCCCGATTTCACGAATACAAGAGTATAAACGCTGTCGGTGTTGCGGACATTGCCGTCGGAAGTCACGGTTATGCTTATGGTTGCCCTGACTACATAGCAGTTGTCTCCGCAGGCAACAAAGTTGTCCAACTCGAGTTTTTTATATTCGATAGTGCCTCCCGAAACCCATGAAACGCCCTCAACCGAGTTTTTAATACGCTTATACGTTTCCGTGTTTGTCAGCAGGAATTTTGAAAGGCGGGTAAAGTTTCCGTTTGTATCATCTTTCTCATCGGTGGAAAATGAGACATATGACTTTACGAAGTCCGTTACGCGCTGAGTCTGCGCTTCCTTCAGCTTCGTGCTGTCGGGCAAACCGAAAACAAATCCTCCGTCGGAGCTTTCAGTCGGCTCTAGCTCGGCGCCTTTTGCGTCTTTCGCCGCAATCTCGGGCTCCGCAAACAGGCCGTCAATCTCATACACGGCAAAGTCGGGAACAGCCGTCGCATATTTCTCAAGTCCCTTGAACATATCCGAAGAAAGCAGTGAACCCGTGGCGTCCTCTTTTTTTAGCTCAACTCCGTTTATTGTGACAACGGCGTCAGCCGGAGCCGTCAGTTTAACGGAATATCTCACGGCATCATATACGAAATCACTCTCGTCATCGCTTTCGGCGACAAGCTCTGTCCCCTCGGCGTCAACAACTGAAACTTCCACTTTTCCATAGATGTTATCGATGGTGTATAGAACCCTGTATGCGTCAAAATCGGCGTTAAAGCGTTTTTCCTGCTCTGTTAAATCTTCATATTCAACATGGTCGTCTGTAATATAATCATCGGATACAGCAATTCCGTTCACGCTGACGGATGCACCGGGCGGTACCAGGATTGTAACTGTTCTCGTGTTTTCTTTAAGAAGCTCAAGCGTCGACAGTTCCCAAAGCTGGAAGCCATATCCCGCGGCGTTTTCTCCCTTGGGTTTAAGGCTCAGCTTGAACCAGTCGGTTGACCCTGCCCTCAGGACATACACGGGCGTATCGTCCGTATATTCGCCCGCCATTTTCCTGTAAGTGCAGCTTTGTCCCTCTATATAAGTGCTGTAAATATCGCTGAAAACAGTGTCTTTGTCTTCAAAATCCGAAACCACAAAGACCTTTGCCAGATCGCTGCTGCCCTCGTAAGTCTCCATTGCAAGTACGACGTCATCCATCTCGTGCTCAGGGCGCGAGATTTCATAAGCGGCAATGTATTTCCAGAAAAAGACGAGCGCAACCGCAACAACGACAAGAAATGCCGCGGAATAAATTAATAGAAACCGTGAAAAACCGCTCAGCTTCTTTCTTTTGTCAGGTGTGCGTCCGATATAATTACTGTCTTCGCCTGTCGCCGTGTAGTCCTCCGAATTATCCTCCTGTGCTGACGAAGACAATTCTTCCCCCGCCGCATTTCCCTGCATATCGTATTGCCCGATTTCTTCTGGCTGATACTGTTCCGATACGTCTTGTTCCGCGCCGCCCTGATGCTTTCCAAAATGTCTTTTCATATATCCCGCTCCAAATCACAATCTTTGTTTAGATTTTACCGGATTCCGATATTGCTCTGATTATCTTATTAAAAATGATGTCGGTATTTCGCGAGGACCGCTGATTGAGGCACATACATTTAGTATCTGGTCATTATAAATCATCAGCGTGGAGGATCCGCCGTCAAGATTTGCGGCGTTCACCGCACCGTAATCAAGCATAATGTTCGCAAGATCGTCAAAAGTTGCGCCCAAACTGTCCACCTGACGTCCGTCCACCACCAGCAGTAAAACCGCGCCGTCCGCTCTTTGTCCGATAGCCGTACGCGGATTAACTCCGCTCGACATTCCGCCGCAGGGTGTTCCGTTAACAATGAGTGTCGGTCCGAAGCTGACCGCCCATTGGACATCCGCGTCAAGAGCTTGCTTGGCTGTCATGGTTCCGACATGCAAAATACCCTTTGAGTCAAAGCCGATAACGCTGCTGGGCGTGCCCATATCACCCCAAACCAGCTTACCTTCGCAAATAACAAGACCGTCGGGGATTCCGCCGTT
This sequence comes from Clostridia bacterium, assembly GCA_009929315.1. Lineage (GTDB taxonomy): Bacteria > Bacillota > Clostridia > Oscillospirales > Oscillospiraceae > UBA2658. The sequence goes on from SAAS01000002.1 coordinate 96,267, forward strand.
TCCGCCGCCGCCCGGATCGTAAAAGCCGCCCGCATTAATCCCGCCGACAGCACCGGCGGATTCAATCATTTTTTCAAGAGTTATTCCTTCGTACCCCGAACCGAAGCCCCCCGGAGTTCCCACAAAAAGCCTTAGGGGGTCGTCGACAATCATCATAAAGCCCTTAAATGTCGAACCTTTGATTTCTTCGATTTTAATTCCGTCTTTGGAATCCTCCGAATCTGTGGCAGCAGTCCCATTGTCGGAGCTTTGCCCCTCTTCTGATATCGTTATCAGCGAGGCGTTGGTGGTTTCGCTGCTTGCAGCGGCACTGTTTTCATTGACGATTGCCGCAATCTCATCGTCCGTCAAATAGAGATTGGCGAGAAAACCCACCGCGCTCGTTTCTCTCACAGAAAGTGTAAACAGCTTCTGAGCCGAGGGAGAAGGGCCTTTCATAATAACCCACATAACGCCATAAAGACTTACGATAACGAGGAGTAAAGTTACAAATATGAATGCAAGCACTCTGCCGGCAAGCTTGCCGATTTTCCGAAGCGATCCCGATTTAGCCTCATCTTTTGTTTTTATCGATTTCCTTTTGTTCATTCATTTTCAGCTTTCTCTGCTTAATTCCCCGACAAATTATTCCTAAGTGCAATTATACCTAACCACACCGCAATATATCAATAGCTAAAGCGATTTTGTGTCATATATTTCAAATAAATAATAATCAAAACTCAAATCGCTATAATCCTACGCAGTAGTTTCTCTCCGCCAAAAAACAGATGCGGATTTGTCGATTATCTTAATTTATTCAATCTTATTATTGATATTATTAAGTTATATATTAATTATTTTAATTTCTATATTGACAACTGTGATATTCCGGTGTATATTCAAGCCATAAAAACCTACTGGAGAGTGAATCGGATGAAATATAAAGCACCCGGCAAATGCCCGGTATGCGGCGAGCGCCTTTCAATAACAAAGCTCGGCTGCCCAAAATGTTCAACGGCTATAGAGGGTGATTTTCAGCCCTGCGAATTTTGTCGTCTTCCGGAAGAGGATTTAGAATTTGTCAAAGTCTTCATTAAGTGCCGAGGCAATATAAAAGATGTCGAAAAGGACTTGGGTATCTCCTACCCCACTGTGCGCGGAAAGCTTGACGCAGTAATCAAGGCTCTCGGATATGAAGTATCCGTGAAAGAAACACAGCAGGAGAAAGAAACTAAGGAAATCGCCAGAAACGAAATACTTGACAGGCTGTCAAAAGGCGAAATAACAGCCAAAGAAGCCACAGAAAAAATAAAAAATCTTTAGGTATAGTGAGGATTATAAAATGAGTGAACAATTAAGAATACTTGAAATGATTCAAAACGGACAAATTTCCGCTTCAGAGGGTCTTGAGCTTTTAGACGCGCTGAAGGCAACAAGCGACCCCTCGACGGCGGTAAGCGTCGCAGCCGCTCTCTCCCCGGTGTACACAACTACAAATTTCTCAAAATCAAGGTCACTTCTGAGAACAAAACCATCAACGTAAATGTCAACATTCCTATTCGTCTTCTTACAACACTCGGTGAAATAGCTACCAAGGTCACCGCCTATATCCCTTCTGACGCCAGAACACAAATGGAATCCAAGGGTGTCGACATTTCAAGCATCGATTTCGGCAAAATAGTCGAAGACGTTTTGAGCGGCGCCTTAGAGGACCCCAGTATAGTCGATGTGGAAGCCTGGGATGAGGAGCATAAGACAACGGTCAAGGTGCAGATTTATGTCGAATAGCGGCTTGAGGCTAATGCTTGTAAAGGTTAGTGCGGATAACGGGAAAAAGTTTCGCCTATTTTTCCCCATTTCTCTCAATGTCTTTCGGGAACTTCTTGACTCATTTGTTGACCTGACGAGCCTTGTTTGCGTTTTTACTCCGAAAACTCCAAAGAAAAGCTCACACCTGTCGGTTCGCGCCGTGAGGGAACTGCTCCGTTCGCTCATTATTCTCTTAGGCACAATAAATGACGACGGCCCCTATGACCTCATTAATGTCGACGCAGACAATGTTACGGTCAAAATAAAAATAAGGTAGCCGAAAAAGACTTGACAGGAGGCACGATTAACATGACTAAGCTGTTTTTTAAATACATTTCTATTATTCTTTCAATATTTATCGTTTCAAAAATTCTCAGCTCGGTTTCCGTAACTGGCATTTCAGCGATACTCGTAATGGGACTTGTATTGCTGCTCGTTAATCTATTACTTAAACCGATTTTTCTTGTCGTAGCCCTGCCGTTTAATTTAATTACCTTCGGATTGTGCAGCTTCGTCGTAAACGCTCTCACAATTATGATAGCCGACTGCTTTGTCAGCGGCGTCAGCATGGGCGGTTTTCTCAATTCCCTGCTAGCGGCGTTTCTCATTGTCATTTTCAACAATCTGCTGATTGATACCAATAAACCGGCAAAGCACCGCAGCTGCGACTGATTGCAGGATTTAATAAAAAAGCGGAGATTTCTTCTGAAATCTCCGCTTTTTTTGTTTATGCAAATTATTTAATTAGAAAAGATGTACGCTTGCGATAAGTCCAGAGAAAACAATTGAAACCATGGACAGAAGCTTAATAAGGATGTTGATGGACGGACCGCAGGTATCCTTGAACGGATCGCCGACGGTGTCGCCGACAACAGCCGCCTTGTGCTGCTCGGAGCCTTTGCCGCCGTGGTTGCCTGCTTCGATAAACTTTTTCGCGTTATCCCATGCGCCGCCGGAGTTCGCCATGAAGATAGCGAGAATAAAGCCGGAAACGAGTGAGCCGCAGAGAAGACCGATAACACCCGAGCCGCCGAGAAGAAGGCCTGTTGCAATCGGGGATGCGATAGCCAGAAGTGTGGGGACAATCATTTCTTTAAGGCTTGCCTTAGAGCAAATATCAACGCATGTCGCGTAGTCTGCTTCGGCTTTGCCTTCCATAAGACCGGTAATCTCACGGAACTGTCTTCTGACTTCCATAACAATGCTCTGTGCGGCACGGCCGACAGCGTTCATTGTAAGGGCGGAGAAAACGAAGGGCAGGCAGGCGCCGACCAGTATACCGACAAGCACCTTGGGGTCCATAAGCGAGAGACTGTAATCGCTGCCGGTGGCATCCAGCTTTTCAACAAAGTTAGCGATGAGAGCCAGAGCCGTAAGAGCCGCGGAACCGATGGCAAAGCCCTTGCCGGTTGCAGCAGTGGTATTGCCGAGAGAGTCAAGTGCGTCAGTGCGCTCACGAACTTCATCGGGAAGGTGTGCCATTTCGGCAATTCCGCCCGCGTTATCGGCAACGGGGCCGTAAGCGTCGGTTGAAAGTGTTATTCCGAGGGTAGAGAGCATGCCGACTGCGGCAAGAGAGATTCCGTAAAGACCGAGCTCTGTGTTGCCGGCATATCCGATGGTCGAGCAGAAATAAGCGGCAATAATTGCAATACCGACAATAATTACGGGCAGGGCGGTCGAGAGCATACCGAGACCAACGCCGCTGATGATTATTGTTGCGGCTCCCGTCTCGGAGGACGCAGCCAGTTTCTTTGTGGGTTTATAGGTATCGGAGGTAAAGTATTCGGTGCAAAGACCAATTAGCACGCCTGCAAAAAGACCTGCCACGATTGAAAGCCAAATACCGTAAAACTCCTTGCCGAGAACAAACCAAACGGTAACGAAGGAGGCGGCTGCAATTGCAAGCGCCGAGAAGTTTGTGCCGCGGCGAAGAGCTCCAAGCAGGTACTTCTGGTCGGCATTTTCTTTTGTCTTAACAAAGAACGTACCGATAATTGAACAAATAACGCCGACTGCCGCGATTATAAGCGGAATTGCGACTGCGCGAACACGGTCGACGGAAGCTATCTGGTTAAATGCAAGTACGCCAAGAGCGCAGGTGCTGACGATTGAGCCGACGTATGATTCATACAGGTCAGCGCCCATGCCTGCAACGTCACCGACATTGTCACCGACGTTATCGGCGATGGTTGCGGGGTTGCGGGGGTCATCTTCGGGGATACCTGCCTCAACCTTGCCGACAAGGTCCGCGCCGACATCTGCGGCCTTGGTGAAGATACCGCCGCCGACACGAGCGAACAGTGCCATCGAGGAAGCTCCCATGCCGAAGGTTATCATCGCGGCGGTTATGGTTTCGAGCGATTCATGGAAAACGAGCTTCAAAAGAGCATACCAAATGGAGATGTCAAGAAGTCCGAGACCGACAACGGTGAAGCCCATTACCGAGCCTGCGGAAAATGCGATACGAAGACCGCGGTTGAGTCCCTCCTGTGCGGCAGCGGCAGTGCGGCTGTTGGCACGGGTGGCAATGCTCATTCCGATGAAGCCCGAAAGTCCGGAGAAAAAGCCTCCGGTAATAAAGGCAAACGGAACATACCAAGTCAGAAACTTGAAATACGCCATGATGCTAAGAACAATGAACATAAAGCCAAAGAAAATGGTGACAGTTTTGTACTGCCTTTTTAGAAACGCGGAGGCGCCTGAGCGAACAGCAAGCGAAATCTTTTTCATCAGTTCGTTGCCCTCAGGAAAGGCAAGTACTTTTTTGCTTTGCAGCAAGACGAAGAGCAACGCTACAACGCTCGCAGCAAGGCTAACCCAATAGAGGTTTTCCATGTTAATAAATCACTCCTATAATATTTCCTCGTGTCAATGTGGACTCTTAACACAACCCATATTCTAACTCATGCGGAGCAATAAATCAAATGAAAAGTGCAAATAATGGCCAATTTCAACCCGTTATTTTTACGGAACAAGCACAAATTGTATGTGACGTTCGTGATATTTATGATGCCACACTCGTTGTTTTAAACAGTTTTCTCTGAGATATATCGAATAGTTTAGGCGAATCGATGATTAGGTGTTTTTTGTCGATTTTTATATAAATCTAATCAAAAGCAAGGCATCGTCCAAATCTTTAAATTAATATAGAGAAAGATAAAAATAATACAGAATTTTATGCAGCGCCTGTTTTTGAAAAGCTATTTTTTCAGTTTGTATTTCCTTGCGAGCAATCAGTGCTCCAATATGCAATAAACACTCTTGTTAACTTTCATTTATAGACCCGCTTTGCCCAAATAACAAGAAAAAACCGAGATTTATTGAAAAGCACAAATTTTACAAAATTCATGTCACTTTTTTGGTTTAAATGGTTAATTGACAAACTGCACAACAAGGGTTTACTATTAGAGAAACGCAGCGAGGCATTTTATCTTGTCTTGTTGCGTTTTTTAGTATCAATTCATACTACAATAGGAGGAAGAAAATGATGAAGAAAAAACTCGTAGTTCTTTTGCTCTCAGCCTGCATGCTCTTGAGCCTTGCTGCTTGCGGAACAAGCGGCACAAGCGAAAGTGCAGAACCCGCAGCATCCGATGATGCCGCGGCACCCGCAGGTGAGATCACCATCGGCACCATCTCCCCCAACACCGGTTCTCTTGCAGCTTACGGCGCAGCCGTTACTACTGCTGTTGAGCTCGCGGTTGAAGAAATCAACGCTGCCGGCGGCATTAACGGCAGCCAGGTCAAGGTTGTCAACGCTGATGACCAGTTTGACCCGACCGAGTGCCTCAACGCATTTAACTCCCTTGTATCCCAGGGCATCGGCCTCATCGTAGGCTCCGTTACCTCGGGCTGCACATCCGCAATCACCGACGCTGCAAACGAAGAGGAAGTTTGCCTTCTGACTCCGTCCGCAACCGCCGACTCCATCACCACCGAAGATGACTATGTATTCCGCGCCTGCTATGCGGACAGCTTCCAGGGCGCTATTGCAGCCGCCTATGCCAAGCAGTCCGGCTACACCGAAGTCGGTGTTGTATATTGCGCATCCGATACATACTCCAAGGGTCTCTATGACTCCTTTAACGCCGCCTGCGAAAAGTATGGCGTAACTGTTAAGGCCGTTGAGTCCTCCGCTTCCCTTGACGTTCAGGACTACACCAACCAGTTTGCTTCCATGGTTAAGGCCGGCGTTGAATTTGTATACGCTCCCTATTATTACGATGTTATCGGACCCTATATCGTAACTCAGGCTCGTGCTGCCGGCTACAAGGGCATCATCATGGGAGCCGACGGTTATGACGGAACTCCCGACTATGTTGTTGCGGGCGCTGATCTGAGCGTATTCAATGATGTTTACTGGACAAACCACTACGATCCCGCTGACACTTCCGAGAAGGTTCAGTCCTTCGTTAAAGCCTATGAGGCAAAGTTCGGCTCCACTCCGAACGCCATCTCCGCTCTTGCTTACGATGCTGTTTATATGTATAAGCAGGCTATCGAAGCAGCAGGCTCCGCTGATCCCAAGGCTGTCCGTGACGCTCTGGCAGACACCTCCGCTGTGTATACCGGCGTAACCGGAACCTTCTCTCTTGACAGCACCGGCACCCCGGCAAAGGGCGCATCCATTATCTCCTTCACTTCCGACGGCACCAGTGTAACAACCAAGCTCGTTGACGTTGTCAAGGAACTTCCCGCAGCATAACATTTAATCTGCAATACAGGAAAAACGGGGGAGGCGCTTTAAGCGCTAAGGGTCGCACCTCCCCCGCTTTTCTGATTGAAAGGTGGCAATAGACAAACGTGAGTACGTTTATACAGACGTTGATCGTAGGACTGCGGCTCGGCAGTATCTATGCGCTGGTGGCACTGGGTTACACTATGGTGTACGGTATCATCCGCCTAATTAACTTCGCACACGGTGATTTTATAATGGTGGGTGGTTACACGATGATTTTTACCATCCCCATTACATTTGCGCTTGGGCTTCCCGCTTGGACCTCTGTTCTTTTGGCCATTATTGTCTGCGCAGCCGTGGGAGTGAGCACCGAGTTGGTGGCTTACAGACCCATCAGAAAAAGAGGGACCTCGATGACAGCCCTCATCACCGCAATCGCGGTGAGCCTGCTGCTGGAAAATCTGGCGCAGGCTATTCCGGCAATCGGGCCTAACCCCATAGTTGCAAGTCAAATTTTCGGCACCGGCGGCTTCACGGTTGCGGGTGTGACAATGGAGTGGACCACAGTTTACACCATTGTAATCAGTGCAGTCGTTATGGTTGTGCTTTATCAGTTCACTCAAAAAACAAAACTCGGCCGCGCAATGCGTTGCGTTTCGGAGGATAAGGAAGCCTCGATTCTGATGGGTATCAATGTCAACAACACTATTGTACTCACCTTTGCAATCGGCTCAGGGCTTTCAGCCATCGCGGCACTTATGTATCTGGCGCAGTATCCTAAGGTCTATACGACCATGGGCGCGCTTCTGGGTCTAAAGGCCTTCGTGGCAGCCGTTTTGGGCGGCATCGGGTTTATCCCCGGAGCAATGCTCGGCGGTCTTATTATCGGACTTGTCGAGTCCTTCACTACCAGCTATGTTAGTTCCAGCATGGCGGACACCTTTGTGTTTCTGATTCTCATAGTTGTGCTGATACTAAAGCCTGCCGGCATCCTCGGAAAGAATGTAGGTGAAAAGGTATGAAGAAGTCAACTACAAAAGGCTACATTATAAACACCCTAATCATCGCCGCCGTCTTCCTTTCCTTTGCTCTTACAAAGTCTGCGGTCAGCGGCAACGAAACCTTCAAGCTGATTATTGTGCCCAGTCTCTGGCAGTGCTGCTATCTGATTATTCTAGCCGCCTCCCTCAATCTGGTGCTTGGATTTTTGGGTCAGCTTTCTCTGGGGCACTGCGGCTTCATGGCTATCGGCGCCTATGCGGCGGCGCTCATTTCACTTGCCTGCGAACGCGCAGGCGTATTCGCGAGTAAATCGGATCCTGTTTTCATCTTGGTGCTTCTCGGCTGTATTTTGGCGGCCGGCATATTGGCGGCACTTGTGGGCCTGCTGGTTGGCATCCCCGCCCTTCGACTAAGGGGCGACTATCTTGCAATAATCACACTCGGCTTCGGCATGATTATCGTTAACATCATCAACAACCTACCCTTCGCAGGACAGGAAGGACTTTCCATTGGCTCGGCTTCGGCCTCGCTTTATAAAAACGGGCTTGGTTTCGGAACAGCATCCAAGGTCACCTTTGTCTGGGTTGCAATAATCACCACCGTGCTGTGCTTAATTATGATGTTCATGTTTATCCGCTCAAAGTATGGCAGAGCCATCAGGGCAATCCGCGATGATGAAATTGCGGCGTCCGCCTCGGGCATAAACACGTCTTATTACAAGATTTTTACTTTTACCTATTCTGCTTTCTTCGCAGGCGTTGCGGGGGCTCTATATACATGCGCAAATGCTACGCTGTCCACTTCCTCTTTCGCCTTTACAAACGGCGGCATTTTAAACTCTACCTTCATTGTTGTTATGGTGGTGCTGGGCGGCATGGGCTCGCTGACAGGCTCAGTGGTATCAGCAATAATAATGTTCGTTGTCAACTACGAGATTAAAAACGGCGTATGGGTGAAATCGCTGCCGGGCTTTATAGGCGGTATTTTCGCCTACCCCATGCTGGTATACGCCATAATCCTAATAATAGTTATCATGTTCCGCCCCAACGGAATTTTCGGCACCTATGAATTTTCTCCGCTGAATCTGTCCCGCGACATAAAAAGCCATCGTGAAAAGAAGGCTTTGCAGAAGACGGGAAAGAAGGAGGCGAAAACAAGTGAGTGATGTAAAAGAGCTGGTTTTGGAAACAAGACACCTCGGAATCTCCTTCGGAGGTCTTAAAGCCGTTCAGGACTTTAATATTCAAATTTACGAGGGCGAGCTAATCGGACTTATCGGACCCAACGGCGCGGGAAAGACCACGGTTTTCAATATGCTCACCGGCGTTTATTTACCCACGGAAGGCTCGGTAATCCTCAAGGGCGAAGTGCTCAACGGCAAAAAACCCCATCAGGTAGTTGCCAGCGGTGTTGCGCGCACCTTCCAGAACATCCGACTTTTCAAAAAAATGACGGTCATTGACAATGTTAAGGCCGCTATGACCAAAGATACCTCATACAATATGATAGACGCCCTGTTCCGCACCCCGAAGTTCTGGAAAACGGAGCGCGAACTTACGAAAAAGGCTTTGGATTTGCTGTCCATCTTCAAACTGGAGAACAAGGCTGATCAGCTCGCGTCAAACCTGCCTTACGGTCAGCAGCGCAAGCTGGAGATTGCCCGTGCTCTTGCGACGGATATGAAGCTTCTTCTGCTTGACGAGCCTGCGGCGGGCATGAACCCTACTGAAACCGCCGAACTTTTGGAGTGCATCAATGCAATACGCAAGCGCTTCGGTATATCAATCCTTCTGATTGAGCACGATATGGCCCTTGTTATGAATGTTTGCGAGCGTATTTTGGTTATCGATTACGGCATGACAATCGCAAGCGGTCTGCCGGATGAAATCGCCAAGGATCCAAAAGTCATCGCCGCTTACTTGGGCGAATAGGGAGGGACGAAAAAATGCTGGAAGTCAAAGACCTAAACGTCTTTTACGGTGCGATTCACGCCATAAAGGGAATCTCCCTAACCGTTAATGACGGGGAGCTTGTCTCTCTTGTCGGTGCCAACGGTGCAGGCAAAACCACAATTCTGCACACCATCTCGGGTCTGCTTACCGCCTCTACAGGCGAAATTCTCCTGGATGGGCAGAATCTTCAGAAGGTGCCGGCCAATACAATAATAAACCTCGGCTTGGCGCATGTGCCTGAAGGCCGCCATGTCTTCGCAAGGCTTACGGTTGAGGAAAATCTCAGAATGGGCGCTTACATTTTGAAGGACCAGAAGAAAATCAGCGAAAACCTCGATATGGTTTACGATCATTTTCCAAGACTCAAGGAGCGCTATAAGCAGCTCGCGGGAACACTCTCCGGCGGCGAGCAGCAGATGCTTGCAACGGGACGCGCTTTGATGACAAACCCCCGTATGCTTCTCATGGATGAACCCTCGATGGGTCTTTCCCCCATCCTTGTGAAAGAAATTTTTGCAATAATCGAAGAGCTTCATAACAGCGGCATAACCATTCTTCTAGTTGAGCAGAACGCCAAGATGGCGCTTGCCATCTCCGACAGGGCTTATGTTCTGGAAACCGGCTCTATCGCCATGCAGGGCCCCGCAAAAGCTCTGTCCGAGGATGACCGTGTCCGCAAGGCTTATCTGGGCGCATAAAAATCTATAAAGGAGAGTTTCGTTTATGGATCATTACATTATCACGATAGCGCGCGAAACAGGCAGCGGGGGACGCAACATAGCCTCCAAGCTTTCCGATTCACTTGGCATACCTTTCTATGACCGCGACCTTCTGCGGCTCGCCTCCGATGTCAGCGGTATTAATGAGGGACTCTTCGGAATTTCCGATGAACGTATCGGCAAGCGGGAAATGATGACGGCTGCTAAAGAGGTCTACACCGGCGAAGTACTGCCGCCCGATGATGACGACTTCGTTTCAACAAAGAATCTGTTTGAGTTCCAGGCAAAGGTAATTAAAGAACTTGCAAAAAGCAATGTAAGCTGCATAATCGTCGGTCGCTGCGCAGATTATCTTCTCTCCGACAGAACCGACGTGCTTCGTGTATTCATTCATGCCCCTCTGGAAACAAGGATGAAAAATGTTGCTTACTATTCCCTTGCATGGTCCGAAAAAGAGGTCGCAAAGTATATTGCCAAAGAGGACAAACGCCGTGCCGAGTATTACCGCTATTATACCGGCAACGACTGGCGTGACGCCGCGCATTTTGACTTAAGCCTTGATTCCGGCGCGCTGGGGGAAGACGGCTGCGTGGAAATGATAAAAAAGGCCATTCCTCTCTTCGTACACTGATAATGAAACCGCCGCACTCGGTACCCTCCGAGTGCGGCGGTTTTTTATCTTTTTGACCAACAAAAATCTGTTTTCAAGTTGCTCGGGACTTGCCCGCAGCAAGGGAGTTTTTTATCTCAAGCGAAATCTCCTCAGTTCTGGCTATTCCCCTTTTTAAAGCTTCTTCCAGCGGTGCACCGCGCTCAAGACTCGTAATAATAGCATCGGTCACTCCGCCCTTTGTCGCCATTTTAGCTATATATTCTTCTTTAGCGGTTTTGTTTTCAAATTCAGGCAAAGCGTCTTTTGCCCAGACGTACAATTGTTTTAAAAGCGGATATTCAAGACCGATTTTTTCTATCGCCCGCCCTTCTTCGGAAGGGCTTTCTGTTTTAAGAAGAGCTGCCGTCAAACACACTCCGGCGGTAAAAACGTCTAAGTCGTGCTCCGCTCTGATTTTAATGAGATTTAAACCCATCAGGCAAAACAGGCGCTTTAACGCCTCATTTTCAGGATACATGGCGGCAACACCCCTGCCGTCGGCAACCGTGTCAGGCCCCGATAGCATTATGCGAAGCACATTTTCGCCGAAAATCTCCTCAAGTGTTTCAAGCGGCACCCCCGCAGCGCAGGAGGCGATGAGGGCCCTGCTGCTCAAGGCGCTTTCCTTTAGGCTCGGAATGTCCTGAGGCTTAACGGTCAGCAAAACGATTTTCGCCTCGCTGAAGACCCGCTCATTTTTTGCAAGACACGAAGCCAATCCCTGTGCCTCGAGCTTCTGATAAGTCTGCGGGTTGCCTCTATGCGATATAAGCAGGTTTTCCTTTTTCAGTCCCCCGCCAACAAGCGCCTTAGCCACGGCCTCTCCGAGATGCCCGCAGCCCACAATACCGATTTTATCGGTGTTAAGGAGTTCCCATTCATTGTTCATTGAAAAAATCACTTCCGCAACTGGAGCGCACTAAAATCATTTGATTTGCGCAGCGCACTTCCCAAAAGAGCCTTGACTTCCTGTTATTTATCTTCATGATATCCCTTGCTCGAATCCGACATGTATTTAATCACTTTGCTGTATTCATCGTTTGACATATCATTAAACTTTATTCCGAAGCTCTTTCTTCCCTCTTCATCTTGCTTCCAAACTATTTCCCCGCCCAAATTCCCCAGCTTTGTATTTTTGAGTTCAACACGTTCCGCAATGGCTAAATCACGGCCTATATTGGTACATTCAATCTTGGCGCCTGCTTCGGAAATATCTAATATTCTGCAAAATGCCGCTTCATCTGAACTTAAAACAATAGTTTCATCAGCGCCAAGTCTTTCCGATATCCTTTTGCGAGGTTTTTCTATACAAACAAAAATGCTTATTACGATTGCAACGCCGTTATAAATTGACCACCCGAGATTTATAACCGTTGAATCAATAATCGCCGGCAATCCGCTTCTTAAGCCTTGAACCGCGAATGCCCACCCAAGTATTGTAAGTAACAATAAAACAAAATGCGGCAAAGAATAACGAACAGAAATTGAAGTATTTAGAGAGTTTATTCCTTTGGGAGTAACTCTAAATGTTATCGGCCTGGAAAATATCTGTTCTGTCAAAGCTGCAAGAGCCAGAAACGGAGCGGTCGCAGTTTCATATATATGGCTCCATGAAATTGTTCTGTTCTTGCTTACTAAAGACCTATAGGATAAAGTTGTTGCAAGGAAGGACGGAACCCAGAAAAACAGCAGATTATATGCTGTTGTATTTAAGATTACAAAACCAAAAACAAGATAAATCAGCGGGCTCAAAATAAAAATCAGTTTTTGTGCACCTGCAAACCAATATAAAAAGCCATCGACGTAAATTAGTCTCTGCATGAAGCTCAGTCCCTTAATTTTTAAGGGATTCCATTTCTTTACTACCTGTATATTGCCACGGCACCATCTTTCGCGCTGAACAACAAGGTCACTGAAGCTTTCAACCGATAATCCGGTACAAAGAGTCTCTTTAACAAATTTAGTCTCATAGCCCTTGGCCTGAATAAGCATTCCCGTTGCCATATCTTCTGTAATTGTTCCTGTCGGGATTCCTCCGATATCTTCAATTGCCTTTCTCCGAAAAATTGCGTTCGTTCCTACGTGGAGAACCGCATTAAAGTTATCTCTTCCTCCCTGAATATCAAGCATAAACAGATCTTGTTCATTGGGGATTTGCTTATACTTTTTAAGATTATATTGGTATGGATCGGGGTTATAAAACACCTGAGGCGTCTGTACGAATCCAAGGTTTGGGTTCACAAAATAACCGATTGTTTTTTTAAGGAAATAGGATTTCGGCACCATATCGGCATCTAAAAGCAATACAAATTCTCCGTTTGTCTGTTTCAGCGCACTATTTACGTTACCGGCTTTCGCGTGCTTGTTATCGGCTCTTGTCAGATAATGAACTCCAAGTTCTTCACATAGTGCCTTTGCTTCATCTCTTCTGCCGTCATCGCAAAGATATATGTTCAAACAATCCTTAGGATAATCCAAGTTAAGACAAGCAACCATGGTTTTCTTGAGTATTTTCATGCTCTCGTTGTAGGTCGCAATAAAAACATCAACCGTCGGTTCGATTATAAAGCTTTCGGGCGGCCACTCTTCGTTCTTGTAAGGGTTCCAAAAAAGCATTTTAAAAACAAATGACTGACCAAAACCCATCCATTCCGCAAGAACAAGAAGAACGCCGAAAATTACACTAACTACCCCAAATGACAAAGGCAAAGTATAAACAGTACGCCAGACGAGATAGACCAGATTGACCAAAATTGAAACCGTAATAAAAATCTTTTTTACGACACCGGATTTTTTTGATACGAAGAACAAAGTCAGAATTATAAGAATCTCTAAAACAAACAAATAGTTTTGAATACTTGCATGCAATCCAAACATACTTTCCACCTCGAATTCTTGTAATCTAAATCCACTATACAATAATTAGACAAATAAACAACCATTATTTTTCTAAGTGCTTCCTCCGAAAAAACATCATACTCTGTTTATTCTAAGGTCAGAGCTTCGGCCTGCTTATATAATGTTAATTTCAGTCCTTTAAGGAATTACAATTTATCGGCAGCCAATTTCTTTAATCACGCTTACATTACGTTATTTGGAAGTAATCGAGCCGTAACAGTCAGGACGGCGGTCACGGTAAAATCCCCAGTTGAGTCTGTTATCGGCAACAGCATCCAGATCAAAAGTCGCGCAAAGCACTGTTTCTTCCTCTCGTCCGGAAGCGGAAGCCAAATCCCCCGTATCATCAGTGATAAACGAAGAGCCGTAGAAGTTCAGGGCGGACGCTTGTCCTCCGTTCTCCTTACAGGGCGTAACTGTTTCAAGGCCGATTCGGTTTGCTGCCGCAATCGGTATGATGTTAGAGGAAGCATGTCCCTGTATGCAGCGTCGCCAATGCGGCATACTGTCGCAAGCCAGAATTGGTTCGCTTCCGATAGCGGTGGGATAGAGCAGCATCTCAGCCCCGCCCAGTGCAAAAGCACGGGCAGTTTCAGGAAACCATTGATCCCAGCAAATTCCGACACCGATTTTTCCAAAGGCTGTATCCCATACACGAAAGCCCGTGTCCCCCGGGGTAAAATAAAACTTTTCTTGATAGAAATGGTCGTCCGGAATGTGCGTTTTGCGGTAAACTCCCAAAAGGCTTCCGTCAGCATCGAGAACTGCAACCGAGTTGAAAAGACGATTTCCGTCTTTCTCGTAAAAGCTTATCGGAAGGACAACGCCAAGCTCCTTGGCAATTGCTGAAAATCTGATTAGGGATGAGCTGGTCGCAGTCGGAGTGGCATACGAATAGTACTCATACCGTCTTTCCTGACAAAAATAGGGGTATTCAAAAAGTTCCGGCAGGAGTATTACATTCGCACCTTCCGAGGCGGCCTTCCTTACAAGTGTCTCCGCTTTGCTTAAGTTTTCCTCCGGTTTTGCGGAGCATTGCATCTGTACGGCGCCGATGGTTACCTTACGCATAATTTTTATCTCCTTTCGGAAGAAAAGCATTTCCTATTTTCTCATGAAAGACGGGATTTGAAATCGTCATAGCCAAAGCTTTTGATAATGCGGCAGTCGCCGTCTTCAGCCATTACGGCTATTGTGAATAAATTTATTCCGTTGAAGGTGTTGTTCTTGACCATAGAATATATAGCCATGTTGTTAAAACAAAGCCTGTCCCCGATTCCGATTGGCTTATCGAAAGAATAGTCTCCAAAAACATCGCCAGCAAGACAGGTGCAAGAGCCCAGTCGGTAAGTATGGGCTTTTTCTCCCGCTCCGCCCGAGCCTTCGAGCAAGGGGCGCAGCGGCATTTCAAGGACGTCAGGATTATGGCAAGCTGCGGAGCTGTCCAGAATTAGGTTTTTGACTCCGCTGTTTTCCACAACATCCAGCACCTCTGTGATGAGATATCCGGCGTTGAGGGCTACGGCCTCCCCCGGTTCCAGATAAACTTCCAGTCCGTATTTTTCCTGAATACTGCGGATACATTTTTCAAGCAGGGGTATGTTGTAACCGGGTCTGGTGATGTGGTGGCCGCCGCCCATATTAAGCCACTTCATCTGACACAGCCATTTCCCGAATTTTTCGTCGACTGCAGCCAGTGTGACCGCCAGAGCATCGGCGTCCTGCTCACATAAAGTGTGAAAATGAAGCCCGTCAACCTCACCAAGCAGCTCCTGGCGGAAGTTTGAGGCAGTAACCCCAAGGCGACTTCCGGGGGTGCAGGGGTCATAAATTGCGTGTTCTTGCGTCGAACACTCCGGGTTTATACGAAGCCCGATACTGGAACCTCCGCAGCGCCCGCGGAACTTTTCAAGCTGAGCAAATGAATTGAAAACAATATGTCCGCATAGCGAAGCGATTTCGTCAAAATCCGCGTCTTTATAGGCAGGTGAAAAAATATGAGTCTCTCCGCCCATCTCCTGAGCCCCGAGTTTGGCTTCAAAAAGGCTGCTGGCGGTGGTACCGGATAAATAATTGCGGATAAGCGGATATTCGGCGAACATGGAAAAAGCCTTTTGAGCAAGCAAAATCTTGCAGCCTGTGTTATCCTGAACTCTTTTGAGAATTGTCAGGTTCTCAACAAGCTTGGATTCGTCAACGACATAGCAGGGACTCGGAAGATGAGTAAATTCCATCAGCCGCCCACCATAGTCGGATTCTCCTGAACGACCCAGGGAAGCCCCCACTTGCCCATTGCCTCCATAAAGGGGTCTGGATCGAACTGTTCGGCGTTGTATACGCCGGGGTTTCTCCAGCGTCCGTCGACGACAAGCATCGAAAAAATCATGGCAGGAACACCGGTGGTATAGGAAATCGCCTGACTTTTCACTTCACGATAGCTTTCCTGATGGTCGCAAATGTTATATATTCTGAGCGTCTTTTCCTCGCCGTCCTTTTTCCCTCTGAAAATGCAGGAAATATTGGTCTTGCCGACTGTACGCGGTCCGAGGGAGGCGGGATCGGGAAGAAGTTCTTTGAGAAGCTGAATAGGCACAATTTTTTGACCTTGATAATCTATCGGAACTGTCGAAAGCAAACCTACGTTTTCAAGGCACTTCATGTGAGTGAGATAGCTCTGCCCAAAGGTCATATAGAAACGAACGCGTTTAATCCCGGGAATGTTGATGATAAGAGATTCAATCTCATTGTGGTGCATAAGATACATGTCCTTTTTGCCCACCTGCTCGAAATCGAATTCCTCTTTAACTGACATTGCGGGAATTTCCACCCAACGTCCGTCTTCCCAGTAAGAACAGGGGGAGGATACTTCGCGCAGATTGATCTCGGGATTAAAATTAGTGGCAAAGGGATAGCCGTGGTCTCCCCCGTTGCAGTCAAGAATGTCGATTGTATTTATCTCATCGAAATAGTGCTTGAGCGCATAGGCACAAAAAACATTGGTCGCTCCGGGGTCAAAGCCGCAGCCAAGGACAGCCGTCAGTCCGGCTTCCCTGAACTTTTCCTGATATGCCCATTGCCATGAATAATCAAAATAGGCGGAGAAGCCAAGCTCTTCGCAGCGCTTTTCGTAAACAGGACGCCATTCGGGGTCGTTAATGTCCTCCGGCTCATAAGTTGCGGTATCAATATAGTTTGTGCCGCCGGCAAGGCAGGCGTCCATTATAGCCAAATTCTGATACGGTAGAGCGACATTGAGCACGGCGTCGGGTTTATATTCTCGAATCAGCGCCGTCAGAGCGGGAACATCCATTGCGTCAATTTGAGCTGTTGTAATACGAGTGCTGGTCTTGCCCTCCAGAGAAGCTTTCAATGCGTCGCATTTGGATTTGGTGCGGCTCGCGATACAAATATCAGTGAAAACGTCGCTGTTTTGGCAGCATTTATGGATTGCAACGGAGCCAACGCCTCCGCAGCCGATAACAAGAAGTTTTGCCATAAGTTATTCCTCCTAAAAGTATAATACGTTTTTGTTGTCAGTTGGTTTTGCCTGCGGCATCCTCGGCGTTGTTAAGTAAATCCTCCACATACTTTGGAAGCATAAAGGACCCGAGATGCAAATTTGTAGTATAATATTGAGTCTTGATTTCCCGTGCATTCCATTTTAGAGGTATGAAGTCGTTTATTGGATGATATTTTTTTGAAGCGAAGCCAAACATCCAATATCCGGAAGGGCAGGTTGGGATATGAGCCTGATATACTCTGCTTATGGGGAAACTCTGAAACACCTTTCGATGCATTAAGCAAAATGCGGCCTCATCCTCGTCAAAGAAGGGGCTGCCGTGCTGATAGACCATTATCCCGTCGTCCTTAAGGGCTCTGTAACAGCTGCCGTAAAACTCCTTTGTAAAGAGTCCTTCCGTGTGGCCGAAGGGGTCAGTGGAATCGACGATTATTATGTCATAGTCCGCTTTTCGCCCCCGAAGAAAACGCAGTCCGTCCTTGCGAATGATGTTCACTCTCGGATCCTCAAAGCCTTTCGCGGCATTTGGAAAGAACTCACGGCAAGCCTGAATAAAAACTTCATCCGGCTCGACCACGCTGATTTCCTCAATTTCGGGGTACGCTGTCAATTCTCGGGCTACGCCCCCATCGCCGCCGCCGATTATAAGCACCTTTTTAACACAGGGGTGAACGGACATCGGCACATGCGCCACCATTTCATTGTAAATAAACTCATCCGCTTCAGAAAAAATTACATTTCCGTTTGAAGTCAGGAAGCGACCGAACTCAGCACTTTCAAACACATCTATACGCTGATACTCGCTTTCGGCGGAGAACAACTGTCGATTTATGCGAATGCTCATTTTCACATTCTCGGTATGCAGTTCGGAAAACCACATATTCACGCTTAATCACTCCTTTATGACTTGAAGATAGTCCGCTCTCGGGTCGGCGGCGCCCTGAAGAGTGCATCCCTTTTCACGGGAAAAGAGAATATACTCAATAATTTCATTTGTTACGCGCTCGCCCGGGGAGATTATCGGAATGCCCGGAGGATAACACATAACCGACTCCCCGCTTATTCGGCCCGCACTCTCACGGATGGGCAAGGGTTCCTTTTCGGAGTAAAACGACTTTTGTGGAGAAAAGACAACCTCTGGCTGAATAAAGTACCCAAAATAAAGGTCAGACGGATCCTTCTCATAAAGCCTCTTTATATCCTCCAGAGCGCCCACAAGGCGTTCAATGTCCTGTATTCGGTCACCAATTGAGATATAAGCAAGAATATTGCCTATGTCGCCGAACTCAATCTGTATGTCATACTCATCCCTCAGCAGGTCGTATATCTCTATACCCGTCAGCCCGATTCCCTGTGTATGCACCGACAGTTTTGTCACATCGTAATCACAGACATCAGCTCCGTCAATCAGTTCCCTGCCATAGGCATAATAGCCTCCTATGCCGTTAATTTCCCCTCGCGCATATTCCGCCAGAGAAACAACCTTTGCAAACGATTCACGTCCGCGCAGCGCCAGGTTACGCCGAGAAATGTCAAGGCTCGCCAGCAAAAGATAAGAGGCGCTGGTGGTTTGCGTCAGGTTAATGATTTGTCTGATATGACTGTAATCTACGTCTTTACCGATGAGAAGGACTGAGCTCTGCGTCAGGCTCCCTCCGGATTTGTGCATGGAGACGGCAGCAATGTCGGCGCCTGCCATCATAGCAGAAGGTGGAAGTCCTTCTCCAAAATAGAAATGTGTGCCGTGGGCTTCATCAACCAACAGCTTCATACCATGGTCGTGAGCCAACTTGCAAATTGCACGAAGATCAGAACATATCCCATAGTAGGTAGGGTTATTGACAAACACGGCAACAGCATCCGGATTGGCATGGATGGCAGCCTCAATTGCAGCGCACTCCATGCCAAGAGCCACACCTATCTGAGGGTGTATGGAAGGGCTCACATAAACCGGGATACCGCCGCAAAGAATCAGCGCATTTATAACGCTTTTATGGACATTACGGGGAAGGATGATTTTATTCCCGCTTTTACACACCGAAAGCATCATACTTTGCACTGCGCTGGTAGTGCCGTTCACCATAAAAAAGGCGTGTTGTGCGCCAAAAGCTTCTGCTGTCAGCTCTTCGGCCTCTTTGATAACGGAAACCGGATTACAAAGGCTGTCGAGAGGCTTCATTGAATTGACGTCAAGCGCCACGCATCGTTCACCCAGCAGCTTCACAAGCTCGGGATTTCCGCGGCCCCTCTTGTGTCCGGGCACGTCGAAGGGTACCACACGCCGCCGCTGGAATTGTTCAAGTGCCTCACAGATAGGCGAAGACCGCTGACGTTCCATATCCATCGCTACATCCCTCCCGGACAATTTTTTATAACAGAACAAAAAAACGCAGATGACAACGTCATCTGCGTTTAATAAACAGTCAAATAGAATCTACATTTTCCGCCAAAAAAAGACACAAAAAAGGTATAGAACACCCGTTTCGTGGCGGAATATATTGGAAAGAGGTGTTCAGCAAGTTGGCTGCTGCTCTTATTGACCGTTTCACAAGATGAGATTATAAAGTAATCAACTTATAAAATTTGAGCTTTTAACTCAATCAATAATGCGGATTCTACCGCACGGCAACCGACCCGCCTGTCCGTAAGGGCTTATCTTTTAAATTATAAAAGATTGGTCTTTGTCCTTTTGAAGTCAGCTTAATGTCAAAAGGCGTTGGAATTAATCTAGCATGCTAATAGTTTCTTGTCAAGAAAAAACTTAAAAAAATATATTCTGAAGATATTTTGCATTCTTGGCGGGATGAAAAAGACATTAAGCCTCATAATTTGATGCTGCTTCCGCTTGTCCTCGACTTACAGGCCAAAATTGGCAAAAAATAGATGTCATCGGCCATTAAGGTTGATGACATCTATTTTGACCATGAGTCCTGGTGCCGGTGGCCGGACTCGAACCGGCACGCTGTTGCCAGCGGTGGATTTTGAGTCCACTACGTCTACCGATTTCATCACACCGGCGTGTGACAAGCGTCATTATACATCACGACGCCCTTTTTTTCAAGTGTCAATTTCCGATTTGCCGTATTCCGTGCTCAAAGACGTCAATCGTTTAGGCGCCGATAATATGCACATACTTACAAAAGTATAAAGCACATGGTTTTTTATTTTTCCCTCTTTACAAATACCCCAATAGGGTATATTATGATATTACCCCCATAGGGTATAGGAGGTGATAACCTTGAAGGAAGAAGTATATGATATCGGCGGGATGCACTGCGCCGCCTGTTCCTCTGCCGTTGAGCGCGTAACTCGAAAGCTTGAGGGCGTTCAGAGCAGCGACGTGAATCTCCCAATGAATCGAATGACCATTGTTTATGACGAAAGCAAGCAAAGCCCCGAGGCTATAATTTCAAAAATCGAAAAAGCCGGCTTCTCCGCCGAGCTTAAACTCAACAAAAACAAGAATCCGGCTCTCAAATCGGATAACAGCTCCGCAAAAGCGCTGCTTTCCGAGAGGCGCTCGCTTATTGCGGCCGTCGTATTTTCTGTGTTGCTGCTCTATTTCTCCATGGGAACAATGCTCTTCCCCACGCTTCCGCTTCCCGAAATTCTTTCGGCGCACAGTCACCCGGTTAACTTTGCTCTCGTACAGCTTTTACTCACAATTCCGATTCTATATATCGGAAAAAGGTTTTTCATCGGCGGGTTTAATTCCCTTATTCACTGGAACCCCAATATGGACACGCTGGTTGCCGTCAGCTGTACAGCTTCGTTTATTTACAGTCTGACAACGGTATTTCTGCTCACGGACAATCCTCACATGATTCATGGTCTGTATTTTGAATCAGCCGCAATAGTAATAACTCTTGTCCTGCTGGGCAAGCACCTTGAAGCAAACAGTCAGGAGAAAACGAAAGGCGCTATTACAAAGCTCATGGAGCTAACTCCCGAAACAGCAATCCTCATCCGCGAGGACATGCAGTGGGAGGTGCCGACAGAAACTCTTAAAGTCGGTGATATGGTTCTCGTGAAGTCAGGCGCAAAAATCCCTCTTGACGGTCTTGTTGTTAAGGGCGAGGGCAGCGTCAACGAGGCTATGCTTACGGGTGAGAGCATGCCGGTTGAGAAGGCTGCGGGAAACGAGGCAATCGGCGGAAGCATACTGGTCAGCGGCGCTCTCTTCATAGAGATAAGCCGTGTGGGCGAGGACACGACTCTTTCAAAAATTATTAAATTTATAGAAGACGCGCAGGGCAAAAAAGCGCCTATCTCTAAAGTCGCCGACAAGGTTGCGGGGATATTTGTCCCGATAGTGATGGCTGTTGCCGTGATAGCCTTAGTCGTCTGGCTCCTTGCAGGAGCAGAATTTTCCTTTGCGCTTAAGATTTTCACCGCAATTCTTGTAATCGCCTGTCCTTGCGCAATGGGGCTGGCAACTCCGACTGCCATAATAGTCGGAACGGGGCTCGGCGCCTCAAAGGGTATTCTGATTCGCAGCGGAGAAGCACTTGAAACAACCCACCTGACAAGTGTTGTGGTGCTCGATAAAACCGGAACTGTCACTCAGGGAACCCCGCGCGTTACAGAGCTTTTATCGTTCACTCTCTCCGATGACGAGCTATTATCGCTGGTCTCTGCGGCAGAGAGTCTTTCGGAACACCCCTTGGCAAAAGCAATCGTGGAAGAAGCAAGTATCAGAACCGTTTCCAAAGGTCCCTCCGTCACCTCCTTCGAGAACCTGCCGGGTCAGGGAATAAAAGCCGTTTTGGACGAAGGAAAAATCCTGTATGTGGGCAATTTAAAGCTCATGGATTCCGCAGGCATATCCGTAAAAGAATATGAGGCTTCCGTTTCTCGTCTTTCGGCGCAGGGTCAAACACCCTTGCTAGTCGCCTTGGACGGCAGTACGAAAGGGCTTATAAGCGTCGCCGACACCATCAAAGAATCAAGCCCGAAAGCCGTTGCAAAGCTCCGGGAAATGGGAATTAAGACAGTTCTCCTCACAGGCGACAACGCCGCCGCCGCAAACTATGTCGGCAAGCTGGTTGGAGTTGATGAAGTAATCGCGGAAGTCCTCCCCGGGGACAAGGCAGCAATCATCGAGCGCCTGCAAAAGGACGGAAATGTCGTTATGATGGTGGGCGACGGAATAAACGACGCCCCCGCGCTTGCACAGGCCGATATCGGCTGTGCCATCGGAAACGGCAGCGACATCGCAATCGAAGCTGCGGATTTGGTTCTGATGCGAAGCGACCTGACAGAGCTTGCCTCGGCAATCAGGCTGAGCCGTCTGACAATTCGGAATATTAAGCAGAATCTGTTCTGGGCGTTTTGCTACAACACTCTGGGAATCCCGATCGCCGCGGGCGTACTCTATCCGAGCTTCGGTCTTCTTCTCAGTCCGGTTATAGGCGCGCTGGCCATGTCACTCAGCTCCATTTTTGTGGTAACCAACGCTTTGAGGTTAAAGGGGAAAAAGATATGACAGACAAAACTAAACACCGCGAGGACGAAGATCTCCGCTGTCTTACCAATCGCCTCAACCGAATAGAAGGTCAAGTGCGAGGAGTGCGCAAAATGCTTGAGGACGAAGCCTATTGCACAGATATTTTAACTCAAATAAGCGCGATTCAGGCGGCTCTTAACGCCTTTAACAAGGAACTTTTGGCGAATCACATAAAAAGCTGCGTCGTTCGTGATATCAAAGACGGCAAGACCGAGGTCGTGGACGAGCTTGTAAACACCCTTCAAAAACTAATGAAATAATAAGCTGACAGGAGGAAAAACTTATGACAACACTATTTGTTCAGGACATGCACTGTGAAAACTGCGTTAAACGCATTACTAACGCTCTAAACGAAGCAAAGCTCGATTTCTCTGTTTCTCTTAGTGACCATACCGTGAGCGTTGAGGGCGATGAAAGCGCTGTGAGAGCAGCCGTTTCCGCCCTTGAGGATATCGGGTTTGAGGCAAAGCAGGACTGACACAATAAAAGAGCGGCACCCCATGTAAAACAGGGTGCCGCTCTTTTTTTACTGCAGAAAATCAGATATTGAAATCGCGGCGCTTGTAAACAAAAGCTCCGGCAAAGAGAAAAACCGCCATAATTCCGAAATACACCGCTAAGGCAGACATAGTGCTGCTCCCGAGCGAGAGCGCCTTTTCGGGGGCGAAAACCTCAAACGGGCTGAAGTTTGACAGCCACCCGAGTTTATCCTCCAGAAGCTTTGACAAATAACCCAGCATGTATAGAGCCAGAACCGTCATACTCCCGACACTCGAAACGCCGACTTTTGCCGTCACTCCTGCAAGCAAAAGCGCCACCGACATGAAGAAAACCGCGCTGAAGCCCGAAATTTTGACAATCTGCATTACGTCAGCGAGAACAAAGGTTTCTCCGCCGTTAATAGCCCCGCAAATAACGGTGGAAACAGCCGAGGAAACAAGCACTGCCAATACGGCTGTAAACGCCGTAATAAGCTTTGAAACGAAGATTTCGCCGCGGCTGAGCTCCAGCGAATACAAGAACTCAATCGTCTTTGTCTTTTCCTCGCGATAGAGCAAGTTGGCCGAGAAGGTCACCGCAAAAATGCTGATAGCGACAATAATAATATTGAATATCATGCCGAAGTAATTGACGAAGTTGCCCAGTCCGCCAAAATCTTCCATTCCGAAAAGTTGTAAAAGTTCCTTGGGCATAGCGTCCATTTTCATTTTCACCATGTCCTGCATGGAGGGAAACAGAATCATATACATAAACATGATGGCGAACATCGCTATGCTCCAGCCGAAAATCTGCCGCCGATTGTTTTTAAGGTCGAAGCCTGTAAGCTTCAAGGAGGCTTTTAAACTAAAATTACTCATTTGTCATGTCCTCCTTATAATACTTGATAAACTCGTCCTCAACCGTGCTGTTTTTTATCTCAAGACTCTCAAGGTCGAGCTTTGAAAGCTCGGAGATAAGCTCGTTAATATCGCCGGAAAATTCAAGAGTTTTTGTGGCCCCGTCCTTCGTCGTGTAAGTTACCGTTTGACTGTGCTTAATCTTAAGATTATTCATCTCAAGGAAGTCGACTATCTTGCCATCTTTTATTATGATTACCTTGTCGCAGTGCTTTTCAATTTCGCTCAGATTGTGGCTGGAGAGGAAAACGGTTGCGCCCTTTGCCTGCTCTTTTTTAATAAGCTCAAAGAACTTGGTCTGCATAAGAGGGTCAAGCCCGCTCGTCGGCTCGTCTAGAATGATTATCTCGGCGCTTTTGAGAAGCGCCTGTATGATGGAAACCTTTTTGCGGTTTCCCATGCTCAGCTCCGTAATTTTCTTTTTAATGTCAAGCTCAAAATAGGCGGCTAGCTCAAGCTCCCGCTCATAGCTCTCGCCCGAAAACTTAAGACAAAGCTTGAACAGCTCCTCGCTTGTCACATTTTCGTAATAAGCGCTGTCCGAGGGCATATAGCTCATCACATGCTTGAGCTTCTTTGCGTCCTTCACGGAATCCATTCCGTCAATCGTGATTTTGCCGCTCGTCGGAAAAATCATGTTGACCATTGAGCGGATAGTGGTCGATTTGCCCGCTCCGTTTTTACCGACAAAGCCGACTATTTCACCCTTTTCGATTGAAGTGCTGATGTCGTCTACCGCCAGAAATTTGCCATAAGCTTTTGAAAAATGCTCCAGCTCAATTACTGCCATAATAAAGACCTCCGTTAATTAAAAAGTGCGCAAAGCAAGCTTCGCGCACATAATTTCATTTATTGCGCTTCTTCAAGATTGATGGCATTGTTAAAAGATGAAAACAAGCTCAGAGTCAATCGCTTTGAAACGACATCCCAGTTGACTGCCTTTAGATAAGCGTCAACGTATTCCGCCCTGCGGTTCTGATAATCAAGATAATAGGCGTGTTCCCAAACGTCAATGGTGAGAAGCGGTTTCAGGTGGTCCTTAAGCGGAGTATCCTGATTCGCAGTACGAACAATCTTCAAATTGGCATCCGCGTCAAATACGAGCCACGCCCACCCCGAGCCGAATTGTGCCATAGCCGCCTTTTTAAATTCCTCAAGAAAGCTTTCAAAGGAACCGAAGTCCTTTATAATCGCATCCTCAAACTTTTTTGTCGGGACAGTCTTCCCCGGAGCTGTCAGCGCCTCAAAGTAAAAATCGTGATTAAACACACCGCCTGCGTTATTTGTTACGGCAACCGCGATGTCTGCGGGGAGCTTGTCAAGACTTTGGAGAATCTCCTCAAGGCTCTTCTTTTTGAAATCCTTGTTGTCCGCAAGCACGTTATTCAGGTTCGTCACATAGGCCGCATGGTGCTTGTCATGGTGAAATTCCAAAGTAGTTTTGCTGATGCCGGGTTCAAGTGCCGAGTAGTCATAGGTTAAAGGCGTAAGTTCAAAGGGGTATGCTTTGCTCATCGAGTAGTTTTCCTTTCAGAGTCGCGCTCGCAAAGCGGCGCAAGCGAGAATATAGTGAGCTTAGTCTAACATAGCTTATTTCTTTATACAAGGGCTATTTTTCGATGCCTTGCGAGCCCTCCACCGCCGCGTTATACAACGTGTTCTTGGAGTATCCCGTGTCCTCGGAGGCAAGCTTTGCCGCCTGCTTTAAGGACTTGCCCTCGCCGCGATAAAACTCCACCCGCTCAAGTGCCTGTGCGAGCGTCATTTCCTGCTCTGAGCTTTTCTCCTTGCCTTTTATGACCAGCACATACTCGCCTCTCGGTGCGATGTTAGAATAAAGCTCAAGCGCTCCGTCTATTGTTGTGCGCAGCGTTTCCTCGTGAATCTTTGTTATCTCGCGGCAGAGTGAGAGCTCCCGCTCCCCTCCGAAGGTGTTCTTCAAATCAGCCAGAGTGCCCATCAGCTTGTGCGGTGCCTCGTAGATTATCATTGTGCGCGTTTCGTCCCTGAGGCTTTCAAGGTGCTCGGCGCGGTTTTTTGTTGAGGTATTAATAAAGCCCTCAAAGGTAAATCTTTGCGTTGGAAGACCGCTGACGGCAAGTGCCGTAACCGCCGCGCAGGGTCCCGGTACGCTCAGTACGTTTACTCCCTCATTCGCGCAAAGCCGAACCAAATCCTCTCCCGGGTCGCTGATTGCGGGCATGCCCGCGTCCGAAACCAGTGCTACATTCTCGCCGTTTTTAATGCGCTCAACAATCTTTTCCCCGCTCTGTGTGCGGTTATGCTCAAAATAGCTTATCAGCGGTTTTTTTATACCGAAGTGATTAAGCAGCTTTATCGTAACTCTTGTATCCTCCGCCGCAATGAAATCGACATTTTTCAGTATTTCAACGGCGCGCGGAGAAAAATCGCCCAAATTGCCGATTGGCGTTGCGACAAGATATAGTGTTCCGCTCATATTTCATCTCCGTTCGGAGCGAATGCTCCCCTTTTGTAAATCATTTGCGCCTCTCGCGAATCTCTGCCGCTTCCGTCGGTTAGAATTAAAGGCGCTTCGATTTTAAGTCCCTTTTTGCCGCCGCGCTTACCCTCAACCAGGACAAGGCTCGGCGCTTTTTCGCTGCTGTATGAAACCATGCGCAGTCGCTTAGGCTCAATCCCCGCCTCCGTCATCGCAACAAAAATTTCGCTCAAGCGCTCGGGTCTGTGTACGAGCGCGAAATCTCCGCCCCAACGGAGCACCCATCTAGCCGCGGAGCAAATATCCGAAAGTGTGCAGTTTAACTCTTCACGCGCCATTGCCCTGTGCTCTTTAGGCGCGCTGTATCCCGAATTTTCGGAGAAATACGGCGGGTTTGAAACAACAAGGTCAAAGCTCGACGCGCCGAAAAGCGCTCGGTGCTCACGCAAATCCCCCGTAATTATATCCGCTCTGCCGGTAAAGCCGTTTTCCGAGATATTAAGGCGGCTCAAATCCGCAAAATCCGGCTGAAGCTCAACTCCGGTAATTTTAGCCTCGGAGTTTTTCGCGGCAAGCAGAACGCACAAAACCCCCGCGCCGCTGCCCAAGTCAAGACAGCTGCGCACACGCTTCATATTCGCAAAATCGGCCAGAAGCACAGAGTCCGTCGAGAGCTTAAAGCTCTCCTGCGTCTGCATAAATCTCGGGCCTCCGCGCCAAAGCTCGTCAAATGCGCTCATTAAACCACTCCAAAATAGCAAAAATTAAAGAGCCTGCCGCAATTAAACCGCATTGCAACAGGCTCTTTGAATGTACGACATTCTATTTCTCGGAAATAGCGCCTGTGGGGCAGGTGTCAACGCATGCTCCGCACTGTAGGCACTTATCCTGATCAATCTCGTAGTGCTCATCGCCCATTGAGATAGCGCCGGCGGGGCAGGCATCTGCGCAAGCTCCGCAAGCAATGCAGTCGCTGCCGATTACAAAAGCCATATATGTATCCTCCTTGGTTGAAATGATAATCTCACGTTTGCATTATAACATATACTTTTCGTATTGCAAGAATTTTATCCTAATTGTTATCAAATTCCCGCAATTGGCTGAAACATCGAGATAATAAGCGAAAGCATGAGCTATGCTTACCTAATTTGGAATAACAAGCCCTCATTGGTCAGTATAGGTCAAACCAATATTTGCACATTTGACCTTTGCTGACTATTATTATATCAAAGGTCAGTAATAGTCAAAGTGTAACCAAAATTTTTACGAGGTGACAAAATGGGAACGAGCGATTTGATAGCGAGCTTCATCCTGGATATTATGGAAGATGCGGGCGGAACCGCGGAGCTTTCGCGCCAAAACCTTGCCGAAAGGTTTTCCTGCGTGCCCAGTCAGATTAACTATGTTATTTCAACCAGGTTTTCTCCCGAACACGGCTACATTGTCGAATCCCGCAGAGGAGGCGGCGGCTTTATCAGAATAACTCGTGTGCAGGCAAGTCCGCAAAGGCTTATTATGCACACAGTCAATTCCGTAGGCGCAAGTCTTGACCTTCGAACGGCGGCGGCTTTTGTATCCAACATGCTCGGCTCTGATGCGTTTGACCTAAAAACAGCGAAGCTCATTATGACAGCGATTAGCGACAGGGCGCTTAGCCCCATATCCCCCGAGCACCGCGACATCGTGAGAGCATCAATCTTTAAGCAGCTGCTTGTCAGCACTTTGGCAGAATAACGACAAAAAACTATTTTGGAGGTAAGTATTATGAAATGCGAAAAATGTGAAAACGAAGCTGTATTCCACTATCAGTCAAATATAAACGGCGAAAAAACCGAGTATCATCTCTGCGCGGACTGCGCTAAGACAGAGGGTCTGGGAGCTATGCTCGAATTTCGCCCGAACGCAATGTTTGACAGTTTCTTCAGAGCGCCCTTCGGCAGTCTCATGGGAAACATGTTCCGCGAGCCCTTCGGTCTCTTTTCTGACAGTTTCTTCGGCAGAGCGCCGGTTGCCCCGACTTTAGAAGCGCCCAGTGTAAACATCTCTGTGGGCGAGGGTGAAAATGCGACAGAAACCACACAAAACAAAACGGATAATATACCCGTGGATGCGGGAGAGGAATTCCGTGCACGACGCGAGCTCCATGCCCTCAAGCACCAGCTTCGTGCAGCAGTCCATGCGGAGGAGTATGAAAAAGCCGCGGAGCTTCGGGATAAAATTCGCTCGCTTGAGAAATAATTCCTAAATAACACTCATTTAAATACCTTTCGAGGAGGAATGTTTATGCGAAACCAAGACAGATTTACCGAGAGAGCACAGATGGCTCTTTCAAAAGCACAGGAAGCAGCGCAGAATATGGGCCACAGCTATGTTGGAACGGAGCATATCCTCCTCGGAATAGCGGGCGAGGGCGAGGGTCTCGGCGCGAAGATTTTGCGCGACAACGGGCTTGACGACGCTCTTTTGACCGAACTCGTGGAAAAATATGTGGGCCACGGCACACCCGGCGTCCCCGCGCAGGGTCTGACCCCCGACGCCAAGCGCGTAATTGAGCTGTCAATAATCGACGCCAACCGTCTGGGACACAGCTACATCGGAACGGAGCACCTTCTTATGGGGCTCCTGCGTGAGCCTGAATGCGCGGGAGCAAGGCTGCTCTCCTCCACGGGCGTTGACCTAAACAAGATATATACCGACATTGTGAATGTGTTCCGAAGTGCGGATTACCGCCCTGTGCAGCCTGCGCCTCAGGCGGCCTCCTCCGGGCGCAGCGGCAAAAAAACCGACACCAAAACTCTCGACCAGTTCAGCCGCGATTTAACAGCCGCGGCGCTCGAGGGATCTCTCGACCCCGTCATCGGGCGCAGCCGCGAAATACAGCGTGTAATACAAATTCTCTCACGCCGCACCAAGAACAATCCCGTTCTCATCGGAGAGCCCGGAGTCGGCAAAACCGCCATTGCGGAAGGTCTTGCGCAAATGGTTTCATCCGGTGACGTTCCCGAGGATTTGCGCGGAAAGCGCATCGTTTCCCTTGACCTCACAGGCATGCTTGCAGGCACGAAATACCGCGGCGACTTTGAGGAACGCATTAAATCGGCTATTAAGGAAACTCAAAAGGCCGGCGACATTATACTCTTTATCGACGAGCTCCACACCCTGATCGGCGCGGGTGCCGCCGAAGGCGCAATCGACGCCGCCAACATCATAAAGCCCGCCCTCGGCAGAGGCGAAATTCAAGTCATCGGCGCAACTACGCTTGACGAATATCGCAAGCACATCGAAAAAGACGCGGCGCTTGAGCGAAGATTCCAGCCCGTTACTGTCGACGAGCCCAGTCCCGAGGAGAGCGTTGCCATTATCATGGGACTTCGAGACAGATATGAGGCGCACCACAAGCTTAAAATAAGCGATGGGGCCATACGCGCCGCCGTAACAATGTCCGGCCGTTATATCAACGACCGTTACCTGCCTGACAAGGCAATCGACCTCATGGACGAGGCTGCCTCACGCGTGCGAATGAAAACCCTGACCGCCCCCGATGACCTTAAGGCTATCGAAAAGCGTATTGATGCGCTTATTAACGAAAAGGAAGCCGCAATCAAGGCTCAGGACTTCGAAGCTGCCGCAAAAATCCGCGACAGGGAGAAAGAGGAGCGCGACATCCTGGATTCCGCCCGTCAAAAATGGGAGGAAAAGCGCATGGGAATGTGCAAATGCGTCACCGAGGAGGACATTGCCGAGGTAGTGTCCGGCTGGACGGGCGTGCCCGTAACAAGCCTGACCGAGAGCGAAAGCGAAAGGCTTCTCAAAATGGAGGATATTCTCCATAAGCGCGTCATCGGGCAGAATGAAGCTGTTTCCGCAGTTTCCCGCGCAATACGCCGCGGACGGGTGGGACTTAAAGACCCGAAGCGCCCTGTCGGCAGCTTCCTGTTCCTCGGTCCGACAGGCGTCGGCAAAACAGAGCTTTGCAAGGCTCTGGCAGAGGCGGTTTTCGGTGACGAAAACGCTATGATTAGAATTGACATGTCCGAATACATGGAAAAACACACCGTTTCGAAGCTTATAGGCTCGCCTCCCGGCTATGTCGGCTACGATGAGGGCGGACAGCTCACCGAAAAAGTTCGCAGAAAGCCCTATTCGGTAATTCTCTTCGACGAAATCGAGAAGGCTCACGAGGATGTTTTCAACATCATGCTCCAAATCATGGACGACGGTGTGCTGACCGACTCGCAGGGCAGGAAAGTAAACTTTAAAAACACGATCATCGTAATGACCTCAAACATCGGCGCAAGAAACATTACGGATAAGCAAAAAACGCTCGGCTTCGCGGACTGCGAATCCAAAAACGACGGTATAAAAGGCGTCGAGGAGATACGCTCGCTTGTTATGAAGGACCTTAAAAACACCTTCCGCCCAGAATTTCTGAACCGTATCGATGAAACCATTGTCTTCCATCAGCTAAGCCGCGAGGATATAAAGAAGATCGCAGCAAATATGCTGGAAACTGTTTCAGAGCGTTTGGGAGTCATCGGCATTTCCCTTAGTGTCACAAACGAAGCGCTCGAGAAGCTGGCCGAGGACGGTTTTGACCCTGTTTACGGAGCCCGTCCCCTGCGCCGCACCATACAGTCCACTATTGAGGACGGCGCCGCGGAAAAGCTGCTTGACGGAAGTCTTAGAGCGGGCGACAAAGCGGAAGCCGCCGTCGAAAACGACAAAATTGTCTTAAAGAAGACAGCATAACGTAAAAAAGTCTTTATTTTCAAGTTGCCGTATGTTAAGATACCCCTAACCGCTAAACGGTTAGGGGTATCTTTTACCCGCCGCCCACAAAAACAATAAGCACATCTTATCGGAGGTAACAAAGCAAATGGCACCGGACTACAGCTATGAAGATACCCTACCCGGTCAGCAGATGACAAGGGAAGAGCGCTATGCTCGCATGATTGAATACATGAACACAGTACAGGATTTTAATTTTCACAACGGCATAAAACTAACGGAGCTTAAAGATAATTACGCCTCCTGCTCGGTCGAGCTGACGCCTGAGCTAATAAATGCCAATGGCTTCGCTCACGGAGGGATAGTATTTTCTATCTGCGACGTTGCCGCGGGCTTCGCCGCCGCTTCAATCGATCGCCGCCTTGTTACACAGGCCGCGACAATCAGCTATCTGCGTCCTGCAGCTCTCGGTTCAACCTTGACGGCGAAAGCGGAGCCGATTAAGCTGGGCAAGACCCTTTCCGTGGTTGAAGCCAAAGTTACGGATGAGCAGGACAGGCTGATTGCCCATGCAACCTTTACGGTTTTCTACACCTGACAATGCGAACATAAAATCGGTTAGAATAAAGGTGTCAAAACGAAAATTCGTTTTGACACCTTTTCTGATTGTTTAAATACCGCTCACTATTCAGCGGTCATATTCCTTGAAGCAGCCTAGACAGAGCATCTTGCCTTTAACCAAACGGATTTTATCCTCCCTTGCCTTTTCACCGCACTGCTCGCACGCAACGGAATTAAAGAGCACCGCTTCCCCCGGCAGCTCGAAAACAGGCTTTCCAAAGGAGAAAAGCTCTCCCGTATCTGCGTTTAAGATATAATCCAGCCATTCGGCTCTCGCCATACCCTTGTTTTCCGCTTTAAAGTATATCCGAATAGATTCGCCGCTGCCTCGGAAGTAGAAATTGAAGGCGATTTTGCCCATAGGTCTGTATATCAAATTTCCCTTGCCCATTGTGCAGCTTAATAGGCTCTGAACCGCATCTACGGCGCAGGTGTCGTTTTCCGTAACACACACAATTTCCTCGTCTATTGACGCTCCGGTGGGTATCCTCTCGGAAAGCGCCTGGCACGCCTTGAAGCCGATTGCGAGTCCCGGGCATTCGTGCCCGTGAAATTCTGCGGCATGCTTCCATTTTATCATGTCATACATTTGTTTTCACTCTCCTTTGCAATACTGTTATTTCTTAAGTGATTTAATTGTACAACAGATTATATATTATCGCACGCCAAATCTCAAGAGGTGTTTCACATTTGCTTAATTGCCCCGTCAGCAAAGCTCGGTCTGCGGATAATAATGTGCGAGGATTTCCTTGTAATCAAAACCGTTTTTTGCCATTACATTTGCCCCGTACTGGCTCATGCCCAAGCCGTGGCCGTAACCTGTTACCGTAAAAAGGAAAATGCCGTCCTTAAACTCAAGCACAAACGCCGTACTGCGCAGCGAAAAAAGCTTTCTCATCTCCGAGCCGCTCAAAACCGCGCCGCCGACGGTCACGCTCCTCACCCTGCCGCTCTCATCGAGTTCCGTATTTGATACCCAATCAGACGGATTGTCCGAAAAAACGGCGTCGGCTTTGAGCAGAAGGACTGTTTCTCTAAAGTTATCCTTTGTAACCTCGACACTCGTAACATAATCGGGAACGTCATTTTTCGTCTCGGGGCTGTTCACGCTCACAAGGTAAGGCACCTTGCCCCACAGCTCGGCTCCGTCCTCCGTTTTTCCCGCGGAAGAAGAATGAAACGAAGCCAAAATCGGGTTTGCCTCAAAGGTCAGAACCTGTCCGTCGGTGTCCGTGACGGCAGCTTTAATGGCGCTCATGTTTTTGTCAAAGTCCTCTCCCCACACTCCGCGAAGCTCGCTTTCCTCAGCGTAAGCCATGCAGCAGCCCGCTTCGGTGCAAATGTCCGCCTCGGGATGTTTTGGGTTTGCGTGCTCCGTGCAATAGAGAATATAAGTCCTTGCCGCAACCGCTTGCGCTTTGAGCGCCTCCTCCGAAAAACTTGCCGGTACCTCCGCCGCCAATGCAAAGGGAAGATAGTCCGCCATGGTGACCTGCTTCACCTCGCTGTTATCAAGCACCGTAAAAGTAATTTTGTCGTCGCTGATTTTTTCATATACCTCTGCCGAAGGGCTCTCGGAGGGTGCAGGAGTCTCTGTCACCGCACTTTCGGTGTTTACGGGAACAGGCTCTTCCGAAAGATAGGCACCTCCGACATTTTCCTTTAAAAAAAGCATAGGCATGATTATTGCCGCCATTGCCAGCAGAATTGAAGCCCATATTATCCGTTTCACTATAATGACCGTTCCCTTCGTTGTACTCCGCAATAAACCATCGAAGTTTTCATTTGGCTGAAAGGCTCCGATTCCTGTTTTTTGGTTGACGATGGTGTAAAATAAGTATAAAATAAATCAACAAACCACTTGTACCACAATATTTATATTTTGACTGGAATGGTAATATGCGTAAGAAATCATTAAAACTATGCGGCTTCACGGTAATTATGGGCATCTTCGGTGCCTTCCTCCGCTGGTTGCAGATTCAAAATACCTTTGATTCGGAAACTGACCTTTTTACCTCCCATTCACCTTGGAGCTACGCTTTAATATTGTACTTAGTTCTTTTCGCAATCTTTCTTTTCCGCTGGGTTCGCGGTATGAAGGATTTACGCTTCCCGTCAAAATACCCGGAGGTCTATTCGGAAAATCTGCCTTTCGCTTCAATATCAGCTATAATCGTCGGCGTGATTATGGCAGTCGGCGGTGCGGCGACCATTCTGCGCTCCGTTTCCAGCTCACAGTCGGCGTTTGATCTTGTTCTGGGTTTTGTCACCTTCATAAGCGCGGCAGGGTTAGCGGCCTTTATCATATCCGCCGGCAAATCCGAAAAGAAATCGGGCGGGCAGTTCGGTGCAGTCTGCAATGTTTTTTATATCTGCTTTTGGCTGATAGCGGCTTACAAATTCAGTGCCGCCGAGCCTGCAATCTGGGCTTTCGCTCCAAAACTAATTTCTTTATCGGCGGTACTGCTCGCCTTTTATTTTATCGCGGGCTTTGTTTTCAATAAGCCTCGGCCACTCTCCGCGCTTTATTTCAGCCTTCTTTCCGCCTTTCTTTGCATAATAACGCTTGCCGATTTATACCCAATCGGAGAAAAAATTATCACTGTGGGAATTATTATTGCGTTTATGCTCCTTTCTTTCAGTCAAATAAGCGGTGCAGACAGCAGAAGCTGATTTTATCTGCAAATCCTCCGTCGCTAAAAGAACCGCTAATGAGCGATACACATAAAAAGAACCGCACAGCCAAAGCTGTGCGGTTCTTTTCTATTTTCCTATTTAGATTCTTCCAAGGATTTTATGCAGTCCTTGCAAACATTTTTACCCTTGAATACTACAACATCTCTCGCATTGTCGCAAAAAATACAAGCGGGCTGATATTTACGCAGAATAATGGAATCGTCATCAACATATATCTCCAAAGAGTCCTTTTCTGCAATTCCCAGGGTCCGGCGAAGTTCGATTGGCAAAACAATTCGACCAAGTTCGTCAACTTTTCTTACAATTCCTGTCGATTTCATATTACTGCCTCCCCGTTCCAGTTTATTTTATACTATATGTACAGAGTTTTTACACCTCTATATATAAAATTATATATATTCAAATATAGAAGTCAAACATATTTTTGAAAATTTATGAGTTATTCACAATTTTTGTTATTTATCACAAGTACTTTATAGGGAGATGGGTAATAATGTTATTTAACCTCATAATTGTTATTATGGTCTTATTTTCCATTATATTCGGTATTCTCAGCGGCAGTATAACCGCGCTTGCTCCGGCCGCTCTTGACGGCGCAAAAGATGCCGTCACGCTGTGCCTGACGCTCTGCGGCATGATTTGCCTGTGGTCGGGGTTAATGGAGCTTATGAAACGCTCCGGGCTGTCGGAAAAGCTCTCCAGTCTTCTTAGCCCGATTCTCACCAGACTTTTTCCGACTGCCGCAAGAGAGAGTGAAACTATGTTTGCGCTCTCCTCAAATGTTTCCGCAAACCTTCTGGGTCTGGGCAACGCCGCAACCCCCGCCGGCATAAAAGCGGCGAAAGGGCTAAAGCGTCTTTCCGGTATCGATTCGGCTTCAGACGAGCTTTGTCTTCTTGTGGTCATGAATACAGCTTCCCTCCAGCTTTTACCGACCACGGTTGCCTCTCTGCGCGCCTCTCTCGGCAGCGCAACGCCCTTTGACATACTTCCCGCGGTTTGGCTCGCCTCTCTGTTTTCAGTCAGCTGCGGCATATTCGCCGCCAAACTTTTCTCGCATTTTTCACGCACATGAAACTCATTGGGGAGCTTTCCGTTCCGCTGATTATCATATTTGTAATGCTCTATGCATTATATCGGGGGACGGATATTTTTTCGTCAATGACTGCCGGCGCGGCCGATGGGCTCAAAACCGTCGTCGGAATCGTACCCGCTCTCATCACTCTGCTGCCGTGTATTTATATGCTGCGGGCAAGCGGAGCGCTAGACGCGCTTTGCTGCCTTATTCGCCCGCTTCTGTCCCAAATCGGAATCCCTTCCGAAACCGTGCCTCTCATGCTGCTTCGACCTCTCAGCGGAAGCGGGGCACTTGCCGTCGGCAGCGATATTATAAAGCAATACGGCGCGGATTCCTATGTAGGTCGCTGCGCCGCCGTAATGCTCGGTTCAACCGAAACTACTTTTTACGTTATAGCTGTCTATTTCGGCGCGGCCGGCATAAAAAACACCCGCCACGCTATTCCGGCAGCGCTTGTTGCCGATTTCGCCGGTTTTGTAGCCGCAGCCTTCTTCGTCAGACTTTTCTGGGGTTAACCCTAAATAGAATAAATCCCCGCCTTAAGGCGGGGATTTAATAATTACATCTTTTCTGGAGCCGTAACGCCAACGATTTCGAGTGCAATGGCAATGACCTTTTCCGTACATTCGCAGAGAATCAGTCTTGCATCACGAAGCTTAGGCTCGGCGTCCTTGATTCGGCAGTTGTTATAAAACCTGTGGAACCTTGCCGCGAGCTCCGTTACGTAACGGTTTATGCGCGAAGGGTCGTAATCCCTTGCCGCCAGACGAATTTCTTCGGTAAGCATTGCAAGCTGCTTAATAAGCTCGCGTTCCTGCTCGGTGTTTAAAAGCGAAGCGTCTACTCCTCCGCTCGTCGGAACAGCATGTCCCTCCTCCGCCATGGCTGCGATAAGACTGCAAATCCTCGCGTGAGCATACTGCACATAATATACCGGGTTTTCACTGTCCTGTCGAATGGCAAGATCAAGGTCAAATTCCAGATGTGTATCCGGTTTCGCGTTGAAGAAAAATCTGCACGCGTCAACGCCGATTTCATCCAGAAGGTCATTTAGTGTCAGCGCTTTTCCCGTGCGCTTGGAAACCTTGACGACTTCGGAGCCGCGCACTAATCGAACCATTTGCATAATTAGAAAGTCGAGCTTTTTGTTTTGCAGTCCGAGAACCGGCGCCGTCATCGATGCGGCAAAGCGGATTGCGTGACCGTGGTGGTCTGCGCCCCAAACGTCAATAACCCTGTCAAACCCACGCTCGATAAATTTGTTGCGGTGATAAGCGATGTCAA
The DNA here is from genome assembly GCA_009929315.1 of Clostridia bacterium. Lineage (GTDB taxonomy): Bacteria > Bacillota > Clostridia > Oscillospirales > Oscillospiraceae > UBA2658. Next base: position 133,251 of record SAAS01000002.1, read on the forward strand.
CGGCGTAATAAGTGTAAAAACCGTTTGAGCGGCGCAGGACCTCATCCTTATCCGCCCCAAAGTCGGTATTGCGCAGCCAGAGGGCGTCTTCCTTTTCGTAGGTACAGCCCGCGTCCTCAAGGAGCTTGACCGTTTCCTCAACATAGCCGCTGTTGTGCAGCGCGCTTTCCAAAAACCAATTGTCAAAGTGGATACGGTAGCGTTCAAGGTGCTGTTTCATGAGCGCAATATTATACGGAAGGCCGAACTCGACAAAACTGCGGCAGCGTTCATCACTGTCCATATCGAGGTATTTCTCGCCGTCGCGCTCATAAATAGCCTTTGCGAGATTTTTTATGTCCTCGCCGTGGTAGCCGTTTTCGGGAAAATCGACTGCTTCTTCGCCCTTTATTAGCTGAAGATACCTTGCCTCAATGGACTTGCCGAACAAATCTACCTGATTGCCCGCGTCGTTAACGTAAAACTCACGGGAAACATTATAGCCCGCCCGCTGCATAACGGAGGCGAGTGCATCGCCAAGAACACCGCCTCTGGCGTTTCCGATAGTCATGGGACCCGTGGGGTTTGCCGAAACAAATTCGATCATAACCTTTTCGCCGTGTCCCTCATCGGAGCAACCGTAAGCCTCATCCTCGCGCAGAATGGTCTCCAGAACCTTCCCGTACCAATTGTCGGAAAGACGGAAATTTAAAAATCCGGGGCCCGCAATTTCAACGCTTTCAAAGTAGCTGTCCGACAAATCTATTTCGGAAACGAAAATCTCGGCAAGCGTTCTGGGAGGGAGCTTCAGGCTTTTGGCACCGGCCATCGCGTGGTTCGCGGCATAGTCGCCGTTCGTGGTGTCCTTAGGTATCTCCACCTTGCCCTGCGGAAATCCGCCCTGCGGCAGGGTTTCATTGCTTACCGCCTTTTCATAGGCTTTTTCAAGCAAGCCATCAATGGAGAGCTTTGCTTCTTCAATCAGATTGGCCATCAAATTTCTTCCTTCTGCTCACTCACTTTTATCTTGAACATATTGTGCCCCACAACCGAGTGCTGGAAGTCCACAATATAGTCTATCTCCATATCTCCTCCGTGTTCATCAAAGGAAACAGAAATATTCGTAGTATTAACGCCCATGGTGGCACTGCCGAAGGGCGTTTCATAGAGGAAGTTGTGTTTTCTCCCCTTTTCAAATACCATACGGCTGTTGAGGCTGCCCTCACGGGTCATAATAACGCCCATAGGACTGATTGAGAACGAAGTTTTCGTCCCGTCAAGTCCCGTAAGCTCGCTCTCGTTGTAGGACAAGGTGCCCTCTCCGTTTTCAAAAGCGAAAACGCCGTCCGTCTCGAGCTCTATTACATTGTCCTCTCCGTTCGGGTCGTTTTGCGTACCCTTGATGGAGATTATCACGTCTTTCATTTTCATTTTGCTCTTATACCTCTCGGTTCCCCGATGAAATTTATTATTAAGCTGCTACCCGAAAGTTTATTTTCATTATTATGCTTCGGATAAATATATTAGTCCGGTTTCGGCTTAACCGTTTATGGTTGAACTAAATCGTCTGCGGTTCGGATATTATATTATATATTGCCGCCCTTGTCAAAGGGTTCAATTCCCGTAAGAAAAAGCGTAACATCCTGCTTGAGCATAAGCTCGGCGGTCGCGGCAAAATGCTCAGGCGAGCCGGTTGTGCAATATCTTATCCGGCCTTCGCGAGTTCCGTTTGTCATATCGTTTTCAAGAAGAAACGCGCAGAGCTTTCTTGCCGCAGCGGCTCCCGCGCTGATAAGCTTAACATTGCTGCCCATATATTCGCTGATTACATCCGCCAGCAGTGGGTAGTGCGTACAGCCGAGAATCACGGTATCGACAGCCGCCTGCTTCAGTGGCGGAAGATACTCCTCGGCGGCTCTTATTACTCTTTCGTCGTCCTTATCCGTAATACCGTCCTCAACCATCGTCGCAAACTTAGGGCAGGCCTTGGCTGTAACGTAAAATTCCGGTGTCATCTCATTAATCAGCTTCTGATACGTTCCCGCGCCAACGCTCGCTCTTGTTGCAAGCAGCCCGATTTTCCCGTTTTTGGTGCATTTAACCGCCTCAACAACCGCAGGCTCAACAACGCCGAAAACCGGAACCGGGCTCTCCCTGACAAGGGCCTCCAGTGCGTTTGAGGTTGCGGTGCCGCAGGCAACGAATATAGCTTTTACATCTTGGCTGAGTAAAAAACGCATATTCGATAGCGACATCTCTATTATTTTATCTCGGTTCTTTTCCCCGTAGGGGAAATTGTAAGAATCGCTTAAGTAAACTAAGTTTTCATCGGGTAATAGCCGTCTCAGCTCCTGTGTTGCCGTAAGTCCGCCCAGACCCGAATCGAAAACGCCTATGGCTCTGTTATCCATTTCAACGCTCCTATGTTTTATATGCCGTTTAATAATAACTCTAATCGAGGGTTTTTTCAAGGAAAAGCGAAAGTATATTGTTATATAAAATTACTGGCATTTTGAATTCATTTTTGTTATAATCTAGTTCAGACGAAAAAACAGATATTGTTCGGGAATTTAACTTCCCTCCGCGTAAATAGGCAGAGCGTTATGCTAAACAATATAATGCTATTAGAGCGGCCGCTCGACGCCGCTGATTTTCATTGAAAGGAGGCCGTTATGGAAATACAAATTACAACCAAGGAGTTTCGTCATTTACTCGACTTGGTCTATATAGGAAATTGGATATTAAATTCCACCAGAGCAACCGATCGTTTTGAGTACTATGACTTGTTACAGGAAAAGTTCTTCGCTTTGGCCTCACAAAACGGTTTGTCGGAGCTTGCGCAGACCTATATGGGTCATGTGTTCCCCTCAAAGGCTTATGAAGAAGGCGGAATACACGACGCTATTGCCGATTATGAGGATGCCGTATTTTTCGATATTCTTGCCGAGGAGCTTGCCAGGCGCGATATGACTATCGAGCAGGTTAACCCCGACGATCTTAAAGAGCTCGCTTCGAGAATGGACAGCTACATGACCGAATTTGAGGCAAACGGAATCGAAAATATCAATCTGAACATCTGATTCTTTAGCCTATTTAATTTATCTCGGCTGTAAAAGAGTTTCCTTAATATTTAACCTCCTTTTGTGGGATAATAAACACAAAAGGAGGTTCTTTGTCGCGCAAACAAAAACCTTCGGTATTCTTTCGTATGGGAGCTCATTATGCCATTTTTCGACATGTCAAAGGATGAGTACGGGGCTTATGTAAAAAAAGTATCACCAAACTCAAAAATTATTCCGAATGTTATAAAAGCTTTCGCAGTCGGCGGTGCTATCTGTTGCCTCGGGCAGCTCGTGCTCGATATTTACACCTATCTCGGCCTTGCGGACAAGGCGGCTTCGACGGCAGCCAGCATAAGCCTTGTTTTTCTTGGCGCCCTGCTCACGGGCCTTGGCGTCTACGATGACATCGCCAAAATAGGCGGAGCGGGAACTTTAGTTCCGATAACCGGCTTTGCCAACGCCGTGGTGTCCCCTGCCCTCGAATTTAAGACAGAGGGCTTTGTGACCGGAACCGGCGCAAAAATGTTCGTAATCTCTGGTCCCGTCATCGTTTACGGAATTTCGGCTTCTGTTATATACGGTATTATCCTTTGGATTATACAGCTTGTGCAATAAAGCTTGAGATATTGCCAAAAATAAAAAACGGTCATTGCTCCGAATAAGGAACAATGACCGTTTTTAAGCCGTTCTTACACGAGCTCGATAACTGCCATCTCGGCTGCATCGCCGCGACGGGGTCCGATTCGAACAATGCGGGTATAGCCGCCGTTACGCTGGGCGTACTTGGGAGCAATTTCGTCAAAAAGCTTCTTCGCGACATCCTCTTTCGTAATGAAAGAAAGTGCCTGACGATAGTCGGCCAAAGACTTGTTCTTACCAAGAGTTATCATTTTCTCGGTCAAAGGTCCGATTTCTTTTGCGCGGGTAACGGTTGTTTCCATGCGGCCCTTTTCGAGCAGGTCGGTAACCTGCTGTCTGAGCATTGCCATACGCGCATCGGTCGGCTTTCCGAGTTTTCTGTTGGTGGGCATGTCGGTTTCCTCCTTTTTTGAGTGTAAAGGATTTTCTGAAGGCTCAAGACCCTCTATTTCTGTTTGTTTTGCCTTTCGGCAGAACTTATGCTAGTTGTTGTCATCGCTGGCGAGTGAAAGTCCCATCATAGCCAGCTTGTGTTCAACTTCTTCAAGCGACTTGCGCCCGAGGTTTCGCACTTTAATCATCTCGTCCTGAGTTTTTCCGATGAGATCCTCGACTGTGTTGATGTTGGCACGCTTCAAGCAGTTGAAGCTGCGCACCGACAAATCCAGTTCCTCAATGGTCATCTCAAGCACCTTGTCGCGCATGGTTTCTACTTTTTCCTTCACGGTAGACTCGCTGCCAATCGTTTCCGAAAGGTCGGTAAAAAGTGTGAAGTGGTCGCAAAGAATCTTTGCGCCGAGGGAAACCGCGTCTCTTGGCGTGATGGTCTTGTCTGTCCAAACCTCTATGGTGAGCTTGTCGTAGTCGGTTTTATTTCCTACGCGGGTATTTTCAACAGCATAGTTGACTTTAAGCACGGGGGAATAAATGGAGTCAATGGGAATCGAGCCGATAACCTGCTGAGCTCCCTTGTTCTTTTCGGCAACGACATAGCCGCGTCCGTGGTCAATGACCATTTCCATGCTGAGATATCCGTCCGGTCCGAGAGAAGCGATATGCAAATCGGGGTTTAAAACCTCGACTTCGCTGTCGGCCTTAATGCTGCCGGCGCGAACTTCGCATTCACCGCTCGCCTCGATATAAACCGTTTTCGGTCCGTCGCTGTGTAGTTTGAAGATACCGCTCTTAATGTTGAGGACTATTTCGGTCACGTCCTCTTTTACGCCGGGAATTGTTGAAAACTCATGCTGAACTCCGGCAATCTTTACGGAAGTGACAGCTGTACCGGGAAGAGAGGATAGGAGCACCCTGCGGAGAGAGTTGCCCAAGGTCGTACCGTAACCGCGCTCTAAAGGTTCTACAATATATTTTCCGTAAGATTCATCCGACTGATTCTCAATGCATTCAATGCGCGGCTTTTCTATTTCAATCATGTTTAATTACCCTCCTTCTGAGTTGGCGCGGAAGCGCGCCTCTTGTGATCAGCTTACCAATGATGAGGGTCTGTGCATTACTTGGAGTACAACTCGACAATAAGCGTTTCCTCCACGGGGAAGTCAATATCTTCTCTTGCGGGAAGTTTAACAACTGTTCCCTTGAGCGTATTCCTTTCGCGTACAAGCCACTGGGGAGCGGAAATAAATATCGCATCCTCGCCTACCAGTCTCTTAAACATAACGGAACTGCGGCTCTGATCACGAACCTCAATCACATCTCCCACAGAAACGAGATATGAGGGAATATCGACGCGGCGGCCGTTAACCGTAAAGTGTCCGTGGCTCACTGCCTGACGGGCCTCGCGGCGTGTCATAACAAAACCGAGGCGGTATACGACATTGTCAAGACGGCGCTCAATGGTGGTAAGCAGATTCTCACCGGTGATGCCGGGGGTCTTAGCTGCCTTCTCATAATAAGCATGGAATTGTTTTTCAAGAATTCCGTAAATAAACTTAACCTTCTGCTTCTCCTGAAGCTGCATTGCGTACTCGCTCTGTTTCCTGCGCACCTGACTTTTGGGGTTACGAATTGTTCCGCTTTTTGTCTTTGCAGTGTAACCCATGACGGCAGGAGAAATGTCGAGCGTCTTGCAGCGCTTAACGATGGGCTGCATGTTTCTAGCCATAATTTACTTCTCCTTCCTAATTAGACGCGACGTCTTTTGGGTGGACGGCAACCGTTGTGGGGAATAGGTGTCACGTCCTTAATAAGCGTAACTTCAAGGCCCGCGGTCTGAAGAGCGCGGATAGCCGCCTCACGTCCGCTGCCGGGTCCCTTGACGAAAACTTCAACGGTCTTAAGTCCGTGCTCCATTGCAGCCTTGGAGGCTGTTTCAGCCGCAGTCTGAGCTGCGAAGGGAGTGGACTTCTTGCTGCCGCGGAAGCCCATTTCGCCGGCGGAAGCCCACGAAATAGCGTTACCGTTTACATCGGTAATCGTAATCATTGTGTTGTTGAAGGAGGAACTGATGTGAACGACTCCTCTTTCGATATTCTTCCGCTCTTTGCGGCGTGTTCTGACTTTTTTCTTAGGTGCTGCCATTTCTCAAGTTCCCTCCTTTACTTTTTCTTGTTAGCTATTGTGCGCTTCGGTCCCTTGCGGGTACGAGCGTTTGTTTTACTTCTCTGTCCGCGAACGGGCAGACCGCGTCTGTGACGTGTCCCGCGATAGCTTCCGATTTCGATGAGGCGCTTAATATCAAGCGCTACGCTGCGGCGAAGGTCGCCCTCGACTGTAAAGTTTACATCGATGCACTCACGCAGCTTTGCCTCTTCTTCCTCGGTCAAATTCTTGACGCGGGTATCGGGATTTATCCCTGTCATTGCAAGTATCTTTGTTGCGCTGGTTCTTCCGATGCCGTAAACATAGGTAAGAGCAATTTCGATTCTCTTGTCCTTTGGCAGGTCAATTCCGGAGATACGTGCCATATTTAATAATCATTCCTTTCGCTTATTGTTCCGTCCGTAAGGGCGGTTTCGCTTCCGGTAATGCGCTTAAAGCGCAGTAAACTCGTTAAAGCTTTAACCTTGTCTTTGTTTATGCTTTGGATTGTCACAGATAACCATGACCTTGCCCTTGCGCTTAATTACTTTGCACTTTTCGCACATCGGCTTTACGGATGGTCTTACTTTCATAAACTAACCTCCATTATTTGCTTCTCCAGGTTATTCTTCCACGGGTTAGGTCATACGGCGACATCTGAACTGTAACCTTGTCGCCCGGTAGAATGCGGATGAAATTCATCCTCAATTTTCCGGAAATATGAGCCAAAATCGTATGCCCGTTTCCGATATCGACCTGAAACATCGTATTGGGCAGTGCTTCTAAAACTATGCCCTCAAACTCAATAACATCATCTTTTGACAAACTGACTTCCCTCCTCGGTCATGCCGGCCTCGCTGCGATATTTCGCAAGCTCTTTTCGGATTGCACTGTCTGTTGCTTTTCCTGTGCCGATAGCACCGGCAAGCTCCGTAGATCCCATTTTACCTAAACATAAATGCTTGAGGTTTTTCCTTTTGGGTTTTGTGAGCTTTCTCGTCTTTCCGTCAACAATCAGGGCATAGTCGCCGTCCAATTTAATAACGACAAATTCTCTGCCTTTATCGTGACCGGCCAGAGAGAAAACGATGTCGGACGACCTTGCGGTGTCCATTATAAATCCTCCGCCATGGTCAGAATTTCTGGCTCGCCGTCTGTAATGAGAACCGTGTTCTCGTAGTGCGCGGATAAGCTGCCATCGACTGTAACTACCGTCCAGTCGTTATCGAGGACTCGAATGGCCGCGCCCCCCATGTTTACCATGGGCTCAACGGCGATTGTCATGCCTCTTACAAGACGGGGACCATGTCCGGGCTCTCCGAAATTCGGAACCTCGGGAGCCTCGTGGAGATTCTTTCCGATACCGTGTCCCACATATTCACGAACCAGCGTATAGCCGTGTCTTTCAACATATTCCTGAATAGCATAAGAGATATCGGAGATGCGGTTGCCCTCTCTTGCAAACTTGAGTCCCTCGAAGAAGCTTTGCCTTGTAACTTCAATAAGGCGTCTGGCCTGCTCCGAAATTCTGCCCGCCGCGAAGGTTCCGCAGCAGTCACCGTGGAAACCTCCGATTAAAGCGCCGACATCAATGCTGACAATATCGCCCTCAATGATTTTACGCTTGCCGGGGATGCCATGGATAACTTCGTCGTTCACCGAAATACAGGCGCTGCCGGGAAAGCCGCCATATCCCAGAAAGGATGGCACTGCGCCGGATTTCTTGATGAACTTATAGATTTCTTTGTCAATTTCTTGGGTTGTGACGCCCGGAGTCACCATCTCCCGTCCGATTGAACGGGCTGCCGCGGTAATTTTCCCCGAAGCGCGCATTAGCTCTATTTCCCGGGGGCTTTTTATTGTTATTGTACTCATAACCCCAGAGCCTTTACTACTGCCTTTGTATTCTCCTCAATTGTCGGCTGGTTATAGACAATCTTGAGTTTTCCTCTCTTGGCGTAGAAATCCTTGAGAGGTTCCGTTTCTCTGTGATAGACGGCAAGTCTGTCCAGAACGGTTTCGGGTGCGTCATCCTTACGGATTATAAGTTCGCCGCCGCAGTTGTCGCAGATACCTTCAACTTTCGGCTTGATTGTAACGATGTGGTAGGTTGCGCCGCAGTTCTTGCATACACGGCGGCCGGCCATACGCTTGACTATCTCTTCGTCCGAAATCTCAATGGTGAGCGCAACGTCAATAACTATCCCTGCGTCCTCCAGTGCCTCGGCCTGAGGAATCGTTCTGGGCATGCCGTCCAAAATGTAGCCGTTCCTGCAGTCTTCCTGCGCCAAACGCTCCCTGACGATGCCGATTATGACATCGTCGGGAACGAGCTTACCGGAGTCGACATACTCCTTGGCCTTGAGTCCGACGGGTGTGCCGTTTTTCATCGCAGCTCGCAGTATGTTTCCGGTTGAAATGGTTGGAATATCGCACATACGGCTGAGAACCTCAGCCTGAGTGCCTTTACCCGCGCCGGGTGCGCCTAAAAGAATTAACTTCATAAGACCATTCCCTTCACAGCGTTAATACGCACAACGAGTGTTTAGTCAAGGAAGCCCTTGTAATTTCTCATAATCATCTGCTGCTCCAGCGCTCTGACAGTCTCGAGAGCAACACCGATAACGATTATTATCGAGGTGCCGCCGAGGGCGATTCCGCTGTTTGAGGCGGCCTCGCTGGTAGCTGCGATTACAACAGGTGCCACAGCCACTATGCCGAGATAAATTGCGCCGAAGAGTGTGATTTTATTAAGCGACTTCTGAATATATTCGCTTGTCGGCTTTCCGGGACGGAAGCCGGGGATAAACCCGCCGTTTTTCTTCAGATTGTTTGCAATTTCCACGGGGTTGAACTGAATTGTGGAATAGAAATATGCAAAGAAGATAATCAGCAGGAAGTAACAAATCGCGTAAAGCGGTGAAGTCGTTCCTGTCACCTTGAGGAAGCCGGACCAGAAGGTTCCGGTTGCGGGTGCCGGGAAAAACGCTGCCACGGTCGGTATAAGCGACGCAATCGACTGGGCAAAAATGATGGGCAGAACGCCGGACATATTAACCTTCATGGGCAAATGTGTGCTCTGTCCGCCGTACATCTTGCGTCCGACAATACGCTTTGAATACTGTACCGGGATTCTTCTCTCCGCGTTTGTTACAAAAATGATAAGAACAACGATGGCAAGTGCGCCGAGCAGCAGGAGGATCAGAGCAATAATGGAAAGTCCGCCTGAAGACACGGTTGCAAACAAGGTCTGAAGTCCTCTGGGGAAACGCGCAACAATACTTGCGAAAAGTATGATTGAAATACCGTTTCCGATTCCGAACTCGCTGATTTGCTCGCCGAGCCACATGATAAGCGCAGAGCCCGCGGTAAAGGTGAGAATTATAACAACTGCCTGCCATAGGCCCGTAGCGCCCGTGGAGAGCAGACCCTGGTTGCGGATAAGCATATAGTATGCAAAGCCCTGCAGAAGTCCGATGGCAACTGTTGAGTAACGGGTAATGCTTGCAAGCTTTTTCTGGCCTTCCTCGCCGCCCTCTTTCTGAAGACGCTCAAGAGCGGGAATGGCAATGGTCAGAAGCTGAATGATAATTGATGCGTTGATATAAGGCTGAATGGAAAGTGCAAAAATCGTCGCTTTGGAAAAGGCGCCTCCGGACATCATATTGAAGATGCCCAGAGCAGTATCCTTAACACTGTTAAAGTAGTCACCCAGCGCGCTGATGTCAACATAAGGAACCGGGACAGCGTTACCTAAACGGTAAAGCAGAACTATGAACAGCGTAAAAAGGATTTTCTTGCGGAGTTCTTCGATTTTCCATGCGTTACGAAATGTTTCGAGCACTTAAACCACCTCCGCCTTTCCGCCTGCGGATTCGATTTTCTGCTTCGCAGCTTCGGAGAAAGCGGCTGCCTGAACGGTAAGTTTCTTGGTGATTTCGCCGTTGCCAAGAAGTTTCAGACCATACTCGCATTTTGATAAAACTCCGGTAGCAAGCAGTTTTTCAACTGTTACAACATCACCGTTGTCAAAAACATTGAGAGCGGAAACATTGATTGCGGTAAGCGGCTTTGCAAAAATGTTGTTGAAGCCGCGCTTGGGAAGACGACGTGCCAAGGGCATCTGTCCGCCTTCAAATCCGACTCTGACGCCGCCGCCGCTGCGGGAGTTCTGTCCCTTTTGACCGCGGCCTGCGGTCTTGCCTTTACCTGAACCGTTGCCTCTTCCCTTGCGCTTTGACGCATGGGTGGAGCCTGCAACCGGTGAAAGTTCATTTAGTTTCATGCCTGCACCTCCTTATTCTTCCGTAACCTTCAGAAGATAACTGATCTGAGCTATCTTGCCTCTGGTCTGGGGGTTATCGGGCTGCACTGTTTTGTTGCCGATCTTATGCAGTCCAAGAGAGTTGGCAGTGGCGATGTGCTTGTCCATTCTGCCGTTTAAGCTCTTAACCAGCTCAATTTTAAGATTAGCCATTGCTGCGCCCTCCTATCCTTTAATTTCTTTAGCGGTTTTGCCCCTGACAATTGCAATCTGCTCCGCGTCGCGGAGGCTGCGAAGGCCGACCATTGTGGCCGCAACCACGTTGTGGGGGTTGTTTGAACGCAGGCACTTTGTACGGATGTCCTTAATGCCGGCAGCTTCAACAACTGCGCGGACAGCGCCGCCGGCGATAACGCCGGTACCGGGAGCTGCGGGCTTTAAAAGAACTCTGCCTGCGCCGAATTCGCCGATTGCTTCGTGGGGAATGGTGCTTTCGGAAAGTGTTATCTTAACGATGTTCTTTTTTGCATCGTCAATTCCCTTGCGGATTGCTTCGGAAACTTCACCTGCTTTACCAAGTCCGAATCCGACGCGGCCTTTTCCGTCACCGACAACGCAGAGAGCCGAAAACTTGAAAATACGGCCGCCCTTGACGGTTTTGGAAACGCGGTTGAGGGAAACAACTTTCTCGGTAAACTCTGAAGGTTCCTCAGAGCGTCTGTTATCTCTATTGTTACTATAAGCCATTTTGTTTCCTCCTCCCGACTAAAAGTTCAGACCGCCCTCGCGGGCTCCGTCTGCCAATGCTTTTACGCGTCCGTGATAAAGATATCCGCCGCGGTCAAAACATACGTTTTCAATACCCTTGGCCTTTGCACGCTCAGCAATGAGCTTGCCGACTTTTTCAGCAGCTTCGCTGTTGCTGCCGAGACCCTCAAAGCCCTTTTCAATCGATGAGGCGGCGGCTAAGGTCACGCCGTTGACATCGTCGATTATCTGAGCGTAAATGTTGGCGTTACTTCTGAAAACGTCAAGTCTGGGAGTTTCGGGCGTGCCGGAGATCTTCGCACGGACTCTCTTGTGGCGCTTAATGCGCGCAGCTCTTGTATCAGGTCTATTTACCATTTAGGCACACCTCCTTCTATTTCTTAGCTCCGGTTTTGCCTTCTTTGTGTTTAACCACTTCGTTGGCATACCGGATACCCTTGCCCTTGTAAGGCTCGGGCGGTCTTTTACTACGCACTTCAGCCGCAAACTGACCAACCTTCTGTTTGTCAATGCCGTTGATAACTATGGTGTTCTGGCTGGGAACCTCGATTGTAATGTCGGCTGTATCCTCAACAATGACCTGATGGCTGTAGCCGATGTTCATCACGAGCTTATTGCCGTCCTTGTTAACCTTGTAGCCGACGCCCTGAACAGTAAGTTCTCTCTTGAAGCCTACCGAAACACCCTCAACCATGTTGTTGAGAAGGGTTCTTGTCAGACCGTGCAGAGAACGGCTTTCCTTGTTGTCGTCGGGGCGCACGACTGTCAATACGCCATCCTTTTGTTCAATTTTCATTGAAGGAACAAGGGTGCGCTCAAGTGTTCCCTTGGGTCCCTTTGCGGTAACGTGATTGTTTTCGTCAATTGTGATTTCCACTCCTGCGGGAACGGTAATGGGGTTTCTTCCTATTCTAGACATTCATATACCCCCTTACCATACAAACGCCAGGACTTCACCGCCGACATTTGCCTTGCGGGCAGCCTTGTCGGTCATGATGCCTTTGGACGTGGAGATGATAGCGATACCCAAGCCCTTGAGAACATAGGGAAGTTCGTCGGCGCCTGCATAAACACGCAGACCGGGCTTTGAAACACGGCGAAGACCGGAAATGGCCTTTTCCTTGCCGGGCAGGTACTTAAGAGTAATGCGGATGATACCTTGTCCGCCGTCTTCTATGAGCTGAAAGCTTTTGATATAGCCTTCATCCAGAAGTATGGTTGTAATTGCCTTTTTCATGTTGGAAGCGGGAACATCGACTGTGTCGTGCTTTGCGCTTCCCGCGTTGCGGATACGTGTCAATAAATCCGCGATAGGATCGGTAATTTGCATACTAAAATTTCCTCCTTGTTAGAGTTACAGCCGAATTATCGGTCTGTTTCGGCGGCGAGGTTCCGAGCCAATGCTTGATTGCCCCCGGCCTTTCGTCATCGTCGGAGCAAGCTCCATATCCTTCGCTTCCGCGCTCGTCGTCGCGGATTGCGTATCGTTCGCATTCGTGCAAACACGAACGCTCATTCACTCCATCGCTCCTCCTCTCCGAATAAGAACCGCTTTCGCTGGGTTCTCGTTCGGTAAAGGACGATGGAACGAACTATTACAGTCCTTTTAGGACAATAATTTAATCTTTGCTTATCTCAACGTTTTTTCAAACGTTCTCGTTAAGCAGGGGTGGGCAGGGTGCCCTTAGGCGAAGCGCGAGCGCCGCAGACAGTATCGTGTATACGGCAAGGCGCTCTTGCAAAGCATTAGGGCATCCTGCACAGCCTTAAATTACCAAGAAGCCTTACGCACTCCGGGGATCTGGCCCTTATGTGCCAGCTCGCGGAAGCAAATACGGCAAACGCCGTAGTCACGCAGATATGCGTGGGGACGACCGCAGATTTTGCAGCGGTTGTACTGTCTTGTGGAGAATTTTGCCGGAAGAGCCTGCTTGATTTTCATTGATTTCTTAGCCATGCTTTTTCCTCCTAAGCCTTTGCAAACGGAGCGCCCATAAGTGAGAGCAGCTCTTTTGCTTCTTCATCGGTAGCCGCAGTGGTGCAGATAGCAATGTTCATACCACGCAGTTTTTCGATTTTGTCATAGTCGATTTCGGGGAAAATTATTTGTTCCTTCAAACCGAGGCTGAAGTTTCCGCGTCCGTCAAAAGCATCGCCGTTAATTCCGTGGAAGTCACGGACACGGGGAAGCGCGACATTGAACAGTCTGTCGAGAAATTCCCACATTCTGTCCTGTCTGAGCGTAACCTTTACGCCGACATTCTGTCCCTGACGGAGCTTGAAGTTTGCAACGCTCTTGCGGGCAACGGTTGCAACAGCCTTCTGACCTGCGATCGCAGAAATATCTTTTATAACTGCGTCCAAAGCCTTCTGGTTGTCCTTGCAGTCGCCTGCGCCGACGCTGATAACAATTTTTTCTATCTTGGGGATCTGCATAGTGCTCTTGTAGGAGTACTTCTTCATAAGAGCGGGAGCGACTTCCTCAAGATATTTCGTTTTAAGTCTTGGCATTAAAAAGTCTCTCCTTTCTTATATAATTTCGCCGCACTTCTTGCAAACGCGCTCTTTTGTTCCGTCTTTAAGGAACTTGTGTGCTTCGCGTGTGGGTTTGCCGCACTTGGGGCAAACGCGCATAACCTTTGAAGCGTAAATGGGGGTTTCCTTCTTGATAATTCCGCCCTCAACGCCGGGCTTGGTGGGCTTAAGATGACGCTTCGCGACATTCACGCCCTCAACGGTGACCTTTCCGTTTTTGGGATCGGCTGACATGACTCTGCCCTGCTTACCCTTATCCTTGCCGGAAAGAACAATGACCTTATCGTCTTTTTTAATGTTCATTTCTTGCCCTCCTATATTACTTCGGGAGCGAGCGACAGAATCTTCATGAAGTCCTTATCGCGAAGCTCACGGGCAACCGGTCCGAAAATACGGGTACCTTTGGGGTTCTTGTCATCCTTGATGATTACAGCTGCGTTTTCGTCAAAACGGACATAAGTTCCGTCCGCACGGCGAACACCCTTTGCGCTGCGAACAATAACCGCTTTTACGACATCGCCCTTTTTGACGGCGCTGCCCGGTGCGGTCTTGCGAACGGACGCAACTATGATATCACCGATATTGCCATATTTGCGCTTTGATCCGCCGAGTACGCGGATGCACTTGATCTCTTTGGCGCCGGTATTGTCGGCCACCTTGAGAAATGTTTCCTGTTGTATCATTTCGCGGCCTCCTTACTTTGCCTTTTCAACTATTTCTACCAGACGCCATCTCTTGTCCTTGGACAAGGGACGGGTCTCCATAACCTTAACTCTGTCGCCGATTCCGCACTCGTTATTTTCATCGTGAGCTTTAAGGCGATAAGTCTGCTTGATAATCTTCTTATAGAGAGGATGCGCAACGCGGTCCTCAACAATAACAACAATGGTCTTGTCCATCTTGTCGGACACTACCTTGCCGATTCGGGTCTTGCGGGAAGATGTTCTAACTTCACTCATTCTCGTTTTCCTCCTCACTGCTCGAGTTGTTTCTGGCGAATAACTGTCTTGACTCGGGCAATGTCACGGCGTACGGCAGAAATTTTAATCGGGTTGTCAAGATGGTTTGTGGCGTGCTGCATACGAAGGGTAAACAAATCCTTTTTCAGCTGCAGGAGCTTGTTTTCAAGCTCGCCAGCAGACATTTCGCGTATCTCATTTGCCTTCATCTTATTCACCACCTGTCTCGGAATCGATAGCAGCGTCGCGAATAACAAACTTCGTCTTGCAGGGAAGCTTGTGACTTGCAAGACGCATTGCCTCGCGTGCTGTTTCTTCGGGAACGCCGGCAATTTCAAACATTACACGGCCGGGCTTGACAACTGCTACCCAGTATTCGGGTGAACCTTTACCGGAACCCATTCGGGTTTCGGCGGGCTTCTCGGTTACGGGCTTATCAGGGAATATTTTAATCCAAACTTTACCGCCGCGCTTGGTGTAGCGGGTCATAGCAATACGCGCCGCCTCAATCTGGTTTGAGGTAATCCAGCTGGGCTCTGTAGCCATAAGACCGTATTCGCCGTAAGCTACGAAGTTGCCTCTGGAGGCCTTGCCCTTCATACGTCCGCGGTGAACTCTGCGGTATTTTACTCTCTTAGGCAGAAGCATTACGCATTGCCTCCTTCCTTAGGGGTGCCGGCTGCGGGAGCTGCCGGTGCTGCCGGACCACGGTTGTAGCCGCCGGAAGGAGCGCGGTTGTAGCCGCCCTGAGTGCCCTGACCGCCACGGTTGTAGCCGCCCTGACCGCCCTGGGTGCTCTGGCCGCCACGATTGTAGCCGCCCTGTCCGCCGCTGAATCCGCCTTGACCGCCACGGTTATTGTTGTAACTGGGTCTGTCGCCGAAGGATTTTTTGCGCTCGCCGCGGTTATGGTCATCCCTCTTGGTCATATCCATTACGCGGGGAGTGCTGCGCAGTGTCTGGCTGAGGACCTCGCCCTTGTAAATCCAAACCTTAACGCCGCAGCGGCCATAGGTTGTTGCGGCCTCCGCAAAACCGTAGTCGATGTCTGCGCGAAGGGTCTGAAGAGGAATGGTGCCCTCGTGATAGCATTCGCTGCGTGCGATTTCAGCGCCGCCCAAACGGCCGGCACACATAACCTTAATGCCCTTAACGCCCATTTTCATGGCGCGTCCCATGGCATTTTTCATGGCGCGGCGATGGCTGATGCGCTTTTCAAGCTGAGCTGCAATACTCTCGGCAACGAGCTGTGCGTCGGTGTCGGGAGTGCGGACCTCAACGATAGAAAGGGCAACGGGCTTGCCGATCATCTTCTCAACGGAAAGACGCAGACGCTCGATTTCGGTGCCGCCTTTTCCGATGACCACGCCGGGGCGTGAGCAGTGCAGGAAAATGCGAACCTTGGAGCTGTCGCGCTCAATCTCAATCTTCGGGATACCTGCGGAATACAGAGTCTTCTTAAGATATTCACGAATTTTATAGTCCTCGACAATCAGATCGCCGACCTTATCGTTTCTTGCGTACCATCTGGAATCCCAGTCCATGATGACGCCGACACGAAAACCATGAGGATTTATTTTCTGTCCCATACTCTGCCTCCTCCCTAATTTTTCTCAGCCACGACGATGGTTATGTGGCTGGTTCTCTTGTTGATTCTGTACATACGTCCCTGAGCTCTGGGCATGCCTCTTTTGAGGATAGGGCCGGGGTTAGCGAAGGTTTCGCTTACATAGAGCTTGTCAACGTCCATGTGAAAATTGTGTTCTGCGTTTGCCACGGCGCTCTTGAGAACCTTAATCATGAGCTCGCTTGCAGCTTTCGGTGTGTGCTGCATCAGAGCTTCTGCGGTCTTCACGTCCTTACCGCGAATAAGGTCACATACTATTGAAACCTTACGGGGAGATATGCGGGCAAACTTGTGTTCTGCTCTTGCTTCCATTTTTCTCCTCCTTATCTTCCGGTCTTGGAGCCGGCATGACCGCGGAAAGTGCGGGTGGGCGCGAACTCGCCCAGCTTGTGTCCGACCATATCCTCGGTAACATAAACGGGGACGTGGCGGCGACCATCATGAACGGCGATTGTGTGGCCAACGAAAGTCGGGAAAATTGTGGAAGCGCGGCTCCAGGTCTTAAGGACCTTTTTTTCGCCGGCCTTGTTCATATCATTGACCCTCTTAAGCAGCTCGGGAGCGGCATAGGGGCCCTTTTTAATACTTCTGCTCATTTAATCATTCCCTCCTTACTTCTCGTTGCGACGCTTGACGATGAACTTATTGCTCTTGTTCTTTGTCTTGCGCGTCTTGTATCCGAGGGCAGGCTTGCCCCAAGGAGTGACAGGTCCGGGACGGCCGATGGGGCTCTTTCCTTCACCGCCGCCGTGGGGGTGATCACAGGGGTTCATAACGCTGCCGCGGACGGTCGGGCGCCAGCCCATGTGACGTTTACGTCCGGCCTTGCCGATGTGAATGTTTGCGTGATCGATGTTGCCTACCTGGCCGATTGTCGCAAAGCAGTTCATACGAACCTTGCGATATTCGCCGGAGGGCAGACGAACAGTTGCGGTGTCGCCTTCCTTAGCCATGAGCTGAGCCGCAACGCCCGCGGAACGGACGAGCTGAGCACCCTTGCCGGGATAAAGCTCAATATTGTGGATAACGGTACCGACAGGAATGTTGGCAATCGGAAGAGCGTTGCCCGGCTTGATATCGGCGCTTGCTGAGGAAACCACCTTGTCGCCGGCCTTTAGGCCGACAGGAGCAAGGATGTAGCGGCGCTCGCCGTCCTCATATTCCACCAGCGCAATGTGCGCAGAACGGTTCGGGTCATATTCAAGACGAAGCACAGTTGCGGACATGTCAAGTTTGTTGCGCTTGAAGTCGATTATACGGTACTTTTTCTTGTTTCCGCCGCCCTGATGGCGAACGGTGATACGGCCGTGGGCGTTGCGCCCGGCATTGTTCTTTAAAACCTCTACAAGGGACTTTTCCGGTGTTGCACGCTTGTCAACTCCATCGAAGCCCGAGACCGTCATGTGTCTTCTGGACGGTGTAGTAGGTCTGTAAGTTTTAATGGACATTTCTCATTTCCTCCCTTACACCATACCCTCGAAGATTTCGATGTTCTTCGACTTAGCACTGAGCTTAACAACTGCCTTTTTCCAATCGGAAGTATAACCCGGGCGTTTTGCGCCGACGCGCTTTTCCTTGCCGGGAACGATGGTTGTTGTCACTCTGATGACCTTTACGTCGAAAATCTCTTCGATAGCTTTTTTGATCTCGATCTTGTTGGCGTCCTTTGCAACTTCAAAAACGTACTTTTTGATGTCGAGGTCCTCCATGGACTGCTCGGTGATGATAGGACGCTTGATGATGTCGTATGCTGTTCTGATCATGCGAACACCTCCTCGATTTTCTCAAGCGCAGACTTGTCAACAACAAGCTTCCCTGCATTGAGAATGTCATACGGGGAAATGATGGTAGCGATTGTTGTCTTAATTCCGGGAATGTTTCTTGCGCTCTTAATTACGGGCTCATTAACTTCTTTTGTAATGACAAGTGCTTTTCCGGTAACATTGATTTTCTCAAGGAAGCTCACAAAGGTCTTGGTCTTGATTTCGGCAACCTTCAGGTCGTCGATAACAATGATTTCGCCTTCCGCCGCTTTGGAGGAAAGTGCGCTCTTCAGAGCGAGCCTTTTTACCTTCTTGTTAAGAGTGTAGCTGTAGTCGCGGGGCTTCGGAGCAAAAGCGACGCCGCCGTGTCTCCAAACCGGGCTGCCGGCGTGACCTGCGCGAGCGCGGCCTGTGCCCTTCTGACGCCAGGGCTTCTTGTTTGTAACATCAACCTCGCCCTTGGTCAGCGCACTCTGTGTGCCCTGACGGCAATTTGCGAGATGGTTTTTAACGCTGTCGTGAAGGACAGACGCGTTGGGTTCAATTCCGAAGACGGACTCGGAGAGTTCGATCTCGCCGATCTTGTCGCCCGCCATATTATAAATTGGTGCTTTAGGCATTACATTCTCTCCTTTCCCTTATCTCGTTCTTGCGGAAGCCTTCTGCGGGTTGACCCTTGCGGAAGCCTTCTGCGGGTTGACGCTGATGCCGGCTGCGGCGCCCTTGGCCTTAACATTCTTCACTGTGTTCTTCAGATACACAATACCGCCCTTGGGGCCGGGGATTGCGCCGCGAACAACAATCATGTTCAGCTCGGGGTCTACTTTAACAACATCAAGGTTCTGAACTGTAACCTGCTCGGCGCCCATGTGTCCCGCACCGATTTTTCCCGGGAATATTCTTGAAGGGTCAGTGCCCGAGCCCATGGAGCCCGCATGACGGTGAACAGGTCCGCCGCCGTGGGTCATAGGTGTTCTATGTGCGCCCCAGCGCTTGATAACACCGGCATAGCCCTTGCCCTTGGAGATTCCGGTAACATCGACCTTGTCGCCCTCTGCAAAAACAGCAGCGGTGACAACATCGCCGACATTGAGAGAAGCGCAGTCTTCAAGACGGAACTCCTTGAGATACTTCTTTAGTGAAACGCCTGCTTTTTCAAGGTGACCCTTTTCAGGCTTGGAAAGCTTGCGCTCGGCCTGATCCTGATAGCCGAATTGAACGGAAGTGTAGCCTTCCTTATCGGGGTTTTTCTTCTGGACAACGACGCAGGGTCCCGCTTCAATAACGGTTACCGGAACGACTTTGCCCGCTTCATCGAAGATCTGCGTCATGCCGACCTTTTTGCCGATGATAGCTTTTTTCATATTATTTCCTCCTTATAGGTTATTGGTCAACTCGCGTAACGACCACCGTAAACGGCTCTGTCTTCAGAGGCTGTTGACTTGACCCTGTCCGTCCACGCAAGTAACGGACAATCGGGTTTTTTACTGATTCTTCAAGTGCTTCGCGACATAATTACATGCAGCAATTAGAGCTTCATTTCAATTTCAACGCCTGCGGGTAATTCCAGCGACATAAGAGCCTCGACGGTTTTCTGAGTCGGGTTCATGATGTCGATCAGGCGCATGTGTGTGCGGCGCTCGAACTGCTCGCGGCTGTCCTTATATTTATGAACAGCGCGCAGGATGGTGATAACTTCTCTCTTGGTGGGAAGAGGGATCGGGCCGGAGACCTTAGCTTCCGTGCGTTTAGCGGTTTCAACTATCTTTTCCGCCGCCTTGTCGATTAGCTGATGGTCATAAGCCTTGAGTCTGATGCGAATCATTTTTTTGTTGGATGCTGCCATTATTTTTCCTCCTGAACGTTAGTTCTCCGGCGGTTTGGGCTCCGCCGGCTAAATTATACGTTCGGCGAGAAGTTTTCCTGTACACTTTGCCGTGCGTATCAGACCTTGTCCGAAAAACAAACCGGATCTTTGTCCGGTTCAGATTCCGTACAAACGATATACGCGTGCAGCAGAAACGTTCTCAACCGCCCGATTATTGCCGAATGTATCGGCAGCGGACATACTCCACGAAAGTTACCGGATGGTCTTCACATTCAAATCCTTGATTTTACAGTGAATCCGGTCCGCAATCTCCCGCTTCATCGCATTTTTGCGCAATTAGGGCGCAACTACCCCAATAGGCGCTTCGTTAGAATATCAGATAATTCTCCCTCTGTCAAGAGTAATTTGCATTTTTCCGTACACTATTTCGCAGCCTTCCACCTGATGCGCAAATAACGGCAAATCCTCTCCGGAAAGCTCGCTTTTATGTTTAATATTGCGCTAAACAGGATAAAAAGGGAGCGGAAATCCGCTCCCTTTTTATTATGATGTATCGCTTTTTAGCCGCCTGAGGCGAGTATCGAGAAATGCATATAATCCGCGGCGGTGCTTAAGCCCTGACCGCCCTTCCCGAGCACAGCTCGGAAAGGAAATGATTTAACGGGCTGGGGCGGTGCTTTTTTAGCCGCCTGAGGCGAGTATCGAGAAATGCATGTAATCCGCGGCTGTGCTCCAACCCTGACCGCCCCAGCCCCAACCATACATGGCGAAGGCTTTGACGACGCTTCCGTTGGGCTGTATGCAGTAGGGACTTGTGCCGTTCTTGTAGCAGAAACTTCCCACCTGCTGTCCGGTTTTATAGTTGATATAGTAATTTTCAACCGGATTGATGTCAATTGCGCAGCCCCAGCTGTGTCGCATGGTATCCGAAGTTCGGAATCCTCCGAGCGCGTGTATCGGGAATTTTTCCGTATCGTTATATATGTAATCGAATATCGCCTTGACCTCGCGGGCAACCACCGCGTTTACCTGCAGTGACCATGTCCGAGTATATTTTGTCCCGCTTGAATTTATATCCCAAGTCTTAACCGTAACCGAAACAATATGCGTGCCTGTATTGTCCCCGCTCGAGAAGTAGGCCTTGTTTGCATCTCCGAAGAGAGCTTCATGGCGCTGGGCGTTGGTCATGGTTCTGTACTGTATGGCAAAAGGTGTAAAGCTCGTGTCATACACAACCTCTTTTTGAACCGCCCAGCTTATAGACTTTCTCGCCGAGCTCCACGCCAGGCGCACAATTACTGCCACCGCTTCCGAACGCTTGAGGTTTGATACGCCCCAAAAATAGGAGTCAGCGTCACCCGTCAGTATACCCTTGCCGTAGCACTGCTCCACCGCGCTTCGATAACTCTGATCCATTCCGTTATAGTCACCAATATGGTTTGCAAAGCTGTCTGCAGTATCCTTGAGTGTCATCGGGTTTTCGTAAAAAGCCATGTAGAGCACCGAATTGACCAGAAATGCCATTTCATAACGTGAAATGGGTGTATCAAGCGACTTTGCCGTGCACGGGAATAGAGTGCCGTTGCTGTTATATCCCGTTGACACTTCAAGGAGCCCGTTGTCATTCATAGCATTCCAGTCGCCTTCCGCCCAATGAATGCCTTTTGAGGGCGTGGCAGTCCATATTTCCGCGACTGTAACAAGCATGTGAATAAATTCACCGCGTGTCAGCGTATTGTCAGGTTTGAAAGTGCCGTCCGGATAGCCGTTTACTATTCCCACGCTTGTAAGCTTCGTAAGGTCGCTTAAATACCATGCGTCGCCGGGAACATCGCTAAAGGAGCTTGCCGCCCGTGCCGAAATCGGCACCTGCACAAGCAGCGCTAACATCATTATAAGCAATGCGGCTCTTTTAAACACTTTTTTCATAACTTACCTCTTTGACCTTTGTATAATGCAGAGCAACTATTATATGTATATTCGCCCGAGCTAATCGTTTTCCTTTTCAATCAGCCGTACAAACAGCGGTATTGATGGGTTTTCGTTGTCCTTTCGCCAAAAAGCGACAACATCAAAGCGTGTGTCAACATCCTCAATCTCTAAAATGGCGCAGTTTTCGCCGTATTCACGCGCCAGCGGGTACGGAACAAGCGAAATCCCGTTTCCGCTGCGAACCTGCAAGAACAGCGATTCCAAGGTCGGCACAGAAAAAACCTCACCCCCGGTTCTGCCCTCTAAAATGATCTCCTCCAGGTTTCGTGTAAAGCCGCTTCTCTGCTCGCCCACGCCCACATAGCTTTCATCCCGCAGCTGAGCGGCACGAACCGTTTTTTGCTGCGCCAGCGGATGCTCCCGCGAAACAACAACACAGTATCTCTCCCTCGCTACCCGACGAAACTCAAAGCTGTCAGTTTCTTTAGGCAGGGCGTAGGAAAAGGTGATTCCAAAATCCGCCTCTTTTCGGCTTACGAGTCTGAAAATCTCCGAGAGCTCATGGTGGTATATTCCCAAGACGATTTCGGGATAAAGTGATACAAATTCGCTGTATACACGGCTTAACTCCGAGGAGCTCAGCTTAACACTGGCAACCGAAATCTCTCCCGTGCCGCCGCTTCCCGCGGCGTTAACCGCTGCTTCGAGTTCCTCCGCCTTTTTCAGCAGAAGCTGTCCCTGTCGAAACAGAAGACTTCCCGCGGCGGTCAGCTTTATACCGCGGCTGTCGCGGCATAGCAGTTTCACATTCAGACTGTCCTCAAGCGCCGAAACATTTCTGCTCGTTGTGGAGTGGCTGATGTACATCGATTCCGCAGCTCTTGTAAAGCTGCCGTGCTCCACAACGGAAATGAATATTCTCAGCTGTTCAAAATCCACCTAAATTGTCCATTCCCTTCCGAAAAGAAATTACGGTAAAATCAGAAATCGCGCAGCTTAAAAGGATGCGGCATGAGCGCCTTCATTTTATAGCTCACATAGCCGCCCGAAGCCTTGGCGCAAAGCACTTCCATCTCCTGCGAAAAAAACTCGCTCATCACCTGACGGCAGGCACCGCAGGGCATGCAATAATCCTCGCTTTCGCCGTAAATCGCGATGCGGTAAAAATTCTTCTCGCCCTCGCTCAGCGCCTTGTATATCGCCACTCTTTCGGCGCACATGGTACTGCCCAAAGCACCGTTTTCAATGTTGCAGCCTGTAAACACGCGTCCGCTTTCACATTCGAGCGCGGCGCCCACCTTGAATCTCGAATATGGCGCATAAGCTTTTTCGGAGGCTTCCTTTGCCAGATTTAGCAGTTCTCTGTCGTTCATAGTAAAACTCCCTCTCTGTCAGTCCGTGTTTATCTCCCAGTTCTCAATGCCGTTAAAAACATTGTCCTTTGTCGGTTTCATGCCCGAAACCACACCTCTGTGCGTAATGACCTGCTGTTTTTCAAAGCAAATCGGCACGATAGGCGCGGTGTCGGTAATATACTTAAACATAAGGTCGACGGTCTTTTGTCTGCCCTCTTCACCGCAGGCCATATAGTCATTTACATGCTGTTCCAAAACGGAATCGGAAAACTTTCCGTAATTAAGACTTTGGTCTTCAAACAAAAGCGGCCTTAGAGAGAAATCGTTTCCGAGCTTAACCTCGGCATAATACATATCAAACTCGCCCGCTGTCAGCGCTGCGAGGTATTCGTCCCACGAAAGCTGTCGCAAATTGACGGTTATTCCCATGTTTGTCAGGTTATCCGCGATGGACTGGGCGGCCTGAACCTTTGAGGGGCTGTCGCTGCAAACAATGAAGTCTATATTTATCTCAACGGGTATTCCCGTTATCATAATTTCTCTCAAATCGTCGTCATCATAATCCTGAACCTCCGCCGCGTCGAAGGCCTCTTCGCTTTTCTTAACGGAATAGGAGATGATATCGGAATACGCGTCGTTATATAACGCGCAGGTCGGATTCATCGGAAGCGTTGCTGCGGAGGCGGCTCCGCCCATAAAATCGGTCACTATGTGTTCTCTGTCGACAACATAGGTCATCGCCTTTCGGCAAAGTGTATTTGAAAAGAAACGGCTTGAGCTGTTAAATCCCAGATAGTGCATATTTGTGGTCGGGTAATAGCGAATCTCGTTAGCCGAACCGTAGCCGAGATTAAAAAAGCCTGTGGGGTCGTTTGTAACAAGGTCAATTTCAGAATTTTCGAAGGCAGTTATAACCTCTTCCGTTTCCTTGACTTCTTTTAAGTAAATAGTGTCGATAGGAAGCTTCGCGGCATTTTTATGTCCGGAAAAAGCAGTCAGCTTCGTATATTCCTCGTCCGGCATATACGGACCGGTTCCCAAAGGTGCATAGTCGTCGATAGTACCGTATTTTATCACCGGAATATCGAGAAGAGCCGGAAACTGTGTGTTGACGTCATTGAGATTTATTATAAGAAGGCTGTCGTCCATAGCGCTTACGCCCATTATGGACTTTAATCTCGCCGAGAACTGCGGGCTGCGCATCGCCCGCTGAATAGAATAGGAAACATCTGTTGCGGTCAGGGTCGTGCCGTCCCAGAATTTCACCGAGGTATCGACATAGAAATACCAAGCCTTGCCGTCATCGCTATTATAGCTTGTCAAAAGGTTCGGAGTCACCGTGAAGCTGTCGTCCAGTGAAAATATCGTGTCGTACATTAGCTGAGTGCAAAGAATATTTGAAGCGTTAGTCGTTGTGAAGGGATTAAAACTGTATTCTTTATTGCAGTTAAGCGTGAACACATTGTCGGCTTTGTAGTAGTCCATCAAATCCGTCTGCACTCCCGAGCTTTCGGGAATCGGGGTTTCCCCCTCCTTTTCGCTTGTCCCGCAGCCGGAAAAAACACTCAAAACGAGGGATAAAGTCAGGCACAAAAGAAGGAGTTTTTTTGTTGTTGCTGCCATAATAGTATCCTTTCTTTGTCCGCTCAGGAAACGACAATTACCGCCGCCTGAGAACCTCGTTCACCCTTTGTGGCCCTGTGGGACCAATATTTATCGCTGTTGCAGGAGGTACATTCGTCGCTCACAGAAATGTTCCCGCTCTTTAAACCGAGCTGCAACAGCCGCTTTCTGCAGGTTTCTTTGAGGTCAACCATAAATTTTCCCGTATCGCCGACGGCAAAATAAGCGTCCCCGCAGTCCCCGCCCAGCAACTTTTCGATGGCCTCGGGAACCTCGGCATCCGTTTCGTAGCAGCACATTTCAATCCCCGGGCCGATAGCCGCACAAACATTTTCCGCTTGAGCACCAAGCTCCGTCATTTTTGCAATTGCAACGCTCAGAATGTCCGCAACCGTGCTCCGCCAGCCGCAGTGGATGGCTCCCGCGACTCCCGCGACGGGGTCGCAGAGCAAAACCGGAATGCAGTCCGCCGTGAAGCAAAACAGCGGCAGCCCTTTTACTTTAGTTACTATCCCGTCCGCCTCATAGGCAAAAGGAGTGTAAAGCTCGCGCCGATCCTCGTCTGTCACAATGCGAACATCTGTTTTATGCACCTGCTTTGTGAAACAGGGCTTCTGCTCGGGCAGTCCCAGCGCCTCAAATACTCTATTATAGTTTTCCCTGACGTTCTCCTCGGTATCGCCTCTGTTTTCTCCGAGATTAAGACTGTCAAGGTATCCTTCGGAAACTCCGCCCCATCTTGTCGTAAAGCCGTGTGTGAAGGGAATTGTCGGCGCCGTCATAAACACAAGCCCCTTGTAGCTCATTTCCGCGAAAGGCTTAGAAAATTCCAATGTTATTGCTCCTTTATATTTTGCCATTGCAAGCCGATGGGCTTGTTTGCTATGCTAACAACCGTTTCTCTTTTCCGCGTCGGAAAGAGAAATGGTTTTTAGCAATTTCCGTAGAGAAAAGACGTGGCAGAAACCTTAGGGTCAAGCTGCCTTCTTCCCGATGTACGGGTGACCGTGCTTTTGGTGCAGTGGGCTTACTTAATTCTCCGTACTCTTCACCGCTCAGCAAAGATACGTTACCTTAAATTATCGGACAAAAGACTGAGACTCGCTGTTTGCAGGACGGGGTAATATGCCTGCGCACAAAGTGTTCTTCTGTGGCTTGTGCTGATGGCTTAGGAGGGGTTTCCAAAGGGGGCGGCTTTGTGAAAAGCCCCCTTTGGCGTTTCTTCTTTGAAATTGAAAATCGTTTCTTCTTTCCGTAAAGAAGAAATGATTTTCGGCCTTAACAAGCAAAGTTTGTTAGAAAAGAAAGAAATGGTTTTCGGTCTTACCGTATTCTTAGAATGCCAAACTCAACAAGCTACTCGTTTCTGCCGCAGCACTCCTTATATTTAAGGCGTCTTGAGCCGTCCTCTTTCATCTTCCCGCAGGGGCAGGGGTCGTTGCGTCCGGGCTTTGCCGCCGCCTTAACGGGCTGCTTTTTGAGCGTTTCGTCACCGCCGACGTTGCTGACCGGGCCCTTAACAACACTCTTGCGTTCAAGAGGCTGCTCTTTTTTTACCTGAACGATAAAGATGCGGCGCACAATCTCGGTGCGTATACCGTTAATCATCTCCTCGAACATGTCAAAGCCCTCGCTCTTGTAAGCATCAACGGGCTTAATGTTGCCGTAAGCACGAAGACCGATTCCGCGGCGCAGTTCCTGCATCGCGTCAAGGTGCTCCATCCAATATTCGTCGACTACTCGGAGCATGATAACCCGCTCAAGCTCACGCATAAGCGGAGTTCCGTTCGGCATAAGACCAAAGTCGCGCTCGCGGGCTTCATAGACAGCCATTGCCTTTTCATGCACCATATCGATAAGCAATTGCGGCGTAATTTTTTCAAGCTCCTTTTTGGAGAGAGAAATGTCGCCCTTGCGCAGGAAGAGAGCCTCAAAGGGTGTAAGTGCCTCCTCAAACTGAGCCATGTCCTCGAAATAATCGTGACCTGAACTTGCAGAGTTAACCGTATCTTTGATAAAGCCATCTACCATCGACTGAATATTGCTGTTGACGTCGTCACCGTCCAGCACTCTGCGGCGCTGCTCATATATGGTGTTGCGCTGAACGTTCATAACATCGTCGTATTCAAGAACGCTCTTGCGGCTCTGGAAGTTGCGGCTTTCAACGGTCTTCTGTGCCTGCTCAATGGCGTTTGAGAGAATTTTATAGTCGAGCGGGGTGTCCTCATCGACTCCCATTCGTTCCATCATGCCCAAAACTCTTTCGGACCCGAAAAGACGCATGAGGTCATCGGTCATTGACAGGTAAAACCTGCTTTCGCCGGGGTCGCCCTGACGGCCTGCGCGTCCGCGCAGCTGATTATCGATACGGCGGGCGTCATGCCGCTCTGTGCCGATAATGAAAAGTCCTCCCGCTTCGCGCACCTTGTCCGCCTCGCCCGAGATTTCCTTCTTGTGGAACTCAAGTCTTTCGGAATAAAGCTGTCTGGCCGTAAGGATATTCTCGTCCTGCGTTTCCGCAAAGCCCGTAACCTCTGCAATGGTTTCATCGCTGCAGCCGTGCTTTTTAAGGTCGTGCTTTGCCAGATATTCCGCGTTTCCGCCGAGCATAATATCGGTTCCGCGTCCAGCCATGTTGGTTGCGATGGTGACAGCGCCGAGCTTGCCCGCCTGGGCGATTATTTCCGCTTCCTTTTCATGGTTCTTTGCGTTTAAAACATTGTGCTGTATCCCCGTCCTCTTCAGCAGGGACGACACAAGCTCACTTTTTTCAATCGAAACCGTACCTACAAGAATGGGCTGTCCCTTTTTATGGCACTCAACAATCTGCTCAATAATAGCTTTGAATTTACCGTTTTCGTTTTTATAAACGGAATCGGGGTTGTCAATCCTTGCAAGTGGGCGGTTGGTGGGTATTTCGATGATGTCAAGATTGTAAATGGAGATGAACTCTTCCTGTTCGGTAATTGCCGTTCCCGTCATACCGGAGAGTTTATCAAAAAGTCTGAAATAGTTCTGGAAGGTTATGGTCGCAAGCGTCTTGCTCTCGCTTGCAACTTCAACGTGCTCTTTAGCCTCGATTGCCTGATGAAGCCCCTCGCTGTAACGTCTTCCCAGCATTATTCGGCCCGTAAACTCATCAACGATGAGAACCTCGCCGTCCTTGACAACGTAGTCAATATCGCGTTTCATTATGCCGTGCGCCTTAATAGCCTGATTGAGATGGTGGGATAGCGTCGAGTTTTCAAGTTCCGAGAGGTTTTCAATGCCGAAAGCCATTTCCGCCTTTCTAACGCCGCGGGCAGTAAGTGTAACGGTTTTCGCCTTCTCATCCACGACATAATCGGCGTCGAGGTCAACGTCCTCCTCGCTCTTTTCGTCAACGCTCGTGTAAACAATGGGTTTAAGTCGCGAAACAAAGCTCTCTACCTGGACGTAAAGCTCGTTGCTCTTGTCGCCCATTCCCGAAATAATAAGCGGTGTTCTGGCCTCGTCTATAAGAATCGAGTCAACTTCGTCAACGATTGCAAAGTGGTGACCGCGCTGAACGGTGCCGCTCTTGTAAAGCGCCATATTATCTCTCAGATAATCAAAGCCCATTTCATTATTCGTGCCGTAGGTAATGTCCGCTTCATAGGCAGCTTTTCTCTGCTCGTTTGTCAGTCCGTGGACTATAAGTCCGACAGACAGCCCGAGAAAACGATAAACCTTCCCCATCCACTCGCTGTCGCGTTTTGCAAGGTAATCGTTTACGGTGACAATGTGCACGCCCTTGCCCTCAAGCGCGTTGAGATAGGCCGGAAGCGTGGCGACCAGCGTTTTTCCTTCACCGGTTTTCATTTCGGCGATGCGCCCCTGGTGAAGAACTATGCCGCCGATAAGCTGCACTCTGAAGGGGTACATTCCCAAAACTCTTTTTGAGGCTTCGCGGACGATTGCAAAGGCTTCCGGCAGGATGTCATCCAAGGTTTCACCCTTTTCAAGGCGCTTTTTAAACTCGTCGGTTTTGTCACGAAGCTGAGCATCGGTCAGCTTTCCGTAGCTTTCCGCCAGTGCTTCGATTTTGTCCGCAATAGGTTTTATCTTCTTCAGTTCCCTTTCACTGTGGGACCCGAATATCGTTGTAAGAATACTCATAGGTAAAATGCCTTCTTTCGCGCTTACTGGTAATCTACATACCTAACTACGCATTGTAGCACATAATTGTGAATAAAAAAAGAGGTAAACTGTGTGTTTGCTTGTTTTATAATATATCAGTAATATTTTTACAAATATATTTGAAGAATACCGAATTATGCGGTATAATGTCCGCAGGCGGACATTATACAATTTTAAATGCATATACCTAAGCGGCGCGCGGCGCCTGTGGTATATGGCCCGCAAGCGGACATTATCCCAATTTAATCGCATATACCTAAGCGGCGCGCGGCGTCTGTGGTAAATGCCTTAAACACAGGTTTTTCGTATTTTTTATTCTGAGCAGAGGTTTTTTCCGCTGCTTTTTTATGTATCCTTATTCTTGACTTTTTCTCTCACCGGCGCATAAAACGAAGGGAGCGGGTCATATCCCGCATTGAACGCACATGGAAACACCCCGCCTGTGGACAAAAAACTTTACTATTATCACCATCGGCAGTGCTGTATCTATACTCGGCAATGCGGTCAGCGCCTTTGCAATGGGGCTTTTGACTCTCGACAAAACCGGTTCCGTCTTTCTTTACGCCTTGTTTCTTGCCGCCAACAATCTGCCGAAAATTATTCTTCCGCTTGTTGCGGGGACGTTCCTTGACAAGCGTTCAAGACGAAAGACAGTCTACACGCTCGATTTTATTTCGGCGGCACTTTTTATAATAATGTTTGCCGTTACGCAAAGCGGGTTTTTCAATTACGGCTTTTTCCTTTTGCTATGTATTATAATGGGTTGCATAGACAGCATTTACCTCGTGGCATACGACAGCTTTTTCCCGATGCTCATAACCGAGGGCAACTTTTCAAAGGCCTATTCCGTTTCAAGCCTTCTTTATCCTCTGGCCCTTATGATGACTCCTGTTGCCGCATACATATATGAAAAAATCGGTCTGCCCACACTTTTCTTATTTAACGCCTTTTCTTTTCTGATAGCGGCAATTTTTGAAACAAAGATAAAAATAACCGAAAGCCACCTGCAAACAGACTCGGCACGGTTCTCTCTGCGAGTTTTCAAAGAAGAGTTTGGTAAAGGCCTTTCTTACCTTCGTGCAGAAAAAGGCCTGATGATTATAACTGTATACTTTTTCCTTAACACCCTTACAAGTATCGGAATGGACACGCTCTGGATTCCATATTTCAAGTCTGTTTCCACACTGGGTATAATGGCTTATTCCTTCGCCACTTCAATCAATGTTGCCGGACGGCTTGCAGGCGGAGGAATACAATACAAGCTCAAGTTCCCTGCAAAAAGGAAGTTCTTTATTGCGATGACTGTATATGTTGCCACCTGCTTTATTGACGGCTCGGTGCTTTTCATGCCCTATGCTCTGATGCTGGTATTCTTCTTCATGGACGGGCTTCTGTCCGTCACCTCCTACAACATTCGTCTTTCAACCACCCAGAGCTACGTTCCCGAGTCGTATCGCGGGCGATTCAACGGAGTTTATCAAATGGCTTGTAACACGGGTATAATAGTGGGTCAGCTCATCGCGGGAGCACTTGCGGAATACTTTTCCTGCCGTTTGATTATTATCGGCCTAATGGGCGTAAACTTAATCGCAACATTTGCGATAATGTACAGAGGCCGCCGTCATGTAAAGCCCATCTACAACCGCGACGTATAAGCGAAAAACAATTTGGCGCCGAAGAATACCCTTAACTTTCTCGGGGAGCTTCGGCGCCATTCAAATATAGTTTCACTCTTGACTGGGTTTTATTTTAAGCGTATCATGGTTGCAAACTGTCACCGCATTAATTCGGAAAAGCTATATCTCGGAAAGGATTATTCTATATGAAAACGCTGCTTTTAGGCAACGAGGCTGTCGCCCGCGGGCTTTATGAAGCCGGCTGCCGCTTCGTTTCCGCTTATCCCGGCACTCCCTCAACTGAAATTGCCGAAGCTGTTGCAAAGTATGACGAAATTTATGCCGAATGGGCGCCCAACGAAAAGGTCGCGGCGGAAGCCGCCATCGGCGCTTCTATCGGCGGAGCACGCTCCTTCTGTGCCATGAAGCACGTCGGCTTAAATGTTGCGGCAGATCCTCTTTTCACGGTTTCCTATACGGGCGTGAACGGCGGACTTGTTATCGCAGTGGCCGATGATCAGGGCATGCACTCCTCGCAGAACGAGCAGGACTCCCGCCATTACGCTATCTTCTCAAAGGTTCCGATGCTCGAGCCTTCGGACAGTGCCGAGTGCCTTGAATATACGAAGCTCGCCTTTGACCTTTCTGAGGAGTATGACACTCCCGTTATCTTCCGAACCAGCACGAGAGTCGCTCACTCCCAGAGCATTGTGGAACTTTCGGATCGTGTCGAGCATGAGCTGAAACCCTACCAGAAAAATCCGGCAAAGTATGTCATGATGCCCGGAAACGCGAAAAACCGCCATCCGGTTGTCGAGGCCCGCACGCAAAAGCTCATTGAATACGCCGAAACTAGCGGCATAAACCGCATTGAAATGGGCGACACCTCCGTCGGCTTTATAACCGCCGGAATCTGCTACGAATATCTGCGCGAATGCTTCCCGAACGCAAGCGTTCTCAAGCTCGGAATGGTAAACCCGCTTCCGGTTGATCTCATCCGCTCCTTTGCTTCCTCTGTCGATAAGCTCATCGTCATAGAGGAACTTGACCCGATAATCGAAACACATCTCCGCGCGAACGGAATCCGTGTCGACGGCGGAAAAGAGCTTTTTGGTCTGTGCGGCGAACTCAGCCAGAACAAAATTCGCGCAGCGCTCGGTGGCGGCACGGCGCCCTTCATCGACTTCGGTGAAACTGTCCCTCCCCGCCCGCCAACGCTCTGCCCCGGCTGTCCGCACAGAGGCACCTTCTACACGCTCGGAAAACTCGGACTTATGGTTTCGGGAGATATCGGCTGCTATACCCTCGGCTCTCTGCCCCCGCTGCAGGCTGTTGACACAACCGTCTGCATGGGCGCCTCTATTTCCGGTTTGCACGGCTTTAATACCGTCCGCGGCTCTGAAAGCGCGAAAAAGTCCGTTGCCGTCATAGGCGACAGCACCTTTATGCACAGCGGAATCACGGGGCTTATTGATATAGTTTACAACAAGGGAATCAGCACCGTTTTAATTCTCGACAACTCGATAACCGGTATGACCGGTCACCAAAATAACCCCACCACAGGAAAAACACTGAAGGGCGAGCCCGCTCCGGCGGTTTCTATCGAGAAGCTCTGCGAGGCGGTCGGCGTTAAGCGCGTTCGCGTGGTTGACCCATACGCCCTTGACGATTTAAAGGCAGCGCTCCTTGAGGAGCTTGAAGCCGAGGAACCCTCCGTAATAATATTAAGGCGCCCCTGCATACTGCTTCCCGAGGTTAAAATCGCTCCAGCGCTTTACATTGACCACGAAAAGTGCAAGGGCTGCCGCCAGTGCATGACTATCGGCTGTCCGTCCATCAGCTTCGCCGATAAGAAAGCGACAATCGACCCGACTTTATGCGTCGGCTGCGAGCTTTGCACCCAGATGTGCAAGTTTGAAGCAATCCTTAAAAGGGAGGGCAAATAAGATGGCAGAAACTAAAGGAATTATGATTGTCGGCGTCGGCGGTCAGGGAACCCTTCTGGCCTCCAGAATTCTCGGACACGTCCTTATCGGGCAGGGCTATGACGTTAAGATGTCCGAGGTCCACGGCATGAGCCAGCGCGGCGGCAGCGTCGTTACCTATGTCAAGTTCGGGGAAAAGGTCTATTCTCCTCTCGTCGATCAGGGCGAGGCGGACTATATCATCGCTTTCGAGCGGCTTGAAGCCGCGCGCTGGATTTCCTATCTCAAGGACGGCGGCACTATGATGATTAACGACCGCAGGATAAGCCCCATGCCCGTTATAACAGGTGCAATGGAATACCCCGCCGACATAGTTGAAAAACTCCGCGCCAAGGGGGCTAAGGTCATAGCATGCGATGCTCTTTCAATGGCTAACGAGGCCGGAAACGCGAAGTCCGTAAATGTCGTTATGATCGGCATTTTGTCCGCGCTGACCGAGTTTTCCGAGGATGTCTGGCAGGCGGCCCTTACAGAATGTGTTAAGCCGAAGTTCCTTGAGCTTAACAAAAAGGCTTTTTCATTGGGTCGCGATTACGCCAAGAAAAGCCTTTAGGCTTTTTCGGCAGAGAATAGTCATAATAAGCGCAGGACGCCGCGAAAAAACGGCCTCCTGCGCTCAAAAAAACAGACGTTGCCCTTTAAGGAGTATTTATGCCCGGATGTGTGAGAGAAGTCAATATCAAAGAGGATTTGCCTACCGCTTCGGATGCAATCAAGCGAGTAACTTATAATCTTCACAGCGCGAAAAGTCTGGGCTTCTCAGCAGTGAAAATCATCCATGGCTACGGTTCAACGGGAAAAGGCGGCAAAATTCGAACTGAAACCCGCCGTTATCTTCAGCAGCAGAAGGAAAAGCATACTATAAAAGAGTATATTACTGGTGAGGATTTCTCCATCTTTAACGAAGCAACCAGAAACGCATTTCTAGTCTGCGATGAGCTTCGCCGCGACCGCGATTTGGATCGCAGCAACAACGGCGTAACCATAGTCATACTTTAGCCCGGCCGAGCTTTTTATTGCCGCTTTGTCAATCAACAAAAATATTGACATTCATATCTTAAGATGTTATTATTCTAAAGCTGAACTTAATGCGCGGGCGTAGTTCAATGGTAGAACACCAGCCTTCCAAGCTGGATACGTGGGTTCGATTCCCATCGCCCGCTCCAACTCGTCGAAGCACGACCTATGCGCACGAGCTTCCGCGAGCGAAAGCTCGTAGCTTGTCGGTCGGCTTCTCCTCTCCACACAATGTCCTGCGGACTTCGTGTGGGTACACGGGGACGAAAGCCGAACTTTCGCCGCGAGGGTTCGTGAAAAGGCAAGCGGTGAGCGAAGATATGCGCCAGTAGCTCAGGTGGATAGAGCAACTGCCTTCTAAGCAGTAGGTCAGGGGTTCGAATCCCTTCTGGCGTACCAGTTTTTATAAAGCGTCATTTCGGCGATGGTTTTTGGCACAATATATGGTGGGTATAGCTCAGTTGGTTAGAGCATCGGATTGTGGTTCCGAGGGTCGAGGGTTCGAATCCCTTTACCCACCCCATAAAATCATCTCCAAAGTTTTGCTTGAATCTGCGATGGGATATAGTGTAATGGTAACACACTAGACTTTGACTCTGGTATTGTAGGTTCGAGCCCTGCTATCCCAGCCATTTTTTATTTTTGTTTATGATTCAGTAGCTCAGTCGGCAGAGCATTTGCCTTTTAAGCAAAGGGTCCGGGGTTCGAATCCCCGCTGAGTCACCAGATTGGGTTAATCCCGCAGTCGTTAAGATTGCGGGATTTTTATTATTAGGCAACTTAAATCAGTCGGCGGCAGTATTATCGTGGTATGGCTTTCGCGCATTTTACCTTGAAATCGGATTGTGGCGCAACCCAAGTGCAGAGAAAAGCAGCCCCTCCGCTCAGAGGGGCTAAAGTTATATTATTTTACTTCGGGCAACCCCGCGATGCTGGTTAGCACCGAAAGTACCGCCGCAAGAGCTGAGGCGCTGACAACGGTTACCCAGTTTATATTGCTCAGCACCGCCGTCGTGCCGATTGTTGCAAGTGCAGTTTGCGCAAATGTTTTAAGAGCGCGGATTCCCGCCGCTTTCCACCACGCTTTTGTCATTTTGCTTCCCTCCAAAGCATTGTTGCCGCCTGTTCTCTGGTTACGGTATCGTGCGGTTTTGTACCGTCTGTTATGCCCTTTTTCATTGCCCACGCCCAAGCCTCGCGGGCCCATTCCGACGGTGTATCCTCATCAGCCTTTAGCTCGTCCTCAGGTGTTCCCTTCACGGGATTGGCGATATAGGTAAACGGGAAATTCATCCCCGGGCAAGCTGTGGCATTGTAATCCTTATGCTTGCCGACATGAATGGACGGATAACGCTTAACTATATCTTCGACAAGCGCCTGACCGGCTTCAAGCTGCGCGTCACACATATATTCGTTTTCAAAGTTACCTTCAAAACAAATACCGATTGAACAGTAATTATAATTTGCAGTGTGTCCACCGCACATGGTTTCCGGTCTGCCGCGATAAATCGTTCCGTTTTGGCGCACAAAGTAGTGATATGCAATCCCCGCCCAGCCCTTTGACAAATGGTAGGCGTGAATTTGCTGCGGCGTTGTGCCTTTTGCCGCTTCGTGGTGCAGTATCAAGTCCGTTGTCACCGTTCGCGGTGTCAGCGCATAAGCCCACGAGTATACTTCTTCTGTAATTTTCAATATTTTCACCTCATTATTTTAAAAATCCGCTTAACGCCAGCGTCTTGTTTTAAAAGCAGCTCTTCAGCTCTTGATTTAATTGAGAGCCAACCGAGTAACAGTCAACATTCAGTTCGGGGACAGTTTAGCCATTGACCCCCTATTCCAATTGTATTCAGGGCATACCCCGTCAGATACCCCAAAACTGTTATGTTTGGGCTTCGGCGCTCCCTCTATATATCGAATAAGCGCGATTTTACCTCTCTTCCCCTTGCCAAAAACGGCAATTGGTATTACAATACAACTACAAAAAAATATTCGGTGCATGGGTGCGGCTTTGTAATGAAGCCGCCTAAAAGGGAAGCGGGGTGAAAATCCCCCACGAGCCCGTCGCTGTGCAGGAGGAGTTTGCCGATAATTGCCACTGAGCTTATGCTCGGGAAGGCGTCGGCTTATTATGATACCAAGTCAGAAGACCTGCCCAAGCATCCGTATGAAGAGCCGCGAGCACCGGCGCTTGTACAGTTTCCCGCCTGGGGATAGCTGCGCCTTCTTTGTACGGATTTTGCCGTTCAAAGGAGGATTTTTCATGTCAAAGAACAAAAAAGCAGGTCTTGTGGCTCTAATCATTCTTGTGGTTCTGGCCGCAGGCGCTTACACTGTCTATCATTATCTTATGCCCAAAGCCATGGAGGGCGATAAAACAATAACGATATCCATTGACCATAAAGTCGGCGAGGACAAAACCCTGACTATCAAAACTGACGCCGATTATCTGCGAGGCGCTCTGGAGCAGGAGGGTCTTGTCGAGGGAACCGACAGCGAGTTCGGTCTTTGGGTAACGGCGATTGACGGCGAAAAAGCGGACGAAGCCAAACAGGAGTGGTGGGGCTATACAAAGTTCGGCGAATACGTCGAAACCGGCGTTGACCAAACCCCTGTTGAGGACGGTGACAGCTTTGAATTTACGCTCAATGAGGGCTATTAAACCGTCTTTGTCCTTAAGGGATCTCATTGAGCTGTCCCTTATGGCTGCGCTTATGGTCGGAACTCAAGTTGCGATGTCGTCCATGCCCAATGTCAATCTTGTTTCAGTTCTGATAATACTGACTGTGATTATCTACGGGGCTAAGGCTTTTTACTCCGTGGCTGTCTTTGTTGTGCTCGAAGGTCTAATCTACGGCTTCGGTCTTTGGTTTATAAATTACCTTTATGTCTGGGCCGTTTTAACCGCGGTCGCGCTGTTTTTCAGAAAATATGAAAGCCGCCTTATTTGGGCGGCAATCGCGGGACTATTTGGGCTCTGCTTCGGACTTTTGTGCGCCATTCCTTACATTTTCATAGGCGGGCCGGCCTTTGCCCTGAGCTATTGGGTGAGCGGAATACCCTTTGACATCAC
This sequence comes from Clostridia bacterium, assembly GCA_009929315.1. Taxonomy (GTDB): domain Bacteria; phylum Bacillota; class Clostridia; order Oscillospirales; family Oscillospiraceae; genus UBA2658. The sequence continues at coordinate 169,969 of SAAS01000002.1, forward strand.
CCACTGCATTTCAAATTTTGTGCTCACGCTTCTTTTACTAAATCCGCTGCGCAAACTTCTTACAAGGCTTCGTCCGTCCGCTTAGGCAAATTCATCGGATTTGATTATTTTTGCCGAACACCTCAATTTGGAGCTTCTGGAAGTTTTTGTCTTGACTATGGGATGATATCATATTATTATTACAGATTATAAAGAATAACGGTTATCTTCCGTTCTCAGAGGCAATATGAAAGACAAAAAAACAGTTTCAGGGCATATAGCGGCTCTCATTACAATCCTCATCTGGGGATTAACCTTCATTTCAACCAAAATTCTGCTTGTTGATTTCTCGCCCGAAGAGATAGTGTTCTTTCGTTTCGTTCTGGGCTTTATCGCGCTGCTCTGCATTTACCCTCACAGGCTGAAGCTTACCTCAAGAAAGCAGGAATGGCTCTTTGTCTTCGCTGGACTTTGCGGCGTAACTCTTTGCTACATGCTTCAAAATTATGCCCTCACCTATTCCCTTGCCTCAAACATCGGGGTAGCCGTTTCCGTTTCGCCCTTTTTCACGGCAATCTTCGCCCGCTTTATCTCAAAAGAGGAAAAGCTTAGACCGAGCTTTTTCATCGGCTTTGTCGCCGCAATAACGGGGATAGCGTTTATGAGCTTTTCGGGAAGCGACGGATTTGAGTTTCATCCGCTTGGGGATATTCTGGCAATCGGAGAAGCCGCGGTATGGGCAATTTACTCGTTGCTCACTAAAAAAATCAGCGGCTACGGATATAATCCCATCGCGGTTACAAGGCGTGTTTTCTTCTACGGGCTTGTGTTCATGGCGCCCCTGCTTTTCTTCACCGATTTCCGCCTCGGGCTTGAACGCTTTGCCGATCTCAACAATCTTCTGAACATGCTGTTTTTGGGGCTTGCCGCTTCGGCTTTATGCTTCCTCACCTGGAACTATGCCGTTAAGATTCTCGGCGCGGTTAAAACAAGCGTCTACATCTACCTTGTGCCCATTGTCACAATAATCAGCTCGGTGCTCTTTCTTCACGAGAAGATTACCCTGCTTTCGGCAATCGGCATGCTTCTGGCGCTTTTCGGCCTGCTTATTTCGGAGCTGAAGAGCTTCCGCATTAAAAACCCGAAAGAGAGCCTAACCGACAGTGTTGAATAAAAAAAGCATCCCGAAAAACTTTCGGGATGCTTTTTTATAATTGCATTTTGCGGTACAAAACTATACCGTTCTAAGCGATTACATGGTATGATTATCGTACAGATTTAAAAAATATACCACAATGTCGCTTTGCGCCTGTGGTATAGAAGCCAAATTAACCTACCTGTCGGGAGGAAACACTATGCAGAATAAAGCCTTGGTAATAATCGATATTCAAAATGACATAACAAAGAACTATAAGGAAATTATCGGCAACATCAATAAGGCTGTTGATTGGGCAGTTAATAGTGAGATTCCTGTTGTCTATATAAGGCATGAAAACCTATCAGCCGGCACGAGGACTTTTAAGCCCAATACAAAGGGGTCCGAATTAGCTCCGGACTTGAAAATAGTATCAAACAGTGTTTTTACGAAATACAAAGGAAACGCATTAAGCAGTGAAGAATTTGCAGACTTTATCAGCAAAAATGAAATAAGTGATTTCTACATTGCAGGGGCAGATGCTGTTGCCTGTGTTAAATCCACCTGCTACAACTTGTGCAAAGCAAATTATGGCGTTAATGTCCTGTCTGATTGTATTACCAGTTATGATAAGAAGAAAATTGCCGAAATGCTGGACTATTATGAAAGTCAAGGCAGTAAAATCATTAGTTTAAGCGACCTATCGCAAATCTCAACAAATTAATAGAAATAAAACACACAAGCAGCTCAAGACAAACTGCTTGTGTGTTAATATATTTATACCTTTTCGATCCGTTCAGGACAAAATTGCCCGTTTTTGAATTTCTTTTTTGGGGTATTTCTTTAATTTAAAAAGTCACGGAGCTTCTTCGACCTTGAGGGGTGGCGAAGCTTGCGCAGAGCCTTCGCCTCAATCTGCCTGATGCGCTCACGGGTTACGTTGAACTCCTTGCCGACTTCCTCAAGAGTGCGTGTTCTGCCGTCCTCAATGCCGAAGCGCAGGCGCAAAACCTTTTCCTCTCGCGGAGTTAGGGTGGAAAGCACGGTCATAAGCTGTTCCTTTAAAAGCGTAAAGGAAGCTGCCTCACTCGGCTCGGAGGCGTCTTCATCGGGGATAAAGTCACCGAGGTGGCTGTCCTCCTCCTCGCCTATCGGGGTTTCGAGAGAAACCGGCTCCTGAGCGATTTTAAGGATATCGCGTACCTTTTCAACCGGCATGCCCATTTCCTCTGCAATTTCTTCGGGAGAGGGATCATGACCCAGTTCCTGAAGAAGCTGACGGGAAACTCTGATAACCTTGTTTATTGTTTCAACCATGTGTACGGGTATGCGGATAGTGCGCGCCTGATCGGCAATCGCTCTCGTAATCGCCTGACGAATCCACCAAGTCGCATAAGTCGAAAATTTATAGCCTTTTGTGTAGTCGAATTTCTCAACTGCCTTGATAAGTCCTAAATTGCCCTCCTGAATGAGATCCAAAAAGAGCATTCCGCGCCCAACATAGCGCTTTGCGATACTGACGACAAGGCGCAGGTTTGCCTCCGACATACGGCGCTTGGCGTCCTCGTCGCCGTCCGCCATGCGAATTGCAAGTTCAACCTCCTCGTCGGGACTAAGAAGCGGAATTTTTCCGATTTCCTTGAGGTACATACGAACGGGGTCGTCAGTTGAGAAGGAATCCACCATGGCCTCAGTGCTGGCAATTTCGTCCTCGGTTACTTCCTCGAGCTCCTCAAGCTCCTCAAGCTCAGGCAAAGCCTCCTCATCGATTGGACGCAGATAATCCTCGCCCGCGGTTTCAATGCCGAGATTTTCAAGAGTGTCGTAAAACTTGTCAATCTGCTCGGCATCAAGATTGAGGTTTTCAAGCACGTCCATGAGTTCCTTGGAGGTCAGCTTTCCTGCCTTCTTGCCCTTTTCAATCAGCTCGCGCAGCCAGTCCTCGCTGGTCTTCTCGGGAACCGTACCGGTTTCCTCGGCAAGTTCCGCTATGGGTTCGGCAGCCGGGACAAGCTTTTTCTTTGATTCGTCTTTTTCTTTAGCAGCCATTTTCTTTATCCTCCGTAACCCTTGCTCTCTCGCATTTTATTGGCGATTTCGTTAAGGTCGGGACTTTCCCCATCGCCGCTATGCCTTTTGAGCTTCTCGGTTTTTATTATTTTTATGTAATCATCCAAAGCTCTTTCACTTTGGGAGAGCTCTGTGGGTTCATTAAGTATTTCGGTTAAAATTGAAATCTCATCACTCGTGAAGTTTTCTGCAAGTAATGCAAGCGAGGGCTGTGCGCCGAAGATTATGCGTTCTTTAAGCTGTGTATAGAACTTAGCGAGCAGTGGTGAGGAAAAATCCTCCTCGCTAAGCTGTGCCTTTTCGTTGAAAAGCGAGGGTTCATAATATAAAAGCCTGATAACGCCTTTCTCTGCCGCCGCGCTCTTAATATTGTCGAAGCGCAAATTTTTGCCGCGAGGCTGCGTCAAATGCGCGGGTCGCGAGCTTTCGCTATCCTGCTTTTTTCTTGCCTGCCCCAGAATCCTCTTCCGGATTCGTTCCACCTCGGTGATAACCGTATCTCCCGAAAGCCTTGCCATTTCTGCGGTCTTTCGCGAATAAACCTCGCGTTCAACGGTACTCGGAAGGCTTGCAATAAGTCCCGTAGCCTCCTTTATGAAGGCTACCCTGCTCTCATCCGAGCTTAGCTCATATTTCGACGCTATGTCCGCAAGGCGGTACTCGATGTGGCTTTCCGAACGCTTGAGCAGGTTTTCAAAGGCAGCCGCGCCGAACTTCTTAATATATTCATCAGGGTCCTTGGCGCCGCTCATACGAAGCACCCGCACCTTAATATCAAGCTGCTGTAAAATTAAAATCGCTCTCTGTGAAGCTTTTTGCCCCGCTGCATCACCGTCGTAGGCGATAACGACCTCGCCGACATAGCGCGAAATGAGCCGCGCCTGCTCCGGCGTAAGCGAAGTTCCGAGCGAAGCCACGGCGCAATCGATACCCGCCTGATGCATAGCCACAACGTCTATATTTCCCTCTGACAGGATTATATATCCCATTTTTGACTTTTTAGCCAAATTCATAGCAAAAAGATTGTGGCTCTTACTGAAAACGAGGGTTTCGGGGCTGTTCATGTACTTCGGCTCGCCGTCGCCGAGAATGCGTCCCGAAAAACCGATAACGCTTCCGCGGATATCAATAACCGGGAACATCAATCGATTTCGGAAGGTGTCGTAAATCCCTCCGTTTCCCTTTTTCGAGGCTTTGGCAAGCCCCGCGTCCAGAAGCTCGGGCTTTGTGTAGCCCTTTTGCTGCATGGCAAAAACCAGACTGTCCCATGAATCGGGTGCAAAGCCAAGTCCGAAGCGCGTAACCATCGCGGGGGAAATATCACGTTTTATTATGTATTGCCTTGCGTCTTCGGCGTTCGGCGCGGAAAGCTGCTCATAAAAGTAGCGCGCCGCATCGCGGTTGAGCTGGAGCATTCGCTCACGTCGGGAGAAATTGACATCCTTCTCATCCTCGGGAACCGCCATGCCCACCCGCCTTGCGAGAAAGCGCACCGCGTCGGGATATGAAAGGTTTTCGATTTCCATTATGAAGTTAATAACAGAGCCGCCCTTGCCGCAGCCGAAGCAATGATAAATCTGCTTATCGTTTGAAACCGAAAACGATGGGGACTTCTCGCTGTGGAAGGGGCAAAGCCCGAACATGTTGTTCCCGCTTTTCTTGGTAAGCCTGACGTATGCGGACACGACTTCGTTTATATCGTTGCGCTCTGTGAGCTCTTTGATAAAGCTCTCTGGAAAAGCCATTTCGCCGCCTCCCTTCAGAAAAGACTTGCCAATTCGTCATTATTCGAGTTTAAAACAACAAGATCGGGAATAAACGTCCTGCAAATTGAGACGGCTCAAGAGCTATTTTACCTGCCATGCCGCAGGAATATAGATACTGCTGAACTTAAAGACCGCATAGTCATCCGTCATGCCCGAAACGTAATCGCAAACGGCGCGCTCGGAACCCTCGACAGCCGCAATTCGTTTGTAATCCTCCGGCAGTTTCTCAGGGTTTTCTGTATAGTACTCCCAAATACCGCCCAGGATATTCGATACCTTTGTTTCTTCGCCCTTTGCCTTCTGGTTGCTGTAAACCTTTTCGTAAAGAAAATCATAGAAAACATCAACCGCCTGCACCATATCGGCGGACATTTTTATCTCTCCGTCAGAACTGTTTTCTATTATGTTTTTTATAATCGTGTCGATTCTTGAGCTGTGGCGCTGCCCCATACGCTTGCGGACAAGCTCGGGGATTTCCTCTCCCGTAATAATACCGGCGCGAATCGCGTCGTCGCTGTCATGGTTAATATAGGCAATCTTGTCCGACAGCCTGACAACGGTGGCTTCCGCCGTATCATCCGGTGCGCCTATGGTGTGGTTTAAAATACCCATGCGGGTTTCATAGCAGAGGTTTAAACCTTTGCCGGATTTTTCAAGCCTGTCAACCACACGCAAACTTTGCTCGTAGTGCTTGAAACCGCCCGAATAAATATCATCCAGCGCGCGCTCTCCGGCATGACCGAAGGGGGTATGTCCCAAATCGTGACCAAGTCCGATTGCCTCTGTCAAATCCTCGCTTAACAAAAGCGCGCGGGAAATTGTCCTCGCGATTCTGGCAACTTCCAGCGTGTGTGTAAGACGAGTGCGGTAATGGTCACCCTCAGGCTGGAGAAAAACCTGAGTCTTGTGTTTCAGGCGGCGAAACGACTTTGAATGTGTAATCCTGTCAATGTCTCGCTGAAAACAGGTGCGAACCTCATCCTGTTCCTCGAAAACTGCGCGCCCTTTCGAGTTTTCGGCTCTCACACCGCTGCCGCAAATCATAAGGCGTTCAAGCGCTTCGCGTTTTTCCCGGGGATTCGGCAACAGAGCTCACCTCCGATAGCATGGAATGTTTGAAACAACCTACTGTCTTATACGACATTGCCTCCTATTTCCCTCTTTTTTAAGTATTATTTTTATATATATTCAGAAAGAAAAAGATATGGGAATTTCGGACGGGGAGCAAATTCGCAAAATCCGTTCCATTCAAAAATAAAATAATGCGGGTTTTTCTCATAAACCCGCATTGATGTTACATTTAGATCAAATTTTCTATTTGACCTCATCTTATTCGCACGCCCAGAAACTGACTGCCCGTATCTTTAAAAACCGCCTTGCCGTTGGATAAGTCTGTCAGCTTTTCCGTAAAAGCCTCCGCCCTGTCCTCTCGAACCAGCGCTTTAAGCGTGACCTCCGCTCCGAAGTCAGTTTCCTCGGTAACAGCTTCAACGTCCTCCAAAATGCGTTTAGCTTTTTCAAAAAAGCCGTAATCGCAGTTAATCGAGAACGAGCGCCACTGAGCCATCCTTGAAACTCCCGCCGCGTCAAGCGCAAGCTTTGCCGCTTTTGAGTAAGCCCTTGCAAGTCCCCCCGTTCCGAGAAGGGTTCCGCCGAAATAGCGTGTTACCACACAGCACACATTTTTGATTTCCTCTGAAGAAAACACATTCAGCGTGGGCATTCCCGAAGTGCCGCTCGGCTCCCCGTCATCCGAATACCGTGTAATATTGTTTTCACGGATAATATATGCATAGACGTTGTGCGTGGCGTCGCGGTGCTTCTCCCTCATTTGGCGAAGGCATTCAAGCGCCTCCTCTTCGGTGTCTGTCCTCCACACTCTGCCGATAAAGCGGGAGTGCTTTTCAATAAACTCAGCCTCCCCGAAACCCGCGGGCACAAGATAGCTTATCATCGGCTCCCCCCAATTCAGAAATATTTAAAGCTCGTCCGCGAGGTATATTAAGAGTCTGTCTTGTCGGGAGCATCAACGACAAAATTGCGCACTCTGCCCCAGAGCTCGGGTCTGATAACGGCTTTCACTCTTATTCCGTCCTCCCCGTATTCGCTTGAGAGCACCGAGCCCTCTCTGTGCAGAAATTCCAGAACCCCCGCTTCCGCGTAAGGCAGCAGAAGCTCAACTGTTTTCTTTCCGCTTTCCAAAAGCGCGGAGAGAGTCGAAAGCAGCTCAGCGGTTCCCTCGCCTGTTTTTGCCGAAATGCATACGATGTTCTCTCCGTGCGGCAGCTCTCCGAAAAAGGCGTCGCACTTGTTGAATACCCGAATACAGGGTGTATGTGATGCTCCGAGCTGAGCTATCAACTCATCAACAATCTCCGCCTGATTTTCCCAGGTCGGGCTTGAAATGTCGATAACGTGCAAAAGAACATCTGCGTAGGCAAGTTCCTCCAGTGTTGCCTTGAAAGCGGCAACCAGATGGTGCGGCAGCTTCCGGATAAAGCCCACGGTGTCGGAGAGAAGAATCTCCTGCGTTTCGCTGATGTGCGTGCGCCTGGTCGTTGTATCCAGCGTATCAAAAAGCCTGTCGTTTGCAGGGATTCCGGCCCCTGTCAAGCAGTTTAAAAGTGTGGATTTTCCGGCGTTTGTGTAGCCCACAAGGGCAACCACCGGCATGGAATTTTTCTCGCGCATACGACGCTGAGTTCCTCGAACGCGGCGTACTTCCTCAAGCTCCTCGCGTAGCTTGTCAATTTTACGCCTTATATGACGGCGGTCGGTTTCCAGCTGAGTTTCGCCCGGACCACGCGTTCCGATTGGCGAAGGTCCGCCCGAAGCGGTCTGACGGACAAGGTGCTTCCACATTCCTGTTAGGCGCGGAAGTAAATATTCGTACTGTGCAAGTTCCACCTGAAGCTGCCCCTCTTTTGTCTGCGCGCGCTGGGCAAAAATATCAAGAATAAGACCGCTTCTGTCGAGAACCTTCACTCCCAGCTCCTCTGAAAGCACTCTCATCTGCGAGGGCGAAAGCTCGTTATCGAAAACGGCAAGGTCGCAGCCCAGACTATCGACAAGCTCCTTCATCTCCTGAACCTTACCCTCGCCGATGAAGGTGCGGGCTTCAGGCGCGGCCTTGTTTTGCAGCAGGTACGCTGCCACCTCTCCGCCCGCGGTTTCAACAAGTGCGCCGAGCTCCTCCATGCTGATTTCGGTGGATCGCTCGTCCTCCTTCATTGAGAACGCGGAGAGTCCCGCTAACACTGCTTTTTCTTTTTTTATCTCCACTTATTCTTTCCTCCGCCTTATTTCCGCGCTTATCGGTCACAGCCGCCCTTAAAACCACTGCGCCGTAAAGAGGCCTAATCTATACTGCCCCTTTACGACGGTCAAAATTACAAAATTTTTGGGTTTCCTCTCTGAAGAAGCTCTGTTCCGTTTTGTTGCCGCTGCTACCCTGCTGCGATAATTTCATGTAATCTCACGGGTACACAAAAGATAGCTTCCTCCCGTAATGGAAACCATGTATGCCGAATTCAGTCTTAACTGTCCGTCCTTAACAGTCCTGTACTCGGTAGTAAAGGGTAGTTCAATCTTATTTGCTCTCGCCATTACAACAAGCTTTTCAAGCCTTTCTCTATCGTCGGGATGGACAATGTTTTCAAGCCAATTCTTTTCTGCCGTCTCTAGATTTCTGACTTTATTCTTAATTTTCTTCCGTTCCCTGCTGAGCAGTCGCATAGTGTCTTTCTCATAGCTGAATTCAAATATTTCATCAAATATTCCGTGCAAAGCATCGCAGTATTTGCTCAGCTCAGCCTCCCGTTCGGCGCTCAGTCTTTCGGCGGCGTCCACGAACGTAATACAAATAAGAGCGCTCTCCGCGGAACCTCCAATGTGCTTTAAAAGACAATCAAATTGTCCGAGGGTTCCGTCATATTTGTATCGGCGCGCCGATACCTTTTGCACATTCCCGGTGTTAACGGCTGTCTGGCAGGCATTAAGCAGCTTTTTCGCGTCCGAAACATAAACCTGTTTGACAATGTCGAGCGAATGTTTACTGAACGCCGCGGCATCCGGATATCCCAAAATATCATAGTATGTGTGATTAACTCTGATGGCTTCCAGCGAAGTCCCCGAAAACTCATATATCCCAAAGCCGCCCAAAATTCCGTCCAAAATTGAGGTTACAAGGCTGTCTGCGCCAAGAACCGCGTCTATACCGACAATGTTAAGCGCGTGGGGGGTATATTTTTTCTGCTTGCCGCTTTTCTCCTTTTCAAGCAGCGCCTCGAATTCATCGCGCGGAACAGGTCTGGAAAAATAGTAACCCTGAATCATTTCGCAGCCGATAGTCCGAAGAAAATCCACCTGTTCTCTTGTTTCAACACCTTCGGCAACAACGGGAATCCCGAGCCATTTTGCCATTCGCATAACAGAAGTAACCACCGTTCCGACCTTGCCGCCGTGTTCAAAGCCCTCGAGGAATTTTGTGTCAATTTTCAAAGTATCAAAATCGAAATCCTTAAGCATATTCAGAGCTGAATATCCGCTTCCAAAATCATCGATAGCAACAGAAAAACCGTAGTCCTGTAGCTTTTTTACGGCTTTTTTGGTAACCTTTGTATCTGAATCCAAGAACGATTCCGTAAGCTCAATTTCAAAGTTTTCGGGAGAAAGTCCATATTTTTGTGTCAGGTCAAAGAGCTTTTTGGGGAAACTCTCCTCTTGCAAATGAATACGAGAAAAGTTTACTGATATTGGCAGCATTCGTCTCTTGTTTTGCTTCGCTTCGGAAAGAAAAGCGCAGGCTTTCTCGAACAAGTAGAAGTCCAGCTTGCGAATATATCCGCTTCTTTCAAAAAAACCTATAAACTGATTCGGAGCAATAATCTCCCCGTCCGGTTTTTTCCATCGCACCAACACCTCAGCTCCGACAATCTCTTCGGTGTCTGTGTTGTATTTTGGCTGGTAATAATCGATGAACTCGCAGTTTTGCAAACCCTGCGCAATATTCCCAACCAGTTTTAAATCCGTAAGCTGGCCTTCCATCATGGAGCTGTCGAAAACAGCCAGTCCTGCGCCATAGTTTTTCTTAATGGTATCTCTGGCGACTGTCGCCCTGTCAATCATATCCGAAATCGACAGTTTTCGGTCATCAATTAAAAATAATCCGCCGCACAAATAGAACGGCAGACCGGTAGTTCTCGCCTCTTTCAGGGTATCCTTCAGCGAATTAAAAATTTCTTCGTCGTCTTCTCCGTTAACAAGCCAAATAAAGTGGTGGGAGTACGCTCGCGCCAGCACGTCATCAATTTTTGCGTGCTTTTTAGCAATAAACGCTATCGTCTTAATAAGGGTATCTCCGGCCTCAAAACCATAAATCTCGTTATAGCCGCGGAATGAAACCACCTCAAACGCAACTATAGCCTGTCGGCGTGTCTCCGGCGAAGTCGAAATAACCTTTTTTGCCTCCGCCTCGAAGCCCCTGCTGTTGAACAAACCCGTGAGCAAATCAACGGAATTTATCCGAGACAATTGCACGAGCACCCTTTTTCGTTCGTTTATAAAAGACCACAATGAAACAATCAGGCTGATGACAAAACAGCACATTATCAGGACGATAATAAGTCCGACGTAATTCCCGTTATGCGTCGCAAACATCGGCGATTTGACAAGGTCTCCAAAAAGCCATGCGCACATAGCAAAGCCAACCACAATTCCGCCGTTTAATAAAATAAACCTAATGATGCGAAGTACTAAAATATGCTTTGCGTCTTTCTCCACTGCTCGTATCACCTTTCTTCAAAAGCACTGTGAATTTGATGAGAACAGATAATCAGCGTTGTAGCATCGGCCTTGTTATATCGTTAAGAGTTATCCTATGTTTTGACATAACCCCTCGTGAATTATTATACACTTATAGCAATATTTGGTCAACGTGTTTTTAGTGCGTTTTGTACACAATCCGACAACTTTGCCCTTTCCCCCGCCGTTTGTAAAATCCTTATAATTCAATACGCAAACCGCTGTTGACATCATTGTCTTTGTGTGTTATTGTTACTTCAATCATTTAAAGGAGTTAGCGATGAATAATACGTTTTTTACAGCAGCATATTATTACGTCTACCTTATCTATACTCGGATAAGGTCAGTTTTGCTGCATAAAAAGCAATATTCATACAGTTAATCATAAATTTGTATGCATAGAGCCTCGCAGTGAAACAAGCTGCGGGGCTCTGTTTTTTTATTATTGGAGGTATTTAAAATGGTGGCAGTTGTAAAACAAGGAACAGAACAAAAGCAAATAGACAATCTTTGCGCCTGGTTTAAAAGCCGCGGGCTTGACGTTCACATCTCGAACGGCAAAACCTGTACGGTTCTCGGGCTTGTCGGGGACACCGGCAAGATTGACATTGAGCTTCTGGAATCAATGGATATCATTGATTCAGTGAAAAGAATCAGCGACCCGTTTAAGGGGGTAAACCGCAAGTTTCATCCTGATGACAGCGTCGCGAGCGTCGGCGGAACAGAAATCGGAGGCGGCAATTTTCAGTTCATTGCCGGACCCTGCTCGGTGGAATCGTCCGAACAGATACTTGAAATTGCGAGACGCGTAAAGGCGTCCGGCGCGGCTCTTCTGCGCGGCGGAGCTTTTAAGCCCCGCACCTCGCCCTACGACTTTCAGGGTCTTGCGGCGGACGGCCTGAAGTTTCTTTTGGAGGCAAAAGCCGAAACCGGGATGCCCGTGGTTTCAGAAATCATGAACTTAAATCATCTGCCGCTGTTCGAGGAAGTCGATATCATTCAGGTGGGCGCCAGAAATATGCAGAACTTCGAGCTGCTGAAGGAGCTCGGACGTACAAAAAAGACGGTGCTCATAAAGCGCGGTCTGGCAAACACCCTTACGGAGCTTCTTATGAGTGCTGAGTATGTTATGGCAGGAGGAAACTCGAACATCATTTTGTGCGAGCGCGGCATACGAACTTTTGAAACCCACACAAGAAATACGCTCGATTTATCGGCTGTTCCGATGCTCAAAGAACTGACACACCTGCCTGTTATTGTTGACCCCAGTCACGCAACGGGTCTTTCCAGACTCGTTAAGCCGATGGCTCTTGCTGCCGCTGCCGCAGGAGCGGACGGTCTTATGATAGAGGTTCACAACGACCCCGCAAACGCACTTTGCGACGGGGCGCAATCGCTGACACCCGAGCAATTTGACGATGTCGCAAAGCGGGTGCGGGCGATACGCGAGGTGCTCGCATGAACATCGGAATCGCGGGTCTCGGACTTATAGGCGGCTCTCTTGCAAAGGCATATAAGCTTGACGGAAAAAACACGGTGCTCGGATATGATACAGGCGACGGCGTTTGCGCAATCGCGCAGATTGCGGGAGCGATTGACGGCGAGCTGACCGAGGAGAACATAGGTTCGTGTGATTTGATTCTTATCGCGCTTTATCCCGAAGCGGCAATCGAATATCTTGAGAGTATTGCGCCCTTCATTTCTTTGAAAGCCTTTGTAATTGACTGCTGCGGAACAAAGCGCTCGATTTGCGCCAGAGGCTTCGAACTGTCCAAGGAATATGGCTTTACCTTCGCAGGCGGTCATCCGATGGCCGGCACCCAGTTTTCGGGGTTTAAAAATAGCAGGGCCTCACTGTTTCGCGGCGCATCCATGATCATCGTCCCTCCCACTTACGACGACATGGCTCTGTTTGAAAAAATCAGGGAGCTTCTTGAGCCTGCGGGCTTCGGGAATATCACCATCTCCACCCCCGAAAAGCACGACAAAACGATTGCGTTTACATCACAGCTCGCGCATATCGTGTCAAACGCTTACATTAAAAGTCCCACCGCTCTTGCTCACAAAGGTTTTTCGGCAGGCAGTTACACGGATTTAACCAGAGTTGCGCGCCTAAATGAGAAAATGTGGGCTCAGCTTTTTTTGGAAAACAGTGATAACCTTATAAATGAGCTTGACTGTCTGTTGAGTTCCCTTTCCCAATACCGCAACGCTCTGGAAATCGGCGATTTTGAGAGGCTCTGCGAGCTTCTCGCTGATGGACGAAAATGCAAGGAGGCTGCCGAGGAAGAAGGCAGGCGCTGAAACAGGCAACCCATTGTAACGATTTTAATTATATAAGGACAAAAATCGTCCCGAAACCGCAATCTAAACTTCTTGATATTCTCCTTTATCTGCATTACACTGAAAGCACGAAAACTGTTGGTTTTATAGCCATAAAGGCAGGTGAACAGATATGCGGATTAAAGCGGAAAACTTTATTCGGGCTTTAGGGTCATTTTTTGCAAATGTCACCCACATGCCTCAGAGCAGAGGCGCAGCAAATGCAGTCAACACCATTAAGCTTGTTATCGTAATGGCGCTCTGCACCGCTGTTTCAGTATGCCTCAGGCATTTTGGCGCTCACGAAACAAACATCGTTCTTGTATATCTGCTTGGAATCCTTCTGTTTTCCTATATGGCCAGCAGCTATTTGTTCAGCTTTTTTGCTTCGCTCTTCGGAGTTCTTGCTTACAATTTCTTTTTTACGGAGCCCTATTATACCTTTCGCGCGTATAGTCCCGATTATCCGATGACCTTTATCATTTTGTTTTGCGTCGGTCTTTTCACCAGTATGCTGACAATCCGAATCAAGCGCGAAACCTTTTTGGCCGAAGAGAGAGAGAAGCGTATCCAAGCTCTGTACCACATCGGAAGACTGCTGCTTGGTGTCAAAAGCAGCAATAACCTTGCTGAGGTCATAGCGGCAGAACTGGCTTCGCAATTTTCAGCTGACGTTATGGTACAGTTTTACGATAATTCGGGAGTCGTCCGTGTGCGTTCAGTCGCAGGAAACGACTGTTTTTCCGACGACAAAGAGCGCCTTGTCTGCCGTGAAGTATACTTTTCAGGCAGCGCCTGCGGCCGCGGCACAAAGCTTTTTAAAGCGTCAAACGCGTATTATCTCCCCGTTATCGGACAAAGTGCCGTTATCGGAGTAATCGGTGTTGCACTCGGCGAAGATGAGGAGCTTTCCGCTTCGCAGACCGAGTTCCTTGATACAATTGCCCCGCAGGTGGCTGTAGTACTCGAACGCGAAACGCTGTTTCAAAAGCAGGAGGAAACTCAGATTCAAATTCAGCGTGAGCGCCTTCGTTCCGATATGCTGAGAACCATTTCGCACGATTTGCGCACGCCGCTTACCGGTATAATGGGCTCTGCAAGTACAATGACGGACAATTACGAGTCCATCAGCGATGACGTCAAAAAGGGTCTTTTGAAAAATATTTACGATGACGCCAGCTGGCTTTGTGAACTGGTGGAGAACATTCTCAGCATGACGCGATTTGAAGAGGGAAAGCTTAAGCTCAATATCGGTCAGGAAGCCGCCGAAGAGATAGTCGCCCAAGCAATCGGTCACGTCAAGGAACGCGCTTGCGGCCATACGATTTTGGCCAATATGCCCTCCGACAATATCTTGCTCGAGGTAGACGGGGTACTGATCACGCAGGTTCTCGTAAATCTAATCGGCAATGCGATTAACTACACTCCCGAGGGAAGTGAAATTACTGTTTCACTGTTAAGACAGCAAAACGGAATTTGCTTCGAGGTGTGCGATAACGGTCCCGGTGTTTCGGAGGATATTCTGCCGCACGTGTTTGAACGCTTTTATACACGGCAGGAAAACGCCTTTGGCTCGCGTCGCGGTGCTGGTCTGGGCTTATCTCTTTGTAAGTCAATTGTTGAGGCGCACGGAGGAACTATTGCCATCAGCAATGTGAAACCGCACGGAACCTCCGTGAAGTTCTGTATTCCGGAAAAAGGAGGGGATTTAAGTGCAGCCTTTGATACTGATCGCGGATGACGAAAAGACCATTCGCAACTTCATTCGGGTTTCCCTTGAAACACAGGGCTACAAGTGTATAGAGGCGGACAGCGGCGCAGGCGCTCTCATGCTTGCCGCCTCTCACAATCCGGATATTCTGGTGCTCGACCTCGGACTGCCGGATATCGACGGAATTGATGTCATTAAAAAGCTTCGGAGCTTATCCAGAATCCCCATAATAATTGTCTCCGCTCGCGGGCGCGACCGTGAAAAGGTAGAGGCACTGGACGCCGGCGCCGATGATTACCTCACGAAACCCTTCAGCGTTTCCGAGCTTCTCGCGCGTATTCGTGTTATTTTGCGGCATAACTCGTTTAATTTCAGCTCAGGCGGCACACAAAATCAACATTTTAAAATCGGCGGGCTGACCGTTGAAGAGGACAAGCGCAGGGTCTGGCTTGAGGACGAGGAGATACATCTCACTCCGAACGAATACAAGGTGCTGGCTTTGCTGATTGCCCATCAGGGCAAGGTTTTAACGCATAAATTCATTATTGAAAATGTTTGGGGCGGAGCGATTTGCGACGATACGCAATCCCTTCGTGTATGCATGGGCAATTTAAGGAGAAAGCTGAAAGAGGACACAGCTCAGCCGAGATACATTATCACCGAAATCGGTGTCGGCTACCGTCTTGCCGATGAATAGTATAAACCTGCCGAAAAAAGAGGAACCCAAACCGGGTTTCTCTTTTTTTGTCTTGAGCTGAACTGAAATCCTCACAAAAACTTAACTTCTCAACGGTAAAGCCTCACACTAAAATTATTTTTCAGCGCTTATGATGTATACAGATAGGGAGGCGAGATAATTGAAAAATTACGAAAATGCTAATGATGACTTTGCCGAAACAATCGCGCAGGCGGTTTGCCACCTTCGCAGCGAGGACTTTGAAGAGGCATATTCGCTTATTACAGAAGCAATGCAAATAGATCCTGACGCGCCCCAGCCGCACAATCTTCTCGGGATATGGTTTGCGCTCAAGGGGAACGGGGACAAAGCGCGCCGCCATTACAGGGCGGCATATTCGCTTGACCCCACCTTCGGTCCGGCCTGCAAGAATCTTGAAACCATCAGTTCCGTTTCCGATGACTCAAAGCTGCGAAGCTTCGACTACGGGGATGAAGCAAGCGAGATTCCGAATATCAGGCACACTCACCGATACGGGGCCTGAAGTTAAAACCTTAGAGAGGAATTATTATGAATATTATCATTATCGGCTGCGGACGGCTGGGCAGTACTCTTGCTCTGGAGCTTGCAGACGCCGGATACAACATTGCGGTCATCGACAGCGATGCTAAAAGGCTTTCCGCCTTGGGCAGCGGCTTCAACGGGCTTGCAATCAAGGGTATCGAATACGACAACAGTATTCTTAAACAGGCGGGCATCAGCCGCGCCTCCTTTGTGATTTCGGTAACTCCTGATGACAACCTCAACATTACCGCGTCCCTGATAGCAAAGAACATCTTCAAAGTACCCAGAGTCATCGCAAAAATAAACAACCCGAACAAAAAAGATGTCTTTAAAGTTCTCGACATTGAAACAATCAACCCGACGGAACTCATCTCTTACATGATTAAAAGTAAAATTGAGGGGGATCCAAAATGAAATCGATTATTATAGGCGGAGGAAAAATCGGCTTCAACCTTTTAAAAACGCTGAAAGACCGCGGCTACAATGTTACCCTGTTCGAAATCGATGAAAACATCTGCAGGGCAATCGCCGAGGACATTGATTCGGACATTATCTGCGGCGACGGCACAAGCCTTGACGTTTTAAAGGACGCGGGGATTAACGGCGCCGATATTATAGCGGCCGTTACAGGAAAGGACGAGGAAAATCTCGTTATCTGCCAGATTGCTAAACGCGGCTTCAACATCGGAAAGTCTATCGCCAGAATAAATAACCCGAAAAACATCCCGATGTTCAAAGCTCTCGGGGTCGACCAGACTGTTTGCAGCACAGAGGTTATCGCAAACTTAATTGAATATGAATTTGACAGGGATGTCTGCAAAATCGTTCAGACCTTCGACCGCGGCGCCATGATACTCGTTGAGGTCGCCGTCAAGGAGGGAAACAAATGGATAAATCAATATGTCAAAGATTTGTCCCTGCCCTCCGAATGTGTAATAGTGTCCATTCTAAGAGATGAGAAGGCCCTGTTTGTCAGAGGCGACACGCAAATTAAAAACGGTGACAACATACACATTATTACGAATCGTGCGACGGTACCCGAAATTAAGAAGCAGCTTCACAGCGGAGGAGCTCAAAATGCAAAGCAGAAAAAATGAAATTGCCGGACTATTGAGCGAAATACTCGGCGCAGTGCTTTACTGCGCGGTGGTTTTCGGCTTCGTGCTCATTGCAGCAAGGTGACTGTATGGGAAGTTTAAAAACACACTCGCCGGGAGTATATATAGTTTCCTTTTACACCGGCTATATAATTGCAGGCATGGCGTTTCTGATGCTGCTTCCGCTTTTTATATCGCTGCTTATGGGTGAATGGAATCCGGCTCTCGATTTTGTCATCAGTATGTCGATCTCCCTTATCACGGGTCTGTCCCTGATGAGCTTCGGGAGAAGCAGAAAAACTGACAGCAGTCAGGTAGATTGGAGATACGGCTTTATAATCGCTGCACTCTCTTGGATAATGCTCATGTTTCTGTGCAGTGTTCCTTATCTTCTTAGCGGGCACACCAAGAGTCTACTCGACGGCTGCTTTGATGTCATGAGCGGCTTTACAACTACCGGTTTGGTTCTCACGCAGGACCTTGACCATCTTTCCACAGGTCTTAATATCTGGCGGCACATGCTTACTTTTATCGGCGGCCAGGGAATGGTTGTCCTAGCGCTCAGCTTTCTTGTTAAAAACACAAACGGCGCTTATAAGATTTACTGCGGCGAGGGTAAGGATATAAAGCTTGTCCCGAACGTAAAGGGCACAGCGAGGATTATTTGGAAAATCAGCCTCATTTACCTTCTTGTCGGAACTCTTGCGCTCTGGATTTGCGGAATGTTCATCGGTCTATCTCCTTTGTCCGCATTCTACCACGGTCTTAATATGTTTGAGTCCGCGTGGAGCACGGGCGGCTTTGCCCCAAATACTCAGAACATTATGTATTACCACAGTTTTGCTTATGAGAACATTACCATAATTTTCTTCATTCTCGGCTCCATGAATTTCGGACTGCACTATGCAATATGGCAGGGCAAAAAAGCTGAGATGTTCAAAAACATCGAAATGCAGAGCTTCTTTATTACCTCTTTTGCTGCCTGCGCGTTAGCCGCCGTGAAGCTTAATCAGCTCGGTATTTACAATGACGCCGTTTCTATCTTCAGGCGCGTGGTTTACAATGTTTTGTCCGCACACACCACCACCGGTTTCGGAAGCATTTATGCCAGACAGTTTGCAAACGAGTGGGGAGATTTCGGTATACTCATCATGGTCATAGCTATGCTCATCGGCGGCTCGGCCTGCTCCACGGCAGGCGGATTTAAGGGACTTAGAGTCGGTATTGTTTTTAAGGGACTGGTTTCCGACATTAAAAAAGTCCTCTCTCCCGAGAGGAGCGTCAGAGTAGCAAAGTACCATCACATTAAAGACTATGTTCTGGACGATCCGACCGTGAAGGCCGCAGGACTCATCATTATTTGCTATATGGCGCTGTTTGCAGTTACCACCTTGCTCGGTACCTTCTACGGCTATTCCCTAGCCGATTCCGCGTTTGAGGCGGCGTCCGTTTCAGGCAATGTCGGACTGTCCATCGGTGTGACCTCCGCTTCAATGCCGGCACTTATGAAAATTCAGTATATACTTGCAATGTATCTCGGAAGGCTTGAATTTATTTCCGTATTCGCGCTGTTCGGATTTGTTATCGGAGGAATAAAAAGGTTATGTGTAAGACATTAAAAACACTTCCATTTGTGCTTGTGCTCTCCGCTTGCCTTATCACGAGCGCGGCGGCAAAGGAGGAAGTAATAACTATTAACGACCTTGTGAATGATACTCTAGGCTATAACGGGCAGACTGTCACAGTCGAGGGCGAGGCCATCGGCGAAGCGCTTGAGCGCGGCGAATACTCCTGGGTCAATATTAGCGACGGAACCAACGCCATCGGAATCTGGATGACAAAAGCGGACGAGGACACTATAAAGTACTACGGCGACTTTAAAAACCTCGGCGACACCGTTAAGGTTACGGGAGTTTTTTCCCGCGACTGCTCCGAGCACGGCGGGGATGTCGATATTCACTGCTCCTCGCTTACGATCGTTAAGTCCGGTCATTCCGTTATCAGCGCCGTTTCGCAGAAAAAGTTAATAGTCGCCGCAGTTCTCGCGTTTTTCGCGGCTCTTCTCGCTTTTTTCTATCGCAGGGAGAGCAAAAAGCGCAAAAGCTCCGATTGAGTGAAAAGTCAAAGAAAACCCCCTGTAACCTCACGGTTACAGGGGGTTTTTAATGGTGGACGATACAAGACTAACTTGAAAATAATGCCTTTAAGCTTTTGCTATTTAGCGTTATTTTACACTGTTTTCAATGCTTCCAGCGTTTTTGCAGCATTAGATTTTACTAAGTAAAATTTCCATATATTAACGCCTTAAGGCTAAAAAATCATGCAGAACTTATCACATTCACACAGCATTATCAGCCTTTAGAGCATATATACTGCTGATATTTAGGTAAAATTATACCATCTCCAAAACGCTATTAAAGCCTTGCATTACCTTATCTATGTTGTATTCAAGAACAAAGTCAGGAGGATATTCGGGCAGCAAAACAGCTTTGAGTCTTGCTCCTTTCGGTTTTCTGCCATAAGAGAATTTATAGCGGTTATTTGTGATACATTGAGCATAGAACAATTTTTCCTGCAAGCTCATTTCTCTTTTGGGTATAAGCACCGATACATTGCTATTCGGAACAAATTCAAAAGTTGATACATAAGAAAAAGTGTGGCTACCTTGTCCATCAGTTGATACATATAGGGTTCCAGTTAAAAAACGCTTCTCATCTGGTACAAGCTTTCGATTAACATATGCGTCGATACTTGTTTCTTGACGATAGGATGGTCTTATATATGGAATCCAGTTATCGCTTTCTTTAATTTTGTTCCGTATCAATTGTGATGACGCAATGCCGTTTTCCACATAAAACAGTTGTTCAAGTGGAACGCTTTTGCTGCTTTGCTCATAATTTACTTCATTATTCGGAAAATCAACTTGATTAAGTAGGCTTTTCCCATACTCTTTAAGAGAAAAAGTTTTAATATAATCGGGGACAAATTCGATTTTGGGAATCTGTAAGTCGGGTAAAGAGGAATTGGCTTGCCGTCCATAGCTGTATTTATATTGATTTTCTCGTATGCATTGGCAGTAATACAATTTTACGGCATTATTCATTTCTACAAGCGGCGTCAAAACCATGACATGAAATCCCGTATAAAATGGGCTTGTCTGCAAAAATGTTTCAAGCACGCTACCGCCGACAGCGACAGTTATCAGCCCAGCAGAAAATGGTGGCACAAAAGGGATTTCCTCAACTTTTGCAGAAAGGCCATTCCTCTTAGCTGTACGGGAAATGAAGTTTGTCCCGTTATCTTTTTTATTAAGATATACTAACTCCAGAGAATTTCCATACTGAACATCAAACAAATCGCTAACTTTACAGGTTTTCGTCTTCATCTGCTTCGTCACCCCCTGCAACACCCGACATATCCATCAAATTGAACATAAGATACTTTTTTACAGTATTTTCATAATCATCAAAGGTGAACTTGCCATAGTCGGTTTCTAAATATGCTTCGACGCACCATTCGTCTGTTTCCGTTACTTCACGCATAAGACTGAATCTATCAATGATTTCACGGTTTCTATATGACGCAACCCAACTTTCCCTTATATCGTCCCAAGTATGCCTTGCGTCAATACGGCCTTTATTCTTCATCTTTATAAAGCCATCGTCGCGGCAATAAGCAAACCAAGTCTTTTTTCCTTTCGGGTGCGGCTTCTTTGCGGTTATAATAACAGCGCAAGTTACGGTATTCACTTTTGAATTATGAAATAATTCTTCGGGCATAGACAAAACGGCTTCAAGCGTATGCTTTTCCAAAATTCTCTTTCTCAAATTTTCTGCAACTACACCTTTTTCGGTTACGCAGCTAATAGGGATAATCGCAACACAAGTTCCACCAGGCTCTAATGCGTCCAAATTATTAAGAATAAACTCAAATTCTTCAATATCAGACGCTTTCGTTTTATAAGGAGGATTCAGCAACCCAACGGTGGGTTTGAATTTTTGCTTGACATCTTTGATTTCTTGAAAGCAATCTCCCCAATAAATATTAGTCCTGCCGTCACGGTGAATAATCATGTTTGAAATTAGCAGGGTATATATATCGTCTTGAAATTCAATGCCGATAAGCTGATTTCCCTTAATATTTTTTTCCTTTTCTTTATCCCCTTTCGCGTCAACGAGCATACGCTTCATGGCGCTAATAAGGAAGCCGCCCGTTCCGCAGCAGTTGTCCAGAACGACACTGTTTTTATCCACTCCTGCCAATTCTGCAAACAAATCCGTGATATGCGGCGGAGTTAATACGATTCCTAAACCTTTATCATTATTGGCATAACGCAGAAATTCAACATAAAACTGACTGACCGTATCCACATATTTATGTGTAACCATAAAGCCATTAATTTCACGGTCAATCTCGTCAATTAAATCTTCAAGAAATTTCTTTCCGTCGTTTTTATCTGTCAATGTGGGGTTTGTTTTTATAAAAGCAAACGCTTGGGTCAAAACATCAATTTTCTTTTGCGGAATTTCTCCTGCGGACAACTGTCCATCAATAGCAGTATACAAGGATTTGACAAGTTGCTCAACCTTTTCGTGCTTCTTGTAGCCGTCCTTAAAAGCCCTATCCTTCAACGCAATAAGTATGCCACTTATCAGTAAGGCTCTCTGAGATTCCTTGATTTTCTTTGCATGAAGCGTTTCATTTAGTGTTTTGGTATATGTAATTAGCTTAGCATAGTCTTGATTAAACTTGTAATTACTCTGCTGAATGCCATCAAAATATTCTTCAATAGTGAGGATTTTATCATCGAAAATAGGATAGGCTGCCTTTTCTTCTTTAAGTTGCAGATATTGAGATATTTTGAAGCGGTCGGTTTCTTCGCCGCTGATACCAACGGCTAACACGTCAAATTCTTTTGACAGGAAAGACGCATATAGCAATGCTCCATCAACGGCATAATCGGCGTAATTATCCATAGTATCGCTAACGTGTTTGTTTATATCTGCTTTTGCCTCAACAACTATTATTAGTTCAGGATATTTCTTTGAATAGATGATGAAATCGGGGAAGCCGTTCTTGTTTCCACGTTTCGAGGCATTTTTTAATAACTTGTCGATTTTTGCGTTGTCACTCTTTTGCTCCTCCGCTGTGACATCGGCATCATCATAATACTTGGCATTTCTGATTAAGTCCCTAAAAATGATAGAAGTCTTTGCTTCGTTTGCCATCGTTACGCCCTCATTCTTTCTCTGATGATCGCGATTTCATCAGCGTTGTTATAGAAATAGTCAAAAATATCTTTTGGGATTTCATTGCGCCCAGCGGCAGTTTTACTGTAAAATTCTTCTTTTTCACTATCACTCAGTCCTAACGCAGAAATTATTTTTTCCTGCATTTCAGGAGCTGGAGGTTTAACTCTACCGTTAAACAGGTCAAAAAGATAAGTCCTTGATACATTTATAAGTTTCGCAAATTCGACTTGCGAAACATCGTGTTCTTTTATCAAGGAAACAAGGTAAGCGCCATAGCTTCCTACCTCGTAATTCTTTTTTTGCATTACATCACCTCAACATGTAAATTAGTTAACTTACTAATTGAGTATACTTAACAGTAAACCGATTGTCAAGAGATGTTAATGCGCATAAAACAAATTAAAAGTACACCTTCATCGGAGCTGAGCCGCTCCTTTGAAAGTGCACTTTCAATTTTATGCCTCAACCATCTTCTGCAATCAGTGACCGCAGATTATGTTGACCGTTTCCTAGCGATTTGCAATAAGGCTAAAAGATTTTAGGGCATGAAAAATCCCTCAAAACCATTGGTTTCAAGGGATTATTCTATGGTGGACGATACAAGACTCGAACTTGTGACCTCCCGCACGTCAAGCGGATGCGCTACCAGCTGCGCCAATCGTCCAGATTGTCGGCGAGTGTTATTTTACACCACACGCGACAAGTTTGTCAACAGTAAAAAAATCGGGTTCTATGCCGTTTCATTATCAAAGGCCGCGGCATACTCTCCTTGATTTTTTAAACAATAAACGGAGTTATCAGCTGCCAGAGGACTCCTACGGCTCCGCACAGCAAGATGGTCGCCATCGCACCGATTTTTTTCAATCGAAGCGCGATAAAGGCCAAAAGCGCCAGACCTGCCGCAAAAAAATCCGTTGAAGACAATAAAACCGCGCCATTTCCCCAGAGCGCCTCAACCATCACATTGACCGCCGCGACAGTAATAAGTCCCACAACCGCGGGCTTAAGTCCGCTCAGAATATCTTGCATAACGGGCAGCTCTCCGTACCTTTTAAAAACCCAAAAGAGAAAAGAAACTATGATAAACGGCGGCAGTGTAAAACCGAGTGTTGCAACGACCGCTCCTGCAAATCCGGCGACCTTCATGCCTACGAAGGAAGCCGAATTTATTGCAATCGGCCCCGGGGTAATTTGGGAAATCGTGAGAAGATCGGAAAATTCCGACATTGTAAGCCAGTGGTTTAATTCAACGCACTGCTCCTGAATCAGCGGAAGCGCCGCATAGCCGCCGCCGAAGGCGAGGGCTCCGATGGTACAAAAGCTTAAAAAAAGTTTGAGAAGTATCACAGGCTCTTCCCCCTTTTTTTCTTAAGTAAACCGAGGAGGACACCCAAAATACCGCAGGCGAGAATCACAAAAGCAACATTTACGTTAAAAAACCACGCGGCAACGAAGGCTCCGACCATGATAGCAATGTAAGGGGCGGATTCCTTCTTCATATAGGGCGCCGCCATACTCACGACTATATCTGCGATTACGGCTGTAATGCCCGCCTGCATGCCGCGAAACGCCGCCGAAACAAAGCGATTATCACGAATCATCTCATAAAACACGCTTACAACCGAAAGTATGATGAGTGGAGGCAGCACTGTTCCGAAAAGAGTGCACAAAGCTCCCCCAAACCCCATCAGACGATAGCCCATCAAAACAGCGGAGTTGATTATCATCGCCCCGGGTGAGGACTGCCCAAGCGCTATAAGCTCGGTCAGTTCGTCTGTACTCATCCATTTGAGCTTGTCGACAAAGCGCTCCTTCATGAGCGAAATCATCACATAGCCGCCGCCGATAGTAAGCGCCGATAGCATGAATGTGCTGGCAAAAAGCTTGAAATATGTCGGTTTTCCTTTGTTTTTTTCCAACACAGCACATCCTTCCTTAATATCAAACGGCGGACAGGCGACTTTCGGGATTAGCCCGAAGCGACCGTCCGCCGGAAAATTGCTGTCTTTATTTACCTTACTAAAACCTTGCACTGCGCCGCGGCACCGTAGCAGCGCGCAATTACGCTTGCCCACCCGGCTCCGACTGCCGTAACAACTCCGTTTTCATCAACCGTCAGTATGCTCTCGTCCGAGCTCGACCATTCGATTGCTCCCTCAACATCCAGCGGGTAAACTGTTGCGTCAAGAGCGGTGGTGTTGCCTATACTTGTTGCAAACTCCGTTTTTTCCTGCCCGAGGAAGGTAATTGTGACCGATTCGACCGTCGGCGTGGGCGTGGGCGTTGCGGTGGGCGACGGAGAAGGCGTAAGAGTTTCCACCGCCGACGGAGAAGGCGCGGCGGTTTCATAGTCACCGTTTATAGTGCTCGTAATGAGGATAATCACCGCGATTATAACAGCCGCAACGAGACAGAGCCCGAGAATAAACTGCCATTGTGTATTCACCTCGGCTCTGGCGGCCGCCGTGGTTCCCTTTCGCACCGAATCACTTGACGAAGCCGTGCGAGCACTCTGTTTTTGCTGCCTTGCTCCGCAGTACGGGCAGTCAGCCCTTAAAACCGAGTATTCCTGACCGCATTTGGGGCATATTGTCTTTTTTATCAGTCCCATTGCATGCTCACCCTTTCTGTCAATCAAAAACAACGCGTGAAACGTCGAATTCTGAGGATATGATACTACGTTTCCCAATAACAGTCAAGCTTATTACCCCGGGCGAAAATACGCTTTCCATATTCACCTTCTTTCATACTACGCCTCGAAATAGAAAATATGTGCAATATTACTTGCGCTTTTTTGTGAGGAATGCTATAATACATTTTTGTGAATAATTAGAGAACAATTTGATGAAAAGTGGAGATACAGTGAATAATATCAGAAACGTCGCAATAATTGCCCACGTCGATCACGGTAAAACAACTCTTGTGGATGAGCTTCTTTCGCAGAGCGGAACATTCAGAGAAAATCAAGCCGTGCAGGAGCGTGTTATGGACTCCGGCGACCTTGAGCGTGAGCGCGGAATTACAATACTTGCAAAAAATACGGCAGTCCATTACAAGGGCTGCAAAATAAATATCGTTGACACCCCGGGTCACGCGGACTTCGGCGGTGAGGTTGAGCGTATTCTCAAAATGGTCAACAGCGTCATCCTCCTTGTCGACGCGGCGGAGGGACCCATGCCCCAGACGCGCTTTGTTCTGGGAAGAGCGCTTGAGCTTGGTCACAAGGTCATTGTCGTCATCAACAAAATTGACCGCCCAGACCAGAGAATTTACGAGGTCATCGACGAGTGCCTTGAGCTTCTCATGGATCTCGACGCAACTGACGAACAGCTTGATTCCCCCACTCTGTTTTGCTCGGCAAGGCAGGGTATCTGCTCTCTTACACCCGACAATCTCGGAACGGATCTAAGCCCGCTCTTCGATACGATTATCGACTACATCCCCACACCCGAACAGGATACGGAAGCTCCGCTGCAAATGCTTGTTTCGGCTATCGATTACAACGAATATGTGGGACGTATCGCAATCGGACGTATAGAGCGCGGAGTAATAACCCAGAATCAGGAGATTACGGTCTGCGATTATCACGGCGAAAGAGCTCCGAAAAAAGCAAAAGCTGTCAACCTCTACGAATTTGAGGGACTTGCCAAGGTCGCCGTTGAATCCGCCTCGGCGGGCAGCATTATCGCCCTTTCCGGTATCGGCGACATCACCATAGGCGACACAATTTGCGCCTCAAGCTGTGTGGAGCCGCTTCCCTTCGGAAAAATCACCGCACCCACAATTGAAATGACCTTCGCCGTCAACGACAGTCCCTTCGCAGGAAAAGAAGGGCAGTTTGTAACCACCCGTCAGATTCGCGACAGACTTATGCGCGAAACGCTAAAGGATGTTTCGCTTCACGTTAACCCCATTGAAAACAGCGATGCTTTCAATGTCGCCGGACGCGGCGAAATGCACCTATCCATCCTCATCGAAACCATGCGCCGCGAGGGCTATGAGTTTCAGGTTTCCCCTCCCCGCGTTCTCATGGAGGAGCAGGGCGGCGTTATGTGCGAGCCGATGGAGCGCGTAATCGCCGATGTTCCCGAAAACGCAGTCGGCGCCGTTATTGACAAGCTTTCCTCGCGCCGCGGCGACTTTATTCAGATGAACCCCGTCGGCAACCGCATGAAGCTTGAGTTTCTAGTACCCTCAAGAGGTCTTTTCGGCTACCGCAACGAATTTTTAACCGACACCCGCGGCGAGGGTATACTCGCCTCCGTTTTCGACAGCTATGCCCCCATGAAGGGCGAGGTCACAAGGCGAAGCACAGGCTCGCTTATCTCCTTTGAAACAGGCGAATCTGTGGGTTACGGTCTTTTTAACGCGCAGGACCGCGGCGCGCTGTTTATCGGCGCCGGCGTTCCGGTTTACGCCGGCATGGTCGTCGGCAGCTGTCCGAAAAGCGAGGACATTGTCGTAAACGTGTGCAGAAAAAAGCAGCTCACAAATACCCGTGCCTCAGGCAGCGACGAGGCTCTGCGCCTCATACCGCCCCGCCAAATGAGCCTTGAACAGTGCATGGAATTTCTTGCCGACGACGAGCTTTTGGAGGTCACTCCCAAGAGCTTGCGTATAAGAAAGAGGATTCTTGACCACGGCATGCGCATGAAGACTGTCATGAAAAACAAATAAGGGCTATATTTGACAAGGAAAACCAAACTTCTTCTTTACAAACCACAACTCCTGTGATAAACTTTTATAGCTTTAGCCCCTTTGCTTAGTTTTGGGATTCAGCCGAGAAACGGCGCCTTTCCCGCCCACTACTCAGCCTGCGGGCATGGATAAAACGAAAGGAGATCATTATTATGATCACAAAAGTACAGAAAACCTCAGTTATTGAATCAAACCGCACTCACGAAACCGACACAGGCTCGCCCGAGGTTCAGATTGCAATTCTGACAGAGCGCATCAGCCAGCTCACCGAGCACCTGAAGGTTCACAAGAAGGACAACCACAGCCGTCAGGGTCTTTTCCTTATGATCGGTCAGCGCCGCCGCCTTCTGGACTATCTCATGCGCAAGGACATTGAGCGTTACCGTGCCTGCATTGCAAAGCTCGGAATCAGAAAATAACACGAACACAATACAGGGGCTGTTTCGCGTACTATCGAAACAGCCCCCTTATGCGGTTTTACGCATAAATTCTCGCAGCTCGATAAAGCCCTGCATTTTGATATTAGAGGTCATTTCGACCATAATATAAAGACAGACAAAATTGAAGTAAAATCGCGGAGTGCCGCCTTTAGCAGTTGAAAATGCGCTTATCCCCCTCATCGGAAGCGGAGATAAACCTGTTTTCAAATGTTAAAGGATATGGCTCCGCACACAGGGATTAGTCCCGAAAGGAGCAAACAAATGATTATACAGAAAAAAGAGTTCTCAAACGTCCGCCGCTATGAAACCACCTTTGCAGGCCGCCCTCTCTCCTTTGAGACAGGAAAGCTCTGCGAGCTGTGCAACTCCTCCGTTCTCACAAAGTACGGTGAAACCACCGTTTTGGTCAACGTAACCGCTTCCGCAAAGCCCCGTGACGGAATCGATTTTTTCCCGCTCTCCGTCGACTTTGAAGAAAAGCTTTACGCAGTCGGCCGTATTCCCGGCAGCTTCATGCGCCGCGAGTCCCGCCCCTCTCTCCCCGCAGTTCTCGCCTCCCGCATGATTGACCGTCCCATGCGCCCGCTCTTCCCCTATGACCTGCGCAATGACGTTGTCATTTCCTGCACTGTGCTCTCCGTTGACCACGACTGCTCGCCCGAAATCACAGCGATGATAGGCGCAGGCGCAGCGGTTGCAATTTCCGACGTTCCCTTTAACGGACCCGTCGCGGGCATTGCCCTCGGCTGGGACGGGGAAAACTTCCTGTTTAACCCCACAAAGGCTGAGCGTGAGCGCAGCAAGATGAACGTCACGGTTACCGCGACCCACAAAAAGGTTGTTATGATTGAAGCCGGCGGCGACGAGATTCCCGACGACGTTATGTATGACGGCATAGTCGCCGCCCACAACGAAATTCAGACCGTACTCGACCTCATCGACAAGATGGTTGCCGACATCGGCAAGGAAAAATTCACCTATGAGCACGCCGCTTTTGATACGGCGCTTTTCGATACTCTCTGTGCCAACGAAATGGAAGGCATGAGATACTGCATGGACACTGACGACAAGAATGTCCGTGAGGTTCGTGTCAACGAGTGGGTCGACAAGGTCACCGAGAAATACGGCGAGCAGTTCCCCGACATGGGCAAATATATGGAAGAAATTCTCTACCGTATTCAGAAAAAGGTCGTCAAGGCTTGGCTTCTGGCAGGCAAGCGTGTCGACGGACGCGCGATGAACGAAATCCGTCCGCTTGCGGCGGAGGTCGGAGTTCTGCCCAAGGTTCACGGCTCGGGTCTTTTCACCAGAGGACAGACACAGGTTCTCACCGTGGCAACTCTCGCCACCATCGATATGGAACAGAAGCTTGACACCATCTGGGAAGAGGAGTCCAAGCGCTTCATGCACCACTACAACTTCCCCTCCTACTCCGTCGGAGAAGCCAGAGGAAGCCGCTCTACAAACCGCCGCGAATTTGGACACGGAGCTCTTGCCGAAAAGGCTCTTGATGCCGTTATCCCCTCCATTGAAGATTTCCCGTACGCTATCCGCCTCGTATCCGAGGTTTTGTCCTCGAACGGCAGCACCTCACAGGGCAGTATCTGCGGCAGCACCCTCGCTCTCATGGACGCGGGCGTTCCCATAAAGGCACCCGTTGCCGGTATCTCCTGCGGCCTAATTCAGGACGACAACGGCGGCTTCACCACCTTTATCGACATTCAGGGCGTTGAAGACTTCCACGGCGAAATGGACTTTAAGGTCGCCGGTACGAAAAAGGGCATTACCGCCATTCAGATGGACCTTAAGAACGACGGTCTTTCCCACGAAATCATCAAAAACGCCCTTGACATCACCAAGGAAGCGCGTTACCAGATTCTTGACGAGATTATGCTCCCCTGCATTGCCGAGCCTCGTGCGGAGGTTGCCGAAACCGCTCCCAAAATGCTCACAATGAAGGTCGCCATTGATAAAATCCGCGAGGTCATCGGCTCCGGCGGCAAGGTCATCCAGAAGATTACCGCCGACACCGGCTGCAAAATTGACATTGAGGACGACGGCACAATCTATATCGCAAGCCCCGACATCAATGCCTGCAAGCAGGCGAAGGCGATTATCGATAACATCGTGTTCGTTCCCGAGGTCGGCAAGATGTATTACGGCAAGGTCGTGCGCATCATCCCCATCGGAGCCTTCATCGAAATGGTTCCCGGCAAGGACGGAATGTGCCACATCAAGGATTTGGAGAATAAGCGCACCGAGAAGGTTGAGGATGTTCTCAACATCGGTGACATGACTTGGGTTAAGGTTGTTGAGGTCGACGAGCGCGGCAGAATCAATCTGTCCCGCAAGGAAGCTCTGAAGGACCGCGAAGCGCTGGGTCTTACGGACTAGTACAATAAAACTATAATAATCGGGGCGGGACTATCCCCGCCCCGATACTTTTTGGGAGAATTCCTTATGCATGAAATTATTAAGCTATCGAACGGTGTTCGTATAATATGCGAAAAGATTCCCTATGTTCGCTCCGCCGCGGTGGGTATTTTTATCGATGTCGGCTCGAGAGATGAGGCCCCCCTGCAAAGCGGAAGCGCCCACTTCATCGAGCACATGCTCTTTAAGCGCAGCTCAAAGCACTCCGCCGCGGAGCTTGCCTTTGCAATGGACGCTATCGGCGGGCAGATAAACGCCTACACCACGCGCGAAAACACCTGTTTTTACGCAAGGGTGCTTGACACGCATCTTGACACCGCCATTGAACTTCTCGCCGAGATGTTTTTTGACTGCGCCTTTGACGAAGCGGAAACGGACAGCGAGCGCGGTGTTATTCTTGAAGAAATCGGCATGTACGAGGACACTCCCGACGACGCCTGCTATGAAAAACTGATGAGCGGCTGCTATAAAGGCGCTTTGGGGCGTCCCGTTCTGGGCAAGCCGAAAACCCTTGCGAAAATGTCAGGCGAAAGCCTTCGCTCTTTCAAAGAGAGCCACTATACCGCAGGCAACATCATCATCTCGCTGTGCGGCAACTACGAAAGCTCCCACCTTGAACATATTAAAGAGCTGTTTTCCGGAATGGAGAAGTCAAGACATAAGAGCACGCGCCGCGCCGAATACGGCACGCATATCGCGGTGCGCCGTAAAAAAACAGAGCAAAATCAGTTCTGCCTTGCTTTCCCTTCGAGCGGCGTTATAAGCGACGAGCGCTTCGCGCTGAATCTTCTGACAACCGTTCTGGGCGGCGGCGTTTCCTCACGGCTTTTCCAGAATATCCGCGAAAAATACGGGCTGTGCTATTCCATTTTTGCCTTCCAGTCCACCTTTAAGGACACGGGTCTTCTGTCCGTGGCGACAGCCGTTAATAAGGAAACCGAGCAAAAAACTCTCGGTCTTATCGGCGATGAACTCAGGCTTTTCGCTGACAAGGGTGTGACCGAAGAGGAACTCGGCAGGGCGAGAGAGCAGGCAAAGTCCTCGCTTGTCATGAGCCTTGAATCCACAAATTCCCGTATGCTGAAAATGGGAAACTCCCTGATGGCGCTGGGAAAATGCCTGTCGCCGGACGAGCTCATCGCGCGTTACGACGCTGTGACGAGCAGCCAGATAAACGAGCTTGCGAGGGAGCGCTTTGACTTTTCGCAAATGTCGCTCTCGGCGCTCGGCAAAACCGCGGACGCGGAGACCTATACAAAGGCTCTCGGGCTGTAAATACAGAGCGGCATCCGAAATCGGATGCCGCTTTTTATTATCAGTCTTTTATTCGTCGAGCGCCTGCCTCATGAAATAGTTGTTCCTGCGTTCTCTTTCAAGTGAAGTTGCCTCCATGTGTCCGGGATAAACCTCGTAATCGCCGCTGAGGTCATAGAGCTTTTTAAGCGATTTCATCATGTCCTTCCCGCTGCAGCCCGGAAAATCCGTGCGTCCGCAGGAATCCTTGAAAAGCGTATCGCCCGTGAAAAGCGCCTCACCGCACAGGAAGCTAACGCTTCCCTCGGAGTGTCCCGGTGTTTCGATAACCTCAAATACGAGCGAGCCGACTGAAAACTGATCGCCCTCGCCGAAAAACACCGTACCCTTTGGCGGTGCGTATTTAAAGCCCATTTCCGTTATGTTTTTTCGGACATCCTTACGGCTCATGCAGACCGTGGCTCCCGTCTCCTTTGCAACATCCTCAACTGCTCCCGTATGGTCGAAGTGTCCGTGGGTGAGAAGAATATAGCGGCACTTGAGCTTGTTTTCCTCAAGATAATGCATAATCGTGTTGGCTTGCGCACCCGGGTCAATAACGGCGCACTCAAGCGTATTTTCGTCGGTAACAATATAACAATTTGTCTGAACATGGCCTAAAGTGAAAGATTTTATAAGCATTGTGTGCCTCCTATTTAATCATAAAATACGTTAATTTCAATATTAATCCGCTGTTTTCTTTAAAGCTCATCGGTATCCAGAAGGAGCGTAACCGGTCCGTCGTTTACGGAGGAAACCTTCATCTCCGCGCCGAAAACGCCGCACTCCACAGTAAAGCCTCTTTCGCGCACCTTTTTAACGCAGCGCTCGTACAGCGGCTGTGCTATTGTGCCCCCCGCCGCTCTTGTGAATCCCGGTCTGCGGGAGGAGCAATCGGCGTAAAGCGTGAACTGCGATACTATCAGAAACTCGCCCCCAACCTTGTCGATTGAAAGGTTCATTTTGCCGTTTTCGTCCTCAAAAACCCGAAGACCGCAAAGTCTGTCTGCTATCTTATCCGCCTCGGCCTCGGTGTCATCGACGGAAATCCCCAGCAGCACCAGAAACCCCTTGTCGATTTTTCCGACTGTTTCGCCGTCAACCGTGACGGTCGCGCCGCATACTCTTGTGACAACAGCTCGCATAAATTATCTCCTCATTTTGAGAACTTGAATCTCTCCGCATATGGCGTTGTCAGTCGCCCGCGCGTGTTATTTCGGAAACGCCCGCAACCGTCTTGAGGCGGCTAATAATGACATCCAGCTCGGCTGCATTTTTAACCTCTAAGGAAACTATGGCGGTCGATTTTGCCCCGTCAAGGTCCCTCG
Source organism: Clostridia bacterium (assembly GCA_009929315.1). Lineage (GTDB taxonomy): Bacteria > Bacillota > Clostridia > Oscillospirales > Oscillospiraceae > UBA2658. The sequence goes on from SAAS01000002.1 coordinate 202,535, forward strand.
CCGAAAGGCTGAGTACCTTCGCACTCATGGAATTGAGCACTGTCGCTATGTCCATAACAAAGCCGCTGCGCTCACGGGCGAGAATCTTTATTGTGGTGACATAGTTTTCGCTCGGAGCGTCTACCCAGCTCACGCTTATCCAGCGCCCGCCGTCCTTTGGGTCATCCTTGCTGGAAAGGTAGTTTTTGCAGTCCGCCCTGTGAACGGAAACGCCGTACCCCCTCGTAATAAAGCCAACTATATCGTCACCGGGGACAGGCGTACAGCAGCGTGAGAATTTTACAAGGCAGTTATCGAGCCCCTCGACCAGAACGCCGTGGACGGAGCTGTTTTCGCTTTGCTGCGCCTTGCGAATTTCCGCCCTCTCCGTCATTTTCTCAAGCGAGGTTTTTGAGGGGAGCTTCTGGCTTTTTATAATCTCGTCTTTTATCTTGTTTGCGGTTTTCGTGGCGGTCATTCCACCGTAGCCGATTGAGGCGTAAAGGTCGTCAAGCGAGAATACTGCGAGCCTTTTGAGAATATTCGGCAGCATTTCCTCGTCAGTTACGGCCGCCATGGATATATTCGCAAGCCGCAACTCGCTTTCCAGCGCGGATTTGCCGTTAATGATGTTTTCCTCGCGCTTTTCCTTTTTAAACCATTGCTTGATTTTTGATCTGGCAGCGCCGCTTTTCGCAATTTTCATCCAGTCGCGGCTCGGTCCGGGGGCGGAGTTTGAGGTTAAAACCTCAACAATATCACCGTTTTGCAGAACTCTTTCAAAAGGCACTATGCGGCTATTCACCTTTGCGCCTATCATCCTGTTGCCGATAGCGGAGTGAATACCGTAAGCAAAGTCGATGGGGGTTGCGCCTGCGGGAAGGTTAATCACGTCGCCCTGCGGCGTAAAGACGAAAACTTCGTCTGAGAACATGTCTATTTTAAGGTCGTGAATAAAATCCTGAGCCTCGCTGTCCGCCTGCGTTTCAAGAAGTCTGCGCACCCAGGCGAATTTTTCCTCGTCACCTTGCTTAACGCCCTGCTCTCCGGACTTATATTTCCAGTGGGCGGCGATGCCGTATTCGGCCGTGCGGTGCATTTCCCAGGTACGAATCTGCACCTCGAAGGGTATGCCTTCAGAGCCGATAACGGTGGTGTGTATGCTTTGATACATATTGGGCTTAGGCGTCGAGATATAGTCCTTGAATTTACCAGGAAGTGGCTTGAACATATCGTGGATATGCCCCAGAACATTGTAGCAGTCGGCAATGCTGTCAACGATTACGCGGAAGGCGCAAAGGTCGAAAATCTCGTTTATCTGCTTGTTCTGCGAGTACATTTTGCGGTAAATACTATATATATGCTTAATTCTGCTGGAAATTGTTCCGCTTATTCCCCAGTCGTCAAGCCTCGATTTTATCTTCCCCTGAACGCTGTCTATAAAGGTTTCAAGGGTCGCCATGCGCGTATTCAGTGCCTCGGTTATTTCCTTATAGCCGATGGGGTCGAGGTATAATAGCGAGAGATCCTCGAGCTCCCATTTAACTCTCTGCATACCCAGACGGTGCGCAATAGGAGCATAAATCTCCATGGTTTCGAGCGACTTTGCGCGCTGCTTTTCCGGTGTCTGATATTCCATTGTGCGCATATTGTGAAGGCGGTCGGCAATCTTGATGAGAATAACTCTGATATCCTTTGCCATCGCCATCAGCATTTTGCGCATGTTTTCCATTTGCTCGTCTTCTTTGCTGGTGTACTGAACACGAGTCAGTTTGGTAACGCCCTCAACTATATCGCCGACGGTGGTTCCGAAGCGTTTTGCAATGTCGGCGTGAGTAAGCTTGGTGTCCTCAATGCAGTCGTGAAGAAGCGCGGCGATGATTGAATCCTCGTCGAGCCCCATTTCAACGCATATCTGCGCCGAAGCTATGGTATGAGTAACGTAGTCGGAGCCTTCTCTGCGCCTTTGTCCTTCATGTGCCGCAACTGCAAATTCATAGGCGGCCCGAACTCTCGCCGTGTCCGCGGCGGGATTCATCTCCAGAAGGCTTTTTTCCAACTGCTCATACATTTTTTCGGGACTCAGATACTCTCTTTTTGCTTCTTCCTGCATAGATATACCTCAAAAATGTGTTCTTTATCTCAGGCCGCGCTGCGGCGCTGTTCCAAATCAGATTTAGCTTTGCGCCGAGCGGAGGATAATCAAATAATTAACAAAAACATGGGTGCTTTTCCAAAAACGTCTTACTCGGAAGCAGAGGGGCGCAAACCGTCATTTCCCCACAACGCACGGTAAAGCGGCGACTGCGTAAGCTCGGTTTTTCCTCTTGTTTCCACGGAGGTGCAAATCAGTCTGCCGTTTACCCTTGTCAGTTCAACAAGACCCAATTCGTGAAATATCCTTAGGCAAAGGCAAAGCCTTTCGGGTTCCTCAAAGCCAAAACAGCCCTCAGAAAAGCGCTCGCTCTGCATCACCAGGCGTCCGCCCGAAGCGACAATCCTGCGCCAAACGCTGCCAAGTTCCTCCCTGTCAGGTCGAAACCGCATTATTTCGTCCGACTTAAGCTCCGCACTTTCTAAAATCCTATGGCAATTTTCAGGTGTTTCAGAGCTGCGAAGGTCACAGATTAAAAGCTGAACGCTTTGACGAGAGTGAAATTCGTTTATCTGCGGGGTAAAGCAAATATCGACAGATTCTTTCTCGTTCGCGCCGAGATTTGCGGCGGAGCGGGAAAAGAAAACGCAGTCAAAAATCGTTCCCTTTTTAGAAATTCGCATTTTCAGGTGCTTTCCGTTGCCGATTGGACTGACGCTCTCGAGCACAGCTCCGCACATGCACATACACGGATGCTCGTTTCCGCTTCCGCAGGGCTCAAGTTCACTCAAAGACCGCACGTCATCCATACTTAAAAGCGAAGGGTCGCTTATCAGAACTTCCGGCTTTAAGGCCGCTTGTTCCGTCGGGAGGTTTGAAAGATAATATTCTCCGAGAGCTTTTTTGAAATTGTCTATTTTTTCAGGCTTGATATTAAGTCCCGCCGCCATTGCGTGACCGCCGAAGCTCTCCAAATGCTCCGAACAGGCGGTTAAGGCCTCAAAAAGGTTGAACTCGCCGTAACTTCGGCAGGAGCCCTTTCCGATTCCGTTTTCGAAACAAATCATTATCGTCGGAAGCCTGTACTCCTCTGAAAGGCGTGAGGCTGCGATTCCCACAACCCCCGGATGCCAGGAGTCGCTCCCCAGCACTATCGGACCTTTCGGCTCATCGGTGCTCAAAACCGTCATTGCCTCTTCCCAAACTTCGGTTTCCAGCTCCTGTCGGCGGCGATTGAGTGCACAAAGCTCCTTTGCCGGGGCTTCCGCCTCCGTCCGATTTTTGGACAGCAGCAGCTTAATCGAGACCTCGGTTTTACAAAGCCGCCCCGCGGCGTTTATTCTGGGCGCAAGCGTGAAGCCGACGGTATTTGCGGAAAGCGGTTTGTTCGCGGTGCCTGATTCCTCCAAAAGTGCGGCGAGACCCGGCAGCGGGTTAGTTTTCAGCTTTTCCAAGCCTCTGTATACAAGCGCGCGGTTTTCTCCTACAAGCGGCATAACGTCCGCGATTGTCCCGAGTGCCACGAGATCGGCGTATCTCCCAAGCGGAGCTCTTGAATTGCCCTCAAGCGCGCACACGAGCTTAAACGCAACGCCCACTCCTGCAAGCTCCCCGAAGGGATACGCTGAATCGGGACGCTTCGGATTTATTACCGCTTCGGCACGGGGCAGGGACTGGGGACATTCGTGGTGGTCCGTAATAATTATATCCAAGCCAAGACTCTTGGCAAACTCCGTTTCGGCAGTCGCCGTGATTCCGCAGTCAACCGTAATAACAAGGTCAACGCCCCTGTCGCGCAGAACTTTAAGCGCTTTAGTGTTTACTCCGTAGCCCTCGTCCAAACGGTCGGGTATATACGCCTCACATTCAAGCCCCCGTCCGCTGAAATAGTCCAGCAGCAGGCAGACAGAAGTTATCCCGTCAACGTCATAGTCGCCGTAAACGGCGAGCTTTTGTTTTTTTTCGAGAGCAAGCTCAATGCGGGAAACGGCCCTTTCCATGTCGGTAAGCAGCAACGGATCACAAAGAAGGGATTCGTCACGGGTTAGATATTTTCTTGCCTTTTCAGGCGTGTCCGCCCCTCTTGCCTGTAATACGGCTGCCAAGAGCGGCGTAAATTCCGATTTTAAAAACGCTTCCGATATTTCTGGCGCGCAGTGCGGTATTTTCCATTCCATTTGTCCCACAGCCATCCTTCGCCTGCGCTTTTCACGGTTTTATCTGAGCTTTTTGCTCAGCGTTTTTACATCACAGAAAACACAAATTCGTTTCTGCTCTTTCGTTAGAATTGTATTATAACAGATTAAGCCGATGTGAGCAATACGGTAGCGAAAAAAGCCGTTATTCGGAGAAAAGACAGCCATATTTTTTTCTTAAACGTCAGGGGGATTTGATGAAAATGCCTAAGCTTCCCCCGCGCCTTGTTTCGAGCCTCCCGCTCTTGACATGAAACGTCAGCCGTGCTAACATACGTATTGTCCGTCTCCTTCTTTACACCTGCCGGTGTGGCGGAACTGGCAGACGCCCAGGACTTAAAATCCTGTGAGGGTAATTCCTCGTACCGGTTCGATCCCGGTCACCGGCACCAAACCGAAAAACCATGTATCAGGCTCAATCCCGATACATGGTTTTTTTACGGTAGAGTTGTGCTGTTATCGATTCATACTATTTAGCGAAAGTATCGGGGGTATTATTACCATCCGACATTATGCAAAAGAAAGCCCACAGGAATTGTTGGTTCCTGTGGGCTTTCCCCGCTGAGATATATCGGTAAGGAAGTTTATATCGTTCTTATTATGTTATAAGGCGACCAGTCCCCTTCGGAAACCTCGCCAAACGGGAAATCAAACGGAAAAAGCTCCGCTGTAATGTCCTTATCATTCATGCCGCCCTCTCGCAGCTCACTCACCTGAAGCTGAAGATTTTTTAGATAGTCCAGCTTTTTTTGAAGGCGGAGCTTTCCGTTTTCAACGAAGCCCGCGTGCGCGCAGAAAACCGTATCGAAATCCAGCTCCAGCATATTTTCGAGTGTTACCAGAAGCTGCTTAATATTCTCGTCTTTATAGCAAAAGAACATTTTTGTTCCCAGATACAAATCTCCGGTAAAAAGCCATTTCTGATTTCTTTCATACAAGGCAATGTGACAGGGATGATGACCCGGGCTGTCTATTGTCTCAAAGCTGTACTTTCCTGAAGCCGTGCTGATGGTTTTAGGCATCGGCAGCGCTGTGTACGGCTGCAAAACTCCCCAAATTTCGTTGCCGTATTTCGGATGGACGACGACGGAGCCTGCTTCCGCAATTGAATCGGGATGCAGATAAATCGGAATGTTTAAATTGTCCTGTATCCAGCGGCAGCCACCCGCATGGTCGTCATGGTTGTGGGTGATGACGACTTGGCTTATTTTGCTCTCTTTCCAGAAGTCCCCGCTCGGCTCGGCCATCTTTGTGGCGCCCGCGTCGATAAGCAGACCGTCCACAACAAACATGCCTACACTGATTCCCTCAGGAAACCCGTCTGACGAGCAGACATCTTTAGCCAATATTACGTCTCCGCGCTGTGTTATTTCGAGTGCCATAAGGGTCCTCCGCTTATCTTTCTTATTTATCCGCAAATATTCCATTTGAAATATCGCCGCGGGGAAGGTATAATGTGGTGGTGATGTATCACAGTCACATTATATCGCCTGATTTCGATAATTGCAAGCACTAAATTCATTTTTTAGGCGGTATGGTATTGGCAAGCATTTTAATAAATGGTAAAATCATTTGAGATCAATACGATTGGGGATAAGGAAATGGTATTAGATCCTATACGTGTGCAAAGCGCCACGCAGATATTTGAGCAGAAAATCGAAGCTATGATACTTTCAGGCCAGCTGAAAATCGGTGACAGGCTCCCGACAGAAGCCGAGCTAGCCGAGGCACTGGAGATAACCAAAAACATAGTACATAAAGGGCTGACCAATCTTGCTGCCAGAGGCTTTCTTCGAATAATACCCAGACACGGCGTTTATGTCGCCGATTATGTGGAAAACGGGACGGCGGAAACTCTGCTTGCTTTTATGCGCGTTTACGATAACAACGGGAAGATGGACAACAAGCTCATCATTTCGACGGTTCGTGTACGCGTAATAATCGAAAGCGCCGTGCTTCGCGAGCTGGCGGCGGCGCGCTCCGACGCAAAGCTTACGCGTTCGCTTGGTTTACTTGCCGAAATGCGTGAAAAGCTGGGCAGCGCGAACCCCCCCGACAGCAAGTGGTTCGGAAATAAGTTTGCCGAGGAATTTCACGCACTCTGCATGGCATCCGATAATATCTCCATACCCATAATGATGAATCCGTTTACCAGCAGCTGCGCGGAATTTTCCCGTATTTGGGTGGAGCAGATAGGCGCCGCAAGTGCCGTCGCCGCAAGAGAAAAGCTCTACGACTATATAAAAAAGGGCGAGGGTGAATCCGCAGTCGCTTTCTTAGAGAAGTACTGTGAGGAGTTTTACGGCAAGCTCTAGTCTTATTAAAAAAACATTCCCGCTTGTTCGTGTCGGCAGACTTTGAACACTACGGTTTCGAGAACTATTCTTACCGGTAATTAGCAAAGAATTAAAGGTGCTCAGAGGATAATCATAATCCGCTGAACACCTTATTATTTGCTTATAATATAACCGCGCTGTCTTATTCTATTTGCGGTTGCCTCTAACTCCGAAGCCGCCGGAAAAGTTTCCGATACCGGAGCTCACGACAAAAGCGTGCGGTGCCATTTTGTGAATATCCCTTTTTATCTTTTTCTCCGCTTTACGTGGAATAATGGTGTTTATTTTGAACTTCCTGCCTTCGTAGCCAAAGCCCTCAAAAGCGGTGAAGCCTCTGCCGTTATTGGTCAGATATTCAATTATTCTGTTTCCGTCATCCTCGTCAACCATAAGCTGAAGATTTGTTTCGCCGAGCGCCAGCTTGTTTTCCAAAACGGAGCCAAAATATATTCCGGCGGCAAAGCCCACGCAATAGGCAAAAAGCCAATACATATTATCCGCAAGCGTTGTTATTACGGCAGAGGTGACAAGTCCCCATATCAAACATTCGAGAAAGGCAAGCAGCGTTGACTCAAGTCGCTGACCCTTAACCTGCATAATTACTCTTATTGACTGCACCGACATCTCGATTATCTTAACCCCGCAAATAAGGAGCATAGTAAGTATTTGGGGCAGACTGTTAAGTAGTTGTGTCATTGTTAAAAAGGCCTCCTTAGGGCTTTTTATTTTCGTATTCCGCCGTTTAAATCTAAGCTTCCGCTGTGCCGCGGCTTAAATTAACTTTTTGCCATTATATATGATTTTTGTCTGCGCCGCAAGCGGAAAGCGCTTGCGAAACCCGAGCCTTAGCTATATTATAAAAATTAGCGATAGTACGCAATAAATAACGAGTGAAGGTCATAAGCTATGTATGATGAACTGACAGAGGTCGACATTAAAAAAATGCAAGAGGAACTCGACTACCGCTTCAAGGTTCTGCGTCCGGAAATGATTGAGGACGTTAAGGTTGCCAGAGCCTTCGGCGATCTGAGCGAAAACTTTGAGTATAAGGCGGCAAAGCGGGAAAAAAACAGAAACGACAGCCGAATCAGATACCTTGAAAACATGATTAAAACCGCAAAAGTCATCACTCTTGCGGCGAAGGACGGAGTAATCGGGCTTTTCGATATAGTTGAATTGTTTTTTGAGGATGAAAACGAAACTCAAAAAATCCAAATTGTTACCACCCTGCGGCAGAACGCCCTGAAAGGACTAATCAGCAAGGAATCCCCCGTCGGCAAGGCAGTTATGGGGCACAAGGTCGGGGATAGAGTTAAGGTTGAGGTCAGCGCGGATTACTCCTATTATGTTATCATCCGCTCTGTCGAAAAAGGGCAGGACGACGAGACTCTCCCGATAAGCGCTTATTAAGCTACTTCGCACGCGAAACTTAAACTTAAAGAAGCGGACAGATTAATAAAACAAAGCGCCGCTAAGCATAAAGCGGCGCTTTTAATAACAATCACTATAAATCTTTAAATAAGCTTATCACATTTTGTCATTGAAGTTCTGCTTCAAATTAGTGTATAATTAAGTCTGTTAGACGCAGGATAATCTGAGCACTACTCCTGCATGAAAATTACGCGGCTTGTATACGCGCGTACCGCCGCTGACTGGGATTGGGTATAGGTGAAAACGATTGACAGAATATGACAGTGTAAAATCGGAAAACTCGGCGACTGACGGACATTCGGAATACTACAACTATAAGTTGAGCGTTTCAAAAAAATATATCCGCATTCTGCTCCTAGCGGCAGCCTTGTTTAATATAATGCTCTTGCTTCCCGATTTGGCACTTATTGATAACACTTCGACTAAAATCAGCATTACTATAATTCGTTCGGTATATTCGGTTATTCTTTTTATTGTCGGCTTCAGCTCCAACCGGATTAAATCATTCAATACATTTTCTGTCATTATCTCCTTTCTGGAGATAATAGCTCTTTGGATATTTCTTTATGTTTTCAGCCGTTACGTTCGTCCCAACCTTCTTATTCAGGCGATGGGACTGATGATTTTAATAATAGTCTTCTTCCTAATCCCCAATCAATGGAAATACCTGCTTATCATCTCGGTATTAGGTACCGTCATGTTTCTCACCTGCGCATATATCTATGTTGAACCGTTTGCCTTATCGGATTTTATTGCAACAGCGGTTTACATTTCGGTAACTGTTTTTCTGTGCGCTCTCTCCGCCAGAAATTCAGAGATACATCAGTCAAACGAATTTTCATCGAAGCTGGAGCTGGAGCGTTTAAGCACAACCGATTTTTTAACGCATGCGGCCAACCGTTATAAGCTGGAAGAAACAGCCGCCAGATGGATAGCCTTTTGCCGTCGGCAGGGCTTGCCCCTCACACTGGTCTTTATTGACGTTGATGATTTAAAGATTGTTAACGACAGGTTCGGGCACTCAATCGGTGACTGCGTTCTGTACGATTTGGCAAAGCTATTTCAAGCCCAGCTTCGCAGCACGGACATTCTGGCCCGCTGGGGCGGGGATGAGTTTGTTATGCTCCTGCCAAACGTCACCCTTGAGAACGCAATGGCCTTAACGGAGCGAATTGACATTACCATGAAAGAGCAGACTTTTATCGACGGATTCAATGTTACATGTAGTTTCGGGGTTGTTGAAATGAACGACAGCACCGATTTTGAGACCTTAATATGTCAGGCGGACAAGCTTATGTACGAAAGAAAAGTGCAGAGCAAAAACAAAGAACAGTATGAATTGAATTTGCCTTAAAACAAAAAAGAAATGCCTCCCGAATCGGGGGCGTTTCTTTTGTTCCGCGGCTATTCGGCATAAGGCTGAGTATTAAAACCGCCGCGTAAATATTTCGGAATGTTCGAGAAGGCTTTCCACAGAATCGATTCCGATGCGTTGAAGAAGTTCAGCGACATAGGGGTTTTCAGGCGGCGTTTGATAGGGCGACGCTTCTCCGTAAACGTCGACAAGCCGCTTCCCCTCATCCGCTCCGGTAACAGACCTGGGTCCTCCCACACAGCCGCCCACACAGCCCATACCTTCATAAAAGTTTGCCTGCTGCCCACCCGCCAAAAGACCGTTTATCATTTCCTTGCAGGCCGGAACCCCATGCGCGTGCAATGTGCGTATAGAAATTGGCCGCTGCGGATTAAGCCGATTAACAGTATTTTCAACCGCTTGACTGACGCCGCCCGCTCGGGCGTAAATCCTTCCCGCTTTTGAAGAATGATCTTTTTCACTTTCCTCCATTTCGGAAGGGTCAATCCTAAGCGCGTCAAAAATGTCCTGCACCTCTCTGAAGGTCAGCACGAAGTCCACGGCGCCCGCCAAATCCTTTTCTCTCGCCTCAGCCTTTTTTGCAAGGCAGGGTCCTATGAAAACAGTTACGGCATCCGGGTGCAGGAGCTTAACCGTTCTCCCGCAGGCTATCATCGGCGAAACAGAGCCCGGAACATGAGGCATAAGCTCATTGTAAACCTTTCTTATCATTGCAATCCACATCGGACAGCAGCAGCTTGTAAGCTGAAAATCCGATTCCGTACGAATATTCTTATCAAATTCAAGCGCTTCCTTCAGCGTTAGAATATCCGCAAAAAGCGCGACCTCGAGCATTCCGTCAAACCCGACTTTTTTTAATGCGGTACGCAGCTTGCCCGGCGTAACCCCATTTTTAAACTGCCCCAAAAAAGCGGGGGCAATAAGCGCGTAGGCCGGTCCCTTTGCCGAACGAACTGCTTTGAGCACCGGCAAAATATCTGTTGATTCAATCAGCTTTTTGCTGTCGCACCCGTCAATGCACATAGCGCAGCCGACACACTGCTCCGAATCAATTGAGATTCCCCCCGCTTCGCTTTCGCGGATAGCCCCGAACGGGCAGCGACCTGCGCAGACCCTCGCCTTTTTCCCGTCGCAGTCACACTTACCCGTTTGAAGAACCAGCGGGTGTTTCCGTGGATTAAGAAGGCAATCCAGCTGCAAAGGGTCACACTCTATCTCCTCCGTTTTGTAAAAATCGCCTTCGAGAGCAGAGAAAAACAGTTCATTATATAATTCTTTAAAGGTTTTCATTTGTTCCTCCCGCATTCAATCTTTAATATTTTTACAGCAATCGGCAGACTCTTGTATACAGTTTAACATATTTTAGTTTGTGTTCAAAGCACTGTTACAAAAACCCGACAAAAATTCAATAATAAATTTGCTTTAATTATACCTTATGATATAATTAATATAAGCATATAATCATTTTAGTGTGTCAGATAACACATAGCATTATTTAAATAATTCATCAAAAGGAAGTGACCGAATGGGTGCTATGGCGCTTGCCTCCCTTTTCATCGCGTACACGCTGGTGATAATTGCGTTCTATGTTCTGCAGCTGAATCCCAGGGAAAAGCTCAACAGACTTGCCGCGTTAGTATATTTAAGCTTCGCGGTATGGTCTTTTTGCTATACGCTTGTATTCTACGCTAAGGATGAGCAAACAGCTATGCTGTGGCACAGAATAGGCTCTTTCGGCTGGGCAATGTTTTGTCCTTTCGCCACGCATTTTTATCTGGTTCTTTCGGAAAAGGCAAAAAAGCTAAAAGGCATCCTTCTATATATCGTCGTATATTCTATTCCTGCGGCGATTATAGTCAATGCGCTTTTTAATCCCAACGGAACTTCTGTTGCTTCCGGCTTTGTTTCCAGAGCTCCGCAAGAGGGCTGGTCATACGTCACCAATATTGGCTCCTTTTGGTATTGGATTTACCTCGGACATCTCATTTTATTTTTCTCGGTTGCTTTGAAAAGCATGCATTCTTGGGCAAAAAACAGCAAGCGCCGCAGATTAATAAGCCAGTCAAAATATGTCCTGCTCCTAAATACGGTAGTGCTTTTAATCGGTGGTTCCGGAGATCTTATACTGCCCCTTTTCATTCCGAACATTCCTCCAATTTGCCATTTCGTTTCGTTCATTTGGGGCTTAGGATATCTCTACATAATAAATTCTCTAAAGCTCATGAGTCCAATCGCCGCGGCAACGCCGGATATAATTCTCAGAACGGTATTGGACCCTATCCTTGTTCTAAACGGCGATGGAATTATATTTCAATGCAATCAGGCAACTGAGGATATTCTCAAACTTAGTAACCAACAGATTGTCGGCAGACCGCTGTCGGACTTCTTTAAAGCAAAGGAATACAATCAGGAACGTCTGCATCGTCTTCTTACCAGCAAGACACTGAGAAACGTAGTAATTGACCTGGTTGATTCCGAAGGAGATACAAAAAAAACCAGAGCGTCCTTCTCGGTGGCCGAAAACATACTTGACGGAATTGTAGGCATCGTTGTTAACATGCACGATGTAACCGCATTGAAAAAGGCCGAGCAAAGACTGAACGAAAGCAATAAAAAATACCTTGAGCTTTCAAGGCAGCTGGAAAAACTTGTTAACTATGATGCTCTGACAGGTTTGCCGAACAGACGGCTTCTGATTGAAAAACTCGATATGGCACTTGCCGACTATGAAGTGAGCGGTAAAACCTTTGCGTTGGTATTTGCGGATATTGACCGATTCAAGGGTGTTAATGACGTTTATGGGCATGATATTGGGGACAAGCTTCTGCAAAGGCTTGCGGAGATTTTCAAGTCATGTGTCAGATCGAAAGACTTGGTCACCAGAGTCGGCGGCGATGAGTTTATTTTGTTCCTTTACACAAATGATGAGTTTAATCCCGATGATCTTGGCGATCGAATCAGAGCTGCCTTTAGCGAGCCAATCATTGTTGACAACTGCTTGTGTGACATCGGTATTTCTCTCGGTATCAGCAAATGTCCGCAGGACGGCAATAATCGCGACGACCTCATGCGCATTGCGGATAACCGCATGTACCTCGAAAAAGCCACCCGCACCAGCCACAGGTAAGCTCAAACGCATACAACGATTTTTTCGATTTCGTGCTTACCGTGAAATTTGTAAAACAGAAAAAAACCGCCTTTCAAAGGCGGTTTTCTTTCTATCTCTTTGCTCTGTGAGAGCCGTCGCAAAAAGGAGGGTTCTGCGTGCATCCACAGGAGCAAAGCGCAATCCTGGAACCCTCGTATATCGGAGTTCCGTCCGAGCAGACAAGCAGCGTTGCCCCCTCGACAAGGTAGGGTCCGTTTTTTATGACCTTAACTTTGACAGCACTCGAAACATTATTAATATTGTCGATTGAGCCGACGCCTGCCGCCATCTCAGGGTTAACACTCGAGCCCTCGGGCAAGGAATATCGGAGCGCGCCTGAAGGGCATTGGTCAATACAGCGGATAATCTCCTCCGGCGCCGCCGCGTTGACGTCGACCCATGGGCGTCTGGTGGCGCAGAAAACCTCAGGCAGCAGTCGCAGGCATGTTCCCGGGTGCGCGCACTGCTCAGGATACCAATAAACAATTATGTCCTCGTTTTTATACTCTTTCATAAACTAGCTTTCCGTTCAATTTTTATCGGTCGCCTAACTTGATATCCGGCGTTTCCAAGTAAGACTTTACCACACAGCTGTGATGTTTTCAATCGCCGTCGCTTAAACACCCAAAAAAACAGAGAAAATCTTCCGCAGCTGTTTAAAATTGTATATAACTATGTTACACTTTTCTAAATTCAAGCGACAGAGGTGAACGCAGCATGGAGATAAAAACGGTTTCAATCGTCGGCTTGGGCGCTCTCGGAGTTTTGTTCGGACAGCGCCTGTCCGAAAATATGCCGAAGGAAAACCTTAGGATTATTGCCGACAGCGAGCGAATCGCAAAATATTGCAGAGAGAATATTTTCTGTAACGGCGTACCTTGCAGTTTTAATTACGTGACGCCCGAGGAACCCGCCTCACCCAGTGATCTAATCATTTTCGCCGTTAAATACAACGATTTGCCTGCGGCGATTAGAGCGGCAGAGAACCATGTCGGCAAGGAGACCACCATTCTTTCTCTTCTAAACGGTATCAGCAGTGAAGAGCTTATCGGCAAGGCCTTCGGCAGCGAAAAGGTTCTTTACAGCGTGGCTCAGGGTATGGATGCCGTTAAGGTAGGCAACAGCTTAAACTATAAAAACATGGGGATGATTTGCTTCGGCACGGACCGAGAGGGCAAAAACAAAGCAAGAGCCGACGCAGTTAAGAGTTTTTTTGTAAAGACTAATGTCCCCCATGAGCTGGTTTTTGATATGTACACAAGACTTTGGGGGAAATTCATGCTTAATGTCGGCGTCAATCAGACTGTAGCCGTTTTTGAGGGTGATTATGGTGACATCCAAAAGCTGGGAGCCGCAAGGGATACTATGATTGCCGCCATGCGTGAGGTTATCATTTTATCAAAAGCAGAAAACGTCAATTTATCACAGACCGACCTTGACTATTGGCTGGGTATCTTGGACGGGCTGAATCCGCGCGGCAAGCCCTCAATGCGTCAGGATTTAGAGGCAAAGCGCTTTTCCGAAGTCGAGCTGTTTTCGGGAACTGTTCTGGCTCTTGGCGAAAAACACGGTCTGAATTTTCCCGTTAATCAAATGCTTTACGATAAAATCAAGGCTATCGAAAGCTCATTCTAAAAATAAAGACACCGCCCATTAACGGGCGGTGTCTTTTGCCTTTAAATCGGAATTGTCTGTCAGCTTTCCACCGCGGCTGTGTCGTTAGGGCGTTTCCTCTTGTAAAGCAGCAGAACAAGTATCGCCAGTATCGCCGCAACGATTACAGTCAGATAGATTGAGCGATAGCCCTCGTTAACTGTGCTTTGGTAGACGGTTTCAATTTCACCTGACTTTGCGTCGATTTGCGCGAGATAATCCGTTTTAGCGGTCTCAAAAGCTCCGGGAACAGCATCGCTCAGCGCCTGCATTTCGCTCACAAGTGTTTCCATGTCTTTTTTAGCCGCATTCATTCCATCAAGCGCCGCGGTCATTTGAGCCGCTGCCGCGGGCGGCATACCCCCTTGCGCTGCGGCAGCCGGAGGCATCCCCTGTGCCACGCCCATTCCCCCAGCCTGCATGGCCGCAAGGCTCTTATCAAGCTGCGCAAGCCCTGTTGAAATTCCCTCAATCCCCGAAGCAAGCCCGCCTTGAATTTTCGCAATTATCGGCGGTGTCATAGCTTCAAACATACTTACTGACATTTCCTTTGTTATGCCGACAATCGTTGTAACATCGGAGCTTTGGAGCTTTTCAATAATATCGGCAGGCATCTCATAGTCGCTCTCGCCCGAGAAATCAAGCTCCATAGTCTGCATGGAAGAGAAATCCGGAATCTCCGTCTTACCGAGCATATCTCCCATACTCGGGTTATTTTTCAGCTCCGCAAGCTTATCGGAAATCTCCTGAACATAGGGAAGCTCCGGCACATTAACCTGCGTAGGCAATATCGCCATCAAATTTGTCTGAAGTGAAGTTCCCGCGAATGCCAGAAATCCGACCATTATTGCCGGTGCAATCGAGGTTCCGATTGAGCGAACGAGAGAAAGCGTGGCAAGTCCTGAATTTGCTTCCTTTTCCTCGACATTTTCAAGCATCATGTAGTTTACGGGAGCGCCGATGGTAAAGCCCATTCCGAATCCCAGAAGCATAAGGCTGATTATTACGCTTGCAAGGCTTGGGTTCACAGCCGCCACCAGAATCAAAAACACGGCGCCTATTATCGTGATCGAAAAGCCGAGCAGAAGCACGAGCTTTGCCCCTATTTTGTCAATCAGACGACCTGACAGCATTGCCGACACTCCTGAGAGAAGCCCCAGAATGACTGTGAAATAGCCCCCGTCTCCTGTCGGAATCTTAAGTGAGTTTTCACAGAACTGCGGTATGAAAACTATGCCCATCATCACAAAACCTGAAACAAACGCGACTGCCAGAGTTGTTACAATTCTCCCGCTCGTGAAGTATTTCAAGTTCATTATCGGGTCTTCCGCACGCTTTTCCACCATAATAAAAATCGGCAAAAGCACAACGAAGGCGATTAGAAACGGATAGGCGTTCACGCTGCCGATCGTAGCTGCGAAGTCGAAAAAGTCAATTTGTTTTAATCCGTAAAGCAGAGAAAGAACCATTGCCACGATGATAAGCGTTCCTAACCCGTCGATTTTTTTAACGGTTTTCTCTCTGTGATTCGGGAGGAAAAATGCTCCGGCCAATATTATGAATATCGAAATCGGAATGTTGATAAAGAATATGTATTGCCAGTTCTGTGTTCCGAAAATATCCAGAATCGCGCTTCCCGCCAGAGAGCCGAAAATGTTCGCAATGCCGTATACTCCGCCAACCAGTCCGAGCGCCATTCCGCGCTTCTCCGGAGGAAACGAGGTGCCGAATTCAGCTGTTGCAACCGGGATAATTCCGCCGCCGCCGATTGCCTGAACGGCTCTTGCCGCAATAAGCATACCGAAACTGCCTGCATAATGTGAAAGCCCGCATAATAACGAGCCGAGCCCGAACAGACTTATGCTGATGATATAGATGACTTTTCTGCCGTATCTGTCGGCAAGCTTTCCCATAACAGGTATGCTCGCGGCGTACGCCAGAGTATAAATTGTTATCATCCATATACCTGTTTTCGCGTCTACCATTAAATTGTTCTGAATGATAATTCTGGCGGGGGTCACTATTCCCGTGTCTATGGCGCCCATGAATATGCCCGCAAGATAGATTACCGAAATCATTGCAAGACTTCGGGTTTTAGCCTTTTTGTTCTCCACTTTGCCCGCTCCTTCAAATTATTTTTGTTATGTTTTCCGCAACCCTGCCAACAGCTTTTTCAAAAGCCGCGACCTCCTCGTCGCTCATTGCGTCAAACATGGCACTTCGCCAATCGACAAGGAGCTCGCTGAGTACCTGCTTCAAACTCAGCGCCTTATCCGTAAGCGTTATTACCTTTTCACGCTGGTTGTCGTCGTTGATTTTCCGAACTATGAAACCCTTACTCTCAAGCTTTTGTAAGCTTCAAGCAACCGTCCCCTTGTCCAGCATAAAAAACTTTGCTACCGCCTTTTGATTTGCGTCCTTGTGCCCCATAAGGTACATCAAAATATATTCCTCGGCAGCATTTATGCCGTAATCCGACAGTTTTCTTGAACAGTAAACCTGACTCCCTCTGACTATGATAGACAAATTGCTCATCAGCATAAAAGCGCCCCGTTTCATTAGTTGTTAACGCAACTGTTGTTATCGCAACTGTCATTGTAGAGTTCTTTCGGCCAAATGTCAAGTCAATTATCGCTCATATTTACGTCTTGACATTTGGGAAATATTTATATAAGTTGAAAGAGGGACTTAGCACTACTGAAAAAACAAGAAAAGAGGGACCATTATGGCTGACACGAGCTTCAAGAAACTTCGAAGATTCAACCTCGTCATGGGCTGCCTTCACTTGATTCAAGGCGTAATCATGCTGATACTCGCAACCACGGTGATTTCCAAAATCACAGAGTTCAAACCCCAGATCACCCAAATTTATCTCAGCTTCAACCAACAGACTCAATCGCTTGAAACCGCGTCACGAGACCTGTTTCAATTGCCCTTCGGAATCCTTGTTGCCGTATTTTTGCTGATATCGGCAGCGGCACACGCATTGATTTCAATTCCGAAAAAGTTAAACGACAAATACAACTCAGATCTTAAAAAGGGAATCAACAGGTTCAGATGGTTCGAATACGCTTTGAGCTCGTCTGTCATGCTGGTTCTAATCTCCACTCTCTTCGGAATTTATGACATTTCTTCGCTTATTTTGATTTTTGTCTTGAACGCCTCGATGAACTTCTTCGGTCTTCTCATGGAGGAACTGAACCCGAAGGATAAGGCCGGCAAAACCAATTGGTCACCCTTTGTTTTGGGCTCAATCGCGGGACTTGCCCCTTGGGCAGTCATTTTAATCTATATGCTCGGAACGGGAAATTTTGACCTTGTTCCCTGGTTTGTCTGGGCAATTGTTATAACATACTTTGTTATGTTTAATACCTTCCCGATTAACATGATATTGCAGTACAAAAAGATCGGCAAATGGAAAGACTATCTCTACGGCGAAAGGGTCTACATAGTATTAAGTCTGACTGCTAAAACACTCCTTGCGTGGCTCGTATTTTTCGGCGCGATGCAGCCGTAAATCACAAACCGATAACAAATACCCCGTATCCTTTTTTGGGAATACGGGGTATTTGCTTTTCGAGGACTTGTCATTTTACCGAGATGTGTTATTATAGGTTAATTGTATAAATATTACTTATTCAGAGGTAAATCGCTATGGATCCCAAACGCCGCGCAATAATCCAAATGCTCGTTTGTGCCACATTGTGGAGCACGGGAGGAATTTTCATCAAGCTCATCCCGTGGAATCCCTTCGTCATCGCCGGCTGGCGCAGTCTTGTCGCCATCGGAACGGTTCTGCTGTTTTTGAAACTCGGAAAAGTCAAATTCAAATTCAATTTTCGCGCCGTTATAATGGGAGCCTTCATGTGCCTGACCTTTCTGTCGTTTGTAACGGCAAATAAGCTGACGACGGCAGCCAACGCCATAGTTCTTCAGTTTACGGCTCCGCTCTTTCTTTTAATTTTCTCCGCGGTTTTTTTCCACGAAAAGTTCCGCCGCGCCGACCTTTTAGCCGTGCTCGTGACAATGGGCGGCATTGCCCTGTTCTTTTTCGACAAGCTCGACGGTGGCTTTCTTCTCGGCAACTGTGTCGCAATCCTTGCAGGCGCGTTCATGGGCGGGATGTATCTCTCCATCGGCAAGGTGGATGAGGAAACGCGCATGGGCGGTATGCTTCTGGGACATCTTTTCACGGCGGCAGTCGGAATACCCGTGACATTTTTCACTCCCACTCCCGTCAGCACGAGCGCAATTCTTTGTATTTTGGGTCTGGGTGTTATTCAGCTCGGCCTCCCCTATATTCTTCTCACTCTTTCCAGCAAAAATTGCCCTCCCCTCGCCTGCTCCCTTTTGGGCGCAATCGAGCCGCTGCTCAATCCGGTCTGGGTTTTCCTCTTTAACGGGGAGGCGCCCGGTTTTTATGCCCTTATCGGCGGTGTTATCGTTATCGTATCTATCACCCTATGGTGCATTTGGCAGAACAATCACCCCCTGCCTGTTGCGGAAGCCGGTAAAGCGGCTTTGACCGAATAGATTAAATTTTAAAATTAAAAGACGGTATGCGACAAAAGCGCATACCGTCTTTTTTATACAGGAGTTTTCTTTTTAAGTTCGTTGACCGGAGCGGTCATTTCCGCGCCGCGCTCCGCTCACGTCAAGGTTAATCCGCTCGCGGCAGCGTACCGTTCGGAAACCATCTCTTAGTATTATTTGCAATTCTCACCAGCACCAGCATGACCGGCACTTCTGTGAGAACGCCAACTATCGTTGCCAGCGCAACGGGGCTTTGGGCTCCGAACAAGGCAACGGCAACGGCAACAGACAGCTCGAAAAAGTTCGACGCCCCAATCATTCCGGCAGGCGCTGCTATATCATGGGGCAGCTTTAGAAGCTTGCTCGCAAAATAGGCGATAAAGAATATCAGGAAGGTCTGGATGACGAGCGGAACGGCAATCAGCACAATATGCAGGGGGTTATTAAGGATCACATTTCCCTGGAACGAGAAAATAATAACAAGCGTAAGTAACAGTCCGACTATTGTGACGTTGCTAAACTTCGGAATAAACCTGTTGCTGAAATATTCCTCGCCCTTTTTCTTCGTGACAAATATGCGTGTCAGCATACCAAGTGCAAGGGGAACAACCACAAACAAACCCACGGATAATAACAGTGTTGCCCATGGAATCTTTACCCCGCCGATTCCCAGTAAAAAAGCAACCGTCGGCGTGAACGCAACTAAGATAATAAGGTCATTGGTTGCAACCTGAACGACTGTATAGGCGGGATTTCCCTTAGTAAGATGGCTCCAAACAAAAACCATTGCCGTACAGGGCGCAGCGCCCAGAAGAACAGCTCCCGCAAGATAATCCTTCGCAAGGTCGGCGGGGATAAGCGTCTTGAAAACAACGTAGAAAAACAGCCAAGCGATACCAAACATCGTAAACGGCTTTATAAGCCAGTTTGTAACCCAGGTAACGAATAATCCCTTTGGGTTCTTGCCGACGTTTTTAATGCTCTGAAAATCCACCTTCAGCATCATCGGATATATCATAAGCCAGATTAAGACAGCTATCGGGATAGACACCTTCGCATACTCAAATTTACCCAGGAACGAGGGGACTTCGGGCAGAAATTTACCGATTAAAACGCCCGCCGCCATGCAAAGAAGAACCCAAACCGTCAGATATTTCTCAAAAAAACCGATACCGCTTTCTTTGCTATTCTCCACAGAACTACCCCCTGACTTTTTTCAGAATTTTTACAACCTCGTCCTTCCTAAGCGCCTTGCCGTATGAAACGACCTTACCGTCAACAACAAGAGCAGGAGTGCTCATAACTCCGTAAGCCGCAATTTTGGCAAAATCAGTTACATGGTCAATAGTTTCGTCCATGTTAAGCTCGCGGAGAGCTTCTTTTGCAGCCTTTTCAAGCTCGTTGCACTTTGCGCAGCCACTGCCCAGAACCTTGACTGAGGCTCCCTCGGTCTTCTCGGCTTCAGCCTTAACCATAGTTTCGGCGCTGCAATTCCCGCAGCAGCATCCACCCTCGTGTTCCTCTTTTTTTCTTGCAAAAACCTTCATAATCCACCTCAATTTAAAGTATTTATAACCAATTAACTTGTTTCAGCAGCACCCAACGCCACAATTGCAGCTTGATGTGTTTTTCTTCCCATCAAAGAAAGCTCTCAAGTTTTTCGGGAGTTCGTAGTCACTGCAACAAGAGCCGCCGTCTGTTTTATCAAACACCGCCCCGAGTATCGACCTTGCCAGCATGTCTTTCGGAGGCACCTCGTATGTTTCCCCATTGTACTCAAACACACGGCAATCGACATCGCTTCCGCTGATTTCTCCGCAGCAGCCGCAATTGTTTTCCTTCACCGAATCACAAATGTCTTTGCCGTTCACCCGGATAGTCGGGGAGGAGAGAAAGCGGTATTTAACGGCAAGCTCTGCCGACGCCATTTCGGCTTTCCTGTACTTTACATCATAGCCGGCAAGCTTCAAGGCCGGCGTCAGAACAAGCATTACCTCGTCTAAAACGCTGTCTGTTCCGATGCAGCGCTCACAGCTGCTAAGATCAAGATACAGGTATTCCACCAGCACCTTGTCTTCCGAAGTATCACCGCAGCCGCAGTCGCAGCAGGGCTCTTCTTTTTTCCTCGCAAACACTTTCATAAATTCCCTTCCTCAAACCAGAACATACTGGAACACATTAAATAAATATCCCACAATGATTATTCCGAAAGTACAAATCACAATGAACAGCCCCAGCAGCTTTGGCTTAACCGCCTTACGCAGCATAATCATCGAAGGCAGGCTCAGCGTCGTTACCGCCATCATAAAGGAGAGCACAGTTCCAATCTGCGCGCCCTTTGAAAACAGCGCCTCGGCAATTGGAATAGTACCGAAAATGTCGGCATACATGGGCACGCCCACAAGAGTTGCCAGTATAACGGCAAACGGGTTGTTGCTGCCCAGTATAGTTTGAATCCAGCTCTCGGGAATCCAGTTGTGTATAACGGCGCCCACGCCGACACCGATCAGGATATACGGAAACACTTTCTTGAAGGTTGCCGCCATTTGCTCTTTTGCGTATATCATGCGCTCGCCCTGCGAAAGCTTCGGCGAAGCAATGTCCACACTGCCGGCTGTGGTAATAAATTCCTCCACATACCGCTCCATTCTGAGCTTCTCAATCAGCGTGCCCCCGATGACTGCTATAATAAGTCCCGTAACAACATATACAACGGCGATTTTCCAGCCGAAAATACTCATAAGCACAACCAGCGAGCCCAGGTCGACCATCGGCGAGGAAATTAAAAAAGAAAACGTCACGCCGACGGGCAGTCCGGCACTTGAAAAACCGATGAAAAGCGGTATCGATGAGCATGAGCAAAAAGGTGTAACGGTTCCCAGAAGCGCCGCAATCATGTTCGCCCAAACTCCGTGGAATCTTCCCAGAATCTTTTTGCTGCGCTCGGGAGGAAAGTAGCTCTGTATATATGAAATAATGAAAATCAAAAGACAGAGCAAAAAGCTTATCTTAATTACATCGTAGATGAAAAACCAAATGCCGCCGCCCAATGCTCCCGTAACGTCAAGTCCGAGCGCCGTAAGCCCGTTTTCAATCAGCGTACCCAGCCACTTCATTCCGAGCACCTGATTTTGTATAAAGTCCCATACTCCCATATTATCCTTGTCCTTCCGATCAAACTATTAATATCAAATTATTTTGATGTGTTGCGGCGATAAAAGCCATCCTCTCGGGATGACCTCTACCTGTTGCAGCAAGTATTCTCTTCCGTTTCCGTGTTCGGTGTTGTCAGCTCTTTTAAGAGGACGGCCGCATAATCCCTTCCGCTTTCGGAAAGGCTGTAATGCGTCCATTTTCCTTCCTGTCTGCTTGTTACGATACCCGAGTCGCACAGAATTTTCATGTGATAGCTAAGTCCCGATTGGCCGATGTCCATCTGCTCTAAAAGCACACAGGCACATTTTTCGCCTCCGCGCAGCTTCTCCAATATCTCCAACCGCTTTTCATCACACAGCGCTTTGAACACTCGCGCATTTTTCTGATGTGTTGTTTCCATGGTACAACCTCATATCAATTATTTTTGATATGACAATCATATATCGCTATTAGCAGTTTGTCAATATCTATTTTCGTTTTCCGAAGCAATTAATATATTGCTGTCTAAATGAATATCTTTTGCGCTAAGACAAATAATATCCATACAGTCTTTTTCAAAGGAGCAATCAAGAATGAGTAACAGCGAAACGCGCAAAAAGCTCAATAATCTTAAAATGGAAGCCGCCGCCGAGATTGGAATGACGCAGTTTGTCAAGGAAAACAATGACCACTACAAGGGCGACATGCCGTCAAAACTGAACGGTGCCGAGGGCGGACCCGTAGGCGGTCAGATGGTTAAAAAGATAATTCGCTCGGAGCAGGATAAAATGTCCGGCGGCAATTAGCGTCAAAGGCACAGGGTAAACAGAATGGACAAAAGAAAACCGAACGCAAACTTTGGAATCCGAGGCAAGAAACCTCCCAAAAGGCTCTCAATTTCCGAAACGAACTTAAAACCGATATCCTTTGAAATGCTCCGCGACAGGGCGAAGCCCGAGGCCGATTTCGTCGAGCTTGAGGGCGGATTTACGATGTATCCCTCCGAAATACAGGAGTTTTCAAACGGGGACGACAGCACAATTTAATGCAGCGAGCCGCATAGCTTCATCTATGCGGCTCGTTTTTTACGTTTTGGACTCAAGACTCAGCCATTTGCTCTGCGCGCCTATCCACCTTTTGTAGATAATCGCGGCAATAAACGAGCGAGGCAGGAGTTTCCCGCAAAGTGAGAGTGTCCTGTTAACGGTGCCCGGGATGTACATTCTCTTTCCCTTTAAAGCTCTTTCTATTGTGCGGGAAGCCACCGTCTCAAGCTTATTGGTCGTCATCTCTCCCCAGAAGCCCTGTGCCGCAATTCCCGAGATTGCCTCCTGCGTCGTCGGAAGTCCGCCGGGACAAAGCGTCAGCACCTTGACGTTCTGCGACTTTAATTCCTGCCCGATTGCCAGTGCGAAGTCCGACAAAAAACGCTTCGACGCGGCATAAGTTGCCTTGAGCGGCATCGGATAAAGCGAGGCAAGACTTGAAACGAAGACAAGCGAAAACTCCCTGCCCGCTCTTCGGCGCTTGAGTATGGCATGAGTTATTCTCAAAGTGGCCTCAACATTGAGGGAAACAATTTTTACAACGCTTTCACGCTCCCTGTCAAGAAAGCCCCCCTCGAAGTCCATACCCGCTATGTTTAGAAGCATATCAAACTCGATGCCGTTTCTGTCAATAACCGAAAGCATTTCGTCAACGCTTTCATCATCGGTGAGGTCGCATTTTCTGGCGGTCACGCACACGCCGTACTGGCGCTCAAGTCCGCTTTGCAGGCAGCGAAGCCCCTGCTCGTTTATATCGGTAAGAAAAAGATTATAACCGCGGCCGGCACATTCCGCGGCGAGCGCACGCCCGAGACCGCCGCTCGCTCCGGTTATCATAACATTCATAACTCAGTCACCAAGTCGCTGTATTTGATTCCGCAGAGCTTTTCGCTCAGCTCGAAAAGCCTGTCCGCGTTTTCGTTCGTTACCTCTTTGCTGTACTTTTGCTCGCGGCACAGATAGTAGTAAAGCCCCTTTGGCGCATCCCTGCTCTCGCAGAGAAAGACATAGGTTTCCGCGGGTATCTCGGGTGAAACGCCCTGTTTTTTGCGGAGCGACCAGATAACATTCACGAGCTTCCCTGTTTGCTTGTTGCCGATATTTGTCTTCACTAGTCCGGGATCAACCGTGTAGGCGGCGATACCGTTTCTCCTGTATCTGTCGTTCAGCGCCTTTGCGAAAAGTATGTTGCAGAGCTTAGACTGCTTATAGGCAGTCAGCGGATTGTAGCCCTTTTTGAGCATGACATCCTTCCATTGTATCTTAATACCCTTGTGAGAATTACTGCCGGTCATGATTACCCTGCCCAGAGCTTTTTCAATGTACGGAAAAAGGCGGTAGGTCAGCATAAAGCTTGCTAAATGGTTGAGCGCGAATTGCTGTTCATAGCCCTCCTGGGTGGTTTGATACCAGCTGCGAACGCCGCCGACATTATTTATAAGCGCGTAAAGCTCGCCGTTACAGTTCTCCGCCAAGTATCTTTCAAGCTCAAATGCAACTCTTTTAAGCTCACGCTGCTGCATGAGTTCCCCCGAGAAGAAGACTGTTTTTGCCTCGGGGTTTCTGCGCATTATCTGCTCAATTGCCATGTCGCAGTTTTCTCTGCTGTGTCCGACGCCGATGACAAAGTAGCCTTTCAGCGTTAATTTAAGCGCAGTTTCCAAGCCGATGCCTGAAGTGGCGCCGGTGATGATAACGGTTTTCATTTTTCTCCTTTTTTATTTCAAACGCACAAACTTTTTATCAGACAAACCAGTTCCAGTGATGCCAGAAGCCGAGAGCTCCTGCCTGGAGAGCTAAAACCACAAAGCCCAGAACAAAGAAGACACCGAAAACGGCGAGCGCCCCGAGCAGAACCGTTCTCATCCTTCTTCTGGTTTTCGGGTCAAATTGGGGATTACACGGCAGAGGAGGAAGCGGGCTTGCCGAGACCATATTTTTGTGCCATCTGACACTTGCTTTTATCATCTGCCTTAGGAACGCGAAGCAGTAAACGCTGGCAACACCGAAAATCCCCGCAAGTCCCAGAACGGAAATTCCGAATACCAGCGAGCCGAGAAACGGCATATACGGTATGAGCGCCGAAATGTTGAGCGTGGTTACAAGGCAGCCGCCCAGCACGAATATGGCTATAGCTGCCGCCGCCAGAACGATATCCCAAGCTAAAAATAAAATGTAAAACAAGGCCTCGAATACAGCCGCGAAGCCGAGCCCCAGCTTCAGGAAGAAACCACCGCCCGCCGCTTTACCGCCCTCGTCCTTCGCGCTGTCAAATTGCGCCGCAATCGCCTTCGGTTCGCCGAGCTTTGCGGCAATCTCCTCCTCTGAATAGCCATCGGCCATTTTAAAGGCAAAATGCTGCTCGTATTCCAAAATTATATCTTCCGTTTCGGCAGCGTTATTTTTCTTAAGCTCGTTTTTAAGCTGCGCCAAAAATTCATTCTTTTTCATCTGTTTTCTCCTTTAACATTGATTCAACGGTTTTTGCAAACTCAAGATATTCCGCTCGGTCGTTTTCAAAAGTGCTTTTCCCGAGTTCCGTAAGACTGTAATATTTTCTCGGCGGCCCTCCGCTTTCCTCCGAAAGGTATGTGGTGACTAGTCCGTCGCTTTTTAGCTTCCGCAAAATCGGATAAACCGTGCCGTCGGCTATGTCGATACTCTTTGATAAATTATCGGAAATCTCGTAGCCGTACCTGTCCTTATCCTTCAGCATTGAAAGCACACATAGTTCCAATACTCCCTTTTTGTATTGTGTGTTCACAAAGACCCTCCTTAACGTGCGAATCGCAATAGTATTGTTTATCTACTATTAGATATAATACACTAGTTTCAATTTGTCAATAGTTTCTTTAATTATTTTTTCATTCTATCCACCCCTGCGAAAACGGGTATCAAGCCACTTGTCTTTGCATAACATAGACAGAGCTATCTGCTTAAATCGGAGGACTGAATATGTGCGGAATAACGGGCTTTTGCGGTTTTGAAATAAACTACACAGAAAACACCGAGTTCTGGGCGCGAACTCTGGTCAGCATGAGAAAATCGCTTGCGCACCGCGGCAGCGATAATTCGGGGGAGTTTCTGGAAGCCCACATAGGTCTGGGGCATGCCAGACTCTCCATACGCGACATAAGCGGCGGCGCGCAGCCGATAGTAAGGGAGCGTGACGGCAGCAAATATGTTATTATCTATAACGGTGAAATCTACAACGCGGACGAATTGAAAAGCGATTTGACGCAGCTTGGCTGCGACTTTGAAACCACGACGGATACTGAGGTCATTCTCTTTGCCTACATGCTCTGGGGTAAAGACTTTGTCACGAGGCTCAACGGCATTTTCGCCTTCGCAATCTGGGACGAAGCCGAGGAGCGTTTGATACTATACCGTGACAGATTCGGCGTTAAGCCTCTTTTTTACTCGTGTCAAAACTCTACTCTGGTTTTCGGCTCGGAGCCGAAGGCGCTGTTTTGCCATCCTTATGTCGTTCCGTCTGTGGATACGAACAGCTTCAGAGAAGTTTTCGGCATAGGTCCCGCACGCACGGCGGGAAACGGCGTATTTAAGAATGTTTACGAGATAAAGCCCGGGCGTTACGCAGTTTTCGGAAGGAACGGTTTTTCCGAAAATCGCTATTGGGAGCTTGAAAGCCGCGAGCATACCGACAGCTATGAGGAAACGCTTGATAAGGTATCCTTCCTTGTCAGGGACGCGATTACAAGGCAAATGGTTTCGGATGTACCAGTTTGCAGCTTTCTCTCGGGAGGGCTGGATTCCAGCATAGTGACTGCGGTTGCTTCAAAAGTTTTGAGTGACAAGGGCTCGGTTTTAAACACCTTTTCCTTTGATTTCAGGCAAAATGATATATATTTCAAATCGAACGCCTTTCAGCCCGAGCGCGACAGGCCATACGTTGACGAGATGCTCAAAAGCTGTCAAACCAATCACAGCTACCTTGAGTGCGATGAAAACAAGCTCCTCGATTTGCTGTATCCCGCGGTTGATGCGAAGGATATGCCGGGCATGGCCGACGTGGATGCCTCGCTTTTATACTTCTGCCGTCTGGTCAAGGAGCATAACAAGGTTGTTCTTACGGGTGAATGTGCCGACGAGGTCTTCGGCGGTTATCCCTGGTTTTACAAGAGGGAGCTCTATATGACGCCGGGCTTTCCCTGGTCTCGAGACCTTGAGGCGAGAACGGCGCTACTCCGCGACAGCTTTATCCGCGAGCTTGAGCTTGCGGATTATACCGCCGCGCGGTACAACGATTCCCTCGAAGCCGTGCCCATTCTCGACGGTGAAAGCCAAACGGAGCGCAGGCGGCGCGAAATATCATATCTTAACATCAAATGGTTCATGCAGACTCTCTTGGACCGCATGGACAGAACAAGTATGTACTCGGGGCTTGAAGCTCGAGTGCCCTTTGCCGACCACCGCATAGTCGAATATCTTTTCAATGTTCCGTGGGAAATGAAATACCGAAACGACAGAGAAAAGTCCCTGCTTCGCGAGGCCTGTGCAGACCTTATCCCGCCCGAAATTCTTTATCGGAAGAAAAGCCCTTACCCCAAAACCTATAATCCGAATTACGAGCGGCTGCTTTCCGAAAGACTTCTGGAAATCGTGGCTGACCCAAGTTCTCCCATAAGGGAGTTCTTAGACGAAAAGAAGGTGCTTGCCTTTACGGAAGCTCCTTCGGAATACGGCAAGCCGTGGTTCGGGCAGCTAATGGCGGGGCCTCAGCTCATGGCATATTTGATTCAGACAAACTACTGGCTGAAAAAATACAGGCTTGTATAATTCAGCGAAGCGGACGGTCATTTCGTCCGCTTCTTGCGTAATATTGTGACTTTGCCCAAAAATTCAAATAATTCTTGACAATCAAAAAGCCCGTGCCTATAATCATCCCATAATCCAAAACCATTGACGAAGAGTAGTAACCGGCAAACGTCATTCCAAAGAGAGTCTCCGGCGGTGTGAAAGAGGCGTGTGACAGTTCGGTGAATGGACTTCCGAGGGCGAACCGAAAGGGCGCAAAGCTTGAGTAGGCTTCGACGGGTATCCCTCCCGTTATCAGTCGGGGACACGCATGGTGGTGCGTGAAGCGAGTGGGCGCAAATTTTGCGTCAATTTGGGTGGTATCGCAGGAGCTTGGCTCTTGTCCCATAGTGTGGGGCAAGGGTCTTTTTGTTTGCCCTCACGGGGACGGCCAATCTTCAAATCGGTCTCTGGCATGACCTTCCATCACACCCTTAAACACTTTATTGGAGGAAATTATCATGAAAAGCTCAAAGAAAATCGTATGCTCGGTCCTTGCCCTGTCAATGGCAGTCTGCCTAGGCGCCTGTTCAAAAACCGCGGCGCCCGCAGACAGCACTGCTCCTGAAGCCTCAGCCGTGGCGGCAGCCGATGTTAAAATCGGAATTTTACAGTACGCAACTCACGCAAGCCTTTTCGACTGCTATACGGGCATAATCGAAGGTCTTAAAAACGAGGGTTACGTAGATGGGGAAACCTGCACTATTGAGTATGTCGACGGCCAGGGCGAGGCCGAAACGAACAGCCTTGCCGCTTCGAACTTCGTGTCAAACGGCTTCGACATCATCATCGCAATCGCAACTCCCTCCGCAACGGCCTCTTATGCCGCAGCCAAGGACGCAGGTATCCCTGTCGTCTTCTCCGCTTGCTCCGACCCGGTCGGTGCCGGACTTGTCGAATCGCTCGAAGCTCCCAACACCGGAGCCACCGGAACGAGCGACAGCTTAAACTTCGACGGTCAGCTCAAGATGATTCGCGCTTTTCTGCCCGAGGCTAAGAAAATCGGTGTTCTGTATACCACCAGCGAAGCAAATTCCGTTTCCCAGCTTGCAACACTCACAGAAATGGCTCCCGATTACGGCTTTGAAATTGTTTCTGTCGGCGTAACCGACGCCTCCGAGGTCGCAACAGGCGCGGCGGCTCTTATCGCCAAGGGCGTTGACTGTATAAATAATCTGACAGACAACAATGTCGTAAACAATCTCTCCGTTGTAACAAACGCCGCCGATGCGGCAGGTATCCCCATCTTCGGTTCCGAGCAGCAGCAGGTCGCGCAGTACGGCTGCGTAGCTTCCGAAACTCTTGACTATGTCGCTCTGGGTGTGACTACAGGCGAGATGGCAGGCCAAATCCTAAAGGGCGCAGATATTAAAACCCTGCCAGTCTCTGTTATCACCGATTCAAAACCCGTCTACTCATTAATAAACTTGGCAAAGTTTAAGCTTGAGCTTCCCACGGACTATGCCTCCGCAACTAACGTAGACGAGAAATAAAAAACAAAGCAGGTGCTTAAGCCATGGTTTTCAGTCTTATAGAAACCGTCTTCCGTGAGGGCTTTATATATGCCCTCATGGCAATGGGCGTCCTAATTACATATAAAATACTCGACTTTCCAGACCTATCGGTGGACGGCACCTTCCCTCTTGGTGCCTGTGTGGCGGCGGCACTCATAACGCTGGGCATGAACCCCTGGCTTGTATGTATCGCGGCATTTTTGGCAGGTGCATTTATGGGAAGCATCACGGGCTTTCTCCATGTCAAGCTTGGCATAACCGACCTGCTTTCGGGAATTCTTGTTATGACCGCCTCATGGTCAATTAATCTGATTATTACAGGCGGCACGGCTATTTTCCAATTCTTTAAGCTGCCCACAATATTTAATTCAGGTCTTGCAAACGCTTTGCCTTCCGCGCTTTATGCTCACAGGCAGGTTTTAATTGTTTTTCTTTTAGCAGTAATAGTCAAGCTCGCCCTTGATGCTTTTCTAAAAACGAAATCGGGACTTCTTCTCCGTGCCGGCGGCGATAACAGCCGATTTGTCACAAGTCTTGCTCATCACCCGGGTCATGTGAAAATACTCGGTCTTGCCATCGGCAACGGCTGCACGGCGCTTGCAGGCTGCGTTTTGGCGCAACTCAACGAAAACGCTGACGTAAACGCTGGCAAGGGCATGGTCGTTATGGCTCTTGCCGCCGTAATCATCGGCACAGGCGCGCTCCGACGTGTAAGCTTTTTGAAACTTACAACAATGGCAATCTGCGGTGCTATTCTCTATAAGGCCTGCCTGCAGATTGCCCTGCTGCTCGGTCTGCCGCCAACTTACCTCAAACTTCTGATGGCAGTTCTGCTTACAATTTCGATTGTATCCCAGAAAATCGGCAAGAAGGGCGGTGCTCTGAATGCCTGAGAATTTTAATCGCCACCTTGTCGAACTAAGTCATATAAATAAAACCTTTAACGCAGGCTCCGTCAATGAGGCTTTGCTATTTGAAAACTTCAATTTTTCCATTGAACGCGGGCAGTTCATCTCGATTGTCGGTTCTAACGGAAGCGGTAAGACAACGCTTTTAAACCTAATATGCGGAAGTCTCATGCCGGAGAGCGGCTCGATTTTATTTGACGGGCGCGATATAACCAAAATGCCCGAATATAGGCGTTCAGCTTTTATCGGAAGAGTTTTTCAAGACCCCGCCACAGGCGCCTGCCCAAGTCTTACTATACTTGAAAACATGGCGCTTGCCGACAACAAGGGCAAAAAGTACAACCTCACACCCGGCGTATCAAAAAAGCGTATCGACTATTACAAGCAGCAGCTTGAAATGCTCCATCTCGGTCTGGAGGATAAGATTAGTATGCCCGTGGGTCTGCTTTCGGGCGGACAGCGTCAGGCGCTAGCCCTGCTCATTTCTACCTTAACCCCAATCGACCTTTTGATTTTGGACGAACACACAGCGGCGCTTGACCCCAAATCCTCCGAAAACGTCATGGAGCTCACGGATAAATTCGTCCGCGAAAAAAATCTCACCGCTGTTATGGTAACGCATAACCTCCGCTACGCCGTCGAATACGGGGACAGGCTTGTCATGATGCATAAAGGCACAGCCGTCAAGGATGTCGCCTATCACGAAAAGGATGCCTGTACCGTTGAAGATCTGCTAAAAACGTTTAACCAAATCTCCGTGGAGTGCGGCAACTGACCAAAATTGAAAGGGCTTCCCCACTCATTGGGGAAGCCTTTTTGTTGACGATATGTCCTAAACTCTGTTACAATAGTCGAAATTATTCGTCCCGTATCGGGGCACATTGGAGAAAACGCTTATGAGCATAATCAACGATATTCTGGAATTTAACAAAGTCTTCGTGGAAAAGGAAGAATATAAGCATTACGAGGCCTCCAAATTCCCCATCAAAAAAGTTGCCGTTCTCACCTGCATGGATACACGCCTTACGCTTCTGCTTCCGGCCGCGCTCGGCTTTAAAAACGGCGATGTTAAAATCATCAAAAACGCGGGCGGAGTAATCTCCCATCCCTACGGCAGCGTTATACGAAGTCTTTTGGTCTGCATTTATGAGCTTGGAATAAAGGAAATTCTGGTTATCGGGCATTACGACTGCGGCATGCAAAATCTGCAAAGCGATAAAATCACGGATAAAATGCTAAAAGCAGGGATTGACCCGCAGGCAATCGAAAAAGTAAGGTCGGAAATCGACTATGACACTTGGCTTAAGGGCTTTGACTGCGTCGAAAAATCCGTTCGGGATACGGCCGCGCTCATAAAGAACCACCCTCTCATCCCGTCGGACATACAGGTTCATGCTCTTCTTATGGACCCCGAAACCGGCAGGCTGGACAGAGTTGCGCTCTAATAAGATTATAAGCCCCCGTTCTGCAAAGCACAGGACGGGGGTCTTTTTAATATTTTGTTTAATACTCCGAAAAATTGTACTGGTATCCGATCGAAAGATTCGGGCCGTCGAAGCTGCCGTCAATTTTGGAAAGCGTGCGCTTATACGCCTCGCTGTCAACTTCGTACGGGGTCGGCTGATAGTTGTTGCCGCCGACAACGCCCGTGCAGGCGCAGGGTATGTGCTCGCGGCTTTCAATGCTTATTGTGCCGTCGATATCGCGCTTGAGCGTAAGCTTGAGAATAATGGTGTCAGGATCCCTAGGGGCGGTGTTGCCGCCGAAGGACCAGTTTCCCATGCTGTAATATATGTACTTGCCGTTATACTCCTCGCAGGGCTGGAGCGTGTGGGGATGGCTGCCGTAAACAAGGTCGGCGCCTGCGTCCACCGCCGCGTGCCCCTGCTCTCTCTGCAAATCGTTAACATCATAGCTTCCCTCGTCACCCCAGTGAAGCGCGGCGATTATAAACTCCGCTCCCGCGGCCTTGAGCGCCGCTACGCCTGCTTTAATCTGCTCGGTTTTTCCGAAGCTTACCGCGTAAACGCCGATTTTAAGTCCCAAAGCCGTTTCGTAAATATTCCATTCGTCCCGTCCCACGTAGGCTATTCCCGCTTTGTCAAGCGCCGCTTTCGTATCCGCGTATCCCTGCTCTCCGTAGTCAAGAACGTGGTTGTTGCCAAGGCCCACGAAATCCACGCCGCCGGAGGTCAGAATCTGTGTATAGCTCGGGTCGGCCCTAAAGCAGAAATTCTTTGTATCCGAAGCGGAGGAGGTCGTCAGCGCACATTCAAGGTTTGCGAAGGTGAAATCGTCGTCTTTAAAGTACTGTGCGGTTTTCTCAAACGGATAAGCGTAGTTATCTCCGACAACGCTCTCGTAAGAGATTGAGAGGCTTTTATTGCTGACGGTGCTTGCAAGCGTACAGTCGCCCACAAAGCTCAGCTCAAAATACTGTGGTGTAGGCTCAGGCGTTGGGGTCGGGGTAGGCACAGCGGAAGCCGAAGGAGGAGCTGATTCCAGAGCCTCTGCGCTGATTACATGGGGAAGTCTGGACGTTGTGCTCAAAAGCAGGCACAGCGAAATCATGGCCGCCGCCGCGATAAGCCTTGAAACGATATTCAAGGCTCTGTTTTGTTTGTTCTTCATATAAGCCCCTGCAAAAGTTTTGTAATGATAAAAACCTGATATTCAGCAAAAATCTCTGATAAATCTCAAGTTTTATGAAGTCTCGAGCAGTATTATACATGGGAAAGCGCTCTTTTGCAATCCGTATATCATCAAACAGAGCTTTGTTCCGGCTATTCTTCCGATAAAAACCTTCTTTTGTGTTTATCCTGAGCTAAAACTCTTGACGGTTTACATAAAAACGAATATAATATGTTGAGCTATAATTTTGCAAAATTCTATTCATGAAAGGGATTGAAGATGAACAGACAGCAGTTCCTCGCGGAGCTCAGCCAGTACCTTACGTTTTTCTCTCCCGAGGAGAAGGCGCAGATAATTTCCGCCTACAACGAAAAATTTAACTCCGCGGGGTCCGAAAACGAAGCGGCTCTGTTAGCCGAGCTCGGCACTCCCATGATGACGGCCATTGACCTGAAGCGACGTGTTGAAGCGGGCGAGCAAATTTCTTTTGCTCCCGAGAACGACATAACGGAAACCGAAGCTGCGCCTGAAAACAGCGTCGAGACCGAGGCAGTATCTGGCGAAAATGATGAGCCGGCGGTCGAAGAAGCCCCTGCACCGCTCGAAGACGAAGCTCCCGCCGAGCCAAACGAAGAGGCTCCCGCGGAAGAAAACCCGCAGGATTCTCCCACAGAGCTTATCGGGGAACCCTCCGCAGAGGCTTACGAAGCAGTGCCACTCGCCGAAAGCCCTCAGGAGGCTCCGGAATCGCCTGTTGAGGAAATCCCGCAGGAAAAGCCCGTCGCCATTTATCCTGCGGAGATTCCCGAGGCTCCCTATGAATACCCGCTTGCGCCGTCCGCCCCCTTTGTTGTTGACGCCAAGCCAAAAAAACCTAAACGAAAGGTGTCCGTCGCAAAGTTAATCGGAGCTTTTCTTTTGAGCATAATCATTACCGCTTTTTTCCTTGCCATCGCGTCTATCGGCGTTGTTCTTCTGGTCGCGATGAGCTACCTTCTGCTCGCCGGGCTAAAGAACCTTGTCTACGTCACGGATTGCCTTCTTCTTTTCGGCGGCGGTCTCGTATGCGCGGGTCTGGGGCTTTTAGTCGTCTGGTTCGCTCTCTGGTCCGCAGTCAGCATGATTTTTGGCCTTTTCCGAAATGCGCTCGGCTACGGCTCTGTTAAGGAGGGTGCGGCAGTATGAAAAAAATCTGGAAGATTATTCTTCTCGTTTCACTTGTTCTCTTTGTCGCGGGAGTTATCTGCGTTGCCGTTTCATATTTTATGGGCGGCAGTCTGGAAGGCCTCATGCAAAATGAAAAGGCTCTTCCCACACTGGAGACTCTTTCCCCTAAGAATCTTTTAAACATCCTTATGACTCTTTTCGGATTTTAAATCTCGGCAAAATTTCTTTGCTTTGCGCGAAATATAGCGCCGAACATACCCGCGGCCCCGCGGGAAGTTCGGCGCTATGCATATTTTCCGCAAAATAACCATTGTTTTCCCAAAATAGTACGTCAATTATGTATCATTTTTTGCAAACTAAAGGTTGCGAATTTCCAACTCCCGTGTTATTATTCATTACACAACTGATGTACATTTGACTTCCGGAGGGGGACACTTAAAGTGGCGGCAGAACACGAGCACAAATATTTTCTCATCGAAGCCGATATGTTGCCCGAGATTTTTATAAAAGTTGCCAAGGCAAAAGAGCTTATTGAAACGGGAGAGGCTTTCACTGTCGCCGAAGCGGCAAGCACAGTCGGGATCAGCCGAAGTGCTTTTTATAAGTATAAGGATTCAATTACCCCGTTTCAGGATCTTAAACGCGGGCGCATTATCACCTTCCACATAACCCTGCGTGATAAAATGGGCGTTTTATCGTCGGTGCTCGCTGTTTTTGCAAACACCGGTGCGAACATTCTAACCATTAATCAGAGCATTCCGATTAACGGCACGGCGCTTGTGACAATCTCCGCCGAAACGACTGGCATGCTGATTTCCAGTGAGCAGCTTCTCAACGATCTTCATGACACGGGCGGTGTTAAAAAGGTCGAAGTTATAGCAGGCTGAAAATTTTTGGCTTCCGTTAATATATTCTCGCGTTACTGCGCAATAACGCGCAACATCAGGAGGTACCATCGTGGCAAAAATTGCAATATGCGGCTACGGAATTGTCGGCAGCGGAGTTGCCGAAGTCATTGCTGAAAACGCTGACAGCATTGCCAAAAACGCAGCCGAAGACGTTTCTATTAAATATATTCTGGACAGCAGGGATTTCCCCGGAGATCCTTTTGAAGAATACATTATTCACGATTTTTCAATTATCGAAAACGATCCGGAGATTTCCGTGGTTATCGAAACCATCGGAGGAGTCGGCATAGCCTACGAGTTTACAAAGCGCGCTCTGAAATCAGGTAAAAGCGTTGTAAGCTCAAACAAGGAGCTTGTAGCCACAAAGGGTCACGAGCTAATAGCCATCGCTAAGGAAAAAAATCTCAATTATCTGTTTGAGGCAAGCGTAGGCGGCGGTATTCCCATAATCCGTCCCATTACCCAGTGCCTTGCCGCCAATAAAATTGACGAGGTATATGGAATACTCAACGGCACCACAAACTATATTCTTACAGAGATGATTCAAAACGACGCAAGCTTCGAGGACGCGCTGCTTGAAGCACAGGCAAAAGGCTTTGCAGAGAAGGATCCGACGGCGGATATTGAGGGGCATGATGCAGCGAGAAAAATCTGCATACTTGCAGACCTGTGCTTTGGCAAGCACGTCAATCCCGCTGATGTTAAGGCTCAGGGTATCAAGGGCGTTTCCTCTGCGGATGTCGAATACGCCAAGCGCTTAAACTGTAAGATTAAGCTTCTCGGCCGCGCAATACGCACGGGACGCGACACGGCAACGGCCTATGTATCGCCGCACCTTGTCAGTAAATCAAGCCTTCTTTCCAATGTAGACGGCGTTATGAACGGAATCGTTGTTCACGGCAACGCGCTGGGCGACACGATGTTTTACGGCGCCGGAGCGGGAAAACGCCCCACGGCAAGCGCGGTTGTCGCGGATGTTATTGACGCCGTTAAGCATGTCAAGGCAAGAAAATATCTTGACTGGGACGACGCTCCCGACGGATATTTCACCGACAGCAGCTATCTTGCCTCGCGCTGGTATGTCAGAGCAGCAACCTCGCTCCAGCAAATCGGCTGGGCTTTCGGCAAGGTAAATTTCGTCAGCTATACAGGAGCCGCCGCGGATGAATACGCCTTTGCGACCGAAGTAAACGACGAAAATACAATGCGCAAGCTGACAAGCGGCATGACAGTTCGCTCAATGTTCAGAATTCTGGATTGACCTTGCTCACAGTGTGGTATAAACTGCAATAACAGGCTGCGCTTTTAAGCCTTATAACCGGAGGAATAATCTTTATGCTAATTGTTCAGAAATTCGGCGGAAGCTCCGTTGCCGATGCCGCGAAAATCACGCGGGTCGCCGGAATAATCGCCGACGCTTTTTGCGAGGGAAACGACTTGGTCGTTATTCTCTCCGCACAGGGCGATACCACCGACGACCTTCTCGAAAAAGCAGCGGAAATCAATCCGCACCCCTCAAAGCGTGAGCTTGATGTTCTGTTATCGACGGGAGAGCAGATATCTGTGGCGCTTATGAGTATGGCTCTGGAAAAGATGGGGCTGCCCGTCGTTTCCCTGACAGGCTGGCAGGTTCAGGTCAGCACCAATTTTGAATACGGAAACGCGCGAATCCGCTCCGTTTCAACGGAAAGAATCCGACAGGAGCTGGATAAACGCCGTATAGTTATAGTAACAGGCTTTCAGGGCGTTAACGGTACCGGCGATATTACAACTCTAGGCAGAGGCGGGTCGGACACCTCCGCCGTTGCAATCGCCGCTGCGCTTCATGCCGACAAATGTCAAATTTTCACGGATGTCGAGGGCGTTTTCACCGCTGATCCGCGTAAGGTTCAGGGCGCCAGAAAGCTTGACGAAATCACCTATGATGAGATGATGGAGCTCGCTTCGCTGGGAGCGCAGGTTCTGCATAACCGCAGCGTTGAGATGGCAAAGCGTTACGGAGTCAATCTGGAGGTTCTCTCCAGCTATGAAAGAAAGCCCGGCACAAAAGTTAAGGAGGTCGTGAAAAACGTGGAACAGATGAAAATCAGCGGTATCGCTAAAGATAATAATGTGGCGCGCATAGCCGTCGTGGGAGTGCCCGATGAGCCGGGCGTTGCCTATAAGCTTTTCAGAACGCTTGCAAATTCCAACATCAATGTTGA
The DNA here is from genome assembly GCA_009929315.1 of Clostridia bacterium. Lineage (GTDB taxonomy): Bacteria > Bacillota > Clostridia > Oscillospirales > Oscillospiraceae > UBA2658. Next base: position 239,611 of record SAAS01000002.1, read on the forward strand.
CGTCATCCTTCAGTCAATTGACAGAAACGGAACAAACGACATCAGCTTCACAGTTTCCGAGAGCGACTATGCAAGAGCAATGGAGCTTGTTGAGGAGCGCAAAGAAAACCTCAAATACAAGGATCTTTACGGCGACAAAAAGGTTGCAAAGGTCAGTATAGTCGGAGCCGGCATGCTCTCGTCCTCTGGCGTTGCGGCGACTATGTTTGAAGCGCTTTCAGACGCAAAGATCAACATCCAGATGATTTCCACAAGCGAAATCAAAGTTTCTGTACTCATTGACGAGGCAAGTGCCGACAAGGCGGTTCAGGTTATCCACAACAAGTTTTTCAGCTGAGCTTGAAAAACTTCGCTTATCCGCTGTGGTGCATATATAAGAAAGACCGCGTCCTGTTTGGGCGCGGTCTTTCTTATTCATTTGCAAATCAGAACTGCGGCATAGTGGGCATACTACTGTTCGGTGCGCTATCGGTACTTTCGTTGCTGCTGTCCGCAGCGCTTTTTTCATCTGCTGCGCTTGTCGGAACATTCTCGTCAAGCGTGACCTTGATTTCAATATACTCGCCCTGACGGAAAACCTTTAAGGTTACCGTATCGCCCGCTTTAAAGTTCTTTTTTTCGTTCGTAAGTTCGGAAGAGCTTTTGACCTCGGTGCCGTTTATTGCGGTAATAATGTCCCCGACCTTCAGTCCTGCCTTGTCGCTGCAGCTGCCGGAAGTGACCGAGTAGACATAGGCACCTTCCACCATGTTGTAATACTTGGCAACTGTACTGTCAACGGTGGTCACCGTTATGCCGAAGTTAGCCTTGCCGCTGACGTACCCGTTTTTAATCAGCTCGTCGACGATGTTGGAAACGTCGTTGATCGGTATTGCAAAGCCGAGCCCTTCGATGCCGGTGTCGGAATACTTTGCGGTGACAATTCCGATTACTTCGCCGTATTCGTTATATACCGGTCCTCCGGAATTGCCTTCGTTAACGGCGGCATCAATCTGGAACATGTTGTTTGTGGTTGTCTGACCGGTGGTTTGATCCTGGGTGGTAATGTCCCTGTCGAGGGCGCTTACCATGCCGCTTGACATGGAGAAGCTGAGTTCACCCAAGGGATTGCCTATTGCGTAGACCGTTTCACCGACCTGCATATTGTCACTGTTGCCGAGGGTGGCAGCCGAAAGCCCTGTCGCGTCAATTTTCAGAACCGCGATATCGCTCGACTCCTCAACGCCGATTATCTTCGCGTCAAATTTGTCCCCGTTGTAGAGCATAACGGTAACTTTATAGTTGCCCGTGTAAGCATCGGCGATAACGTGATAATTGGTAACAATATATCCGTCGCTTGTTACAATAAAGCCCGAACCGGTGACAGCCGCGGTTGACTGCGCCCCGAAATAGTTGGTGTAGGTAATGTCGGTGGAAATGCCGACCGCCTGCGCGCAGCCCAAGCTGTAAATCTCGGCGCCTGTCATCTTCTCGCCGTTTGAAACAGGACTCGCGGTCTGATTCGAGGCATTGTCAGAGCCGGAGACGGTGAGATGGCTTCCGCTGTAATCAACGGTAGTCGACGCCGGAATCTGCGTTGCGACCAGCGCTCCGCCGCCTATTCCGCCCAGGAGAGCGCAAACAAGGCAGGCGACAATTAGCCTTGCCATAGAACCCTTCTTTTTTTCCTTCACCCTCTTTGGAGGCTTTACCGGAGGTGTATAATAGGTTCTCGGCGCAGCGGGGCCTTCGCTTTGCGGCACAAAATTAGCGTCCATGTATGCGGGATGGGGTATGTTCTCCCTTGAAAAACTATACTCTGAGTTTTGCATGTCCGACGGTGGAGTTCCGTTCACCCCGCCGTTATTTTCATTGTCCTGTTCGTACATTTCTTGAACCTCCTTAGTTGCTTCAGGTTTCAAAGTTGGGATAGACTTAACTGTGCCAATACTAGTATTGATTTGTTACATACGAATGAACAAAAGTAGAAGAAATTTTAAACATTTAGAAAAAATCTACCGGGGGTGTTGCTTTGACCTTCGGTCTTAGATTTATATTTACAAATTAAGGCCGCCACCTTATAATACTATAAGTAATCAAAGCGGCGGAGGGATGGCATGGAACGCAATTTTGGAATGGCTCTGTCCGAGCTTCGGCACTCCCGCGACTTAAGCCAGAGGACGCTCGCCAATGACCTCAACATAAGTCAGGCGCTGCTCTCACATTATGAAAACGGAACGCGTGAGCCGGGGCTTCCCTTCGTCTGCCGGGTCTGCGACTATTTCGGCGTTTCGGCGGACTATATGCTCGGCAGAAGTTTTGACGAACATACCGGCATTAACGCAACAGGCGGAATAGCGGAGCTGACCCGCGCTCTTAATGAGATTGATGACAGCGCCGTTCGTAAGGCGGCTCTCGATTTCGTCGACTTCGCGGCGAAAAAAATGACCCTTCAGCTGACCTTTCACGAGGATTTAAGCCTTGCGGAGCAATCGGCTGCTATGGCACAGTCGGAGCTTTCCGTGGTTCGCCTGAGAAAAAAACAAATTTAGCGCCCTTACAGCATACAACGTATTTTTAACCGTGTAAACATGTTTCAAACATAAATTTCCGTCCTTGGAGGGACCTATGACTTCTCAGAACAAAATCAGAAACTTTTCGATAATAGCCCACATCGACCACGGCAAATCAACACTTGCCGACCGTCTCTTGGAAAAGTGTCACGCAGTGGACAGCCGCGATGTCACGCCACAAATGCTCGACAACATGGAGCTTGAGCGTGAGCGCGGAATAACCATTAAGGCGAGAGCCGTGGGCTTAAGTTACAAGGCCGCGGACGGGGAAACATATACCCTCAATTTAATCGACACGCCGGGTCACGTGGACTTCAATTATGAGGTTTCACGCTCTCTCGCCGCTTGCGAGGGCGCGCTTTTAGTTGTGGACGCTTCTCAGGGCATAGAGGCGCAAACCCTTGCAAACACCTATCTTGCCATCGAGCACAACCTAGAGGTTCTGCCCGTGATAAACAAAATCGATCTGCCGAGCGCCGACCCTCTCCGCACGAAAACCGAAATTGAGGATATCATCGGCATTCCCGCGCTTGACGCTCCGGAAATAAGCGCGAAAAACGGCATAAACATCGACGCCGTGCTGGAGCTTGTTGTTGCAAAAATCCCCCCTCCGAAAGGCGACCCGAACGCGCCTCTGCGCGCCCTCGTTTTCGACAGTCAGTATGACAGCTACCGCGGCGTCATCGTCCTCATGCGCATTATGGACGGCGAAATCCGCAGGGATATGAACATACAGATGATGGCCTCCGGGGCGAAATACAAGGTTGTCGAAGTCGGTCACATGCGTCCCTTCGGACTTGAGCCCTGCGACAGTCTTTTTGCCGGGGACGTCGGCTACTTCACCGCGAGCATAAAAACCGTCACCGATACTCAGGTTGGCGACACCGTAACGGGGCAAGAGGCTCCCGCAAAGGAAGCTGTTCCGGGTTATCGACCCGCTCAGCCTATGGTATTTTCCGGCATTTATCCCGCGGACGGCGCGGAATATCCCGATTTGCGCGACGCTCTGGACAAGCTCAAGCTCAACGACGCGGCTCTGCAATTTGAGCCGGAGTCCTCCGCGGCTCTCGGCTTCGGCTTCCGCTGCGGTTTTCTGGGGCTTCTCCACATGGAGATTATTCAGGAGCGCTTAGAGCGCGAATATGACCTTGACATTATCACAACCGCGCCCAGCGTCATCTACCACGTTATTAAGACCGACGGCGAGAAGCTTATTATCGATAACCCGCTTAACTATCCCGACCCAGTTCACATCGGCAGCGCCGAGGAGCCCTTTGTCAAGGCTTCGATAATAACTCCCTCCGAATATGTCGGCAACATCATGGAGCTCTGTCAGGACAGGCGCGGCGAGTACAAAAACATGAAATATCTTGACGAAACCCGCGTGGAGCTTCACTACGATATGCCCCTCAACGAAATCATATACGACTTTTTTGACGCGCTCAAGGCGCGCACCCGCGGCTACGCCTCCCTTGACTACGAGCTTTCGGGCTACCGCGAGAGCAATCTTGTTAAGCTCGACATTCTCCTAAACGGCGACATTGTGGACGCTCTGAGCTTCATCGTGCACAGGGACAAGGCCTATCAAAGGGCGAGGAAGATTGTCGAAAAGCTCAAGGAGAACATTCCCCGCCAACTTTTCGAGGTTCCCGTTCAGGCGGCGATAGGCGGCAAGGTTATCGCGCGCGAAACCATCAAGGCCGTTCGCAAGGACGTTTTGGCGAAGTGCTACGGCGGCGACATTACGAGAAAAAAGAAGCTTCTGGAGAAACAGAAGGAAGGCAAAAAGCGCATGCGCTCCTTCGGCACCGTATCAGTTCCTCAGGAGGCCTTCATGGCGGTATTAAAGCTCGACGATTAAAAAATGGGAGGCGTTTTCGCCTCCCAAAACTTAACTATTTTAAAAATACGCCCTCGATTAGAAGCTTTACACCGATTCCGATGAGCACCAGTCCCCCGATTATTCCGGCGGTTTTCCCCGAGCCCTTCGGAAGCTTTGCGCAGAGCAGCCCGCCCAGAGCGCAGATGATGAAGGTTGTCACTCCGATTATGGCGCAGGGCAAAATAACACTTGATTCGGTAAAAGCGAAGCTGACACCTACCGCCAGAGCATCAATGCTCGTGGCTAGTGCAAGCATTATTGCCTTCGAGTGGCTGAAGGCACCTTTCTCCGCCGCGCTTTTTTCTTCGTCGGTTTTTTCTTTTATTGAATCGATAAGCAGCTTTCCTCCGACAAAGGCGAGCATGAGAAAGCTGATGTAGGGCCCGATTGACATGATTTTTCCGCTCACCGTCCCGGCAAGATAAAAGCCGATAAGCGGCATCAGCGCCTGAAAAAGCCCAAAATAGAGTGAGTGTTTAAGCGCGTTTTTGAGCCTGTTTTGCGGACAGGCGAGTCCCTCTCCCACGGTCACGGCAAAAGCGTCCACGGAGAGGCTTGCACCCAAAAGGATGTCGGTCAAAATTTGTTCCAGCATGGTTTCCTCCAAGTATAATTATATCCATCAAAAGGTGGGACCTTATGAATCACGAAAAATATATGCGTCTCGCGCTCCTGCAGGCAGAGGAAGCCTCCGCCGAGGGCGAGATTCCCGTCGGCTGTGTCATAGCCGACAAAAACGGAAATGTTATAGCAACGGGTCAAAACACGCGTGAGCGCACACACTCGGCTCTCGGTCACGCGGAGCTTTCCGCCATTGGTGAGGCTTGCCGTGCCATTGACGACTGGCGGCTAGACGGCTGCACGATTTATGTAACACTCGAGCCCTGCCCCATGTGTGCCGGGGCGATAATAAACGCCCGAATCCCCTGCGTCGTTTTCGGCGCGAGGGAGGAAAACTTTGGCTCCTGCGGAAGCGTTATCGACCTTTTTTCCGAGCGTTACGGCCACAGTCCCGCCGTTTACGGCGGCGTGCTCGAAGACGAGTGTGCGGCGCTGCTTACCGAGTTTTTCAAAAAAATACGTAAATAAAACCGTCAATCGGTCTAAAAACACCGTTTCCCTTCTCGGGAAACGGTGTTTTATATTGTTGTAGCGCCTATTTTTTCGGCGTTCCGTCAGCGTTAAAGAGGGGCAGCGGCGCAAGGAAGGTAACGTCCTTTCGCTTTTGCGCGTCGCCCTCGGCAAGCACGAACATACGTCCGACAATATTTCCGCCCGCCTTTTCCACCAGCTCCTCGACTGCCTTGAGCGATTCGCCCGTGGAGATAACGTCGTCAACAATCAAAATGCGCTTTCCGCGCATCTCGGCGGCATCGGCCACGTCAAGCACCAGCTTCTGAACCTTATCGGTTGTAATCGATTTAACCTCGACCTCAAAAACACCCGTCATGTAAAGCTTGGGTGATTTGCGGGCAAGAAAGTATTTATTCTCGCCGCTCTGGCGTGCCATTTCATAGAGAAGCGGAATGCTTTTCGCCTCGGGTGCGATTATGTAGTCATATTCCGGAGCTATTTTAAGAAGCTCGGAGGCGCAGTGAACCGTCAATTCAACGTCCCCGAAAATAACAAACGCACCTATATATAAATCATCGGAAACGCGGCAAATCGGCAGTTCGCGCTTTAACCCGGCAATGTCGATCTCATAGCTAAGCATCAAAATATCCTCCTAAACATGTCTTTCCCTTTGGCAAAAAATCTGCCCTTCAAATTCACGGGAATAATAACACAACGCTTTTATTATACATTTATTTCATCAAATATCAACACAATCAGGTTAATTTAGAGCGTATTCAGCGAAAAAAATTACCTCTTGTGATAGTCAACTATAACAGGCTTTCCCGTTAAGTATCTTCTCACCATGTCAAGAGCGCAGTTTGAGGCAAGCGTTCTCACTCTTGACCTGCCCAGTCCCGAGCTGAGCTTCGTAACAAAAACCTCATTTTCCGTTGCAAGCGCGACAAATACCGTCCCCACAGGATTAATTCCGTCCCCTTCGGGCCCCGCAAGTCCCGTTGTCGCAACCGCTACGGAGGTTTTGAATATTGCTCTGGCACGTTCGGCCATTTCGGAAGCAACTTCGCCGCTGATAACGCCGTGTTTTTCTATAAGCTCGGGCGAAACGCCCAAAACCGAGGTCTTGCTCTCCGCCGCGTAGGTAACCGCGCCGCCGACAAAAACCTTAGAGGAGCCGCGCAAATCGGTAAGTCTCTTTGCGATAAAGCCGCCGGTACAGCTCTCCGCGGTTGAGATAGTCATATTCTTCTGACAAAGCAGCTCGAAAACCACCTGTTCAAGGCTGCCCGCATCCATACCGTAAATAATGTCGCCCAAAACCGAGCGAACCTTTTCGATTACGGGCTTTATCATTTCCTCCGCTTCCGCCTCGGACTTAGCCTTCGCGGTAATGCGGAGCTGAACCTCGCCCTCCTTGGCGTAAGGCGCGAGTGTCGGATTTGAAAGCTCGTTCATCATATCGACGAGCTTCGACTCAACCGTGCTCTCGCCGCTGCCGACGATGTTGAGGTTGTGCGACAAAATCACCTCGTCGGAAAGGGCGCGCAGATATGGCATCGCACAGGCCTTGAACATCGCATTGCACTCACGCGGAGGCCCGGGCAGCATAATAACGCGCGCACCCTTTGCCTCAAAGGCACAGCCGGGCGCCGTTCCCCATTCGTTGTGGAAAATCGTGCAGCCGGCGGGCAGATAGGCCTGCTGGAGGTTATTTTCCGTCATGGAGTCAACACCTATAACCTCTTTGAAATAGCGTTTTATCTCCTCGGCAAGCTCCTCGTGCAGCACCATCTCAAGGTCAAACGCACTCGCAAGCACCTGTTTTGTCAGGTCGTCGCAGGTGGGGCCAAGCCCCCCTGTGGTTATAATAATGTCCGCGCGTTCCCGCGCAATCTGAACAGCGCCCTTAAGTCTTTCGGGATTGTCTCCCACAACCGTGTGGTAAAAAACATTTATGCCCAACTCGGAGAGGTATATGGAAATATCTCTTGCATCTGTATTGGTTGTGCCGCCCAAAAGCAGTTCCGTTCCGACCGACAGAATCTCGGCACTTAAAGTTTTATTCATAAGACCATTTCCTTCCGATTTTGATTATGCACCGTTTCGGCACTAGATATCGAACTTCACAATTTCCCTTGAATCGAACGCCTCATCCACAAGCGCCTGAACGTCAAGAACACTCTCGACCTGTAAAACGTCCTCGAGCTTCGGCTTGGTTCTGGGATGGCGCGGCGTGAACACCGTGCAGCAATCCTCGAAGGGCAGAATCGAAGTTTCAAAGGTGCCGATTTTTCTGGCTATCTGCACGATATCCGTCTTATCCATGCCGATAAGCGGACGCAAAACAGGCAGGGAAATGCAATCCTCCGTTACTCGCAGTGCCTCCATGGTCTGGCTTGCGACCTGTCCTAGGTTTTCGCCCGTGACAAGCGCCTTGCAGCCGTTTTGAAGAGCGATTTTCTCCGCAATGCGCATCATGAAACGGCGCATAATCAGCGTAAAATACTCCTCGGGGCAGTTTGCGCGGATTTCCTCCTGAATATGCGTGAATGGTACTATCTCAACGGCGAGCCTGCCGCAATAAGCTGTTAAAATCTTTGCGAGCTCCAGCACCTTTTCCTTCGCCTGCTCGGAGGTATAGGGGAAGGAGAAAAAGTGAACGGGAACGAGATGAATCCCGCGGCGCGCTATCATATAGCTCGAAACGGGACTGTCAATTCCGCCCGACAGGAGTGTTACGGCGCTGCCGTTTGAGCCGACGGGCATACCTCCGGCCCCGGGCTGCGGTCTCGCGTGGACATAGGCCGCGGTTTCGCGCACCTCGATGTGGACAACAAGCTCGGGCGTGTGAACATCCACCCTTATCTCGGGATACTCGTCACTTAACAAGCCCCCGACGTATTGCGAAAGCTCAATGCTCGACATCGGAAAGCCCTTGTCGGAACGCTTTGCCTCCACCTTAAAGCTTTTTGCTGCCCTCATATCCTCGTCGAGATATTTCTTTGCGGCCTCAAAAATGGCATCCTTGTCTTTATCGCAGGCAAGCGCTCGGCTCACTCCCACAAAGCCGAATACCTTCTGCGCCGCTTCAAACGCCCCGTCCATGTCGCAATTGCCGAGTGGCTCCGCGTAAACGGTAGATTGGGTCGAATAGACTTTAAATTCCCCGAAGGGCCTAAGCCTGTGCTTTAGATTGGCCAGAAGCCTTCCCTCAAAAAAACGTCTGTTCTGACCCTTAAGTACAATTTCCCCCTGCTTGAGGAGTAGAATATCATTCATTTAACGAGTTCCTTCATATTGTATTTGCCGCTCGGCCTTCTGTCTTTGCCAAAAACATAAGGTTTTCGTAAATTTAAAGCAAGGCGTCGCCTTTAGTTTTCCGCTTCGCCTCGAGGCTCTCGGAAGTCATAGGTACGGTACTGTATTGCCTCGGCGAGATGATTGGGCATAATGCTCTCCGCGCCGTCAAGGTCGGCGATGGTTCGCGCCACGCGCAAAATCCTGTCGTAGCTTCGCGCCGTTAGCCCCATTTTTTCAAACGCCAGCTTCATGAGCGCTTCGCTGTCCTCAGAAAGTTCGCAATATTCGCGAAGCTCGGCCTGTTCCATTCTGGCGTTGCAGTCAAACCCCGCTTTTTCGAAGCGGCCTCGCTGCTTGAGCCTTGCGGCGTTAACGCGGCTTTTTATATCCTCGCTCTTTTCCGCGGGCTTTCTGATGCGGAGCTCGTCAAATTCGAGAGCGGGCACCTCGACCACAATGTCAATCCTGTCGATAAGCGGACCAGATAGTTTGCTGTGGTATTTCCGAACACTTGCTTCGCTGCAATTGCAGCGTCCCGAGCTATGCCCGTACCAGCCGCATTTGCAGGGGTTCATCGCGCAAACGAGCATAAAGCTCGCGGGATATGTAGCGGAGCCCGTTGAGCGCGAAATTGTGACCTTACCGTCCTCAAGCGGCTGGCGCATGACCTCAAGGACGTCGCGGTGAAATTCGGGCATCTCGTCCAGAAACAGCACGCCGTTATGCGCAAGCGAAATTTCCCCAGGCTGAAGCTGAGCACCTCCCGCCATTGCTGAAGAACTGAGCGTATGGTGCGGCGCACGGAAGGGCCTTTGTGTGACAAGCGGCTTTTCGCGGCTTGTCAGTCCCATAACGGAGTGGATTTCGGTGGTTTCAAGCGCTTCCGCGCCGCTCATATCGGGCAGAATCGTCGGAAGGCGCTTCGCAAGCATGGATTTTCCCGCGCCGGGAGGCCCGACGAGCAGAATATTATGCCCGCCCGCCGCCGCTACCTCGAGCGCACGCTTCACATTTTCCTGACCCTTGACCTCCGAAAAATCGGCGGAAACGGTGGAAACGCACTTAAGGTCGGGTATCTCAATAGGCGAAAGCGGTTTCTCGCCCGAAAAATGCTTAATAAGCTCGGAAACGGTTTTAACGGGGTAGACCGCAACGCCCTCCGCGAACGAAGCCTCGGGAGCGTTATCGGCGGGGACGAAAAGCTTTGTAATACCCACGCGCCTTGCGGCAAGCGCCATCGGCAGGGAGCCGCGCACGGGGCGAACCTCGCCCGTTAAGCCCAGCTCCCCGAAAAACGCGCAGTCCTCGGACGGAGCTTTAATCGCGCCGTTCGCCGTGAGTATCGCAAGGAGCATGGGCAGGTCGTAGGTTGTACCGCCCTTTTTCGTGTCCGCTGGTGCGAGGTTGATTGTCAGCCGTGAAACGGGGAAGTTAAGCCCCGTGTTTTTAATGGCGGCGCGAACCCTATCACGCGCTTCCTTAACGGCGGTATCGGGCAGCCCTACGATATCAAAAGACGGCAGTCCGCTCGACAAAAAGCACTCGACGGATACTTCGTATCCCCCGATGCCCTTAATGCCGAGTGAGCGTATTTTCGAAACCATAAGCGCCACCGCCTTTTTCAAAGTCTATCTTCTCCGACGAAACGAAATGCTATTTGTTTTTCTCTTATATATCGCGTAAATCCCTGTTTCTATATATCAGGTCGTCTCTCTTTATAAACCCGCGATTTTCCCAAAAACGATTTCCATTTTCATTTGAGAAAAAAACAACAAGCGCCGCCTTGTTTATTCCTTCCCTCTCCAGCGCGGAAATTGCCGCTTCGACCAGTGCTGTTCCCACTCCCAATTCGCGCTCTGCCCCCAAAACAGCAGCATGGTAAATATAGCCTCGACGACCGTCATGTCCGCTTAGAATTGAACCGATTATTTTCTTATTGCTTTCGGCAACAAAACAGGTGTTCGGGTTGCGTTTCAGATATTTTTCAATTCCTTCCTTTGAATCGTCAATATCGTTCAAGCCTACTCCCGGCGTGTTTGCCCACAAATTATAAACTCTCTCATAATCGCCTATTTCCATTGTCCTAATGACCATATAGTTTTTCCTCGACATCGCGTTTTATAGTTTGCTAAAGGCAGCGGCGGAAAATGCGTTTAAATAAGGCGCAATTTTTAAGGGTCTGAAGCTCCTTACCCGTGGTTGTGCTTGATGTGCTCGGAGCCAAGAAAAATCGGGGTATCACTGTCTAAAACCCTTCGTAAATTCTCGCCCACAAGCTTCGGAAGAAGTTTAATTCCCTCAAGCGTGCCAATGTCAAGCCATTCCATGCCTATTTGAAGTTCATCCGTTTCTGTGGGAATACAAACCTTTTCTCCCACAGCCTCGCATACGAAGATATGGTACATTTTGTGTGCGTACTCGGGGCGATGCTGACGAAAATCCGCGTCCTCACAAATTTCCTCACAAAGCGCGGCAAAGCGAAGAGGCTTAACGGTATAGCCCGTTTCCTCAAGACACTCCCGAATTACCGCCTCGGTCATAGTTTCAAACTTATTCTGTCCTCCGCCCGGGAGGGAATAGTATTCGCCGTTATACTCGTCGCGGCATTTGTTTAAAAGCAGCTTATTGTCATTTATGATTATCGCTTTTGCGGTGCTCCTGATACTCATTTTCTTCTCCTAAATAAAACCTACAGCTTTTTCTCCATGAGAAAAAACCTGCCCTTGCGCCAGTCCGCCGTGCCGACTATGACGTAGCCAAGCTTGTCGTACATCTTTAATGCATAGGGGTTTCGCGTAAATGCGTCCAGACGCACGGACTCAAAGCCCTCCTGCTTTATTTGAGCTTCGATGTGCCTCATTGTAAGATTTCCAATGCCCCTGTTCTGAAACTTCGGGTTAACGCAAAGGCGATGTATCACGCAAAAGGAGGCGTTCGGATAGCGCCAGTCTCCGTTTTTGTATTCCTCGTCGCACTCGGAATTAAGTACATAGACCGAGGCAATCTCACCCTCCGCCATGCCGACAAAGAGCTGGTTTTTCTCAATATCCTCGCTCAAAATCGCCCTGTCGGGGTAAAGCTCGTCCCATTGAGGTATGTTATTGCGGTTCATTTCGGCAATCGCTGCGGTGAAAAGGCGAAATACGCCGTCCAAATCCGCCATTGTCCCTCTGCGAAAGCAAAGATTCTGTTTTGTGTCTTCCATAATGAAGTTACCTATATTGTGTTCTGTTATTCCTTCACATCAAGAACGATATGCAGCTCGCGCAGCTGCTTCGGCTCAACGGCGGAAGGTGCGCCCATCATCAAATCCTGAGCTGTTTTATTCATCGGGAAGGGAATAATCTCGCGTATGCTGTCCTCTCCCGCAAGGAGCATTACCATGCGGTCAACGCCCGGGGCGATACCCGCGTGAGGGGGCGCGCCGTAGCAGAAGGCGTTATACATTGCGGGGAACTTTGCCTTAACGTCGTCTTCGCCCAGCCCGACAAGCTCAAAGGCCTTTATCATAATTTCGGGGTCGTGATTTCTCACCGCGCCGGAGGAAAGCTCCACGCCGTTGCACACCAAATCGTACTGATACGCGGTAATCGCAAGGGGGTCGGCCTCGCCCTTTTCAACCTTGTCAAGGATTTCCAAGCCGCCGTTCGGCATTGAAAACGGGTTGTGGCAGAACTCAAGCTCGCCCGATTCCTCGCCGATTTCGTACATCGGGAAATCGACTATCCAGCAGAACTCATAGCGCTCAGCGTCCATGTGCCCCGGAACGGAAGCGCCCAGCATTTTGCGAAGCACGCCCGCGGTCTTCTGCGCGGCAAGCTTTTTGCCCGAAGTAAGACCCACAAAGCAGTTCGGCTTCAAATCGAGAGCGGCGATTATCGCGTTTTTACGCTCCGTTAGGAACTTTGAAATTCCGCCGACAAGATCAAAGTTTTCGTCAAGGCGGAACCAAAACGCCTTGTTGCCCGAAACAACCTCCACATCAGCGCAAAGCTGGTCGATAAACTTGCGCGTCTGTGTGAAATCGGGCACGACAACCGCCTTTACGGTGCTCCCCGCGAAGGGCTCAAAACCGCAGTCGGAAAGAAGCTCCGTTGCGTCGCGCACTACTAGGTCAATACGAAGATCGGGCTTGTCCGAGCCGTATATTTCCATTGAATCGCTGAATGAAATTCTCTTAAACGGCGCCTCTGAGGCGACGTTATATTTGCCGTACTTTGCGAAAATCGGAGGAAGAACATCCTCCAAAACGGCGAAAACGTCCTCTTGATTGGCAAAGGCCATCTCCATGTCGAGCTGATAAAACTCGCCCGGAGAGCGATCGGCTCTTGCGTCCTCATCGCGGAAGCAGGGGGCAATCTGGAAATAACGGTCAAAGCCGCTTGTCATAAGCAGCTGCTTAAACTGCTGGGGCGCCTGCGGCAGAGCGTAGAACTTCCCCGGGTGGTTGCGTGCGGGAACGAGATAGTCGCGCGCGCCTTCGGGCGAAGACGCGGTTAAAATCGGCGTTGTGATTTCCAAAAAGCCGTGCTCTGTCATGCTCTTGCGCAGAGCGGCAACCACATTGCAGCGCAGGACAATATTGCTCTTGACCTCGGGATTGCGGAGGTCGAGATAGCGGTATTTTAGGCGCGTCGCCTCGTCCGCCTCGCGGCTGTGGTTTATCTGGAAGGGCAGCTCGTTATAACGGCAGCGCCCGAGAACCTCAATTTTTTCCGGTACGACCTCGATATCACCCGTTGGAAGGTTGGGGTTTTTGCTTGTACGCTCGCGCACCTCGCCCTCAATGCTGATTGTGGATTCGCGGGTGATGCCCTTTACGAAACTCATCATATCCTCGTTCTGTACGACGGCCTGCGTTGTGCCGTAGAAGTCACGCACGACCACAAAGGCCAAATTTGCGCTGACCTCGCGGACATTTTCCATCCAGCCGACTATTTTTACTTTCTTCCCTGCATCCTCGATACGAAGCTCTCCGCAGGTGTGGGTACGGGATTGAAACATAGTTTTAAAACCTTTCTCTTCTTGTTTCTTGTTAAGCTCGAGCGCTGTCGCTTCATGAAATACCGCTATTTTTCTTTGACGAAATTAAGAATAAGATCGCTGTTATTTCTCAGGGTTACAACGCCCTTAATATAACTCATAGCCATCTTTTCGCTTTTTTTGAACTGATGGCCGTTTTTCATGTTTTTCACGGTTACAAAATTGTCGGCAATCTCATCATCGCCGATGAAGACGACAAACGGTACCCCGATTTTATCCGCGAAGTTCATCTTTGACTTAAATTTTTTCTGTTCTGAATACAGCATTGTGCGGATACCGTTTTCCCTGAAAAGCGTTGCTGTTTCGATAGCTTTGGCTTTGTTCTCCGTCATCGGGATTATAAGAACATCCGCCGGAGAGGTGATAATCTCGTTTGAGAGCATTCCCTGCTCCTCAAGGACAAAGAAAAGCCTTGTAAGGCCGATGGAAATACCGACGCCCGGAAGCTTTTTATCGGTGTAGTATTCCGCAAGATTATCGTAGCGGCCGCCCGAACAGACTGAGCCGATTTCGGGGTGCTCGGTAAGCGTCGTTTCATAAACCGTGCCGGTGTAGTAGTCAAGCCCCCTCGCGATGGTGAGGTCAATTTCAAAGTGCGATTCCGGCACGCCAAATTCGGGCAGATGCCTTACAACATCACCAAGCTCCTTAAGTCCCACATCAAAAATCTTGCTATAAGTAGTGTTTTTATTCCGATATTTCTCGAGCGCCTTGAGCTTCTCCGCACTCGTGCCGTTAATTGCGATAAAGCTCATAATCTCGTCCGCAGCATTTTCTGAAACACCGCCTTCGATGAGCAGAGCGCGGCACTTTTCCGTGCCGATTTTATCAAGCTTGTCAATTGTGTGCATTATGTCGGCGGCCCTGTCGCTAAGTTCAAGTATCTCGAAAAAGCCGTTTAAAACCTTGCGGTTATTGACGCGGATTTTAAATTTTGTAAGTCCCAAAGTCGTAAAGGTGCGGTAAATGATGGCGGGAATCTCAGCCTCGTTCATAACGTCAAGCTCGCCGTCACCGATTATGTCGATGTCCGCCTGATAAAACTCGCGGAATCGTCCGCGCTGCGCTCTCTCTCCCCTGAAGACCTTTCCGAGTTGGTAGCGCCTGAAGGGGAAGCTGAGCTGCCCGCAGTTGATGGCAACATATTTTGCCAGCGGCACGGTGAGGTCAAAGCGCAGCGAAAGGTCGCTGTCGCCCTTTTCAAAGCGGTAAATCTGTTTTTCGGTTTCCCCGCCGCCCTTGGCAAGCAGAACCTCCGAAGCCTCAATTATCGGCGTGTCAAGAGGTGCAAAGCCGTAAAGTGAATAGGTGCTGCGCAGGGTTTCCATTATTCGCTCCATCTGCGCCTGTTTCTCCGGCAAAAGCTCCATAAAGCCCGAAAGCGTACGGGGTTTTATTCTCTCCATATATGAAAATTCCTTTCGGTGATTATACAAATTCGGTTATTATCCGGCAATTAGGGTTTGTTTAAAAACTGATGTTTTTTAATCTAACCCTTCAACAATAATAACGCTCCCTCCCGCTAAGGGACGAGAGCGTTACGTCAATAAGCCTTTAATATTATCTTTTGGGGTTAACTATATCACGCCAGCTGAGGTCTCCGCGCTTCAAGCCTTGAATAAGCACCTCCGCGGTTGCGACGTTTGAAGCAAAGGGTATGCTGTGCTGGTCGCAGGCGCGGGAAATTGCAACAACCTCTTTATCGTCATCGGAGCTTGAGGAATCCCAGAAAAACAGCACCAAGTCAATTTCGTTGTAAGCGATGCGTGATTTAATCTGCTGGCTCCCGCCTTGAGCCGCGCTGAGATACATCGAAATCGGAAGACCGGTCGCCTCGGCAACTAAACGTCCGGTGGTAGCGGTAGCACAAATGGAATGCTCGGACAGTATTCCGCAATATGCAATGCAGAACTGCACCATAAGCTCCTTTTTGTTGTTATGCGCCATTATCGCGATGTTCATGGCCTTCATCCTTTCAGTACATTTGCAGCTTTTTCAGGCACAGCCGCCGTGCCGATATTATATTATACATTAGTCCGCGGAAAAACGCAATAAAGAAGTGTTCTCATTTGAGTAAAGAGTTTTCGGTTTCCAAAGAAACCGCGCTGTTCTTGAAACTGAAATAATAATCCAGAACGTCCCTTGCTATCGACGCAATCTTGCTGCCGGCACCGCCTCTTTCAACAACAACTGCGATTGCGATTTGCGGGTCATCATAAGGCGCGTAGCAGATAAAAACGCCGTTATTGGTTATTGCTTCTCCGAGCTGTGCCGTGCCGGTTTTCGCTGCGACTTTATAGGGGTAGTCGCCGAATATGGCGTAGGCCGTGCCGAGAGGAGAGTTTGCAACATTGTAAAGTCCCGTATGAACCGCGTCATAGTAGGACTGGTCAACGTCAACCTTTTCCGCAACAGTTGCCTTACGCTCGAAAATGCTCTTTGAATAGTCATAGCTTCTTGCCGCCTTGAGCATAGTCGCCTCATAGCGGGTTCCGTCATTGGCAAGGGTTGCCATGTAATTGGCAAACTGCAGAGGCGTGAACACGTTGAAGGACTGTCCGATTGCCGCCTGCATGGTATCACCGATATACCAAGGGGTATCCGTTGTTTCCTCCTTGTATTTCTGCGTTGACATGACGCCGGTGCTTTCTGTGAGCTCAATGCCGGTCGGAACGCCCAGTCCGAAACGCATGGCGTAATCGGACAGCGCGTCTATTCCGAGCTGCTCGCCCACAGTATAGAAGTAGTAGTTGCAGGAAACCTCAATCGCCTTGGCGGCGTTAACATCCCCGTGGGAGCCGTGAGGATAAAGCCAGCAGGTAGGCGCGTAGCCCTGATCGGCATACTTATCGAAAATGCCTTTGTCGTAAATAGTGGTTGCCGGAGTAACTATCTTTTTGTCGAGGGCCGCAATTGCCGTAACCGGCTTGAAGGTGGAGCCGGGAGCGTAGGTTCCGTTGAGCGCGCGGTTAAAAAGCGGTGCTGACTCGTCCTTCATCAGAGTGTCATAATCGTCCATAAGCGTGCTAAGGTTAAAGGTCGGAGCGCTGGCTATGCAAAGAGGCTCGCCTGTTTTTACATTGATTGCAACAACGGCTCCGCCCGTTATCATATCCACGACCTCATCCGTTAAGCCCTGTGCCTCGAAATTTGCGTTGTCGATTTCACGCTGTTTGTTGGTTTCAGCGATATAATTGTTAAGCGATATTTCCGCAGCTTCCTGCAAGCCTAAATCTATTGTGAGATAGACCTGATTGCCGGGAACCGGCTCCTTGGTATATTTTGTGCTGATAATTGTTCCGCCGCGCGTTGTTGTCACAACCGCTGTTCCGTCGGTTCCGTGCAGGTAGCTCTCAAAGGCCTTCTCGGCACCGTCTTTTCCGACCATTGCGTTGAGCTGATAGCCGTCGTTTCTGTATTCCTTGTATTCATCCTCGTTCATCATGCCGACATAGCCCAGAAGATGCGCCGCGTAATCCGTATTGTAGTCGCGGATGTAGGAGGACTGCACCTTGAAGCCGGGTACATCGTTTTCCATCAGCTTGGTGATAAGGTCAATGCTTACGTCCTCCGCGAAAATATAGTCGGAGGTGTTAATAACATAACGAATTTTAATTTCATAGCGCACGCCCGTCACAATTCGCATTTGCTCGGAGGTGTAGTTGTTGTCAATATCGAAGGCGTCCCTGAAAAATGCCATGAGTTCGACCGCCGTCGTCGAGGTCGGCAAATCATTTGCCTTTAAGTACGCATCAAGCCTCGTTCTCTGCAAATCCGTCATATTCGAGACATATTCAAACGGTGCCGACTCGGTTATCGGAAGCGTGTCGGTATATTTGTTGCCGGAATCCTTAACTGCCTGAACCAGCTCGAGAATAATGGCGTTTGGGTCATCCTGCTCAAAAAGCTCATCAGAGTTTATGAGAAGATTGTTGCAGACGCTGTTTGAAACCAAAACCCGTCCGTAACGGTCAAGGATATTTCCTCTTGCCGCCAAAACGGTGTTCGTGGTCACTATGCTGTTTTTGGACTGCTCATAATAGGCGGCTCCCTCTATGATTTGCAGTCGATACAGCGAAATCACAAAAATCACCGTCAACGCAAGAATCACAAAAATTGTAGCCGCAAGGCGCCAGGGTTTAATTATTTTTTCCATGTTTGTTCCTTTCGCAAGGACCTACTTGCTCAAATCCACTCCCGAAAGAGCTCGGCAGGGATAATAAACGGCAAATGTAAACGGAAGCGACCACAGGGTTTGAAGTCCCGCGGTAAGCAAAACAGGCAGTATATTTGTGTCCGCAACGGCTATAAACCTGAACATCTGACAAATCGCCGTCAGAATCAGAGCCGCGAAGCTTACAAAAAAGAAGGAGAAGAAGCGTTTGTTAACAAAGTACATTGCCGCCGCTCCGGAAGCGAAGCCGATTATCGGAAAGATAACCGTCAGCAAAATCTTCGTGTCATTTAAGCTCATGTCGCAGAAAAGGCCCAGCACGAGTCCGAACACTCCGCCCCACACACCGCCCTCGAAAAAGCCCACGGCTACAACCGCAACAGGCGGTATGAAAGCATAAACTTTATAGACGGGAATATGTGAAAGTACAATATTTTGAACGAAAAGCACTAACATCATCAAGCCGAAATAAACTATTGCTTTTCGTATTTTTATAATGTTTATCGTGTCAAGCAGCATTCCGCGCCTCCAAAAAGACTTGGCATTAAGTTATTCCACAACATCAAAGGCCTTGATAACGAAAACCTCCGACAGCGCCCCGAGCTCACATGACGGAGTGACGGTCGCATACTCCACCTGACCGCCCGCCTCGGTTTTAACGGAGCTGACCGTTCCGATGGAAAGTCCTCTGGGGAACGCTCCTCCCTTGCCGGAGGTAATAAGCACGTCACCCTCTAAAACCTGTGTTTCCTGAGTAAGGTAAGTGAGCTTTGTTTCGCCGCTCTGCATAAGCGCAAAATCTCCGACAATCATGGCGGCGTTTCCGCCCTCGCCCACAAGCGCACCGACGCGCATGTCGGCGTCGATTACGGAGCGCACCGTCGCCCAGCCCGATCCGACCTCAATGACCTGTCCGACGAGGTTATAGCTGCTGTCGATAACACAGTTGCCCACCACGATGCCCGATTCCTCGCCCTTGCTGATGGTGTAGGTTTCGCTCCAGTTAGAGGCCGGACGGTCTATGATATTAGCCGACTCAAAGACGAAGTCCTTGTGCTTCTCGCGCAAATTCAGCAGCTCGCGAAGGCGCTCGTTTTCGTTTTTTGCATTTTCAGCTTCGCGCAGTTCAATCTCCGCCTCGGCAAGCTGAACCTTAAGCTCCTCATTTTCCGCGGCCAGCGAGTCATATTTGAACATGTAGCCGTAAATGCCCTCGAGCCACGCCACAAAGCCAGTTCCGCCCTGCTTGACGGGAATTGTCAGTGAGGCCGCGGCGTTTTCCGCCGCTCCGACATTGCCTTTTGAGGCGCTCGCGGCCAAGCCGGAAATCAGCGCGACAACGACGACAACGATTCCGAGCCGTATTCCGTTTTTCTTTGTAAAATCTTTAAACTTATTCAAATCAATATCACGCCCAATTTTTCAAGCATTTTTGACAATCTGCACAGAGGCAGTCCCATTACGTTAAAGAAATCTCCCTCGATACCCTCTATGAATAGCGAGCCTATCCCCTGAGCTCCGTAGGAACCGGCTTTATCCATCGGCTCCCCTGTTTGAATGTACGCCTCTTTCTCCCGCTCGGAAAGCGAACGGAATCGGACAAGCGTCCTCTCAAATTCAGAAAACACGCGGCCTTCCTGCATTATCGTCACTCCCGTGAAAACCTCATGCTCTCTGTTTGAAAGAAGCGTCAGCATCCGAAAAGCGTCGCGCTCGTCGTTGGGCTTTCCCAGAATATCGCCATCCAGCACGACAATTGTATCGGCTGCAATAATAATATCCGAAGGCTCGCAGAGCTTTGACACTTCCTGCGCCTTTGCTCTTGAAAGCGCACAGACGGTTTCACTCGGCAACTTGTCTTTATCTATAAGTTCTTCGCCTGCGGCGGGAATAACCCTGAAATCCTTTACGTTCAGCATCGCGAGAAGTTCACGTCTTCTCGGAGAAGCCGAAGCCAGTACAATACCCATAAATATCCTTCGCCCTTACTATTCAACGCCTCGGTAATAAAGTCCTCTGGTCAGCCCGTTGGGGACATACTGCGTTTTTCCCGCGTAGCTCTCGGCAATTCTCACGCATTCTTCGGGGCCTTCATTGGTGAACATCAGCCTAATTGCCCAAACTCCGCTGCTTTCAACATCCCGCAGCCTGTCCGCCAGAAACAGCTTGTGGGCGTTAAGAATGACATTTCGGCAGCCAAAATCCTTGACAACAGGGAAAAGCTGTCCCGTTCTGTCTGAAAGCGACACCGCGTTCTGGCAGTTGCAGGTGCCCGCACTGTTTTTAATAATGCACTGGTCGCTGACCATGAGGGGCAGTCTTCCGTAAGCGATAAGCTCCGTGTTTATTGGCTTACTGAGGTCACGAATCTGACTCATGCGAAGCTCGAAGGAGGCGGTTGCGGACAAGAAGCCCGCCGCATTAAGCACCTGAAGCGTATCCGAGTTATAAACATTAAGTCCAAAATCGCCTCTCACGTTCATCGAAGCGAGCTTTGCGTATTTTACATGTCCCATGTTGCCCACGAGCACTTCGTCAACGCCCATAGCCTTAACCTTAACAAGCATTTCCGCGATTTCCGGTGCCTGTGTGTCGGTTATCACACGCGGCAGCACCGCGACGGGAACTGCACCTTTTTCCGCAAAGGGCAGAACGGCCGCAGGATTCTCGGCAAGTATGGCAAGGGGCACATAAAGATAGTCGGGCTTTGCCTCGGCAAGCTTCTGCGTCAGCTGGTCAACCGTACCGATTTGGAAAATCGTCTTCGGACCGCCCAAAATCTTGACGTCAGCGGGAGTTTTCGGCAGTTTTCCCAGCTTTCTCGCAGACGGGCTCTTCCTTGCTTCGGAAAGCTCGTCCAGAAGCAGTCTTCGCATTTCGTTTATTCCGGATACCGGGAGGAAAAGTCCCTCGTCCAGCACCGTCGATACATCGGTGCAAAGATAAGGCGTTCCGCCGGTTTTATAAAACTGGTCGTAAAGAGTCTGCTTTGATAGTGCCTGATTTGAAGCCGCCTGAGGAATCGGTCCCTCTTTAATGACCTTGTTTCCGTCATTATCCTCCACCGCGAATTTCGACTTGGCACCAGCTTTGATTATAGTGTAAAATCTCACCGGAACGCGGCGGGTTTCAGAATTTGCATAGTCTCTTCTCGCGGCGTTATACAGCTTATTTACATCGCTGTCCCGCTCCTCGCGCACGCCGAACATCGAAGCGCCCTTTTCCCCCGTTAAGTACCCGTCGGTAAAGCCCTGACGGGAAAATGCCAATTCAAGCTGCTTCATTTCAAGCTCGGAAGGCTCAAGTCCGTCGCGGATTGCGCGTGAATAGATTCCCGTTACGATTGCCGAATACTCGGGGCGCTTCATCCGCCCTTCAATTTTCACACAGCTCACGCCCGCCCGCTCAAGCTCCTTAAGATATGAAACTAGGCAATTATCCTTGAGGCTTAAAGGGAAATTATCCATTCTCCCGCCGAGGCTGTATTGCAGTCTGCAGGGCTGAGCACAGGCGCCGCGATTACCGCTGCGCCTGCCGATAAGGGCGCTCATATAGCACTGTCCCGAATGGCAGAAGCACAGCGCGCCGTGAGCGAATATTTCGATTTCTATGGGTGACCTTTCGGCGATGAGGGCAATTTGTTCCAGAGTAAGCTCCCTAGCCAAAACCGCGCGGCTTATCCCCATTTCGGCGGCGGCCTCAACTCCTGCAAGGTTGTGTATGCTCATCTGCGTGCTCGCGTGCAGAGGCATTTCCGGAACGGCACACTTAAGTACGCGGGCAAGGCCCAAATCCTGAACCAAAATTGCGTCCGCGCCGATTTCGCAGGCATGGCCCGCAAGTCTGACGACATCGGGTATTTCCCTGTCGCTGACAAGGGTGTTGAGTGTTACATATACCTTGCAGCCTCGCATACGGCAATAGCGGACGGCGGAATCAAATTCCTCGTCCGTGAAGTTTTTTGCGCCGCGGCGAGCGTTATGCTCGCCGAAGCCCATATAGATTGCATCTGCCCCGCTCTGAACGGCGGCGACAACCGCCTCCGGCGAGCCGGCAGGTGATAGAAGTTCCAACATAGTTTTGCCTTTCGGGTTTAGCTGACTTTACAGAAGCGTGGGAGGTTCGCTTTCACTCGCGCCCGTTCTCCTTTTTGAGGCTTTTTCCTTTTTCTGCAGCTCCTTGAGGTAACGGTCAGCCATGTCGAGCGCCGCCATTGTTGCGCAGTCAAGTGCAGAGGCGCCCGAGTCCCTTTTAATTTCGAGAATCTTGACGGTTACAAAGTTTGCTAGCTCGCGAACGTATTCCGTATCCTCGTCCGTCTTAATCTGATAATCCCGTCCCGCAATTTCGATAGTGACATCTTTCAGCATTTCGTCTTTCACCTCTTTATTATTCCGCTGAGTTGTTAAATATTAGCACAGACATTATACCATGTTCGCTTTGCGGCGTTGTGACTGGTTTGTGAATTTCTAACAATTTACGCTAAATTATTTCAACTGAAATATTGCTCTGTGCGAGTATTATAACATAAACGGATGTATTGCTACAAGTCAAAAATAATGTTATAATGTGTTTCTCTAGAAATCTCGGTAAGGAGGCGCTTATGGAAGACAAAAAATACACACTTTCGATGGAACAGAATCTCGCCCTTCCAAGCGCCGACGCGGACAGGCTTATAGCTTCAGGCGATGGAACCGCGACTTTGCTTTACCTTTACGCTTTGCGCAACAGAGGCGGCTTCTCCTCACAGAGCGCAGCGGCGTCGCTAAAGCGAACCGAGGCGGAGATTCTGAAGGCAATAAGTACTCTTTGCGAATTGGGACTTTTCAAGACAGGCGAAAACAAAAAGCCGGTTCCACTGTCAGCGGACGAGCTTCCCGAATACACGGCGCAGGATATCGCGGCGCGAACCTGCGGGAACAGTGAGTTTAAGGCAATCGTTGAAGAAACCCAGCGCATAATGGGTCACCTTTTGACAGGCGCGGACCTTAAAACGCTCTTCGGAATATATGATTTTCTGCGTCTGCCGACAGAGGTTATTTTTCTACTGATTAACCACTGCGTTGAGGAAACCCGAGAACATTTGGGTCAGGGGAAACTCCCTTCCATGCGCACCATAGAAAAGGAAGCATACGTCTGGTATAACCGCGAAATTCTGACTCTTGAGCGCGCCGAGGAGTTTCTTCTGCAGAAACGCACACGAAGCGGTGAAATGGCGGACATTAAGCGTCTGCTCCAAATCAGCGGGCGCAACTTCAGCGCCACCGAGCGCAAATATGTTGAGACTTGGATAGATATGGGCTTTGAGCTTGAAGCCCTCGCTCTTGCTTATGACAAAACCATAGTCAAGACCGGAAATCTCGCTTGGAAATACATGGATTCGATTCTTCAAAGCTGGCACGGCAAAAAACTCCACACGGCACAGGAAATTACGAGCGGAGACACTCATCAGGGCGCTGTATCGGGCGCCGTCCCCCGTCAAGGTGGACAGGCTGTCGTCCGAAGCTCGGCGCAGCCTGAAACGGAGCGTATGAAAAAGATTTGGGAAAAGGTCAAAAACGGCTGATTTTGAGGTGAAACTATGGCATACGACGGTAAAATTCTGGCAAGAGTCAGAGATATAATCGCCGAGAGAAAAAACGATAATGTTTCCGAGCTGAACCTCAGGAGAGCCGAGGTCTTTGCCCGTATTCCCGCCGTTATGGAAATTGAAGCGGAGATAACGGGGCTGATGGCGGGTATCGCCACCGCCGCGCTTAATAAAAGCGCCGACGCGGGGGAATATGTTGCGCAGGTCAAAGCAAAATGCGAGGCTCTGCTTGAAAGACGCTCCGAGCTTTTAAAAGCGGGCGGCTATCCCGAAAACTACACAGACGAAATCTTCGACTGCCCCCTCTGCCGCGACAGCGGCTATGTTCTGGGCAAGCCCTGCTCCTGTCTTAAAGCTCTATATCAAGCCGAAGCCGCCCGTGAGCTGAGCCAGATGCTCAACATTTCAGGACAGTGTTTTGAAGCCTTTGACCTTAGCTATTATGACGAGATTTATGATCCGGCGTGGCATGACTCGCCGAAGGCTATGATGTCCTGCGCCTTCAATATCTGCCGCGACTATGCCGCGGATTTTCGCCCTTCCTCCGTCAATCTCCTTTTCCGAGGCGGCACGGGGCTCGGCAAGACCTTCCTTGCCGCCTCCATCGCGAAGGTGGTCTCCGAGAAGGGCTTTTCGGTGGTTTACGATACGGCGGTATCGGTGATGGAGGCCTTCGAGCTTCAGAAATTCGACCGCGGCGGTGAAAGTGCGGCGGAGATTGCCTCCCGAATCAGACGATACTTGGACTGCAAACTGCTGATTTTGGACGATCTCGGAACAGAGATGACGACGAGCTTTACCCAAAGCGCGCTGTATTCTCTTATAAACGGACGCTTATTGAGCGGCGGTAAAACCATTATAACCACAAATCTGAGCGAGGAAGAGCTGCGCCGCCGTTATACTCCGCAGACGGTTTCGAGGCTTGAAGGCGAATATATTGCCTTAAACTTCGCGGGCAAGGACATAAGGGCGATTAAACGAGAGCGCGGGCTTAAATAAAATGCTCAAAGGGCAATCCGTTATTTCGGATTGCCCTTTTTCACTCACAAAACACCCTAAACGGTTATCTCAAGCTCTCGGAGCTTGAGGCTGTCCTTATACACCTTGATAAGATAAAGCTCCCCCGCGCGCAGCGGTCCGAAAGCGAAATCTCCCTCCTCGTCGGTCACAAGCGTTGCAAGAAGCTTTGCCGTTTCCTGCCCCTGCGTTTCAAAGAGCAGGACGAGCGCCGCTTTAACCGCCCGCTCCCCATCCGTCACTCTGCCGTAAATTCCGCCGGTTTCGTCCTCCTTCGGCGTAACCACCGTGTGTATTTTTTCGCCCTTTGAGGGTCGAAAATAAAACTTTGCAAAAGCGCCCACCCGCACCAGCCTCCGTTATTATGAAAGTCAATCCATAATACGGCGGCTACTGCACTGTTGTTCTTGACAAGCAGGGTTATTTTTAATAAAATTGCAGGATGACATGGGGATTTTCATGATTTGCGCACAAATACATGACATAAACTTTAGCCCCTATACTGCGAACTCATTCGAAAGGATTGATTATAAATCATGGCAACGGATAAAAAAGTTGAGCAGATAACCGACATGGAGGTCGATTTCGCAAAATGGTACACGGACGTGTGCAAAAAGGCGGAGCTTATCGAATACTCCAGCGTCAAGGGAATGTTCATTCTGCGCCCTTACGGTTACGCGATTTGGGAAAACATTCAGGCGGAGCTTGACAGGCGTTTCAAGGAAACTGAGCACCAGAACGTATATATGCCCATGCTGATACCCGAATCCCTCCTGCAAAAGGAGAAGGATCACGTTGTGGGTTTTGCTCCCGAATGTGCCTGGGTAACTCTCGGCGGCAGCGAGGAGCTTGAAGAAAAGCTCTGCATTCGTCCCACCTCCGAAACGCTCTTCTGCGACCACTGGCACAATATCGTCCATTCCTGGCGCGACCTGCCGCTTCTATATAACCAGTGGTGCAGTGTGCTTCGCTGGGAAAAGACCACCCGTCCCTTCCTGCGCCACCGCGAGTTTCTCTGGCAGGAGGGCCACACCCTTCACGCAACCGCCGAGGAGGCTATTGCCGAAACCGAGCAGCAGCTTGAAACCTACGCCGATTTGTGCGAGAACGTGCTTGCGATGCCCGTTGTCAGGGGCTGCAAGACCGACAAGGAAAAGTTTGCGGGCGCTGTGCGTACCTATACAATTGAGTGCATGATGCACGACCGAAAGGCGCTCCAGAGCGGAACCAGCCATTATTTCGGCACAGGCTTTGCGGAAGCCTTTGATATTTCCTTCACCGACAAAGAGAATAAGCCCACGAACCCTCACCAGACCTCATGGGGGCTTTCAACCCGTATAATCGGCGGAATTATCATGACACACGGCGACAACAACGGTCTCGTTCTCCCTCCGAAAATAGCCCCCATTCAGGTAATCGTTCTCCCCATCGCGCAGCACAAGGAGGGCGTTATCGAAAAGGCTCAGGAGCTTGTCGGGCGGCTTAAGGCGGCGGGACTTCGCGTAAAAGGCGATTTTTCCGAAAACTCTCCCGGCTGGAAGTTTGCCGAGTATGAGATGAAGGGCGTTCCCCTGCGTGTCGAAATCGGGCCGAAGGACATCGAAGCCGGCCACTGTGTGTGCGTTCGCCGCGACAGCGGAGAGAAGATTACCGTTGAGCTTACCGAGCTCGAAGCAAGAGTTTCCGAGCTTCTTGAGGAAATTCACAAGGGACTTTTTGCAAAAGCCAAAAAGAATCTTGAGGAGCACAGCTTTACCGCCTCTTCCGTTGAAGAAGTTAAAAATATTGTGGAAAACGGCGGCGGCTTTATAAAAACCATGTGGTGCGGAGATCTCGAGTGCGAGCTTGCCATGAAGGAAAAGGCGGGCGTTTCAAGCCGCTGTATGCCGCTTGAGCAGGAGCATCTCGGCAATGTCTGCCCCGTCTGCGGTAAGCCCGCGCAAAAAATGATAATCTGGGGCGTCGCTTATTAAAAATTATAAAAAGACCCGAAAGCGCAATGCGCTTTCGGGTCTTTTTGCTTTTCTTCTATACCGACAGCGTGCAGCTCTCCTTAAGGGCAGCACGCTTAAACTCATACAAAGCCATGTCCGCATCAAAATACATTTCCATGTAATTTATCCGGCAGCCTATCTTTGTCGATATTCCCATGCTTATCGCAACATCGATTTTGAGTTCTTTTCTGGAGCGTTCTCTAACCTCCGCAACAACATTCTCCGCTCTTCTGCCGAGCATATCACAGCCTCCGCGAGTATAGACAAAGGCGCCGAATTCATCTCCGCCTATTCGTCCGACAAGCCCGTCCGAGCCAAAAACCGAAGATAGCGTTCGCCCGACTATTTCCAGAACCTTGTCGCCGATTATGTGTCCGTATGTATCGTTTACCTGCTTGAAATTGTCTATATCGAAAATTGCCAGAGCACATGGGCCATTGTTCTCGCATTCATAAATCAGCTTCTGGCACCAAAGCTCATAGCTGCGCTTGTTCAAAATTCCTGTCAAAAGGTCAGTTCGGCTCAGTTTTTTGTATTTTTCTATTGCAATAAAGCTGATAGCACGCAGCCTTGCGGAATAAGCCAATACGAGCATGGACATCACCATGCTTAAAACAATAACAAATATATCGTGTTGAGTAACGGAGGGGTCTTTAAAAATATCCGCAAGTATGCTATAACCGCAACCGCCCAATATGACTATGGTCGCAACCACCCAAGTCTCAACCGAAAAAAACAGCGGCATAAGTACGAGTAAAAAGCTCATCAGTATATCCGGCCGATTAGGATCCGAAAATATCCCGATGTTGGCAATAAGAGCAACAAGTAGGCAGCTAAACAGGATTGCCGACGTCCGTACAACGCAATAGCTTTTTTGTTCCTTTTCCCCGTAAATAAAAGAAAACATAGCAAACGCAAAAAAAGTCGGGATAAGAAGCCAATAGTGCCATGTTAGTATTAAACCCGTCGCAACCCATTTAGAAGTGGTGAAAAAGATAATAGAGATGATCAGATCCCCGGCGCTCAAAATCTTAAGCGCACCGATGTTTCTATGAATCATGTCTTGCTTTCCGTAGCGGTTATAGTATCTGATTTCGAATACTTGCGTGCGCAGTTCCTTTGCCAACCAGCCTTTTCGCAGCATTGCAACCTCCTCAAGCGTACCAACAGAAAACCTATTCTATTCAAAAGAAATACTATCACCGATTCTTGAGAAATTCAACAAAACATGTCGATAAGATGAAATAAAGCAAGCATTTTCGCAATAAATCATTTCTGTCAGCTTACAACGAGCAGTGACATTGCGTTTATTAATATGTGCAGCAGTATAGAAACCCAAATGCAGTTAGTCTTTTCGTAGGCCCACGCAAGTACATATCCCAGCGGGATATAAGCAATCATGTAAACGAACACCGTCAGATTCATAGCCGCGATCGCGAACTGCCAGACATTATAAAACGCAAAAAGTCCGATGGACACGATAAAAGCAAGTCTGCGGTGCTTTGGGGCAAGCGCTCCGAAAACCACGCCGCGAAACAGAACCTCTTCAATGACGGGAGCCACAAAAACCGCCAATGCAATCACTCCGCGCGAGCTTTCAAAAGCTGAAAGCTGACTGTTAAGACTTGTTAACTTATCTCCCATAATTGTGAAGATAAGTCCCGTTGCAAGGTAACCCAAAAGGATATTTATGATATACCCAAAAGCCAGAGCGGCGATATTAGCTCCGAGATTATCAAGCAGCGCATCATAAGCACTTCTTAAGTAACTGCGCATTGGGATAAGGCAGAATAAAAGTCCTATGCCGTAGTAAACCGCGTTTGCTGTTAAATCATTGTAGTTTTCGGGCGAAAGTGCGGAAAGCATTACTACAAAAAGCGGGAGAACAATAATATAAAACGGCAGATAGATATAGCCCGCCTTACGCTGCGGCCTTGTCATAGTATCCGCAAACCCGGTAATAACTATTTTCATCAGGCATCCACCTTCTTTTTCAGCTCGTAAAGCAGATTCATTGCCTCGATCGGAGTCAGCGTGTCGAGATTTGTTTCCTTAATTCTGCGTATTATTTCGTTTGACCCGCAGTCCGAGAAGCTTAACTGAGCGTCATTTTGCGTCACGGCAGCTCTATTGTTATATGTTCCGCCCTCAAGCTCGGCAAGGCAGAGCTTCGCCTTCGATATAACCGCGTCGGGCACTCCGGCGAGCTTCGCAACCTCTATGCCGTAGCTGTCGTCCGCCGCGCCGCGGACAATTTTGCGCAGGAAAATGAGGTCGCCTCCGCGCTTTTTAGCGCTGATATTATAGTTGTGCACGCCCTCCAGCTCTCCCTCAAGCGCGGAAAGCTCGTGATAGTGCGTTGCAAACATCGTTTTTGCACCCAGCTTCTTTTTATCCGCGCAAAATTCGAGAACCGCCCGAGCTATCGCCATGCCGTCGTAGGTGGAGGTTCCTCTTCCGATTTCGTCAAGAATGAGCAGACTTGAGCCAGTCGCGTATTTTAAAATGTCGGCAACCTCTATCATCTCCACCATAAAGGTGCTTTTCCCGCCCGCCAAATCGTCGGATGCTCCGATACGGGTAAACACTCTGTCCACAATTCCGATAACCGCGCTTTTTGCCGGCACAAAGCTGCCCATCTGAGCCATGAGAACAATCAGAGCGCTCTGGCGCATATAGGTGGATTTTCCCGCCATATTCGGACCAGTTATTATCGCAACCCGCTCATCGCTGCAGTTCATATTTGTGTCGTTCGGAACAAAGAGAATGTCGCGCTGGGTCTGTTCGACAACCGGGTGACGGCCGCCTGTCACAGAAAGCGCCCCCGAAAGGTCAATTTCAGGCATGGTGTAGCTGTTTCTGACCGCGACCTCTGCAAGAGAGCAAAGCGCGTCAAGCTCGGCTATCGCGTCCGCAATCGCCTGAATCCGCGTCACCTCGGCGGCAACCCTTAATCTGACTTCTTCGAAAAACCGAAATTCAATATCCGCAAGCCTGTCACGAGCCGTAATCAGAGTGTTCTCAAGCTCCTTCAGTTCCTCGGTGAAGAAGCGCTCGCTCGTCGAAAGTGTCTGCTTTCTGATATACGTTTCGGGCACATTTTCGGAAAAGGCTCTGGGAATGTCGATATAATAGCCGAAAACGCGGTTATAGCCGACCTTCAGCTTTTTAATGCCCGTTTGCTCGCGCTCGCGCGTTTCCAGCATGGAAACCATCTGCGCGCCGTTATCACGGACATTTCGCAGATTGTCAACCTCCTCGGAAAAGCCCTCGCGGAGCATTCCGCCCTCGCGGACGGAGAAAGGCGGCTCGTCGCAGATTGCCCGCGCTATCAGCTCGGGTATATGTTTAACGGGGTCTGTTTCGGAAATTTGCCGAAGCATCAGGCTTTGCTTGCCGTTTAAGTGCTTAACAAGCTCGGGCAGCGCGGCGCAATAATTCCCGAGCGCGAGCAGGTCGCGTCCGTTTGCCGTTGCGTAAACAGTTCTGCCTATAAGCCGTGAGATATCGCCTATATCGCGAAGAATCTCGATAATCTCGCCCCTTGCGACATTGTCGGTGTAAAGCTCCGAAACCGCAGTCAGGCGGCGCTTTATCGCGACGGGAGAAAGGAGCGGACGCTCGACCCACGCTCTCAAGAGCCTTCCGCCCATCGGTGTTTTCGTCTTATCCAGCACCCACAAAAGACTTCCCTTTTTCTCTCCGGTACGGAGATTTTCGGTCAGCTCAAGGTTGCGGCGCGTGGTATAATCAAGCTCCATAAAACGCCCCTTGGTGAAAACGTCCAGAGTGTTTATGTGGCTTAAATCGGTCTTTTGGGTTTCGATGATATAGCTTAGAAGTCCCCCTGCGGCGCAGATTGCCGCGTTGTCGCCCGTTAGTCCCAAACTGTCAACATTTGCCGAGTTAAACTGCTCGCAGGTTCTGGCGGCACTTTGCATGTAATCAAAACGTCCGTCACCGTTTTCGATGAGGCAGTCGAGCTTTTTACTCAAAAACGCGCAGAGCTCGGCGTTTTCCAAAGCGCCCGCGCTCAAAACCGCTTCGCGCGGCATGAAACGGGCAAGCTCGTTTTGAAGATGGGTTAAAGGCGCTTTTCCGAAGCCCGCAACGCAAAATTCGCCCGTTGAAACATCGCAGAAGGCGGCGGCTCCCGCCGTGCTGTCAAGAAAAACGGAGCAGACATAGTTCGAGCGCCCCTCCTCAAGCATGGAGCTTTCCGTAACCGTGCCGGGCGTTATAATCCTTATAACATCACGGCTGACAAGCCCCTTTGCAAGAGCGGGGTTTTCGGTCTGCTCGCAGATTGCCACCTTGTAGCCCTTGGCGATAAGGCGTGCGATATAAGCCTCGCAGCTGTGGTAAGGCACTCCGCACATCGGCGTGCGCTCGTCGGGATTCTCCACATTCCTGTCACGGGTCGTTAGCGCAAGCTCCAGCTCCCTTGACGCGGTTATGGCATCCTCGTCGAACATTTCGTAGAAATCACCCAGTCTGAAAAACAGCAGGCAGTCCGAATGCTGCGCTTTTATTTCGTTGTATTGCCGCTTCATGGGCGTGAGCTCTGCCATGACTATTCCTCCGAATGGTATTATCCGCCTCGCGGTGCCCTAAATAATTTCGCCCTTGAGCGCCCAGGTGTTGCAGTCGGTAATTTTTGCGTTTACAAAGCAGCCGATTAATCCCTCGTCTCCGCAAATGCGGACAAGTCTGCCGCCGTTGGTACGGGCTGTCAGAACGCCTTCTTCCTTGTCCCTGCCGTCCACCAGCACGCGCAGAGTTTTGCCGATATACTCCCTGTGCTTTTCTTCCGAAATCGCGTTCTGGGCTTCGATAAGCCTGTCGAAATGCCGCTGCTTTTTCTCGCGGGTAAAGGGGTCTGGCATTTCCGCCGCGGGAGTGCCGACGCGCTTTGAATAGATGAAGGTAAACATCGCGTCGAATTTGACTTTTTCAATCAGCCGCAAGGTGTCCTCGAAGTCCTCGTCCGTTTCGTTCGGGAAACCGACAATTATGTCAGTAGTCAAAACAATATCGGGAATGAAGCTTCGGACCTTTTCTACCTGAGCGAGGTATTTCTCGGAATCGTAATACCTGTTCATCGCCTTGAGTATCCTGTCGCTTCCCGACTGGAGCGGCAAATGCAGGTGCTTTTCACATTTTTCGCAGTCGCGCATGGCCTCAAAGAGCTCCTGCGTCGCGTCCTTCGGGTGGCTCGTCATGAAGCGGATTATAAAATCGCCCTCGATGTCGTTAACCCTTCGGATAAGCTCGGCAAAGCTGATTTTTTCCTCAAGGTCGAGCCCGTAGGAGTTGACGTTCTGCCCCAGTAGCGTAATTTCCTTGTAGCCCTCGGCAACAAGCTGCCGAGCTTCTTTTACAATTTCCTCGGGCAGTCTTGACCTCTCGCGAAAGCGCGTGTACGGCACAATGCAATAGGTGCAGAAGTTGTTGCAGCCGTTCATTATTGAAAGCCATGCGCGAACCTTGTCCGAGCGGAGATGCGGAACGCCCTCGGCAACTCTGCCGTCGCCGCTTCCCGGGGCAAAAACGCGCTTTTTCCTCGACATTGCAGAGTATAAAAGCTCGGGAAAGCGCCAAAGCTCGTCCGGTCCGAAAACCAAATCTACATGGCGGAAGGATTTTTTGATTTTTTCGACTACATGCTCCTGCTGAACCATACAGCCGCAAACGGCAATTATCTGGTTTGGGTTTTTCTTTTTCGTATGGGTAAGAGCGCCGAGGTTCCCGAAAACCCGCATTTCCGCGTGCTCGCGCACCGCGCAGGTGTTGAGGATAACAACATCCGCCTCAAATTCGTCCTCGGTCATCTCATAGCCCATTTCGACAAGATAGCCGCGAATTTTTTCGCTGTCCTCTTCGTTTTGCTGGCAGCCGTAAGTGTCAACCAGTGCCAGAGGAACTGCTCCCTCAAAACTCTGTCGCAGCTCTGCACAGATTGCAAGCTGTTTTTCAATTTCTTCCGCCGGAATTTCTTTTCGCTTTATGCTCATGCTTTCTGTTCCAATCATTAAAAGATGACAGCCACAGTCACAGTCGGCTTATGTTGTCATCATCAGAATTACAATAAAGGGTTTCCCTTGATGATACCATTTTATTGTGGCATTTTCAATCTTTTTCATGTATAATGGGTTTTAGTATCTTCGTAAGTCGAAACAGAGAAAGGACACGCGCCATGTCCGAAATAAACATACTGTCTGCGCACGTTGCCGACCTAATTGCG
The DNA here is from genome assembly GCA_009929315.1 of Clostridia bacterium. Lineage (GTDB taxonomy): Bacteria > Bacillota > Clostridia > Oscillospirales > Oscillospiraceae > UBA2658. Next base: position 272,481 of record SAAS01000002.1, read on the forward strand.
GCGGGCGAAGTCGTTGAGCGCCCCGCTTCCGTAATCAAGGAGCTTCTGGAAAACTCCTTTGACGCGGGCGCTTCAAATATAACAATCGAGCTCAAGGATGGCGGAATGACCTATATCCGCGTTACGGACGACGGAGTCGGCATGCTGCCCGAGGACGCGGGACTTTGCTTTCTCCGCCATGCGACAAGCAAACTGCGCGACGAGCGCGGGCTTGAGGCCATCGGCACTATGGGCTTTCGCGGCGAGGCATTAGCGGCAATCGCCGCAGTTTCCCGTGTTGAGCTTATCACTCGAAAAAAGGGCACAGATAACGGTACCCGGGTTTTGCTTGAGGCGGGGAATATCCTTGAAATGACCCCACATGGCTGCCCCGAGGGAACAACCATGATTGTACGCGACCTCTTTTTCAACACCCCCGCAAGGCTTAAATTTATGAAAACGGACAGGGCGGAGAGCTCCGCCTGCGTTTCGCTTGCTCTGCGCTGCGCTCTGGGGCGTCCCGAGGTTTCCGTTCGCCTCATTAAGGACGGCGCCGAGGAATTTTTCTCCCCAGGGGACGGGAAAATCGGTTCCTGCGTCTATAGCCTTCTCGGCAGGGACACGGCAAAGGAGCTTCTGGAGTGCGAGTCTGATAACGAAGGAATCTCGGTAACGGGTTTTGTCGGCTCGCCGAAAGCGGGCCACGGGAACAGGCTCAAGCAGTTCTTCTTCTGCAACGGACGCTGCATTAAGTCGCAGCTTTTACAGGCCGCCGTCGAACAAGCTTACAGAAACACCATTTTAACGGGTCGCTACCCTGCCTGCGTGATATTTCTCGGCATAAGCACCGCGCAGGTGGACGTTAACGTGCACCCCGCGAAGACGGAGGTCAAGTTCCGCGACGAAAAGCGGATTTACGACGCGGTATATTACGCCGCGCTCTCCGCGCTGGAGGGCGAGCGTGACACCGCGGAAATTTTGCTCTCCCCCTCAACACGGGCAGTCGCCTCCCCGAAAAAGGACTTTTTTAAGACCATGAGTTCAGACGAGTTCCGCGGGAAATACACCGAAGAACCCAAGGGCGCGTCACACTCGGTTTCCCATAAGGCGGACAGCCCCTCCGTGTCCGCACCCCCCCGTGAGCGCGGAACCGTAATTTGGAACAGGACTGCCACCCCCGCAAGCTCGGGCACTTCGGTTCGCGAGGGTCAAGCTCCTTACGGATTCTCACAGAGCGTTACAGAAAAAGCTCCCGTGCAAACGTCACTTGTGCGCGAAGAAAAAGAAGCCCCTTTACCGTCTTTAACTCGCGACAGCCCCGAGCGGCTTCCCGACACCCACGATGATTTTCGCCTTGTGGGCGAAGCCATGAAAACCTATATTATCATCGAAAAAGGCGGTGAGCTCCTGCTCATCGATAAGCACGCCGCGCACGAGCGAATGATTTTTGACGCTCTGAAAAAGCAGGGTCACGAAATAATGTCCCAGGCTCTGCTGATACCGATTACAGTCAAGCTGCCGCAGGACGAAATTGAGCTTATCGAGCAAAACTCCGAGATTCTAACTGAACTCGGCTTCGAAATTGAGCCCTATGGTGCGGACAGCGTAATTGTGCGCGCTGTTCCCGCGGATACTGACGCCGCCGATGCCGCCCCGATGATTGAGGAAATCTGTGACAAGCTAAGGCGCGGCGCAAAGGTATCGCTTGAGAGCGCTTTTGACGATATTCTCCACACTGTCGCCTGCAAGGCAGCAATCAAGGCGGGTTGGAGCACCGAGGCTCACGAGCTTCTAAAAATCGCGGATGAGGTCGCCTCGGGCAGAGTCAAGTATTGCCCCCACGGCAGGCCTGTCGCCATAACGCTCACAAAGAAGCAGCTCGATAAGGAATTTTCACGCATAGTATGATTAGAATCGCCAATACTCCAAGATATAAAACTGACGGCGGTGAATCGATGGAAATTTTCGCCCCAAAAATTGCGGTTATAACAGGGCCGACGGCAACGGGAAAAACGGCTCTCGGCGTTGCGCTTGCAAAGGAGCTTGACGGAGAGATTGTTTCCGCCGACTCCATGCAGGTTTACCGCCGCATGGACATCGGCACGGCAAAGGTAACCCCTGAGGAAATGCAGGGAGTTCCGCACCACATGCTTGATGTTGCCGAGCCTATCGATAATTACAGCGTTGCCAGATACGTCAAAGAAGCGGATCTCTGTGTTCAGGACATTCTGCGGCGCGGTAAGCTCCCGATTATAGTCGGCGGAACAGGGCTTTATATTGATTCCCTCATTGCGGGCCGCGATTTCGGCGAGGCTTCATCGGACGACTCCCTGCGGCTCGAGCTAAGTGCAAGGTATGACACTCTGGGCGGCGAAAAAATGCTTGAGGAGCTCAGAGCTTTTGATCCCGAGCGGGCAAAAAAGCTCTACCCCTCCGACAAAAACCGCATTGTCCGCGCGCTGGAGGTCTATTACGCAAGCGGAAAAACCATAACGGAGCACGACGACGAAACGCGAAAGCTCCCCCCGCGATATGATGCCGCCGAAATTGCCCTCTCTTTTGAAGACAGAGCGGATTTATATGCCCGTATCGATAAGCGTGCGGAGCTAATGGCTGATTCGGGTCTTTTTGACGAGGTACGCGCGCTTTTAAAGAGCGGTGTTCCTGAAAAATGCACCGCAATGCAGGCCATAGGATACAAGGAAGCGGCTATGGCGCTTCGCGGCGAGATAAGCGAAAACGAGGCTCTTGAAATAATAAAGCGCGAAAGCCGCCGCTACGCCAAACGACAGCTTACCTGGCTGCGTCGCAAGGAAAATCTCGGCTGGATTTTATGGAAGACCGCCCCTGATTTTGATTTCGGTCGACAGTTTTCGACAAATTATTTGCTCTCGCACGGATTAAAATAGTCTATGAACATTTCGACTTGCTATTACACCTTCGATTTGTTCAATATTACTATTTTAATAGGGCGGCAATCCGTGATAAAATTGCAGACAGAGTGCTCAACAGATACTCCCGACGCCTCTGCGGCAAATGCTTCATAAATTTTTTGGCCGTCTTGAGAGGGAGCTTATTTATGCAGAAGACACAGAACATCCAGGACACTCTGCTCAATCAAATCAGGCGAGAGAAACAGACAGTGACATTTTTTCTGATGAACGGTTTCCAGTTGAAAGGCGTTGTGAGAAGCTTTGACAGCTTTGTTGTCATCCTTGAAACAGAAGGAAGACAGCAGATGATATATAAGCACGCCATCTCAACAATTGTACCCACAAATTCGGTGGATTTGCGCGATACGCGCCCTGCCGACGATAAAGAACATACATAGCCCCCTTGGGTTTACTCGAAGCACATATCCGGCTATTTTGACGGAACAGAATACGGTAAATATCCAAAGGACGAAATGTTTCTTTGGATATTTCCATAAAATAAGCAGAAAACGCGTAAACAGCCTCCGCCCAACTCGTGAAAAGGAGCCTCAGCGATGAAACGAACAGACGCTATGACAAAGCTTGTGTCCCTGCTCTTATTTGGCGCCCTTCTTGCGTATTTGGGGATTTATATTGTCCGCGGCGCCACAAACAATGTTCGCACCGCCCCGGCGGTTTTCGTTTCACTGACGGAAAATGCACTCGCCTCCGGAATTGTCGTTCGAGAAGAAAGTCTTATCCAAAGCGATGAGAAGTATATAAGCATTTCTGCCGAGAGCGGCCAGATGGTTTCGGTGGGAGAGCCCATAGCGACTATCTATTCCGGTGAAGAGGCTCTTAAGCGCGCCGCCGAAATCCGCGAACTGGAGCTTAAAAAGCAGTATATCGTATCGGCTCTTTCCGGTGTCAGTTCCGCAGATAACCTTTCTGACAGGGACGGTTCGATTAAGGCTTCAATGATTTCCCTTGCGGCTTCCGCAGCGAGACATGACACGGAGGCTCTGGCCTCGGCCTGCTTGAGTTTCGGCTCGCTTGTTATTAAAAACTCGGAGATAAACACGACGGAGGTTGACCTTAATTTAGTCAACAGTCAGCTTGAGAGTCTCAAGCAGAGCGCTCTGACGGACACGACTGAAATTACGGCGAGTACGCCGGGGCTATTTTCCGCCTCGCCGGACGGATATGAGTACATAACGCCGGAAATGCTTGCGTCGCTTACACCCGACAGGCTTCAGACTCTTGAACAGTCGCCGCAGGAGCTTGCGGACAATGTCCGCGGAAAAATGGTATCCCCCTTCGAATGGTTTTTTGCGGCAAATGTATCCGAAAGCGATGCCGCGAAGCTTGAAACGGGAAAATACGCAACCCTCGATTTCGGCAGATACAGCAGCAATTTCATTTCGGCAAAAGTTATCTCGATTTCCTCACCTTCAGGCGGAGAATGCGCAGTAGTTTTCCGATGCACGCAGGCGTGCTCCGAAATGCTTTCCGTTCGTCGTGTAAGCACCGAGATTGTTTTCGATGCTCATGAAGGCATCCGCGTCCCCAAACAGGCAGTTTTATCAGACGAGAACGGCTCGTTTGTTTACACTCTCACCGGAATGCAGGCGGAAAAGAAACATATAACCATAATATGGGAAACCGAGGAGTATTATCTCGCCGCAGTTTCACAGGATGCGGCCTCCTTGAGAGCAGGCAACGATATAATTCTTACAACAAAGGGACTATATGACGGAAAGATAATGGGTGAAGCTAATTCACAGCAGCTTAAAGAGGGATGAATCAGTTGAGTATAGCCGAAAATGTTGCGGCGGTAAAACGCCGAATTGAAAATGCGGCGCTTGCCGCGGGCAGGTCACCCGAGGAGATAACTCTTGTCGCGGCGACTAAAACAAACTCGGCCGACAGAGTTGCACAGGCGATTAAAGCCGGAATATCGGTCTGCGGCGAGAATCGCGTACAGGAGCTGATCGAAAAGAACGCTCAGAGAGCTTATGTCGGTTCGTCGCTCCATTTCATCGGTCATTTGCAGAAAAACAAGGTTAAGCAGATTGTAGGCGTGTGTCAGCTTATTCAGTCCGTTGACTCGCTCGAGCTGCTTTCGCTTATCGATGAGCGAGCAAAGGCTCTCGGCATAAGGCAGGAGCTGCTGCTCGAAATAAATATCGGCGGCGAGAAATCAAAATCGGGAATGGACGAAACCGAGCTTTCTGCGTTTTTGGAAAAAGCTTCTTCTTTCACTTCGGTTTTAATTCGGGGAATAATGGCAATACCTCCCATTTCAAACTCCGCAGGTGAAAATCGGGTCTATTTTGCCCGTATGCGTCAGCTTTTTATTGACAATTCAGCAAAAAAATACGATAATGTCAGCATGGAATTTTTATCTATGGGCATGAGCGGTGATTTTGAGGAAGCCATTGCGGAGGGCTCGAATATGGTTCGGGTCGGCTCTGCGATTTTTGGTGTCCGAACATATCCGCAGGCCGAGGTATAATCGGCATCGGCGGTTCGTACCGGATTTTGAACGGATAAAAATATTTTCCATCAAAAAAATAAATCTTAGCTTCATGAAATGTGTTCGTCGGCAAGCCGCGGCACAAATACAAAGCGCTCCTTTAAAAACCCTTTTTTGCGTTGCGCACCATGAAGAGAAAGGTCATAATTATGGGTCTGTTAGACGAGCTTAAAAAGCTCACTCGTCCTTACAGCGGCGATGAATATGACGATTTCGGCGACGAGTTTGCCGAATCTCCGGCAGAAACTCGTGTGCCGGTTGCCGAAAGTTCAAGAAAATACGCTGCTCCCTCCGAGCGCCGCAATCCTTTTTCCGATTTTGATTCTCATCCGGTCACTCCTGCAAGGCGTGACAAGGTTGTAAATCTCGGCGGAGGTCCGGCTCCCCAAATCGTTCTTGTCAAACCCGAACGCTTTGAGTCTGCCGCGGAAATCGCGGATCACCTGCGCGAAAGACGAAGCGTGGTCATGAACCTTGAGCAGACCAACAAGGATACGGCACGCCGTCTTATCGACTTTTTGAGCGGAATCGCTTACGCGCTGGACGGGAAAATAAAAAAAATCGCAGCCAACACCTACATTATCACCCCGTACAACATGGATATTTTGGGCGATCTCATCGACGAAATCGAAAACAGCAGCCTTTACATGTAAGTATTTCTTGGTCAGACACGTGTTTCGTTAACCGTTACAGATTTTGCGCTTCGCAACAAAGAAAGGGATTTTGATATGCTGACACCTCAGAATTTTAGAGAGAAAACCTTTGAAAAAGCAATCTTCGGCGGCTACGATATGGGTGCCGTGGATGATTTTCTGGACGAGGCCGCTAACGATTACGCGGCAATCGCGAAAGAAAACATGGTGCTGAAAAGCAAAATGAAAGTTCTTGTCGATAAGATCGAGGAGTACAGAGCAACGGAAGACTCTATGCGGCTGACCCTTCTTTCAGTTCAGAAGCTGAGTCTGCAAATTGAGGACGAAGCCCGCAAGAAAGCCGACGAAATTCTTGCTGCCGCGCGCTCCGAGGCAGAGCGTGTCACACGCGAGGCTTATAATCAGCGTACCAATGAGGAAGCTCTGCTTCTCGAAGCAAAGCGCGAGAGCACTCAATACATAGAAAACATGCGGATGATTTGCTCTAAGCAGCTTGACTTTCTCGACAACCTGAAGGGAATTAAGCTTGAGGACATCTCCCGCCCCGCTCCCGCCGCCGAAACCGTTGAGGACACTGTCCGCAGCATTGAAAGCTCTGTCGAGCGTCTAGCTGACTCCGGCGAAGCCTCAAGAGAAATCGGACGCGTGGTAACCGATACGACGGAGCTGCCCGTAAGCAGATTTGAAGAACCCACACGTCAGTTCTCCACCGGAAACACGGGCGCGCCGTCCAGCCAGTTCACCTTCGATAATCTTCGTTTCGGAAAATAATTTCGCTAAATATTATCGGGGCGGGGCATAATACGCCAAAGTGCTGTGCCGCGCCCCGTAACTATTGTTCCGTTTTCTTTGCCCCCCGCGCTGTCGACGCGGCAGTCGGATAAGGCGGGCAGTGCGATTGCCGGAAACATCTTTCGGGTTTTCGCGCAATTTCGGTATCACTTATTCAGATAGGAGCCAACGCCAAATGCCACAGGATTACAACAAAACCGTCAACCTTCCGCAGACCGACTTTGCCATGCGCGCTTCCCTGCCCGCTCGCGAGCCGGATATGCTTAAAGCTTGGTACGATATCGACCTCTACCACAAGATGATAGCCCGAAACGAGGGAAAGCCCAGATTCATTCTTCATGACGGCCCTCCCTTTTCAAACGGACATATCCACATGGGCACCTCGATGAACAAGTGCCTCAAGGATTTCATAGTACGCTATAAAAACATGGCGGGCTTTCAGGCTCCCTATGTCCCCGGCTGGGATAACCACGGAATGCCCATTGAGAGCGCCATCATCAAGCAGAACAAGCTTGACAGAAAAAATATGTCAATTCCCGAATTTCGCAACGCCTGCCGTGATTTTGCCGCGAAATTTGTAGATATACAGCGCGACCAGTTTAAGCGCCTCGGTGTTATCGGTGAGTGGGACAAGCCCTATCTCACCATGGACCCCTCGTTTGAGGCCGAAGAGGTTAAGGTTTTCGGAAAAATGTACGAGAAGGGCTACATTTACCGCGGCAAAAAGCCCGTTTACTGGTGCTGCAGCGATGAAACCGCGCTTGCGGAGGCCGAAATCGAATACGCCGACGACAACTGCAAATCCATCTATGTAAAGTTCAAGGTTACGGACGACCTCGGCAAGCTCTCGAAATTTGCAGAGCTCGATCGCACATATTTCGTTATATGGACGACTACCACCTGGACAATCCCCGGTAACCTTGCCATCAGCCTCAATGGAAATCTTGATTACGTTCTGGCGAAGGCTCCGAACGGGGAAACCTACATTCTGGCAAAGGAGCTTCTCGGAGCAGTAGGCAAAGCGACGGGTATCGAGAGCTTTGAAATCCTTACGGAACTTAAGGGCTCGGAATTTGAGTTCATGCGCGCAAAACATCCGCTCTATGACCGCGAGAGCCTTGTCATAAACGGCGACCACGTTACGCTCGATGCGGGCACCGGCTGCGTCCACACTGCTCCCGGACACGGCATGGAGGACTACATGGTCTGCCAGAAGTATGATTACAGCGGCAAAGCAAAAATCGGCATTATAGTCCCCGTTGACGACCGCGGAATCATGACAAAGGATTCCGGCAAATACGAGGGCATGTTCTACGCAAAGGCGAACGACGCTATCTGGCAGGATTTGTCAGAGAGCGGCGCTCTGCTCGCAAGCCAGACCATAAGCCACCCCTATCCGCATTGCTGGCGCTGCAAGAACCCAATCATCTTCCGCGCAACCGACCAGTGGTTCTGCTCTGTGGATGCCTTCAAGGAAGAGGCCGCAAAGGCCTGCGACAATGTTACATGGCTTCCCGAATGGGGTCATGATCGCATAGTTTCGATGATTCGCGAGCGCTCCGACTGGTGTATTTCACGTCAGCGCCAATGGGGTCTGCCCATTCCCGTGCTTTATTGTGAGGCCTGCGCAGAGCCTATCTGCACTCCCGAAACCATATCCAAAATATCGAAGGTTTTCGGCGAAAAAGGGTCAACCGCATGGTTTGAAGAGGATAGCTCCGTATTCCTGCCGGACGGCTTTATTTGCCCGAAATGCGGCAGCAAGCATTTCACAAAGGGCACTGATACTCTGGACGGCTGGTTTGATTCCGGCTCTACTCACTTTGCCTCTCTTGAGCATGACAACGCCGCCGACTGGCCCGCAGACCTCTATCTTGAGGGCGCGGATCAATACCGTGGCTGGTTCCAGTCCTCGCTTCTCACCGCTGTCGCCACGAAGGGCGCCGCTCCTTACAAAGCCGTTCTCACGCACGGCTGGACGGTTGACGGAGAAGGCAAGGCTATGCACAAGAGCCTCGGAAACAGCATTCTTCCCGATGACCTCATTCCGAAATACGGTGCCGACCTTATGCGTCTTTGGGCATCCAGCGCGGACTATCGCGTCGATATGCGCTGCTCAGACGGAATCTTTAAGCAGCTTTCAGACACCTATCTCAAGATTCGCAACACGGCGCGCTTCATGCTCGGCAATCTCGACGGCTTCGATCCAAACAGCCGCGTTTCCTTTGCCGATATGGAACAGCTTGATAAATGGGCGCTGACACGCACAAATAAGCTCATCGAAAAATGCATTTCTGCCTACGATAATTATGAGTTCTATAACGTCATCCACGCGGTGCATAAATTCTGCGTCATGGATATGTCCAATTTCTATCTGGATATCGTTAAGGACAGACTTTACTGCGAGAAGCACGACAGTCAGCTCAGGAGAAGCGCCCAGTCCGCTCTATACGAGATTTTGGACGCCATGGTAAGGCTTATTGCCCCGATTCTCGCCTTCACCTCGAACGAAATCTGGCTCTCAATGTCCCATGACAAAAATGCGAACGCCGAGCATGTAATGCTTAACGATATGCCCATCGTAAACCCTCTGTACGTTTTCGACAGCAGTACGGAAGAGAGCTATAGTGCGCTCATCGCCCTGCGAAACGACGTTAACAAGGCTCTGGAGCTTGCCCGCGCCGAAAAAATAATCGGCAAGCCGCTGGAGGCTTCCGTGACTCTCTTTGTATCCGAAAGCGCAAAAGCGCAGTTTGAAAAAATCTCCGAAATGCCCCTTTCCACTATTTTTATCGTTTCCGAAACAAAGCTTGTTTTCGGAGAGGGTGAGGGCTATGAGGGCGATGAATCCAAAGGCGTCACCATCCTTATCAAACCCTGCGGCGCGCCGAAGTGCATACGCTGCTGGATGCATAACGAACATATCGGCGAGAACGCCGAGCATCCCGAGCTTTGCCCACGCTGTGCCGCAGCCGTTTCCGAATAAACAAACTGCCCTCGCGGAGCCTCAATCCGCGGCGGTGAACTCTACCTCAGGAGGTGCCTGCCATGCCATATTTAATAGTTGCGGTTATCATCCTAATTATTGACCAAATTGCAAAATATTGGACCAATGCCAATCTTGTTGTTGACTCAGCGTCCCCCATCATCCCCGGCGTAGTCCAGCTTACAAATGTGCAGAATCGCGGCGCGGCCTTCGGTATTTTTCAGGACGGTCGTTGGTTTTTCATTGTGCTGACGATAGCAGTAGTTATTGCGGCAATTATTCTCATCAGGAAAAACATCATTAAGGGCAAGCTCGGCCGCTGGATGCTGGTGCTGGTTATCGCGGGCGGGCTCGGCAACTGCATTGACCGTCTTTTCAAGGGCTATGTCACAGATATGTTCCAGCTCCAGTTTATGAATTTTGCGATTTTTAACGTAGCTGACATTTTTATTACCATCGGCGGAATAATTTTCTGTCTCTATCTTGTTTTCCACAGAGAGCCGCAGGAGGAAACTGACGAAGCCTCCGAAGCCCCCGAAGCTGCTCCCGAGCTTTCCGCAACCAAGGAGCGCAAACCGATTTTGCCGAAACCGCGTGAGCGCGCTCTCCCCAAGGACAGTGAGCTCCCCGTAAAGGCGGACTATATTTCACAGCTTAAACGTCCTGTGGTTGAGGGACGCAAGAATATGGAAGCCGAGATCGCAGCGAAAACGATTGAAGCCGCTCCCGTGCGTCCCAGCCCCGAAGCGGAACTTTTCAAAAAGGATGAAGTCACCATAACTGACTGGAATATGCCCGATTTTGCAAAGGCACCGCCTGCAAGCGCCCCGAAGCCTGAAGTCCCCACGCCCGCGAAACAGGAACCTGCTCTCACAGACCCGAGGCTTGTTAACCTTGAACAGCTTCTTAAGGAGCCTGCCAAACCGGTTAAACAGAGCGAGTCTGAATACAGTGTTGACGATATTCTTGCGGAGTTTAGGGATAAATGACAAACACATATACGATAATTGCACAGGAGAGCGGCGAGCGTATCGACGCTCTCCTTGCGCAAGAAATAGACGAAATAACACGCAGTCAGGCTGCGCGCCTTATTAACGAGGGTGCGGTTACCCTGCGCTGCAGCCCAATTAAGAAAAACCACCGCGTCACCGCGGGTGAGGTTTTTGTCGTTGAAGTTCCCGAGCCCGAGGAAACGGAGATTGTTGCCGAGAACATTCCTCTGGAGATTGCTTTTGAGGACGATGACCTTATCGTTGTTAACAAGCCTCGCGGAATGGTTGTCCACCCCGCTCCCGGACATCCGAACGGAACGCTCGTCAACGCCCTGCTCTGGCACTGCGGCGACAGCCTCTCCGGAATCGGCGGCGAAAAGCGCCCCGGAATCGTCCACAGAATCGATATGGATACCTCAGGTCTTCTGATAGCGGCGAAAGACGACTATGCTCACCGTTTTCTTTCGGCTCAGCTTGCCGACCACAGTCTTTCCAGAACCTATGAAGCGGTGGTCTGCGGGCGTATGCACGACGACGAAGGCATCATCGACGCGCCGTTGGGCCGCCATCCGAACGACAGAAAGCGCATGGCGGTAACGGAGAGAAACTCAAAAAACGCCGTTACGCACTACGAGGTGCTGGCTCGATATGACGGGTACACTCATGTGAGGTGCCGCTTGGAAACGGGTCGAACACACCAGATTCGCGTGCATTTTGCCTACATCGGGCACCCGCTTTTAGGCGACATGGTTTACGGCCGAAAGCGGGCGGAAAAGGGTCTTGAGGGTCAGTGCCTGCATGCACGCACTCTTCGTTTCATCCATCCCTGCACGAACGAGCTATGTGAGGTCACAAGCGAGCTGCCCGAATATTTCACACAGCTTCTCTCCCGTCTGGGTGAAAAAATCGGATAGGGTTCGTTCTTCCGAAAAGCGCGCCGCCCAATGGCGGCATTCATAAAACAAAGACAGCGGAACCAATGGTTTCCGCTGTCTTTTTTTTATGAATGTTGAGGGACTATTGAAAAACCCTGCTCCGTAAGCTTTTCCCGTATCAGCTCAACCTGCGCATAGTCGCGCGTTTCAAGCTGAAGCGTAAGGAAGCAGGAGTTAATCGCCATGTTTTCCTCACTTCTGTTGTAGTGCACGGAAACGACATTTCCGCCCTGCTCCGCGATAATCTTCGATACAAGCTCAAGCTGTCCCGGCTTATCCGTCAGCGCAACACAGAGGTTTACGAAGCGTCCGGCCTTTAGAAGTCCTCTTGTAATTACGCGGCTCAATATATTCACATCGATATTGCCGCCGCTCACAAGGCACACGGCCTTTTTGCCCTTAATATCCACCTTGCCGAACATCGCCGCTGCAACCGCAACCGCGCCCGCTCCCTCGGCAATGAGCTTTTGCTGCTCAATAAGCGCCAGAACCGCCGTTGCGACCTCGTCGTCCGTCACCGTTACAATCTCGTCCACATACTTTGAAACAAGCTCAAAGGTCAAGTCCCCCGGGCGTTTGACGGCAATTCCGTCCGCAAAGGTGGCAACTCCTTTAAGCTCCTCGATTTTCCCGCAGCATACGGAATTTGCCATTGAGGGCGCTCCGGCGACCTGAACGCCGTAAACCTTGCACTTCGGATTCAGGGTTTTAACCGCGTACGCAAGCCCCGAGATAAGTCCGCCGCCGCCGATAGGGACGATAACCGCCTCCATCTCCGGAAGCTGCTCAAGAAGCTCAAGCCCGATTGTGCCCTGCCCCGCAATAACATCCTCGTCGTCGAAGGGATGAATGAACACTCTGCCCTCATTTTTTTCAAGCTCACGCGCTTTGTTGTAAGCGTCATCATAAACTCCGTTGACGAGCACGATTTCAGCGCCGTAACGCCTTGTCGCCTCGATTTTGCTTATCGGAGCCGAATCGGGGAGGCAGATTTTTGAGGAAATCGACTCCATCGCCGCGGCACGGGCAACTCCCTGGGCGTGGTTTCCGGCGCTGCAGGCTATAACCCCGCGCGCCTTTTCCTCAGCCGAAAGCTGGCTGATTTTATAATAAGCTCCCCTTACTTTAAATGAGCCGGTTACCTGAAGATTCTCCGTTTTGAGGTAAAGCTCTCCCTCTGAAGGTATGTTGGGCGCATAAATAAGGTCAGTCTGGCGGATTGCGCTTTTCATTGTAAAAGCCGCATGGTAAATCTTGTCGAGTGTCAACATTGTCATCATTCCTTTACGCATTTTCCACTTTGGGTAACAAAAAACTCCGTCTCTAAATAAGAGACGGAGATATTTCCGCGGTACCACTCTTGTTGCCCGAAGGCCACTCATAGACGCCTAATTGCGTCCGCTTCTGTAACGGGAAGCCCCGGTAATGCCTACTATGTTTTCGGCACACAACTCAGAGGTGATTCAGAAAAGTAAGCATCTGCCGCCTCGCACCAACCGGCGGCTCTCTGAAAACTGCTTTTACTATTCCCTGTCCTCATCAATGTCTTTGAGGGTGTTTCAATTGTCGGGTTAAAGTTAATACCAAATATACTGCCTTTTCAAGCCTTTGTCAACAGTATAATTTTAAGCGCATTGCTGCACTATTTAATCTTCTTTATCATGTTGTTAATGTAATACTTCTCATAAACGTAGTAACGGTAATTAAGTCCCGCCGAGGAGGTCATAAGCTCGCTCTCGCTTTCAAAGGACCACTCAAAATTCTCGTCAAGATTCTTGAAGAAAACGTCGCACTCGGGTCTTGCGTAAATCTTCGTGATATACACCTTTTCGCAGAACGGCAGAAGCGCGTCATAAACGCTTGCACCGCCTATTACGAAAACCTTCGGCTGATCCTTAACCATCTCAATAACCTCTTCGGCGCTGTGTGCCACAACTGCGCCCTCAATTTCGATGTTCTGATGGGTCATAACTATGGTTTTGCGGTTTTTAAGCGGCTTTCCGTTCGGAAAATCCGCAAGCGTACGGCGCCCGACAATGACGGTTCCGCCCTCTGTCAGCTCCTGAAAATGCTTTCTGTCCTCCGGAATTACTATGGGCTGAGTTCCCTTAAAACCTATTCCCCAGTTCTGATAGTATGCTACAACTGCGTCCATTTTGTTCTCCTTCAGGTGTTAATTTTTTAAACCGAGCATTATAAATTTATCCTAAACCGCAACGGGAATCTTATCGCCGAAGTCGTTATATTCATAATCCTCGAGCGTAAAGCTGTCGCGCGTAAATTTGTAGAAATCCTTAACGCTTCCGTCAAGAGTGAATTTCGGAGCCTTTTTCGGCTCGGAGGCGAGCATCTTTTCGATGATCGGCACATGGCGGTCATAAATGTGCGCATCTGCAATAACATGCACCATTTCGCCGACCTCAAGCCCCGACACCTGCGCGAATATATGGGTCAAAACGGCATACTGGCAGACGTTCCAGTTGTTTGCCGCCAGCATATCCTGCGAGCGCTGATTTAGAATGCTGTTAAGTGTATTTCCTGTCACATTGAAGGTCATCGAATACGCACAGGGATAAAGCGCCATCTCCGACAAGTCGGCAAAATTATAGATGTTCGTCATGATTCTGCGGCTCGCGGGGTTATGCTTGAGGTCAAAAAGCACCCTGTCCACCTGGTCCATGTCGCCCTCGGGATAGTGGTGTTTTATTCCCAGCTGATAACCGTAAGCCTTGCCGATGCTGCCATTTTTGTCCGCCCACTGGTCCCAGACCCTTGTGCGCAGTTCGTTTACGTTGTTGGACTTTGCCTGCCAAATCCAAAGCAGTTCGTCGACAGCCGACTTTAAAAATGTGCGGCGGAGCGTCAGTATCGGAAACTCCTTTTTAAGCTCATAGCGATTTACAATACAGAATTTTTTAATTGTGTGGGCAGGAGCCCCGTCATCCCATCTCGGACGCACTTGTCTGTCCGTATCCCAAACACCATTACTCAAAATATCCTCGCAATTGTGAATGAAGATTTCATCCGCTATACTCAAATCGGCGCACCTCCGAGTTATTTCTTTGGATTTCACTGTCATTTATTATATCGCGTATTTCCCAATGTTTCAATATTGAGTTCAAGTTTTAATTATGTGCTCAATTAAAATGAATAAATTGCAAATTAGTTCTTGAACATGTTCAACAAAAGAACTATAATGTAACGGTTAATTAGAAATAGAGGCAGCATCAGTGAACAAATATATCAGTAATCTTATCAAAGAGACGAAACAACCGAAAATTTTCTTAAAATGGCTCCTTTTTGCCTGTATCATAGGGCTCGTGGTCGGCGCAGTAAGCACAGGATTTTATTATGCCTTAAATTTCGTCACGGAAATCAGGACAGCTCATAATTGGCTTATTTATCTTCTTCCTGCGGGCGGAGTAGTAATCGTTCTGCTATATAGATTCAGTGGTATGGAAAAAGATAAAGGAACGAATTTTGTTCTTATAGCGGTTCGAGAGAATGCCGATCTTCCTTTAAGGACGGCGCCTCTGGTATTTGTCTCAACAGTTATTACTCATCTTTTCGGTGGTTCAGCCGGTCGTGAAGGCGCAATATTGCAGATTGGCGGGTCCATCTCATCTTCTATCGGTCGCGCTATGCACCTTGATGAAAATGACAGCCGAATAATAACAATGTGCGGTATGTCGGCGGCCTTCGCGGCACTTTTCGGAACTCCGTTAACGGCGGCAATTTTTGCCATGGAGGTAATCAGCGTTGGTGTGATGTATTACACGGCACTGGTTCCCTGTGTTTTGTCCGCTATTGTCGGCGTGTCTTTTGCAAAGTTTTGCGGCGTAACTGCGGCTTGTTATTCTTTTATTGACATGCCGATTTTTTCGGTTTCACTTCTGATTAGGGTTATCGCGCTCGGAATATCTTTTGCAATTCTTTCAATTATCTTTTGCCGATTGATGCAATTAACGCCGGTGCTGTTTGATAAATACCTGCCGAATCATTTGTCGCGCGTTATTGTCGGCGGCGCTTTAGTAATAATCTTGACTCTTATAACAGGTACATACGATTATAACGGTTTCGGTGGCAATATTATATCTGAAGCATTATCAGGTTCCGCCAGACCCGAAGCATTCCTACTGAAAATTCTCTTTACTACAATAACTTTAGGTGCCGGTTTCAAAGGCGGTGAAATTGTTCCCGTTTTCTTTACAGGAGCAACTTTTGGCTGTGTTGCCGCCCCGTTATTGGGAATCTCCCCTTCATTTGGTGCCGCCTTGGGTTTGGTATCGGTCTTTTGCGGCGTGACAAATTGCCCCATGACATCAATAATGCTTGCGCTTGAGCTTTTCGGCGGAAAGCAAATGCCCCTTTTTGCTCTCTGTTGCGCAGTTTCATATATGCTTTCGGGTTATTACAGTCTATACAGTGAGCAAAAAATCCTTTACAGCAAGCTGCGTCCTGTTTTTATTGATAAAAAGGCAAAATAATTAACTCAACATTGTTATAAAAATTCCCGCACTCACCTGAATGAGTGCGGGAACTCTTGTTGTGTCAGAATATTTGGCTAATGACTAGCACATTTCATAGACGCCGGCAGCGCCCATGCCGCCGCCGATGCACATGGAAACGACGCCGTACTTTTTGCCGGTACGCTTAAGCTCGCTCAGGAGCTTGCAGGTGAGCATAGCGCCTGTGCAGCCGAGGGGGTGACCAAGAGCCACGCCGCCGCCGTTGGGGTTGACCTTTGCAGTGTCAAGTCCCATTTCCTTGATGCAGCCGAGAGCTTGAGCCGAGAAAGCCTCGTTGAGTTCCCAAACATCGATGTCGTCCTGCTTGAGTCCTGCGAGCTTAAGAGCCTTGGGCACTGCATAGACAGGGCCGAGTCCCATGTAATCGGGAGCGCAGCCTGCAACTGCGAAGGAAACGAACTTTGCGATGGGCTTAAGTCCGAGCTCTTCGGCCTTTTCCTTAGACATGATGAGAACGCAGGCAGCTGCGTCGTTCATCTGGGAGGCGTTACCTGCTGTAACAGTTCCGTCCTTCTGGAAAACGGGCTTAAGCTTGGTCAACTGATCCATTGTGAGGCCTAAGCGGATACCTTCGTCCTTGTTGAAGGGCTCGGTGTACTTAACAACATGGCCTGTTTCATGGTCCATTTTGTACTTAACAGCATCGACAGTGATGATTTCGTCATCAAACTTGCCGGCTACCTGAGCTGCTTCGGCCTTTTTGTGGCTGTTGAAAGCGAACTCATCCTGCTCTTCGCGAGTGATGCCGTACTTAACTGCGACGTTTTCAGCTGTGTTGCCCATTGCCGTCATGGCTGTGGGCATTGATGTGCCGAGAGCAACGTTAGGCACGTTCAGGTTTCCGCCCATGGGAACCATGGACATGGTCTCAACGCCGCCGGCGAGGATGATGTCTGCCTGTCCTGCCATGATGGAGTTTGCGCCCATCGCGATGGACTGAAGTCCCGATGAACAGAAACGGTTAACTGTCTGTGCCGGTACGGTGTCGGGAATTCCGGCCAGAAGGCCGATGTTACGGGCAACGTTTGTGCCTGTTTCAGCTTCCTGGAATGCGCAGCCGAGGATAAGGTCGTCAATCAGAGCGGGGTTAAAGGTCGGAACCTTTGCAAGAACGCCCTTGATAACCTGTGCTGCATATTCTTCGGGTCTTGTGTCTTTAAGTGTGCCCTTGGGTGATTTTCCGATGGCACTGCGTCCGTATGCTACTACTACTGCTTCTCTCATGATTTCTTCCCCCTTAATTGCGGACAGGCTTGCCGTTCATAAGCATGCCTACGATACGGTCCTGTGTCTTCTCTTCGCCGGCAAGGGACAGGAATGCTTCACGCTCGAGATCGCGGATCTGCTGAGCGGGAACTTCTGCGCCATAGGGCAGATCGCCGCCGGTGATAACGTGAGCTATCTTTGTGCCGATCTTGATGTCGTGCTCGGAACCGAAGTGTCCGTTCTTCATCATCAGCATGTCATAGGCGATTGCGCCGTAACCATAGTCTCCGGCAACCTTGATAACGGGATCTGCTGCGGGACGATAGTTATGTGCTGCCATCCAAAGAACCATTTCCTTTGCGGACTGGAGCTGCTTTGCCTTGTTGCGCTCAACATAGGTTCCCTTGGAGAGGTAGCCCGCTTCAATAGCGGCGTCAGCGCCGACATTGACTTTGCCCATCATGATGTACTGCCACAGAGCCTTGATGGCGTCGTAGCGGGACTTCTTCTGGTCGTTGAAGCAGCGATCCATCATACGGATAAGCATTTCTGTGCAGCCGCCGCCCGCGGGAATGAGGCCGACGCCGACTTCGACAAGACCCATGAAGGTATCCGTGTGGGGAACGCAGGCCGGGCAGTGAATGGTAACTTCGCAGCCGCCGCCGAGGGTCTGGCCGAACGGAGCGGAAACTACGGGACGTGCCGCATACTTAAGAGCCTTTGTGCCGTCCTGAAGTCCTCTGATGAGGGAGTCGAGCTTGTCAAATTCCTTATCCTGAGCGAGGTTTACGATTGTAACAAGGTCAGCGCCTACGCAGAAGTTCTTGCCTTCATTGCCGACAACCATACCCATCCAGTCGTCGCCCTTGAGCAGCTCTGTTCCCTTGAGAATCATATCGCCGACGTCTTCGCCGATTGCGTTTGCCTGGGAGTGGAACTCAAGGCAAAGAACGCCGTCGCCGATGTCGCGAATGGAAGCTGCGTCGTTTCCGAGAACTTCGGTGGTTCCCTTAAGGGTGAGGTACTTGCTGGTGGTGACAGCGGAGGAGTAGAACTTCTCCTGTCCGGAAGCGAGCATATCCAGAACCCACTTCGGGATTACTTCACCGTCTGCCTGCCATGCTTCGACGGACTTGCGAACGCCGATCTTGTCCCAAAGCTGGAATACGCCGTAGGTCCAGTTGAAGCCTGCGGTAAGAGCTCTGTCGATTTCCTTGAAGTCGTCAGCGATTTCGGGAACGAGACGTGCGGAATAAAGGAGAAGCCCCTTGTTGAAATCATATGTGAACTTCTGCTCTTTGGAGTCGCCGAAAGTCATGAAGGCATACTTGTTGTCGCTGTCCTTTGCGGCTTCAACTGCGGGCAGTGCGTCTGCCTTTTTGTTGATGTAGGTCTTTGTTGCCGTGTCATAGCACAGAACGACTTTTTTGCCGTCAATGATGTCCTTCTTGTAGAAGCCCTTCTTAACCTTGTCGCCGAGTATGCCGTCTGCGACCATGTCCTTGAGGTACTTGGGAGGATCGTATTCAACCTTCTCACGCGGATCGGTTGTGACCTCAAGTACGTTGTCGGCAACGTGGCACAGAATGTCAAGACCGACCATGTCGGAGGTCTTGCAGGTTGCGGTCTTGGTATGTGCCATGATGGGTCCGGTCAGCGCGTCGAGTGTCGGGAAGTCGTATCCGTACTTCTCTGCCAGATTGAGAGCGAGAACGGCTGCGAAAACTCCGATACGGTTTCCGACGAAGTTCGGTGTGTCCTTTGCATTGACAACGACCTTGCCGAGGGTGTTCTCAGCAAAATCCTGCATGCGGGCATAAGCGTCCTTGTCGGTCCACTTTGTGGCGATCATCTCGAACAGAGCCATCCAGCGGGGAGGGTTAAAGAAGTGAGTTCCCATGAAATACTTCTTCATGTCATCGCTCAGACCGTCGATAATCTTATGTACGCTGACGCCCGAGGTGTTGGACGATACGATAGCATCGGCTTTACGGTGGGGCTCGATTTGTCTGAGAACGCTCTGCTTAACGCTGATGTTCTCGGATACTGCCTCGATTATCCAGTCTGCGTCATCAATAAGGTCAAGGTTGTCCGTGGTGTTACCCGGCTTAACGTTCATGATGGCATCCTTGAAATAGAGCATGTTGTTTCTGGGGGTCTTAATCTTGTCGATTCCTGCGAGTGCAAAACGGTTGCGGAATTCGTAGCTCTGCTCGGTCAGGCCTTTCGCCTTTTCCTCATCTGTCAGTCCCTTGGGAGGAACGATGTCCAGCATTACAACCTGTACGCCGACGCTTGCCAGCAGGCCGGCGATTGATGCACCCATGACACCGGCGCCCATAACGACGGCTTTGTTAATGTTCTTACTCATGAGATTGCTTCTCTCCTTTTGCTTTCTATTAAATTCAGCACGGGCTTCCTGCCTCAGTGCGGGATTTACTAAGTAACTGTAAACCGTGGATTAAATGCATTTAAATTTGACGCGCCCCGCATGATAAGTACTGCATCCAAACACCAACAAATCCTTACATGGCTTTGCTACCGTCGCGGCGGGAAGGCGGCAGGACTCCGTCGGGTAACCCCAATCAAAGCCGGCGCCGCTTCCCACCGAACGATAGTAAGCTAACGAATATAATCAGTAAATAGAAAGGTTTTTATAATACGGAACGGAACTAAATACCGCCATTTTCTGACGGTACTTTAATGGAATTCTTATTTGAAGCTTGCTCTTCTCTTCTCTACGAAGCCGCCGACGCCTTCCTTGAAGTCGTCAGTTGCGCCGCAAGCCATCTGAGCGTCAACTTCTCTTTTTACATAAGCGTCAAAGCCGTTGAACTCGGATTCCCATACCAGCTCCTTGATGTACTTGTAGGAAGCGGAAGGACCGTATGTGAACTTCTTTGCCTTCTTAAGGGTTGCGTCTGCAAATGCGTCGTCGTCTTCGATGACTTCGTTAACCATGCCGAGAGCCTTAGCGTCGTCCGCGAATACCATCTGGCCGCCGTCCATGCAAAGCTCGGTTGCCTTCTTGACGCCGACAGCGCGGGTAAGAAGATAGATGCCGCCTGCATCAGGGATAAGACCAAGCTTGGAGAAAGCGGTCATAAATACGGAAGCCTGAGTAGCCATTGTGTAGTCGCAGGCAAGAGCAACACCTACGCCTGCACCTGCGCAAGCGCCCTGAACAGCGCCGACAACGGGCTTGGGGCTCGTGAGAATAGCCTTCGTTACGCTTGCCATCTTGCTGATGGACTTGCCGAACTCAGCAATGAATACATCCTTGGAGTTGTTCATGAGGCCGTCATACATAGCCTTTACGTCGCCGCCGGCGGAGAAAGCGTTGGTATTGGTGCTGTTAATGAGAATAGCCTTGACGTTTGCGTCTGCGTCTGCCATGCCGATAGCGGCAACCAGATCGTCGATCATGACCTCGTCAAATGCGTTCATGTTTGCGGGGTTGTCCATGGAGATGATTGCGACTCTCTCGTCTACTGCATACTTAACCTTGGTAAATTCCATAATTCTTGTCCTTTCCGATTGTTAGATAAAGTAGTATAGCGCTCACTCATCTGCAGACGGTGAACTCACTAATGCATTATACAAGCAAATAATGTGCCAATGCAAGACATCACTCTCTCTTTTGTTAAAAACCCATAAGAATTTCTGGATATTATTTGCATAATTCCCATACGTTTTGGATACGTTTCAGCCCCTATTTTTTGACTGCTTTTGCCATTCGTCTTAATATGGCGTTTAAGCCAAAAAGTGTGCGGACAAGTTGAATCAATCGTCGCACGATTTGTACCATTATTGTTTCATGTTGTTCCGAACAGGCAAAAAAGCCAATATTTTATACAAAACCCCCAGTCCAAAATTTATAGTTTCGCGCTTGCTTTTTACATGCCTTTCATTTATAATCATTTGTATATGAATCAGGAGAATCATCGGCACCCGCAACACGCCAATGATTGTCTCCGCAAGGAAATTATGCAACCGGAGAATTTCCCCTCTTTGCCCCCCATATTTACAGACATTATTTTAAGGAGTTTTTGTTATGTTCAATCCCGATGCCGAAGCCAGAAAGAAAACCCAGCGTGCGCTGTCAAAGGCCTTTCCCCGCACAACCGAGGGCTTTGCCGCGCTTCTGCATGCCCAGCTTTATTTTGCTTACATACCTCTCTATGTTTACTACATGAGAGAATCGTTTAACAACTACCTGCCCGAGCCCGATGTTCTCGTCAAGCCCCGCGGAATTGAGTTTGATATCGTCGATGAGCTTGTTAAGACCGCTGTTAACGAATGCAACAGCAAGGCCGGTTCGCTTATGACCAACTCTTATCACGCTAAGGTTCTTCGCCTTGAAGACGCCGAACAGATAGTCACGCTTACAGAGGACCTCAATCTCGGCGAGCTGCCCAAGACCATCATGCCTTACGAAGTCGCAAAAAGCGCCATCATCGAAGCCGCTGACCGCATTGCGATAATCGACTGCGTATGCCGCAACACCAGAGGCGAAAAGGGCTGCACGCCCCGCGACGTCTGCATAGTCATCGGTGAGCCATGGGTTTCATGGTGCCTTGACCGCGACAGATACCTCAACGGCCACATTGTCACTCAGGACGAGGCTCTCAAGGTTCTGCGCGAGTGCCACGAGAGAGGCAACGTCCACGCCGCCTTCTTTAAGGATGTTGCCGCCGGCCGTCTTTACAGTATCTGCAACTGCTGCCCCTGCTGCTGCACCGCGCTATTGTCCCAGAACTACCTCACCGCACCCATGATGGCAGGCAGCGGCTACATAGCGAAAATTGACATGGATAAGTGCGTTAACTGCGGACTTTGCGAGAAAAAGTGTAACTTCCTTGCTATATACAGGGATGCAAATAACCACGTTCAGGTTAACGAGGACCTTTGCCGCGGCTGCGAAGGCTGCCTCGGCGTCTGCAAAAAAGAGGCTATCACTCTCGAGCTCGTCGATGCCAGTGTTCTTGCTCCTCTTGATATTAAGGCCCTCAAGGCTCAAATGAACGCTTAATCTATGCACGAGCTTGGCATAATGACCGATGTGCTGGACACCGCTCTTCGGGTCTGCGAGGAGAACAACGGCAAAAAGGTTACGAAAATTACTCTTAAGGTCGGGTTGATGTCAGGTATTA
Organism: Clostridia bacterium; assembly: GCA_009929315.1. Taxonomy (GTDB): domain Bacteria; phylum Bacillota; class Clostridia; order Oscillospirales; family Oscillospiraceae; genus UBA2658. Next base: position 295,154 of record SAAS01000002.1, read on the forward strand.
TTCCGTCTTACGTTCAATCTTTTTTCGATGTAATTTCTAAGGATACCAAGGCAAGCGGCGCAAAGCTCGAAATAATATCCGACCCCGCGGTTTTTATATGCCGCAAGTGCGGAAACACAACGGTATATGATGCGCTCGGCCCCGAATACGTCTGCAAGGATTGCGGAAGTCCGGCGCTTCGCATGAGCTCGGGTTACGGTTTTCAGATTGTAAACGTCGGTATTATTTGAGCACTGTTCCCGCAAGCCCCCTGCAAAACATATTTATAATCATCGGTGTATCTTATTTTCTGTGATACACCGATGATTTTTTTGCAGTTTGGCACTTCCCCTGATATAATATAGTCAAATTTTGTGTAAAAACGGAGGGATAAGTATGTCTGAAAAGACATCTAATACGGAGCTTATTAATCTTTTACTTGAAAATGAGGATACCAGGCTTGAGGAAGAAGAAATGATGCACCTTTTGGTGCAGAATAAGGTTTCAAAAAATGTTAACAGCGTTGCCAGCGACAACCTGACTTTTGGGCAGCGTATGGCTGACCGAATTGCTTCCTTCGCCGGCAGCTGGCCGTTTATCATCATTTTCCTATCCTGCCTTGTTCTTTGGATAACAGTAAATTCACTTATACTTGCAAAAGCGTTCGATGCATACCCGTTCATCCTTCTCAACTTGATTTTGTCATGTATTGCCGCAATTCAGGCTCCTATAATAATGATGAGCCAGAACAGGCAGGAGGAGAAGGATAGGCTCCGCTCTCTGAATGACTATAAAACCAATTTAAAGTCCGAAATAATAATTGAGGATTTGCACCGCAAGCTGGATAAGATACTGGAAACTCAGGAAATGCTCCTGCAAGGCCTCGCTAAAGATGCCGCTCAGACAGACAATGCCGAGTAAGCTGCGTCTTTATCCGCATCGCCATAATTTATTCCTCGGAAAACACATGCAGAAAAGCATGTGTTTTCCGTGCTCTCGCCCTCCAATAAAACCGCCGAAGCAGTTTTTATTGGAGGGCGCACTCTGTGTGTAAAAAATTCTTCTGTTTGTATTGACCGTTACTGCCAAAATATGCTATTGTCGGTTTAGTAAAAATCGAAAGGAAGGACACCCATGTTATTTGGAAACTTATCCAACGCACCGCTGGCGGATGCGGCTAAAACGATGGTTCGCAACCCGTCGAATTTCAACTGGACCTTCATAGCGATACTGGCCATAGTGGTCGTCATTTACTGCAACGAGATACAGAAAAAAGAATACAAGGCAATCGCTGCGGCTCTTGCGCTTTATTCGGTTCACTGGTTCTACGAAATCGTTAACGCTGTCATCTGCAGCGTTTCCGGCTACGCGCTGTGGACAGTTTCGGCGGAAAGCACAAGCTTCATTCTGCTCATCGGCGTTTCATGGGAACTGTCTATGATGTTCTCAATCGCGGGCTTCACCTCAAAGCTTCTGCCCGAAGACAAGGACATGAAGATTTTCGGCATCAACAACCGCATTGTGTTTGCTGTCGGTTCTGCGCTCTTTTTTTCGCTGGTGGAGATTTTCCTCGCATGGACTCCCGCCTTCATTTGGGTCTATCCGTGGTGGGGCGCAATTCCCGTGTTCATCACGACCTATATTCCCTTTTTCCTTGCAAGCTACCTCATCTATGACAAGAAGCCGAAGACGCAAAAAACCTTTATTATCACGATGTTCGCAATCGACGCTGTGGCTCTGGCGGTACTGATACCGCTGGGCATTATCTAAGCTTCCAAAATCTCCGGCATTTCTGCCGCTCTCACCCCCCCTTCAGGCACCGCGAAGGTGCCTGAAGGGGGCTTTTATTCAGTAATTTTGCTGTATATGGGAGCGCCAAGTTGCCTTATGACCGTTTCTTTGCTTTTTTTCAATAAAAATCGGCTCTTCTATGTATTTCTTCTGGATTTTTATTCAACTGCCTGTTATAATGTAAAAACATGAAAAGGTGGCCTGAATTTGCTCGGTATGCTCCCTCTTTTTTGGTTAGGCAAGTGCCTGAACCCAAGAAATCCGCGGAGCTCTCGGAAAGCGACATATCGAACGAGCAACATACCTTTTTTGATTAAATTATTTTGGGGGATATACTATGCATCAAAAAACGAAAAAGCTGCTTTCTCTGCTTCTTGTTATTGTAATCAGCGCGGGACTTCTTGCCGGCTGCGGCGCGAAGGATTCAGACGCAAGCTCCTCAACTGATGTAACAGCCGCCACTTCGCCGGACGGAGCGCTCAAGGGCGTAACTCTTAAAATCGGCACCTCGGGTCTTTTTGGACCTTTCTCCTACTATGACAAGGACGGAACCACCCTTATCGGTTATGATATCGACCTTATAAACGCTCTTCAGGGCGTGCTGGGCTTCGACATTGCCGACAACGAGATAAAAGCAATGGACTATTCGGCTCTTACCACCTCCGTAGCCGAGGGAAAACTTGATATGGCCGCTGCCGCGCTTTGCGTTACCGATGAAAGAAAAGCGGTTATTGATTTTTCAAATATTTATCAGGACTCCGGTCTTGTTGTAATGGTAAACGGCGACAACACAAGTGATATTAACAGCGTTGAGGATTTAGCCGGAAAAACCGTGGCGGTTGAAAAAGGCACAGCCTCGCACGCTTATGCCACAAAGAATCTTGCCGATTCCGAAATTCAGGTCCACGACACCATAACCACCGCTTATCTCTCACTTGAGCAGGGCAAGGTTGACGCGGTTATTCAGGACGGACCCGGAGCAGCTTTCTACATAAAGACCGCTACGGATACAAAGCTTAAAGTTGTCGGTGATGAGTTCAATCAGGGACAGTCCCCTTATGCACTGGCTTTCACAAAGGGCTTTAAGTATGTTGACTTGTTCAACGCCGCTCTCGACGAGCTTGAGGCCGACGGTACTATGGCCAAGCTTGCCGAGAAATGGTGCAAATAAGGCTTTTCCGGTAAAACTCAACACAGAGTATGAATTGGCAAAAGGAGCATTGCACTAACGCTCCTTTTGCATTTTATACTTAAAGAACACTGTTCTCCGCTTCACTTAAACTCAAATCCCCGGCTCATGTACTATTCTGTTTCAAGAAAGAGGCGGTGGATTGGAAGGGATTTTTTTATGTCGCTCTCGCTGTTAAAGGTGCTTATACCCATGCTGCTGACGGGTCTTAAGTACACAATACAAATCGCCTTATTGGGTATTATCTTCGGTTTTTTCATCGGAAGTTTAACCGGTTTTGTCCTGCAATGGAAGTCTAAAGTACTTAAATTCATTGCCGGAGTTTATATTTGGATTATCCGCGGAACCCCTCTTGTGGTTCAGGCTTTATATATGTACTATGTCATCCCGAAGCTGCTTCACACGGACATTTCGAGCTATACCGCAGGCGTTATTGTTGTATCTCTCAATTCCGGAGCTTTCATCGCCGAAATCGTCAGAGGCGCACTTCAGGGTGTCGCTCTCGGGCAGAAGGAGGCGGGTCTCTCGCTCGGTCTTTCTCCGAAGCAGACGCTTTTCCATATAATCGTCCCCCCCGCGTTCAGGAGCATGCTTCCCGCTCTTTGCAACCACTTTATAATAATCGTTAAGGATACCGCGCTTCTTTCGATGATTACTGTCAACGAAATGACTCATCAGGCGCAAAACTATACCGCTATGAGCTTTCAGTACATCCCCACTTATACAATACTCGCACTGTTTTATTTAATTCTTATCTCCGTGCTTATCCTGCTCCAGAAATATGTTGAAAAAAGAATGGGGGCGACAAAATGATTGACATCCAGCATCTGTCGAAAAATTTTGACGAGCTCTGCGTTCTCAGCGACATCAACCTGCATGTGCAGGAGGGCGAGGTTGTCTGTATAATCGGTCCCTCCGGCTCGGGTAAGAGCACTCTTCTTCGATGCATAAATCTTTTGGAGCAGCCCACAGGCGGAAAGATTTTTTATCGCGGCAAGGACATAACAGGCGGAGAAATGGACATCCGTCAGCTCCGCGAGGAAGTCGGAATGGTCTTCCAGCACTTTAATCTTTTTCCGCTTAGAACGGTTTTAGAAAATGTCACTCTCGCTCCCGTGCTCACAAAGACCAAGAATAAGCGAGAGGCGAAGCAGTTCGGCATGGAGCTTCTCGAAAAAGTCGGACTTGCCGAAAAAGCGAATGTGAAGCCCGCAAACCTCTCCGGCGGTATGCAGCAGAGAGTTGCCATTGCGCGCGCGCTTGCAATGCAGCCGAAGGCCCTTTTATTCGACGAGCCGACCTCAGCTCTCGACCCCGAGCTCGTTGGAGATGTGCTTGAGGTAATGAAGAAGCTTGCGCTGGAGGGCATGACAATGCTTGTGGTCACTCACGAAATGGGCTTTGCGCGGGACGTCGCCCACAGGGTGGTTTTCATGGACAACGGCTCAATTGTCGAAGAGGGCAATCCAGAGGATATCTTCACAAATCCGAAGGAGGAGCGCACCCGCGCCTTCTTAAACAGAGTCCTTTAGGGCTCACACAACAGTATAAAAAGAAACCCGAAGGACTTCTCCTTCGGGTTTCTTCTTTTTACCATCTTTCCTCAGTATGTAAACAGCACAATGACAATGAATATGAAAGCTAAAGTGTAAAGGATAGAAGTCAGACAGCCGCCGTTTGAGGAAGGCTTTCTCCCTCCGCCTCCGCCGCCTTTCTGCGTTTCGTTAAAAAACTGCATATAGCGGATATATCCGTCTACTCCTTTGCCGAAATAGCCGTAATCGCCGTTTTTCATCCTGCGCTCCTTAAAAAGCAGAGGTCTTATTTTACACTCAATAGAGCCTTCGGATTGCCGATATGTGTTCGCTCATCTGGCTTTTCACGCTCTCCGGCGCGATTATCCGCACTCCGTCGCCAAAGCCGCAGAGCCATCCGAAAAACTGTGTTGAAACCGCCACCTCGGTATTTACGCGAAAATGCTCCTCATCCTGCGGAATAAGCGCCAGTTCCTTCCCGAAGCGGTCGATTACGGCTCCGGCAAGGCTGTTTTTAAATTCGAGCGTAACACGCTCCTGCCTTCCTGTAAACATCCCAAAATGCGTTCTCGAATAGGCGGCAAGGTCGAGCCTTTCATATTGCTCGCGTCCGTCTCTCTTCTCCGCACATACGGCGATATCCATCATCTTGTCAACACGGTAGTGCTTTATAATTCCGGCGTCGCTGTCAAAGCCTATCATATAGTAATTTTCATCGTCCCAGCTGAGACCGAAGGGACTGACTGAATAATTCGCGCCTCCCCGCCTGCAGATTCTCTCCTTGCTCACGGAGTATTCGAAGTATTTAAAGCTGATTTTACAGTCCGTGGCTATGCCGTTATGTATTTCGTCAACGTTGTAGTAGATTGACTCGTTCATGTTCTTGATACGGTTTTTGACATATACCTGACGGTGCAGAAGCTGCGCCTCATAGACGCTGGCAAGGCTTTCTATTTTTTTAATCAGCGCGAGGGTCTTTTTTTCGGTTATAAATTTGGAGGACTGCACGCTGTCCACAAGCAGCTTAAGCTCCGGCAGCTCAAAGTCGCGGTTAGCTATATAGTAGCCGCCGTTTGCTCCGCGCTGCTGGTTAACGTCAAGCCCGAAAAGGCGAAGCGACTCAAGGTCGTCGTAAATACTCTTGCGTTCGGCAGAGATGGAGTTTGATTCCAAATTCGCGATTATTTCGTTCATTGTCACCGGATGCCGCTCATCGCTTCTTTCGAGCAGTAGTTTCATAATATAGAGAAGTTTGAGCTTCTGGTTAGGACTCTTTGGCATAGTGCAAGCCTCCGAACTCTTTCATATTTATGGTAGTGTCCGCTTTATCGTACAATCTAATTATATTGCAAGTTGCCCGATTATCAATAGGCTTAACTGAAATTGTCTTCCTTTTTCCTTTTCTGCGTGCTATTCGCCACACAAGACACCCCAAATCGGCAAAAGTAACGAGCCAGAAATACCACATTCCTTCAAACGAGAGCCTGAAAAACAGGCTGCCGAGGCAAAGCATGGGCGAGATTACCGCCACAAATACCAGCGCCGCTACAAAGACCAGCAAACAGAGCTTGTCCGAATCGATAACTGAACCTCTTGCTTCCGACTCTTCCACCTCAGTTGAACCCTCATCCTCCGTATGCGGGGCAAGGTAATCCAAAAACGGGTCAACAAAAATTCCGCTCAAGCCATTCTTTTTGTTTTTCAAAATAATCCCACCCTTAATTTTCTTTATGGTGAGAGTATATTTCTTTCATTGTCCCATATTACGGACTTGTGCTTATTACGAGGAGACGTTATAGGAAATTTTTTCTCACTCTTCCGCAACAAAACAAGACGCCGCAGCTTTTCACGGCTGCGGCGCCCCATATTGAGAGGAGAGATAAGAAAAGTGTCATTATTATATGCGTGGATTTATGCCTGTGTGGCGCTCACCGCCGTGATTATTCCCGGAATCTCCTCGGGCTTATCCACAACGAAGCTCGCTCCGCAGCTTTCCAGCTCCGCGCGTCCGCGGAAGCCCCATGAAACGCCGATGGTATCCATTCCTGCGTTTTTCCCTGTTTGGATGTCGGTTGCGGTGTCCCCGATATAGACTATCTCTTCGGGTTTTAGCCCCATAATGCCGGCAATCTCCAAAGCAGTCATGGGGTCCGGCTTTTTCGGAACACCGGAGCGCTCGCCGAATACGGCAACAAAACTGCCCTCAGGAAAGAAATCGCTTATCAGCGTGCGTGTGTAATCGTTTCTCTTATTGGAATTGACACCGATAATTAACCCGCTTTTATTGAGCGCGGCAACCAGCGCAACCATGCCTTCGTAGGGGCGCGACTTGTTTCTGTAGCGCTCATCGTAGGCCCCCAGAAAAATCGCAAGCCCTTTTTCGATAAGTGTGTCATCAGCTTTTCCCTCGGGAAGACTTACTTCAATGAGGTTGCGGAAGCCGTGACCAATTTTCTTTTTATAGGCCTCGTAATCGTGCGGAGGAAAGCCCAGCACCCCAAGCGCGGCGTTTACACTGTCGCCCAAATCGGCAACTGTGTTAAGAAGAGTTCCGTCCAGATCAATTATCGCGCCCTTGTATCGCAGCATGGCAATCCTCCTTCTTATAAAGCGTTAATTACAGAGCCGTTACGGCAAACACGACCTTGATTGCGTGATTTTCAAAATTGACGAGCTGATACTTTGTGCCTGCGGGAAGGAAGAACGAATCTTCAGGATAGAGGACAAAACTCTCCTGCAAATCGACAAGGTTCACCGTCACGGGGCCTTCTATACAATAAAGGGCGGCGTCGCCCGCGTGTGTATCGGGGTCGGAGCAGCGGGGGCCGTAGCCGCCGGCGGGCAGAATAAATTCGCCGAAGTGACCGTAGTCGTTGCTCGTTATGAAGCGAATGAGCATGGGGTGTGCCGTGCCGTGGACGCTGTTTAGCTTCTCATGCTCGCGCACGGCGTAGACAGCTCCGGTTACTCTCGCGTCTGTGGGATCGACAGGCCAATGTCCGATGTCGTCCGTGCAGCCCTGACGGGAGATATTTGCAATCTTATCCCGCATATCAGGCAGAGTTGCGTTGTTGGGTCCTTTGTAGAACTTAGTTTCGGCGTCCGTGGGGATGACTGCGGGCGGAATCGCCTCGCTCCAGGCCTTGGGCGTTATGAAATAAAGGATTCTCGCCTTGTTGTCCGAAAAATTGTGGCAGCAATGCCAAGCGCCTTCGGGCATATAGAGCCCCTCGCCGGACTGCAGGTAGGCAAACTGTCCGTTGCCGCTTCTCTGAACCACAGGTCCGTTCAGGATGTAGTATGACTCGTCGCCGGGGTGGATATCGAGCGGCAGAAAAACGCCGCCCGGACAGAGTTCGTAGATACCGAGCATGAAGGTGTCCGTTGTGACGATGGTGAAGGTGTTGTCGGAGGTGAAGGCGTTGTTTGGGGGATAAAGCGCTGTGGAATAATCGCTCTTTCTGATGAGAGTCGGCTTCTTCTTGTCCGGCTCAAAGGGGAATTTTTCTAAAATATCAAATAGCTTTGCCATAATTGCACCTTTTCCTTAATTTGTTTATTTACCGTTGCGGAAAGTCGAAATGACGTTCTTGGCGTAACCCTTCATAAACTCGTATGCAGCTTCCTGAAGCTCATGATAGGCGATTTTGCCCTCTGTTTCCTTAATTTTATCGCCTACAAAGCCGGTTGTTGCCTTTGCCATGTAGGAGTAGTAGTTAATCTTGGAGCAGCCCGCGTCGATTGCAAGGATGTCCTGATCAAAAGGAACGCCCGAAGCTCCGTGCATAACGATGTTGCAATCCTGTCTTACCTTTGCGCGAAGCACCTTAACTCTTTCGATATCAAGCTCCGGCTCTTCGAGATAGATGCCGTGCATGGTGCCGAAGCATACCGCTAAGGCGTCACAGCCCGTTTCGTCGGCAAAGCGCGCGGCCTCATCGGGGTCGGTGAAGAATTTTCTTATGTCCGCGTTCGTGAGCGCTCTCTTTTCGGGGTCAACATCGCCATGGGTATCCTCGGGCGAGGCCGAAGCCATTATACCAAGCTCCGCTTCAACTGTAATGCCGAGCTTGTGCGCGATTTCGACGAAATCTTTTACTCTGCGGACATTTTCCTCGAAGGGCAGGGCGCTGCAATCGTACATAATGGACGGGAACCCGACGCGAATGGCGCGCATAAGGAAGGTGTAGTCGGAGCCGTGGTCGAGATGTACGCACACGGGAACCTTTGCCTCACGGGCATATTTTAGCATTATGGGTCCTATGCGCTCAATAGGTATCAGGCTGTCATGCACCTGCGCGTGGTCGATTATAATCGGAACACCCAGTTCCTCGGCAGCGCCGATAACAGCTCTGACCGTCTCTTCGTTCGGCGTGTTTATGCACGGAATCGCATACTTCTTTTTCGCCGCGTCGTCCAAAATCTCTTTCATGTTTACCAGCATAGTCATTACTCCCTTTGTTTTGCTTTTTATTGAAAAACACTTATTTAAGCATCTTTTTTATTGAAGTCGCGAAGCTGTCCAAAATCAGATAACAGCTTGTCGCACCGGGGTCAAGAAAGCCCCTCGAGCGCTCGCCGAGACGGCTTGCCCTGCCGATTTTTGCCACCATGTCCTCGGTTGAGCGCCAGCCCGTCTCTGCCGCAAAGCGCATAGCTTCGAGCGCTTCGGCAAAGTCTTTGCCCTGCGTGAGAGCGGCCGAAAACGCCTCCTGCGCGGGAAAAAGCGTTTCCAGAAGTGATTTATCTCCCCTCTGGGCATTGCCGATAAAGAGCACCTCCGAAAGAGCCGATTTCAGCATTGCTTCAAAGGTCGCCTCGTCAATTTCCGAGACCTCTTCCGACTTGTCGGCCATGGTTTCAAAGAACACGCCGTAAAGCGGTCCCATTGAGCCGCCGATATCCTCCATAAGCGTCTGTCCGAGCACTCGCAGCGCCTGAGACATACTCGGCTCCGTGCCCTCCAGCTTCTTTTCACAGAGTGTGAAGCCCTTATTCATATTTATACCGTGGTCGCCGTCACCGATTTTGCCGTCCAGTTCACTGAGATAGTCCTTATTTTTTTGGATGGTGTGAATCAAATCATAAACCACGGATTGAGCGTCCTTATTGCTGAATGTCATATTATTCCGCCTTTCTTGCGCCGTTAAAGCATTGGCCCGTTTTTTATATCAGAGCTGCCGCAGTCCGACGGAATCAGCCGGATAGTCCACACAGGCTTTAAGCTCCTCATCAAGCTTCATAAGGGTCAACGTAACCCCCATCATTTCAAGAGAGGTGAAATAGTTGCCCACATACGCCTTATATATTCCGATTCCCTTTTCCGCGAGAATTTCTTCGACTCTGTTATAAACGATGTACTGTTCCATAACGGGTGTTGCACCCAAGCCTGACAGCAGCACCACTACCTCGTCGCCCTGACCAAAAGGCAGATCCGGAAGGATAATGTCCAGCATTTCCTTCGCCATTTCGTCCGCAGTCTTTAGCGCCTCCACCTTGATTCCAGGCTCGCCGTGGTGCCCGATACCAAGCTCCATTTTACCGTCCTCGATGGTGAAATTCGGGTGACCGACAGCGGGGATTGTGCAGGGCGCCGTGCCGATACCGACAGAGCGCGTGTTGTCAATGGCCTTCTGCGCCGCCGCGATAACCTCCTCAAGCGATGCGTTCATAGCGGCCTTCGCGCCGCCGACCTTCCACATAAGAACCTCTCCGGCGACGCCTCTGCGCTTTTGCAGCTCGTCCTTCGGTGCGGAGGCGCAGTCGTCGTTTGCTACGACCGTTTTAACTTTTATACCCTTGGTCTCTGCTCTGCGAATGGCAATCTTCACGTTCATATTATCGCCCGCGTAATTGCCGTAAAGACAGGCGACGCCTCTGCCTGAATCCGCGGTCTCAAAGGCGTCCGCGAATGCGGCGGCAGTCGGTGAGGAAAAAATCTCTCCGACAGCAACGGCGTCGCACATGTTTTTACCGATATAGCCTATGAATGCGGGTTTATGCCCCGAGCCGCCGCCCGTTACTATGCCGACCTTGCCGGCAACGGGGGCAAGTGCATACTTGAGCACTCTGGGATTATGGGTACCCGTAACAAGGCCGCAGTTCGCCTTAAGATAGCCCTTAAGCATATCCTCAACCACAAATTCAGGATTATTTACAATACGGTTCATGCTCTTTCCTCCTTAAGCGGCGCGCACGCTCTGTATTCCTTTTCGATGTCGTTTATTCTCTGCACCTTAGCCGTGGAGCGTCCGCCGTCAAAATCGCAGCCCAGCCAGATTTCAACAAGGCACTTTGCCAGTTCCTCGCCGATGACCCGCTCGCCCATGCACATAATCTGCGCGTCGTTGCTCTTTCTAGAGCGCTCGGCGGAATAGGGGTCGTGACACACCGCAGCGCGGATACCGGGCACCTTGTTTGCTGTCATGCACATTCCGATTCCCGTACCGCAAACGAGTATTCCTCGGTCGAAATGCCCCGCCGCGACCTCCTCGGCAACCTTGCGTGCCACATCGGGATATAGAATTGTTTCCCCTGCTCCCGCGCCGAAATCACATAGCTCTATTTCTTGGTGCTTTTGGCGCAGGTGTTCAATAAGCACAATTTTAAGATTATAAGCCGCTTCATCGCAGCCGATTGCAATTTTCATTTTTGTCACTCCAATACCCGATGAATCAGATAGTTATTTCACGTGCGAGGAACGCCTCAAGCTCTGCTGCCGTGCCCAGCTTCATGGCCTTCTCGGTCAGCAAGCGCATTTTTTCAAAGCTCATCCCTCGTACACTCTGTTTACACTCAAGAACAGCCGCGGGCGCAACGCTAAGCTCATCAACGCCCAAGCCCAGCAGAAGGGGAATCATCTTTGCATCCGCAGCCGATTCTCCGCAGACCCCGACCGGAATATTTCTCGCGTGCGCACAGGCAACGACATGCCCTATGAGGCGAAGCACCGCAGGATGGAAGGGGCTGTATAGCGAAGCGACATTCGCGTTGCCGCGGTCGGCGGCAAGACTGTACTGCACGAGGTCATTTGTGCCGATACTGAAAAAGTCGCATTCCTCGGCGAGAAAATCCGCCAGAACGGCGGCCGAGGGCACCTCAATCATCGTACCTACCGCCACGGTTTTATCGAAGCCTATCCCCTGCGCCTCCAGAGATTCCATAGCCTCGCGCACGGCCTTCTTCGCCCCGCGCAGCTCGTCCACACCAGAAATCATCGGGAACATTATTTTAATTTTGCCGTAAGCCGAGGCTCTTAGTATCGCCCGCAGCTGCGTTTGGAAAAGCTCCTTTCGGTCAAGACAAATACGTATTGCGCGATAGCCCAAAAACGGATTTTCCTCCTGAGGGATGCCGAAATAAGGCACTGTTTTGTCCCCGCCCACATCCAAAGTTCGGATTATCAGCGTTTTGCCCTTCAGCGCAAGCGCCGCATCGCGGTAACGCTCAAACTGCTCCTCCTCTGAGGGGTAGTCGCTGCGGTTTATAAAGACAAATTCGGTTCTGAAAAGTCCGACGCCCATGGCGTCATTTTCCATTGCAAGCTCCGCGTCCTCGGGCGTCGCGATATTGGCAAAAAGCTCCACACGGTGGCCGTCAGGCGTTTCCGCGGGCTTTCCGATAAGCTCAAGGAGTTTTTTCTTTCTGCCGTCTTCGCCGTCATATTTATCCTTGCAGGAGTTGAGCGTACTTGCGTCAGGGCTTAAATAAAGCTCTCCCGTTTCGCCGTCGACAGCCGCTTCTTCTCCGTTTTCTGCATTGTCAAACACGTCCAATACTCCGACGAGCGCAACCTTTCCGGCGGCTCTTGCGATAATCGCAACGTGTGAGTTTTTTCCTCCGGTTTCGGTTATAAAAGCGTCCACCTTGCGAAGGTCAAGGTTCATTGTGTCAGAAGGTGTCAGTTCCTTTGCAACCAGAATGGTGTGCTCCGGAATTTCAAAGGTTTTTCTTGCGCCCTGTGAGGTAAGATTGCGAAGCAGGTTCTGAAAAATGTCCCTTATGTCAGCGACTCTTTCCGCAATGTACTGGTCTTTGACCTGTCCGAGAGAGCTTATAAAGTTATCTCCCGCCTGTTCAACCGCAAACGGTGCCGAATATCCGTTTTCGCGTATCGCGTCTTCAATTGTCTCAAAGAAGCAGTCATCCTCCAGAAAAGACTGGTGCGCCTCAAAAATCTCCGCGCTGTCCTCGCCGACTGTTGCAATTGCCTCCTGCCGCATTACCTCGAGCTGGTCAAGGCTGTCTTTTCTCGCCGTGCTCAGCCTTTCGAGCTCCAGCTGGGTATTTGAGGCAAACTGCTCGAAGTCCTCAATGCGCTCCGCCTCTTTTTTATAAATGCGTCCTATCGCAAATCCCTGCGACACGGTGACGCCTCGAAAAGTTTTCATATACTTTCCTCTGTTTCGCCAAAATTCCCGTCCGCCAGTTCCGAAAGCGCCTTTATGGCTTCTTCTTCGTCCGTGCCATTGGCATAAACGGTTAATACCGTTCCCTTGTCAGCGCCCATAGACAGAACCGAGAAAATACTTTTTGCGTTATATGTAACGGTTTTATCGCCGTTTTTTTCAATGTAAATATTGCAGGTGAACTTTTTGGCCTCTGCTGTAAAGAGCTTTGCGGGCCTCGCATGCAGCCCTGTTCGGTTGTTCACGCGAAGTTGTGTTTGTATCACGCTGATCCTTCCCTTTCGGTTACGATTGAATGTGGTATTGTGTCTTTTCGTCTATGCTCTTCAGACGGAGCCGGAAGCCGCTTTAGGGCGGCTTCCGGCCAATACGGCTCGGCCGTTAAAATGAATTGTGGGCTGCATTTTTATGCCTTTGCCAGTCTGCGCTGGATTGTGCTCAGATGTTGATTTGGAGCATTTCTTCCTCTTCTTCCTCAGCCGGTAAGGTCTTGGGTCTGAAGAGAAGGAGCATGCCTGCCGTGATGGCGCTTGCAAGAGCAAGGATGAGAAGGAATACAACGGGCTTATTGCAAAGGAAGATAACAAACAGACCGCCGTGGGGTGCCTGAAGGGTGAGGCCCGCGACATATGACAGAGCCGCGCCGACAGCGCTGCCGACCATCAGAGCCGGGATAACGCGGAGGGGATGAGCCGCTGCGAAGGGGATGGCAAACTCAGTAATCATGCCGCAGCCGCCGACCAGGCACCCGCCGATGTTGGCGCGCTCAGCCTTGGTATATCTGCTTTTTGCCACGAGCATAGCAATTGCAAGACCCATCGGAGGAGACATGGAGGCGATGAAGTTTGCAGCCATAGGAGCCCAGTTGCCGGTAGCGGAAGCGGCAAGCGCGAAGGCATAAGCAGCTTTGTTGACCGGGCCGCCCATGTCGAAGGCGAGCATTGCGCCCTGAATGATACCAACTGCGATAAGAGCAACACCGGACATGTTGTTGAGTGCGTTTGTCATTGTGGTGTTGAGCCATGTCACGGGGATGCCGACAACATAGGTCATAACGACGCCGATTACAAAAACGCCGACAGCCGGAATAATCAGAACGGGAAGTAGGGAGCGAAGAGCGTTGGGCATCGGGATTTTCTTAAGAGCCAGTACGAGATAACCGGCAATGATACCGCCGATCATCGCGCCGAGGAAGCCTGAACCCTGGCTGTTTGCAATCATACCGGCTGCGAAGCCGACAACAATTGCAGGTTTATCGGCGATTGAAAACGCGATGTAGCCGCCGAGTACAGCAGGCATCAAAGCCATACCGATTTTGCCCCAGGTAAAGAGATTGAATGCAAAGCCGGTGGTTTCATACACGAAGATGCCGCCGACAGCAAAGCTGATAGCAATCAGGATGCCGCCCATGACGACAAAGGGAATCATGTAGGAGACGCCGGTGAGCAGGGCCTGCTTTATAACCGTAGGCTGCTTTTTCCAAAATGATTTGTCCATCTTTAATATATCCTCCTTGAATTTTTTTGTTAGGTCAGACTGATTTGAAAATGACTTCCGGATTCTTGATAACCTCATGAGGCGTAAGCTTCAGGATTTTATCTTTTACTTTTGCAAACCGCTCGCTCTTGCTGATGCCCACATCATTAGCAAAAACGATCATATCTGCGCCTTCAATTTCACTTTTAGACAACTCGTTCTCTATGCCCATCGCGCCCTGAATTTCGACCTTGACCTGATGTCCGTGTGCCTTGCACACCTTCTTGATGGCCTCGGCAGACATATAAGAATGTGCAATTCCTGTCGCGCAGGATGTTACCGCCACGATTTTAATTGTCAGTCCCTCCTCTCGTGTTTAATTTTTTGTGCCAACTGGTTCGCCTGAATACCCGCGGGAAAAATCTATTTTAGTCTGTCAGAAACTCTTCAAAAACTTTTAGAACATCCTCGTAGCTTCCCGCGTTTTCAAGTGACGATATAAATTCCTCATATACCAAAAGCCGAGAGAGTGTCGCCAGTATTCTCAAGTATTCCTTGCCCTGCGCACTGCCCTGCACGCCGAGCATAAATATCAGCTTGACCGGGCCCTCTTCATCAAAAGACCGGTAGAGCATTGGCTCTGTCAGGCGGCAAAAACCGATGGTATTTTTTTGAACAGTATCACTTTTTCCGTGTGGCAAAGCGATAAATTCTCCCATATAGGTTGGCCCCGTATCTTCGCGCTGATAAAGCGCCGACACAAAGTCCTCCTCATTGAGTATGCGCCCGTCTTCCTTAAAGCGTGCAGCGAAGAAGCGGAACAATTCGTCCTTATCTCGAAACGGCGCGTGGTCAAGAATAACCGTTTTATCTGATATTGTTTCCATAAAGTCCAGTATTGCCATTGTCTGATTCCTCATTACTTCTGTTTTTGGTTATAAAATATCAGCAGGTTTCGGCAATTGCTTTTAGGTTTTTCAGTCCCTTTTCAGCCAGTTCCTCGCCGGTTTCGGCAAACTTGCGCCAAATAGCGCAGTTGCGGTTCAATTCCTCGAAGCTCGGGTCAAAGGATTCGATTACTAGCGGTCCCGAATAACCGTTTTTGATGACAGCCGCGAAAAACTCTTTGAAAGGAACCAGTCCCGTGCCCGGGATTCCGCGGTTATTCTCGCAGACGTGTATGTAGCCGAGATATTTCCCGCAGACCTCTACCGCCTCGGTAAAGCTCGTTTCCTCCCGTATCATGTGGAAGGTATCGAGGTGAACTCCCATGTTGCCCGTGCCGACGTCCTTGCAATACTTAACGCCGTCCGCGGCGATATTGATGAAATGGGTTTCAAAGCGGTTTACAGGCTCAACGGTTATTTTAAGGTCAGAGCAATTCTTTGCGTACTGCGCAACCTCGCGCATGGCGTTTACCGACCACTCCCACTCCTGCTCCGTGCGCGGCTTGCCGCTGAGGCAGCCCCAGCCGGCGTAGCATACTCCGCCAATAATCTTTGAACCCAGCGCGACGTTTATGTCCACAAGCTTTTTCAGCATTTTGACGCCGTTTGCCCTGATTGCGGGATCCGGTGAAATTATATTTGTGGCGCCGTCCAGCGTTGTGGAGGTAACGGGCTCTATCTGCGCCCGCTCGAGCGCGATTTTGACTTTCTCGGTTGGGAAGGTATCGGGGTGAGCGATTGCAAAATCTATGGCTTCAAACCCAATATTCTTTGCTCTTTCAATCACCCATATATCCTTTTCAAGAAAATTCTCCGACCAGATAAATGTGTCTACTCCGAATTTCAGCACTATTCAAACCTTCTTTCGCTTAAAGCTCGTTATTTTTTATGCAGTGCGCAACCAAGACTGTCAGGGCTTCTTCTTCGGTTTTGCAGGATCGTAATTTTTCGAGTGCTTTGGAGTCCTCTATGAGTGAATAAAACTTACTGAAAAACGCCGAGAAGCTCCATTTCTCCTCAAATTTCAGCGCAAGAATGAACACCAGATCAACCCGTTCCTCGTCCGTCCATTCAATAGGCTTTTTTAAGCGAATGACAGCGATGCCGCTTTCTCTTATCTGCTCCTGCTTGCCGTGAGGCAGAGCAACGCTTTTGCCTATCGCCGTCGGAGAGAAGACCTCTCGCTCGAGCGCGCTTTCCGCAAAGTCCTCGTCCACCTTGCCAAGCTTTTGAAGCATTTCGCAGCCGTGGCGGATAATGTCCGTTCTTTTTCTCAGTGAACATTCCAAGTCGAACGCACGCGGGTCAAATACCTGCTCGAAGAGGCTGACCGAGGCCGAGACCGCTCTTTTTTTCTGTCTTTCCAGCAGTGCCTTCTGTATTCTTACAATGTCAGCGGTTCCGACAACTTTACTTATCAAAACAGCGGATTCGCCCGGAAGTGACAGTGTCGAGATAATGAACTTTCCGCTTTGCAGCGCAAGCTCCGGGTCGTTTTGATACATGATAATTCTGGAAAACGCGAGCTGCGGAATAAAGGTCGTAATCCGGTTTGCAATATACTTTGAGGTCTGATAATCCGAACCGGTAACCAAAACCGCCTTAATCGGTCTTGTATTCTTGCCGATTGAGTTGCTGACAAGAAGCGTAATCTCCGCAATTTCATTTTTTGTGAGCGAAAAGCCAAGCTCTGATTCGATATCCGAAACCGCGAGGTCGCAGACCGTGAAAATGCGGGGGTTATTCTTTCTGATATCGCTGTTAAGCGCCGATATGATGCGTATACCATACTCTTTATAGAGCCTGAAACGTTTGAGATAACAATAAAGCGCGCCCAGAAGCTCCTGATCATCCACCAGCGAAATGCCGAGCATACTGCTTACCGAGCTTATAAAGTGGGTGCTCGCTGCCATGTTCTCTTTTCTGTGTTCATCGGCGGAATCAAAACCCTGCTGTGTTTTAAAGGCCAGCAAATAAGCTGTGAGGTTCTTAATCTCGGGGGAGTTTTCCTTAAGCCCGAAGCTTTTCATGATTTCCGCCGCCGCCGTGTATTCAGGCAGTAAAATCAAATCGTCCGAAAACTGTTTCTTGCTGATTTGAAAGCCGTTTTTAATCCGGTAATCCGCAATCAGCAGATATTCCAGAAGTCTGCCGAGAAAGCTGTCGGCATAAATGACGCCCAGCTTTTCCTCCGCCGCGAGGAGCCTGTTTTGAAAATCAAGGATGTTCGTTTCGTAATACTGCTGCTTGAGGTAATCGTAAAACCTCTGACGCAGCCGATAGTCCAAGCCCTTTACCAGCTCTCCCGTTTCATCTGCGGCCTCCTGAAGACCGTAGTTTCTGTTGTGTTCCATCAGAGCCTGGCGTATGTTGCTCTCCGCGCCCGACATTGCAACGCCTGTGTGTTTTTTTCGCACGATTTTAATATCAAACTGATCGAGCCACTGCTCAATTCGCTCAAGATCCTTGAGTATGCTGATTTTCCCGACATAAAGGTCGTCCGCCAGCATTTGAATTGTATAGTTCTGAAAATCACTGAAGAGAACGTCCAGAATATACTTTTTGCGAAAATGATAGAAATATGACTGATCCAGATTGCTGTTGAGGCGAAGGCGAATGTCTCCTCTCGCTTTCGAATCTGCCTCAAGCATAATGCCGCTGCCCTGCTTGTTTATCAGTTTCCCGTTCGAAGCTTCAATTATCTGCTTTGCGTCTTTCAGATGGCCTTTAACACTGCTCTGCGACACCGCGATTGACTCCGCTATTACGGCGGTGCTTATCGGTTTATCACATTTGAGCAGCAGCTCTACCATTTTTGCAGTTATTCCGTCTACCAGCATTTTGTGTATCCTTTCTTTCAGATACAGAACGGGCTTATGTCATTTCCTCTAAATTTAGCATATTAGAGGACGTCCGCTCTGTCAATAGCGCATAAATTCATATTTAACACTATCAAAAAGTTAAAACAACGCGTATTCCAAAAGCGCTTTCTATCTATGTTGCACAATTTGTTATGGGGCATTTTGGGGTAAAAAACAGTGGATATTTTTGGCTTTTCAGTGTTTTTGTCAGCTTTGAAGGGCGCTGAGCTTGTTAAATAAGCACAAGCCTCAGCCTCGGCACTTGACTTTCAGGGAGATAAGGGTATTATGATACTAACTCCGCGAGGAAACAGCGCGCTTTAGCGCCGTGAAAGGGGGCTCGGAATTTCCGCACGGAATTGAAAAACGGAGGTGATACTTCTAATATCAGAATAGCCTAAGCGCCAGGACCGGTCAAGACCGGTTGACGAGGCGGGGAGTTTATCGAAAGATTCGGCGGATGCTCCCCCGGCCGTTAGTGTTGCGGTCGTAACCCACACGGTAAAAAATACGGGCAACCGTATAACAGAGCGTGTGGTTTCCAGCGCTATTATTATGCCCATTTGCAAAAAAGCGGCGTTTTTGAAGGTAAAAAAGCCCAATAATGCGCCGCTTCCGATAGAAAACAGACCCGTCCCGCGTTTTTCCCTTAGGGACAGGCACTAAAAAGGAGAACTCACTTATGTGTGGAGTTATTGGATATACAGGTCACCGCGATTGCGCCGAGCTGCTTATTGACGGTTTAAGCAGCCTTGAATACCGCGGTTACGACTCGGCGGGAATCGCCGTTTTTGCAGAAAATGAAGTCGAAATCGTCAAAGCTTGCGGAAGGCTTGACAATCTCCGCGAGAAGCTTCTCGAAGTCGGCGCACCCAGTGGCTGCTGCGGTATCGGTCATACACGCTGGGCAACACACGGCTGCCCTTCCGACTTGAACTCACATCCGCACAGCGGCGGCAGAGTAACCTTGGTACATAACGGTATTATCGAAAACTACGCCAAGCTGCGTAAGGCGCTGGAAGCTAAGGGCCGCGTCTTCCTCTCGGAAACCGACACCGAAATCGCGGCAAACCTGATAGACTATTATTATCAGGGTGACCCGCTCGAAGCCTTGAGGGAGGCCATCTCAAGAATCCGCGGTTCATACGCTTTCGGCGTTATCTTCTCGGATCGCCCGGGCGAAATATACGCCGTTCGCCGCGACAGTCCGCTAATTGCTGCAAGAGCGAATGGAGAGAGCTTCATTGCTTCCGACATACCCGCCATCTTAAAGTACACAAAAAGCTATTACCTGATGGACGAAAACGAGATTGCCGTGCTCACAAAAGACGGCATAAGCTTCTTCACTCAGGACGGGGACCTTGTTGAAAAGCCTCTTATGGAGGCGAGCTGGGATGTGTCGGCCGCCGAAAAGGGCGGTTACAGCCATTTCATGCTCAAGGAAATTTACGAACAGCCCAGGGCTCTGCGCGACACACTTTCGTCTCGCATAAGCGACGGAAAGGTTGTTCTGGAGGGACTTGGGGAGGGCTATTTCAAGGGCGTTCCGCGAGTTCGCATTGTTGCCTGCGGTACAGCCATGCACGCGGGGCTTGTCGGCAAGCATGTAATCGAGCATCTGGCAGGCATCCCTGTCACGGTCGATATAGCTTCCGAATTTCGTTATGCAGACTATCTTCTTGACAAAGAGGAGCTCGTTATTATCATTTCGCAGTCCGGAGAAACTGCCGATACGCTCGCGGCTCTGCGTTTGGCGAAAAGTCACGGAAACCGCGTTCTCGCCGCCGTCAATGTCGTCGGTTCCTCAATTGCGCGGGAGGCCGACCATGTTATCTACACCCACGCCGGACCCGAGATTTCGGTGGCGTCCACAAAAGCCTATTCCGTTCAGCTCGCGGCGATGTATCTGATTGCGGTTCAACTTGCGTCTGAAAACGACAAGCTCAGTTCAAATGAGATCGCGGAGCTTTGCACACAGCTTTTGGCACTGCCCAAAGCAGTTGAGGAAACCTTCACCTGCCAAAAAGAATGTCAGCGCCTCGCCTCAGTGTATCAGAACGCGCACAGCCTTTTCTATATTGGAAGGGGTCTCGACAACTTCGCCTCAATGGAAGGTTCGCTGAAACTCAAGGAAATCTCTTACGTTCACAGCGAATCCTATGCCGCGGGTGAGCTAAAACACGGCACCATTTCGCTTATCGAGGAAAACACTCCCGTTGTGGCAATCCTCACGCAGAAGAAGCTGATGGAAAAGACCGCCAGCAACGTAAAGGAGGTCAAGGCCAGAGGCGCGCGTGTTCTGGCAATCTGTCGTCAGGATGCCGAGGTGGACTCCGCCGATGATATAATAAGGCTTCCCGAAATCTCCGATTTGTTCGCTCCTTCGCTTGCGGTCATTCCGCTCCAGCTTTTTGCCTTCTACATGGCGCTGCTGCGAGGGCTGGACGTCGATAAGCCGCGCAATCTCGCAAAATCTGTAACAGTAGAATAGATTTTTTTATGAACGCGCAGGCGGCAGGCTTTTATTTGCTTGCCGTCTGCGCGCTTTTTCATTTTGCGGAATAATGCGCCAGCTTTTGACAAAGAATATCCTTGCTTGGAAATTGAGCAAGGAGGTTTTTTATGAAAGCAACAGGAATTGTACGCCGAATTGACGACCTCGGCAGAGTAGTTATCCCCAAAGAAATCCGCCGCACCCTTCGGATTCGTGACGGCGACCCCTCACTGATAACATTGGCGGATTGGGAAATATTCTGCTTTGCAGTGCTTGATTTGGCAAAACGAACCGGGTATTGTTGTACATAACACCCAAATCGATCTCGGTTACCATGAGTATCCGCGAGGGCATTTTAATGCGAATCGTGATTAGGCAAAACTCTTTGATTTTGCAAAACGGACGGAGCGGGGTTCAACCTGCCCATCCGTTTTGAGTTATTGTGCCGAAGCAAAGCATGAATATGTCGGTTGGGTTGGGCGTCCCATACCAATAAATCTCTCACCACTTATTCAATCGAGTAGGAGGTCATCCATTATTTGTGTGACCTACCTCTCACACCACCGTGCGTACCGTTCGGTACACGGCGGTTCAATCGCATAAGTGCAGAGACTCGTACTTGTCAAGGATGCTGTAGTATCCGGCCTGTGCGAGTCTTTTGTTTGTAATAGTGTGTGTGAGAATATGAATGTTCTTAAAGCAATTGTTTATGGTTACATATAAGAGTAAAAATTCTATGTCACCGTATGTATATTTGTTAAATGCCTGGTCTATCAGGATGATATATTTTGATTTGACGCAGCAGGTAATAAAAATACCCCAGCTGAAACGCCGATGTTCTACCGGTGGTCTCAGCGGGGTATCGTTGCTTTCCTCATGCAGTTTAGCTCACAGATTCAAACCTTCTAAATTCGTTGTCATTGCTCAGCTACAACTGAATCCCGTCCGGAGTAAGCAAGCGATGAATCAAACCGGGCAGGGTATGCTGTTATTTATGTTATAACACCGTGATATTAAGAAGTCTGGTCTTTTGCCTGTAATAAAAAATCCATAATATTTTTCTGCCGTATGCCGTTACGATTAAAGCTCATCAGCGAATCGGTAGAGAGCACGACCTTCTCATAATGGTCCGAAATTGTTTCAAGCGGCAAAAATTCGCGTTCTGTGTTATCTTCGGTCAGCACATAACAGACTTGAACATACAAGCGATCATCTGTTCTGTTCGCAACAAAATCTACCTCCGCAACATCCTGCTTCCCGATGTTTACCGTCCAGTCTCGCCGGAGCAGCTCCAGATATACAACATTTTCAAGAATTCCACCTATATCGTTGTCACGGTATCCAATGACTGCGTGGCGGATACCGAGATCTGCGATATAATACTTTTCCTGCGTTTCGAGAAGTCGTTTTCCTTTGATATCAAAGCGCGGAACTTTATACATAAGAAACGCGCTTTCCAGTGCCTTGATGTAGGTATAGACCGTTTCGGTACTCAGCTTGCGTCCCTGATTTTTCAGAAAATCGGAAATTGTCTTTGCGGAAAAGGTATTGCCGATGTTGTCCATCAAATAAAGAACAATTCTTTCGAGAAGCGCGGTATCTCTGATTTTGTTGCGCTTGATCACATCGTTCAGCAGTACCGAATTGTAGATGTCGGTTAGATACTGCATGATTCGTTCTTCATCCCACTTCATCTGATGAATGCCGGGCAGCCCGCCAAACCGCAGATAGTTTGAGAAATGCTCCTGCTTTGTAAAGCTCTTTTCATCCTCGTTGCTCTGTGCAAAATCAAGATATTCAGCAAACGAAAGTGGATATACCCGTATCTCCACATACCGTCCGGAAAGCAACGTGGCAAGCTCACCCGAAAGCAGCTTGGCGTTTGAGCCAGTAACGTATATATCACAGTCAAAATCCACACGGAAAGAGTTGATCGCTTTTTCCCATGATGCAACTTCCTGTATTTCATCCAGAAAAATATACAGCCTGCTTCCGGACGCTTTTGCCGCCTCCGTGACCGCACGGTAAAGCGCCTTATAGTCTTTCAGATCTTCGTGCGCCAATGATTCAAAGTTGACATAGAAAATGCTTTTTTCAGGCACCCCGCGTTTTTTTAGTTCGTCTTTTGTAAGCTCCATAATCACGCTTTTTCCGCAGCGGCGCATGCCTGTAATGACTTTCACAACTGGCTTGTCGATAAAGTCACTAATCTGTTTCATATATTGTTCACGCGCTATCATAACTAACACCTCGTATAATATTGTTTCTCCTATTATAGCACATCCCAGATAAAAATAATATAGTTTCTCTTATAAAAGAAACTATATTATTTTGTGGGATTTGTTTCTTTTTTATTCGTTGGCCAAAATAGATCAAGCTATGCTCACAATGGCAAAGAAAATCAAGGCTATGTAGGGTGATCCGCATTCCCTGCATAATACTGGCATAATATTATTTGTTCACTCAAAGCTGTGAATATTCACTATCAGATAGAATATTTATTTGTTTGGCAAATTTCTCGGTGTCGCCTTAACAATATGAAATATGAAAAAGTCTCTTGAAATAGTATATCTTTTAATATGACTCTCCACACAAGTAGTGAGGACATTACCTATATTCCCACCGAATCGCTATATAACATGCGCACCGATTCCATGATTGTGTTCCATGGCAGATCAGTGGCGTAAGAAAACTTCTTTTGATAC
>SAAS01000056.1 GCA_009929315.1 Clostridia bacterium
GGAGTTTCATCCCGAGAAATATGATAAATGGATAAAACGTGCCACGATAAAAGCGAAAAAAAAGACATTAAAGCGCGAAGACTCGACACGCAGCCGCGGGTGCGAACCCGATTTTGAAATATAAACAATAATTTACATACAGTGTTGGATGGCTCGGCGATTAATGGGGGGACAGCAATGAAAAAGGCTGATATTTATAAATCAATGATTTCTGCGGCATCATACGGAAATTGTGATGAGGTCATTTGTTTTCTCGATCGCGGATATGACATCAACATAAAAGACACTTCAGGCAGGACAATGTTGACGGAAGCCGCTGCGAGCAAAAGGACAGAAACCGTCAGGACGCTTCTGAAAGAGGGGGCAGATGTAAATATACGAGACACATTCGGCATGACTGCGGCACACTATGCCGCGGCATACGGACATTTTGAAATACTTGAGATACTGCTTGCGGCAGGCGCTGATTTCAATGCACAGGCAGACAACGGCTATACGCCTTTAATATCGGCTTCGGCAAAAAATGAAAATTTGCCGGCGGTAAAAAAACTTATCAGTACCGGGGCAGATATCAACGTAAAAGCAGACAGAAACGTTTCGGCGCTGTTTGCAGCGGCAAGACGCGGAGCGGCCGGCAACGTGAAGGCTCTTATTGCAGCCGGGGCAGATATAAACGAACCCGGCCCCGATGGGATGACGCCGCTTTCGGCAGCAATATGGCAGGGAGAGACCAACACAGCGGAACTGCTGATAAAAGCAGGTGCCGACATAAGTCCCAAAGTATCACTTACGCCCATGATGGCAGCTGCATGGAATGACGATGTCGTAATAATGCAAAAAATGATCGGTTTGGGTGCGGATCCGAATGAACAAGTCAAAGGAGAGCATGCACTTCTTATACAGGCTATAGAACACGGAGGTAAAAAAACGGTAATGCTGCTTATTAATATGAAAGCAGACGTAAATGTCCGCGACAACACTAAGAGCGAGTGGACTCCGCTGATACAGGCCCTTCTGTCTGGACGCAATGAATATATTCCGTGGCTTCTTAAGGCGGGTGCTGACCCGAATATCAAGGACAGCACAGGCCTTTCCCCTTCTATGATAGCAGCGGATCTGGGCTGTATCACGGCACTTAAACAGCTTTACAGGGCAGGGGCCGATCTGCTTGAAACAAACTGCGAGGGTCACACGGTACTTGATATACTGGAAGGTGCACATCCTGAGAAATACAAAAAATTTACAGGGTTTCTGACTAAAGATGCAAGAAAAAAAACTCTGAAATGCGAAGACTCGACATGCAGCCGCGGATGTACCCCGGATTTTAATATATAGGAGATATAGTCATGATAAAGCAGGAACAGGAAAAGCTTAACGGAAATCTCTTTGAGGCAGTGGCAGAAAATGACGCGGCAAAAGTGAAAGAACTGCTTGACGCAGGCACGGATATTAATCTACAGGACACAAACGGATGGACTGCGCTGTCGCGAGCGGCATGGGCAGGATATGTGAAAATAGCCAAATTACTTCTTGATTATGGAGCAGATCCCAATACATTGGACAATATCCATCATAATGCGCTTATGAATGCCATAGATAATAAACATACGAGAATAATCAGTTCACTGATTGCCCGGGGAGCCGACTTAAATACCAGGGATAAAGAAGGCTGGACTGCACTTATGTGGGCAGCCTGGGGAGGGCATATAAAAGAAATGGAAATGCTGATATTGGCAGGTGCCGATACCGGCGTCAGGGATTTATGCGATGGGACGGCATTGGATATATTAAACAAGTACTATCCAAAGAAATATGATAAGTGGGTACAGGATACAGCAGTCAAGATCAGAAAAAAGAACCTAAAACGCGAAGATTCAACACGCAGCCAAAGTTGTACCCCTGACTACGAAATTTAAAGGCGGGTCAAAATTATGAAAATAGCCAAAAGGAAAATAAAAAAAATAATGGCAGAAATGACAGGACCTGAAAAAAACCAAAGGCTTGCAAGGGAAGTATCCCGTCGCAGAGGAGACCATGCAAGAATGCTTCTGGATCTTGGGGCAGACGTCAATTACAGGGACAGCAGCGGTTGGAGTGTCCTCCATACGGCCGCGTGCAATGGGGATGCAGGAATAGTACAGACCCTGCTTAAATTCGGCGCTGATCCGGAAAACAAAAACGAAAACGGATGGAGCCCCGTTTATATGGCGGTCAGGGAAGGTTTTTCGGATGTTGTCTCTATATTGCTGAACGCCGGTACTAACGCAAACATGCAGGATGTGGACGGTTGGACTCTGCTGCACGCCGCTGCATATAACGGAGATACGGATATGATGATAAAACTCGTGAGGGCGGGCGGAGATCCTACACTGAAAAATAAAAGCGGGATCTCGGCCATAGAAACGCTTGAGAACCTTTACCCTGAAAAATATACAGACAGATCGCAGGAAATTATTGGCTTGTACCTCAATATCTCGTCCTTAAAGCGGGAGGATGCGACCGGCGGCGATGCACAAGTGGTGGATTTCAATATATAAAGAGCTGTACATACTTCCTT
>SAAS01000057.1 GCA_009929315.1 Clostridia bacterium
GCGCCGCCGCTACCCCGCGTTCTGGGACGAGAGCGGCGCGATCGGCCGCCGCTACCGCCGCCAGGACGAGATCGGCACGCCGTGGTGCGTGACCATCGATTTCCAGACGCTCGAAGACGACACAGTGACCGTCCGCGACCGCGACACCATGCAGCAGGAACGCCTCACGCTGGAACAGCTCAAAGCCAAACTCGACGATGCCTTGTTGTAGGCGATTCAGATGCGTCAATCAGGAGATATGATGGAAAACAGATTTGACAGGGCAAAGCACGTTTATCGGAACGATGAGTTTGGTGAATTGCTGAAAGATGCAGTTCGCTTCTTCCATGGAACCCCAGTATTCGGTCTTCCACCGCCGGAATCGTTTTCCGGAGCAGGAGTCTACGCGCTTTATTACATTGGACGCAACGGTATTTACAAAAAGTTTGGTGAATGCGTCAATCGAGTTGCGTATGCAGTTCCCATCTATGTCGGCAAGGCCGTGCCGCCAGGATGGAGGCAAAGCCGTACGTTTTCTGCGGGAGCAGAAAAAATTAAAACGCTTTTCTCGCGTCTTTCACAACACTCGAAAAGCATTGAGGCGGTTACGAATCTTGACTGCAGAGATTTTGCATGTCGATTTATGATTTTCGAAGGTGATGCACAGAGTATGATTCCATCTGTGGAGGCCGCGTTGATTTCGCAGCACAATCCACTGTGGAACAGTGTAGTTGATGGTTTTGGCAATCATAATCCCGGAAAATGGCGTAGAGCGGGGAGGATATCCGATTGGGATGCCCTTCATCCGGGACGATCCTGGACGGCGGCTCAAACAGGTGAACGTCCAGACACCAAAAGTTTGAGAAGGCGGATTACCGATTATCTTGTGGGATTGAGATAATGGCTAAATCGGTGGAATTGTTCAGCGGTTGTGGTGGCCTCGCAAAGGGGCTTGAAAACGCAGGATTTGAGCACTGCGCGTTAGTTGAATGTAATAAATGGGCTTGCCAAAGTCTGCGTTTGAACTTCCCTCCTGAACGTGTTTATGAAACCGATATCCGGTTATTTGATTTTAAGCAATTTAGCGATATTGATTTAGTCACAGGGGGTCCGCCGTGCCAGCCGTTTTCATTGGGCGGACTCGCAAAGGCTTTCAACGATTCCCGTGATATGTTTCCGCAGGCAGCTCGAGCTATCGGTGAACTACAACCGCGGGCTTTTGTGTTTGAGAATGTTAAGGGATTGTTGCGAGAAAGTTTCAGGCAATATTTCACCTACATTCTACTCCGTCTCACATTTCCCTGTGAAAAACTGTCCCCCCGAGAGACATGGCAAGAGCATTTGGCAAGATTAGAACGAATTGACACGATGCGTTATGCGGGATTACGTTACCGCGTAAGCTATAAATTGCTGAACGCTGCTGATTATGGTGTTCCGCAAGTGCGCGAACGAGTCTTTATTGTCGGATTGCGCTCGGACCTCAACGCAATGTGGACGTGGCCTTCTCCTACAACGGACAAACACGCTTGGCGGACAATTTCAGATACACTTCATGGTTTGCCGCCTCCTCTGAGAAAGCACGGCATCCCAGACCATGTTTTCATCGATGGTGCGCGCACATATTATGGCCACACCGGAAGTGACATCAATCAGCCGAGTAAAACCATCAAAGCAGGGGCGCACGGTGTTCCAGGGGGAGAGAACATGTTACGCTTTCCTGATGGAACCTTACGCTACATGACTGTCCATGAAGCGAAACTGATTCAGACGTTTCCCACTGATTTCAAAATTAGTGGCAGGTGGGGGGAGGCCATGCGACAGATCGGTAATGCTGTCCCCGTTAAACTGGCTGAAATTATTGGCAAGCAGCTTATACAAACGCTGGAAACGCAATCTGTTGGCAATGAACCCCTTTTATGGGGAACGCCAACACAGTTGGTATTATTCGAGCCGCCAACCCTGTATCTTGTTCACAAAAAACCAGTAACGTTACTTGGGACATATCGCCAAGGCTGCCGAAACTGGATTGTCGCCAACAACCTTTATAATTATCCGGTTTCTGACGCAGACCTCGACAACAGTCAACCACTTCGTGCGGTCTGTCGTTTAGTGCTGAAACGCGCGAAAGATGAGCCGCTTAATTTTTCAGTTAAAGGTTATTCTGTAGTTGGCAAGAAAGAGTTGGCTTTGCTTGGATATAAAACCAACAAGGCACACCCCGCCAAACAGAAATATATTCTCTATAAGCTCTCGCCGCTTTCTAAGCCACCGTCGTATGACGTGGCCTCTGCCAGGCCAATTTTGGGGAGGGGTATAACAGTATGACCTGTAATAACGACCTGCATTTCGCGAAACCCGACTACGCCCGCCAGCAGCGATGCGGCGTGCCGGAGGTGATCTACGGCGCGGGCAAGACCGCGCCGCAGATCGTCGCGATCATGCGCGCGCTGAATGACGCCGGACAAAATGCCTTTGCCACGCGC
>SAAS01000058.1 GCA_009929315.1 Clostridia bacterium
CCGGCTCGAGAAGTCACGCGACTACGTAACCAACGAGATGAACCGCGAGTGCAACAAGCTTGCCGCGGCAGAGAAGGAACTGCAGGAAGCGCAGGTGGATAATATCGACCTCGAATTTGAACTCGAATACACGCAGAAACAGCTCAAGGCGGCGAATGAGTCGTCTGAGGGTCTGACGCAGGATGTGATTCAGTCGGAGAAGAGGATCGCGGATTTGAGAGAAGAGCTTGAGAAGACGACAGGAGAACTCGACAGGCTCACGAATTCGAACAAGGCTCTCAAACTCGCGCTTGAGCTCAAGCAGCTCAACAGCCCGGACGTCTCGGAGCTGAAGAAAGAAATCCGCCAGCTGCAGGATCAAAACGACGAACTGACAAGGATTTGCGCGCCGTTCTTTTTTGCAGCCGGCGCGCGTGAGGCAACAGAATGACGCAGATGGAACAGGACGCATACATGGACATCGTAGTAAAGACGCTCGGGCGTCGGATTGAAGAGCTCGAAGACTTTGCTGAGGTAACGAAGCAGAATTACATGAACGAGAGGAAAGCTCGGACGGATGAGGGCGACGCGCTGAGAGCGCGGATCGATGAGTATAAGCGTATTACAAACATGCGCAACAATGAAGTGTGCGAGCTGAATGATCTTGTTCTCAAAAAGTCGAACGAGATCGACGAACTAAAAAAAGAACTTGGCTATGTTAAGGCGCAGAACGAAGACTTGAAAGAAGACGAATTGGCAACTGGAAATAAATTCATTCAACACAGGAGATGAAATGAGCCTTTACTTTGAGGCAATCAACTGCTTTATGATTCGTGTCAGCGTGTTTATGTTTTTCGCGGCAGGGCTGATTGTGCTCGTCAAGGCAATCGTTATAAACAAAACAAAAGATACTCACGATCTGAACACACTTGCCGGATGGAAACACCGGGCAGACGAAAACGGAACGAATTTGCCTAATGCATTTTTAAGTTATAGAGAATTGACGGGAGGAGGTGGAGAATGAATAAATCCCTTTCGCCGCTCCGCTATCCGGGCGGCAAGTATAAAATTTACGACAAGGTAAAAAACCTTATTGAAATAAATGAACTTGGCGATAGAAGTTACGTGGAGCCTTTTGCTGGAGGTTTTGGCGTTGGGCTTGGTTTATTGCGCGATAACATCGTGCAGACAGCGATTCTTAATGACTTTGATCCCCATATCTATAACTTTTGGCACACTATCCTTAACCACTCCGATGATTTCCTACAGTTGATGACAGATACTCCTATTACCATAGAAGAGCGGGAACATCAGAAAGAAGTATATGAAGACGATAATGCTGATCAAGTGAGAGATGGATTTGCGACGTTCTTCTTAAACCGTGTCAATTTCTCTGGTGTGATTACAGGTGGGCCAATCGGAGGCTTTACGCAATCCGGCACTTATAAATTGGACTGCCGTTTTAATAAGAATGAGATAAAGAATAAGCTCAAGCAAATTGCTTTGCTGAGAGATCGGATTGAGCTATATAATTATGATGCTAGCGAGCTTATTGCCCGTAATTTACAAGGAAGAATACAGGATTGTTTTTTCAATATTGATCCTCCGTATGTAGAAAAGGGCCATAGACTCTATACAAAATTTTTTATGGAATATGATCACCGGAACTTTGAGCGAACAATATCGGGATATCTTGGTGATAGCTATTGGATTGTTACCTACGATGATTGTGAGCTGATCCGTGATATCTACAAGAATTACTATATGGTCGGGTATGATATTTTGCATAGCGCGGGCGGCAGCGTCAAAGGAAAAGAGGTTATAATAACAAATATAGCAGAGAATCAGTTTGTTTGGTGAAGAAGAAAGGGATGATAACAGAGGCATTGCAGAGATTATCCAAATAAAAACAGCCGGTTGATGTACGAACTCAAACCGACTGTACGTCAAATGTATAAATCTACGAAAGTATTTTATCACTTATGAAAAACTATTTCAATTATCAAGAGCGAATTGACTTACTCACACTCGAAGCCGCTCGACCGGCTTTTACAAAAATAATCGCTCACGATTTGGTATCAACCAAAGACTCAAGAAAGCTTGCTAAAAGATAAAGAAGATTTAATCGCCGCGAACAAACTGCTTCAAGAGCAATTGAAACCTGAGAAGAAAAAGCACGTGAAGACCGCGGAAGAGATCGCTGAATGGTGCGGCTCTAGAGCCTGCGCAGTTTGCAATCACATGCAAATCGATGATGAAGGATATGGTGAATGCGATCTCGAAATCTATAGAGATGGACCTTGCCGTTGGTCGACTCATGTGATCGAAACGCTAAACAAGGTTATCAAATTTTCCACAGAACAGGAATCGGCGAACGTGATCGTCACCGACGAGGAGGCCGACGAATGAAAACGAGAGTGATGAAGCAGCAGCTGCGGCAGGAGATCGCGCCGGCGCATCCGTA
>SAAS01000059.1 GCA_009929315.1 Clostridia bacterium
AATTGGGATTTAGAGCGAGTGATAACGACGCAATGCGCAGCGGAGCCTCACGAAGGCGTATATCAATACGTCGAAGTGAGGCTTCGCAAGCTTTGCTAAGTTAGCGCCGCTCTAAATCCCAATTACCTGGGATTAAAGATAATTGACCGGTATAACTTTATCCTCACCATGAAGGGTGATAAGACTGTCATACATACAAACAACACCGCCTTGTCCCCGTTTTATCCCGGGGATCTTATCGAGGATACGGAAGGCGGAAATATCTTTTTTACCCGGGTCGGCATGTTTTTTGATCTCAATCGGATGTAGCGTTTGGTTCTGCAGGATCAGCAGGTCGATCTCATTCATATCCTTGTCACGGTAAAAGAAGAGCGGGATATCTTTCCCTTTGTTCAAGTAACTTTTTATGACTTCTGCAATTACAAAAGTCTCGAAAAACGCTCCTGCCATTGCCCCGTTTTGCATTACTTCAGATGTGTTCCATTTTGTAAGATAAGCAGCAAGTCCCGTATCAAGAAAATATATCTTGGGTGTTTTAACGGCACGCTTAATAAGGTTGTTATGATAAGGCTGAAGCAGATAAACGACCTGCGATGTCTGCAATATTGATAACCAACGTTCTGCAGTTGGTCCACTTATATTCACATCACGGGCAACTGACGCAAGATTTAAGAGCTGACCTGTGCAGGCCGCCAACACTGTCATGAATTTCAAAAATTTGCTTTCATCGCCGACTTGCGTCAGATCACGCACGTCACGCTCTATATATGTTTTGACATAAGAACCATAGAAAACTGTCCAGTCAACATCCTTTTCGGCATACACCTGAGGCATGCTCCCTTTAAAAATAGTATTCCATATTTCCTTATAGGATATTTCCTTTAGATCCTTTTTCCTGCCTTCATAGTATTCCTCTGTCGGGATAAAAGGGTCATCAAACACGACTCCATTAATTTCGCGAAGTGACAGCCCAAGCAGTTCGATGAAACCAAGCCTTCCCGCAAGCGACTCAGTGACATTCTTCATCATTACAAATCGCTGGGAGCCCGACATATAGAATTGTCCTTTTTTATGTTCTGAATCAATTATCATCTTTATGTACGGAAAGAGGTTAGGGGCATATTGAATTTCATCCACGAATACCGGCGGTGGGGCGTTCTTAAAAAAAGTCCCGGGTTCATCCCGCGCTGACTGAAGCATGATCGGATCATCAAGTGTCACATATCTGAAGTTCTCCGCGATCCTTTTCAAAAGGGTCGTTTTGCCAACCTGACGAGGCCCGGTAACAAGCACCGCACCAAACATTTTTGATATATTTTTAACTGTTTCCTCTGCGTGCCTATGAATATACATGCCGCGTCTCCTTTCGTCTAATATAATATTGCATATTATCATAGCCGATTTATTGCAGGAAATCAAGGGGAGGGGCGGCCAGGGGTCCCATTAGATGGTGTAACTGCGACAAATACGGTCGCGTGAAGCCGTGGTGAAGGGATAGTGAAGCGGTTGGGAAGCAGTTGTTAAATGCAGCCGGGAAAGATCTCCGGCGGCGAGCAATTGGCAAGCATCGGTAAGCAATTGTATAAACTCACCGCCTGACCCCGTCAGGCAAATTCTCCGCGATGCGAAGCGATGCAAATTCACCAGCGACAGTGATCTCTTTCTGCCCCTACAACCGTTTCACCATTGCTTCACCACAGCTTCACGCCGATGGTTTTTCGGCAGCTTCACTATTGTAAAGTCGCAAATTCTCCGTCGGATGTTGTTTCCGACTGCCCTTACAACTGCTTGCCGGTCTTTACTATCGCTCACCATTGCTTCACGCGACCGTATTTGTCGCAGTTTCACCATAGTTCAGGCATTACTGTATAGTTTATTTTTATAAACGCTTTGGGGGTATTTGGGAAATATCTTCCGATGTTTGGAATGTAATAAAACAATTGCCTCGCAACTGACTCGCAATCTATTTCCGATCGACTTCCGCAGATTCGGACTGCGCCAGCCTTTACGACCGCTTCACAATTGCTTAACACCGATGGGCTTTCGGCAGTTTCTCGCGGTGCAGAACACCGCAGTTCCGCACCAGATGTTTCTATGGCAGTAATAATCTGGTGCCGGGAGGGGGGGTCGAACCCCCACGAGTGTTACCTCGGAGGATTTTGAGTCCTCTGCGTCTGCCATTCCGCCATCCCGGCAATATGCTGACCCGGATATTCTAGCGGAATTATTGGTTAACCGCAATGCCTTTACCTGTTAAAATGTTGTAAGATATACGGGTGACAAAGAAGCGGCGATTAGGGGGACAAAAGATGAAAAATATTATTCTTTCGCACTATACAGTCAGAGATATTGAGCCCGAACCGTGGAAAGAGACATGGGACAACCTCGTCGATTTCGGCGAGAGGATGGCGCCCAAGCTTGAACCTATGAATATAAAGC
>SAAS01000060.1 GCA_009929315.1 Clostridia bacterium
CTGGACCGTTGCAACACTGACACCTGTTTGTTCTGCCACGGCGCGGACGGCACCCCCTATGGAGTGGCCGCCGCCAATGAGCTGTTCGACAGCAAGCACCACCTGCAAACGCTCCGCCGCACTGTCCTTGATCGTTTGGGGCCGTCTTTCAAAGTTCTGCCACAAGGCGGCGCTCCTTCCCTCCGGCTCCGGCTCCTGCTCAGTTGCTGCCGCCGCCTCCGGCTCTCTTTGGTTCTGGCCGTTCATCGTCAACAGGGCCGCCTGTGTCGCCGGCGGCAATGCGCTTGTGTGATACTCCCAGCCCCCGCCGCGTCCCTGGCGCTTCCTGCGCTGGTCCGCGCCAAGATTGCCAAGTTTCCGATTGACGCTTTGCTGCGTGGTAGGGAGGCCCGGAAGGGCCGCAATCTCTCTCGCTGAAAACCATTCCCGCCTGCCGGTCATTTGGCCGCCCCGCCGCCGTCCAAGTTACTGTTTGCTGTTGCGGGCGCGTCCTTGCGTTTGGTCGCGTTGTTCTGGCTGCCGGCTTCCTTCCGCCAGGCATTGCAGCGAACGGGCCTTCCTTTGCTGTCGTACCTTGAGGGCCAAATGTTTTCCGGGGGCGTCTCAAGGATATTCGCGATGATTCTTTCCACTTTTGGCCAAGGTCGAGTAAAAACCATCGACAGACCGTCCGGGACGTATCCGTTTTCTTTGGCAACTCGAACCAGCGAATAGCCCTTTTTTCCAAGGGCAGATTTAACGTCCCACCTGTCCCAATCTTTTTTCATCGCCATATCCTGCGGAGTTTAGCGGGAGGTTCGAGGAAGAAGCACGCTTTCCCAATAGCCTAAAATATTGGACACCAACTTTTTGTTTCTCGTACCGTATCGTTCGAGTTTTAATTTGTCTACCAAAAAAAGGAGTGCGCCAAAATTATGGAAGATGGAGCCAAAAGGGCCAGCCGGACTTTGACCGGGTTCGGTGAAAGGCTGAAATACTTGAGGGGGGATGAGTCTTTACCGGCTTTTGCTGCGAAGCTCGGCGTTCACAAGAACACCCTCGCCAGGTACGAAAAGGAAGAGGGCATCCCGGACATTGATTTTATTTCAAAAATAGTCAGGATGAGCGGCGATGAAGACGTAACGGTCAGTTGGATCATAGACGGGGAAGGGCCAAGGCCCGCGCCGTCCTACACGGTAGCGCTTGAAGAACTCAGAGAAAGGTTAAAAGAAGACCTTCAAATCAATTCAAAAGAAAGAGCACAACACTTTTTGACCGTTTCCCACATTGACATCTCCCCTGAGAAATTACTTGCCTACATCGCTGGAGAAGACACAATAGACGAACAAACCCTTGAGACCCTTTGCAATAGAGTTTTTTTCAGATATGAACTTGTCTCTGAGAAAAGAAAGGGAGCTTCGAGAATTGAAAATCCAGAGTGGAATTGCGGGGGTGAACAGGTAGACGCTGGATTGCTTGCGGAATCAATCAGAGAGGTGGAGACCTCCCTTGAAGCGCATAGCCTTATTATTCCAATAGATAAAAAGGCCGATCTAATTGCGCTTGTCTATGAAGAGGCGGTAAAACCCGCAAGTAGAGATGTTAGAATTGAAATGATAAGAAAAATTGTCCAACTTTTGAAGTGAAAACCTATCGTGCAGGCAACTTGAGAAGCCATCAAAAGGCAGCTCTTGCCCTCACGATCCGGGCGGACTTGGCCCCGCTGGAAGGTGCGCGGTGTGTCGGGCGGAGGGTTTTTTCAGGCGCGCACGGTTGGCTTGCCCTTGGCTTGGAAGTTTTTTTGTAGCACAAATTTTTTATTTAGCGTGCTTGAATTTTTCATTTAGTGTGCAACAAAAAGCCGGGAAACAGCGTCGCCCGCATCCCGTTTTTGTCCCGCCCTGTGTTCAAGTTCGCGTTCAGGTTCATTTTTTGGCCTTGCTTGCATTTTTTTATTTTCTGCGTTGTTTCGGCAGGTTGCAAACCTGAACATCTCTCCCCTTGCCCTGTGCGGTATGTTCAGGTTCGAGGGCTGAACTTGAACATAAAAGACGCCTGTTTTAGGTAAAAAACCTAGTCTTAAAAAGGAGTTGAACGGTTTTTGGAAAGTCGCAATCCAAGTGATTTTTTCTTGCCGAACCTAGACAAAATCTCAATTCAAGTGAAAATCACCCCGGCCGCGCGCCGGCCCCTACTGTGCATGTAAGTGTCATAAACGATTCGTTAAAGGCTCGTTCAAACCTCTTCAAACTCCACCACTCCTAATATCTCAGTTCATGTGCCCCCCCACAGACAGGTTGACGTCGAAAAACATTTTCCTGCCGAGTTCGATGAGGGTCGGCTCGGCCGGGTCCTGGGCGGCGACCGTTCCCGGGCCGTGCATGCCGGCCAGGACGGCAAGGGAGCAGAGGATTGCGGATGATGTTTTCATTGGTCCTCCTGCCAACGGTTTCT
>SAAS01000061.1 GCA_009929315.1 Clostridia bacterium
GATGCTGTCGAAGACCGAGCCGTCGCGGCGGCAGGGCACGATCTCGAGTTCAGGCGACTCGTACAATGTGACGCGCGCGGAGAAATTCGAGAAGGTGAAGGCGATGGTTTTCCCGAAATAACCGTCGGAAGGATTCCCGATGAGCGCAGCCCTCGGGTATGCTTTGGTACGGATGATCATGGTGACAAGATACACGAAAGGTTATGGGCGGGCAATGCAGGATTACAGGACGTCCAGATGGTCATCTGCGCTCAACACCTTTTCCGAGAAGCAACCTGGACTCGGCGGGATTAATCACCGGCGGCGTATCCGAAATCGGTTGAAGTTTGTACAGGAGATATTGGGTCTTTGCAGCGTGTTTTTTATTGCCAGGGTACCCGAATTTTTCCAGAGTCCCTTTTGTTACAATGGAATATCCTCTTATGGCGAAGTAAAGAGGCTTGTCGTTTTTTCGCATCAGAATCAGTCGTCTGACGGAAAGCAATTCAGAATGATTTTCAATCTCTTCATCAGTGACGGGATAATTGTATAGCTTCTTAGAGACGATCCACTCGCAGCATTTTTTGCGATAAGTTCCTAATAGTGTGACTGGCGAAGCATGGATAAGATAGAGAGATTGCGATTCGCAGGGAAAATCAAAAAGCAATTGTCGGTTTGCTCTTTCCTGCTGCGTAAAATTGATCGTGTGGGCATGCGGAGGAATCCTGTTCGAAGAATTTACGACTGCGGCCAACCGCTTTCCTAGGACGGTTGCAAGTTTCACAGGAACGGCGTTACCGATCTGACGTAAGGCTTCGCCCCATGATCCTGCGATCTTGTAATCGGGCGGAAACGTTTGAATAAGTTTTGCCTCATGGATGGTCATATAGCGGACGGTCCCATCGTTAAACCGAATCATATTTTCACCACCGGGTACACCGTGTGCTCCGGCTTTGATTGTTTTGCTTGGGAAGTCAATGTCACTGCCCGTGTGTCCAGGATAGGTTCTTGCTCCACCGATGAAAATATGATCGGCAATACGGTGGTCGCTTTGTGGGTCCGGTAGCATCCGAATAACAGAACCAACACTACGGCGTGAATTTTTTGGCACGGTTGGTGTCGGCCATGTCCATTCGCCTCGGATATCCGATCGAATTCCGACAATAAAAACACGCTCCCGAATTTGCGGGACACCGAAATCGGCGGCGTTCAAGAGTTTGAAATTCACTCGGTATTTTAATCCGTTCCAAGTGCTGTATGACAGTCTGTGCAGCCGGTCGGCATGGGCTTGCCATGTCTCGTGATCGAGTTTCAGAACGTCAGGGAAAGTCAACCTGTCCAGTATATAGTTGAAATAAGACGAGAAGCTTTGACGAAGCAATCCTTTAACATTCTCAAAAAGGAAAGCTTTGGGACGTAATTCACAAATCGCCCGCGCAGCCTGAGGAAACATGTCTCTCTGGTCGTTATACGCCTTTGCAAGTCCGCCAAGCGAAAACGGCTGGCATGGCGGGCCTCCGGCTACTAGATCAATGCTTGGAAAAACAGAAAAATTGAATTGTCGAATATCTGTCTCGTGGACGAGTTCGCCGGGGAAGTTGAGGCGCAAACTTGAACACGCCCATTTGTTGAACTCGACGAATGCCAAATGTTGGAATCCGGCGTTTTCCAACCCTTTTGCAAGACCGCCACATCCACTGAATAATTCCACTGCGGTCATATGCGTAAACCGACCATGTAATCCTTAACTCTGCGTAGAATGTCCTTGGTTTCCGGACGTTCACCAACCATTTGTGCAGTCCAGCCTCGCCCTGGATGCAAAGTGTCCCATGCCGGCAAACGCCCATCTTTCCGTTTAACGCCGGGCGCATGATTCCCAAAACCGTCAACCACGCTGTTCCACAGGGGAGTTTTTTCTGCAATCAAAGCTGCCTCGACAGCTGCAATCATGTTCTGCGCTTCTCCCTCAAAAATCATGAAGCGGCAATGGAATTCGTTCACGGATAAGCTGCGAACAGCTTGAATGCTTCTGGCATGTTCTTTGATACGCGAAAACAATTTGTTCTTTCCATCTGTAGCACTTGTGTTCCGGCTCTGTCGCCATCCATCAGGGACGGCTTTCCCCACGTAGATGGGAACATTGTAAGCGGTACGGTTGATTTCGTTTCCGAATTTTGAATAGATTCCAGACTTGCCAAGGTAGTAAAGCGCATATACACCCGCACCAACAAACGTTTGGGGAGGAGGAATCGCGAAAACGGGCGTTCCGTGAAAAAAACGCACAGCATCCTTCAGAATTTCGGCGAACTCACTATTGCGGTATACATGCTTTTCTCTGTCGAAATCGTTTTGCATGAGGTGGCTCCTTGCTTGCCAATGGCCGATGTTGCTCAGCTCATCGCGTCGGCAAGGGCTTTGCCGA
>SAAS01000062.1 GCA_009929315.1 Clostridia bacterium
CTTGCCATTCGGCCAAACCGACTCGACTTCGTAATTCCCTTTGATTTTATTAACTCGGAGTTGGCACCAGAACCACGGGTTTTGGGGAATGTTCTCAGCGGTAAAATAAGCGAAGTTTAAATTCCAATCAGGGAATACGTGATTGAGTGCCGCAATACCATATTCGTTCCTCTTGCCATCTTTCCCGATCGGGTAAAAGTATGCGTAGAGATTGTATTCACGCCCTTTATGATCGTTCGAGATTCGCGTCTCGTTTTTGTCGATAACAAGGAGTTCGATGGCGACATACGGATTTCCGGACTCTTTACCCGTCCACACATCCATGTTTTCTATCCGCGCCCGCAAAGGGACGCCTATGACATCATTTCTAATCATGTTACTAATCGGTTAAAAGGTTAATTATATTCTGGTTTAAATTAAGTTCGGACTCTGATTGCAAGAGCCTACTCTTCGCCATGCAGTACGGTCTTTCAATCGGTGTAATTACGCGGCGGCCGCCTTTCGCTTTACCGTCGGAGTCAACTGTCGTTTCGTATCCAATGAAGAGCAGGTGATCTAGCCACTCGCGAACACGCAGCCTGACGCTCGATTTACCACTGGCGGGAGAAGAGAGCCGGGGCTCATAGCGAAGGTAATCATCGCCCGCGGGGTTAGGAACGGTCGCGGTGCAATCGTGCATAATCAAGATTACGTTACGTCCCTCACGGCAATGGTTGTCCAAGGCTTGAAGCAGCGGCAGGAAGCAGTCGAAGAGGTAAACGTAACCCTTTCCAAACCCAAAATCCTCTAACCGCTGGACGAAACGTCCTTTGTCGTTCGGGACGGTCTTCAAAGTGTGGGCGACGCAGAGCTCTTCAGCTTTGGTTAGGGTATCAATAATGATACTGCTGACGCCATCCCAGCCATCCGCATTGAGCGAGTCTAGCATCTCCTGCCATGACGCAGCCGACACCACGGCAATCTGGGAGAGCACGCTCGGCGGCATCTGTTCTTTTAAAACAGGGAGACTCCCGTCCAAGTCGAAGAAAACCTTCTTGCCCTTAGATGCGGCGGCCAGTGTCGTTTTACCGATTCCGGCGGAACCATAGATTCCAATCCGCGATCCTTTTTTCGCAGGGATAGCCTGAAAGGATACTTTGCTTTTCAGCGTCTGAGGTTGTGTGCCTCCAATGACTGGAGGCGGGATCAATTCTTGATTTTTCATATTTTTTGTTTGAGTTCGGGATTTCGTTCCCCAACATAAAAGCCCGTGGGAATTTCGGACTCTGTTGCCTCCATTCCGTGGAGACAAAAAACTTTGAACTCGCAACTATTGCAGGTTATCTGTTGGTTGCAGCACAGCCATGGAGACGCTTTGGTCGCTGCTCTCTTCTGTCGTTTTCTGTTAGCTGCGATCTGATAGCATATCTCACGGCGCGACGTGCGGAAGCGTTCGAGGTCATCGGATAGGACCGAGACCCGCCGCTGCGCAAAATAAAAATCAGGACGCGCCGCGCAATCTTCGAACAGCCGCGCTGAATAGTCCTCAAGAGTTTCGTTTTGCTTCGGCCGGATCGCTGGCTTGCGCGTCACGTCGTAAACTATTTCACGCACCGGATAGCCAAGAGTTTCAAGCGCGTCAACGTACTGGTTGAGCTGGATGTTGCTGCGTAGCCGCACCCAATAATCAGAATCTGTATCGATAGCCTGCGACGTCGTTTTGTACTCCAAGAGCGCATAGCCGCCATTCAGCTCGGCTAGACCATCGATTACGCCCGCAGCGCGGAATCCGTACTTTCCGATTTTATGCGTAAAATTGATTTCAGATTTTATCGCCAGAGGCTGGTCATCTTTGTATCTCGCGAAATACCCGTAAACCAAACCGCTCAAAGTAGCGGCGGATTGCTCATTCCCGGCAACGTGAATTATTCCATCGGCGAGCGCCTCTTCACACGTCATTCCTTTATTCCTCGCCTCCATGGCCGCATGAAATGCCTTCCCAAAGGACAGCGCCTCAGCCGTTTCAACTGGCATGAGCCCAAGCTCATAGCGATAAAAATACGCGCGTTGACACGCCAGAAACTTATTGAGAGAAGATGATGTAATTTTTGTAATCATTTATTTTCCTTTTTTTGACTAACAGTAAGTGTTATCCAAATCGTTACGTAAATCCATGCAATTAAAGCAGGGAAAAATTGAGTTAATATCCACATGTCATGGGCTCCTTTAAATCTTGATAGTTTCCTGCTCTGTAATTCGATAAAGATGAGCTGGCGGTGTGCTTCGCCGCGTGAACTAAAGTTTCCTCCTCGGCCCTTTCTCAGCCTTCGCCTCTGCGGGCATGCAGATAGTAGGTTCCTTGTGCTTAGGCTCGGGTTCTATGGGGTCCGGCGTTGGTTCCGCTGTGGGTGGTAGT
>SAAS01000063.1 GCA_009929315.1 Clostridia bacterium
TAAAAAATTGCTTGATTTTTTTAGTTGTTTCAGAACCGGTCTTAGCAAGAGAGCGACGCAACGCACGAGCAAAAACATCCTGCGCGGGCTTTTTGTTCCATTTTCTCACAAGCTGCATAGCAAGCGCAACGGCAAACTCGTCGGATCCAGTGATTTCTATATCGTGCGAAAGTGTCATGGCTTACTCTTTTCTTCTGATTCAACTTGAAGCGTCCAAGCTCCGAACTCAAGACTAACACGGTTAAGCACTGTGTACAAAGCTGTGTCGGTTTCGATTTTGTCGTTGCGTTGTGGAAGGGCTATATCTTCAAAGCGTACAACTACGGTGCTGTAATCTGCACGTCCGTACTCTGTACCAACCTCCGCTTTGTTTTGTACAATGCATTTAAGCCCGGTTGCTTTGTTTTTCGTTGCAAAGTCGGTATAACTGCAAGTTTCGGCGAACTCATCAGAATTAAAAAACACGGAAGTTAAATCAATATTCATTTGTGTTTTTAAGCTCATCGAAATACTCCCGTGTTTTTATTTGTGATTTTAACCAAGCCTGCTCGATAGTGTCCGATACTTCCGAGGCGGTACGATAAGGTTCACCCGCCCACAAGCTATATGCCCCGTAGAAAACAGGGTCATAGAAGTCGAGCAAGCTATGTTTTGTCATCTCAATTTAATTTTAACAGTTGTTGCCGCACTGTTAGCCGCTTCGACTACATTACCTGCAATAGAAGCGATTTCAGCTGTTGTTGTTCCTGAGTCTATGTCAACAACCGAAGCCTTGCCCGAAGTTATAGATACGGGTACACCAAGTGCATACACCGAAGTCAGCGTTGCCGTTGCTTTCGGTATTTTGTACACTCCGGAGACATCAAGTACACAAACTGCACCGGTTTTGGCGTCGTCAAGAGCGATACCGCCGAAATTTGAGCCGAGAGTAACGTACTCCCCGGCGCTGATGTCGGCTTGAGCAATTATTTTAATTGTTTTTCCTTCGGAAATTTTGTTATCCATTTTTATTGTACCTTTCAAATTAAGTATGGGCGCTCGATTAGAACGCCCGAAAAGTTAATCACGCGCCGGGGTTACAGAACATTCCGCGATAATCAAGAGCTTTTGCAGCGTAGTCAATGTACGCTAAATATGTACGTCCTAAGATGCTGCCGTCGTTGTCGATAGCTTCGATTGTCGGTGTGTCTTTGCCGTTCAAGAAAGCCACTTCTACTGTATCAATATTATCCGCAACCAAGAACCATTTTTTGCCCGGGATATGCCCGCTAATAACGGGAACCAAGCCCATATTTCTGTACGGATTAAAGTCTGCGTTACTTGAAGCAGTGGCATCAGTTGTTGAATTGCAAAGTATAGACGCGGCCACAAGATTTTCAAAACCACCGAGAATGTACCGACCCATCAAGCTAAGAGCCATACCGCCGTCGCTCTTTTGGTTGCCGATGGCGGCCATAGCGACAGAAAGTTTGGTACTGTCTACAATGCCTTTTGAAGACGCTTCCAAATTGTCGTGGGTGGAATGGAAGAGTGCTACGCCATCAGCAAGGTCTTTGTTGTCGATAAGTACACCGTAAGCGGCGGCCTCAATCTGATTAGCAGCTCGTTGCCCAAACGCAAAAAACATTCTATTAAAAAGTCCTGCATCGTCGTTGATAAGGGCTTGTCGTGTGATAACAAGCTTGCGTGCATAAGTTTTAAGCGTTATAGATTCGCCTCTGTCGCCGATAACGCCCTGTTGTACCTCTTCGCCTGACTCGTTAAGCAGCATTTCGGGAGCGTCGCCCAAAGCCGCTCGTAAAGCTGTTTTGAAGTCGGGAAGCATTCCAGTTTTTGCCCAAATTCTGTAAGTTTGCTGTCCGGCTTGGTACCCCTGCATTACCGATTTGTTAGCAACATTCGCTAAGATGTTGGGGAAGTCTGACGTAGAAAGGGCACGCTTCATAATTTCTTCGCGGCCCATATAAGATGTGTCGACATTTGAAGCCCGCAAGCAGTTTCTAGCGATATTTTCAAAGCTCAAAGTTGAATAGTTTTTAGATCCGGGCGCGGGATTTGCAAGTTTAATACCGCTTCTAATCAATATTCCGTCGACTGCTGCAGCTCTTTTTTTCTCGATGTCTTCTGTACCGCCTTCGACACGTGAAGCAGTTGACAGGGGTACGGTTCTAGCTTGAATTGGATCAAGAATAGCATCTTGTACCTGTTCTATACTAGCGCCTGAGCGAATAAATTCAGCTGCTTTGTCTGCACAACCGTGCTTTGCACAAAGTTCTGATATTTTAGCGCTTCTGATAGTGACCTCTTTGATACCGTCTTTTGCCGGATTTTCGGTTGTTACCGTACCTTCGGTTGTTACCGTACCTTCGGTTGTTACCGTACCTTCGG
>SAAS01000064.1 GCA_009929315.1 Clostridia bacterium
TTTCACGGCACCCGGTTCGCCGCTGATGTCCAAGACAGGATCGGGGTCTGTATGTTTCTCCCTGTCGGTTTTGGCCATTGCAAAGTCGGAAACAATAACGTTTCTTCCGGGTTCAGAATATTCCTCTTCTACCCTTTTGACTATCTCCGTAATCTGTTCAGCAAAAGCAGATGCGCCCGGTATCCTGATCCTTATCATAATATCGGGGTCGTTGGCTATAAGAGCAACGAGCTCTCCCTCCAGATCACCGTCCATGACAGCGGAACTGTTCTCGAATGAGACCGTCTCCATCCTGCGTGCGCCGGACAGCGGTATGTCGGTCACCCTGAAATTATCGTCGAGGTACCACATGCCCGATCTTTCCATCTCTTCACCGAAGGTATTCCTTATAAGCGCTCCGGTGTAGAACACATCGGGTGAAAGCTGCTTATGCATATGTATATGTCCCAGAAACAGTTTTTTTACAGGACCGTTCAATGCCTGCGCCGTAACGGCGGGCTCACTTAGTCCCGGAACGGTGCCTTCGAATGCCGCGTGCACTGCAGCTACACACCTTGAGCCCTCCGGTACGGAATCTGCAAGTTCGCCTATTATATCGTCATATGTCTTTGCGCCAAGGTTATGCTTCCTCATATAAGGAACCGCGATAAGGTATGTCTTTTCCCCTATCTCTATCGCGGCGGGTCTTCTTATAAAATGTATGTTAGACTTTTCGCTCAGGGCTATAAGATCCAGTCCGTCCCAGTCGTGATTGCCGGGAATAACGAATACCCTTGCTC
Organism: Clostridia bacterium; assembly: GCA_009929315.1. Taxonomy (GTDB): domain Bacteria; phylum Bacillota; class Clostridia; order Oscillospirales; family Oscillospiraceae; genus UBA2658. The sequence goes on from SAAS01000064.1 coordinate 780, forward strand.
CGGGTATCTCCTCAGCCATCTTGTAGAGGGCGCGCCCTATCATTTTAGACGGGACTGATCCCGGATAGCGGAAGCTTTCGGAAAGGTCCCCTGCTACCACTATCGATTTTGGAGCAAGCGCCACAGCCTTGTCCGTCAGGTCATTCAGGACCTCCGCTATCTCCTCGTCGCGGCTCTTTCCCTTTAACGAAAGTCCGCAGTGCCAGTCGCTGGTAAAGAGTGTGCCCCCGGGCCTGCAGTCAAATGTTTTTGAAGCCATAAATATCTCTCCTTTGTGTTATTTTCCTGTTGTTATCTATAGAATTATCCTGATATAATGAATATACTTGTTTAAAGATGCGTAATATATATTATCATTATTATCGCATTAATAAAAATAAATAAACAAGCGGAAAACTTGTTTAAACGGAGGAATGCTATATGGCAAAGAAAGACCCCGCATCACCGGAATGGATAACAAGATGCGTTGATTCCGTGCTTGCCGTTTCAGACGGCAGCCGCGAGAAGGATCTGAAAGCGGGATATTCGATTTTTTTAACATTGCCGCCCTTCAGCGATCTGGGCAGCTTCAGCGGCCAGTGGAGAAAAATGGCGGAACATGCACTCGAGGCTTTAACTTCGGCTAATGCAATATCAGAAGTTAAAATAGACGGGAAAGCACACCCGCGCACCCAGTACCTGCTTTCCGGAGAGGGTGGCTTCAGGGAGGCGGAAGACAAGATCCTGGGTATGTACGGCGAAATGTTTGGGGAGATAATGGGTGATTGTGCGGAAATGTGGAAGGCGCGTCTTGAACAGAGCCGCCCCACGGACTCAATGGACAAACCGGGCAAGATGGCTGCTGAACTTGAAAAATCGATACCGGCATCTGTCATCGATTCGATCCCGGATCTCAAATCCGCCCTTGCCAGGGTAAAAAACGACCCATATGACCTTTCCCTCCTGCCCGCACTGATCGGCGCGAAGGGCGCTGTCGAAGCAAAGGCGCCGGCAGCCGTTCCCGCCATGACTGAATGTATGGACGCCCTGCTCGGGTATCGAAATTCAATGAGGATGAAATCTGAACTTTGGATGGAAAGGGCGTTCCTGCCGCTCTCTTCTCCCTATCTGAGCCCCCTTTTCAGATCCCAGTCGGGCGAGACTCCGTCTTTCAGGAATATTTCGGATTATTACGGCAAGCTTGCCCAGCAGGTATTCGGAGAAGATTTTTCCAAGACCCCGCGAATGGCACTTGAGTCGGCGGGAGTGTTCAATGCAAAAACATTCCCCGTTTCGCCCTTTAAGCTCAGGGCGGGGGCTCCCTATGTCACTGCAAAGGACTCGGATGTATCCGTAAGGTTCGGATGGCTGCAGGCAAGGCTCCACTGGATGCTTGAGACTGCCGTCTTAAACGCGCTGGCTGAAAAATTCGGTGCGGCGGCGACGCTTATAGACAGCAGGAAGAATTCAAAGGTCAGATATCCCGATCCCTTCGGGCTCGAGACCATCAATACACAGCAGCTGAACATCAGGATGAAAAGTCCTGAAGAAGCAAGACAGACTGCGGGTGAGATAGGAACTTTCCTTAAATCGCTTTACGAGAAGGATTTTGT
>SAAS01000065.1 GCA_009929315.1 Clostridia bacterium
CGAGCTTGATGCGCTTGGCGTCAAGGTCGACAAGATCGACAGCAGACTCGCCGTCATCGAGGAGCGCCTCGGCGGATGGAAGATCTGGGGAGAGTTCCGTTTTGACGCGAAAGCCGGAAGTGAAGGCTGGAATTCTGTTACAAACACCGACGATGGTCTTTACGGAAATACCAACAAAAACAACTTCCAGGTTAGCCGTTATCGTATTTGGTTCCGGAAGTATATCGACGATAAGGTAACCTTCACCGCACGTTACGGCGGAGCGGCAAACGTGTTTGAACGCTATTACATCGATGTGAAGTTCCCTTGGGACATCACAGCGACGATAGGTCTCTCTCTTCACGATTGGGAAGGCGAAGACGGACTCTATGGTGACTGGGATGCTATGTTCACAGATAGAACTTACCGTGGATTCTACTTTAACAAGCCATTCGCTATGGGCAACGCGGTGTTCTATGTGGCCCGTCCGGATGAAGGAAATGCTAATCCGTTGGGCGTGGCTGAGCACTTTGAAATCGGCGCACGCGCAAAGTTCAACTTCAACGAGCAGTTCTGGCTTTCGCTTAACGGAATCATGAGAAAATATGACTCCGATGTAACGTGGAACGGTGCTATCCTGGGCGCGCCGAAGGAAGACGAGCATATCTACTGGGGAGCTCTTGGCGTAAACTTCACTCCCGACATCGCTCTTAAAGCCGCCTATTACGCTCAGGAAGTTCAGTGGGGTGGTCTTCCGACTGAGTCTCCGAATTCCTTCCAGGCTATTCTTGATGTCAAGCAGGAAGCTCTTAAGTTTACTTCTGTTTGGCTTGAGTACAGAACCTTCGATGAGTTCTTTGCAGCTTGGACCGATGGGCCTTGGGATAACTACGGCGCTGACGTTACTGGGCCTGTTGTCAATGGAAAAACGCATCTTGGCGCGTACGATAATGTGCTTTTCTTGAAACTGAACCAGAAGTGGAACGACAAGTGGACCACATTCCAGCGTTACCTGAAAGGAAATGCCCGTTATGTTGGTGCAGACAACACAACCAACTGGACGTTCGGCGTGAAGTACAACTACACACCGGGGCTTTCTTTCGAGCTTGTTTACGATAGTATCGAGAACGCCGGTTCTGTACCTGGTAACGACGATAAGTTGGTTCGCTTCAGAACGCACATCGCTTTCTAAGCGACTCTGATTGTCGATTCACAAGTATTGCATCGGACACAGATAAAAGAGGAGCCCGAAAGGGTTCCTCTTTTTTTATATCTCCTGTATAATTGCCTGGAAGCTTATTCCAGAGGGGGCGTTATGTGTGGCGTTGAACAGAAAACAAATGTTCCATGGTGTTCTTTTTTGTGTACTTATCCTCTCATTGTCCGCTGCCGCTTTTGCCGATACCAAGGTGCTTGCGCGTTGGAGCCAGATGAAATCTTATAAAGATAATTTTGGAGGTGAACTCGATGTGCGCGCCACCTACTACTCGGCGGAGTATATCGAGGCGCTTGTCAAGCAGGAGGCCGAAAAAAACCTCTGGACCTCCAACGAGACTGATCAGTATAAGTATCAGCTTTTGAGCGGGTTGAGCCTTGACGAGTACATTCCCATTCATATCGAGTTCGACAACAGAGGACCGACGATGCACCTTGCTCCTTTCGATTCGTTTCTTACTCTGTGGGTTGGTAAGAATAAGCTGACTCCGGTAGACTTCGATAAGCGATTCAACTTCAGTTTTCAGGGTAAACGCGACGGTCTTGTTTTTTTCCCGCGCTATGACAATAAGGGAAAGTCATATCTTGAAGGTGTAAAAACAATTCGATTCGCCATGACGGGGGCTATCAGCAGTGTGACTATTAATCTGTCGACGCTTGATTTCGTATGGGACGTCGTCCGTGATAATCCCGAAGCTCTTTACACTGGCCGGGCGGCGGCGCGCCTCGAACTCGACCGCCTGATCAAGCGCATCGAGAAGCTCAACGCCGAGAAGCGGGAGCTTGAGGGCAAACTGAGCGAAGTGAACGCCGAGCTCGACACCATCACCAATCGCGTCGAGGAGCTCCAGCGGCAGTAATATACCGGAAACTACACATTGAACCCCCGAACACCCGGCGAACAAAAAGGCAAGGAGTGCGGACATCACGAACCGTGCTCCTTGCCTTTTTTGTGATACTATATCCTGTGTCTGTATTTTAGTGTCGGGAGGAACGAACAGTTTATGATGAAACGAATCGCGGTGTTGACGAGCGGGGGAGACTCCCCGGGTATGAACGCGGCCATCCGTGCGGTGGTTCGTACGGCGCTCTATCACGGGATGGA
>SAAS01000066.1 GCA_009929315.1 Clostridia bacterium
GCGGAGCTTGAAACTTCCTATATTTCCTCGGGGAAAGACCAGCGATTCACGTTCAATCCAGGCGACGACAGGTTGTATCTGCTGAACACACGAACGAGCGTTATCGATATTTTCTATAGAAACGGCCTTGATTTCCTTCGCCTTGCCCCGCCGGATAAAGGGCAGAAGATGAGTCGTCTTACATGGCAACAGTTTTCCGGCACCCCCTACTGGCAGGCGTTTAAAAACGCTATCAAGGGAGTCTCTGCCGGAATTGCCGATATGGATAACGGTGAACTCGCAGTCATAGGACGTATTATTGCCCCTACGGCAAACTCAACTCGACGCAACAGAGAGTACATAATAACTCTCGGTCGTCAGGATGCGCTCGCTGTCGGCGATATCCTTCAGGTTGTCAGAGGCGATACATACGTAACGGTCGACCCTGAAAACCCCGTTGTGGTTTTACAGAGAGTTGTCGGCAACGTCAAGGTGATCAAAACGATGAACGAACAGGCTATCGTTCGCTTGCTCAATGAAAAATCACAAGACCCCGTTCAGCTGAACGATCTGGTAACCGCTCCTTCATACGGTAAAAAAAAGGTGGCTCCTTTGAGATGAACAAAAACAAACTCCTCCACATATTTTTGCTCTTTCTGTTGTTTTTTTCGTCCCATATTTCTTTCATGCGTTTGCAGTCAGCGCATGCAAACGGAGTGATTGTGACTGCGCCTGAGAATGCGCCCCAAAAAGCCGCACCCAAGAAGAAACCCTCCGTGAAAAAACAGGTGCAACCAACGCCTCCGCCAGTCCAGGAGGGAAAAGAGGTAATAGTGCTTCCCACGCCTTTGGATAAGGCGCTGGTTCTTATGGAAAAGAGATTCTTTACGAGAGCAACCGCCTTATTGGAACAGATTGTAGAACGCGAACCTTTGAACGCACATGCTTGGTACACACTCGGAAGAGCATATGAAGCGGTGGGGTTTTTTTCAAAGGCCCAGAAAGCTCTTCGCAGATCACTGGAAATAGACCCGTCTTTTAACGAGTTGTCTCGTTTTTTGGAGTATCCTGCAGAAGGCGACAGACAGCCCTTGTGGGATCCCAAACGTCCGGCGAGAATAGAGGAGATTTCTGTTGCTATTGACGGTTTTACAATCATGCCCCCTTCGGATTCTCTTGTTCCTCCGGTGAGTCCAGTACAACAGCCGATTCACTACACACCTCCCCCCCCGCCGATGCAACAGAAAGTACACTACGCGCCTCCGGCTCCGCCGGTGCAACAGCAAGTAGCGTACACTCCTCCAGCTCCGCCGATACATGGTGAGCAGCAAGCGCCGGTGCACAACTCCATTTCACCAGCTTCCGGCGTTCCCGTACGTGTTATGCAACCTGGAACCCCTCCTACTCTCTCTCCTGGCCTATCAACGGCGAGCCCTTCACCGACGCTCCCGTCAAGCGGCCCTTTGCCCTCTTTTCCGCCTTTATCACCGGAGAATGCGGCGCCACTGTATATTCCCCCGGCTCCCTATAGCCCTGAGAGTATTATCGCATCGCCTGATATTCTCACAAAAGGAGGCAAACCGATATATACTCCCCCGCCTCCGGGAGCTGAACTTCCTCAATAACTAGCAATCTGTTTCATTTCATTCTATAATATTGTTGGAATGGAAAATGTACCAAGAGAACACTTTGCCTCTCTAGAACATAACGACTCTGAAAAAGCGCTTTCCGTGTTTTTTGATCCTAAGAAAAATCCCAAAGGAGGATGGTTTACCATGAGAAGAAGAATACTCATCGTACTCAGCTTAACAGTCCTGCTCTCTCTCCTACCATCAACTACAACAGCGACAACATACGTTGTCGAACCCGTTCTCGTGGCACAACCCGTGTATTCAGGAATGTCCTTTTATGTCTACCGGCCATATAATATGCCCTCCGGCTGGTTTGTCACGTTCGACGGGTATCCAATCACGCGCACCCCTGCGGGGGTCTGGGTTTATGGTTCATATAACGGATCCCTTCTTGCTCCAACGTCGTTTGTAGTCGGTTCTATCTCCCCCCAATCGCTTCCTCTTGTACAGTATGTACCTTCAGCAAGTATTTCCAGCACACAGAGCCTACCGGTTACGCCGCTTCCGCCGCTCCCCGCCCCAATCCAACCAGATCCGGGAAATTATATTTTGGCTGAAGCCGTAACAGTCGCTCCGACATATGTCCCGGAGTGGACAACACAATCAAGTTTTACTTCAATAGGCACTTGGAATAAACTGGTCGATAGAATGGGAATTCTTGAG
>SAAS01000067.1 GCA_009929315.1 Clostridia bacterium
GTTTAAAAAGAGCGGCGGAACAAAGGACAATGCATCCAATGTGGGGGCACGCTTCCCCCCGATTGTCGCCATTGTTTTAAGTAACGGCGACAGTCCTAAAGCCTTTGTACCTTCGTAGTGAAGGAAGAGCGTGCCTTCAGCAGGCAGCGGAAGAGCATCAGAGGGGTGACGCCCTTCAGGGCCCCGTCCCCCATACAGAGCCGTAATCAAGAACAGCACGAGACCGGCGATAAGAACTCCGGGGGATACTCCACCTTTACGCATACCTCCACCTCCGTGCCCACATGGATACGGAATAAAATAGCCTGCGACAGTCTATTCCGCTCGTAACCGCTCGTTCATTTTTTCGTTCGCCGTTTCAAGAAGCACCTTGCTCGACTTCAGAAGCGAGAGAATTCCATCTTCCTGGACAGGGACGGAACGATTTTGAAGTCCGGATGCTAGTAAAAGAATTTCGGCGAGCAGTGTTGAAACCTCTTCTCTTTTAAGGACCACCGGCTGTTCAGCTATGTGGACCGCTTTGCCCGCCCCGTTAGGTTCGAGTTCTATCTCCTGCCCGGCGACAGGAACAACGCCCTTCATGCCTGCCGACGCCAGCGTTTCTGAAAACGCAAGAGAAGATTTCGGTTCGCCGTGGGTAATCAGGAAGAGGGGCGCCGTCGAAAAATTACCTGCCCATGCAAGCAGATCGTCACGATCCGCATGCGCAGAAAAACCGTTTATCGTGTGAATATTCGCTTTTACTGAGACATCTTCTCCGGCAATCCGAAGATTCTTCTCTCCTTCTACAATTCTGCGGCCAAGCGTCCCCTGAGCCTGGTAGCCGACGAAAACAACATGATTCTTTGGATTCCAGATCCCGTGCTTCAGATGGTGGACGATTCGCCCTCCGTTTGCCATCCCGCTTCCGGCGACCACCACGGCATTTCCGACATCATTGATCGCCTGAGACTCTTCAACGCTCGATACGTACTTCAGTTTACCCGGAGCAAACGGGTCTTTCCCTTGGCTTACGTACTGCTGGATTTCCGACGAAAGAAGATTCATGTGTTTCTTGTAGATTTCAGTGGCTTTGACGCCCATCGGAGAGTCAAAGAAAATGGGGACATTGCCGGCCAGAATTCCTTCGTCCTTTAACAGGGCAAGCTCGTAAAGGATTCTCTGCGCCCGATCCACAACGAAGCTTGGGATTAATACCTTGGCCTTGTCTTTGAGAGCGGTTGTGAGAACGTCGCGGAATTCGTCCCTACTCTCGGCATTGGTTTTGTGCAAGCGGTCTCCGTACGTGGATTCCATAATCACGTAGTCGGCCGATGTGATAATAGCCGGGTTTCTTTCCATGACAGTTTGCTGGGGCCCAAGGTCGCCGCTGAAGACAACCTTGACCTGTTTCCCCTCTTCCTCCAGCCAAACCTCGAGGATAGCGCTTCCAAGGATATGGCCGGCATCTCTGAATCTCACCGATATTCCGGGGGCAACAGGGAGCTTGTCATCGTAACTTGCCGCTGAGAGCATCTTGATTGCGTCGTCAACGTCGTCACGGGTGTATATAGGCTCAACAGGGGCGAGTCCTTTTCTGGAGTTTTTTTTCGTCAGCCAGTCCGCCTCTTCCTTCATAAGGTGTGCGGAATCGTACCAAAGGACTTTTACGAGCTCCAGTGTCGGCAGAGTAGCCCATACTTTTCCTTTAAACCCCTCCTTGACGAGAAGGGGAATTCTTCCCGAATGGTCCATGTGCGCGTGAGTCAAAAGAACGGCGTTCAAAGAAACAGAAGAGAAAGGAAACATCTCGCGGTTCTTTCTTTCGTCGTCTTTTCCTTGGAAAATACCGCAATCCACAAGTACTCGGCTTGCTCCGCACTCCAGAAGATAGCTTGATCCGGTCACTTCACCGGCGGCTCCAATAATTTTTAGTCTCATGGTGATTCCCTTGCGGGCTCCCTCCTTCCAAATTTAAGAACAGAATTTCTGCTATCAACCTCTTCAGAGAGAGCGTTCGGAAGAATACAGCGAATAAGGGCTCCTTCGCCCTTTTGTGAGCTGACTTCCAGCTTCCCTCCGACGAGCGTCATACGCTCAAGCATGTTTGCCAGTCCCCGGTGCCCCTCCACTCTGAGACTTTCATAATTAAAATGCGTATCAAAACCGGTACCGTCGTCTTTCATCTCGAAAATGGTATTGTCCGCGTTTCTGAAGATGTTCACACGCATCTCTTTTGCCTTCCCGTGCCGAACTGCATTCGATACGGCTTC
>SAAS01000068.1 GCA_009929315.1 Clostridia bacterium
GCGGAGCTTGAAACTTCCTATATTTCCTCGGGGAAAGACCAGCGATTCACGTTCAATCCAGGCGACGACAGGTTGTATCTGCTGAACACACGAACGAGCATTATCGATATTTTCTATAGAAACGGCCTTGATTTCCTTCGACTTGCCCCGGCAGATAAGGGGCAGAAAATGAGTCGTCTTACATGGCAACAGTTTTCCGGCACCCCTTATTGGCAAGCTTTTAAGAACGCCATTAAGGGAGTGGCTACAGGAATAGCCGATATGGGGGACGGCGAACTCGCTGTTATAGGGCGCATTATTGCCCCTACGGCAAACTCGACACGACGCAACAGAGAGTACATAATAACTCTCGGTCGACAGGACGCTCTCGCTGTCGGCGACATACTTCAGGTAGTCAGAGGCGATACATACGTAACGGTCGACCCTGAAAACCCCGTTGTGGTTTTACAGAGAGTTGTAGGCAACGTCAAGGTGATCAAAACCATGAACGAACAGGCTATCGTTCGCCTGCTCAATGAAAAATCACAAGACCCCGTTCAGTTGAACGATCTTGTAACAGCTCCTCCATACGGGACAAAAAAGGTGGCGCCTTTGCGATGAACAAAAAAAAACTACTCCACATATTTCTGCTCTTTCTGTTGTTTTTTTCGTCCCATATTTCTTTCACGCGTTTGCAGTCAGCGCATGCAAACGGAGTGATTGTGACTGCGCCTGAGAATGCACAACAAAAAGCCGCGCCCAAGAAGAAACCCTCCGTGAAAAAACAGGTGCAACCAACGCCTCCGCCAATCCAGGAGGAAAAAGAGGTAATAGTGCTTCCCACGCCTTTAGATCAGGCGCTGGTTCTTATGGAAAAGAGATTCTTTACGAGAGCAACTGCCCTATTGGAACAGATTGTAGAACGCGAACCGTTGAACGCACATGCTTGGTACGCACTCGGAAGAGCATATGAGGCGCGGGGGTTTTTTCCAAAAGCCCAGAAAGCTCTTCGCAGATCACTGGAAATAGACCCTTCTTTTAACGAGTTGTCTCGTTTTTTGGAGTATCCTGCAGAAGGGGACAGACAGCCCTTGTGGGATCCCAAACGTCCGGCGAGAATAGAGGAGATTCCTGTTGCTATTGACGGTTTTACAATCATGCCTCCTTCGGAGACTCTTGTTCCTCCGGTGAGTCCAGTACAACCGCCTATTCAATACGCGTCTCCTACTGCACCGGTACAGCGGCAAGCAGAATACGCCCCTCCTGCTCCTCAGGCTCCTCAGCAACAAGTACAGTACACCCCCCCGGCTCCGCCGATACACGGTGACCAGCAGCTGTTGCACAATTCCATTTCACCAACCTCCGGCGTTCCAGTTCGTGTAGTACAGCCAGGCACGCCTCCCAATCTCTCTCCCGGCTTATTGACGGAGAGTCCTTCACCAGTGCTCCCCTCCTCTCCATTATCACCGGAGAGTGAGGCGCCACTGTATATTCCCCCGGCTCCGTATAGCCCTGAGAGTATTATCGCATCGCCTGATATTCTCACAGAAGGAGGCAAACCGGTATATACTCCTCCGCCTCCGGGAGCGGAACTTCCTCAGTAACTAGCAATCTGTTTCATTTCATTCTATAATATTGTCGGACGGGAAAATGTACCAAGAGAACACTTTGCATCTCTAGAACATAACGACTCAGAAAAAGCGTTTTCCGTGTTTTTGCTCCTGAGAAAAATCCCAAAGGAGGATGGTTTACCATGAGAAGAAGAATACTCATCGTACTCAGTTTAACAGTCCTGCTCTCTCTCCTACCATCATCTACAACAGCGACAACATACGTTGTCGAACCGGTTCTCGTGGCGCAACCCGTGTATTCAGGAATGTCCTTTTATGTCTACCGGCCATATAATATGCCCTCTGGCTGGTTTGTCACGTTCGACGGGTATCCAATAACACGCACCCCTGCGGGAGTCTGGGTTTATGGTTCATATAACGGTTCCCTTCTTGCTCCAACGTCGTTTGTAGTCGGTTCTATCTCTCCCCAATCACTTCCTATTGTCCAGTATGTACCTTCAGCACGTGTTTCCAGCACACAGAGCCTACCGGTTACGCCGCTTCCACCGCACCCCGCCCCAATCCAACCTGATCCGGGGGCTTATATTTTGGCTGAAGCCGTGACAGTCGCTCCGACATATGTCCCGGAGTGGACAACACAATCAAGTTTTACTTCAATAGGCACTTGGAATAAACTGGTCGATAGAATGGGAATTCTTGAG
>SAAS01000007.1 GCA_009929315.1 Clostridia bacterium
CCGCCGTTACCGTTCCGTTCACAAGCTTTACGGTCACAAAATCACCTGCTGTGAGAGTTGACAGCGCTACGCTTGCATCACTTCTCGTAATTGCGGCAGCACTCGGAACAGTATATGAGAGAGCGGCTGCGCCGACTTTGCTCTTTATGTAAAGAAGGTTTGAGGTGCTCGTTGCGGATACCGAGGTCACCGCGCCCTGCACCCATGAAACAGTTGAATCGTAATCAATACTCAGAACTACAACAACACCGTTTTTCTCTGTTACCTTCGCATAGCAACCGACATAGGAGGAACCGAGCCCCACATTAGTGCCGTTAACGGTCACAGACGCCTCGGAGGACACGGCGTATTCACTTGTCAATCCGTCAAAGCCGCACAGTTGCATGCTGCCGTCGCTCACCGAGGATATAATCCCCTCTTGTCTTACCGTGCCGCTGTATGCCTCGATTACAAGCGTCTTGTTGTTCGCCTTCAGATAATCGAGCGAGCGTGAAATCATGGTTGCGACAACCGCGCGGGTTACGTTTGATTGCGGAGAAAAATTGTTGCTGCTGTCACCTTTGACAACACCTAAGCTCACGAGCTCAGCAACGGAACCTATGCAGGCGGCGGAAACCTTACTCGCATCCGCAAAGGTCAAAGATGACACTCCAAGCTTCGCCGCGGCAGCGGAAAGCTGCATTGTCCGAACGAGATACAGCGAAAGCTTTTCTTTTTGGATGGCTCCGGTAAGGCTAGAGCCTTTCAGTTCATCAAGAGTAATGATTCCCGCGGCCAGACAAATCTCGATATTTTTATATCCCCAGGACAGATTGGGAGCTACAAGTCCTTTTACGGTCGCCTCATAGTCGGTCTGAACCATTTCCGTTTCCAGCGTTGTCAGCGAATACATCCTCGACAGAACGGTCAGCGCTTCAAGCGTTGTAATGTTGTTGTCCGGCCGCATTGTTCCGTCACTATAACCGGTGAGGTAGCCGCCGTCAGCTAAGCTCTCCAAGTACTGCTTTGCCCAGTGATTGGTTAAATCCGTATATGTTACAGCGAATACAGGAACGGATAAGCTTATTATCAGGATAATAACAAGCAAAGCAGAAAGTACTCTTCTTTTCATCATAACGTAATCCTTTCAAATTGATTGACATTTCTTCCGGAGCGTTTGAATTAGCTTTTTAAGGCACCGGAACACATTTTGTTTTGTGCCCTTAATCATAACATTTTATTGGCAGAACGGTCTGTGTCGATATAAGAATGCTGTTTCCATTTAGTCTTTAACCTGTATTATATTGCAATTTTCCAAATTAGTAAAGCGATATTATGTAAATTGCTCATTATAACGTGTGCCACTGCAATTATTCACTAATCGAAGCGACATCGAGTCAAATATCCTGTTGACGTTAATCAATATATAAATTACAATAAACCTAGCAAATAATAGAAAAGAGGAGTTTATATGCTAAAAGAGTTTAAGGAATTTGCCTTCAAGGGAAATGTCATTGATTTGGCTGTCGGCGTAATCATCGGCGGTGCCTTCGGGAAAATTGTAACTTCGTTTGTAAGCGATGTGCTCATGCCCGCGATAGGTATTATTTTGGGTGGGATAAGTTTCAAGGATCTAAAATATGTGATTACTCCCGCAGTCGGTGATGTTTCCGCAGTCACGCTTAACTATGGCTCATTTATCCAGTCAATCGTCGATTTCTTCATTATTGCTTTTTCAATTTTCATGTTTGTAAAGCTCATATCCCTTACAAAGAAAAAACAAGCCGAGGCCGCGCCTCCCGCTCCTGCGGCGGAAGTGGTTTTGCTCGAAGAAATCCGCGACTTGCTCAAGGCAAAATAGAATACTTATCTCTGTTTTTCAATTGTACTTATATAATTTAAAACATCATTAGCCGCCCCAAAGAAAACGGGGCGGCTTTCCTTTTTAATAAAATGGGCGGAGCCGTTTGGCTCCGCCCTTGCTGTTATTTCATTTTTGAATCTAAAACTGATTTGTTTTCAATTACACAGATTAGCCTTTATGCTTCTTTTTTCTGGTTCCTATGAATACCGCTATACCGCAAATCACGAGCACAATTCCGCCGTAAGTGCAAAGCGCGTTGGCTATGCTGTCGCCTGTTTGGGGCAGATTAAAGTCGGGTGTATTCGTAGGAGGGTTTGACGGAGGCGGAGCACTCGGGCTTTCAGGCGGTTCAACAGGGGGTGACGGAGTCAGCGAGTTAACCACCACTATTGTCTGCACTGTACCGGATTGCTTAACATATCTGCCGTCCAGAACGTAAATCGCTCCTGCCGAAGAAATTGTGAAGTTGTACGGGCTGGTGTCAAGCACATATCCTTCAGGCGCCGTTGTTTCCATGAAGCGATATTGTCCGAAGGGAAGATTGCTGACTCCGATTTGCCCGTAAGCATTTGTGGTCAGCGCGGCGTTATAAGTGGACCAATAATATGTTCCCGTACTGTCCGTGCCGCTTTCAGCGCCTGCGGGTATTCTTGTCGCCGTGCTGTAATAGAACTTCATGTCCAGACGGAATACAGCTCCGGGAAGCAAGGTGCCCTCGTCGTCTACCTTTTCAAGCAATATTGCTCCGGATTCATCAAAATAATAATGAATTTCTGCCTTCGGGTAGGAAACAACGTCGTAAATCCAGTCTGTTTCCGCGGTATTTCTCATGGGAACAGCAACTAAAAACGGATCGGATATAGTATCAGCTCCGACTATAGTCGTTTGCACAACAAGATAGTAGCCCAGCGTCAGATCTGTGAACGCAACTGTTCCGCTCGCGTTTGTAGTACCCGAACTGCCGGTAATACCATTTGTGACGGTATAATTTTTAAGCGTTTTTGCCGCCTGCTCCGCCAAAGAAGCGGTAGTCAGGCTGGACAACACGACACCCGAGCCCGAAAAGCCGTTTGCTCCGGTGGTCAGAGTATAGCTGCCCGAACTTGTAACGCTCGCAACCTGGTAGACGGAAAAGCCCACGCCGGAGACCGCCCCATAGGCGCTCTCAACATTTATGGTGATTGAGCCGACCTTGCTCGTATCTATCGCCGGCATTGCCAAAGCAGGCACCGATACGGATAGCCCAAGCAAAACTATGGCAAAGACCGACAAACATGCCTTTTTTATCTTTAACCGGACTTTCAAAGTATCACCGCCCTTTCTTTGCCGTTCGTCAGAATTATCAGTTTGCATTCTTAGTCCTCAACAACACGGTCACAGTATACCACATAGCGCTGCGTATGCTGACCGTAGGGATTGCAGCTTATGAGCGTTACCATGTCCCTGCCCTCTTGAATGAGCACCTTGTCGATGTCATTCGGGGCAATTATTTCGATTGAGGTCACACTGTAAGTAAGTGTTTCCCAAGCATTGGTAATATAAACCTTGTCGCCGACCTCAATCTTGTTGATATTCAAAAACATACTGCCGCTTGCTCTTGTTCCGCGGTGTGCCGCGATAACTGCGTTTGTGTTTTTGCCGCCGATTGGCAGGGAGGTTTGCGTTAGATGAACAGCCCCTTTTACCATGTTTTCGGAGCTGGCTCCCAAATACAAGCCCAGCTTAATATCAATTTTCGGAATTTCGATGTACCCAAACAGATTGTCTTCAATTCCATATTCCGAAAGGTCAAAACTGCTGACTTGATAGGAAAACGGATCGACTAACTCCTTCTGCCCTTCTAAGTACAGGTTTTCGTTATATGCCTCTACTTTTTCGTAGAGCTCGTCAAGCGGGGTTTTGACTTTAACTTCTTCTGTTTGCGTATCGGTTTCCGCGGTTTGCATGGAGTCCACTGTTTTTTCAAAGGATTTTATAGAAAGGTTTGTGTATTGCCTGTTCAGGTAATCCGCAATATGCGGGTAGGAAAAGATCACAATACCGGATAAAACCAGAATGAAGGCTACCGTTGTCCATATCTGTCGGCTCTTATTTCCGGATTTTTTCACTTTTTCGCCTTTCTCTTTTTTCTGACGAGCAGCACTATGGGAATTGACGCCAGGGCAATGAATACCGCGGGAACTATGATTACTTCATTGACCATTGAAAACGAAGCCTGGGTCTGGTGTTCCTCGGCTACATATTCGGTTCGCTCGCCGCGAATCAGAAGCCTTTGAGTGTTTATTCCGTAGGGAGTGCAGGTGACCAGCGTAACATAGTCTTTGCCTTTTACAATTGTGATGTCCTTAGTATCCTCTGGCTCGACTACCTTAATCTGATCCACCTTATACGCCAGCACTTCGTCAAGGATATGAACGTAGAATTCATCGCCCTCTTTGAGCTGGTCAAGGTCTGTGAAAAGTGTCGCGGACGGCAGTCCTCTGTGGCCTGTCAGCACCGCGTGAGTGCTTTCCCCGCCGATTGGCAAAGATGTGCTCTCAAGGTGCCCGACACCCTTTTCAAGAACCTCTGGCGTGCTGCCGTGGAAGATGGGGAGATATACATTGATTTTAGGTATCTCAATATATCCCATCACTTCGTTTACGTTAAGAAGTTCCACATAGCTCGTATCAAGATCCTGTTCGCTCGCGAAAGGATCGGTAAGAATGGCTCCGTAGAGAGTTTCGTTGTATTTTTGCGCATCCGCTTTCATCTTGGCAATATCGGTTTCCGTCAAATCCTCCACCGCATTCTGATATGAAACGATGGTCGAGGCTTCCGACATTTTGGATAATATTGCGCTGATGACGGGATAAAGGAGTACGCTCAGTCCGATAATAAAAACTACTACTATTGCGATAATGGGAAGAAACTTTTTCATTTTTCAGTTCCTCCCAGAGTAATTTTTCTCCGCCCCGGAGGATAGCTTAAGCTATCCCCCAAGGCCGATTGCCTGCGCGGTATTTAACTGCGCTTTAGATGCTTAGTTGTTTTCGCTTTTTTTGTGCTTTTTATTATAAACTACAAACAGGACGGAAGCCAGAAGAAGAAGAAGTATACCGCTAACGGTGAATATCGTGGTGCCGATTCCGCCGGTTCCGGGGAGATGAACATCAGGCTCGTTGACGATGGTTGCCGAGAGGTTGCCGTCAGCACCTACTACAACAGCAGCATTGGAGGAAGTCCAAGTTGCCTTGAAGTTAGCGATAGCAGCGGCGTTGCCGATGTTGGTCTGGAGAATGCTTGTGTTGGGGATAGTAACGGTGCCGTTCTTTGCGGTTATCGTAAAGTCTGTGCTGGTTGTGAGAAGTTTATAGCCTGTGGGCGCCACTGTTTCAGTCAGTCTGTAATCACCCTGTGAAAGTTTTGTGAACACTGCCTGACCGTTTGCATCTGTGGTCTGAGTTTCGATTACGGTATATGTAGCGGTTCCGCTGTCCTTCTTAGAAAGTGTGAAGGTTGCTCCGGCGAGCTTAACGGGGGTCGCAGCGTTGTCGTTCTTAAGAACAACCAGCTTAACTATATAGGAAATAACTGTGTCTTCATCGGTTGTCGCGGTTTTGCCGCCCTCGCCGAAGGTGAGCTTAGTGGAGTTGGGGTTGCCTGTGCTGCCGTATGTAGCGCTCTGGTTAATTACTGCGGAATAGGTAAGCAGCAGCTTGTTGCCCGCGTTACCCCAAGTCTTAATATCGTCCTGGTTGGTCAGCTCAAGCTTGAAGGTGCTTGCGGTTGAAGTTAAAGTATAGTCTGTGCCTTCAACCAGAGTTTTAACTGTCGCACCGGCAGAGGTTACAATCTTAGCGACTATGTCGTCATTGGGGGTGAGGCCTGCGCTGAAAGTATCGTCAACATAGTAAACAATGTTCGTCGCGGTTGTTGCGAAGGTGGGGAAGGTTGAAAGCGACTGATAGTTAACTGTGTCGCCAACTGCCGCTGTGCTGGAGTCATAAAGAGCGCTGCCGATAACTATCTTCTTTTCGATATTGGCGGTGGAGCTTTTAACATTGATGGTTTTCCCGCAGTTTTCGGCACTCACGCCGAGTACAGGAATTGCAACGAGTATGGGCTTTGCGAGAACGGCGCCGCTGCCCGTGTTCTGTATTATCAAATAGTAGCCGCGCTCAAGACCGGAAAAATAGCCTGTTGTGGTTGTTGCGGTAGGAGCTGTCGTTCCGACTGCTCCCTGAAGGGAAGCTCCGAGAGCCGCAGACTTCGAAGCATCGCCGTCAAGAGATGACAGCATTCCGACCAGCTGAGTATCTGTTAAGGTCGCCGAACCTGCTCCGACAGCCGTCCTAATTACACTTCTGTAAGCGTCCGACTGAATTGCAAGAGGTGCTTTGTAGGAGGTAATTGTGTAGGGGGAGGTGGTGGCATAGTTTATATCCCAAGCTATAATTTTATAGGCTGAAAAACTTGCGGACACATTTTGGGTACCGGTGCTGTCTTTCATCTGGACAGTATATGTTGTGCAGGGGGTGCATGCGAATGCGCTTGTGGGAACCATTGCCAAGACTAAGATAAGTACGAGAACTACCGGTGCAAGTCTTTTGAAAAATTTCATAATTTTCACCCTTCTATAATTCGTAATTTTGTAAAGCTGTTTTTAAGTTTTCCTTGCGAAAATCATCCGTCAGGGCCGCCGTTTTTTCGTTTGTGCTTTTTTCTTTTGCCATGCTTTTGGTAGATTATCATCATTACGGCAGCCAGAAGGACTATTCCTCCTCCGACCCCATAGAAGATGTATGTTCCGATTCCGCCCGTTTCAGGCAGAACTAGGGAAGCTGTGGCCGAATTGACAAAGGTCCATGTTTTGCTCTCCGAGCCGGAGCAGCTCTCGCCCCAGAGGCAGCCGTGAATTTCACCGCCGGTGCTAATAACCCTGTTTGCAATAATCTTGCCGTTGTAGGTTGTGAAGTTCTGAACCGTCGCGCAGGGGGCAAGCAGCATGCCCATCACATACTGAGCCTGCTCAATCGTACCCGTGTAGGGAGAATATGTATATGTTGTTCCGTCGTCATTCAGGCTTTTTGTATAGACGTTTATAAGTATCGTGGTTGCGGCGGAGGTCCAGCCGCCCGCGGTACCGCCGTTAGCGGTAAGAGGTGCGGCAGCATTGAAGGAAAGCGTGCTGTCATCAGTCGCGTCAATGTTAATCAGGAGGAACTTGCCGCCCGTGCTGATGGTAAGTCCGCCGTTTCCAAGCGCTTCCATTTGAGCCGCGGTATAGTTTTTCACAAGTACCGTACTTGTGGTCTGCGCTTGCGCAAGCTGCGCGGAAAGTCCCGACATTGAGCCGAGTATTCCTGAAACATCGAGCATTGGATACGTTGCCGATGCCGCCAAAATTCCCTTGTAGTTATCTGTATAAATCATTCCGCCCGAGCTTACACAGTTCCCCTGATTATAATTTGCAATCGTTCCGGCACCGACTATCAGATAGTTGTTGCCGTTGCCGTTTGTCGTGTTGAGCTTATAATCACCCGCGATACTCTCAAAGCTGTTTATATAAGATGTGTTGAAGCTTGAGGCTGTCGTAACCGTGGAGCCTTCCGTAACGCTGTCCAGCTTAAAGCCGTCCGCTGACGTGCTCCCCTCGGTGATAATGTTCCCATCGCTGTCAAGCTCCTTAACCATGTAGCAGCCAACGGAGTCGCTCACGGAAAAGCTCACCGTTCCGCTACCGTTATCCGAAAGTGTCAGGGACTGTTCTGCGACTTTGGTGATTGTTGTTCCGCTGCAGTCTGTGGTGGATTTATAAAGTCCGAATCTAAAGGTTTTCTCGGCATAGCCGTTGTATTTTTTAAACACCTTTATGGTATTTTCGGAGGTCTGGGACGAATAATTACTGTAGCTGCTGCCCGAGTTTCCGAAGCCGGCGCCGATATGTGCACTGTTTACCGCGATGCTGCCCTCCATGTGTGTACCGAGCTTAAAGTACTCGGCCACCACGGCAAAAGGCTGAACCGAAGTCAGCATACCGTAGATTTCAGCGCTGGAGAACGCCGTTCCCGCCTTCTTCGTCGCGGTTATCACAAGATTTCCTATACCGCTTGAATTTACAATGGCGTTATCCGAAAATGTGGTAATCGTGTAATTTGTCGCAATATCCGAATCGAGGGCGTAAACGGTATTTGCCGAACCCGCGGCATATCTGTAATACTTGTCACGTGCTGTCGTTGAGCTGTAAAGAATTGCTGTGTATGTAGTGTTCCTAGCAAGCGAATAAAACAGTCCCGCATTGCTCGTTTCACTGGTTTTCTTGTAAAGGCCTGTAATGCTCGCCGTTACCGAACCCTTACCCGAAGCGACGCTCAGCGGTAAGTTGTATCCGTAACCGTTAGCGGAGTCGCAAACATAAAGGTAATAGGTTCCGGTGGGAGCCGCCGTGTCAATCTCACCGGTAAGGGTGTAAAACTCAAGTGAAACATTGATTTTTGAGACGTTTGATGCAACACCCGTAATAACAAAGGTCGAAAAGCTGTTCGTTACAAAGCTCACCGATTTTGCTGCGCTCAGCTCGGCATCCGCAGCAGGGTTTTCTTCAGTGCTTTCCTCGGCGCCGACTACAAGTGTAGCCGCGGGAGTCAATGAAAGTCCTGTGTTGAGAAGATCGACAGCCTGAGTAACGTCGACTACGCGGACACCTGAGTCGGATTCCTCAAGATGAAGAACCTTAATTTCCTCGGTAGCCTCTTCAACCGCTTCATCAAAGGGCTTGATTTTATACTGGATTGTGACAGTTGCTGTTCCAAGCTCCGGTTCATATTCCGTGCCGTTTGCCATGAAATAGATGTCATACGCCAAAAAGCCTGTGACGGTCTGATTGTCGGCTCCGACATTTTCATTTATCTTTTCTTCAACCTTGCTGTATTCCTCACCGTCGCTCTGTTGTGTTATCGGAACCACAAAAAGCTCCGCATCCTCCGGTACTGCTCCGGCATCGGATAAAACCACAGTGACAAGAACGTCATCGTTTTCAAACGAATATTCCGTCCTCACAGGAGTTTCCGACGGGCTGGGACTGACACTTTCTGACGGACTGGGAGCAACGCTCTCTGACGGACTGGGAGCAACGCTCTCAGACGGGCTGGGAGCGGCACTTTCAGATGGGGTGGGACTTTCGCTTGCACTCGGCTCGACGCTTGTGCTCGGCTCGACGCTTGTGCTCGGCTCGACGCTTGCGCTCGGGTCAGCACTTGCGCTCGGTTCAGCACTTGCGCTCGGTTCGGAAACCGACTCCTCTCCGCTCGCGGGTGCTTGGCTCTCTGTGCTTTGAGATTCACTGGCGGACGGATCAGAAATATCGGTATCTGCATGCGGCAGCACAACCAAAGACATAACAACAACAATTGCCATCAGTGTGCACAGCAGTATATAACCGCCTTTCGTCTTCCGTTTCTCCATCCTGTCGCCCCCCTTCCAACTTTGTTGCTTTGATTCAGCCGTTAACTATTTTGATTTCAAAGGAAACTTTCCCGAGCAATTCACCGCATTCCACAGCACCGAAATCCCGTGAGTCTTTTGCAACTTCTCGATTATCCCCGAGGACAAACACATATCCTTCGGGTATCTTCAGCGGATATTCCGTTCCGCCTTCTCTCGAATGTGTTTCACCGTAAATGTAGTCCTCGGCTTTGACAACGCCGTTAACTTTGAGTTCTCCTGTTTTATCATCAATGTCAACTGTGTCGCCCGCCACGGCAACCACTCTTTTTATTAAAATCTCTTTTTCGTCCGGCAGATTGAAGATTACGATGTCGTTAACATCGTAGGTTTTGTCAAGTCTATAAAACAAAGCGACGCTGTGATTTGTCAGATTCGGTTTCATGGAGTCGCCCTGAACAATTGCCATTCCGGCAACGACGCTAAAAATTATGAACACGACTACCGCAGTAATAACCAAATCGATGTAGAGGCGGTGCCTGCTCTTTTTTTTGCGCTCCTGAAGAATTCGCTTCTCAAAAAAGCTTAAAAATTCTTTGTCCTCAGGCAGCTTTATTTCCTTATCGTCTATCATAATCGCCAGCATACCCTGTTACCTTCCGAACGAGTCGGTTAGGTCTTTCGTATATTACCGTCCTGACAACTTCATCTTCCTGCTTTGCTTCGGCTTCAAATTTCACCGCCGGCTTCTCTTCCTCATTCTGCAAGTCATCGAGTTCTGTGAGAATTTCAGCCAAGCTTGAACGAATCTTAACCATAGAGCTGCTGTATTGCTGTTTTGCTTCGGCAATTTTTGCTATGATTTGTTCTTTCTGCTGCTTCTGAACAAAGCACTCATGTCTTGCGTTTTCAGCCTTTTCATTTGCCCTTGCAATAATCTCAGAGGCCTTTTGATTCGCTGTTGCGAGAACATCGGAGGCCTTTTGATTCGCTGTTGCCAGAATCTCGGAGGCATCCTCCTCGGCCTTGGACAAAATCTCATCAGCTTCCGCTTTTGTTTCCTCAAGCAGCTTTTCTCTTGTTCCCCTGACTGTTTCTGTTGCATGAGTAAGGGCGTTTATTCTCTCGTTGTATTCTTCTCTGTGCTTCTGCTCCTCTTCAAGCTGAAATTTCAGAAGCAGCATTTCCTTGTCGGACTGCTCTTTATCATCGTTCAGTCGTTTAAGCTCGGCCGAGAGGCGTTCCTTCTCATTTTTCAGTTCGGCAATATCTTTCTGATACAGCGAGGAAAGCTCCTGCATAGAAGTATAGACTGATTCCTTGTCAAATCCGCCGACTGCTTTTTTTAATCTCATGCTTTCGATATAAGTCTCAATGTTGCTCATCTTGATCCTCCTCAAATAAATAATCCAATCGAAAATGCTTCCGCCTGCGACCGGACTACCATGACTTTAAAAAAAGTTTTAGGCTCCTAGCTTTGCGTAGGTATCCTTTCGGATACTTTGCCCAAATATTCAAAATTATATTTGCCAAATTACATACAAAAAATCCGGTCGTAAATAATAATATTTGCGACCGGACTACCATGACTTAAAGAAGTTTTAGGCCCCTAGTTTTGCGTAGGCGCTCTTTCGAGCGCTTTGCCAAAATATTCAATTATGTATGACCGTATAGCAACAAAAAAATCCAGCCGTAAATGATAACATTTGCGACCGGACTACCATGACTTAAAAAAGTTTTAGGTTCCTAGCTTTGCGTAGGCGCTCTTTCGAGCGCTTTGCCCTAAGCAGCGATACAACAGTGGCTCAGTAAAAAACAAGACCACTGAACAATCACATATTCTGTTGCTCTGATTATATTTTCTGTTTTTCTGTTTGTCAAGCGTGCATTTTTTCAAAAATTATTATGTAAATCTTGTTAAAATTTGGCGCGGAAATATGATTGTGCAATATAACCATACTTAGCCTCATTATTGGTATTGTTTAGTTTATATTGCCATTTTTGTTTAATATTATTAATTATTTGTTGTGATAATTCATTTAACATTAGGTTAATAATTGTTTATATTGCTGATTAATTTTTAACGATAAATTTGTTGACTCCTTGACATTTTTCAAGGTTTTGCAGCGTCCGTAAGAGTAAACAGTCATTCATTCTTGTCGCTGAAATTTTGCTTGACAATTACGAAGGTACCTGTATAATAATTATTAAGGTACCTTTGTATCTATATTAAACGTCAAATAAGATTGGAATATACGCAATGAAAAAGAAAAGCTCTGAACTGATCGAGGAATTTTCCGAAACAGCAAAGCTTCTGTCGAAATATCAGCTGTGGTATTACCGCAAGTTCGGTCCTTCAGGCGATCCCCACAGAGGACAGGGGCGAGTTCTGAAAATATTAAAACTTCAACCTGAAATCAGCCAAAAGGAGCTTGGCTACCTTTTGGATATGCGCAACCAGTCTCTGGGTGAGCTCCTCGCAAAACTTGAAAAAAGCGGAGCGATTACTCGCGAGCCCTCTGAGGAGGATCGCCGCACCATGAATATTAAGCTTACTGCCTCAGGAGCGGAGCTTGTAAACTCCGGCGGAGAAAAAAGGGACGATGCGGGTGAAATATTCGAGTGTCTCAGCATCGAGGACAGAGAAAAACTGCGAGAAATTCTTGCCGCTTTGTCCTTAGCGCTCAAAAACATCATGGGTTACAGCGATTCCTCAACGTCCGAATCGAAAAGCGAACGTCATTGTAAAACTAAAGAAAGCTCGGAGAATAATATATCTTCTCGAGACTCAAGCCATAAAGAAAGCAAGGAAAAGGGTTCACGCCATATAAGCAGAAAGGAAACGCCGTCAGAATGAAAGAAACCTCTGAAATTTGCAAGGCTTTTGTGCCGCCGGAAATAATAAAACACCTTTGGACAATAACGGAACTTTACGACGAGGACAGGTATGTCTTTGTTTTGTCCTCAAGGCGGCTGGGCGACTCTATGGTCCAAGATATAAAAATTATAGTCGGCGACCGTTCTTATCTTCACTCGGTATATGGTTTTAAACCTGTCGATTTTACGATTAAAGTCAGCTCCAAGGACAAGAATTATCGCATGACGCTGATTCCGTCGTCAAAGGCTGAATACGAGATAGAAAAATGGAGGCGCAGAAACCTATATAACAATTTTCTTAAAAAACTGAGCTCCTCCCCTGAGCATTTTCGTGTTCGCCGTGCCTGGTAGTAAGCAAAGGATTCTCTCGGCTTCGGCATACGCCAAAAATAAGCAAAGCAGGTCATAATCATGCTTACCCGATGATTATGACCTGCTTTGCTTACTCTTTTGACAAGCTTAAATCACTGCGCCGCACTTGTTGCATTTAGAGTAATTTAAAGTATAATTAAAGTATGTAGCTTAAAGTCTAGGTTTAGTAAATATAGTAAATTACTAATTCAACCTTACGGGAGAAGTGTAAGCATGAAGCTAATGAGCAGCAATCTCAAGCAATCACGCATAGGCAAGCTTTTCAGCAAAATTTGGCCGTTCAAAAAAGCAGCGCCCGGTGAAGGCTCGGACGCAAGTCCTGTTTTTGCGGCAGACCCCAAAAAGAAGAAACGGAAAAAACTGATAATCATTGCCTCCTTTTGCGCAGTTGTTGTTATCGGTGCAATAATCGGTATAAAGACACTAGGCGCATCAAAAGGTTCGGTAAGCGCCGACGTTACATATACCACATCCACGGTCGAAAAGAGAGATATTTCCGTCACTTTGAGCGGAAGCGGAACTCTTGAGCCCGCGGATTCTTATGATGTAACCTCCCTCGCCTCCGGTGAAATCCTCAGCGCGGACTTTGAGGAGGGCGACGTTGTCGAGAAGGGCGATGTGCTGTATCAGATTGACACATCGGATGCCGAAACCAGCATTAAAAGTGCTGAGCTGAGTCTTGAAAAGAGCCAGCTCAGCTATGACAATCTGCTGACGACTCTGGAGAACCTGAATGTAAAAGCTCCCGTCGCCGGAACGATTACCGAACTCAATGTTGAGGTCGGCGACACGGTATCGAACAATCAGGCCATCGGTACAATTCGCGACAGCTCAACCATGAGCCTTACCGTACCGTTTAACTCCGCCGATGTCGATTCCTTTTATATCGGCCAGACGGCTTCTGTTACACTTGACAGCACCTTTGAAACCTTGAGCGGCTCCGTCACCAAAATCAGCAATACGGAACAGGTTTTAACGGGTAATATGCTTGTAAAATACGTTACCATCGAGGTGAAAAACCCAGGTGGCATAACCGATTCAACTGTTGCAACAGCCACAGTCGGCGACGTTGCCTGCAACGACAGCGCAAGCTTTTCCTATAAAAATAAGCAATCCATAACGGCCAAGACCTCCGGTACGGTTACCTCAATCCTTGTTGACGAAGGCAATTATGTGAGTAAAAACACCGTTATCGTGAAGCTTGAGAGCAGCGATATTGCACAGAATGTGAAGAGCTCGCAGCTGTCCCTTGAGGACGCCGAGAACAATCTTGAAAACAAACAGGAGGCTTTGGAGGACTACACCTTCGAGTCCCCGATTGCCGGCACAATAATTACAAAGTCCTACAAGGCGGGTGACAACCTTAGCTCAAGCAGCGGCGGCAGCGCCACGCTTTGCACAATTTATGACCTTTCCTATCTAACAATGGAGCTGAGTGTTGACGAGCTTGACATAAGCTCTGTTTCGGTCGGGCAGGAGGTCACCATAACCGCCGACGCCGTTGAGGGCAAAACTTACACCGGCGAAGTCACAAAGGTTAACATCAGCGGAACAACCTCAAACGGCGTTACAGCCTATCCCGTAACGGTGAAAATTGCGGAAACCGACGGGCTGCTGCCGGGTATGAACGTCGATGCCGAAATCGTCGTTTCGTCCGTAACAAGCGTTCTTGCCGTACCTGTGGACGCCGTTGTACGCGGAAACATGGTTCTGGTTAAGACCGATAGTTCAGGCTCTTCCAAAAGTACAGACGGCCAAACCCTAACGGTTGGCAGCAACGGATTACCTGACGGCTACGAATATGTCGAGGTTACACTTGGCGTTAATAACGACGAGTACATCGAGATATCGAGCGGGCTTTCCGAGGGCGATACCATAGCCGTGGCCACCGTCAACACAGACACCGGCGAAACAACGGCAACCGCAGGACTTGGCGGGCTAACCGGCGGTGGCGGCGGCGGAGAAATGCCCTCCGGCGGTGGCGGTCAGATGCCCTCCGGCGGTGGTGGCGCGCCGATGGGAGGCTGATCCCAATGGCTCCTCTGATAGAGTTCAAAGACGTTTATAAAATTTATTATATGGGCGACAACGTCGTCCGTGCCGTGGACGGAATTTCCCTTACAATTGAAAAAGGCGAATTTGTCGCAATAGTCGGGCAATCCGGATCCGGAAAATCCACCTGCATGAATATAATCGGCTGTCTTGATGTTCCCACGCAGGGTCAGTACCTCCTTGGCGGCAAAGATGTCGGTCGTCTTAACGACAACAAGCTTGCGGAAATCCGCAACAAAATGCTGGGCTTTATATTTCAGCAATATAACCTTCTGCCTAAACTTACCGTGCTTGAAAATGTCGAAGTATCCATGCTTTATGCCGGTGTACCCAAGGCGCTGCGGATTGAACGCGCCAAAAAGGCTCTTGAGCGAGTTTCCCTGACCGACAAGCTGGGCAATACGCCGTCCCAACTCTCCGGCGGTCAGCAGCAGCGCGTTTCCATCGCAAGGGCGCTTGCAGGAAACCCTTCCGTTATTCTGGCCGACGAACCGACAGGCGCCCTGGACTCAAAAACCGGACGTGACGTTCTGGCTCTTTTGCAGGAGCTCCACCGCGAGGGAAACACAATAGTCCTGATAACCCACGACAATTCGATTGCCAACACCGCCCCTCGGATAATCCGCCTTACGGATGGAAAAGTTGTTTACGACGGTCCGAGCGGCATTAAGGGCTCGCTTGTTCAGACGCGAGAAGAGGAGGCCGAAGCATAATGAATTTTCTTCAGTCCTTTAAACTCGCCATCCAGAGCATAATGAAAAGCAAGGTTCGCGCCTTCCTGACTATGCTGGGTATCATCATCGGTGTCGGCGCGGTCACAGTAATCGTCGGCATGGGCAATGGTATGGAAAACTACATTTCCTCAAGCTTCGAGAGCATGGGCACTAACCTTATTACCGTAAGTATTCAAGGCCGAGGCACCTCGCGTTCTGTTGATGTCGACGATATGTATGCTCTGGTTTCGGAAAATCCGGATGTGCTCTCCTATGTTTCGCCGACAGTATCGGTCAGCGGTACTGTTAAGATAGACAGCGAAGAACCCGATTCTACAACCGTAACAGGAGTCGGCGAGGATTACTGCGCCATTAAAAGATACAGCATTGCCGAGGGCAGGTTTTTGCAATATGTCGATATATTGCGCCGTCAGAAGGTTTGCGTGGTCGGAAGCTATCTCGCCGCAACCTATTATGACAACAACGCCATCGGCAAAACTCTTAAGGTTAACGGCAACACCTTCACGATTGTCGGAGTGCTTAACGCCGAAGCCGACAGCGAAGAGGCAAGCACCGATGACGCCATTTACATTCCTTATACAAACGCCGCTAAAATGAGTTGGACCGGCGCTATCTCGAGTTACTCCTTCAGCGGCGCAACGGAGGACAGCATTGACAAAGGTGTTACGCTTATTGAGGACGCCCTTTACAAGGTGTATGCAAGCGAAGACTACTATACCGTAATCAGCATGACCGAGATGCTGGACAGCATGACTGCGATTATTGACGTTGTTGTTATGGTTCTTGGTGCGATTGCCGCAATTTCTCTCGTTGTCGGCGGTATCGGTATTATGAACATCATGCTCGTCTCCGTAACCGAGCGCACACGCGAAATCGGTATCAGAAAATCCCTCGGCGCAAAGCAGCGCGATATAATGCAGCAATTTGTTATTGAAGCCGCGACTACTAGCGCGCTTGGCGGCGTTATCGGAATCGGGGTCGGCTATTTGCTCTCCTCAATCGCCTCAAGTATCATTGTGACCCTTATGGACACGGAAATAACCGTTACTCCTTCGACCACAGCCGTAATCGGAGCATTCTCCGTCTCTGTCGCCATCGGAATAATATTCGGCTATCTTCCGGCAAAAAAAGCCGCTAAACTCAACCCCATCGACGCACTGCGTTATGATTAACGGGAGGACAATATGAAAAAAATATGCTCCTTAATACTTGCCTTGTGCCTTGTTTTAGGTCTGACCGCTCCTTCAGCCGAAGCTGCCTCGGGAAGTTTCAGCTCAGCACAACAGACCGTCCAGGCACTTGGAATAATTGTGGGTGACGGAACCGGCAATTTAAACCTTTCGGGTGACGTTACCAGAGCTCAATTCGCCAAAATGATGATTGCCGCTTCCAGCTACAAGGACACCATAAGTTCTACGGCAAAATCCTCACCGTTCAAGGACGTGAAATACACCCATTGGGCGGCCTCCTATATTCAGGCTGCGGTAAGCGCAGGCTGGCTGACCGGCTACACCGACGGCACTTACAGACCCGATAACAGCGTTAAGCTTGAAGAAGCGGTTTCCGCTGTTCTTAAAATGCTTGGGTATTCAAGCACGGACTTCAAAGGCTCCTTCCCTGAGGCGCAGCTTGCCAAATACGCGGCTTTGGGGCTGGATGATAATATTACAAAAACGCAGGGCCAGGTTCTGACGAGACAGGACTGCATGTATCTATTTTACAACCTGATGAGCACCAAAAACAAAAGCGGCAGTTATTATGCCGCGACGCTGGGCTATACGGTCAACAGCTCTGGCGAGCTTGACTATTCCTCCCTCGTTTTGAACAACATGAAGGGTCCGTTTATTGTTGAGGACTCCTCATGGACTTCCTCTCTGCCCTTCGCCGCAAGCACCGCCACAGTCTATAAAAACGGTTCGTTGTCCACAGTTTCGGCTGTTTCAACCTATGATGTATATTACTACAACAAGAGCATGTCGACTCTTTGGGTTTATCGCAATCAGGTGAGCGGTGTTTATTCCGCCGCTTCGCCGAGCACCTCCGCTCCGTCTTCGGTTACAGTCGCGGGGAAAACCTATACTCTCGCCACCTCTTCGGCAAGCTACGCGATGTCCGACATCGGTTCCTTCGGCATAGGCGATACCGTTACCCTTCTTCTCGGCATGAACGGTGATGTGGTCGGAGTTGTCGCGCCGGGAAAAACGAATGAAACCAAATACGGCTTTGTGCTCTCAACCGGTACGACAAGCTATACAGACAGCTCCGGAGTTACACACTCGTCATCTGTTGTAAACATGGCCTGCGCCGACGGAAACACTTATCAGTATGAATATTCGGGCATAACCATCAGCACGGGTGACCTTATTATGGTAAGCTTTACCGACGGCACCGCGTCGGTTGCGCCTCTCGGGAATCAATCGATAAGCGGAACTGTTAATTCAAGCGCAAGCACCCTCGGCTCGTATCTCTTCGCTGACGATGTGCAGATTATGGACTCGAGCAGCGGCGGCTCTTTCCTCAAGATTTATCCCTCAAGACTTGCGGGCATGTCCCTGGGTTCAGAGAATGTCAGGTATTATGCTCTTGACGAAGACGGGAAAATAAGCTGTCTTATCCTCAAGGATGCGACCGGCGATATTTACAGCTACGGAGTTTTGACCTCTGCCACGGAAAACTACGGGTCTATGAGTGTTTCTGCCTCTTATAAGTACATCGTAAACGGGAGTACAGGCTCTTTTAACAGCTCTTCACTTGCCTTCGGCTGTTCCACCGGGCCGGTACTGATAGAGTTCAGCGGCAGCAGCATTGTAAAAATGCGCAACCTTTCCTCCGTAACGCTCAGCTCGCTAAACAGCTCCTACGGTCTTAGCGGCAGCACACAGTACCCTCTTTCGGACGGTGTATCGGTTTATATTTCGAGCGGAGGAAGCTACTATTTAAGCAGCGTCGCCGCTGTCAGCGTCACCGGCTATACGCTTGTAGCCTACTACGACAGGGAACCGAGCGCAGGCGGCAGAATCCGCGTAATTCTGGCTTACGCGAAGTAAACAAATATTCATCAAAAAAGACGTCAGGACTTCTTCTCCGAGGGAAGTCCTGACGTCTAAAATTTTTTTAAAACCACTTTTTAATTTTGAAAACCAAAAAGCTTGCGGCAACAACCGCAACACTCAGAATAATAACAAAGGGGTAGCCATAGCTCCACTCAAATTCCGGCATTTGCAGGTTCATTCCGTACCAGCCGGCAATTAAAGTCAGCGGAAGAAAAATGGAGGTTATAACCGTGAACACTTTCATAATCTGGTTTTGCTCAATGTCCACCTGCGCCTGATACGCTTCTCTGACCTGCGTAATGTATTCACGCAGGTGTACAACGGAATTGAGCAGATAATCCATCCTTTTATCCAGCGAGGCAAACCTTTTCTGGTTATCCTCCGAAAAGCCCTTGTTGGTATTGTCGGCAAGGTCCTCCGTTATCAGCGCAAGCTGTTCGTAATAACGCTTCATCTTCAAAAGCTCTCGGCGCATCGCAATTATCTTGGCGGAGTCCTCGGAGTTCGACCGCACCTCTGTGATTAAACTGTCTTCCAAGTCAGTAATTGCGTCCTCAGTTTTCTCAAGCTCGTAAACGTCGTTTGCCGTCAGTGCGTTAAAAAATTGGAGAAGCTGACTTTGATTATCCTCTTTCGGGTCAACATCGCTTATTAGGGCGGCGCACCTCTTATTGTCGCTTATAAAAACTAAATCTTCTTTTCCGCAATAAATACAAACCCTGTCGTCCTTTTTTGAAGGATTTGCAATTTCGCAGTAATAAAACGCGATAAGAAAGGTTCCGTCTGCAAGCGAAAAACAGACATGCCGATTCGCAAGAAGTCTGGAATAGACGTCAAAACCGACATATCCGATTAAAATTTCGGTGTCCTTCATTTGAAGTATCTTACGCATAATCAGCCCCCTAAAGGTTAAAGTTACCGGCAATTTTATCTCAAGTATAGCACAAGTTAAAAATCATTCAAGCAAATTGTATAGCCCTTTCAAAAGCGGCAAACCGCTTTAAGCTGTCGGCAGTTGAAATTATAGAGCAATCGGAGTATAATCACCTCAAATCGAATTTTCCGCAGAATCGGTCTTAAAAATTCATTGGAGGGACAAATAATGGTCAGCATTGACGAAACAATAAAAAATTTAAAGACACGCGGGTTTGACGTAAGCTTCTTTGAAAAAAGCGAGGACGCTGTGAGCTACCTCACTTCCTCCCTCAAGGGCGAAACCATCGGTTTCGGAGGGAGCATGACCCTTGAAGCTCTTAATCTTTTCAAACTGCTTAGTGAAAATAACAGCGTTTTTTCTCACTGGAGTCAGGAGCCTGTTGACGCGAGAAAGCGGTCTGCCGATGCTGAGGTTTACATAACCAGCGCCAATGCTGTCGCGCAGACAGGTGAAATAATCAACATTGACGGTACCGGAAACCGTGTTGCAAGCACATTATTCGGGAAGAAGAAGGTTTACATAATTATCGGGGTCAACAAAATTGCCGAGGATTATGACAAAGCTCTCTGGAGAGCGAGAAATATTGCCTCCCCGCTCAACGCAAGACGTCTAAATAAAAACACGCCCTGCGTTAAGGGCGAACTGAAGTGCTATGACTGCAAAAGCCCCGAGCGTATATGCAGGGCTTTGGTTGTGCTCTGGAATAAAATGAGCGGCATGGAAAAGCTCGAAGTCGTAATAATTAACGAGGAACTGGGTTATTAAACTTAAGCAAAATTAAAAGCGCGCGGACTTTGTTTTCACAGAAGTCCGCGCGCTTTTATTACTGTTTGGCTCTCCGAAGACTTACGCTTTTGAACCAAACTTCAGATTATAAAGGTCAATTGATTTCTGAATAGCTTTAATAGCCTCGTCCCTGTGCTTAACTTCCTCAACGCTGGTGGACTTGCCCTCCAGCATTTTGTACACCGAGAAAAAGTGCCTAATTTCCTCGAAAAAGTGCATGGGCAGGTCATCGATATCCTTATACGAGTTAAACATCGGGTCCGCAAAGGGGATTGCGATAATTTTCTCATCCCGTTTATCGTTGTCTATCATCATTATCATTCCGATAGGATAACATCTTACTGTTGCCATAGGGTCAATCGGTTCGCTGCAAAAAACAAGCACATCAAGAGGGTCGTCATCGTCAGCATAAGTACGCGGAATAAATCCGTAGTTTGCGGGATAATGGGTTGAGGTGTACAGCACTCTGTCGAGTATAAGCATACCTGTCTGCTTATCGAGCTCGTATTTTTTTTTGCTGCCCTTTTCAATCTCGATAACGGCAATAAAATCCTCGGTGCTTATCCGCTCCGGACTTATGTCATGCCAAATATTACTCATGAGACTCTCCTTAAAATCAACTGTTGCCTATTACGATACTTTCGATGATATCCGCTACGTTTTCACAGGTATCACAGCATTTTTCAAAGAATTCGTAAATCTCGCGCCAAGCGATAATTTCGAGAGGATCGGTGGAGCTTGTATGGAGTCTTCTCATGCACTCGACATACATATCGTCGCCCAGTTCCTCAAGGCGGTTAATCTCAATGATGTGTTCGTTGAGCTTTTTCGATTTCTTAAAATTGTGGAATTCGCAGAGCATATCCTTCATTGCCTGACAGCAGCTGATAACGATATCGATGAACTCGATACTGTCCTCACGAATACGTGTGACGTTGTTGATGTAAATGCGAATCAGAATATCTTCAATACAATCGGTTACGTCATCTATAAGCTGACTCAGCTTAAGAATATCCTCTCGTTCGATGGGCGTTATAAAGGCGCGGACGATGACCGCCGTCATCTCGTGTCTTTTGTCGTCACCTCTGTGCTCCACCTCGTGGAGCTTAACTCTGTTTTCGGGCAGCGCTTCAACGCTGAAATTGCAAAGAATATCTTTGAGCATTTGAGCCGCGTCACAGGATACCTCGGCGCTTTCGATGAAGTTATTAAAATAGAAGTTATCCGCTTTTTTAGACATTATTTTCTATCCTTTCAATCTTATAATATGGCTTCAAACAGTTTAACCATTAAATAGCCGATAAGTCCGCAGCCGGGGAAGGTCAAAACCCAGGTCAGCACCATGTCTTTCACGACGCCGAAATTAACTGCAGACAGGCGCTTAGTCGCGCCGACACCCATAACGGCAGTCGTTTTTGTATGCGTCGTGCTGACGGGGATTCCGAACAGGGAGGACAGAAGCAGGCAGCCCGCTCCCGCAAGATCCGCGGAGAAACCCTGATAAACCTCAAGTTTAACCATGTCCATGCCGACTGCTTTAATAATCTTGTAGCCGCCGATGGAGGTTCCGACCGCCATAACTATGGAGCACATCACCATCATCCAAATAGGAAGGGTAGCGACTCCCGTTGTATCCTGCCCGTTGACAAGGAATACACCCAAAATGAGAACGCCCATGAATTTCTGACCGTCCTGCGCGCCGTGCATGAAGGCCATTGCGGCTCCGCCGCAGATTTGAGCCCCTTTAAAAAAGCCCGTTGTTTTTCGCCTGTCCATTTTTTGGCAAATAAAGCCCACAAGCTTTGCGATACCATATCCGCTGCCGAAGCCAAGGAAGGTAGAAAGCACAAGTCCGTAAAGAACCTTTACCCACTCTGCCCCGTTTATGCCGCCAAGTCCGTTATGCAGTGCGATAGCGGCTCCGGAAACTCCCGCGATGAGCGCATGGCTCTCGCTTGTCGGGATTCCGAAGTACCATGCGGCAACAGCCCAGATTATGATGGCAAAGAGCGCCGCGCACAAAGCAACAATCGCTTCGTCGGTATTTCCGTTAAAATTGACCATGTTTTTTATCGTCATGGCGACTGTGGTGTTAACCAAGGTCATAACGAAAACACCCAGAAAGTTGAAAACAGCCGCCATATAAACCGCAGCTTTTGCCGACATGGCGCGAGTTGCCACGCAGGTCGCTATTGCGTTCGGTGCGTCAGTCCAGCCGTTGACAAAAATAACGCCCAATGTAAGCAATACCGTAATAAGCAAAATTGGGTTTGCTATAATTTGACTGACAAACCATCCAAATCCGAGTTCCAAAGTTAAACCACATCCCTAGTTTTAAATGTTTCTATATAAAAACTTTACACAGTAAACAAAATGTAAAGGATCCCTGCGCTATTATAAACAGTCGTTGTAAAAAGCGCAATCTTTTTGTTTTTGTAAAGACAAATTTGAGCCGATTTCTAACTATGAGCCAAATAGCGGGTGCTTTGCCGCCGTTTTGTCCGTCTAATTGCTGTCCTCATCGCGAATTTTTGACTTATTCAGGAATTTTTTCTTGATGTACAAATAGAATAGATAAGCGCAGACCAGTAAAACAAGAGCAATCCCAACCGACGAGTACCAGCCGATGTATTTAAGACTTTGCTCCCACGCGCTGCCCGCGAGCGCACCAACAAATACCAGAACAGTGTTCCAAACGGTCGTTCCGAGCACCGTAAGGGCAAAAAAGGGCAAGGCCTTCATTTTCGCCATTCCCGCCGGAATTGAAATAAGACTGCGAACTATGGGAATGCACCTGCATATTAAAACCGCTTTGTATTCATACTTTTTAAACCACGATTCCGCTTTCAAAACATCATCGGGATTAAGGTGCACCGTTTTCCCGAACTTACCGGAAAAGAGCTTTTTAATCCGTTCTCTGCTGAGAAGTCTTCCGAGAAGGTACAGCGCCGCCGCTCCCAGAGTTGCGCCGATAGTGGCGAAAAGGATTACAAGCGGTATACTCAGACCTGCCTGAGTCGTCAAAAAACCGCCAAAAACAAGAACCAGCTCGGAGGGTATCGGCGGAAAAATATTCTCGACAAATATCAGAATCAATATAGCGATATAGCCGTATTCCAGGATGAATTGAATCATTGTGCTTTGCATCAGGACTAAACTCCTTTATTGTTTAAGAGTTTTTAACAAATGTTATTCTATCATAATATTCGATGAAAAAATACATCCAAACAAAATAAGTTGTATTTTATATACACGGTCAAGCTTAAATGTACTTATAATCCTAGCTGCAATTTCGATTTTAGCCTCAATAAAAAGAAAAAGAGCCCCGTTTTTTATACGAGGCTCTTTTTTATCGTGACTGTCTGATAATTCGCCGAAAATATCGGCAAAAGCTCAGCGGTCAAAAAATCTTGATAAGAAATCTTTTGTTTCCTGCTTTTCGGGATTTCCGAAAATCTGCTCGGGAGGTCCTTCCTCACAGATAATTCCGTCCTTCATGAATACGGCGCGGCTTGAAACGTCGCGGGCAAAGGCCATCTCGTGGGTAACGACAATCATGGTAAGCCCTTCACTGACAAGCGTTTTCATAACGTCGAGCACTTCTCCCACCATCTGCGGGTCAAGCGCGCTCGTCGGCTCATCGAAAAGCAAAAGTTCGGGTTCCATTGCAAGCGCTCGCGCAATCGCAACGCGCTGCTTCTGTCCGCCCGAAATCTGACGGGGCTTGGCGTTGATATACGGAGCCATTCCGACCTTCTCGAGATATTCCCTCGCGGTTTTTTCCGCAGAAGCCCTGTCTCTGTGAAGAACCCTTTTCTGCCCGATAATGCAGTTTTCCAGAACGGTTAGGTTGGCAAAGAGGTTGAAATTTTGGAACACCATGCCGACCTTTGCGCGGTAGGCGGGAATATTCGTACCCCTCGCGGTAATGTCTTTGCCGTGAAACAAGATTTCTCCCGAGCTCGGGGTTTCCAAGAGGTTAATGCAGCGCAGCAGAGTCGACTTGCCTGAACCGGAAGCTCCGATGACACAGGTAACGTCACCCTTGCACACCGAAAAGTCAATGTCGCGCAGAACGACATTCTCCCCGAAGGATTTTCCGAGATGGCGGACTTCAAGAATGGATTCGTTCATCTCATCATCTCCCCTTCAGTCCCGGCATGCCGCCGCGTTTGCCGTTTTTTCGATAGAGAGGCATGCCGCTTGTATGCGCCAAAGTATCCGTTGTCGCAAGGTTGAAGCTGTCGTCTCCGTCCATTCTGTTTTCTATCCAGCGAAGAATGACCGAGCAAACCACCGTCAGGAACAGATAAGCCACCATCTCGATGGTCGCCGAGGGAAAATACTTGAAGGTAAGACCCACAACCGCCTTATGCGTGGCGAATAGCTCCGTGAAGCCGATGATGAACATGACCGCCGTGTCCTTAATGTTGATGATAAGGTTATTGCCGATCTGCGGCATGATGTTTCGCAGAGCCTGCGGCAGGATAACCCCCGACATTGTTTGAAAATGCGTCATGCCGATGGCCTTTGCGCCCTCGGTCTGGCCCGGGTCGACGGACAAAATACCGCCGCGCACCGTTTCGGCCATATAGGCGCCCGTGTTAATGGAAACCACAACAAAGGCGGCAAGCCACAGGCTGGGGAAATGCACGGAGTTATTTGTGAAGTAAGGCAGCCCGTAATAGATAAACACGGCCTGAAGTATCATCGGCGTGCCGCGGAAGACCTCGACATAAATTCGGATAATCGCCCGAATCAGCCATAGGAAAAACCGCTTAATTACATTGTCGCTTTTTGCCGTGGGTATTGTTTGAAGGATTCCGCACAATAGGCCGATAATACAGCCAACAGCGGTGCATATAACCGCCAGAACTATGGTATTTTTCATGCCGTTGAGATAGGCGCCGTAATTGTTCGCCAGAAGACCTAATATATCGCTGCCCAACGCGGCTGATTTATCCATTTCGGCTCATGCCCCCTTCTTTAGTTGATTTGAAAATGCGTAAAAATTAGCTCTTTAGTTTTTGGGCTGTGCCGCAATAGCCTCAGCCATAAGAGCATTGAAGTCATCGGCTGTCATCGTGCTGAGAACACCGTTGAGAGCGTCCAGAAGAACGGTGTTGCCCTTCATAATCGAGATGCCGATGTTGACATCACTCTCGGAAACAGCGAAGTCGTCGCCGCTGCCTGCGAAGTCAAGAATTTTCATGTCGGGATAAGCGGCTACCGCGCCCTGAGCTGTGGGCATATCGGTGCAGACAAAGTCCACAATTCCTGTTTCGAGAGCCATGAGCATGGCGGGAGCGTCCTCTGAAGCGGGCTGGATGGAGGCACCGGTTATCTGCGGCAGGCAAGTGTCATACCAAATTGTTCCGAGCTGGCTTGTGCAGGTGCCGCCGGAAAGCTCGGAGATACCCTTTGCGGAAGCAAATTTGCTGTCCTGAAGAGCGAGGCATACGATAGTTGCATAGAGATAAGGTCCCGCGAAGTCGACTTCCTTCATACGGTCGGGAGTCATGGACTGACCTGCGATAACTGCGTCAACCGTTCCGGTCTGAACAGCGGGGATAAGAGAGTCCCATGCAAGACGGACGATTTCGAGCTCCCAGCCGTTAGCTTCGCAGAGCTTTTTAGCCATCATGACATCATAGCCGTTAGCGAACTCGGTGGAGTCCTTAATGGGGACTGCGCCGTTTGAATCGTCGGACTGGGTCCAGTTATAGGGAGCGTAAGCGCACTCCATGGCAACTGTGAGAACGCCGTCTTCCACACCGGAAGCAACTGCGGGGGCTGCGGAAGCGTCCGCGGACGCCTCGGGAGCTGTGCTTTCCTCGGGGGTCGCTGTCCCGCAGGCACAGAGGCTTAGAAGCATAACTAATGCGAGCAAAAGTGCAGTGATTTTTTTCATAAGTAATTTCCTCCTCATTTATGTTTTTAAACAAAAAAACCACGAATTTCTCACTTAGCGAAAAACTCATGGCCATACATAAACGGGAAGAAATGTATACAAGGCGGATTGCGCCTATAACCAATGACAGCTCTCCACTTTCGTGACAGTCTGCGACATGTTCTCCCGCAGCCCAGCAGCTTCCGCACGACACTGTGCTTCCAATGCTTCGGCGATGACCCCTTTCGCCCGCGGCTGACCGCAGGGTACTGATGATAATCGCGCCTCCATCATTTTTTTGATAAAACCTATTTAGCTTTATGTAATGTCAGTTTAACACAGAAAAAGCTCTTGTCAAGTAAAGAGGGGAACAAAACGGGATAAGCGACCCCAAAACGGCACTTTTCCCGAAATATTGCGGCTTTATTTTCGGAGTTCCGACAATGTTTGACTGAAAAGTCCTTGTTACACGGCAAAGCTTACTTCAGCGATTCACTAAGCTCATGAATCTTGTCTTCGATTATGCGAATCACCTTGAGAAATTCCTCGTCGCTTTTACCGCTCGGGTCATCAAGTCCCCAGTCCTCACGGCGCTTCGAAGGCAGGTAAGGGCAGGCCACTCCGCAGCCCATGGTTATTACAATGTCGACAGGCGGCAGCTCTTCGAGTGTTTTTGAGCTCTGGGTAAGCTCCATATTAATGCCGTAAAGCTGCTTCAAAAGGCGCACGGCATCGGGGTTAATGTGCTCCTTCGGCTCCGTTCCGGCGGAAAAGCTATCAAAAACATCGGAGGAAAAATGCCTCCCCAGCGCTTCGGCTATCTGGCTTCGGCAGGAGTTGTGAGTACATATAAACGCCACTTTAGGTTTTAACATAAGAGCGCCTCCCTTGGGTTTTATAAAACTACGATTAAAAATATCGGTTTAAACTCGGATATGCTTCATTTATGGCTAATTTTCAGAAGCCGAGATAAAACATGTAAAAACCTATCAGCAGAATCAGTATTCCCATTACAATTCGGAGAATATCGCTCAGCTTGCCGTATTTTTCGCTTGAGGTCAGCTTTTTTACAAGTCCGATTGAGGTTCCTACGGTAACGGCCAAAATCCCGTGACCGACAGAATAACACAACAGCAAAAGTATTCCCCAAAGAATACTGCCCTTGCCTGCGACTATCGCCAGAAGCGCAATGAGGACGGGCGTTGAGCAGGGAGATGAAAAGACTCCGCCGAGGATTCCCGCGAGTAGTGCCCCCATGTATCCCCTTTTTTTATTTTTGGAAACGAGATAGCTGGACGGGATAATCTCGAAAACCTCCCAAGTCTGCAAGGCCATCAGCACCATAAGAATGCCCAGAGCAATATACCACCATGAGCTAGCCGAGCCTATCATTTTCCCCGCTATTGAAGCGACGACTCCCAGAGCCGTAAAGGTGACGGCGGTTCCAAGGGCAAAGGTCAGGGACAGCCGAAAGGCGGTCTTCGTGTCCTTTTGACCCGTGCCGCCGACGTAGCCGATTATAAGCGGTATGCTCGAGAGCGAACAGGGCAGAAACGAGGCGAGCATTCCGGCAAGGAGTGCGATAAGCGGCGCAAGCCAGAAATTCGCGTTTATTTGCTCTGAAAGACTTTGCAGCGCGGCGGTCACTGCGCCACCCCCATATCGGCAAGAATGGCGCGAAGCTCCTCGGCTGTCAGTCCTCCCTGATGAACGGTGAACTCCAAGGCGCCGCTGTCCTTATTGTTAAAGGAAAGAAATTCGATTCCGATGTCGGCACTCGGCTGATAAGGTGTTCCGTCCGAATTGATAAACACCTGAGTTGGGATAACCGAAACCGGGAATCTGGCTGCGATTTCGGAATAATCATCCGTATCAACATATTTTATGATTGCTTTGCCCAGCATTTCCTCGTGCATTGCGTCGAGAATCGGGGCAAAAGCACGGCAGGGTCCGCACCAGTCCGCGCCGAAATCAATAATAATCGGCATTTTGTAAGTGCCGAGCTGTTCTAAATCCAATGTCGTTGCTTCGAGAGCAAAGTCATCCGCGGCAGCGGGAGTCGAAGTCGGAGCTGCGGTCGCTTCACCAACGGTTTGCGACGGAGCCACCGGCTCTTCAACCTTTGTGCCGTAATTCTTAAAAACCCAAATACCCAATATAAAAAGGATGATTATTACCGGGGCTGCAATTCTTAGCGCTTTTCTTTTGTTCATCTGTGTTTCCTCCATAAGGACCGCACGTGTTAATTTATCTTCTTCCGCTGAAGTGCATTCGCACTCCTCCAAAGCAAAAAATACAGTCTTTTAGTTAAGGATATATGCTGTGCCGTCTTTTGTCAATTGACCAAGTCACGCACTTTTTTTGTTTTAGAGAATTGGATTCGTGTCTGTAAGTCGTATTGCTTTTCCGTGATTTGCGGATTATAATTTTTTCAGAGCATTGAATTGGGGGTCACTTCATATGATTAGCGCGGAAATACTGCTTTCAACCGAAAAAGATGCCTTGCCCGCCCTTTCAAAAGCCCTTTCACCCGAAGATTTGAGCCAGCTTGTCGATTGGCTTAACGAAAAGGACGACAAGCTCCGCTATGCGAGCCTGCTTACTTTGCAATCAAGGTCAAAGGACTCGGACGATTTGTACAAATACTGGGATGTTTTCGTTTCAAAGCTCAAGAGCGACAACTCCTACCAGCGCAGTATCGGTCTTATGATGATCGCGGCAAACGTAAGATGGGACAAAGGTTCCCTGTTTGAGTCTGTGTTCGATGATTACTGCGCCCTGCTTCGGGACGAAAAGCCCATTACCGTAAGGCAGTGCATACAGTCCTTTGAGGACATTGTCCCCTATAAGTCTCTTCTTTGCGCAAAAATCGCGGAAATTCTGATGAATATTGATATTTTGGGTGCCAAGGAAACCATGCGCAAACTCTTTCTCACCGATATTATTAACATTCTTCTCCTCATAAGAAAACAAGAAAAATCCGACGAAATTGAAAAATACATTTCCGATGCCATACTCGGCGGCGTTCTTGACAGCAAGACAAAAAAGGTTATTTCGGCGGCGCTTCTTAGCTGATTTTTTTCGCTGAACATCATGGCAAATTCCAAGCTAAGCCAAAAGGCAATACTTTATAAATCTGCATGAATTGTGAGATAATGCTTATGGAAAACAATGTGGACATAGTCTATTTTTCCGGTACGGGCGGAACGGAAAGGGCGGCAAAGTGCTTCAAAACGTCTTTTGAAAAAGTCGGGCGCGAGGTGACGCTGAGCAAGGTCAAGGACGCCCCCATTAGCTTCGGCGAAGAGGACGGTCTAATTTTGCTGTTATACCCCGTTCTCGCCGCCAACGCCCCTCGCCTTGTGCACGATTGGATTGAAAGGCTGGAGAGCGTGAAGGGTAAGAGGGCCGCCGTCATATCGGTTTCCGGCGGCGGAGAGATGAGTCCGAACACCGCCTGCAGGGCAGCCGTTATCAGGAAGCTTGAGCGCAAGGGCTTTGTCGTCACTTATGAGGAAATGCTGGTTATGCCCGCCAATTTCATTAAATTCTCGGGCGTTCCCCTTTCGCGCCTGCTTCTCGAAGCGCTTCCAAAAAAAGTTGAAGCCGCCGTTTCGCGCTTGGAGAGCGGTTTTGTCACGAGAAG
This sequence comes from Clostridia bacterium, assembly GCA_009929315.1. Lineage (GTDB taxonomy): Bacteria > Bacillota > Clostridia > Oscillospirales > Oscillospiraceae > UBA2658. The sequence goes on from SAAS01000007.1 coordinate 29,616, forward strand.
CCGCCCGCTTCCGGTCGACAGGTTAATCTCTGCCGCTGCCAAGCTCGAGCAGCTCGGCGCTGTGAGCTTCGGTAAAAGCATTGCAGTCACCGACGCCTGCATTTCCTGCGGTCGCTGCGCGGAAAATTGTCCTTCCGGCAACATCACGATGTTAGAGGGAAACCCGATATTCGGAAGCAGCTGCAACCTGTGCATGGGCTGCATTTACGGCTGTCCGACAGGGGCTTTAAAGCCGCAGATGATGAAATCCGCAGTTTTAAAGGAGGGCTTCAACCTTGAGGCTATCGAAAAAGCCGAGCTTCCGCAAAACGCGGATATAAATGCGCTTACGAGGGGCTATTCTTGGAAAGGCGTCCGTAAGTATCTCACGGGTGATTGAGCCTGTTTCTCTTCGGCGGATTAACGAACTCTATTATTTGACCGCAAAAAAGTCCGGCTTTTAGCCGGACTTTTTAATATTTATTTTGTCTGTGTCGGCTGGGCTCAGTCCTCGCAGCCGTTGTAGTGACTGCCGTTTTCGGCTTGCTCCAGCGCAGCCTTGATAAGGCCGAGGAAAAGCGGATGCGCCCTGTTCGGACGGCTCTTAAATTCGGGGTGGTACTGAACGCCCACAAAGAAATCGTTTTGGGGAAGCTCAATGGTTTCGACGATTCTCTTATCGGGAGAGGTTCCGCCGATTACGAGTCCCTTTTCAAGCATGAGTTCCCTGAAATCGTTATTGAATTCGTAGCGGTGGCGGTGTCTTTCGTGAATCAGCTCGGAGTTGTAGCATTTGCTGAGCATGCTGCCGTGCACCACCTGGCAGGGATAGGTTCCAAGCCGCATTGTACCGCCCTTGTCCATTGTGTCGTTCTGGTCGGGCATGAAGTCGATAACCTTATACTTTGTGTCGTTGTCAAACTCTCCGGAATTTGCGCCCTTAAGACCGCAGACATTGCGTGCAAACTCTATAACGGCAATCTGCATGCCAAGGCAAATGCCGAGATAGGGAATATTATTTTCACGCGCGTATTTCGCGGCACAGATTTTACCCTCGATTCCTCTTGAGCCGAAGCCGCCCGGGACAAGGATTCCCGCAACGTCCGAAAAAGTGTCGTCACAGTTTTCGCCCGAAACGGTTTCACTGTCCACCCACTTAATTTTGACATGGGTGTGCAGCTCGTAGCCTGCATGACGAAGCGCCTCGGCAACGGAGAGATAGGCGTCGTGCAGGCGAACATATTTGCCTACAATCGCGATTGTTGTTTCTCTGCTGCGGCTCTTAATGCGGTCAATCATCTCCCTCCACTCCTTCATATCGGGAGTCGGAGTTTTCAGGTTAAGCTCACGGCAGACTATATCGGAAAAGTTGCTTTTTTCAAGCATCAGCGGTGCTTCGTATAGGACGGGTATGGTGACATTTTCGATAACGCAGTCGGGCTTTATGTTGCAGAACATTGCAACCTTGCGGAAAATATCTTCTTCGAGCGGCTGATCACAGCGCAGCACGATAATGTTCGGGTTAATACCCATGCCCTGAAGTTCCTTTACGGAGTGCTGGGTGGGCTTTGATTTGTGTTCATCGGAGCCACGCAAAAACGGCACCAAAGTGACATGAATAAAGAGAGCGTTTTCCCTGCCTGCCTCGTGCGCTACCTGTCTTGCCGCTTCAAGGAAGGGTTGGCTCTCAATGTCGCCGGTTGTGCCGCCGATTTCGGTTATTACAACATCCGCGTTGGTCTTTTTGCCGACGCTGTATATGAACTCTTTTATTTCGTTGGTTATATGAGGGATGACCTGAACCGTTTCGCCCAGATATTCTCCCCTGCGTTCCTTATTCAGTACGTTCCAGTAAACCTTGCCTGTTGTGAGGTTTGAGTATTTGTTCAAATCCTCGTCGATGAAGCGCTCATAATGTCCGAGGTCGAGATCGGTTTCCGCACCGTCCTCCGTGACATAAACCTCTCCGTGCTGGTAGGGGCTCATCGTTCCGGGGTCCACGTTAATGTAAGGATCCAGCTTCTGTGCCGCGACCTTCAGGCCCCTTGCTTTGAGAAGTCTTCCCAAAGATGCGGCGGTGATGCCCTTTCCCAGACCTGACACAACGCCGCCGGTTACAAAAATGTACTTACTCATACTTTCTCCCTTTTCAAACAAGACAAGCGGCCCCTCTCGCCGCCGCTGTTTGTGTATTTTTAGAAGCCCTTTAAAAGGAACAGGGTTTCCTATTTCCCATAAGTTTTCAAAATGTTAACGGCAATATCTCCTTTTGGCAGTCGCAGATCCATTGCCTGTTTTTCGATATAGTGGTGTGCCTGCTCCTCTGTCATTCCCAGCGACTCGATAAGAGCCCATTTCGCCCTGTTTACAATTCGAATCTCACTCATTTTCGCACTGAGGCTTTTATTTTTCTTGTCCATCACGCGAAGTCTCGCTCTGGTTGCGTAGGCGAGGGTCATCGCGGTATAAAGAGTTGTTCTGTTCAAAGGCTTGGAAATAGTCATGACCCCGTAGCTTTCAACCTTGCTCGCCACCTCACCGTATAGGTCGCTTGAAGCAAGCAGAAGAACCGCCGCGGAGCTGTCTTGAACCAGATCCAAAGCAAAATCCGATCCGAACTCATCTCCGAGCGGAGTATTTATCACTATTATATCATAGTCAGTAGAAATAAGCATACGCTTGGCATCATTGCAGCTCGAAGCCGAAACGATTGGGTTAAACGTACCGGAGGGCAACAGCTCGCTGAAAAGGTCTGTAATTTTTTGCGAAGCAGTTACTACCAGCACGCTGTATTGCGGGCGCTCGCTAAACATCCGGCCTCCCCCTTCGGTGCGAATCTCTCTTTCTCATCTCCCGCAGGAAATAAATTCACTTATAATCTGAGGGGGTATGTGTGCTTTTACAAAGGCGCTGTTTTTTGCAGCCTGCGCCGCTTCCGCAAAGGAGACCGGCAGTTTTTTATAAGCTGAAAGCTGCTTGTCGTCTGCCGTGAAAAAGTTAAAATCAGCCGAACGAGGTGCCGTGAGCGAACGCTCGATTCCGTCAAGCCCCGCATAGATAAGAAGCGTATACGCCAGATACGGATTGGCGTTCGCGTCCGGTGAGCGCAGCTCGATTCTGTTTTGCCCTTTTCCTGCGGCAGGAATGCGGATGAGCTGAGAACGGTTCTCGGGAGACCAACTGATATACTGCGGTGCCTTGTGGCTTCCGAGCCGCAGATATGACTGGGTGGTCGGATTTAAAAACAGGGTGATTTCGTAGATATGCTCCAAAACACCCGCCATGAACGAATAGAAGCAGTCGCCGCCCTTAGGCATTTCGGGCGAAACATTTATATGCATACCGCTGCCTGAGGTATTTGCTATCGGCTTCGGGTCGAAGCAGGCGTGAAGCCCGTTTCGTGCCGCAACGGTTTTAACCACCGTTTTGAAGGTTACGGAATTGTCCGCCGCGGAAAGCGGGTCACTGTAACGGAAGTCAACCTCGTTTTGTCCCGGTCCTTCCTCATGGTGGGAGGCCTCGGGAGCTATGCCCATTTCTTCAAGCGTTAGACAGATTTCACGACGGACATTCTCGCCCAGATCTTCGGGCGCCATGTCCATGTATCCGGCGTTATCCATGGGAACAGATGTGGGAACACCGTTTTCGTCTTTTTTGAAGAGATAAAACTCATACTCCGCGCCGAAATTGCAGCCAAGGCCCCTTTTCGCCGCTTCGGCAACCGCTTTTTTAAGCAGTCCCCTGCAGTCAAGCGCAAAAGCCTCGCCGTTGGGCAGCTTTATGTCGCAGAACATGCGCACGACCCTGCCGTGAGAGGGACGCCACGGTAAGACCGAAAGCGTTGTTGAATCCGGATAAAGGAACAGGTCCGAGTGGCTTTCCTCGCCGAAGCCCGCGATTGCGGAGGCATCGATCGATATGCCGAAGCGAAAAGCACTTTCAAGCTCGGCAGCCGGAATCGAAATGTTCTTGGGCGTTCCGAAAACATCGCAAAACGCGAGGCGGATAAACTTCACGTCCTCCTCACGAACATAATCGAGAACCTCATCGATAGAGTATAACATATAATTTTGCCTCCGTCTAGTTCATAACGTAAAGCTGTTTATAAGGATTTGCCGAATTTGGCCATAAAACCTGGAATTGCTTGCTGTAAACCTCGGTTTCAGATATTCCGAAGCACTCGCAAAATTCCTTTATGTAAGGCGCTATCTGGGCAATATCTTCGTCAGTCGCCGTCCTCACGCAGATTTGCGGGGTAATTTTTGCGTTTAACTCGTTTGTGCGGATGAAAATTTTTCCCCCGTGCATACCTGTGGCGCAAAAGCTGTCCAGCACGTCCTTGTCGTCATACCCCAGTCCGAGCGCAATGATAAGGCCGCCCGCCTGATACTCGCCGAGGAAGCTTCCGCATTTGCCGCCGATAACGAGAACGGGAATCTTGCTGCCGTATTCCTTCATGTGGATGCCCGCTCTGTAACCCACATCTCCGCGGACAAAGATTTTCCCGCCGCGCATGGCATAGCCGACTGCGTCGCCGCAACTGCCGTGGATGACAATCTTGCCGTCGTTCATAGTGTCGCCCGTTGCGTCCTGCGCGTTGCCCTTGACAACGATGTCGGCTCCGTCAAGATAACAACCGAGAGCATTCCCGGGAACGCCGTTAATTGTAATAGCCTTTTTTGAGGCGCCCGCGCCGATAAAACGCTGTCCGCAGCAATTATCTAAAACAATCTCGCCCTCGAGCGGGGAGATTTCTCTGTTCAGTATATCATATTTTTTGTCTGTGCAATCAATTTTCATTTACTTTCCCCCCAATTTTTCATCGCGGTAGCTTCTTCCGAAGGCAATAAGGGAAGGCTCCTTGCACACAAGACCGAAGTCGATTTCGGAAAGCGGTGTTTTCTCTCTGATAAGCGAGGTGTAGATACCGGCCTTGTCAACATTACCGATCAAAATAAAGCCGCGAAGAATATCGTCCGAGTAAAACAGCTTTTTGTAGCTCTCGGAATCCTTCGCTTCAAACACATCGCCCTCGTAGGTTCCGGCGGTGATAATGTGCTGACCGAAAAAGCCGATTGCGTTCATCGGCATTGCCTTCATTTCTGAAGGAGTGCCCCCCGCCATCGCCGTTCCCGCGTTTCTGCCGCCGACATAGGCGTTCGGAAGTATCGCGAGAATACGCTTCGCACCGAAGGAAAGGTCATAGCTCGTTACGCAGTCGCCCGCGGAATATACATTGGGTATGGTGGTTTCCATTTTCCCGTCAACGACAATTCCCCTGTCAATCTCGCCGCCCGCGTCTTTAACAAGCCCGACATTGGGTCTTACTCCGACTGCGGTGACAAGAATGTCAAACTCAACCGTCTCCCCGTTTGTCAGTTCTGCCGTGTTTTCTGAAAATTTGCCCACGGAAGTGCCGAGTTTAAACTCAACACCCTGCTTTTCAAGGTGAGTCTGTACCATATTCGCGCCTTCGTCGTCAAGAATACTTGAAAGGATTCTCGGAGCAAGGTCAATAACGGTTATTTTTCCGACTCTCGCCAAAATTCCCTCGGCGCACTTGAGGCCGATAAGTCCCGCTCCGACTATCAGAACGCGGGCCTCGGGGAAAAGCGCCGTCTCAAGAGCGTTCGCGTCGTCGAGTGACATGAAGCAAAAGCGCTTTGAAACCTTTTCAAGTCCCTCCATCGGGGGAACGAAGGGCGAGGAGCCTGTGGCAATTAAAAGCTTATCATAGGGGAGTTTTGTCCCGTCGTCAAGCAGAACCGCTTTATTTTCTTTATCTATTTTTGAAACATTTTTCCCGAAAACGGTCTTGCAGGCGTTATCTTCATAGAAGCTGTCCGCTCTGTACTTCATGCGCTGCCTGTCGGTTTTGCCCTGAAGCAGATATGAGATGAGCGGTCTTGAGTATGTATGGTGCGGCTCATTGCTTATAACAGTAATATTTCCGTTTGCGTCAAGAGCGCGAATGCCCTCAACGGCGCCGACAGCGGCTGTGGAATTTCCCACGATTACGTATTCCATCACGTTCACCTCTCTTCAAAGACGATAGCCTTGTTCGGGCAACCCGAAACGCAGCTGGGTGTTCCGCCGTTTTGTGTGCACAGCTCGCATTTTTGCATTACTCCCTGCTCCGTTGGGGTCACGGCTCCGTAGGGGCAGCTGAGAACGCAGGTGTAGCAGCCAACGCATTTATTCTTGTCGATTGTGATTAAGCCGTCCTTCTTTGTCAGAGCGCCTGCAATGCAGTTTGTAACGCAGAAGGGCTCGTCACAGTGGCGGCAGGATACGGCAAAGCAGACCTTGCCGTCCGTTTCAACGCGGATATTGGGACGAATCTGGACGTTCATCAGCGCCGAAGCCATATCTTTTTTACCGGTGCTTGTAAAAGCGCAGTTGTATTCGCACAGGTGACAGCCCAAGCACCACTCTTCGTTAACATATACTCGTTTCATGTTATTGTCCTTCCCCCGCGTGAGCTATTCCGAGAATGGAGAGCTCTTTTTCGTTTAAGCCTACACCGCGGAGCATAAGGCGGTTGCCTCTCAAGGCTTCAATGGAGTTTATGCCCATGCCGCCGAGAAGCTCCTTAATTTCGTGGTCCCACGCTGTGAGAAGGTTTACAAGTCTGGGTGTTGCGACATCGGGGTGAAGTCTTTTTACGAGCTCGGGTCTTTGAGTTGCGATACCCCAGTTGCACTTACCGGTCTGACAGGTGCGGCAAAGGTGGCAGCCCATGGCGAGAAGCGCCGCTGTGCCGATGTAGCAGGCATCCGCTCCGAGCGCGATGGCCTTAACAACGTCGGAGCTGCTTCTGATACTGCCGCCGACAACGAGAGACACATTGTTGCGGATACCCTCGTCGCGCAGACGCTGATCGACGCTCGCCAGAGCAAGCTCGATTGGGATTCCGACGTTGTCGCGGATTCTTGTGGGCGCGGCTCCCGTGCCGCCGCGGAAACCGTCGATTGCGATGATGTCCGCGCCGCTTCTGGCGATGCCCGAAGCGATGGCGGCAATGTTGTGGACGGCGGCAACCTTGACGATTACGGGCTTTGTATAGTTTGTTGCCTCCTTGAGCGAATAAACGAGCTGGCGGAGGTCCTCAATCGAGTAAATATCGTGGTGAGGCGCGGGCGAAATGGCGTCCGAACCCTCGGGAATCATTCTTGTGCGGGAAACCTCGCCGACAATCTTAGTGCCGGGCAGATGTCCGCCGATGCCGGGCTTTGCGCCCTGACCCATTTTGATTTCGATTGCGGCGCCCGCCTCAAGATAGCTCTTATGAACGCCGAAACGTCCTGAGGCGACCTGAACAATCGTGTTTTTTCCGAACTGATAGAAGTCCTCGTGCAGACCGCCCTCGCCCGTGTTGTAGTAGGTTCCCATCTGGGTTGCCGCACGGGCCAAGCTCTTGTGGGCATTGTAGCTGATTGAGCCGAAGCTCATGGCGGAGAACATTACGGGCAGGGCAAGCTCAAGCGAAGGGGACATCTCGGTTTTCATTGTTCCGTCTTCGTTTCTTTCGATATGTTCGGGCTTTTTGCCGAGATAGACCTTTGTTTCCATCGGCTCACGCAGGGGGTCGATGGACGGATTTGTGACCTGAGAGGCGTTTACAAGAATTTTGTCCCAGTAAACGGGGAGCGGCTCGGGATTTCCCATGGAGGACAGAAGCACCGCACCGCTGTCTGCCTGACGGTAGAGCTCTTTAATGGTCTGCTCGTGCCAGTTGGCGTTGGGGCGGAAAATCTGCTCCGTCTTGCGAATTTTGAGGGCGCGAGTTGGACACAGAGTTACACAGCGCATGCAATCCACGCACTTGTCCTCGTCGGCAAACATGAGGTTAAGCTCCTCGTCGTATCTGTGAACTTCGTTTGCGCACTGACGCTCGCACACCCTGCACTTAATGCAGCGTGTCGGGTCGCGCAATATTTCATAATCGGGGAAAAGAAGTGAAACTCCCATTAGTTGACCCCTCCTTCCAAGTTAGCTATAACTGCTTCGCCGCCGCTGGGCGCCCAAATCCTTGTCGGATTCGGCTCCATTACGCGTATTGCGCATTCTTCGCTGGCGAAATAGGTCATGTCGTCCTTCTCGGCGCAAACCATCGAGCGCAGTTTAAGTCTGTCGTTAAGTGCCAAAAGTCCGCCCTCGTAACCTAAGAGTATTGAAAACGGTCCGGTTACCAGCAGGCTGCCGAAGGTGTTTCGAAGAAAGCTCATCTTCTGCTTTTCAGCCGGCGGCATTGTGTCGATAACCGACCAGAAGGGCGCTGCGATAACGGAAGCAGCCTCCTCAAGCGTCATGCCCTGCTTGCGAAGCAGGTAGTCGAAAATATAGGTGATAACCTCGGTGTCCGTTTTAAGAGTGCAGGCATAGCCGAACATCTCAATAAAGCGGCGGTTGGCGTCATAGGAGGAGATTTCGCCGTTATGGACTATCGAATAGTCTAAAAGGGCAAATGGGTGCGCTCCGCCCCACCATCCGGGAGTGTTGGTCGGATAGCGTCCGTGGGCAGTCCAACTGTAGCCCTCATATTCCTCAAGCCGATAGAATTCGCCGACATCCTCGGGAAAACCCACCGCCTTGAATACGCCCATGTTCTTCCCGCTTGAAAAGACATAGCAGCCGTCGAGCTCTTTGTTAATCTTAATAACAATTCGGGCTACATATTCCTTTTCGTCAAGCTGGCTTTCTTTGAGGCGCTCCTGATTCGGAGCCGCAAAATAGCGCCAAATCAGGGGTTGATTTGTTATCTTAGGCGTTTCACGCACAGGTATTTCTGACTGTTTTTCGATTTCAAAGGCTTCGCCGATGAGCTTCTCGCACTCATGGCGACAGGCGGTATTGTCATAAAAAATGTGCAGTGCATACAGGTCCTTGAATTCAGGGTAAATGCCGTAACCCGCAAAGCCGCCGCCGAGGCCATTTGACCTCTCGTGCATCACGGTCATCGATTTTACGATTTTGTCACCGCATGTCTTATTACCCTTTTTTGAAATCAAGCCCGATATAGCACAGCCCGACGGAATTCTTATCTCGCCTTCTTTTTTCAGCATGGTCTCACATCCATAAAAATAAAATAAAAAAAGGCGATCATTAAGAGTGGTTGACACATTTAATGAACGCCTTTGTTCGTAAAATAGACTATACAATAAACTTATACCCTTGTCAACAGCATTTTCGCCTTTAATACCGTCAAAATGCAATTTTCTTCTCTCAATCCTTCATTTTTGTGCGAAGAAAGTCTTGACAATAGTTTTCTATAGTGCTAAAGTAACTGCATGTATGGACGGCAAAGGCGCCGCAGATAGCATTTCTGCGTGCTTTTGTCGTTATTTTTTTAGAAATTTTTACCCAAAAGGAGAATGCAATATGAGTTCAGTATCAGAAATATTCGGCTCAATGGTTTTCAGTGATTCCGTTATGAAGGAACGCCTTCCCAAGGGAACCTACACCGCAATGCAGAAGACCATTAAAGACGGAAAGCTGCTTGACATCGAGGTTGCCACCATCGTCGCCAACGCGATGAAGGATTGGGCCATCGAAAAGGGCGCGACTCACTTCACTCATTGGTTCCAGCCGATGACAGGTATCACCGCAGAGAAGCACGACAGCTTTATTTCCCCGACAAATGACGGCAAGGTAATAATGGAGTTTTCGGGCAAGGAGCTTGTCCGCGGCGAACCCGACGCGTCGAGCTTCCCCTCCGGCGGTCTTCGTGCCACCTTTGAGGCGAGAGGTTATACCGCTTGGGACCCCACGAGCTACGCTTTCATCAAGGATAATACTCTGTGCATTCCCACCGCTTTCTGCTCCTACACGGGCGAAGCTCTGGATAAGAAAACACCGCTGCTGCGCTCTATGCAGGCAATAAACACTCAGGCCCTGCGTGTTTTGAAGCTCTTCGGAAATGAAGACGTCAGCTCAGTTAAGACAACCGTCGGACCCGAGCAGGAATACTTCATCATTGACAGAGAGCTTTATGAAAAACGCCCCGACCTCATCTATACCGGACGCACACTCTTCGGTTCAAGACCTCCCAAGGGTCAGGAGCTTGAGGACCATTACTTCGGAAGCATTAAGCCCCGCGTCAAGGAGTACATGGAAGACCTTGACAACGAGCTTTGGAAGCTAGGCATTCTCGCCAAGACCGAACACAACGAGGTTGCCCCCGCTCAGCACGAGCTTGCTCCGATTTTCACCACCACCAATATTGCCGTCGACCACAACCAGCTTACAATGGAAATTATGCAGAAGGTTGCAAAGAAGCACGGCCTTGTCTGCCTGCTTCACGAGAAGCCCTTTGCCGGCGTTAACGGCAGCGGCAAGCACAACAACTGGTCAATTTCCACCAACACGGGTATAAACCTTCTTGAGCCGGGCGAAACCCCCTACGAAAACGCTCAGTTCCTTATCTTCCTTTGCGCCGTAATCAAGGCTGTTGACGATTATCAGGAGCTTCTGCGCCTTTCCGTTGCGACAGCGGCCAATGACCACCGTCTGGGCGCAAACGAAGCGCCTCCCGCGGTTATCTCCGTGTTCCTCGGCGACGAGCTTACAGAGATTCTCACCGCGATCGACAGCGGCAAGGCTTACAGTGACCGCGTCAAGGAACAAATGACAATCGGCGTTGACGTTCTGCCCCACTTCCCGAAAGACACAACGGACAGAAACAGAACCTCTCCCTTCGCCTTCACCGGCAATAAGTTTGAGTTCCGTATGCCCGGTTCTTCACTGTCCATAGCGGGTCCGAACTTCGTACTTAACACTGCTGTCGCCGAAATTTTGAAGCAGTTTGCCGACGAGCTTGAGGGCGCCAAGGACTTCACAGCCTCGCTCAACAGCCTCATTAAGAGAACCATTTCCGAGCATAAGCGCATTATCTTTAACGGCAACGGTTATGACGACGCCTGGATTCTTGAGGCTCTTAAGAGAGGCCTGCCCAACCTCAAGACCACACCGGACTGCCTGCCCTGCTTCCTTGAGGAAAAGAGCGTGAAGCTTTTCACCTCCCACAAGGTGCTCTCCGAAACGGAAATCAAGTCCCGTTACGAGATCGTCATGGAAAACTACACTAAGGTCATCAACATCGAAGCTCTGACTATGCTCGACATGGCTAAAAAGAGCATTATGCCCGCCGTGTCCGCTTATTCCAAGGCGCTTTCGGATACCGCCATTTCGAAAAAGAGCTTCCTTGCAACTGTTGACTGCACTTATGAGCTCGAAACACTTAAGACTGTTTCCCGCGCCGCAGCCGATTTGTACAGCAAGACAGCCGCACTCGACAAGGCACTTTTGGACTCCAAGGAGATTTCCGAAGCGACTGAGCTTGCGGTGTTCTATAAGGACAATGTCATTCCGGCCATGAGCGAGCTTCGCATTTCCGCCGACGAGCTTGAAACCGTTACCTCGAAGACTTATTGGCCCTATCCGTCCTACGGCGATCTGCTCTTCAGCGTAAAATAATCGAAGTCTCAAAACATTTCTTTAAGGAAAATAAAAAAACTCTTTCCTTTCTCACAACTTAACGCTATAATTATAAAAATCTAAACGATCCGGGGGCGGATCTAATCCGCCCCCAATATTTCTATTTTTGGAGGAAAATAAATATGTGCTCGATTATCGGAGCCGAAGATTTCGAGATTCCGCAGGGCGAGTTCGTAGAAGCCTTCTACAAAACAAAGACTCGCGGCCCTGACATGACCCGTTTGGTGGACACCCCCGCCGGCAGACTTGGCTTTCACAGGCTTGCCATCATGGATACCCATGAAAGCGGAATGCAGCCATTCGCGCTCAATGGTAATTACGTCGTTTGCAACGGCGAGATTTACGGATTCCGAAACTTAAAGAAGGCTCTTGCCTCCGAGTACACCTTCATAAGTGATTCCGACTGTGAAATTCTGCTTCCTATTTATGAAAAATACGGTCTTGAAATGTTCAAGATGCTGGATGCGGAATTTGCCCTTATAATTTATGACTGCAAGCGCGATTCCTTTGTCGCCGCCCGCGACCCCATAGGCATTAGACCTCTTTATTACGGCAAGGGCAAGCACGGCGAAATGATTTTCGCCTCCGAGGCCAAGAATATTGTCGGACTATCGGACGACATTCGTCCCTTCCCTCCCGGGTATTACTATGCGGACGGGGAATTTGTCTGCTACTGCGATATCGCCGCGCGGCAGGACTACAACTCGGACGATTTGGAAACCGTATGCACAAAAATCCGTCAGAAACTTTCGATGGGCGTTGCAAAGCGTCTGGACGCGGATGTGCCCGTCGGCTTTCTGCTCTCAGGCGGACTTGACAGCTCCCTTGTTTGCGCTATCGCTACAAAGCTTTTAAACCGCCCCATACGCACCTTTGCAATCGGCATGGAAACGGACGCCATCGACCTTAAATACGCAAAGCAGGTCGCCGAGTTCATTGGCAGCGAGCATCAGGAAATAATCATTAACAGCAACGACGTTATTTCGTCGCTGGAAACGGTTGTTTCGATTCTGGGTACTTACGATATTACAACCATCCGCGCCAGCATGGGAATGTATCTGATATGCAAGGCGATACACGAGCAAACAGATATCCGCGTTCTTCTGACAGGCGAGATTTCCGATGAAATCTTCGGATACAAGTACACGGACTTTGCGCCGAACGCCGAAGCTTTCCAGCTTGAGGCGGAGAAGCGCCTGCGCGAGCTGCACATGTACGACGTGCTCCGCGCCGACAGGTCGATTTCCTCAAACTCACTTGAGGCGCGTGTTCCCTTCGGCGATCTGGAATTTGTCAGCTATGTCATGAGTGTTCCGCCCGAGATGAAGATGAACAGCTACAAAATGGGCAAATATCTGCTCCGCCACGCTTTTGAAGGCGGCAATTACCTGCCCGAGAACATTCTTTGGCGTGACAAGGCGGCGTTTTCCGACGCGGTCGGTCACTCTCTGGTGGAGGACATCAAGGCGTATGCCGAAGGCCTTTACAGCGATGCAGACTTTGCGGAAAAATGTGCGAAATACGACTTTGCAAAGCCCTTTACTAAGGAGTCCCTGCTTTATCGTGAGATTTTTGAAAAATACTATCCCGGTCAGGCAAAAATGGTCGACGATTTCTGGATGCCGAACAAGAGTTGGGAAGGCTGCAACGTAAACGACCCCTCCGCCCGTGTTCTCTCAAACTACGGAGCAAGCGGAAAATAACACTAAATAAAAAAACCGGACGGTAACTGCCGTCCGGTTTTTGCGTTATATCGAAAAACTACTTTTCGCGCCCCTATTCGTCATAAAGCCAAGTAAGAGTCTTTTCCGAAAAGCTCAGTCCGAGCTTTTCCTGTAACAGCATTGACGCTTTGTTTGTCGTCACTATATGCGCCAGCGGCACACAGCCTTTTTCAACAATTCTGTTTATCATCGCCGCTTCAAGAGTATAGGCTATTCCTCGGCGGCGGTACTCCGGCAAAACCTCCAGAATACCCATAGTTCCCTCGGAATGAGTGCCGATAAAGCCCGCGCATTCACCTCCGCAATAGGCGCCTATCATTCCGGCCTCAATGCGCTCGGCTATGTAGGGCGGGTCTGCGGGATGGTCGTAGTGCTCCACGACGAAATCGCGTTCCGCCATTGTCAGCATACGAAGCTCAACGCCCTGCGGCAGCTTCTCGTCAAGCTTTTCGGCGGAAAGGTAGGCGCACTGCAGACACTCCATTTTGTACTTATGCGAGTAGAGTTCCTGCAGAAACGGCACAAAACGCAGCTGGTGCATCGCAATCAGCTCGGGCCTTTTTATCATGGCGCAGATTTTTTTGAGGCTCTGTTCGTCTTCCGTGCTTATCATGTATGTATAATCGCCGTTTAAAACGGCAACTCCGCCGTCATCTGCGTATAGAACACGCCCCATGCCCCGCCTCAGCGTTTCCAGCATGTCCATGTGGGTCAGTCTGTCCCTGTTTAAATATTCGTAAGCCAAGTCGTTCATTGTTTTCTCCGTCTTTTTTCGGTGATTTCAGTATTATCTTTATAGTACGGTTTGCCCTTTAATGTCAAGCGAGTTCTCACAGAAAGAATAAAGACAGCGCCTGCCGAAATTTTGCAGGCGCTGTTTGCTAGCGGAAACAGTCTTTGGTATCGCTCTTTACAGGCTCCGTTTTCTGCTTGTTTTCTCCGACCTTAGCGTCCTCATTGCGGAGCTTTGCCTGCTTTATTTTTTCCGTGCCCGTGTTTTTATCGGGTCTTCGCATGCCGGCCTTAGCCATAGTTATCACCTCAGGCCTATTGTTGCACGCTATGAAGAAAAATATACAAATTTTACCGAGTTTAGCTGATTTCGGTATGCTCGCTCTTCGTTATTTCCGCCCTCTGTTTTCTGAACTGCGTCATGTAGTAAATAATTGGCACGAGAAATAAATAAACCGCGCACAGAATGCTCGAAGTCGGAGCGGCAATGGCGGCAAGCGGCACGGCACCCGCAATCGACCAAGGTATCAGCGGCGAGATAATAACCGCGGAGTTTTCGAGCGACAGCGCCCTGTCGTCCTTTTCTTTCACAGTATCGCCGCAAAGCTGATGTGTAAGCATTACGCCGAGGGTCTGATTACAGCTTATCATGGTCGTAAATATCGAGGTCAGGATGTAGGCTCCGAAGGGATTTATCTTATTCGCAAGAGCGTGTATGTACTTTTTAATGCCCGAAAGCAGACCTGTTCCCTCAAATATCCCCGAATACGAGGAGGACAGTAAGACGATTGCGGCGGGCTTTAGCATTGAAACTATCCCACCGCCGCTGAGCAGCGCGCCCAGTTCCTTGTCGGCGGGCTTATAGCCCAGGAGCAGTATTTTAAGCATTGGCAGAAACTGCGTGCCCTGAACCGCCATGCATATCGCACTGCCGCAGACAATGCTGACCGCAACGGTTATTTTTACGCTGACCTTGAAGGCGGAAAGAACAACTATGAGCGCCGCGGGTATGACAGTTACCCAAAGAAGATTAAAGTGTTCGGCGAAAAGCCCAACGACATTGGCGGAGGAACCGCCGGTTTTCATTGAGAAGCCGACTGCAAGATAAATTGCGCTGGCCAAAACGAAGGGAATAACCGCGGATTTTATCATGAGCCGTACATTTCGAAATATGCTCGTTTCGGTAAGCTCGCTCACAAGCAGCGCGCTTGTGGACATGGGCGAGTTTCGATCACCGAAAAAGCCGCCGGCGAGTACGGCGCCGCCCACCCACATGGGGCTTACGTCCATGGTGTTTCCCATCATCATACATATAACGCCTATTGTGGCGGCCGTTCCGAAGGAGGTGCCCATCAGCATTGAAATCATGCTGCAGAGAAGGAAAGTCGCAAAAATAAAGGTCTGCGGCAGGATGAGCTTTGAGGCGTAATAGATTATGTAAGGGATTGTACCTCCCGCGCGCCAGATTGCGGTGAGCGCGCCGATAAGCACAAAGACGAAGGTAATGTTTTTAACTGTTTTAATGCCCTCCAGCGACATTTTAACCATCTCTTTAAAGCTGTGCTTTTTAAAAAGACCATAGGAAAAAAACAGGGCAAGCCCGAAAAGCAGGGCATAAAATATCGACAAATTGAAGCTCACGCAGGAAATCAGCCCCGCAATAAAAAGCCCGAGAATTATTGTTTCCGCCACTGTCCGTCACGCCCTTTTTTAACACATATAGAAGTTATCTTACCACCGCATAGCGGAATGTCAACAAAATCCGACAGTTTTGCACATCATTATTAATATCCGGGCGGCATATTCCGTCAAAGGATATCTTACTGTCTTCGCTAAGTTCATAACATACTTTTAAGGTATTGACATTGTCGGAATGTGATTGTACAATCGGCTTGAACATTTGAATATGAAAATGTCTTCAGGGCAGGGTGAAATTCCCGATTGGCGGTAAAGTCCGCGAGCGCGAAAGCGCAAGATTTGGTGAAACTCCAAAACCAACAGTTACAGTCTGGATGGAAGAAGATGTGTTAAACTGACCGAGCGGTCTTTGCTCGGCACGCCACGCACCTAATGCAGTTTTAACACCTGAAAGACATCCGTTTTTCAGGTGTTACTTTGTTTTAGGAGTGTTTCCATGAAAAAATCAGCAAAATCCCCGGCAAACGGTCAACCCTTGACCCACAAGATGACCGTTACAGCCATGCTCTCTGCCGTGTCAGCGGTTCTGATGTTCATTGACTTCAGCGTTCCGATCATGCCTTCCTTCATCAAGCTCGACATTTCTGAGCTTCCCGCTTTGCTTGCTTCCTTCAGCCTCGGTCCGGTTTACGGCGTGGTCGTCTGCCTCATCAAAAACCTTATCAACCTTGCCCGTTCCACCACCTCGGGAGTCGGCGAGCTGTGCAATTTCCTGCTCGGTGCCGTTTTCGTTTTCACCGCGGGTCTGGTTTTTAAAAAGATGAAGAACCGCAAGGGCGCGTTTGTCGGCGCGCTCATCGGCGCCTTCGTCATGGCTGTGCTGAGTCTTCCGCTAAACTATTACGTTACTTACCCGATTTATGCAAACTTCATTCCGATGGAAGGCATAATAGGAATGTATCAGGTAATACTGCCGAGCGTAAAAAGTCTGTGGGATTGCCTTCTTGTTTTCAACGCTCCCTTTACCTTTGTTAAAGGACTTATCGATGTTGGTCTTACCTTCCTCATCTATAAACGACTCTCGCCAATCCTGCATAAATAGAAAAGCTCGAAAGCCAATATTTGCATGAAAAAAAGAAGCCTTCGGCATTCCGAAGGCTTCTTTTTTTGCTATGCTAATTGAGGCTGAGTACATAATCGATAAGCGGCGCGGCAGATGCGAGATTTGTGTGGTCGATATCTTTGCCGAAATTGTTTAGTGTATCCCGCTCGCTGTCCGACAAGTCCTCCGCCTTTTTCTTCTTGAGAATGTTATTAACCATTTTCATCATTGTCCTGTGCATGAAGCTCATTTTGTTCCACTCAAGACTTCCGCGAAAATTGAAGATATGCGTATGGGCCATAAGTTCCTTAGGCAGAGCCTTATTTACGCTGTTTATAATCGTGCGTGCTTCCGAAGCGACAGTTGGGTCGCCAAGCCCCACCGAGAACACAACGAGGCTCTTTCCTTCGAGCTTCTCAGCGTGTTTTTTCAGTTTTTTGAGCCCGTTAATAGAGCCTGCGTATATTCCGCCTCCGTATATTAGCGTGTCATATTTCTCAAAATCGATCTTTTTATCTTTGCCAAGGTCATATAGGTCCGCTCCCAGTGACTGTGCGATGTGCTGTGCGTAAAGACTCGTGGCTCCGTAATGCGATTTAAATAATACAGCCGAATTTGCCATAACAAACACCTCAAAAAATATTATTGTGAGTATGCGGTTCAAATTGGACACCGATGTAATTTATTGTATTATAGCACGCACCGATGACATACGCCATAATCAATTGAAAAAGGATGATATTTTGTTGAACAAAGCGATATTATTAAAAAAATCTCTTGAAATGCCTGCACAACTGTGTTATCATCAGCTTTGCAACTGTAACCATATAGAGGGCTTCCCTCTTTTACATCGAAAGGATTAACTATTATGGAAATAGCTCTCACAATTCTTCAGGTCGTTTCCTGCCTCTTCCTCATCATCGTGGTTCTCCTTCAGTCCGGCAAGCGCTCCGGTCTTTCCGGCGCAATTTCGGGAGCTGCAGACACCTTTATGACTCACTCGAAGGCTGTCACCTGGGACGCAAAGTTTGCAAAGATGACTAAATGGGTCGGTCTTGGCTTTGTTGTTCTCACACTTGCGCTCAACATCATGTTCGCAAGCGTGAGCTAAAATCGAATTAATCAAACCGGCGGTGAAATCACCGCCGGTTTTTCTTTTTCCGTTTTATTTTGCTATCGCGCCCAAAGCCGAAAGCTCCTCAATCTCGCCATCGGAGTATCCCGCCGCCCGAAGAACCTCGGCGGTGTGAGCTCCGATCGGAGCGGAGTGGACAAAATCTGTTATCGGCTGACCTGCAAAAAACACCGGCGTATGCGTGTACATTGCCGTATTGCCGTCGGCAAAGCTATGCTTAAAGATGAACCCGTTTTCCAACGCCTGTTCGTCCTGCAGGATGTCGTCCAAATCCTGAAGCACCTCGTGGGGGAAATCCGCGGCGGTCAGCGTTTCAACCCACTCCTCACGAGTTTTTTCAATCATGATATCCGAAACCATCTTGGAGAGCTCCTCGCCGTAGATAAGTCCCGCGATCGGACTTGAGTACTCCTCGTTTGCGTAGAATTCTTCGGTATGCCCTGTGATTTCACAGAATCTCGGCAGATACAGCGCCCAGCTCGCTCCGGCAAGCATAATCCATTTCCCGTCCTTGCACTGATATGTATTGTTGAGCGAGTTAGGCGGGTTTGTACGGCTGTTCGGGAAGGAAGCTCCTACCTGAACAAGCCCCATCATGCTGGATATGAGATAAATTGCCGACTGGAGAAGGCTTGAATTGACAAATTCGCCTTTCCCTGTCTTTTCTCTTTTATAAAGAGCTGCCAAAATGCCGCAAGCGAGGTTTGTTCCCAGAACATGGTCTCCCATGCCGGCTCCCGGATTGCAGGGAATGCCGTCCTTCTGAGCGAAGCAGAGCGAAATCCCTCCGCGCGAGAAAAAGGCCGTCGTATCGTAGCCGGGATGATCTTTAGCCGGACCCTCAAGGCCGTAGCCCGTGGCGAGAGCGTAGACCATTTTCGGGTTGAACGATGAAAGTTTTTCATAAGAAAGGCCGGCCTTTTCCAGAGCGTTTGGGCGCAGATTTGTTATGAACACATCCGCGTCCTTCAAAAGAGATTTCAGCACCTGCGTTCCCTGCGGCACCTTGAGGTCAACCGCGACAAATTTTTTGTTGGCGTTATCTGAAGCGAAAACCGGATCCGCCTCGTCCGTTACGAGTCCCGCGGCGATATAACGCCACGCGTCGCCCTTCGGTGTTTCAACCTTGATGACTTCCGCGCCCCAATCGGCCAGTATTCTCGCGCAGGAAGGCCCCGCAATATAGGTCGACATTTCGACCACCTTAATCCCGGACAGCAAATTATTCTGATTCATATTTTCCTCCTTAATAATCAATATGTGCTCTTGCGCAGTCCGTTGTAGTAAGAAGCAAGTTCCGTGCCAAACCGCGTTTGTTAAAATTATTGGCCTTTTGCGCGGCATATCGCCTGTTTTTCGCCTGATAAGTTCGTTATTCGCCGATGTCATATTGCGTGACGCGGCAGCACTCTTGCATCGTGCAAGACGTTACGCATAATTTTACCAATTTTAGCTTCGCATTTTACTCAAAATTCTTGACCTTGACGCTCAGATAGTGTACAAATGTTATAAAGTACTCTTGCACATTGCGGCAATCGGAGGTGAAAGGCTTGAATAAATTTGAGCTGCTTGCGGATACGGTTTCAAACCCCGTCTTCATTTCATCGGCAGACGGGAGGATTCTCCATATAAATGACAGCGCAAAAAGACTGCTTGAAATCTCGGGAATAACGGAATGCGAAAACATCTTCGAGCTGTGCGGCATAGCGCCCGATACTTCCGAGTATTTCTGTTTTGACTCCGTTCTTTCAAACCTCAAATATTCCGTATGCGCACTCTCCGTCACTGCGGAAAGCGGGGAGCTTTGCCGTTTTTTCATTTTTGAGGACAGCGTCGTTTGCTCAAAGCTCGTTTCCGAGATACTTGAGGCTATTGACGAGGGTGTGTCGGTTATCGACATTGACGGGCGCCTGGAAACTTTTAACGACATCGCGCTTAAATATGTGGGCATGAGTATCAGCGGCAGAAACGACTACATCGGTGAAAACCTTCAGCAGGCGCTGCGCGATAAGGAGCTTTTATTTGATGCGCTCAACCCTATTGTTATTAAAGAAAAAAAGGTCGTACGCAGAAATCTGGAGTACAGCAACGGCAATGTTGTCACTTATACCGGCACTCCCGTTTTCGACGACGAGCAAAAGCTTAAGCATGTTGTTTTGACCGGACGCGACGTGTCGCGCCTTGTCGCGCTTGAAAGTCAGCTCAACGAACTTGTCAAAATAAAAGACGACTATTACAGCCGTCTTTTGGAGCTTACAAAATACGCGGACGGTCAGGGTCCGGTCTGCTCAAGCAAAAAAATGGAGTATATACTCGGGCTTGCCTCAAAGGTTGCCGCCACTGACGTACCGATATTTTTGACGGGTGAATCCGGAGTCGGAAAAGAAGAGGTCGCCAGATTTATACACAAATACAGCAACCGCGGTGACAAGCCGTTTGTCGCGATAAACTGCGCAGCTATTCCCGAACAGCTCATAGAATCCGAGCTTTTTGGCTTCGTGCGCGGCTCGTTTACCGGCGCTAATAAAAACGGGAAAAAGGGTCTTTTGGAGGAGGCGGACGGCGGTACTTTCTTTTTGGACGAAATAGGCGAGCTTCCCTTCGCTTTGCAGAGCAAACTCCTGCGCGTCGTGCAGGAGGGGAAAATGTACCGCATCGGCTCCACCGTCCCGATTGATTTGGATATTCGCTTTATTAGCGCGACA
Organism: Clostridia bacterium; assembly: GCA_009929315.1. GTDB lineage: Bacteria > Bacillota > Clostridia > Oscillospirales > Oscillospiraceae > UBA2658. The sequence goes on from SAAS01000007.1 coordinate 50,127, forward strand.
AACCGCGGCGAGGATGAGCTTCAAAGCTCCACAAAGTTTCGGCGGGATTTATATTATCGCCTTTGCGTGGTTCCGATAAATATCCCCCCTTTGAGAGAGCGGACGGACGATATAATCCCTCTGGTATCGAATTTTCTTGACAGCTTTAACCGCAAGTATCGTAAAAACATAAAAATCAGCAATCAGGTCATGCGGAAGATGACAAGGCTCGAATGGCCGGGCAACGTGCGCGAGCTTAAAAATGTTGTCGAGCGGCTTGTTATTCTCTGCGGCGACGGGCTGGTTGACGAGGAGCAGTTAAAGATTGCTCTCGATATGGGCAGCAGCTCTGCGAAGGAAAAAATCAGCATTAGCGGTCTTATGCCTCTGTCGGAAGCTCATGACTTAATAGACGACATTCTCATAAGAGAGGCATACAACCAATACGGAACAATAGTGAGCGCGGCCAAGGCTCTCAACATTGATCCCTCGACCATCCACCGCAAAGTGAAGGACAGAAAAATCGACCTCGGCGGAGTATCCGCAAAATAAAAAATCGGCTGCAGAAGCAGCCGGTTTTAGAAAAAACTCACTTGATGATAAAAAAGCGGCAGGCTTGCACCTGCCGCTTTGTCTTACTGTTATCTTTCGTCCATAGGTATATATTCCATTTGCTCGAACGCCGCACGGTAAGCGGGGCGAATAATCTTGTTGCAGGAAACGACCTCCTCGATACGGTGAGCGCACCAGCCGGCGATTCGCGCAATCGCGAACAGTGGTGTAAAGAGATCCTCGGGGATTCCGAGCATCTGGTAGACAAGGCCGGAATACATATCGACATTCGCGCATATCGGCACTGTGAGCTTTTTGCGTTCCATGATAATTGGAATACCCAGACGCTCAACATCCTGCATGAGCTGGAACTGCTCGGTGAAGCCCTTTTTCTCCGCCATATCGGACGCATATTTTTTTAGAATCTCGGCACGGGGATCGGAAACCGTGTAGACCGCGTGACCCAAGCCGTAAATCTTCTTTGAGCCGTCGCCCTCGGTGCCGTCAACGATTTTTTCAAGATAAGCCTTCAGCTCGTCATCGTCCTTATAATCGTGGACATTGTCGCAGATATATCTGAACATATCCATAACCTTAGCGTTCGCGCCGCCGTGCAGGGGTCCCTTCAGGGAGTTAACCGCCGCGGAAATTGCGCTGTAGGTGTCCGTTCCCGTGGAGGAGAGTACGCGGCAGGCAAAGGAGGAGTTGTTTCCGGCGCCGTGCTCCGCGTGAAGAATCAGCATAAGGTCAAGCAGATGCGCTTCCTCGGGGGTGTAGGACTTGTCCTTGCGCAGCATACGCAGGAAGTTCTCCGAAACCGAAAGGTTTTCCTTCGGAACGTGCAGGTAAAGCGATTTGCCGTCAAAATGGTGGCGCTTGACGGCGTAAGCGTTGGCAACGATGACCGGGAAACGACCGATAAGCTCAATCGACTGGCGAACAAGGTTTTCAATTGAAATATCATCGGGGTTGTCGTCATAGGAGTAAAGAGCAAGCACGCTTCTGGCAAGCTTGTTCATAACATTTTTACTGGGCGCCTTAAGTATCATATCTTCGGTGAAGTTCTGCGGCAGCATTCTGGAGCGCGATAAAATCGCGTCGAAATGCTCAAACTGCTCCTTATTAGGAAGGCTGCCGATTAAGAGCAGATAGGCGACCTCCTCGAAACCGAAGGTACCGTTCTTCGTATGCTCATTGATTATATCTTCAACATCAATGCCGCGATAGTAGAGCTTGCCGGGAACAGGGACTCGTCCGGCATCCTGAACATAGTAGCCCTGAACACTGCCGACACGGGTAACACCGGCCATAACGCCTGTTCCGTCTTCGTTGCGCAGTCCCCTTTTTATTGCGTGGTTTTTGTACTGTTCGCTGTCGATTGTATATGCGGCGCGAATATCACCGCACAAATCGGCTACATATCCTGTCAGCACATCTTTGGTAACATCCAAACTTAGCCCCTCCTTTTTGATGGATTGAAATCCGATACCGCTCATTATACACACGAAAACTCAAATATGCAAGTTGTATTTGTCATATTATTCATATTGCAACTAAATGTTATTTTTATTCGAGCTTTTTTTATGAGTTTTTGCAATTGCCAGAATCATTCCTGCAAACATCTTGTCAATTTAGCGATTTATTGCTATACTGTTTAGCGTAAATCACAGCGAGGGTGAAGATAATGATTAAACTTTTCAAAAACGGATTTTTCCTTAAAAACGGCGTGCCTGCGGAAGCTCTTTCCGGCTCTGACGACCTTGAAGCCGCGCGCAAAAAAACGATGGCGTTCAGGATTCTTGAGGCTCACAATAAATCGGGTAATATGGACAGTCTGCGTCTTAAATTCGACAGTCTGATTTCGCACGACATCACCTATGTCGGCATTATTCAGACCGCGAAGGGCAGCGGGCTTACTAAGTTTCCCGTTCCTTATGTCATGACCAACTGTCACAACAGCCTTTGCGCTGTCGGCGGAACGATAAACGAGGATGACCACGTTTTCGGTCTTTCTGCCGCCAAAAAATACGGCGGCATCTATGTCCCCGCCAATGTCGCGGTTATTCATCAGTACGCTCGCGAAATGATGTCCGGCTGCGGACGCATGATTCTCGGCAGCGACAGCCACACGCGCTACGGTGCGCTGGGCACAATGGGTATCGGCGAGGGCGGCCCGGAAATTGTAAAGCAACTCTTATCAAACACTTACGACGTTAAGCGTCCGGAGGTGGTGCTTTGTTATCTCACGGGAGCGCCGAAGCACGGCGTCGGGCCGCACGATGTTGCAATTGCCCTTTGCGGTGCCGTTTACGACAACGGCTTTGTTAAAAACAAGCTTATGGAGTTTGTCGGCCCCGGAATTAAAAATCTTCCCATGGATTTCCGCATCGGCATTGATGTTATGACCACGGAAACCACTTGCCTCAGCTCAATTTGGGAAACTGACAGCGCCGTTTCGGAATACTACTCGGCGCATGGCAGGCAGCAGGACTATAAGGCGCTTTCTCCGCTTGACGGCGCATATTACGATTCAATGATAGAGATTGACCTTAGCTCGATTGAACCTATGGCGGCTCTGCCCTTTCACCCTTCGAAGGCTTATACCATACGTGAGCTTCAGGAAAACGGCGGCGACATTCTGCGGCAGGTTGAGCTTGACGCCGAAAAGACGCTTTCTGGCGGAACTAAGCTCAGTCTAACCGATAAACTGATAAATGGCAAGATAGTCGTAGATCAGGGCGTAATTGCCGGCTGTGCAGGCGGAATGTACGACAATATCGCTGAGGCAGCGGCAATTTTAAACGGCTATTCCGTGGGCGACGGCTATTTTTCCCTGTCGGTTTATCCGCCGAGCATCCCCGTAAACCTCGAGCTTATAAAAAGCGGTGTTCAACAAAGCCTGATGGAAAGCGGAGCGCTTTTCAAGCCCTGCTTCTGCGGCCCCTGCTTCGGCGCGGGCGACGTTCCCTCGAATAACGCTCTCTCTATACGCCACACCACAAGAAACTTCCCGAACCGCGAAGGCTCGAAGCCCTCGGACGGACAAATTTCCTCCGTTATGCTCATGGATGCGCGCTCAATTGCCGCGACAGCGCGCAATAAGGGCGTTTTAACGAGCGCCGCCGAGCTTGACTATGAGGCTCCCGTTGGGAACGCTTACGGCTTTGATAAATCGGTTTACGAAAAGCGCGTGTACTTCGGCTTCGGCAAGGCGGACGACAAGGAAGCTCTCAAAATGGGTCCGAATATTGCCGAGTGGCCGAAAATTCCGCCGCTTGCCGACAATGCTCTTATAGAGCTTGCCTGCGTTCTTCACGACCCCGTGACAACTACGGACGAGCTTATCCCCTCGGGAGAAACCTCCTCCTACCGCTCGAATCCGATGAGGCTCGCCTCCTTCACTCTCTCACGCCGCGACCCGAATTATGTCGGCAAGGCAAAGGAAATAGCCGCGCTCGAGGCAAAGCGCGCCGAGGGCGATTATCCGCAGGAGCTTACGCAAGTCATTGCCAAGCTCGGCCTTTCGGCGGATATTCTGGGGAGCACGGCGGTTTCCAGCGCGATTTTTGCAAGAAAACCCGGAGACGGCTCCGCCCGTGAGCAGGCGGCCTCCTGCCAGCGCGTGCTCGGCGGCGGCGCAAATATCTGCTATGAGTTTGCAACAAAGCGCTATCGCTCCAACTGCATTAACTGGGGAATGCTCCCCTTTACGATAGACAGGGATGTAGACTTCAGCTACGAGCCGGGCGACTGGATTTTCGTGCCCGACATAAAAACGGCTGTTGAATCGGGAGCCGAGAACATATCGGCAAAGGTCATTTCGGAGCGCGGTGTTTCCGATATAACGCTTCATCTCAGCGGTCTGACCGCCGACGAGAAGGAGATTATTCTCTGCGGCTGCCTGATGAATTACTACGCCGCACATAAATAAAGTTTGCGACCACACCAATATTGAGGAGTATCAAGATGTCAAAAATACCCATGAACACCATCGTCGAGATGGACGGCGACGAAATGACCCGCATTCTTTGGAAAATGATTAAGGACGAGCTTCTTTGCCCCTTTGTGGAGCTTAACACGGAATATTATGATTTGGGGCTTCCGAAGCGCGATGAAACTAACGACCAAATTACCGTTGACGCGGCAAACGCCATAAAGAAGCACCATGTCGGCGTTAAGTGCGCAACAATAACTCCGAACGCACAGCGCGTTGAGGAATATAAGCTCAAGGAAATGTGGAAGAGTCCGAACGGCACAATCCGCGCCATTCTGGACGGAACGGTGTTCCGCGCTCCAATACTCACCGAGAGTGTTAAGCCCTACGTTCAGGGCTGGGTAAAGCCGATTACCATTGCCCGTCACGCTTACGGCGACGTTTACAAGGCAACAGAGTACCGTGTCCCCGGCAAGGGCAAGGCGGAGCTTGTGTTTACGGGCGAAAACGGCGAGAGCTTCCGCAAAACCATTTACGATTTTGAGTGCGCGGGGGTTTTGCAGGGGCAGTACAACAAGGACAGCTCCATTTCTTCCTTTGCTCACGCCTGCTTCGAGTACGCTCTGGATACAAAGCAGGATTTGTGGTTTGCAACGAAAGACACGATTTCAAAACAGTACGACCAGACCTTCAAGCTCATCTTCGCCGAGATTTTCGAGAAGGAATATAAAGAGCGTTTTGAAAAGGCTAAGATTGAATACTTCTACACTCTTATCGACGACGCCGTGGCGCGTGTTATCCGCTCCGAGGGCGGCTTTATCTGGGCGTGCAAAAACTATGACGGCGATGTGATGAGCGACATGGTTTCCACCGCCTTCGGCAGCCTTGCTATGATGACGAGCGTCCTCATCTCCCCCGACGGCGACTTCGAGTTTGAGGCGGCGCACGGCACCATCACCCAGCACTACTACAAGCACTTGAAGGGTGAAAAAACAAGCTCGAACCCGATTGCGACAATCTTCGCGTGGTCGGGCGCGCTCCGCAAGCGCGGGGAGCTTGACGGAAACGCAGCTCTAATCGATTTCGCGGGCAAGCTTGAAAAGGCCTGCCTCGACACAATAGAAAGCGGAGTTATGACGGGCGACCTCGCCGCTTTGTGCAAGAGAGCCGACGTTAAAAAGGTTGACAGCACAGACTTCATCGCCGCTATAAGAAGCAAGCTCGAAGCTCTGATGTGAAAATACAGAAAAGAAGCTCTCCCAAAAGGGAGAGCTTCTTCTATTTGTTTTATTAACAATTATCGCAAACTTCGGAAGCGTTCGGGCTTTGGTCGGTACTTGATTCCCGAAACTACGCCCATCGCGGCGAAAACCGAAAACAGCGAGGAGCCGCCGTAACTGAAAAACGGAAGGGTTAAGCCGATTACGGGCGCGATTCCGATACACATGCCGATATTCTCAAAGGTCTGAAAAATCATCCAGCCCGCAACGCCGAAGCATATAAGCATACTCATCGTGTTATGTGATTTTACGCCGACATAAATACAGCGTGCAATAATCGCCAGAAGCAGCAGCATGACGATGACACAGGCTATCATGCCCAGCTCCTCGCCGATAACGGAGAAGATAAAGTCCGTCTGCTTTGCGGGAAGCGCGCCGGACTGGGTCTGCCGTCCGTTAAATAGTCCCGTACCCGTGAGCTGTCCGCTTGCAAGGGCGATTTTGCTCTGGTTTGATTGCCAGCGGATATCAAAGCCCTTCGGGTCGATAGTCATGTCGTAGGGTGCGAGGATTCTCTGACGATAGCGCTCGTTGAGCACATGAGTCCAGATAAACGGGGTAACCGCTGCCGCCCCCGCAAGCCCGATAACGAACCAATAGAAGCGAAGCCCCGCCGCAAAAAGCATAATGATGAAGATGAAAAGGAAGACGATGGCGCTTCCCATGTCCTTAGAAGTAACGACGATAAGGCCGATAACAAAAGCGCAATGCAGAAGCATTTGCCCCACCGACATCACGGAGTTAAGGTTTTTATAGCCTTTAAGGTAGCTTATCTGCTTTGCCAGAACAATAATAAACGGAATCTTAATAACCTCCGCAGGCTGGACGCCGACAAAGCCGAAACGAAGCCAAGCTCTGTTTCCGGTATCGTCAGCATATCCGAGCGGTGTGAGGAGCAGCAGCGTCAGCACGACCTCGAAAACAATCAGAACAGCCCACTTGTCCGTGATAATATCAATATCAACCACCGTGAACAGCACAAAAAGCCCGAGCCCTATGAAAAGCGAAGCTATCTGAACGATGAGATAGCGCGCTGAGCCGAGCGATTCGGAGGCGCTGGCGATTACAACAAGACCGAATACGGAGCAGACAAGGCACAAAATCAGAAGTGGCATGTCGGCTCTTTTTGTAAAATCCTTGATATAGGGTTTAAGTTTTTTCAAGAAAACCTCCCATGCGCATCGGCGCAGCAGGGACCTTTCCCCGCACGGTTAAACTGAATCATCTGAACAGCAAGATGATTCTCGGTGCGTTGATTGTACCACTAAATATAATTTTGCGCAATCTCGAAATTAGTGCTATAATCTGACAAAGACCCCGCAATATAATGAAGAGCAAGCGAGGACTAAGGTATGAGCGTCCACGACGGGCACAGAGAGAGAATGAAAAACAAGCTGTTAGAAGCGGGACTTGACGCGTTTGACGACCACAATGTCCTTGAGCTTCTGCTTTTCTATTCCATGCCCCGAAAGGACACGAACCCTCTGGCGCACGCACTTATTAACCACTTCGGTTCTCTTGAGGCGGTTTTCGAGGCACCTGCCGATGAGCTTCAAAAAATCAGCGGAATCGGAGAAAATACCGTGGCGCTTATTAAGCTCATTCCCGAGGTCTGCCGACGCTATGCCATTGACAAAAACCGTTCCGACAATGTTCTGGACAGTGCCGAGAAAGCCGGCAATTTTCTTGTTCCGCGTTATATGTTCGAGCGCGACGAGGTAGTCTACATCATCTGTCTTGACTCGAAATGCAAAGTGCTGTGCTGCAAGGAGCTTTTTAGGGGAGTTGCGAACACCGCCGAAATAAGTATTCGTAAAATTGCCGAGCTGGCGCTTGCGAAAAACGCCTCGAGCGTTATTATATCTCACAACCACACAAGCGGAATCGCCCTGCCCTCCTACGAGGATGAGGTCACCACCAAACGCATAAAAGCCGCTCTTGGCGCCATGGGAATCACTCTTTCCGACCACATTGTTGTCGCGGACGACGATTTTATCTCAATGGCGGACAGCGGGCTCATGTAAAAAACTCAATAATTGAAAATATTTCGGCTGCCGTTTCGCGCTTCTTTAGTTTTGAAGTTTGCGAATTTAGGCAGCTGAAATTTTTTTATATACCTCTTGACACGGTATACATCGTGTTGTATAGTATATCGTGAAAGGGGGTATTGCCATGGACACACAGTTGAAGCGCGGAGTTCTTGAAATATGCGTTCTTGCCGCAATGCGCGACGAGGATGCTTACGGATATAAAATTATTAAAGACCTTTCACCGTTTATGGAAGTATCCGAGTCTACGCTTTACCCGATACTTAAACGCCTTGAACAGAGCGGCTGTGTAACCGAATACTCAGTTGAGCACAACGGACGGCTGCGAAAATACTATCGGATAACGCAGACAGGGCATGAGAGAATCAGTGAGTTTCTGAGTGATTGGGGCAGCGTTATGAGGGCATACAACTTCATAAGAGGGGATGAAAGCAATGACAAAAAATGAATATTTAAAAATGCTGAAGCGTGAGCTTCGGCCTATAAAACGGGCGGAGCGCGAGAAATCGCTTGCCTATTTCGGAGAACTTATCGACGACCGCATGGAGGACGGGCTCCCCGAGGAAACAGCGATTTCGGAGCTTGAAAGCGTTTCTGACGCCGCGCAGCGCATTATCGCCGAGGCCTCGGCACAAGGTCTTCTAAGGGCGAAACACAGTGTTTGGGAAATAATCCTTCTGGTTTTAGGCTTTCCCCTGTGGTTTCCGCTTTTGCTCACGGTGGCGGTTGTCGTTTTCACAATGTACGCGCTGGTCTGGATACTCATAGGCACGCTTTTACTGGTATCCGTGAGCCTTGCAGTCGGCGGTGCGGCGGCTGTAATCGGGATGTTCTTTTCCGGTAGCATATCCACGGCTTTTGTTTGTCTCGGTATAGGACTTGTTTCGGCGGGACTCGGAGTTGCCCTTTTCATTCCGGCTCTGCTTATCGCCCGCGCTTACGCAAGGGCAACGCCGATCATTTTGAATTGGCTCATTAACAGAAAGGTTGGTAAATCCAATGAATAAAAAAACAAAAACCGCGCTTATCGTTGCGCTTTCACTCTTCGGAGCAGGCATTATTATCTGCTTTTGTATTTTAATCAGCGTTCATTTTGACTATTCAAAGCTGGCCGACAGCTTTAGGGTCGGCGTTAACTCGGAGGAAAAAGTCGAAGCAGAGCATGTTGACAAGGACATTGAGGCAAACGGCCAGGACCTGATATTCAACCTTAGCTCCGCGGATATCACAGTTACTCCCTCCGAAGACGATATGATTCACATAAGCTACGACAACACCGAGGATAGCTACTTCGAGTTCGATGAAAAGAGCGGCTCAATCACTCTCACCCAAAAGGGAACAAGAGATTTTTTCCTGTGGACAATAAATGTTCAGGACACCGAAGGCAAAGTAACCGTAAGTATCCCCGTCGGACATAAGGGCGCTTTAAAGATAGATGGGGCTTCAAGCGATACTTCCGTCACAGGCCTTGATGTCGGCGGCAAATTCAATATCTTCAGCGTTTCGGGCGAAGTCTTCATTCAGAACTGCGCGTGCAAAACACTCGAAGCGGGAACCACCTCCGGTGAAATTAAGCTTGTTTCCTTAAATACAGGCAGCATAAAAGCAAACACCGTTTCCGGCGGAATTGAGCTTTCGGATATTTCAAAGAGCATCCCCGTAACTCTTGCAAGCACCTCGGGCGAGGTGTATGCTGAGAATGTAAAAACGAAGGACATGGGGGTTCACACGGTATCTGGCAAAATGTCACTCAAGAACGTAAGCGGTCAAACGGTATCTCTTTCCAGTACCTCCGGCAGCGTTCTGCTCGACGGCGCGGATTTCGGGGAAATAGATTTTGACACCGTGTCCGGCGATATACGCGGCTCCGTAGTCGGTAAAGCCGAAGATTATTCGGTTTTCACGGACACAGTTTCGGGCTCCAACGGGCTTTCCTCACACAAGGAGCGCGGAGAAAGAACGCTTGACTTCTCTTCGGTTTCGGGAAGCTTTGATATAGAATTTGAAAATTAAGGGGGAAACGTGGTTTGCACAGGATATTTATTGTTGAGGATGACGCGGTCATAGCGGAGGCTGTTGCGCGACATATAAGCGCTTGGGGCTGCTGCGCGCGCTGTGCCGTTAATTTTGAAAACATCCTGTCCGAATTTGCCGACTTCGACTCTCAGCTTGTGCTTCTTGACATTTCCCTGCCCTTTTTTAACGGCTACCACTGGTGCGCGGAGATAAGGCGGGTTTCAAAAGTGCCGATTATCTTCATTTCCTCCGCCTCGGACAACATGAACATCGTTATGGCAATGAGCATGGGCGGCGACGATTTTATCCCGAAGCCCTTTGACCTTAACGTCCTGACCGCCAAGGTTCAGGCCCTTTTGCGCCGCGCTTATGATTTTACAGCACCGACAAGGCTGCTCGAAAGCGGCGGCGCGGTATTAAGCTTTGCGGACGCTTCGCTGAGCTTCGGCGGACAGAAAACCGAGCTTACAAAAAACGAATTTAAAATACTTCAGCTGCTGCTTGAAAACAAGGGACGCATTGTCACTCGGGATGAAATAATGACCCGACTTTGGGAGAGCGACAGCTTCGTGGACGAAAACACGCTGACCGTCAACATCACACGTCTGCGCCGAACACTCGAGAGTGCGGGGCTTTTCGACTTCATCGTCACGAAAAAAGGCGTCGGCTACCTGGTGGGTGAATAGCTATGGGTGCAAAGTTATTTCTTTCGTATCTGAGACGTCATTACAAGGTGGTTATTCTCTTTGCTTTTTTCGTGCTGATTTTCGCGGCGGTTTTCTCGCTTTACAATCTGGAGACAGAGGCGGTGTTTTATGCGGCACTGCTGTGCCTTTGCGTCGGTGCTGTCGCCTTCGGTTTCGGACTTTGGCGCTACATTGTCCGTCACAAGGCGCTGAACGAGCTTATGCAGAATATCGAAATGGGGCTTGACCGTCTCCCCGAACCAAACGGTGTTATCGAAGCCGACTATCAGAAAATGCTGGCGAAGCTCTACGCGCTTAATCTCAAGACCCGCTGTGAGGCTGACAGCACAAGCCGCGACACCGAGGATTATTACACGCTTTGGGTTCACCAGATAAAAACTCCGCTTGCCGCTATGCGCCTTCTTCTAACCGAGGACGGCGGGGCAAACAGTGCTCTGCTGCTCGGGGAACTTTTTAAAACCGAGCAGTATGTCGACATGGTTCTGCAATATGTCCGCCTTCGCAGCGAATCGAGCGACCTGATTTTAAAAAAATACAGTCTTGACGAAATTATCCGCGGCTCACTTCGCAAATACGCAAGGCTTTTCGCTCTGAAAAAGCTTGAATTTTCATTCGCTGAAACAGGGCTGACTGTTTTGACCGATGAAAAATGGCTCTCCTTCGTAATCGAGCAGGTTTTTTCAAACTCGCTCAAATACACGCCGAGCGGCAAAATAAGTCTTTACGCCGAGGGCGAAACTCTCGTCATTGAAGATACCGGCATCGGCATCCGCGCCGAGGATTTGCCGCGGGTCTGTGAAAAGGGCTACACCGGAGCAAGCGGCAGGTCAGACAAGAAATCCACGGGAATCGGTCTTTTTCTCTGCAAGAGCATTCTCACAAAGCTGGGTCACGAATTTGAAATCACTTCAAAGGTTGGTCAGGGCACAAAGGTAAAAATCAATTTAAGCCGAGCAGACTTAAGCTTCGAGTAGCGGTTGCGGCTCCGCTTCGTCGGCTTCGCGCCATTATGATTTTGTTTCTTACAATAATGTAAGTTTATAAGCCGAAATGTAAGTCAAAGAAATGGCAGACGTTTCGGCTTTGCGCTACAATAAAACCCGTAACAAAAACAAATTACGGAGGCATACTATGACTTTACTTGAAGTTAAAAACCTGAAAAAGACCTATGCTACCCGCTTTGGGAATGTGAAGGTACACGCCCTGACAAATGTAAATTTCACCGTCGAAAACGGTGAATACATCGCAATCATGGGCGAGAGCGGTTCCGGTAAAACCACTCTTTTAAATATACTGGCAACGCTGGATAAACCCACGGGCGGCGAAGTTCTGCTGGACGGAAAGTCAACGCTGCAAATACCCGAAAAGGAGCTCGCCGCTTTCCGCCGTGATAATCTGGGCTTCGTTTTTCAGGATTTCAACCTGCTTGATACTTTTTCTCTGCGCGACAACATCTATCTCCCCCTCGTTCTGGCGGGAATGGGGCACAAGGAGATGAGCGAGCGTATTATATCCATTGCTTACAGGCTTGGAATAACCGATATTCTCGAAAAAATGCCTTATGAGATTTCCGGCGGACAGAAGCAGCGCTGTGCCATCGCCAGAGCCCTCATCACAAATCCGCGCATGATACTTGCGGACGAGCCGACGGGCGCGCTTGACTCCCGCTCCGCCGACGCGCTTCTTGAGGTTTTCAGGGGCATAAACGAACTCGGGCAGACCGTGCTTATGGTGACACACAGCGTCAAGGCGGCTTCAAACGCGGGAAGGATTCTTTTCCTTCGCGACGGTGAGATTTTCCATCAGCTCTACCGCGGAGACAGGTCAAATGAGGAAATGTTCGGCGTTATTTCCGACACTCTTACCTCAATGGCAGCAGGCGGTGACAGCAATGCGTAAGACGGCCTTTTATCCGAAGCTCGCCTCCCAGAACATCCGAAGGAACAAGCAGTTCTATCTGCCCTTTATCCTTACCTGTATTGCAACGACGGCACTTTTCTATATTATGTGCTTTCTGACCTTCAATGAGGGCACGGGCAACATGCCGGGCACCGAGTACATTTCCTTTATACTAAACCTCGGCTGCATAGTAATCGGACTTTTTTCCGCAATCTTTCTTTTCTACACGAACAGCTTTCTTATGAAGCGCCGCCAAAAGGAACTGGGCCTTTATAATATCCTCGGCATGGGGAAAGGCAATATTGCCGCCGTGCTGTTCTTTGAAACGATTTTTGTTTTGCTCATAACGCTCGTTTTCGGTCTTGCTCTGGGCATTTTGCTCTCAAAGCTGACACTTCTACTGCTGTGCAAGCTGATTAGCTTTACTGTCCCCTACGGCTTTGAAATTTCCGTAAAGGGACTAATTTACAGCGGCTGCCTCTTTTGCGGTATTTTTTTGCTGATTCTCATTTCAAACCTCGTGCGCATTAAGCTTTCCAAGCCTATTGAGTTGCTTTACGGCGGAAATGTTGGCGAGAAAGAGCCCAAGACCAGATGGATTCTTGCCATTTTAGGTATTCTGGCCCTCGGAGCCGGCTACTACATCGCCATCACAACCGAAGCGCCCTTGCAGGCAATTATGCTTTTCTTTGTCGCTGTCGTGCTCGTCATAATCGGCACCTACCTGCTCTTCACCGCGAGCAGCATCGCCCTGCTAAAGCGGCTTAGAAGCAGACCCAATTACTATTATAAAACCCGGCACTTCATTCCCGTTTCCGGAATGATTTACCGTATGAAGCAAAACGCCGTGGGCCTTGCCAATATTTGCATACTTGCAACTATGGTTCTCGTTATGGTTTCAGGTACGGTCTGTCTTTATCTCGGAACGGACGACGCGCTGGAAACGGCCTACCCCACCGATATAATCGTTGAAGTCGGAGCGCCCGCAGGAAATGCCCGTGAAACTCTAAAGGCTGCTATCGCAGAGGCGGTTGCCGAAAGCGGTCTTCATATGACAAATATCAGCGACCTTTCCTATCTCGACTTTGCTGCAACACGCGAAGGCAACGATTTCGGAGACGATTTCACCTCCTACGTCAATCCCAGCGATAACGCATACTTGTTTTTCATCTCGGTCTCCGAATATAAAAGATTTTCCGGTGAGGACGCGGTTTTAAGCTCAAACGAGGCTCTTGCTTTTGCAAAAGACTCAAAGCTTACTGACAGCTTTAGCTGCTTCGGAAAAGACTTCACGATCAAAAAGTGGCTGACAGCCTTCCCCGCGGTCTCGCAGAAAGCCTCCGTCGTTTCCGAGGACTATTTCTTCGTGGTTTCCGACGAAACCTTCGAGGAGATTAATGCCGTGCAGACGGCGAACACCGTGACCTGGTATTACGGCTTCGACGTAGGCGGAACATTGGATGAACAGGGCGCCTGCCGCGACGCGGTTGACTCCGCCATCGGAAACGCGCTTGTTTCAACTGACGGAACCGATTTGGGCAGCTTTTCATACTCAAGCGTTTCCTCCCGCGCGGCTTACAGGGACGGCTTCTATTCGATGTACGGCGGTTTCCTGTTTCTCGGTCTATTCCTTGGGCTCGTCTTCATAATCGCGACGGTGCTCATTATCTATTACAAGCAGCTGTCCGAGGGTTACGACGACAAGGAGCGCTTTGAAATAATGCAGAAGGTGGGCTTGAGCCGTCCCGAAATCAGGAAAGCCATCCGCAGTCAGGTTTTGGTTGTTTTCTTCCTTCCGCTCGGAATGGCGGTAGTACACATCGCCTTTGCCTTCAAGATGATTACTAAGCTGCTTCTTGTATTTAACCTGACCAATGTTACTCTCTTCGCCCTGTGTACGCTGGGAACTGTTGCACTTTTCGCCGCTGTCTACGGAATCGTATATCTGCTTACCGCAAAGGTTTACTATAAACTCGTTAGCTGAGTTCCCTCCATATTCATAACACGAAGGGCAGCCGCTTTTGCGGCTGCCCTTCGTGTTAATTTGCCTATATGACGCTAACCTCGCGCACTTTCTCAAGCTCGGAGTCCATAAAATCGAAAAAATTCTCAATATTCGCCCTGTCCTCCGGAGTGCCGTAAAGCCCGACCCCCAAGGTGATTTTATCATTAAAGCTGGTTGCCGACATCTGGAAATGCGGGCGATATTTTATTGAGGCAAACATTGCCGCGTTTTTAACCTCCGAGTTTTCAAACAAAAGTTTTGAAGAATCCAAAACGCCGATGTTTGTCATGCTTATCTTCGGATTTCTAAGCGACTTTCGGAGAATTCCATACACGTTAAGAAAAGGAATTTCAAAGCCCGCGTCAAGCTTCAGGAAGGTGTTAAGTCCCATGTTGCCGGCCTTCTTCTCCCTCATGACCGCGCTCACCTTGCCGAGCGTTGCGCCAAAGCTCTCATCCTCATCAACCGTGATTTTCACAATTGTGGTTGATGAGAGATTTGTAAGCGCTAAAAAGCTCTTGTCGTTTAAGTACCTGCGCATGTCTATCATAATCGGAACGGCGAACTGCCTGCCCCTCAGGTTAAGTATTTCAGTCAGCGCACGAAAATAGCCCGCAAGCAGGATGTCATTTACCGTAACGTCGTTCAAGCGGCAGCAGGCTCGAATATTCCCGAATACTTCGGGGGAAATCTCATGCGAAACGATGAAGGGGGACGGGTCTCCGGCTTTGCTCATCGGAAATTCCCAAGCCGATTTCTGGTTATTATCCTTGCTCCCTCTAAAAAAGAGCTTGACACGGTCAAAAAAGCTCAGCTTGAAAAACACGCCCTTAAAGCCCCTGTCTCCATCAATAACAAAATCCGGCACGTAGTTTGGGTTCTTTTGGAGCCTTGAATAAATCTCCGAAAAAAGATAAACGCACTGCTTGAATCCGGCGGCGTCGCAGACCATGTGATTTATCACTATCGAGAGCGCGGAGTTTTTGCTTTGCAGAAGGCAAAATCTAATCTGCGGCCCTGTCGCCTCCTCCGTTTTCGAAACCGAAAACCTTTGGAATTCGTCTTGCTTATCCGTAACCGTAAATAGACCTTTTATGTCGGGGGACGCAGCGTCTTCCCAGCAGGATTTGCCCTCGCGCGCTCTGTACACCCCCGATAAAATCGGCACCGCTTTGAGGAGCAGCTGCGCCGCTCTCTGCAATAACTCAGCCTGAATCCCGCCCTCAAAGCGGATTACGCAATGCACCTGATGGTCGCTGAACCCCGTGGTTTCATACAGGTATTGAAATTTATCAAAAATCTCCGCTTTGCGTTCCATTATGTATCTCCCGTCAATTTATTGTGCTTAACGAAACTGCCAGCTTTATGCGGCAAAGTATACATCCGAAGTAAGGCAAAATCAATATAATAAATTTATAAGCTCCCGCCTCGGCAACTCTTCTTCCGCACCGAGAAAATTGCGGATACAAAACACTTTATAGTGGCTATTTTTCTCCGATGGTGTATAATAAGATGAATAAATATGAGTATATAAGTTTGTGACATTGCCTCATAATATTAACACGGAGGTTTAATATGCGTAAGACAAAAATAATCTGCACACTCGGTCCCGCGACTGACGACCCTGCTGTTTTGAAAAAGCTTGTTGAAAGCGGAATGGACGTGGCGCGTTTCAATTTTTCTCACGGAACTCAGGAGGAGCAGCTTCAAAGACTGGAAAGTCTAAAGAAAATCAGCGGTGAGCTGGGTATCCCCGTTGCCGCGCTTATGGATACGAAGGGTCCCGAGATTCGTCTTGGGCTTTTCGAGAACGGAAAAGCCGTCCTCAAAACAGGTGACAGTTTTACTCTCACAACTGACGACTGTCTCGGAAACGCCCAACGCGCTCATGTTAATTACGCGGGGCTCACGAGCGACGTTCGTCCCGGCGACAAAATATTGCTTGACGACGGCAAGATTTCCCTGCTTGTCGAGTGTGTCAAGTCACCCGAAATCCTCTGCAGAGTGGAAAACGACGGTCCGATTTCCGACAGAAAGGGAGTCAATGTACCCGGCGTTATGCTCACCATGCCCTATATAAGCAAAAAAGACTACGATGACTTAATTTTTGCGGCAAAGGTCGGCTTTGATTTTATTGCCGCCTCCTTCGTGCGCACCGCCGATGATGTTAAAGAGATTCGCATGCTTCTTAACTGGAACGGAGGAGAAAAGATAAAAATAGTAGCGAAAATCGAGAATTTGCAGGGAGTTGCGAATTTCGAGGAAATTCTTGATGCTTCGGACGGAATTATGATTGCCCGCGGCGACCTTGGTGTCGAGGTTCCGCTGGAGGACGTTCCCGTAATCCAAAAGCAGCTCATTAACAAGGTTTACAGACGCGGAAAACCGGTTATTACCGCAACGCAGATGCTCGAATCCATGATTACCTATCCCCGTCCGACCAGAGCCGAGGCAACAGACGTGGCAAACGCAATTTATGACGGCACGAGCGCCATTATGCTCTCGGGCGAAACCGCCGCCGGCAAATACCCCGTCGAAGCGCTTCAGACCATGGTGCGCATAGCGGGGAGAGCCGAAGAGGACATTAACTATGCGGGGCGTTTCAAGAAAATGGAGTTTGACAGCGGCGGCAATGTGACCCACGCAATTTCTCACGCCGCCTGCACCTCCGCAATCGATTTGGGAGCGAAGGCGATAGTCGCCTTTACTCTTTCAGGCAGAACCGCGCAGGAGCTTTCGGCTTTCCGCCCCCCCTGCCGCGTAATCGCCTGCACCAGCTCCGAACAGACTTACCGCCAGCTAAGCCTCAACTGGGGTGTACATGCGCTGATGGCAAAAAACGAGGAAAATCTGGACGAGATGTTTGCGCGCGGTCTGGAGGCTGCGGTTAAGACCGGCCTGCTCCAGGCAGGGGACACGGTTGTTCTTACAGCCGGCGTGCCGATAGGCGTTTCCGGCTCGACAAATTTCATAAAAGTTATGCACGCATAACGCCTTTTAACAATTTGGGCGCGGCGTAAGTTCCTATTTCCGCATTTCAAGGAGTGACACATGGGCGAATTTCATGTTGTAAGCGAATATCAGCCGGCCGGAGACCAGCCGCAGGCTATTGATGCCCTTGCCCAAGGACTTGAGCTCGGTTTTGAGGATCAAACCCTGCTGGGCGTGACGGGCAGCGGCAAGACCTTTACCATGGCAAAAATCATTGAAAAAGTTCAGAGACCGACTCTTGTTCTTGCCCACAACAAGACCTTGGCGGCGCAGCTCTGCGCGGAATTTAAGGAGTTTTTTCCCGACAACGCCGTGGAATATTTCGTTTCCTATTACGACTATTACCAGCCCGAGGCCTACATTCCGCACACGGACACCTTCATCGAAAAGGACAGCTCCATAAACGACGAAATTGAGCGGCTTCGCCACAGCGCCACCTCCTCGCTTTTTGAGCGGCGCGACGTAATCGTTGTGTCCTCCGTTTCCTGCATTTACGGCTTGGGCGACCCGATTGACTACGCGAGCATGGTAATTTCCCTTCGTCAAGGTCAGCAGCGCGACAGGGACGAGCTTTTAAGGCGGCTCATAGACAATCGCTATGAGCGCAACGATATCGCCTTTGAGCGAAATATGTTCAGGGTTCGCGGTGACACGGTGGAAATATTCCCCGCGTATTCAACTGACACGGCAATTCGCGTCGAGTTTTTCGGAAACGAAATCGACAGAATCAGCGAAATTAACGTGGTAACGGGCACGGCAAAGCGCAAGCTGTCTCATGTCGCGATATATCCCGCCTCCCACTATGTCACGACAAAGGAAAAAATGGCGGAGGCGATTGGCGAAATTCGCGCCGAGTGTGAGGAGCGGGTAAAGTTTTTTGAAGAAAACGGCAAGCTTCTCGAAGCGCAGCGAATCTCCCAGCGCACAAACTATGATATTGAAATGATGCAGGAGCTGGGCTATTGCTCCGGCATCGAAAACTACTCGCGCATCATAAGCGGCAGACCTAAGGGCTCCGCGCCTATGACGCTGCTCGACTATTTCCCGAAGGACTTCATTCTTTTCGTGGACGAAAGCCACGTTTCCATACCTCAGGTTCGGGCTATGTACGCGGGCGACAGGGCAAGGAAGGAAAACCTCGTCGAATACGGCTTCCGTCTGCCCTCGGCCTTTGACAATCGACCGCTTAAATTTGCCGAGTTCCAAAAGCGTATAAAGCAGGCAATCTATGTTTCGGCGACGCCCTCCGACTATGAGCGCGAGCGCTCCGCGCAGATTGCCGAGCAGATTATCCGTCCGACGGGACTTCTCGACCCCGAGGTTTCCGTCAGGCCTTCCGAGGGGCAGATTGACGACCTCATTGGCGAAATTAACGCGCGTGTCGAGAAAAAGGAGAGAACGCTTGTCACGACCCTCACCAAAAAAATGGCGGAGGATTTGACAGCCTATCTCGGCGGCGCGGGCATAAAGTGCCGCTATATGCACCACGACATTGACACCATCGAGCGAATGTCGATAATCCGCGACCTTCGTTTGGGAGAGTTTGACGTACTCATCGGCATTAACCTTCTGCGCGAGGGCTTGGATTTGCCCGAGGTTTCGCTCGTTGCGGTTCTCGACGCGGACAAGGAGGGTTTCCTGCGCAGCGAAACGAGCCTTATTCAGACCATTGGCCGTGCCGCGCGAAACTCCGAGGGTCTTGTCATCATGTATGCCGACAACATCACCCGCTCTATGAACGCCGCTATTTATGAAACAAACCGCCGCCGTGAAAAGCAGCGCGCCTATAACGAAGCAAACGGCATAACGCCGAAAACCATCATCAAGTCCGTGCGCAATCTGCTGGAAATTTCCGATGCAGCCGATAGCGAAATTAACGAAACAGGTGTTAAGATGACCGCTTCTGAAAAGCGCATGCTCATAGAAAAGCTTGAAAAGCAGATGCGCGACGCTGCCAAAATGCTTGAATTTGAAATCGCCGCTGAAATCAGGGACAGACTTATAAAACTGCGCGGCTGAATAACTCCGCTTTTTGCGGTGTGGGTCTTTCTTGGCCTCGATATGAAAGGAAAACCGTAATGAAACTCATGATTCTCGACGGCAACAGCATAGTTAACCGTACCTTCTACGGTATTCGTATGCTGACTGCGCCGGACGGCACGCCCACAAACGGAATATACGGCTTTCTCACCATCCTTCGCAAGCTCCTTGAGGAGGAGAGACCTCAGGCCGTTTGCGTTGCCTTTGACCTTAAAGCGCCCACCTTCCGTCATGTGCAGTATGAAAACTATAAGGCGCAGCGCAAGGCAATGCCCGAGGAGCTGGCGATTCAGATTCCGATTTTAAAGGACGTGCTGGACACTCTTAACATAAAGCGGCTCGAGCTCCCGGGCTATGAGGCGGATGACCTTATCGGTACAGTCGGCCGTATATGCGGTGAGCAGGGTCATGAATGCGTTATCGTAACCGGCGATAAGGACAGCTTCCAGCTTATAACCCAAACCACCCATGTGCGCCATATCAAGTCCCGCATGGGCAAAACCGAAACCACGGAATATACTCCCGAGGTCTTCTTCGAGGAATACGGTTTTGAGCCGAAGCGCATAGTCGACCTCAAGGCGCTCATGGGCGACTCGAGCGACAACATTCCCGGTGTCAAGGGAGTGGGCGAAAAGACCGCGCTTGAGCTGATACGCGCTTACGGCACGCTCGAGAACATCTATGCCGATGTCGGCGCTCTTGACATCAAAGACAGCGTTAAGACAAAGCTGATTGAGGGCGCGGCGGACGCGCAAATGTCATATTCCCTCGCGACCATCGAACAGAGCGTACCGATTTCCTTTACGCCCGAGAGCTGTATCTTCACGGGCGATTACAGCGGCGGATACGCGCTTTTTAGAAAGCTCGGCTTTAATTCCCTCATTGAAAAATGGGGCATAACCGAGAGGGAGGACAGCGGCTCATCCTCGGATTCTCCCCTTCTTCCGACAGTTGAAATTAGCGGCGGTGCCGAGCTAAAGGAGCTTCTAACTAAACTTCAGGTGCTGCCTTATGTTGCGGTTTTACCGCTGGACGGGGGACTTGACGCGCTGGAGCTTTGCGACGGGAAAAAGGTCTATATTCTGCGCTGGGCCAATTTAGGCGAAAACTACAACAGTTTCTTAAAAGAGCTGTTTTCTCAACATGTTCACAAGCTTTCCCACAACAACAAGGATTTTATGGGGCTTTTAATGTCGGAAAATCTCGATTGCGGAGGTTTTATTTTCGACACCGCTCTGTGCGCCTATTTGCTTGACCCCACCGAGAGCGGCTATGAGCTTTCGCGAATCTCCGCGAAATACCTCGGCGAGGCGAAGCTCGGGACGGAGGCGATTTTCTCACTTTACCCCGCTTTGAAAAAGCGGCTTCAAGACGAGGGAATGACCGAGCTTCTCGAAAAAATCGAGCTTCCGCTTTGCGAAGTCATCTCCCACATGGAGCAAAAAGGTTTTGCCGTTGACAGACAAGCGCTGTCCGATTACGGAAAACAGCTTTCAGTCGGAATTGACGCCGTCCAAAAGGATATTTGGGCGCTCGCGGGAGAGGAATTTAATATAAGCTCCCCAAAGCAGCTCGGAGAAATTCTGTTTGAGAAGCTGATGCTCCCCTCCGGCAAAAAAACAAAAACCGGTTGGTCCACAAACGCGGATGTGCTTGACTCTCTGCGCGGAAAGCATGAAATCATCGATAAAATCACCGATTACCGCCAGCTCACGAAGCTCAAATCCACTTACGCGGACGGACTAATTAAGGTCATCGGCAAGGACGGGCGGATTCATACGAGTTTTCAGATGACCGTTACGGCAACGGGCAGGCTCTCCTCCACCGAGCCGAATTTGCAGAACATTCCCGTTCGGACAAAGCTCGGCGCGGAGCTTCGCAAGATGTTTGTCGCCTCCCGCGGCAACGTGCTTGTCGACGCGGATTACAGTCAGATTGAGCTGCGGCTCCTCGCCCACATAAGTCATGACGAAACGATGATAAATGCGTTTTTAAGCGGTGAGGATATTCACTCCGTCACCGCCTCGCAGGTTTTCGGCGTTCCGCTTAAAGAGGTTACCAAACTCCAGCGCTCTCGCGCTAAAGCAGTAAACTTCGGCATTGTTTACGGTATTTCGGCGTTTTCGCTCTCGCAGGACATCGGCGTTTTCCAGAGCGAGGCCAAAACCTACATCGAAACCTATCTCCAAAAATACAGCGGCGTGCGCGAATATATGGATAATATTAAGAAAAAAGCAAAGGAAGACGGCTATGTAACCACCCTTTTCGGGCGCAGACGTCCTCTTCCCGAGCTTAAATCCGCAAATTTCAACCTCCGCTCCTTCGGCGAGAGAGTTGCGCTCAACACTCCAATTCAGGGGACCGCGGCGGATATAATAAAGCTCGCGATGGTGAACGTCCACCGCCGCATGGAGGCCGAGGGTTTGCAGGGCAAGCTCATTTTGCAAATCCACGATGAGCTCATTGTCGAATGTCCCGAGGGGGAGGCCGAAGCTGTTAAGAAAATCCTTGTCGAGGAGATGGAAAACGTCGTTTCATACAGCGTTCCGCTCGATGTCGACGCGAATATCGGAAAAAGCTGGAGCGAAGCTAAGTGAGGGGCAGTTCTATGACCATTACCGATGTAAATAAAGCGCATCTAGATGAGATTGCGACGATTGAAAACGCCTGTTTTTCCCTGCCCTGGACGCTTGAGCAGCTTGAAGCGCAGATGAGGGCGGATAATTGCATATTCATAGCCGCCGTTAATGACGACGGGGCGCTCATGGGCTACATCGGACTGATGTTCGTGCTTGACGAGGGCTACATCTCAAACGTCGCCGTTGCCCCGGACTATCGCAGGCGGGGCGTTGCGGACGCGCTCATAACCGAGCTGATTGAACGCACAAAAAAGCGACTCTCTTTTCTGACACTCGAGGTGCGCGAGAGCAATCTTGCCGCAATCAGGCTCTACTCAAAGCATGGCTTCGAGCAGGTCGGAAAACGCAAAAACTATTACGACAAGCCAAAGGAAGCGGCGCTTCTCATGACTTTGTTTTTTAAGAAAGAGGAATAATCCCGATGCTTATAATGTCCATTGAGAGCACCTGCGACGAAACCGCCGTTGCCATAACGGAAAACGGCAGGAAAGTGCTCACCGATCAAATATTTTCTCAGGCCGACCTGCACGCGGTCTACGGCGGAGTAGTTCCGGAAATCGCCTCGCGCTCGCATGTTGAGGTTATCTCTCAGCTTTCCGAGCGCGCGCTTTCCCTTGCGGGCATAACGAAAAAGGACCTTGACGCCGTCGCAGTTTCCTACGCGCCGGGGCTTATCGGTGCTGTGCTTGTCGGCGTTAATTTCGCAAAATCCGTTGCGCTGGCGCTCGGCATACCCCTCATCCCCGTCCACCATATAAGGGGTCACATCGCGGCAAACTACATCGCTTTTCCCGAGCTTGAGCCGCCGTTTCTGTGTCTTGCGATTTCGGGCGGGAACACCATGCTCGTCGATGTTCGCGGCTATACGGACATGAAGATTGTCGGCGCGACACGCGACGACGCGGCGGGCGAATGTTTTGACAAGACTGCGCGCGTGCTGGGGCTGCCCTATCCCGGCGGAAAACATGTCGACGCCCTTTCAAAGAACGGCGACGACTCGAAATATGCTCTGCCCCGATCACATGTTGAGGGTAACCCCTACGACATGAGCTTTTCGGGACTCAAAACCGCGGTTGTCAACCTCGTCCACAACGCCGAACAAAAGGGCGAAGTGCTTGACCGCGAATCGCTCTGCGCCTCCTTTGCCCGCGCCGTGAGCGAGAGTTTGGTTCCGCGCACCATGCAGCTTTCCCGAGAGCTCGGCTACAAGAAAATCGCCGTTGCCGGCGGCGTTGCGGCAAACTCCCGTATACGCGAGGATTTTCGTCTTGCCGCCGAAAAAGAGGGCGCGCAGCTTTATATTCCCCCTCTCTCCCTTTGCGGCGACAACGCCGCGATGATAGGCTGCCAGGGCTACTACGAATATCTTGCCGGAGTAAGAGCCGGAAGCGACCTTAACGCTTACGCAAATATGGAGCTATAAGCTATGGATATGACTATGGAAATAACCACTCACAGCGTCGGTGAAACCGAGCTTGTGGGGCAGACCCTCGCGAAAACACTTAAGCCCTTTTCGATCGTCGCGCTATTCGGCGATTTGGGCGCGGGAAAAACCGCCTTTGTGCGCGGGCTTGCCAAGGGGCTTGATTCTCCCGACAGAGTTACAAGCCCGACCTTTACGATTGTTAACGAATACAGCGGCTCGCTCCCGCTTTTTCACTTCGATATGTACCGTCTCGGCAGTTCAGACGAGCTTTTTGATATCGGCTGGGAGGATTACCTTGCAAGGGGCGGTGTCTGCATTGTCGAGTGGAGCGAAAATGTCCTTGACGCTTTTGACGGCTCGGAAATCAAGGTGACTATTGAAAAGCTCTCGGATACGGACAGAAAAATTACCGTTCAAAATTCATAAGGAGACGCCCTATGCGAATACTTGGCTTTGAATCCAGCGCAAAATCCGCCTCTGTCGCGGTCTGCGATGAAAACGGACTTGTCGCGCAATACTTTCAGAACAGCGGCTTAACCCACAGCCGTACCCTCCTGCCAATGGCGGAGGATATGCTTAAAAATCTCTCGCTCACGCTCTCTGACATTGACCTAATCGCTTGCGCACAGGGTCCCGGCTCGTTCACGGGCGTGCGAATCGGCGTTTCCGCCGTCAAGGGGCTGGCTTGGGCGGCTGAAAAACCCGTCTGCGGTGTATCTTCACTTCTTGCGATGGCGTATAACGGCGTTGCCGCGGTGGAGGGCAGCACAATCTGCTGCGTGATGGACGCCAAACGCGGGCAGTTTTACAACGCTCTTTTCACCATCAAGGACGGAATCCCCGTTCGCTTTTGTGAGGATAGGGCAATAAGCTGCTCCAAATTAGTGGAAGATATAGAAAATCTGAATAAATCTGTTTTTATTGTTGGAGATGGGGCGGCATTGTGTTATAATGCATTGAAAAATTTAAGCGTTAATGCTGTTCTGGCACCCGAGCCCCTTCGGTTCCAATCCGCGTGGGGTGTTTGTATGGCCGCAGAGAGCGCGCCCGCGCAGTCGGTTCACGAGCTGCTGCCGGTTTATCTTCGCCTTAGCCAAGCCGAAAGAGAGCGCCAGGAGAGAGTTTTCGGAAAATAAATATTATTGCAGAAACAATAAAGGGAGATATTTTATGAGTAATGTTACAGTTTTTGACCATCCGCTCATCCAGCATAAGCTTTCCATCATGCGCGAGAAGGACACGAGCGTAAAAGAGTTCCGCGAGCTGGTTTCGGAAGTCGCAACCCTGATGTGCTATGAGGCAACACGTGACCTGCCCCTTGAGGAAATCGAAATCGAAACTCCTGTTGCCAAGGCAAAGTGCAGGCGCATAGCGGGCAAGAAGCTTGCTATAGTCCCGATTCTCCGCGCAGGGCTCGGAATGGTGGACGGAATGCTCACCATGATTCCCAACGCAAAGGTCGGACACATCGGACTTTACCGCGACCCCGATACTCTTCTCCCCGTCAAATATTACTGCAAAATGCCCAAGGACATTGCCGAACGCGACGTAATCATCGTTGACCCCATGCTCGCAACGGGCGGAAGCGCCGCTGCCGCAATCACCTTCCTTAAGGAATACGGCTGCAAGCACATCAAGCTCATGTCCATTATCGGCGCCCCCGAAGGTATTAAAAAGGTGCAGGACGAGCACCCCGATGTTGACATCTTTGTCGCCGCTAAGGACTCCCATCTCAACGAGCACGGCTATATTGTCCCCGGTCTTGGCGACGCGGGTGACAGAATTTTCGGCACAAAATAATTTTAACAAACATATCAAGGCGCCGCCGTGTACCGGCGGCGCCTATCATATCGGAGGAAACAATATGAAAGAACTAAGCGGCGAGCTCAATATGCAGAAAGTGAAGGAGTGGCGCGCCTCGGGCAAAAAGGCTCTCGGCATTGTCTGCTGCCACGCACCCTTTGAAATACTCCACGCGGCGGGCGTTCTCCCCGTGCGTCTTCGTTCAACCGGCTGCGGAAACTGCTCTGAGGGCGCCGCCTGTGTCGGCGACGACAGCTGCGGATTTTTAACTTCGATTCTCCAGTATCTCATCGACGGCACCTACGAGCTTGACGGTCTTGTCACCTCAAACGGCTGCGGCGTGTCCTCAAGCGTCATCGCCAACTGGAAAATTGTCACGGAGAAAAACAGCAAGCCCCAGTTTCTTTACGAGGTCATAGCCCCCAGAATGGCGAACAGCGCCTCCACCAAATACCTTGCCAGCGAGCTTGACGAGCTTCGTGAGGAGCTGGAGAAGCTGACGGGCACGCAAATAACGGAAGAAAAGCTCAAGCACAGCGTCGACACCTACAACGAGGCAAGGCGGCTCGTAAAGAGCATTTACGATTTGCACAAGGCGGAGTTTCCCGTCATAAGCGGCGCGGAAACGCTGAAAATTACGCTTGCGGCAACCCAAATGCCGATTGAGGAATACATAGAGTTTTTGAAGGAAACTCTTACGGATCTTGAAACGCGGGAGCCGCTGAAGAACTTCACGGCGCGCATTATGCTTGCGGGCAGCGCTCTTGACGACCCCGAATACGTCAAGGCCATCGAGGACTGCGGACTTCTTGTCGTGGCGGACCTCAACAGCTTCGGACTTCGCTTTCTCCATGACGAGCTGCCTTACGATGAAAGCGATATCGCGGGCTCGATAGCCAAATATTACCTCACGCGCTCCTCCTGCCCGCGCATGATTGACGACAGCGACGTCATCCACGAGTACATCCTTGCCGCCGCCGAGGAATATAAGGTTGACGGCGTGATAATCGTCCGTATGCAGCACTGCGGCAAGTGGGATGTTGAAACCTATATTCTCGAGGATTTGTTTAAGCAGCAGGATATCCCCAGCGTTTCTCTCGAGCGTCAGGTTATTCTGAGTCAGAAGGGCCAGCTTCAGCTCCGTGTTGAAGCGTTCCGCGAACTGCTGGAGAGCAGAAAAGACGATTAAAACATTGATTGCATAGTAAAAGCGAGCGGAGAAACCTCCGCTCGCTTTGCTTGTTAAATATAGAAATTATCTATTAATGTATACTTCCTCACTGCCAATATATTCATCGGCAACTCTCCACTTCATTTCCCCAGCTTTAATCCAAGTATTACCTTCGTTTAGAGCTTCTCCAATATTTTCAGCCTTTACCCAATCGTCATCAACCCAAATCACACCATCCTCATTTACGGCAATACAGGCTCCTAAAATAATACCATTAAATTGCTCGTCTTGAGGCGCTAGGTTCATTCTGATTAGCCTTGAAAACACAACCTCTATTGCGCTTGGATTCCTATATTGGTGTTGAAAGATAACATATAAATCACGCAGAGAATTAAACGGATACATACTCAGTTCTTCGTTCACATACTCCCCGCTGATGTACTTCATTTCCTTTATACAGCCGTCATGAAAACCGCCAAACAGCTCCATCAAAGCATCTGCATCTTTTTGAGATTTAACTTTATTCCACATCAAAAAGCACCACCCGTACTAGTAATGTTACAACCTCCACCAGACGCTTTCGCCGCGCCTTGTTTCAGCAAAGCCGCAGCGCTTGAGAATGTTCTGGGACGGGGCGTTATCCAAATCCGTTTCCGCGATAACATGCGAAACCTTGCTCTGTGCCTTCGCCCAGGCGCACATTGCCGCGACCGCTTCGGTCATGTAGCCGTTATGCTCAAACTCCCGACCGAGCCCGTAGCCGATTTCGACCTCGCCGTTTTCATTCGGTCCCGCCTTGAAATCGGCGGAGCCGACAACAACTCTGTCGCTTTTGCGAATTAAAAACCAGAAGCTATGCCACCAGTATTCGGACGGGTTTTCCTCGGTCAGAACGGTTTGTCCCTCGACGATTTTGCGGAAAAAGCCCTCAATCGCTTCGGCCTTATACGAGCATTTCAGCTCCCGTTCGAGTGCCGGAATATCGTTCAGCCACAGGCGCATTTGCGCGGCATTGAGCGCATGAAGCTCCAGTCTTTCGGTTTCTGCAATCATTGTTACTCCTTGAAATGGACATGGCTGTTGATATGGTCAATGCAGAAGCAGTGGTAGCCGCCGCACTTTGAGCAAAAACGGAACTCCATGTTCGGATCGCTCACATCGGTTCTGCCGCAGACCTCGCATTTGCGAGTGTAGGGCTTTTTAGCCTGCTCCTGATTATACTTTTTAGCCGCTTTCTTAAAGTCAATGGTCTTCTTTTTCTGCTCGAAACGCGCGGGGCGGATAAAATCGAAAAGCCAGCCGCCGCAGAAAAGAAGATAGTTCAGTATCGCGACTATCGGCAAAAGGTTTGCTGGGAACGAAGTGGTTATCACCGCGTATAGGAAAAGCGCCGCGTCAAAATAGGCAAGCCACTTAATTTTTACGGGGATAATGAAAAACAGAAGTACCCTCGTTTCGGGAAATAGGGTTGCAAAGGCAAAGAACATCGAAAGGTTGATATAAAGGGTGGTGACGGTGACATCCTTTCCCGATAAAAGCCATGCGACGATTCCGAAAAGGATGTTGAAGAGCATTCCGCAAAGATAGTAAATCGTAAACTTACCCTTGCCCCAATATTGTTCAAGCGTGCTCCCGATGAAATAATAGAAATACAGCGTGATGAAAAACAGGAGTCCTGAACCTCCGCTCGGCACCAAAATGAAAGTTAAAAGACGCCAAACCTGCCCCTGGGTAAAAATCGCCTCCGCGCTGAACATAAGAAGCGAACGCAGCGTGTTTGTTGTGTCCATCATTCCGAAAAGCCAGACGACGGCGTTTCCGATTATGATGTACAGTATCAAATTTTTAATTCCGAAGCTCGGGTGCAAAGCACAATAACGGTCAATACGCCGCATGATACTTTTCATATATTGAATCCCTCCGAATGGAATATGTGTTGCAGTCAGTTATATGATGATACCCTTTTTTGCTCATAGTGTCTATGTAATTTTTGTAAATTCGGTGTTTTTGCCTCAAAAAACGATATGACTTTAAATATTTCACTTTAAGTCACGCAACATTTGTGCTATTATATGTTAGCGTATTATGCGGAAATAGATAATTTGCGCAGTTCTTACAGTTAATTTATACACCCTAAACTTCACATATACAGAAATAAAGGAGTCTTCAACATGCAAAGCAAGATTACAAACAGAGTTTTCACCTCGGAATCGGTTACCGAGGGTCATCCGGATAAAATGTGCGACCAAATTTCCGACGCGGTTCTGGACACGATTCTTGAAAAGGACAAAAAAGCCCGCGTGGCCTGCGAATGTATCGCAACAACCGGAATGGTCGTCGTTTTCGGCGAGATAACAACCGACTGCTATGTCGATATTCCTGCCATTGTGCGCAAAACCGTTGACGAAATCGGCTACAACAACCCCGAATACGGCTTCGACAGCAAAACCTGCGCCGTTTTAACCTCTATCGACGAGCAGAGCGCGGATATCGCTCTCGGCGTTGACAAGGCTCTGGAATCCAAGCAGGGCGAGCACGATTACGACGGGGACACGGGCGCGGGCGACCAGGGCATGATGTTCGGCTTTGCCTGCGACGAAACTCACGAGCTTATGCCGGCTCCGATTTCCCTTTCGCACAAGCTTGCCCGCCGTCTGGCGGAGGTTCGTAAAAGCGGCGAGCTTAGCTGGCTTCGTCCCGACGGCAAAACACAGGTTACGGTTCAGTACAGTCCCGACGGCTGCGTTGAGCGTATTCCCGCGATTGTCGTTTCCACCCAGCACAGCGAGAGCATAAGCACAAAGGATTTGCGCGAGGCGATAATGGAATGCGTTATTAAGCCCGTTATTCCCGAGCGCCTCATCGACAAAGACACCAAGTTTTTCGTCAATCCCACCGGCCGCTTTGTCATCGGCGGACCTGTCGGCGATTCGGGACTTACGGGACGTAAGATAATCGTTGATACCTACGGCGGCTACGCCTGCCACGGCGGCGGCTGTTTTTCGGGAAAGGACCCCACAAAGGTCGACAGGAGCGCTGCCTACATGGCTCGCTACGCGGCAAAGAACATTGTCGCGGCGGGACTTGCCAAGCGCTGCCAGATTGAGATTGCCTACGCCATCGGCGTTGCCAGTCCCGTTTCCGTGGTAGTCGACACTCAGGGCACGGGCAAAATTTCGGACGAGCGTCTTGCCGAAATCGTAACCGAATGCTTCGACCTGCGTCCGGCGAAGATTATCCAGAAGCTTGACCTGCTCCGCCCGATTTATCGTCAGACCGCGGCTTACGGTCACTTCGGAAGAGGCGATATCGACCTTCCCTGGGAGCACACCGACATGGCCGAGGAGCTTCGTGACCGCGCAAAATAGCTTTTATCCCCACGCACAATAATTGATTTGGAGTATAGGCATGGATTTTGAAAACGACCGCGAGGACATAATCGAGGGG
The DNA here is from genome assembly GCA_009929315.1 of Clostridia bacterium. Lineage (GTDB taxonomy): Bacteria > Bacillota > Clostridia > Oscillospirales > Oscillospiraceae > UBA2658. The sequence continues at coordinate 80,064 of SAAS01000007.1, forward strand.
CGAAACGCCGTTATCGAGGCACTTCGCGCCGGACGAGTCATAGATAAAATTTTCATACAAAAGGGCGACACAGATAAAACCCTCGGTCACATCGCCTCAAAGGCAAGGGATGCGGGCGTTGTCGTTGTCGACGCGGACAAGCGCAAGCTTGACGGCATGAGTCAGACCCACGCTCATCAGGGCGTTATCGCCCTTGCCGCTCTGCGCGAATACTGCTCGGTTGCGGACATTCTGGCAATCGCGCAGGAGAGAGACGAGCCACCCTTCGTGGTCGTCTGCGATGAGATTAGCGACCCGCAGAATCTGGGCGCAATCATCAGAACGGCGGAAGCCGCGGGAGTTCACGGCATAATTATCCCAAAACGCCGCAGCGCGGGGCTTACCTCCATTGTTGATAAAACAAGCGCTGGCGCCGCCGAGCACATGGCGGTTGCCAGAGTTGCAAATCTTTCCGCCGCCATCAAAGAGCTTCAGGAGGGCGGGGTTTGGGTTTACGGCACGGCCGCAGAGGGTTCAACCCAGCTTTGGCAAACTGATTTGAAGGGTCCCATAGCACTCGTCATCGGCTCCGAGGGTGACGGAATCAGCAGGTTATTAAGAGAAAACTGTGATTTTCTCGTCAGCATTCCCATGCACGGCAAGGTTTCCTCTTTAAACGCTTCCGCCGCCGCCGCGATTATGATCTATGAGATACTCCGTCAACGCAAAGTATAAGCTGCGGTCTTGCCGCCAATAATCTGATTTCGGCTCCGAGCGTGCATTTGTTCGAAGCGGAAATCACCTATCAGGGTGCGATATGGATAATAACAGCAATGAGAAAAATATGAATATCGGCGATTTTGAGGATATTTCGATTGAATCGATTCTCGCGGAAATAAAAGCTGAGGAGCTCCTTGACGGCTCTCGCGGCGAGTCTTCCGCGAAATCCCGTCCGCTTGTTATGGAAAGTGACGGCAATGCGATCGGCGAAGCAGAATTATCAAGCGACGAGCCTTCTTTTGCTCCCTCCCAGTCCGTCAACTTCTTTGATGAGCCGAAGACCGAAAATGAAAATTCGGAAATCAAGGAATTTCGCTCTTCACGACAGACTGAGATAATCGGAGACAGCGCTGCCGACACTTCTTTTGTACCCGCAGAAGAAAGACGTGCTGCCCGCTATGCCGCGGATGTTGACGATACGGTGGTTTTTTCAAAAAAACACCGTGACGAGGATTTTCCCGTATGGACTGAAACGGCTGACAGTGAGCAGAAGGACTTCGAATATGCCCCGTCGGGCGACTATGAAAGCTCTCCTGACGCTCAAGATGACCGCCCGGAAAAAGGAGCGGACAGGCGCGAGCGCACAATTTCTCCGCTTATCGGTCTTATAGCCGCTTCCTCCATGAAACGAGCCGAAAAACGAGATGCGGAAAAAGCGCGCTTAGAGGAGGAGCAAAAAAGGCAGTTCCCCGAAATGAGCCCCGATAAGGCCGCGCGGCTCTACGCCGATCAGGCGATGTCAATTAGACTAAGGTGTCTTTTTTCGACCGCGCTTTGCGTTGTCCTAGTCTGGCTTTCTCTCGGCTGGCCCGCAATGGGACTTCTGGGGGACAGCTTAATTGTCCGTACGCTTGTGTGCCTCATACTCGAGCTTGTCGTGATGCTCATCGGACTTGACATTTTTACAAACGGTCTTGTGACCCTATTTAAGGGCAACGCAGGACTTGAATCGCTTATCGCAGTTTCCGGCCTTGTTTCGGTTGCCGACGCTGTTTATATCATAGTCTCGAAAAATGTCGCCGACGGACTGCCCTTCTGCGCGGTATCCGCGCTTTCTATGACTTTTGCACTCTGGGGCACATATCTCAACTGTAAAAGTTACGCGCTAAGCTTCAGAACAGCAGCTTTATCCAAGAACCCGTCTGTGCTCATCTCAGAGGACGGCGGCGAGGACGTCGGCCGTGTTCTTACAAAGGTCACGCGTCCCGTAACGGGCTTTGTACGCAAGACCGAGGAGGCCGATGTTTTTGAAAAAGCGTTTTTGCTTTTCACTCCGCTTTTCATTATTTTTGCTGTTGTACTGAGCCTCCTTTGCTTCCTTGTGAGCAAGGATAACGACAATTTCATCCACACATTGTCCGCAAGCTTGTCGGTCAGTGCCTCGTTCTCGGCAGTTTTCGGCTTTGCCTTTCCGTTTTACGTTCTTACAAAGCGGCTGGCGCGCAGCGGAGTTGCCATAGCGGGCTATGCGGGCTGCGCGGATTTGGGCAAAATAAGTCAGGTTGTCATTAAGGACTTGGACATTTTCCCCGTAAGAACTCTTTCAATTGCCAACATAGACATACCTGAAGGTTTTTACCCCGACAAGGTCATTTCCTATACCGCAAGCATGGTGGCAGCCTCCGGCATGGGTATAGCATCTGTTTTTACGGAGCTTATCAAAAAGAACGGCTACGCGCTGCAAAAGGTTGAGGATTTTGCCTGCCACGAGGGCGGCGGTATAATCGCGAGAATTAACAGTGACCAGGTTTATGTCGGTTCTTCAAGCTTTATGCAGCTTATGGGCATCAGAGCTCGGAAGGGCTCGGCCTCCAACAGCGCGGTATACACCGCGATTAACGATGCTCTCGCAGGGGTTTTTGAGGTTAATTACGTCCCCGTCGCCTCCGTTCAGAAGGGACTTGTTACCCTCCTGCGCGGAAAAATCGAACCTGTTTTCGCCATTCGCGATTTCAATATTACCCCGATGCTTGTCAAGCAGAAGTTCCGTTTGCCAAAGGAGAGCTACGATTTCCCCTCCTTTGCCGATCGTTACACCATTTCTTCCCCCGAAAACGAGGAGGACGGAAGTGTTGCCGCGATGTTTTCAAGGGGCGGTCTCAATAGCGTTGCCGGTCTCGTAAAACGCGGTAAAACTTTGTATAACGGGCTTTTGCTCTGCTCCGTACTGTCGATTTTAGGCTCTTTTATGGGAATGCTTATCATGCTTGCCATGTGCTGGACCGGAGTTTTCGATTCCGCAAGCGTCGGCAACGCGATAACCTTTATGCTGCTGTGGCTCGTACCCGTTTTAATGGTTTCCCTCGGGTTGAGACGTTAAACGGCTGTACAGATTTCAATTACCAAACGACCCGCCCGAAAGCAATACGCTCTCGGGTGGGTCGTTTTTGCCGCCTCAAATATTTCCTATGAACAAATGTCATGAAATTTCCCTCTGTTTCGCATAAAAATATTGTTGCAAATGATACTTTGCCTGTGTATAATCTTAGAGTATGAGTTTTGACCGAGTCAGGCTAAAAATCACTATCAAGTAAGGAGAACCCCCCACATGAGCTACGCAACAAAAAACATTCGCAATATCTGCCTTATGGGTCACGGAGGCAACGGAAAAACCAGTTTGGCCGAGAGCATCCTTTTCATGACGGGTGCGACTGACAGACTTGGAAAGGTCGTTGACGGAACAACGGTTTCCGACTTTGACTCAGAAGAAATTCGCCGCAAAATCAGTATTGCCGATTCCGCGATGTTCTGCGAATATAACGGCGTTAAAATAAATATTATCGACACCCCGGGTTACTTCGATTTTTCGGGCGAAGTGAGCCAGGCTCTTCGTGTTGCGGACGCGGGCATAATCGTCTGCTCAGCTAAGGACGGTCTTAACGTCGGCGCTGAAAAGGCATGGAAAATGCTTACAGAAGCCAAGAAACCCCGCGCAATTTTCATCTCTAAAACCGACGAAGAAAACGCCAACTACGACAAGGCCTTTGCCTCTCTGCGCGACAAGTTCGGTGTTTCCGTTTGCCCGATGGTTGCTCCGATTCTCACCGGCGAGAAGATTACCGGTCTTGTCGAGGTCGCCACAAAAAAGGCCTATACCTTTGACGCGAAGGGCAAGCGCACAGAGATTCCCGTTCCCGACAGCATGAAGGCAGAGCTGGGCAAGCTTTACAACACACTTGCCGAGGGCGTTGCGGAAACCAGCGAGGAGCTTATGGACAAGTTCTTCGGCGGCGAGGACTTTACCCCCGATGAAATGAGTAAGGCGTTTGGCGAAGGTCTGCGCGACTGCTCTATTTGCCCTGTTTTCTGCGGCAGTGCTTACACCGCTCTCGGCGTTAATCTCCTGCTGGACGCCATTGTCAACTATTTCCCCTATCCCCAGGAGGGCGGCGAGCTTGTTAACGAAGGCGGACCTTCCGCCGCGATCATCTACAAAACTGTTTCCGACCAGTACGGCAAATTCAGCCTGTTTAAGGTTGTTTCCGGCAAGATTACAAACGAAATGACTCTCGTTAATCCCCGTACGGGAACCAGCGAGAAAATCGGTCATATATACACCATGCAGGGCAAGAAGAACATCGAAGTCAACGAGATTGGCTGCGGCGATCTAGGCGCCGTTTCCAAGCTGTCGGACTCCAAAACGGGCGACACTCTGTGCGCAAGCTCTCTTAACAAGGCTCTGCCCGGAATCTCCTATGTCGCTCCCTGCTACTCCATGGCTATCTATCCCAAGATCAAGGGTCAGGAGGACAAGATTGCCGCAGGTCTTACCCGTCTCGCCGAAGAAGACCTCACCTTCAAAATGCTCAACAACGCCGAAACCCACCAGATGGTCATTTCCGGCGCAGGCGATATCCATCTCGACGTTCTCTGCTCAAAGCTCAAAAACAAGTTCGGTGTTGAGGTCGAGCTGGTCCCCGCTCGTGTTCCCTACCGCGAGAGAGTCCGCAGTAAGGTCAAAGTAAACGGCCGCCACAAGAAGCAGTCCGGCGGACACGGTCAGTTCGGCGATGTTTGGATTGAGTTTGAGCCTCAGAACGAAACTGAAGATCTTGTCTTCGCCGAAAACGTCTTCGGCGGAAGCGTTCCGAAGAACTTCTTCCCCGCAGTCGAAAAGGGTCTGCGTGAAAGTATAAGCCGCGGTGTTTTGGCGGGTTACCCTGTCGTCTTCCTCAAGGCAACTCTTGTGGACGGCTCGTATCACCCCGTCGATTCCTCCGAAATGGCGTTTAAAACAGCCGCAAGCCTTGCCTACAAGGCCGGTCTTCCCATGGCAAGCCCCGTCATTCTCGAGCCTATCGGCTACCTCAAGGTCTACATTCCCGACACCTATATGGGCGACATTATGTCCGATCTCTCAAAGCGCCGCGGAAGCCCGATGGGCATGAGCGCTCACGAAGGAATGCAGGTTGTTGAAGCGGAAGTCCCCATGGCGGAAATGTCAAGCTATGCTATCGACCTTCGCTCCATGACTCAGGGACGCGGCAGCTTCACCTTCGAGTTCGTCCGTTATGAGGACGCTCCCGCAGTAATTCAGCAGAAGATTATCGAAGAGGCTAAGGCACTTGCCGCTGAGGCCGAATAAAAATAGTTTTTTAAAGAGCCGAAATCGGAAGATTTCGGCTCTTTTTCGTTATCCCCCCTCAGTCCTGCAATTTCAGCACTTTTCGACATTTCCGCCCGCTGTGCTACGGTTGACACTTTAACTTTGCGGTGATAAAATAACTGTTGCTGCATTTCAAATTTATTTTTGTTTCGGCACAAGTGAGAAGTCACAATTTTCAAATCACCTTTCCTAACTTATGGAGGTCAATATGAAAAAGAAAAAACACGAGGGCGTTTACTTTTTTTGGTCAACGTCTATCATAATATGTATGCTGGTTTGCGTTTTTGTCCTTGGCTTCACCTCCTGCAAAAAGGGTACGCAAACTCCCGACGTTTCAGAAACGCCCACCGAAACTGCGGAAGTCTCGCAATCCGCCGAGCCCTCTGAAACCGACACTCCGCAAAGCAGCGAAACTCCCGGCGTAATCCCCTCTCCCACGCAGGGTGCCGAGGCTCTTTTGAATGAAACCGAGGATATGGGTCAGGCGTATGTTGATAAGTTCGTCTTTTTGGGCGACAGCACTACCTACGGCTTGGGTTATTATGACATTGTTCCGGACAGCCAGGTCTGGACTCCCGCAAGCGGAACTCTCACTCTTTCGCTCTGGAGCACAGCCACAATCGTTTATCCAGAGGACGGCTCGGAAATTCCCATTAAAGACGCGGCTTTAAAAAAGCAGCCTGAATATATGCTCATCACCCTTGGTGTAAACGGCGTTTCCTTCATGGATGAGGAGTATTTTATTACGGAGTACACCAACCTTGTTTTGGCAATTAAGGAAGCAAGTCCGAACACGAAGATAATCCTTAATTCAATTTACCCCGTTTCTGCAAGTTATCCCGTATCCAACGGTATTACCAATGAAAAAATTGACGCGGCGAACGTCTGGATTGAACGAATTGCCAACTCGACGGGCATCAAATATCTTGACAGTGAAAGCGTTCTCAAGGGCTCCGACGGCTACCTGCCCGAGAGTTACAACAACGGCGACGGTCTTCACCTCAACGCAGACAGCTTTGCCCTGGTAATGAAGTATCTGCGCACCCACGGCTATTAAATAAAGAAACAGGCACTGAAAACTTCTCAAAAGGATGGTCTTAACACAATATGACTAAGAAGTACCTATCATTTATAGCGTTAGTTTTGGCTTTGTCGCTTCTCTCCGCCTGCGGTGGAACATCTGCAAACGTCCGCGATGATGTTTCGGTAAGCGATGTTTCGGCGGCAGTTGCCGCTGTTCTGGGTGATGACACTCTTGTTTCCGTTCCCGAAACCTATTATGCCGGCTCCATGAAAATGGACGTTTCGGATTATGGCGGCTATGACGTCATGATAAACTCCAAGGGCATCAATATCGACGAGTTCGGGATTTTCAAGGCTAAGGACAGTTCACAGCTACCCGCCGTTGAGAAAGCGGTTAATGATTATCTTGCGTTCCGTCTTCAGATTTGGATGGAGGAGTATATGCCCGAGGAGAAACCCAAGCTCGAAAATGCCGAGGTGAAAACCGTCGGGAACTACGTCATGTACGCGATTCTTTCAGACGAAGGCAAAAAGTCCGCTTTCAGTGCCTTTGAAAAGAGCCTCAAAGCCTAGAAGCCCGGTTATATTAACCGTTTTCATAACAGTTCTTTCATTTAGCCGAGGCCAAAAGCCAATACTTAGTTAAACTTGCATTTTTTTCCTTGTGTTGATATACTGTCATCAAATCACCAATTTCACTGTTTAGGTGGGTATTGTATGCCAAATACTAAGCATTATCGTCCCCAACGTGGGAGACAGCGTGCGCTGGTTGCTCAGTTCTTTATTCTTGTGGCGCTTGTTTGCGTTTTAATTGTGCTGGTTGTCAAAAACGTCAACCTCGAGCCGAAAATGCCGCAGGATAACGGCGGCACGGTTATCGAACAGCCCACAGTTACCGCCGAGCCCGAGCCAAGCGTACCGGAGGAAACTCCCGACAATTCTCTGCCCGAGTTTAATCCCACGGCTTCGGACTCGACAAAGCCTAACCTTCTTATTGCCGAGACCGGCATAACGCTTGACGGTCAGAGCGTTGATTCTTACAGCTTTGATAATCCTATCGACTTCGGTCTTGGGGCGGATTATACAAGCGTTGAAGGTATTGTTACCTTCCGCGGCAACAATTTCCGCGACAGCGCTTCATACGGAACGGCAAATTTGATTAACAAAAGTTTCGCGGACACGCATTGGACCGTTCAGACCGCTTCCCTCCAATCGCCCAACGGTACTGTCTGGACCGGCAGCGGTTGGGTTGGTCAGCCCCTTATGATGACCTGGCCGAAGGAAGTCCGCGCTCACATGAATATGTACGACTGGGCAAAAAACGCCGATTCGCTTACTGAAGTCATTTACGCCACAATGGACGGCAATATATATTTTCTCGACCTTCTGACCGGTCAGAAAACACGTGATAATCTCTACCTGGGCTACACCTTCAAGGGCGCGGGCGCGCTCGACCCGAGAGGCTATCCGATTTTATATCTCGGTGCTGGCTACAACAGCGCAAACGGAACCTCTCACGCTTTCATCATCAATCTGCTGGACTGCTCTGTTATGTACGAGTTCGGCGCGGCGGACAGCTTTTCCCTGCGCGGCACCCTCTCCTTCTTTGACGGCAGCGCCCTTGTGGACGCCGATACCGACAGGCTCATTTATCCGGGTGAGAGCGGAATCCTCTACATAATGGATCTCAACACCAAATACGACGCCGAGGCCGGAACGCTTTCCGTCAGCCCCTCTAATGTCATCAGATGGAGATATAACGGTACTCGCACCACAAAGAATAGTTTCTGGCTGGGCATGGAGGACAGCGCTATTATCTGGCGAAGCCACATAATTATGTCCGACAACGGCGGAAACCTCATGTGCCTTGACCTTAAAACACTCACTCTCGACTGGGTTCAGAATGTTCAGGACGACACCAACTGCACCCCCGTGCTTGAGCTCGAGGACGGTCATCCATATATCTACACCAGCACCTCCTTCCATGGCGGGTGGAGAGCTCCCATGGGCGGAAGCGCGAGCATTCCGATCTGGAAAATTGACGCGTTGACGGGCGAAATCATCTGGGAAAAGGATTACACCTGCTACACGGAGGACGGCGTGTCCGGCGGAACACAGGGTACTCTCGCAATCGGTAAGAACAAGCTCTCCGACCTCATCTTTGTGCCGGTTGCACGAACTCCCGAAAGAGGCACGGGCATCCTCGCAGCTCTCAACAAGAAAACAGGCGAGGTCGTCTGGGAGGTGCAGACTCTGGTTTACAGCTGGAGCAGCCCCGTAACGGTCTATGACGCGGACGGAAACGGGTACCTGGTTTATTGCACGGCGGGCGGATATATGTATCTTCTCGACGGTTTGACAGGCAAGGCGCTTGATTCCCTTGATGTCGGCAGTAATGTCGAGGCTTCCCCCGCGGTATATAACAGCACCATCGTCGTCGGCACCAGAGGCGAACTAATATGGGGCGTTACGCTTACCTAACCGAAAAATATCATCACTACCCTGTAATATTTCTCCGCGGAAACAATCTTCTGATATGTTCTGTTTTCAAAAAGGATAAAGCCATTTGACGCATACACGGCAAACGGCTTCATCCTTTTTCTGCTGTGATTTTTGGATTCTCACGGCTCTGTATTTATGGTCTTTTTTTCGTTTTTCCGCAAAAAAGTGTTGCATTTGGGATACAGTTGTGTTAGCATAATTAAGCGCCGTGATTGGCGCAAGTCCCCATATCCGGGTGTGGCGCAGTTGGTAGCGCGCTTGACTGGGGGTCAAGAGGCCGCATGTTCAAGTCATGTCACTCGGACCAGAAAAAGTCCTGTAATCGTAGTGGTTACAGGGCTTTTTCTTTTTGCCCAGTTATCAAAATTCCCGTTTTTCTAACACTTTTTCTAACACCTCTAGATTTTCTCCGCCAAGTGGCTTGAAAGCATGTCCGCCATGCTCTTTTTGCGGCTCACATCTATATGAGAGTATATATTGGCGGTCATTAATTGTATCTGGAACTCCGGATATGGTCAATCAGACAGCACTTCGGAACGACAATTTTTCTCCCTATTCGCTTGTTGCCGATAACACGGTTATTTATTAGCTCGTATACTTTGTTTTTACCTATTCCCAGAGCTTCGGCTAATTTTTCCACTGTAAGTACATCTGGATATTCTTTAAACATTTTTCTCCTTTCAGTTTATTCTTTCGTTCAATCGTCGCTTCCTGTTTTGGCTTATGCGTTTACATTCTCATTCTAAATGTATTGAAAAAGGCCAGATTTTTGCTATACTTGAATTGTTATATGCAAAAATGAGAAAGAAAGTGATTTATTGTGATTGACGTCACACAACTTTGCGAAATTGGTATGCTTTGCATTTTTGGAGCCTCTTGGCCTTTTAATATTGCAAAGTCCATCCGTTCTAAGACTGCCAAAGGCAAAAGCATCATATTTGAGTTATTAGTTGTTCTGGGCTATTGCTTTGGACTTTTCGGTAAGCTTTGGTCTTATATGCATACTGGAATATTGGCTTACTCAACTTGGTTCTATATTGCCGATATTACAATGGTTGTCATTGATGTTATTCTATATACCCGCAACGTCAAACTCGACCGTATGCGTGATTTGACTAGCAATAGCAATTTATAAAAACTGGACTGCGGTGGAAATATGAGAGTGGTTTCTGATACCATTTGATAAATGAATATGCAGATTATGATAAGCTTTCGCTTAGAAATAAACCAGAAGTAAATTCCAAAATATAAATTAGGAGGGTAAAGTGAATATCTTATCTATTTCAATTATAATTTTTTGTATCTTGGAAATAGCAAATGTGTTAATACTTTATTTTAGGCCTGATTCAAAATTGGGGAATGGTGTCGCTATATTTGATTCATGGAACAAGGCAAAGACAGATGAACCTATGAAATTGTTTGCACATTATATGGCATATTGGGTTGCAGGAACAAAGCTGATTTTCATTGTTTTGTTAACCGTGGTGCTGCTTACCGGCACAGAAGCTACTAAAATGTGGGCTGTTGTAGCAATGATTCTTTCTATTGCCACATATTTCTGGAAATTGCACCCTATTATAATTAAGCTTGATAATCTGGGGGAAATTACACCTAAAGGATATTCTAAAACCTTAGGAATTATGATTGGCGGATTCCTTTTCATGTTTACAGCGGCACTAGTTGCATATTTTCTATTTAAATAACAAAGTGTAATAAAATGATTTTTAATTTTTGCGCTGTAACTGACTTTTCGTACACGAAGAATGGCTGTTACAATAACCAGTCAAAGAGATGTTGCAAATAAGTACAAACGTGCAATTTTACAAATTATTTTTCTTATGGAGGGTGTATGAATAAATATTTTAAACAATATAAATGGTCTAATATTTTCGCAATGTTGCATAATCAAAAATTAGACCCTGAAATATGTACAGATAATTTTGAGAATCGTTTAGTTGTCATTACTGGAGCAACTTCCGGTATAGGTTATGAAACTGCAAAAAAATATGCTTCTCATGGTGCTGATATTTTATGTATCAACAGAAATGAGCAAAAGTCGAAAGAATTGTGCGAAATACTTAAAAGCCATTACGGTACCAATTGTTCCTATATGCTCGCAGATTTTTCAAAACTAGATGACACTCATAAAGTTGCAAAAAAATTGGCGGCACTGGACAGAGATATAGATGTTCTCATTCATAATGCGGGCGTCCATCTTACAAATAAAACCTTTACGGAAGATAATCTCGAACAGGTTTTTCAAACTAATTATTTGAGTTCGTTTATTATCAATTATTATACTAAGGAAAAATTTATCAAGCAAAATAGAGGGCGCATAATATATGTAAACTCTGAGGCTCATAGATTTTCCGCTTGGGGTTTGCGCTTGGATGACATTACATATGATAAGCATTCATACTCAGGACTAAAAAGCTATGGTGCCGCAAAACTGGCACAACTACTGTCAATGCTGAAATTTGAAGAGTACTTTTCTGAAACTGGAGTAACCATAAATGCTATGCACCCGGGAAATGTAAAAACAAACAGCGGTGAATCCAACGGTAAGTTATACAAATTTTTTAAAAAAGCAATTATTGACAGAAATGCAATATCTATAGAAAATTCTTCCGAATCATTGTACTTTTTGGGTGTTTCCAAGAAGCTTGAAAATACAAGCGGTAAGTTTTTTAATCTTACGACAGAAGAAGAACCTGCCCCGCCTGCTTTGGATAGAATAGAAGCAGAAAAATTGTGGCTATTTAGTCTTGAAATAGGAGGACTAAAGTGAAAAACAAAAAAGATAAAGTTGTAATTGTTGGGGCCGGAATGGGAGGATTGACCGCCGGAGCATATCTATGCAAAGAGAATTATGATGTTCTATTGTTAGATAAAAATGATAAAACAGGTGGATTAGTACAAACATTTGTGCGCGAAGGATTTTCCTTTGACACCGGACCCAGAGCTTTTGTTAATTCCGGAATGCTAAAACCTATATTAAAAGATTTAGGCATTGATTGGGAAACATTAGAAAATGTAATTTCAATAAACATAGAAGACCAAATGTTTAGAGTTGATTCAATTGATTCTCTTAATGATTACAAACGCATATTACTCAATCTATATTCTGAAAATGCTGATGATATAGAAAAAATAATTAAGAGCATTTATAAACTTTCGAAATACACAAAAACTTTGTATGCATTTGATAATCCTTATTTTGTAGATTATATGAGTGATAAGAAATTTGTACTTACAAAGTTACTTCCCTGGACAGTCAAGTTGCTTTATGTTTTAAGGAAATTCAAGCAGTTTAATATGCCAATGGAAAAATTTCTTGAGGATTTAACGGATAATGAGTCCCTAAGAGATATATTGACTCAGTTTTTCTTTAGAGAAACACCTACTTATTTTGCACTTGGCTATTTTCATGTTTGGCTTGATTATTTTTATCCAAAAGGTGGAACGGGTATTCTGCCAAAACTTTTACATGAGAAGATTTTAGAAGGTGGCGGTAAGTTCAAACTTAACACGAAAATAGTAGAAGTTATTCCATCAGAATCTATAGTTATCGATTCTGATGGGAATCATTATGAATATGATCATCTTATATGGGCGGCAGACTTGAAGACGCTATATAAGGAGCTTAATACAATAGGATTAGACGAGAAAGTTACTAAAAAGATAGCTGCTCAGCGCGAGATTGTTTTTTCTTCCAAGCCGGCTGAGTCCTGCTTCATCATGTACCTTGCGGTAGATCTCCCTCTTTCTTACTTCAGTGAAAAAGGTGGGGGGCATGCGTTCTATACTCAATCAAGACAAGGTTTAGGGGAGACAAATCGAGAAACAAAAGAAGAACTCTTAGAGAATTTTGAAAATAAATCCAAGGAAAAAGTATTCGCCTGGTTAGATGATTTTTGTAATTTAAATACATTCGAAGTTTCAATACCGGCTCTTCGAGATTCAACTCTTGCCCCAGACGGAAAGACGGGAATAATGATAAGTTGTCTCTTCGATTATGATGTTATTGAAAAGATTAATAAGGCCGGTTGGACTGAAGAGTTTAAAAATCGAATGGAAAACAATATTATCAAAATATTTTCGAAATCCTTCTATCCGGATTTCGAGAGGGATATTCTATTTAAATTTTCGACTACACCTTTGACAATAAATAAGACGGTTGGAAGCTCTGGCGGAGCAATGGTAGGCTGGTCCTTTGAAACAAAATCTCCTGTTTTCAACGAATTGAAAGATATGCCAAAATCGGCTCTAACTCCTATTCCGAATTTATTTCAAGCGGGTCAATGGGCCTATGCTCCGGCAGGTGTTCCTATCGCAATGTTAACAGGCTGGCACGCGACCCAAGAAATCATAAAAACCCAAAGAAAAAACAGAAAAAAACCGTAAGCGCAAATGCCGGCTGCGTCTGTATTGGCAGATTCACCATTTTCATCTTGGATATAAAAATATGCAAGGAGAACATTATTGAATAATTATTTTAAAGGGTGGTATTTTAAAGCACAGAACCGCAGTCAGACCCTCGCCTTAATTCCTGCTATGCATATAGATGAAAATGGTGAAAAGTCATCCTCGATACAAGTAATCACCGAAAACGGCGCGTGGAATGTAACGTATCCATACGAGCAGTTCTCGTGTCATGGGAACAAACTGCAAGTTAAAATTGGTGAGAGCGGTTTTTTTGAGCAAGGACTGAAGTTAAACATAAAAACAGACGATATTACGGCTCACGGCAGTCTGAAATTTGGACCTCTGTCACCGATTCGTTACGACATAATGGGACCGTTTCGCTATGTGCCGTTTATGGAATGCCGTCATAGCGTTTTCAGCATGACTCATACTGTGAACGGCGTTATCAATATAAACGGTGAAGAATATAGGTTTGATAACGACGCGGGATATATTGAGGGCGACAGAGGTCGGTCGTTTCCAACTGTCTATGCTTGGACGCAATGCAATTTTTTTGATGAATCTCCTTGCAGTCTTATGCTGTCTGTAGCCGATATACCTCTGGGTGCAATTCACTTTACGGGAATCATTGGTGTAATTTATTGGCATTTAAAAGAGTATCGAATTGCTACCTATCTCGGTGCAAAAGCGACTTACATAGGCAATGGAATAATTGACGTTTCTCAAGGAAAATTTAAGCTAACAGCCAAACTAATCAAAAAGCAGGACAACCCGTTATATGCGCCTGTTCGTGGCGGCATGAAACGATTAATACGTGAAAGTCTTTCATGTACTGCCAGCTATTCATTTGAAGAAGACAACAAAACGCTTTTTGATTTTGACATCGACCGTGCCTCTTTTGAATATGAGTTTGAAAACTAATTGCGTCAAGAACGAATCGCACGGAAGTTAAGCTCCGGCATAGCTTACATCTTTCTGCCTCAAAAGATTTCTTGAAAAAACCAACAAGAACAAAACTGTCGTGAAGCGCCTGTCTGAACTGCAGGATAAAATTGTGAACGACTTAATATTCAAACAATACAATTAGATTCTCTAACTGCTGATTTTAATAAGAAACTCTTGATTATGGGCGCAATAGCTATTGCTTGCTCAATTGCGGCTCTGATTTGTTACTTTATTTGAGACTAATTGACACTATCTTTAAAAGCTCTCCTTGTGCAAGAAAGTAATTTGGAACTATTTTTAACAGATTAAAAAGATACCCTATGATTTCAAAGAGAGCTATTAGTCCAGATAGTATGTAAAAAAAAGCATGTGCCCCTTTTATTTTTCCTATAACTTTTTAACTAAAAGTAGCTACCGTGTGCATTTTGTATCAATTTAAGCCTTTTGTTCCATAAAAAAGGCTCTAAATCGTAAGATTTAGGGTCTTTTCGTGCTTTTCAGAGCCGTTTGCCGATCATTTTCACGACTGTCTAACAGATTGTCTAACGCAAAATAGTTAAATTATTTAAATTGCATAATAACAGATATCTGCTAGAATAATTTTATGAATAGATATTATGCCATTAACGATTAGGATTAGTAAATTGGTGATGTAGCGGAGGAAATACATGTTAACAAGAACAAATCAGAAAAACGGCGACGAGTTATCCATTTTGGGTTTTGGCTGTATGCGGCTGCCTAAAAACGGAAGAGAAATCGATGAGCAAAGATCGATTGAAATGATACATGACGCGATAAAAAATGGAGTAAATTACTTCGATACAGCTTATGTTTACAATAACGGAAGAAGCGAATCAGTCCTTGGGGCGGCGTTGGCGGGCGGCTGGCGCGAGAAAGTCAAGATTGCAACGAAGCTGCCGCCTTTCATGGTCAAGACTCTTGCAAACGCAAAAAAGATCATGAATACTCAACTTTCAAGACTTCAAACTGACTCAATTGATTATTACCTGCTGCATATGCTTACCGACATCTCCATGTATGAGCGTCTTGCTTCGCTCGGTGTGATGGAATGGTTGGAAGAGATGAAAAAGACGGGCATTGTCAAAAACATCGGCTTTTCTTTCCATGGCGGCAAAAAGGATTTTGAATTGATACTTAAAGCATATCCCTGGGACTTCTGTCAGATCCAATATAACTACATGGACGAAAACAATCAGGCAACAAAAGACGGCCTGCTTCTTGCCGCGGAAATGGGGATTCCGGTAATAGTAATGGAGCCTCTGCGCGGAGGCAAGCTGGTCACGCATCTTCCGGAGTCGGTAATAAAGGAATTTGCCTCGCAAAAGCCCGAAAAATCTCCGGTTGAGTGGGCGCTGCGCTGGGTGTGGAATCACCCCCAAGTCAACGTAGTGCTCTCCGGAATGAGCGATGAAACCCAGCTTAAAGATAATATCCGGATAGCCTCCGATTCAACCGCTAATTCCCTGACCGAAGATGAATTAAAGGTTTTTGAGCAGGTAAAGACCGTAATGCTTGAGAAAACAAAAATCCCATGCACCGGCTGTGGCTATTGTATGCCTTGTCCGTTTGGAGTAGATATACCCGGCTGCTTTTCCTGCTATAACGACAAGTATTTGATGAATGACAAATCAGCCAGATTTAGGTATTTTCAGATTATGGGGTCTCTTTCGCACATTCCGGCTGTCGCATCACAGTGCCATGGATGCGGGAAGTGTGAAAGCCATTGCCCTCAGAAAATAGAAATAAGAAAACAGCTTAAAACCATCACTCGCGAGTTTGAAGGGCCGCTTTACCGACCAATAGTCACCGTTGTCCGCAAAGTTATGCGAGTGAAATAATCATGTTTTCGCTTTACAGCCTTTGAATACAGTATCGCATGTCGTGAAGAAGTTGATGCTCCTGATTTTGCATAACATTGATAAGTGCGACAGCGTGTGCATCATATAATTATTCCCCTAACTTTTTAACAAAAGGTCATCACCGTGTGGATTCTGTATTAAAATATGCCTTTTCTGCCGCGTAACAATGCCACTGTTAAAAATGAGTAAGATATGCTATTCTGATAAAAACGGAGGTGAAATTATGCTCAAAAATGACATAGGGCTTTATTTTAATCCGGGTTGTGCTCTCAGCATCTACAAGCCGGAAAAAGAGAGGCAAATTCTTGAATATTTAAACCAAAACCACCCCCAAGTCGAACTTCATAAAATATGCTGCCGACATGAGCCAAAGTTACCGAGCGGCTCGACAATTATCAATGTATGTGCCGGCTGCGACAAAAGATTCGGAACCCTTTACGAGGGGATTGAAACTATCTCTCTCTGGGAAGTAATAGACGAACTAAATAATTTTCCCTTCCCTGATTATCGGGGAAGGAAAATGAGCATACACGACCCCTGCCCCGTCAGAAATAAGCCTGCCGTACACTCGGCAGTCCGCAGTCTTCTGGGAAAAATGAACATTGAAATTGCGGAGGCTCAAGCGCACGGAACAAAGTCTGTGTGCTGCGGAGACAGCCTTTATCCTTCCTGTGATATTGAAAAAGTATATGCCTCCATGAAAAAGCGGGCGGAGAGCATGCCCTGTGAAGATGTTGTCGTTTACTGCGTGTCCTGCATTAAGTCCATGAGTGTCGGGGGTAAAACACCCCGCCACCTTATTGATTTGCTGTTTTATGAAGACACGCTGCCGCAAGAAACTAATACCGAAAAATGGCACACCGAGCTTGACAGCTATATTGCCAATCACTGAAACACATGGAAGTTTCCTAACCTTTCTGAGCAAAATTCAATTTTTTGTGTACCCGCGAAAAGCTTTACCGAATAATTTTTTGGGGGATTATTAAATGAAAAAGAGTCTTTGCCTGATTCTGACCGCGATTATGACCATTTCTTTAGCTTCCTGCGGCTTAAACTCAAAAAGCGACCATGTTGTCTTCAAGGAACCCGTTCTGGAAGAGATGGTTAAAAGCGCCATGTACAGGACGGAAGGCGATATAACTCTTGAAGAAGCCGCAATGGTCACAGAGCTTAATCTTGATATTGAGTGGCAGGAACATATTCCGCAAGAGACGCAAATCAAGGATATAAGCGGTCTTGAGAATTTCACAAACCTCGAAAAACTAAATCTTTCGTTTCATGCTATAAGCGATATTAGCCCACTTGCGGGTCTTACCAAGCTCAGCTCTCTTTCGCTCGGCGGAAACCCTATCGCCGATATTTCACCTTTAAGCGGCCTTACAAATCTGACATGGCTCGCTCTGTTCAATTGTCAGGCAAGTGATTACAGTCCGCTTGCAAAACTCACAAACCTTGAAGGTCTTATGCTCGATAATTCCTCTATCCTCGATTTAAGCGTTCTTTCAGGGCTTAACAAGCTGCAAAAAGTCAGTTTTGCAAACACACAGGTGAGTGATGTTTCGCCGCTCGCCTCGCTGACGCAGCTTAAGTCCCTGAAGCTCGAGGGTTGTCCGATAGCCGACTTTTCGCCGCTTGAAAATATCTATAAAAACCTTGAGGAAAAGGACTTTACAGCTGCCTTCACTCTCGCCGATCTCGGCTTCACTCTTATTTACGATGGTGTGGAGGCAGGCTATAAGACCAGTGAGCTGCTTGTAACCATTAATCATGATGAATGGGGCACGCCTGAGGCGGAGCTGGAAAACAACTGTGTGCGTTTGCTAAAACCCACGGACAGCGGCTACGATTTGGTTGTACTCTATTATCCCAAAATAGAAACCTACGTTATTCAGGTCAAGCCCGAAAACGGAGATATGCTTGCAAACTACATATACGACTCACAGAAAAAGGAATTTTCCTTTGGTGACGGCAGCCGCGAAAGCTCGGAGCAAGCCATCAAAACCGCTCTCGGCAGTTCAGCCTCCGGCGATGTGCTGACAGCGCCGATAACGGTATTCACCGACACTATTAAAAGTACCTTCGGAATTGATGCCGATGCCCTCTACGCGCTGCCGTTTCAGCATCCGACGCTTCTGAATCTTAAATTCACACCGGACGAAAAAAACGCAGTGTGCATTTATGAACAGCACGAGGGCAGATATACAAATATTGAGGTTCATTATCCCGAATGGGGCGAGAAGGACTACGACCTTCGCTTCTTTACACCGATTAACGATTATGGCTTGGTAATCACATATACAAAGGATAATAAATGTTTCTATGTGGCGGCGGACAAGGGCGATACATTTGCGAAGTTTTTCTATTACCTTGACAGCAAAAAGATTGTTGACGATAACGCTTCAAACGGTATGTCTGTCGAGGAGTATTTTAAAAACATGTACAGCGACCCGAGCATAGGTGATATTTATACCTATTCCGTTTCAATCGCGCAGCAGTATATCAAAGACACTTTCGGAATGACAATCGACGAGCTGTGCGAGCTGCCTCTCGGTGAAGAAAAGTAAAATACATTTTCGAATAACGCGGATATCCACGGAGCAAGATTTTCACATGAACTCATTTAATCGAAATCAGCATATTCTGTGCGCACGGTCAGATACGCCGAAGGGGTAAGGTTTAGCTCCGCCGCGTTTACCGCTGTTATTACATAAGTCCAAAAAAAAGAGCAAACAGCGGAGCTGTCTTAAAGATAGCCCCGCTGCCTGCATTTACCGGTCGTTTACAGAGATTTATTTTTGGAGGAAGACTCAAGAAGCTTTTTCATTGGCCTTAATTCCGCGCCACTGCCATCTGCCGCAGCCGCCGTAAGCCAGGTTGCGCTCTATGCTGCGAGAGCTGCACTGGTCGATGTTCGAGCAAAACTTGCATTCGCTGTCCTTCGCGAGATTGTCCAGCGCCGCATCGAGCAGTCTTTGCTTTTCGCCTAAAACGGTTTGCAGCGTTTCTATGGCTTCGGCTGACTGCCGCAGTACTGTGTGTCCGCAGTCATCGGAAGTGTCCCTGTAGTTTTCAAGCGATTTAATAAGTTCGTCGTAGGTTTTCATAGCTTACGCTGCCTCCTTGTTACTAGATAATTTGTTTGCGGGCAAATGCATATCATTTCCGAACTCTCTTCAAATTCGATATATTCCTTATGCACAATGTCCTATCCTTATGGTTTGATTATAACAGTTCTCGTCAGTATTGTCAATAACATTTATAATGTTCTAAACGTATGTAACAAGCTGTCATTTTTATGCAACATGCACTTTAAACGATTTTTTCGATCTAAACCCCCTTCCATTTTGAACTTGGCGACGACCATGATGAATTAAAAATAGCACCGAAAACCTTTCGGTTTTCGGTGCTCTCAGTATTAAATAAACTAGTTTCGTCTGCTGCCGTTAACGAGCAGGAGAAGTCTGAGCAACTGAGCAAGCGAAACCGCCAGAGCCGCAACGTATGTCAGCGCCGCCGCGGAGAGCACCTTTCGCGAGCCCTTAAGTTCCTCGGAGGTGAGCATGCCCTGTCCTTCTATGGAAAGCAGCGCACGGTGGCTTGCGTTAAATTCCACAGGCAGCGTCACGAGCTGGAAAACCACGCAGACCGCAAAGAAAACTATTCCGATATAGGCTATCGTAATAAAGGACTGCGCATAGTAGCTCAGAATAATTCCTGCAATGACGAGCGGAATGGCGAGCTTCGAGCCGATGTTTGTTGCGGGTATAATCGCGGCGCGAAGCTTAATCGGCGCGTAATTTTGCGCATATTGCAGGGCATGCCCCGCCTCATGGCAGGCAACGCCGATGGCGGCGGTTGATGTGCTGTCATAAACGGGAGAGGACAGACGGATTACATTGTCCTTCGGGTCATAGTGGTCGGTGAGATTGCCTGCAATGCGCTCGATTCTCGTATTAGTTAACCCGTTCAGATAAAGCACCCTCTGCGCCGCCTGCGCCCCCGAAATATTGGAGGCAGAAAGCTGTCTGCTGTATTTTTTAAAGGTAGATTTAACCCTCGCGCTCGCCCAAATGGCTAGTATCACGGCGGGAAGTACCATATAAAGATATGTCATGTCAAAAAACATAAGTATTCTCCTTGAGCGGTCTTTTCCGTATATTATATTCTTTATTCAGTCTATCATACACGATAGCTCAAGGGAAGCGATAATTCATCAACGATTTGTTAATTTTAAGGATACCCGCCGTTGACTGGGCGCGGAGATTGGGGTATTGTGGGGATAGGGATAGAAGTAGTTTGGACCGGTTATCACTCTCGCCAGCGCCCATAATAAGCTATATCTGTTAATCGGTGTAATTTTATTAATTTATAAAATGAGGCTATAAAAAGATATGATATTTGAAAGTTGGGAATGGAAAAAAGAATTAAGAGAGAGAATGCGCCAATTTCTCCGTTACAATACAAAAGATAATTTTGATTGCGATTCAGAAAAAACTTGTTTTAGACTTGAGCGCTCGCTACTCTACTCAGCTTTCATCATCCGTTTTTTAATTGAATCCGAAAAATTGAGCAATGATGCCGATACTTTTAGTATAAATGTAACGTATTACTTACCGATAAAACATATAAACAGACTTCACTGTTGGATTGACGATGATAAATACGATTGGGGCGTTCCCAAAATACAAACTGTGCTCGGAAAGAATATTTGCAATTGGCTCATTCATTCTTATATGTTTAACTTTTTGTATGAAGAAAGTGGTTCTGTCACTGGGTTTTTTGTTGCTTCAGATTATGACAGAAACCGAGCTCTATATACAGTTAATCTTAAGGATTGGCTCAAATTTGTCGAATTTGTTATTTCGGACGATGTGGTCTCTATGACAACAAAATTTGATAAAAAGAGGTCAGATTATGTTATAACGGATAAGAAGCGAGGAGCGAGGAAATAATTGCTTTTCTGGTTCTATTTTTCCCCCCTTTCAATTTTCCCCCAAATATAGTATCCTATTATCAACCAATTTCTTAAGAGGTGAACATCAATGAAAACTCTGCTGAGAAACGGGAAAATCTTTGACGGCTCGGGTTCGGAGCCGTTTGTTGCCGATGTCCTTATCGAGGATGACAGGATTATTAAAATCGCCCCGAATATTGAGGAGAGCGCCGAGCGTATCATTGACTGCGAGGGGCTTGCCGTTTCGCCGGGCTTCATCGATATGCACTCGCACAATGACTGGTTCGCCCCGAGGGAGAACAACCACCGCTTTTTTATACCGTTTCTCGAACAGGGTATCACAACGCAGGTCACGGGAAACTGCGGTGCCTGCCCCTTCGGCTATGATAAAGACTCAAAATACCGCGATTTAGTCGGCAGCGGCATTATGGACATAACGAAAATCAAAGAGGACACAAGCACCCTGCCCGCCTTTGCCGCCGCTATAAAAAATCTGCCCGTCAACATGGTACCTCTTTACGGTCACGAGAGTGCGAGAATCAGCGTTGCGGGCTACGACAGCCGAGAGCTGACCGAAGAAGAATTAAAGCACACCGAAGAGATACTCGAGCAGGCGCTCATAGACGGCGCGGCGGGGCTTTCCTTCGGGCTTATGTACGAGCCTGACCGCTATGCCCCCTATGAGGAGCTGAGACGCGCCGCCGCAATTTGCGCGAAGCACGGCAAAATTCTCACCATCCACGGCAGGGCAAACTCCGCCGTGTCCACCTCCTACAATCCCCCTGTCGGCGGCAGAGCGCACAATCTGCGCGCCATCGACGAGATGGAAAAGCTTGCCCGTGACACGGGAGTTAAGCTTCAACACTCGCACCTTATCTTTGTCGGTGAAAAGAGCTGGAAAACCGTCGACGAGGCGCTTTCAATAATTAAACGGCTCAATGACGAGGGGCTCGACTTTAAATACGACTCATATTCCCTGACCTTCGGCGCCTCTGTTATAACCGTTGTATTGCCCGCCTGGTATCTAACGATGCCGAAGGAGAAACGGAGCCGCGGTTTTGCTAAACTCCGCCTCGCCTTTGAAATCGGTCTTACAAAGCGCGTACTGGGCTTCAACTTCAACGACATTATGATGACCTGGGTCGCCGAGGGGCAGGAGACACTCATCGGCAAAACCGTGGCACAACTCGCCAAGGAATGGGACGTTTCGGATCTTGACGCTTATATAAGGCTCGTTGAGCTCAGCGAGGGACACGGGCTTGTGCTCATGCACAGGTATCTGACGGATGAGATTGTCCTGCGGCTTATGCGGGACGAAAACTGCTATTTCATGACCGATGCGTGGATTGAGGAGCGCGGCATGCAAAACCCGAGCTGCTTCATCGGCTTTCCCAGATTCTTTAAGCTCGCGCGCGAAAACGATATCCCGCTCAAGGACATAATACACCGTATGACGGGTATGGCAGCCGAGCGCTTTGTGATTTCCGAACGCGGCGCTCTTAAGGAAGGCTATTTCGCGGATATTACAGTTTTCGATGAGAAAACTATCGGTCCCGGGACTTCGGACGAAAGCCGCCCGCAGGGCATAAGTCTTGTGATTGTAAACGGCGAAATTGTCGTGGATAACGGCAAATTTACGGGTAAGGGCGACGCGGGACAGCTTCTCCTGCAAAAATAGGCACAATAGACAAAGCAGGGCTTAAAACGAAAGGGGCCAACATGGATTTAAAGGAAGTAATGCACCAGCAGGTATTTGTCGTTGTCGGCGACACTTTGAATGAAAAAAAATACGCATGCAAAATAAAAAGCAGGCTGATAAATTGCGGATACACAGCCCATGGCGTCGGTAAGGAATACGCCTCCATCAACGAGATTGAGGACGACATCGACATAATCGACCTTTGCACCAACCCCAAAAAGGGATTGGAGTATATGCGCGAGTGTAAAAAGCCCTTTAAGTGCGTCGTTATCCAGCCTGGCGCCGAAAGTCAGGAGCTGTGCTCATATTTGCAGGCAAACAATATGCCCTATATTGAGGACTGCCTGATTGCGGGAATGAACATGTATTCAATCAATTGACAAAGGAGATGTACTATGCACTGCACAAGAAAAATAACCGAGGATATCACCTGGCTCGGCGCAAGCGACAGAAGACTTTCGAGATTTGAAAACGCTTTTCCCCTTCCGAAGGGTGTTTCCTACAACTCATATTTAATAAACGACGAGAAGACTGTTCTCCTCGATACAACGGACAAGGCCGTCAGCGGACGGTTTTTTGAAAACTTGGAATTTGCTCTGAACGGCAGGGCGCTTGATTACCTCGTAATCAACCACATGGAGCCCGACCACTGCGCAACCTTGGGTGAGCTTGTTCTCCGCCACCCCGAGGTAAAGCTTGTCGTAAACCCGAAAATTCTCGTCATGATAAAGCAGTTTTTCAGTTTCGACGTCGATTCCCGCGCCGTAATCGTCGGCGAGGGCGAAACGCTTTGCACGGGGCGGCACACGCTGAACTTTTACATGGCACCGATGGTTCATTGGCCTGAAGTCATGGTGACCTACGATTCTTATGACAAGGCTCTTTTCTCCGCGGACGCCTTCGGAACCTTCGGGGCGCTCAGCGGCAACATTTTTGCCGATGAGCTTGATTTCGAAGCAGACTGGCTAAGCGAGGCAAGGCGCTACTACTCAAACATCGTCGGCAAATACGGCGCTCAGGTAAAAACGCTGTTAAACAAGGTCTGCCAGTTCGAGATAAAGTATCTCTGCCCGCTTCACGGACCGATTTGGAGAGAGCACATCGGTCGATATGTGGAAAAATATGAAAAATGGGCGGCTTGGGAGCCCGAAGAAAAGGGCGTTATAATCCCGTACGCCTCGATTTACGGCAACACAGCCGGAGCCGCGGAAATTCTTGCTTCCCTGCTTGCCGAGAGGGGCGTGCACAACATTCAGATGTACGACGTTTCGGAAACCCATCCCTCCTATATTGTTGCGGACAGCTTCCGTTTCAGCCACATCGTTTTTGCCTCATCAACCTATAACGGCGGCATATTCTCCGCAATGGAAACTCTTCTCCTTGCCGAAAAGGCTCACGCGCTTCAAAACCGCACGGTTGCCTTCATCGAAAACGGCAGTTGGGCGGCGCAGAGCGGAAAGCAGATGCGCGAAATCGTCGGTACTATGAAAAACATGACCATTATTGAAAACACAGTTTCCCTAAAGTCGTCGCTTAAGCCCGAGCAGTGCTCGGAACTGGAGGCTCTAGCCGACGCAATCTGTGAAACTCTGAAATAAGAAATACTTGACACATAGTTGGCGGAAAGCTCCGTCTGATGCCAAGCGCCCCATGATTTACATGGGGCGCTTATACTTTCGGCAGAAAGCGTTTTATCGCACGTTTTCAGAGTTTTCGTTTCCGCTCAACTTTAGTCGTTCCAGCAGCACAGTCCTTTAATAAGACAAACGAGCATAGAAATGAAACCTATGGCCATTACGCTTGCGAAAAACGCCCCGAGCGCTATCAGAATTATCGCTGCTATTGAATCGGTTGCAAGAGTTATTGAAAGTGCGATAATTGCCAGAGCAAGTGTCGCTATGGTTGCCACCAGCACAAGCGCGCCGTAACAGCACAGGCACTTACCAAGCAGCGAGCGTCTGACAAGTCCCCCACCGTAAAGTCCAACAACAAGTAAGACTAAATTCAGCGCCGCGAAGCCGAACACTATCCATATCGCCGTTGTGATAGTGGGAATAAATTCAAACGCATATAAGAGCGCCACAATAGTGGCGACAACAACGCTCACCAGCACCGCAATGCAGATGCTGCAGGAATTTCCGCATGTTCTTTCGCAATTCATTGAGTTCCTCCTTTCCAAAATCAGATGTTTACCGCCAAGCGCAAGCTCACGCTACCGGCAGGTATATCATTCTGAACGCTTGCGCTCATTTCGGCGGAGGTGTCTTTCATTATGCGAGCACGATGCTTCGCGCTCAACACATCTTATGTAAAATGTTCAATTTAGTTCACGTAAACAGCACAAAAAAAGCTCCCTCACATATAATGAGGGATTGAGCCCTTTCGGGCACGCTTTTTTAATAAACACTCCCTAAAAATATATAAAACCAATCGATATGGCTTATGAATGCAATTAGGGCGACTTGCGGGCAGCCCGGAAGACATCTGCTATTAAGGCGGAAATTATTTTCAGGAAAACGGCTTCGTACTAAGCAGCTGCTTGAAAAGCTGATTACCAAGCTCGTCTTTGCAGCCTATCCGCGGGTGAGAGGTAAAACATGTTCATACTTTTTCTGCGCATTGATTACCTTTGCGCAGCGGCTCGAGTAACGGCGGTTCAGTTTGTTGATTTTCGGCGATGAGCGAGGTATACCTGCTTTTAACAGAGCATTTCCCTTTCGCCTCTGCCGCCGAATAAACCACCAGTGCAGTTCGATTTCAGCCGCGAGAAATCTTAATTTCAGTGTCTTCATTGTGTACTCTTCTTTTGAATTTTTATTCGGGCACTTTAGTCCCGAATAATGTTATAGCTTATTTGTCGAGTCGAATATCGTCGCCCATTGTCGAGTTTATGAAAAGCGGATGTAGAATTTGCGTACCTTTCGGCGCTAATTATTGTAGCTTATCACAAAGCGTCGATTTGGCTTGTTTTCTGTGACCGTGTCACGGATTATCTGAGCTTTAGCGGGTTATAATCATCACAAAGGAAGAGCTTTCACAAGATTAATTAAGGAGATGTTAGATATGTCAGTTGTAACAGTTACAAACGATAATTTTGAAAAAGAGGTTGTTAATTCCTCAGTTCCCGTTCTCATCGATTTCTGGGCAAGCTGGTGCGGCCCCTGCAGAATGCTCTCGCCGGTTATCGAGGAAATTGCGTCCGAGGTTAAGGACAAGAAAATCTGCAAAGTCAATGTTGACGAGCAGCCCGAGCTTGCCCGCAAATTCGGCGTTATGAGCATTCCGACCCTTGTTGTCATGAATAAGGGCGAAATGGTCAAGAAGTCATTGGGCGTTCAGCCGAAAAACGCTGTGCTGTCCATGCTTAACATATAAGGGAACGCTCAAAGGCGGCTGCAAAATTTGCAGCCGCCTGAGTTATATTATTAGACTTTAGCCCGCGATTTTTTTGAGTCTCGGCTTGTCCAAAACCCTTACTCCGCCCCGAGCGACCTCAACAAGTCCCTCGGTTGAAAAATACTTGAGCATTCGAGAAACGACTTCACGGGCTGAGCCCATGTATTTTGCTATCTGTTCCTGCGTAAGCTTAATCGAGTCGCCGCCCTCTTTGGCAAGTTCGTCAAGCAAAAACACCGCGAGACGGCGGTCAAAGCTCATAAACAGTATTTGCTGCATCGCCCACATAACCTCGGAAAAGCGCTCCGTCGCCGTTTTAAGGGCGAAATTTTCGACATAGACATTTTCCTCCATAAGCATTGCAAAGCCGCCGGAGTTGATAATATAAACCTCGCTTTTCACCTCTGCGTCCACGAAAACGTCGAAGGTGATGCTCTGCATAACGCAGGAGGCGGAAAGCATGCAAATATCGCCCGGATAAAGTCTGTAAAGGGTGATTTCCTTGCCTTCCTCGGAGAGCATATATGCCCGAAGGATTCCGCTTTTAACGAGAATCGCGCCCGTGCAGTTGCCCGTGTTGCCGTGGATGTTTTCGCCCTTGTCATATTCGGCAAAGGAGGTCTGAAGGCAAAGCGCCTTTTTCTCCTCCTCGCTCAGTTTATCCCAAAAGGGAAAATAGCGTGAAAATAGGTCCGCGCAGTTAAAAGGCATGGTGTCATCCTCCTGTTCGGATTTTGGGCGTTACGGCTCAATCTTAAACGTCCGCTATGTATTTTATCACAAAGCGTCTGATCGTTCAAGCCTGCTTAAAAACAACTCCCGTGCATCTTTACTTATTGCGCGGATGTGCTATAATGCATACAAGATTGTTAGGTCGGAATTATTTAGTCAGTATTTTGCCGCCTCAATTTAACGGGGACGGCTTTTTGTGTATTGCTGGAAACGGAGGGCATCATGAGTAAGATATTAGTGCTCGGCGGTGCGGGCTATATCGGCTCCCACACTGTATATGAGCTTTTGGACGAGGGCTTTGAAGTCGTCGTGGCTGATAATCTGGAAACCGGACATCGTTCGGCAGTTCACCCGCTCGCCAAACTCTACGTGGGTGATATCCGCGACAGAGCCTTTCTTGACAAGCTCTTTAAGAGCGAGAAAATTGACGCCGTGGTACATTTTGCCGCATACTCCCTTGTCGGCGAGAGCATGACAAACCCTCTCAAATATTACGGCAACAATATCGGCGGAACGCAGGTGCTCCTTTCAGCTATGGTCGCAAATAATATTTCCAACATCGTCTTTTCCTCATCTGCGGCGGTCTATGGCGAGCCGAAAAGCACGCCCATTCTGGAAAACGACCCTACTGAGCCGACCAACACCTACGGCGCGACAAAGCTTGCCATGGAGCAGATGTTCAAGTGGACAGGTTTGGCTCACGGTCTGAAATATGTTTCACTTCGCTACTTTAACGCCTGCGGCGCGCATCCGAGCGGAAGAATCGGCGAGGATCACAACCCCGAAACCCACCTGATTCCGATTATTCTGCAAGCAGCAAACGGCACCAGATCCGAAATTCAGGTTTTCGGCACAGATTACGACACAAAGGACGGGACCTGTGTGCGAGACTATATCCATGTGTGCGATCTTGCGCAGGCGCATGTCAAAGCCGTACGCCACCTTCTGGGCGGCGGAGAAAGCAGCACCTTTAATCTCGGTAACGGCGTCGGTTTCACGGTTAACGAAGTTATTCGGGCTGCCGAGGAGGTTGTCGGACATGAAATTCCCGCAGTTCTTTCCGGCAGACGTGCGGGCGACCCCGCCATTCTCGTCGCCTCAAGCGATAAGGCAAAAGGTCTGCTCGGCTGGGAACCTCACTATGCGGATATCTATACCATTTTGGAAACCTCTTGGAAGTGGCACCGCGCCCATCCAAACGGCTTTGACGAGGATAAATAAGAAAAAAAGCAAAACGCCGTCCGGTTAACTTCAACCGGACGGCGTTTTTTTCGGTTTTCGACGCTCTTATGCGGCTCGAAGTGCCAAGCGCTCCTCATCCTTCATTTTCTTTCGATAGTATACTATAAAAGCGGCCGAAGTCAGCGTCCACGTGATGGGGTAGCTGAGAAGCGTTGACATGAGAACAGGGTTTTTCGGAACAACCACGGTTAGCCAAACGACGCGCAGGAGGCATATACCAACAAGCGTTATCAGCATAGGCACGAAGGCGTGACCCATACCGCGAAGCGCTCCCGCCAGCACAATTACGAAAATGAACACGATGTAACAAGGCACCAGCAGGCGCTGAATATCAAGTCCGATGGAAAGCACATTCAGGTCATCGGTGAATAGCAGGAATAGGGTTCTTCCGAACACAATCAGCAGCGAGCCCATAACAAGAGATATTGCGGCCGTCATGAGAAGGCATATCCGCACGCTTTTTTTAATGGCGTTGAGCTGCCCCGCGCCGTAGTACTGCCCCGAAATTGAGGTTATTGCGATTCCGAAGGATTCCAGTGTCATCCAAAAGAACACATCCACCTTGCTGTAAGCGGACATAGCCGCAATTGTGTTGGTTCCGAAGCCGTCGATATTTGTTTGAATCATTATGTTCGATATAGAATACATTACCTGCTGCATGGCCTCGGGAACGCCTATGCGCAGCATGCGCTTCAATATATTCAGGCGAATCCCGATTTTTTTGAAGTTTAGCCTGTATTCCTCGGGAAGGGCGCACAGAGCGCGCACGATGAGCACCGAGCTGAGGCCCTGCGAAATAACTGTTGCAATCGCCGCTCCGGCAACGCCCATGTCAAACCAGTAGATTAAAACATAGTCGAGAGCGATATTGGTAAGGCAGCCGGCAACGAGATAGTAGAACGGGCGCTTGGAATCCCCGATTGCCCGCAGTACGGACGCTCCCAGATTATACACGGTGATAAAAAGAGAGCCGGAGAAATAGATATAGAGATACGTTTTGCTCATGGCGTAGACATCGCCCTTAACGTCCATGCTCTTTAAAAGTGCAGGCGTAAATACAAGCCCCAAAATTGTAATCGCCACACCGCAGATAAGGGCAATCGCCATGGCTGTATGTAAAGCCCTACCGACCTTTTTGCTGTCACCCGCGCCGAAATACTGCGCGATTATCACAGAACAGCCCGCCGCCAGCTCGACGAAAACACCGATCAGAAGGGTCACAACCTGCGCCGTCGGACCGCCCACCGCCGCAAGCGCGGCTTTTCCCACAAAACGCCCGACAAAAATCGCATCCGCCGTATTATACAGCTGCTGGAAAAAAGTGCCGAGCCAAATCGGGATGACAAACATGATAAGCATTTTCGCAATGCTTTTCCACGATGTAGAATTGTCGTTTACATTCATTTGTTTTCCCTCCTTACCTCGGATTTATTTGGGTTTGTCGCTGTTATGCGGATTTTCACATTATACAATGTCCGTCCGGGATAGACAAGACAAAAATAAAGCTTTGCGAGCAAAAAACGCATAAAAAATGAGCGGGAGCCGAAGTATACCGTTTCGGCTCCCGCTCAGCTTTTTTACAGTATTGAAACTGTCTAAAATGTGTTTGAAATTATGCCCGAGTCAGGCTCGCCAATTGCGCACGCGGGATATTTTTTGGCGTCCCAGATATAGCTGTCCTTAAACTGCTCGTCACTCCGCATGAAGGAGTTCTCAGCGCCCAAGGAATAGTATGCGGTCGCATCCACATGGAAATAGTTGCCCTCAATCCTGATGATGTTCCAAGAGTGGGCTTCGTTGTCCATTGTTCCGTCAACCACCAGACACTCGATTCCGGCGGCGCGGCAAAGCGCGCTGTAAGCCGCGGCAAACCCGCGGCTATCCGCGCAGTATTCGAGCAGCGCTCCGTAAGCCGAGGAACCAAGTCCGCTGTCAAGCTCCGCTCCGCTGCGAACGGCGCCTGTCGGGTCGTAGGTGCAGCTGAGCGCAAGCTGCTGGTAGAGGTTGTAGGCATATTCCGCATCCTTGACGTTGGAAGCGCTCCTGACAATTTCCTGTATTTTGGTGTTCAGCGCAGCCCTCATTTTTTCAAGCTCCGAGCTCTTCCATCCATATTCAAAATCAAGCTCAATTATGCGCTGAAGACCGCTTTCGGGGTGTATGGTTACTGTCACACTGGGCGGTACCACGCAGCTTACCGGATTTTGGGTGTATGCGAAATTAACGGCGGAAATCACATCCTCCTCGGTAACCGTTGCGCTTGTCAGGCGCAGGGCGACATAGGAAGACATCTCCTCCAAAACAGGCTCAATGGCATCGGCAAGCTCCGCTTTTCCGGTTATATAGCGAATATCGTCGATTTCGCTTTGGGTTTTCTTATATGTTATGTAAACCACAGCCTCATAATAGGTGACAATGGGACTTAAATCATAGGACATATAGTCCACCGCAAAGCTTGCAAGCGCGTTTTCGCTTTTTGCCTCCAGCAACGCCCGTGAAAGGTCGTCCTGAATAGTCCCGTCATACGCCGTGAATCTCAGCCTTCCCTCCGCCTTGTGACCGCTTACCATGGCGATTATCGCGGCCTTCAGTTCGATGAAGTTTGAAATTTGAGTGGTATTGCTGCTGAGCAGATTCTGCTGGTCATCCTTGTATTCCGAAACGGAGAGATACTCCTTTTTAAACATTGAGCTGCAGCCTGAAAGCGCGGCAAGCAGGGATACAACAATTAAAAGCGATATAATTCGTTTCTTCATATTCCCTGCCTCCTTTACGAAAAATGGTTTTTGGCCTCAAGGCTTGTGCTCATTTATTGACCGAAATGTCCCCAAAGCCCTCGCCGAAGACGTCACGGGTATCCGTTACAATAACGAAGGCACTTTTGTCAATGTTCTTGACGATTTTCTTGATTTCAACAATCTGCTGACGCTTGACAACGCACAGAAGAATCTGCTTGTCCTGTCCCGAATAGGCGCCCTTGCCCGAAAGCACGGTTACGCCTCTGTTTAGCTTTTCTACAATTGCCGCTTTTATCTCGTCGCTGTATTCGGAGATGATGTGGCAGAGCTTCGACTGCGAGGAGCCGTAAAGAACAAGGTCAATTACCCTCGCCGCTATATATACTGCGATTACAGTATACATCGCGTTTTCGTATTTTCCGAATATAAGCGCGTAGGCGGCAATAATAACGCCGTCGAGCACCAGTATCATAGTGCCGAAATTGACATAGGGATATTTTTCGCGGATAATCTTTGCCAGAATGTCCGTTCCGCCCGTGGTCGAGCCTGTTGAGTAGACAATACCAAGCCCCAGACCTGTGATTATTCCGCCGTAAATCGCCGCGAGAAGCGGCTCGGCAGTAATACTTATTTTGACGAGCGAAAGAAGGTCGATGAAAAGGGAGCTTGCGAGAGTCCCCAAAAGCGACCCTCCCATAAACTTCCACCCGTACCTCCTTAGCGCGATTATGAATAACGGCAGGTTCAAGGCCGCAAGCATAACGCCGGTCGGAGCGCCCGTGAGATAGTTTATAACCAATGCGATACCGGTTACGCCGCCTGAAAGCAGAGCCGCAGGGTGGAAAAACCACTGGATTCCGACAGCGAATACCGCGGAGCCGAGCAGGATTTTCAGAATATTGAGCACTGATTTCAGCGTTGTCTTTGATCTGTTTTCCAAATACCTGTTCCTTCCTTCCGGTTCCCAAAATATCGAAACGATTACTCGTCGATAAGGCTCATCTGTTTTTCCTCTTTGTCCTCGTCGCGCAAAAGCGCTCCTGCAACGGGAATACTCCTCGCCCTGTAACGCGCGGCGTTTTTAATCGGACTTTCCTCGGCAAACACAGCCCGCTCAAGGCTGTATTTTGCTTTTATATTCATAAGCGAAACGCCGATAGTCGTGCGTGAACTCTTCGGCGCAAGCAGCGAGCTCGAGAAGACCATCGCCCTGCCCTCGGTGGAGAACACGGCAATTTCGCGCTCCTTTGTAAGCGGCAGAATGCTGACAAGAAGGCTTTTGTCAGAATACGCTCCCGTAAGACGTTTTCTGTTCGTTTTTGTTGCGTAGGCGCTGAGTTCAAGCCTTGCAACCTTGCCGTTTGCGTAGAACAGCAGCAAACTCCCGCTGTAATCGCCGGGATTTATCATGCAGATTACATTCTCACCCTCGTCCATCTCAAGATGTGAGGGTAAAAACACGCCGAGAACCGAGGCCTTCGAGTCGTCGAAATCCGAAATCCGCACCTTATAAACTTGCTGCTTGTCGGTGAATATGAGCAGCTCCGCGCGGTTTGTCGCCTCAAAAATCTGGAAGGGCGCGTCGTTTTCCTTGTACTTTTGCTCGCCGCCCATGCGCAGCGACAGCGGAGTTATTTTTTTGAAATAGCCCTCGCGCGATAAGAACAGCGTAACGGCATAGTCCTCAATTTCGCTGCCCTCGTCCGATTCCTCCACTTCGTCGGAATAGACTATTGCGGTTTTACGCGGCAAATTGTACTTGCGGCTGACCTCTGCCAGTTCATCGATGATGATTTTTTTCACTCTGCGCGGCGAGTTCAAGATGTCTTCCAGATCTGCAATATCTTTCTCGAGCTGCGCTGTTTCATCGACGCGCTTTAAAATATATTCCTTGTTGATATTGCGGAGCTTGATTTCGGCGACAAATTCGGCCTGAACGCGGTCGATACCGAAGCCGATCATAAGGTTCGGCACAACCTCCGCCTCAAGCTCGGTATTGCGGATTATAGCTATGGCTTTGTCTATATCCAGAAGGATTTTTTTAAGACCGTTGAGTAAATGCAGCTTGTCCCGCTTTTTTGCAAGGTCGAAGTAGACTCTGCGGCGCACGCTTTCGATTCGCCATGCTGTCCACTCGTCAAGAATTTCGCGTATGCCCATAACCCGCGGATTTCCCGCGATGAGTATATTGAAATTGCAGGAGAAGCTGTCGCACAGCGGCGTCATCTTCATAAGCTTCTGCATGAGCTTGTCGGGGTCAATTCCGCGTTTTAGGTCAACGGCAAGCTTAAGTCCGCCCAAATCGGTTTCGTCGCGCATGTCGTTGATTTCCTTGATTTTTCCGGTTTTTATAAGCTCCGCCACTTTATCCATTATCGCTTCGACTGTGGTGGAATAGGGAATCTCAAAGATTTCGATGATGTTTTCTTCTTTAATATAGCGCCATTTCGAGCGAACCTTGAAGCTTCCGCGGCCTGTTCGATAAATCTCCTCAAGCTCGGAGGCATTGTATATAAGCTCGCCGCCCGTCGGGAAATCGGGCGCAAGCAGGCTCTGCATAAGGTCACATTCAGGGTCCTTTATGTAGTTTATGGTCGTTTCGCAGACTTCATTCAGATTAAAGCCACAAATTTGGCTCGCCATGCCGACGGCTATGCCCGTGTTCGCGGAAACAAGTACATTCGGGAAAGTGGTCGGAAGCAAGGCCGGCTCCTTGGTGCTGCCGTCGTAGTTATCAATAAAATCCACGGTATCCTTGTCAATATCGCGGAAAAGCTCTCCGCAGATGTCCGAGAGCTTCGCCTCGGTGTAACGCGACGCGGCATAGGACATATCGCGGGAATATATCTTACCGAAGTTACCCTTGCTGTCCACAAAGGGCGCCAGCAGCGCCTCGCAGCCCTTTGAAAGACGAACCATGGTTTCGTAAATCGCGGCGTCACCGTGAGGATTAAGGCGCATGGTTTGCCCGACGATGTTTGCGCTTTTTGTGCGCGAACCCGTCAGCAGATTCATTTTATACATCGTGTAAAGCAGCTTGCGGTGGGAGGGCTTGAAGCCGTCAATTTCCGGAATGGCTCTTGATACTATTACACTCATTGCATAGGGCATGTAGTTAAGCTCGAGAGTTTCCGTAATCGGCTGCTCGATAACCTCTGCGTGAAGTCCCTCAACCGCTGCATTTATATTTGTTTTTTTGTTTTCCGGCTGTTTTTTCTTTGCCATAAGGCGCTTCGTCCTCTCTTTTGGTAGGGAGTATTATCGGGCAGAACGACCTCACGAGATGTCCGCAAGGTCAATGTATTTGTAACCGTTTTCGGCGATGTGGACCTTGCGCCCCGCCAGATTATCGCCGAGCAGAAGGTCGAACTGCTCCGAAGTGCGCTGCGCTTCCTCCGGCATTACTCTGATGAGGCGACGCGTTTCGGGATTCATGGTGGTAAGCCACATCATTTCGGGGTCGTTCTCGCCAAGTCCCTTGGAGCGGTTAATGGTGCACTTTTTCCCGTCGAGCTTTTCGAGTATCTCAGCCTTATCGCGGTCGGAATACGCAAAATAGGTTTTTTCCTTGGTTTCGATTTCGTAAAGCGGAGTTTCCGCAATATAGACATAGCCGTCTTTTATGAGAGTCGGCATGAGCCTGTAAATCATGGTCAGAATCAGCGTGCGAATCTGGAAGCCGTCAACGTCGGCGTCGGTGCAAATAATTATCTTATTCCAGCGCAGACTCTCCGAATCGAAGGTGGATAGATCCTTGCCGCGGCCTTTTTCCACCTCAACGCCGCAGCCTAAAACCTTAATCAAATCCGTTATGATTTCGCTTTTAAAAATCTTCGCGTAATCCGCCTTGAGGCAGTTTAGTATCTTACCGCGCACGGGCATAATGCCCTGAAACTCCGCGTCACGCGAGAGTTTGCAGGCGCCGAGCGCCGAATCGCCCTCGACAATATAAATCTCACGCTTTTCAAGGTCCTTTGAGCGGCAGTCAACGAATTTTTGTACGCGGTTTGAGATGTCCACCGAGCCTGAAAGCTTCTTCTTTATGTTCAGTCTTGCCTTTTCAGCCTGCTCGCGGCTGCGCTTGTTTATAAGCACCTGCTCCGCGATTTTATCCGCCTCGGCTTTATGCTCGATGAAATAAACCTCGAGCTGTGTGCGGAAGAAGTCAGTCATCGCGTCTTGAATAAACTTGTTGTTGATAGCTTTTTTCGTTTGGTTTTCGTAAGAGGTTTGGGTCGAAAAGCAGTTTGTGACGAGTATCAGGCAGTCCGCGATGTCCTGAAAGCTGATTTTGCTCTCGCTCTTCTGGTATTTGCCGATTTTTTTGATGTAGGCGTCAAGCGCATAGACAAAGGCGCTTCTTGTCGCCTTGTCGGGTGCTCCGCCGTACTCAAGCCAGGACGAGTTATGGTAATACTCAATGCGGTTAACCGTGTTTGAAAAACAAAAGGCGGCGGTGAGCTTAACCTTGTATTCGGGCTTGTCCTCGCGGTCACGTCCCCTGCGCTCGGTTGAAATAAATTGGGGAGCCGAGATGGTTTCCTCTCCTGCTATTTCGGCAATATAGTCCAGTATTCCGTTTTCGTACTTAAACTCGGTGGTTTCAAACTTTCCGTCCTCCCTCTGGTTGCGGAAGCGAAAAAGTATGCCCGCGTTAACTACCGCCTGGCGGCGAAGTGTTTCCGTGAAGTAATCCGCAGGCACCGAAATGTCCGTAAAAACCGCAAGGTCGGGGCGCCAGCGGAACAGCGAACCAGTTTTTTTGCGGTCGGCAGGCTCTTTTTGGAGACCGCCGACATTCTCGCCCTTTTCAAAGTGAAGAGTATATTTGAAACCGTCGCGGTAAATAACCGCGTCGAAGTATTCGCTGGCATACTGCGTGGCGCAGGAGCCGAGACCGTTAAGTCCGAGAGAGTACTCATAGCTCTCGCCCTCGTCGTT
Organism: Clostridia bacterium; assembly: GCA_009929315.1. GTDB lineage: Bacteria > Bacillota > Clostridia > Oscillospirales > Oscillospiraceae > UBA2658. Next base: position 115,906 of record SAAS01000007.1, read on the forward strand.
TGCGTATTTGCCTCCCGCGTAAAGCTCGCAGAAAACAAGCTCCCAGTTAAAGCGCTTTTCGTTCTCGTTAAAATCAACGGGGCAGCCGCGCCCGAAGTCCTCGACCTCGATGGACTTGTCAGAATAACGGGTAACTGTTATAATGTCACCGTGCCCCTCGCGAGCTTCGTCAATTGCGTTGGATAGTATTTCAAAAACGGCATGCTGACAGCCCTCAAGTCCGTCCGAGCCGAAAATAACGGCGGGACGTTTGCGAACTCTGTCCGCTCCCTTGAGCTGCGAAATGCTTAAATTGCCGTATTCCGCGCTTGTGCTTTTCTTCATAGAGCCTCCTGTGTACCTGCTTGAAATTTCGCCTGAGCATATTTTGTTGCCTATATAATCACAACATGTTGTGCAAACGAAAAAGTGCCTTAACTCATATAGTATAGCCTATAATACCCAAAAAATCAAGCAATACAGAAAGTACTCAAAGCCGCAATTATCACGCTTAAAGTTTAATTCCCGACTGTTTCGGAGATAATATTTTTGAAGGCGCTTAAGCGCAAAGAAGATTTGTCATCCGTTCCGGTCACGGCGCATAGACTTACCTAAGGCAAACAAAGAACCTGTCCTCGGTAATGTGCCTGAACCGGAAAGCTATTCGGGAGGATACTATGCCAAAAAACAAGCGAAACGAAAAGGAAAGACGGGCGGAGCTTTCGCGTTATGCCGGAGAAATCGGCGAAATACGCGGCAGTCTCGACGAGGCCTACACCCATTTTAACAACACCACGGACCCCGACACTCTGGACGCCTGCATCTTTGAGATAAGCGCGCTTCGCTCTCGCTACAACACGGCGCTCAAACACTACCGCAACAGGTATTATTAAGTGCTGAAACATTCCTTATTCATCGGGAATGTTAATACATAATAAGGAGAAACTCCTATGCCGTCTTTCAGCTTTCTCACCATCGGGGCAGTCATTATCTGCGTCCTGTTGGTCGTTTTGCTCTTTAAAATTCTGAAAACGCCGCTCAAATGGGCGCTGAAGCTCCTTCTCAACGCGGCGGGCGGTTTCATCGCCCTCGTAATACTAAACTTTTTCGGCGGTTTCGTCGGACTCAGCCTTACAATAAACCTACTCAATTGCCTTGTCGCGGGTATATTGGGGCTTCCGGGCGTTGTGCTGCTGCTTGTGCTCAAATATGTTTTCTAAGCAGAAAAAAGCGCCTTTAGAAGACCATTAGACGAGAAAGCGCCGCACGTTGCTGTATGAGATACAGCAGTGTGGCGCTGACGACGTATAATAGTCTTTTGAATGCGCGCAAAGCACAACCCCCTGTTCATCCAGCGTGAACAGGGGGCTACGTTTGTTCAATTTTTTCAGTCATTCGGTTTGGTTTACCTCACTTTATTCGGGTATTGCTCAAGGTCGACTTTTACCCCTCCTTTACTCACCGTATGCCACATTTAACAAGCTCTTGGCAGCCATGAAGCGGTAGCTCGCTTATGCCGCCTGAACCTATTTATCTCTCACAGGAGTGAGAACTGCATGGGATATAAAGCTTTCGGATATTGCCGAACCCTCGCAAGAGAAGGAACCTAGTTTGAGACAAAACTCCACATCGGAATCACCCTTTCTCTGGTTATATAGTATATCAATTCCGATATTATGTCAATCTATTTTATGAATTGTTCACAATTATCGTCGTTTTGCACATATCAAGCAGCTGGTATTTATTCTTGCCGTTAAACTGCGATACAGGTGGTGGAAAACTTGGTTTTTAATGTCAGCAACGCTGAGGACAGCCGCTGAAAACAGGCGGCTGTCCTCGAAATAAGCTCTATGCTTCACAAAAGCTATATGCGCACGCTATTCCTCGTATAAAGCTCCGCTATTTTCCTTGTTCAGCGTTCCCTCAAGCTCAATCATCATGAACTTGGAAAGTTTTGTGACCACGGGTCTGTGTCTTGTCCCCTTCGGAACAATCACAAATTCGCCCTCATCCACTTGAAGGAGCCCCTCCTCGGTTTCGAGCTGAAAGCCTCCTTCGATAACGAAGAAAAGCTCGTCGGATTTTTCGTGCACATGAAAGTCCAGCGTACGGTTTTCCACCTGCACCGCGCTCAGTACATGGCCGTTGAGAACTCCGATTTTTTTATAAATGTATAGACCCTCAACCGAGTTTACCTCGTCCTTTAAATTTACCTTTTTAAGCATTTATGTGTATCCTCCAATTAAATCTGTCGTTTCAGATGAGCCTCGAAAGCGCTTCGTCCCTTGTTCCCACGAAGAAGAAATCTCTGCCCTTGTTGCTCTCGAAGATAAAATCCTTGAGCGGCTTGCTCGTATACTTTGAAAAATCGCCGACAACCGCGAGCCTCATTCTGTAATTTACGAATTTTTGCAAGATTTCTCCCGCAAGCCCCGTTCCGAGCCTGAAAAAGCCCTCGGCAAGCCCTGATTTATCTGCGATTATCCGCTCACACTTCGTTTCATATCTCACGGTGGCGATAAAATCCAGCGCTGACTGCGCGTCCGTTATAAAAGGCTCCCCGCCGCTGACATAGACAATGCCGTTTTCGATTATTTCAAATTCCATTCTGTTCCCGCCTTAAGCTGACTTACTTTTTCGGATTCGGGTCGGAGCTCCATTCGCGGTCAATATCACCGCCGTGATACACCCTATTTTTCCCGTTCGACTTATGCAGGTAGACGTCCTCGTCGGGGTAGTAGCAGGTATCCTCTTTTTCGGAGCTGCCGACATCCAGAAGCACCAAGGCCTCGCTGCCGCTGTTATAGAAGGTGTGGGCGATGTTTTTTCCCGCCGGCTTTGCTATAAAATCGCCCTTGGAAACAGGAATTTCCTCGCCGTTCAGCCTCAGCATACCCTCGCCCTCCAGCACAAGAAAAAACTCCTCCTGCTGAGAATGGCTGTGATATTTCGTGCTCAAGGCCCCGGGCGGTACGCTGTCGATATTGACATTGAGCCTTTCGCTGCCGGCTGCCGCGCCGAGCGATTTTGTGACAAGTCCGATTTCGTCCCGCCAGATGAACTGCGGCGGCAGATTGTTAAGGTTTATAATTTTCATTTTCAATCCCCTTTATAAATATTCTGATGGACGAAAGAGCTGATTTAGTCACGGGCGGCGAGCAGCGCCGCCGCCTCCGCGTGTATCAGCGCCGTATCAAAAAGCGGCACGCTTGTATTCTGCTGTGAGATTAAAAGACCTATTTCCGTACAGCCAAGTATAACCCCTTCGGCTCCGCTGTCGCCCATCTTGTTCACAAGCTCCAATAGCATAGCCCTTGAGCCTTCGGATATCACTCCAAGACAGAGTTCCTTGTAAATAATACGGTTAATCTCGTTTCTTTCGGGCTCCTCCGGAATCACAACTTCAATTCCGCTTTCGATGAGCTTGTTTTTGTAGAAATCCTGCTCCATGGTATATTTCGTTCCAAGCAGTGCGACCCTGCGGATTTTCGCCTCGCGAAGCCTCATCGCAGTTGCCTCGGCAATATGCAGTATCGGTATGCTTATTTGACTTTGAATCTGCGGAACAGCCTTATGCATTGTATTTGTGCAAATTACTATGAAATCCGCGCCCGCATTTTCCAGAAGCTTTGCGGCATCGGCTAGGATTTGACCGCCCTTTTCCCAGTCGCCGCCAGACTGGCACTCTTCGATTTCCTGAAAGTCAACGCTGTACAAAAGACATTTTGCCGAATGGAAGCCGCCCAGTTCGCGCTTAATAATTCTGTTGATAATCGTATAATAGGTGACTGTGCTCTCCCAACTCATGCCGCCGATAAGCCCGATTGTTTTCATTTACATTCTCCTTATGAGATTAATTAATGATGATAAATGCTTGCCTTCAGTACTTAAGAAAATAATATAGCTTGAGGATTGCTCCCGTCAGAACATGAACGGTCAGCACCGCCGCTAATGTCAGCGTAATCGTGTTGTCAAAAAAGCTTGCCACCGTGATTCCCACAACCAGAGACCCTGCCGTGAAGAAAAAGCTTTTCCCCATCGCACTCTGTCGAATCATTGTTTTGCGCTCGTCATTTTCCGTGATGTAAAGCTTCTTAAGGTATTCGTCGCTCCCGAGCGCCCTAATGCAGCGCACGATGAGGAATACCATAACGGCGACAAAGCCGCTGAAAAGGCCGAGAGGGAAGCCCTTGACAAAGCCGTCGGCGAAGGTGCTGCTTGCCGTTTCCGCCTGCTGCGTTAATAGCGCGCCGATATAAACGAGCGCAACCGAAAGCACGGTGCAAATTGTTAAAAGAATCAGTCTGTTTTTAATAGTGCTTCTGAACTCAATCATTTTCATATACCTCTATATCACTAAAATCAAATACTTCCTCGATTGTAAGATCGAAATACTTTGCTATCCTGTATGCCAATTGCAGCGAGGCAACATATTTTCCGACTTCAATCGAAGTTATGGTCTGCCTTGTAGTGCCAACCGCATAGGCCAGCTCTTCCTGCGAGAGCTTTCGCGCTTTTCTTAACTCCCTTATTCTTGTCTTCAATCAACCGCCCCCCAATGATTAGAAATTGTGCCAAGCCGACTTTGCATTATTAGCATAGTATACTTTGCAGCTTTTGTCAAGTATGCTTTGCAACATTTTTTCTGCGCAAGAAGCTCGGCGCATTTCGCGCCGAGCTTCTTAGCCGATTATTATTACGTTATCTTATGAAATTGGTAACCGCCTGCGGCTCCCTTTCGGGCAGAGGAACGCCGCTTTTTCTTCCGGCCTCAATGCACTTCAGGAGCCAGCCCATATTCCTGCCGAGGGTGCGCATAATCTGCATACCCTCAAGATCCTGTGCAACTTCCTCGGGAGTATTGCCGTGAACCATGTTCCAATATTGAGAGGATACAACAGGCATATTTCTGATTGTAAAATACTTATTAAGCTGGTCAAAGGCCGCGGTTGCGCCGCCTCTTCGGCAGGAAACAATCGCCGCACCCGGTTTATACGCATGGTTTGCGCCCGCGTAGAAAAACCTGTCCAGCACGCAGGTCAGGCTTCCCGAAGCCCCCGCATAGTGCACGGGAGATCCGAAAATATAGGCGTCGGCGGTCTCTGCCTTCTCGAGCAGTTCGTTAACAATATCGTCGTTAAAAACACACCTTCCGCCGCTGCATTTATTGCAGCCGATGCAGCCTCTGACGGGCTTAGTTCCGATATGCGCGATTTCCGTGTCAATGCCGAGCCCATTAAGCTCTTTCTCGATTTCTTTTAGCGCGGTGTAGGTGCAGCCGTCTTTATGCGGACTGCCGTTAATCATGAGTACTTTCAATTATTTCACCTCAAAATATAGTATTTATCAGGGATAATAGTTTATGTTGACTGCTTTAAGCGTTTTTCTTCCGCTCGAAAAATATAAATGCTGTGCTGACGCGACAAAGCTCATCGTGTCGTCGGGGTGAAGAACATAGCTCTGATTGTTTACTGTAAGCGTAAGCTCGCCCTCCAGAACCATAACGTACTCCTCCGACTTTTCGGAGTGACCGATGGAGGTATAGCTGTATCCCGAATCCAGTTCTAACTGAAAAAGTTCAAAGTTGCGGGCGGGGGTATTGGGGTAATAGCAAAATATCCTATAATGTCCGTCGTCGCTTGCAAAACTGTCCGTTTCCGCTTTTGTAACAAGAGAGGCTTCATGCTCCTGCTGCTCCAAAATCTTTGTATAGGGCACCTTGAGCCCGTTTGCAATTTTCCAGAGCGTATTGATGGTTGGATTTGTTTCGCCCTTTTCAATTTGAGCCAACATTACCTTGCTCACGGCACACAGCTCTGACAGCTGCCCAAGACTGAGATTGCGCTCCGTGCGCAGTCTTTTTAAGTTTTCGGCGATAATACGGTTAATATCCATAAATCACTCCCAAAGGTATTGACAAATATAATTTACGATTGTAATATATATCAAACTATTATATTTTACGATTGTTATGTATATTATACGACACTTCTTCGGGGAGCACAAGAAAAAATGACCGAAACAAATCGAAAGCAAAAGTTGAAAAGCGCCTTACTCGCCGCCTTTCCAAATACGCTTCCCGTTCTGGCCGGTTTTCTGTTTTTGGGAATGGCCTACGGCGTTCTGATGCAGACAAAGGGTTACGGCCCTCTCTGGTCTGTTCTCATGAGCATGGTGGCGTTTTGCGGCAGTATGCAGTATGTCGCAATCACTTTATTAACCGTGGCTTTTAACCCGATTCAGGCCTTTCTGCTGAGTATAATGGTCAATGCAAGGCACTTGTTTTACGGGCTTTCCATGCTCGAAAAATACAAGGGGCTCGGAAAGGTCCGCTTTTTTCTCATATACACGCTGTGTGACGAAACCTTCTCGATTTCTTCAAGTGTCGAACCGCCCGAAAATATTGACAGAAAATATTTTTATCTCGCAATTTCGTTCCTTGATTATTTCTATTGGGTGTTTGGAACCTTGATGGGCGGCTTGCTGGGCGGACTTATCAGCTTCAGCACAAAGGGTTTGGATTTCGTTTTGACAGCGCTCTTTATTGTATTATTCCTTGAACAGATGAAAAAGAAGGAAAACAGGATGTCCGGTCTTATCGGAATCGTTGCCACAGCAGCCGCTTTATTTCTATTCGGTGCCGAAAATCTGGTAATACCCGCAATGCTTATCATTCTGCTCATACTTCTGGCAGGGAGGAAAAAGCTATGCACTTAACTGCCGTTCAAACTGTTATAATGATTCTGGCGATTGCGCTCGGAACGATGATAACCCGCTTTACGCCGTTTCTGCTTTTTCCGGAAAGGAAAGAGCCTCCTAAAATAATACTCTACCTCGGGAGGGTTCTGCCGCCGGCTATGATGGGGCTGTTGGTCGTATATTGCCTTAAAGCTGTTTCGATCGTCGAAGCGCCGCACGGGCTCCCCGAACTGATTGCCATTGCGGTCATCGTTGTGCTGCACAAATGGAAAGACAATGTGCTTTTAAGTATCGGCGGCGGCACGCTTGTTTATATGGTTCTGGTTCAGGCGGTATTTGTCTAGCACAAATAAGGAAGCTCGGCGCAACGCGCCGAGCTTCCTTCTATTAAAATACTATTCTTTCGTGCTGTATCACCGAGAATTTTTGCGGTGAAGTCTCAGCTTATCAACCAGCAATTGCACGAAGAAGAGAGGCGCCGCAAATGCCATGGCTCCAATGGCGCTCGATCCTCCAAGGAAATTTTGAAGCTCGGAGCCGTCATGGACTAAATAGGTTTTTGTGGCGGTTGGACCGACAATATTCATTTCCTCCAAATCAATCAGCCCCTCTTTGATAACGACCGAATCAAAAACACCCAGAACGAGCTCATAAATATGCTTTTGCAGGGAATCAAAGCCGTCGGTCAGTTTCTGATTGTAGTACGCATGAGGATTTCCTTTTGTAACGCTTATCATTTTAATCTCATCCATAACGCTCTCAATGTAAAGCAGATGCTCGCTCCAGCACTTGTTGATTGCATAAAGCTCGATTTGCTTTTGCGCGCGAAGAAACTCGCTCTCCGACACTTCAGCCAGAAGCTCCTCAAACCTTTCGGGCCTCTCTTTTTCCAAAAGCGACAGTCTTATGCGCTCGAATAAAATATCTTCGCGTTTTTTGTAAACCAAGCGCCTTTGCTCCTCAACGATTCTGGAATACTTTGAAAGCGTGGTTTTCGCGTCAAAGGTCTGCACCTCAACGATTTTTTGAGTTCTTATTACTGCCTTTGCAAGTTCTTTGTTTTGCAGAGGTCCGTTATCGCTCACATTCTTGTATTTTTCCGGTATAACCTCCGATAGCCCGTATTTAACCACAAGATCGTCCGTCAGGCTTATAAAGAACCTGCTCTTCCCTGGATCGCCCTGCCTGCCGGCACGGCCCCGAAGCTGATTATCGATGCGCCTGCTTTCATGTCTGTTGGTTCCGATTACATAAAGACCGCCCAGCGCACGAACCTCCTCTGCGCGCTGCGCATTTGCTCCGCCGAGCGCAATATCCACTCCGCGTCCGGCCATGTTTGTTGAAATCGTGACTGCTCCCAGCATACCCGCATCTGCGATGATTCTCGCTTCCTCGGCATCCTGCTTTGCGTTCAAAACGCACATCTGACTGATACTCTCTCGCAGCATGTCCGCTAAAAGCTCCGACTCCTCAATACTGCAGGTGCCTATGAGTATCGGCTGCCCTGTCACATTCACTTTTTTAACTTCCTCAACAATTGCACGGTACTTATCTTGCTTAGTCGCGAAGATATAATCTCTATGATCCACTCTGATACACGGCTTGTTTGGGGGAATTACCGTGACGCTTTTATTATAGAACTTCAAAAATTCGGCTCCCGCGCTGCGGGCTGTACCGGTCATCCCGCAGAAACCCTTATAAAGACTCAAAAAGTTCGAAAGAGTAATGCTGTTCATTATCTCCCCTTTGGCTTTTTGTGTTAAGCCCTCTTTCAGCTCAACTGCGGTTTGAAGCTCGTCCGTCCATTGACGGTTTATAGCGATTCGTCCCGTATACTTGTCGATAATAAGCACTTCATTGTCCTTGACAATATAATCCACATCTCTTTTCAGGAGATATTCTGCCTGCAAAATAGCCTCTGCTTTTTCAATAACCGCTAAGTTCCTGTCCTCATAAATATCACCGAGCCCAAGGCTATCCTCAAGGGAGATTATTCCGGTTTCATCAAGATATATGGAGCTTTCGTGCTCGTCTGTATTGAAATCAACGCCTCTTTGCATTTTTTTGACGGCTTCGTATATTCGCTTATCAATTTCAAGCGTTGACACTTCGTTTCCCGAAATGACGAGAGGGATTCTGGCCTCATCTATGAGGATTGAATCGACCTCGTCGACAACCGCAAAATTAAAAGGGCGCTGAACAACTGAAGCTGTGTCGTAAGCTAAGAAGCTTCGGAGATAATCGAAGCCCGCCTCTTTTGCCGTTATATAGCATACGTCCGAAGCATACGCAAGCCTTCTTTCGGCTCTGTCTGTTAATTCCGTTATGTAGCTTACCGACACCTCCAGCAAATCATATACCGGTTTCATCCACAAGGCGTCCCTTTGAGCCAGATAATCGTTCACTGTTAAGACCTGAACGCCTTCACCGGTGAGGGACATTAAATACGCGGTAAAAACCGCGACCAAGGTTTTCCCTTCTCCTGTCGGCAGCTCGATTATCTGTCCCTGTGCCATAGCAATCGCCGCTAAGAGCTGAACGTCATGCGGCGTTATTCCAAGCGCTTTTTTAACCGCCGTGTTAACCAGCGCAAAGGCCTCCGGCAAAAGCTCCTGACAATTTTCTCCGTCTTCGGCGCGTCTTTTTAAGGCTTGCGATGCACTTTTTATTTGTTCGTTTTCATATCCTTCCGTATAGAATTTTTTTATGCTGCATAAGGTTTTATTTAGGGGTTTAAGATCGTATTCGATGTTATTTCTGTTAACCATTTTTTAATTTCTCCATTTCAAATTATTTGATTCTGTATGGAGAAATTTTTATTCTTTCTTCTGTATTACCGATTTATCTGTTATTAGGCAATAGAGAACGCCGCACAGCGCCGGTATCAGGGCGGCACAGAGCAGTATCGCGGGGGGTAATAGCAGAACGGAAACGAAGATGGTAACCATAGCGATAATAAATAACGTGAGCTTCAGTATGCAGTAACACAAACAGGCTTCACCTATATTTCTTTTCAAACGGCTCCCTCCTTCCAAAACGGCTTAACACCTTCCGCGCTTTGTCCTGTCGACGCTTCTATCTTTGTGTTTAAGAATTGTTATTATGAGCTGTATCCGATACTCGTGTCAATGCCGATCGTGCCGGTTTTTCCGTCCCAAGTAACACCAACATCTATTACCGCAGCGACATCCCTAAGCTTAAAGTAGTTGAATCCATAAATATTATAGGCTTGTAAATCGACTTCACCGCCATTGTAAGTGACTTTAACCGTGGATAATTTAGCTTTTTCGCTGGTCTTCCGGTTGGATACAGTCAATTCACCGCCTAAGGGCGTATAAGCTTTCCCTCCGGAAATGCTTATTGTGTTAGTCGAAGAATCATACTCGACCTGAAAGGCTTTTCCCGTTTCGCGCAAGACCATTGCCAAATCACGCAGCTTGAAATAGTTGTTGCCTTGGATATTGTAAGCCTCAAGCGTCACCTTCCCGCCATTCAAAAGGATAGCGCTTCCCGTCGGAACGGCATCCCGACTTAGGTCAGTTACTATGAAAGGACAATAATATTTAGCGCAATATGTTTGTATTGCGGAGCCGGCTTCTCCCGTGACAGTGACATGGGTCCAGAAAAAAATCTCATTTCCCAGAGATGTTACACTACTTGGAATTGTAATCGTTTTAAGACTATCACAAGCGCTGAACGCCCCTTCGCCGATCTCTCTCATGCTGTCAGGGATGGAGACAGATGACAAATGGCTGCAGTATGAAAACGCTTGAGCTCCAATGGACTTGACTCCGTTTTCAAAAATCACCATGCTTAACTGTGAACACTCGTAGAAGGCACTATTGCCTACAGAAGAAACGTTGCCCGGTATTGTAACTCCACCTAAACTCTCGCACCAATAAAAAGCGTAGTCTTTGATTTCTGTAACTCTATCAGGGAGCGTTACATTAGTTAGTTTTCTACAATATGTGAAGGCATTACTCCCTATAGAAGTCAAACTTTCAGGTAAATCAATGTTTATCAAACTGACGCAATCATAAAAAGTTTCGTCGTTGATTTTGGTCAGACTATCCGGTAGTGTTACGGACTTCAATTCTTCGCACCCTCTGAAAGCGCCACCGGCAATCTCTGTCCCTTGATTGGTTATCGTATATTCCTCTGTGGTGCTCGGAACATAGCACAATGTCATACCGTTATTAATATAAATGGGGTCTTTAATAGCTGTCCCAGTAAAGGCAGAACAGCCTACTTTTGTTACGCTGGATGGAATACTTATTGAATTAATCGCAGAGCAGTCATAAAATGCTCCTCCCGCAATTTCAGTCACTGTGTTGGGTATTTGATAGCTTTCAGTCTGTGGAGGCACATAGCAAAGTAGTTTCCCGTTATTGAGTATAATCGGATTCTTCATGCCTGATTTTAAAAAAACGCGGGTACCTATCGTATCTACCGATTGAGGCCATTCCGCTTTTACAAGTTTTTCACAATAGCGAAAAGCTTCATCACCTAAATAATCGAGATGTATTGGATAATCCACATAGGATAAATCGCTACAAAAAGAAAATGCACCTTCACCAATCTCTTTAATAGAGTCTGTAAGCGATAAGGATTGGAGCCCAAAACAAGATCGGAAAGCATAATCCTGAATGCTTTCAACGCTGCTCGGTATGCTTATTTTTGTCATCCGGTAGCAGCTCGAGAATGCAAAATTACCAATCTTTTTTATTCCTTCCGGAATCGTTACCTCAGTTAAATTCTTATTTCCTTCAAAAGCGCCGTCGCCTATTTCGGTTATACCCAGATTATCAGGTATATCGACCTTGGAGTCGCTGCCCTTGTACTCAATCAAAACGCCGTTCTCAATTACGAAATCTTCGCTCGCCGCTTTAGCGGGGTCGAAGCCTGATATTGAAAATATAATCGTCAAGGAAATAATCAATGCAGTGACACGAATATTTATTTTCACAGCAATCACACTCCAATACGTTTTCTTTCACTTTCAGTATTGTATCATTGCAAAATTGAACTGTCTATTATTTTCAATTAACAGTAGGCTTGGCTAGAAATATCGGGGTTTCTTGAAAATACGCAAAAAAGAGCATCGCCTTTTGGCGATGCTCTTGAATAGAAAAACTATCTCTTGGAGAACTGGGGAGCGCGACGTGCGCCCTTGAGACCGGGTTTCTTACGCTCTTTCATTCTGGGGTCACGGGTAAGGAAGCCCGCAGCCTTCAAAGCGGGGCGATATGCCTCGTCCACAAGAAGCAGAGCTCTTGCAAGACCGTGGCGGATTGCGCCTGCCTGTCCGGTTACGCCGCCGCCTGTTACGGTTGCTTCGATATCAAACTTATCGAGATTCGAAGTGGTAACGAGGGGCTGACGGATGATGAGCTTAAGTGTGTCAAGTCCGAAATAATCGTCGATGTCGCGATTATTGACTGTGATTTTTCCTGTGCCGCCCGGGAACAGATGAACTCTGGCCACGGAGGACTTTCTTCTGCCGGTGCCGTAAACATAAGGCTTCTTGCTCTGATACATGTTCATTCTCCTCCTTTATCGTGTCCAGGCTTCGGGCTGCTGTGCCTGGTGGGTGTGCTCTGCGCCGCGGAACAGCTTAAGACGGGTCAGCTGCGCGCTGCCGAGCTTGTTCTTCTGAAGCATACCCTTAACCGCAAGCTCCATAGCGAACTCGGGTCTTTCACTCATGAGGCGCTTATACTGAACAGCCTTAAGGCCGCCGACGTAACCGGAGTGGGTGTAATAATACTTCTGCTCGAGCTTTTTGCCTGTGAGCACTGCCTTCTCTGCGTTGATGATGATAACGAAATCACCGCAGTCAACGTGCGGAGTGTAGGTGGGTTTGAGCTTTCCGCGGAGAAGATCGGCTGCGAGAGCCGCCGTCTTGCCCATGGGCTTGCCCGCTGCGTCAAGGATATACCATTTGCGTTCAATGGTTTCCGCATTTGCCATGTAAGTGGACATTTTTTCTGCCTCCATATAAATATAGTTGAGCTTGGCTTATACAAACTTTATCTGAGCCGCCGCGCGAAAATAAGCAGTCTTGCGGCTGACTGTCACGGCTTTTTTTGAATAAGCCGCAAAAAACTTTGACAATTGCCTGCCGCGCCGTTACAATGGTTTGAAAACCTAAATTCTCCTGACGGCGCCTTACTTTTATACCACAGAGCCCAAAGCGTGTCAACACCTAATTTTGATAAAAAACAAATACCTCGCGGAGAGCTTTGATTATCTCCGTTTTACTCTCATTATCTCTCGTTATCTCGAAATCATTTTTGTTTTAATTAACACAAGTTTCAGCCGAAATATCGAATTTGCAGGCCTTTTCGGTCGCTGTTTCAAGCACATAAAGAAAGAGGATTACATTATGCACGGACTCGGAACTATAGTAAACGCCGCCGCCATTATAATCGGGGGTACTGTGGGAATTTTGATTAAGGGCGGACTTCCGAAGCGCTTTGAGGAAACCATTTTCTCAGCGGTCGGGCTGGCGGTTGCCTTTATCGGTCTGGGCGGTGCGCTCGCCGGCTTTCTTGTTCTCGAAAACGGCGCATTTTCTACACAGTACACAATGCTGATGGTTCTGTCTCTCGTTCTGGGCGCCGTTACGGGTGAATTTCTCAATATCGAGAAAAGGCTTGACCACCTCGGCGAATGGACAAAAAGTAAAATGCCGAAAAAATTTGCGGGAAACACCTTTGTGGATGGCTTTGTAACAGCCTCCACTCTGTTTTGCGTCGGCGCAATGGCGATTGTCGGTTCTCTTGACGATGGGCTTACGGGCAACTTCACGACGCTATTCGCGAAATCGGTGCTCGACGCAATCAGCTCTGTTTTACTGGCGGCCTCACTCGGCTTCGGCGTTGCAATGTCCGCCGTTCCGCTTCTTATATACCAAGGCGGTATAACCATTCTCGCCCAGTTTGTTAAGCCGTATCTGGACGCCTATCCCTCGCTTATAAGCCAGATGTCCTGTGTCGGCTCGATTTTGATCTTCGCAATCGGTATCAATATGATTTTCGGTAAAAAAATAAAGGTGGGTAATTTGCTTCCGGCCATTTTCTTCCCGATTCTGTTCGCCTTGCTTAAAAGCGTTTTCCCCTCACTTCCCATATAAAAACAAAAAATACCCCGAAAGAGAAACACTCTTTTCGGGGTATTACTTATCTTTCACTCGGCACCGTCTCCGTGTCGCCAAAAATGAGATCATCTATGTCTTCCCCCATAATTGACCCTCCCTTATATAGAATTTGCGTACTCTATATATATATGCGCGGGAGCTTGGGTTATGACACAAATTTGAGCAAATTTTAATAAAATATTTTTGTCCGTAGGGGAGTTCTCCGACCAAGCGGCAATCATGTAATTTTGCCGCCCCGCAGGCACGTCCTTATGCTTCCTTGTCTCTGATATACATGGTTTTATAGTTTGGGTCAGCGGTCGGTCGAATTTCCAGTTCGAAGCGCGGCAGGGCCTTGAGCATTGTGCTCAGCTTCCCGTAGCCAAAGTTACGAGAATCAAAGTCAGGCTGCTTTTTTATCAATAAATTGCCCAAATAGCTTAAATCACAGGAGCCGTCGTCATCGGCGATGTCGGCAATGCTGTCAGCAATCAGCGCTACAATCTCGTCCGGAATTGTCTTGTGCGGCGCTTTTTCGGTCGGTTTTTCAGCGGGCACGGCGGTTTTTACGTTAGTCTTTTTAGCGGTCGCCGCTGCCTTGGGCTGCGCCTCGCTTTTTTCCTTATTGTAACGGTCGCGGATTACCTCAATATAAACAAACTTGTCGCAGGCGACTATGAATGGACTTGGGGTCTTTCGCTCTCCGATGCCGATGACCCGCATGCCGGCCTCGCGCAGGCGAATCGCAAGGCGCGTAAAATCACTGTCGCTTGACACCAGAACAAAGCCGTCTGTTCTTCCGGCATAAAGTATATCCATAGCGTCAATAATCATAGCCGAGTCGGTGGAGTTTTTTCCTGTCGTGTAGCCGTATTGCTGAACGGGCGTAACGGCATTTTCCAAAAGGCTTGTCTTCCAGCCTCCGACATTGGGGCTTGTCCAATCGCCGTATATTCTCTTTATTGTGGGGGTGCCGTAAATTGCAACCTCCTCCATAACGCTCTTTAGGCAGTCCCTCGGTGCATTATCAGCGTCTATAAGCACGGCAAGCCGCAGATTACTTGGCTCGTTAACACGAGTATTCATATATTATCTTCCTTTATATTAAAAATGTATCTCAACCTGATTCGTCAATTCATTCTTTGCCTGCATATACCGCCGGCTCAGGTGCCATTGTGGCTTTATTTAATCAGTATAATGTTTGCTTAGCTGTATTATACCACATCTATTCTGTTACGACAACTCGTGTTTAACCGGTTTTGTTCACAGGCAGGACACATTTGACACGATTTTTGAACATATTCCACAGGTTTATGCACACTCATGTACTTTTGTCAACAAATTTCCGTGCATAAATATGACTAAAAATGTCGATTTTATTTATACAATGCCGTCCTCACGGGGAAGCGTGGTCTGCAATTATACTAAATTCCAAATCACTTGCGCATTATATTAGTTCTTGAAACCTATCGTCTTTTGCGTTATAATCGTTTAGTATCTCTATTATAAGTTGTAAAGGAAGAATATAAATCATGAGTGCATCACAGGAGAAGCTGATTCGCAAACAGCAGCGCGAGGAAGGTACGGACAAGCAGCAGCTCGCTGCAAAGAAGGCCGAGAAAGCTAAAAAGCGCAAGGAAAAAAACTGGACAATCGGCATCGCTGTTGTTGTCGTTATATTCGCAGGCATACTATTTTGGAATTCAAGTTTCCTTAACGGGCATTTCGCAGCAGTTAAAATCGGTGACCAGAGCTATACCGCAGCTGAATTGAGCTTTTTCTATAATACCACCTACAACAACTTCGTTTCGCAATATGGTGACTATATTTCTTACATCGGGCTTGACACCACAAAAGACCCCGCAGATCAGGAATATGAAGACGGGAAAACCTGGGCGGATTACTTCAAGGAATCAGCCATTGCTACGATGCAGGAAATCACCGCGCTTTATGAGGAAGCTCAAAAGAATGATTTCGTTTTGAGCGAAGAGGACCAGGCTTCGCTGGACTCAAGCCTTGAGAACATGAAAACGAGCTACACCGGCAGCGGTTATAACAGCGCTGACGAGTATCTTTCCGCTGCTTACGGAAAGGGCTGCACCGTTGAAGTTATAAGCGGGATTTTGGAGAAATACTATATTTCTCAAGCCTATGCCCAGCAGAAATACGATTCCTTAACTTACACAAGCGCCGACCTCAAGGCTTATTATGAGGAAAACAAAAATGACCTCGACCAGTATACCTACATTGCCTACCTTGCAGACGGCTCCGTAAAAGAGGATACCACAGACACCACTGAGCCCTCCGCTTCCCCTGATGCCGCCGCGGAAGACGCAGCTAAAGCTGAAGCTATGGCTGCAGCAAAGAAAATTGCCGATGCAATCGTTGACGGCTCAAGCTCCGCAGAAACCTTCAAGGTTGCAGTATTCACACAGACAGGGACCGAGATTTCCGACTCCACCACTCAGGGCAGCTCTTTAAGCGCCACCTATGCCGACTGGCTTAAGGACGCTTCGCGCAAAGAGGGAGATAAAACCGTTATCGAAACCGACACCGGATATTATGCACTATACTTTGTTTCCCGCAGCGACAACAGCTATAAAACAATAAATGTGCGCCATATTCTCATAAAGGCCGTAGCCTCAGAGGACGGAACTTACACGGATGAGGCAAAGGCAGAGGCTAAATCAAAGGCCGAAACTCTGCTTGCCGCATGGCAGGCGGGAGACGCGACCGAGGACAGCTTCGCCAAGCTTGCAAATGAAAATTCCGAGGACACAGGCTCCAACACCACCGGCGGACTTTATGAAGGTGTTTACAAGGGTCAGATGGTCACAGAATTTAATGATTGGTGTTTTGCTGAGGGCAGAAAAACCGGAGATACCGCAATAGTCTTTAATCAGGACAGCAACTACTGCGGCTATCATGTTGTTTATTTTGTAGGGCAAAGCGATAAGACTTATGCCGACACCCTTGCGGAAGACGGGATTCGCAACAAGGACTACTCGGCATGGAAGGACGCGCTGCTTGCAAACTATGAGACCAGCGCAGGCTGGACAGCCTTCCTAGTTAAGAAAGCCGGAAACTAAATCTGTTTCCTGAAACGAGCATCAGATGCTCCTTTCAGGGAAGCGCTCCCATTTAAATAGTAAAGCTCCCCGCAGCCGAAGTCTGCGGGGAGCTTTTTTGTGTAGTTGTGAATCTGGTAATTTTTTTGCTCAGCTTATAACAAATATAACAAGAAAATCATCCCGAATTATATTGCCGCAAGGCTCGGTTCGCGCGCTAATACGCCAGCTCGCGACCCTCATAGTTTCTTACCAGAACGGTCATATTTCCCTTATCGTAAGCCCTTATAAAGGCATCAACCACTTTTGGATGGAATTGCTTTCCCTTTTCCTGAAGAATAAGCTGCTTTGCCATTTCTGCGGAAAGCCCCGGGCTATAAGGTCTTGTACTGGTTATTGCATCGTAAGTATCGGCGACACTCAGGACAAAAACTTCGATAGGTAATTCCTCACCCGAGAGTCCTGAGGGGTAGCCAGTTCCGTCATATTTTTCGTGATGATGCAATATCATCTCAAAAACAATCGGGCGAAGCTTAACCTCTTTCAATATTTGCACACTGATTTGAGGATGCTTCATAATAATTTCTCTTTCCTCGGGGGTTAAGCTGGTGGGCTTTGTCAAAATACTTTCGTCAATTCCTATTTTTCCGACGTCATGGAGCAAGGCCGCAACCGAAATATCCTCAATTTGCGAATATGAGTAGCGCATTTCCTTTGCAATAATTTTAACGTATTCCTCCACGCGCTCCGAATGACCTCGCGTATATTCGTCCTTTGCTTCAATTGAATAAGTCAGCGTTTTCAGCATGACAAAATAGTTGTGCTTAACATCTATGTAAAGCGAAAATGCGTATCTTGCAAACATAAGTGGGAGAATAAACATTATAACGAGATACGCGCCGTCCTTCATAGTCATGAACTTGGCAATGAAGTATCCAATCGGCGCCGCCGCGATAACGCTTGGCATGAACTCAAGTAAGTTTTTTATAAGAGAACCAAAAAACGGTATGCCTGAATTGAGCTTGAACAGCAACAGCAGTACTATACTGTTAACTATTATTATTGTCAAAATCATTGCAGCCGACGGCAGCAAGACACCCGGAAATGACAAATCCCCGACAGTTCCGCCGGCATAAATAAATGCCATGCCTCCGAGAAAAACGGATAGAGTGAAGTTTGCGGTATTAAATGCTGTTTTTATCGGATCCGTATTAAAAATATGTGACAGCTTTTTTTCCGGAGCCGGTCCCGGGACAACGATGAAGGGTGAACTTATAATTGTTATCGCCGCGGCTACAATCGGACCCTTGCAAAGTAAAATGGCAAAATTGCTGATAAACGCCATGTCAATGGAGAAATCAGGACGAATGTATATAGGCAGACAGCGGCAAAGAAAAGCGAGTGAAAACAGCACAAACAGCTCAATCAGCTCGCTTTTCAAATCCCCGACAGTTGAAAGTTGTATAATTTTATAATATACGCAATAAACGCCGACAAGAAAACCTATCAGCGAAATAAGTACTGCGTATATTCTGGCAACCGGTTTCATCTATTTGTTTCACATCCTGCTGGCAGAGTGGTCGGAAACCTTGCAATATTGAAGAAAAAGCGGGTTCGCAAAACTTAAGTCAATGAAATTGTAACGTTATCTCCAAGCAAACATAGCGCCTGCAGAAGCAATGACAGATACAAGAGCGGTCATAGCGTTGAGGATAGGGCTCTTTTTCATTTCGACATAGCCTCCAGATACATAGTACTCTGTTGTTCCGCTAATTAAACAGGCTATATCCGCTTCGCTAAAATTGCGAACCCGCGTTTCCAAAAATAGTACAGAAGTATCAGCAGTAGCCGATTCTCCTGTTAATTGCGCTGAGGGTAGCTTTTACAACCGCAAGCGCATCATCTTCAAGTGAGAAAGCAGTTCCCGAAAAGCGGCTGACCGCATTATTGGGTGAAGACAATGATACGCAGACAACAGCAAGCCTTCCTCCGGCAATGTCCAAAAACCTGACTTCCAGTACCGTGTATGCTTTGGGGAGATCGCAGGAAATAGCAACCGCGCTGAGCGTTGCCTGCGCAATTCCCCTGAAAAGATCATAGTTGTCCTTAAGAGCCGACTTTTTTCCTAAGTACATTTTTCCGTTTGAGGAGAGAGTAACCTCAACCTCTGTAAATTCTCTTCTCTTAGCAACTGTAACCGCTTCGATAACGAGTCTGGGCAGAGGCTTAATAATAGTTGGGATTAGATCGTAGTCAATTTGCGCAACGCTGACAATTCTATGGTCGATTTCTTTCTGGAATTGCGCCATAAGCAAAGACTGAATATCGCGAACTATTTGCTTTGGAGCGCGAGACAGATCGGCCAGAACATGGATCTCTCCGATTTCAGTGCCGACAAAAACCACATTAGCATTTAGTACTCCGGGCAATTTAGCTATATACTCCGAATATTTATTCGAAATTTGAGTTAACGCATCTTGCGTCAAAATAATCCCACCTCTCGATTTTCATGCTGTTATTATATAAAAAAAAATATATATTAGCAATGGTTTTACAAAAGAATTTACATAATATTTTGCATAATTTCAATAATTTTTGTAAAAAAAGCGGTTCTGCCGAGGCAGAACCGCTTTGTGTTGGCGTTGACCTATCTTCCCGGACCGTCTCCAGTCAAGTATTGTCGGCACAGATGAGCTTAACTTCCGTGTTCGGAATGGGAACGGGTGGACCCTC
>SAAS01000069.1 GCA_009929315.1 Clostridia bacterium
CAAGATTCTGACCGCTTCGGCGTTCCCCGCAAGAGCGGTTACGTTCAAGCTGACCATCTTTCCCGGTCTTTGCTCCCCTGTCGTTTTGTCTTCCCATGGAGCGGCTGAGACCTGCAACCTTCCTGCTTCGGAAAACCAGCGCAAAGTATTTTTTGTGGTCTCGCAGAGCATCGGCGTTTCTTTTTCCCAATAACGGTTACTTACCATTTTTCATTACCTCCCCTTTCTCACATTTCAACTAAATTGATGAATTCCATTATTTCCGGCAGTTCCAACTTCAAGAGTCGGGTCTTTCTTTGCGCTCTTGCTATGTGATCCCCTGCTGTTGCCGAAGCGGTCATAATGTTTCCGACCGAAGATTTAAGCTCTGATATGGTCTGCATCAGATCCCCGATAACCCGGAAAGCGGCTTGATATAGTGCAAGGTTTTCTTCGGAACTGTCTAAAGCCTGCATAAATATCAGCTCTTCCCTTGTTGTCCAAAGTGCGGTTTGTATCCTGTCTGATTCTTCAAAAACATTAAGCCCGAACCTTACCTTTGAGAGTGCCGGGGCTGAACCATCTCCGCGCATATCGTCAAGCAGTCTTTCAATGTTGATCACTATAAGTTGCGCCCGACTGACATGCCCCGCGACCTCTTTCAGTGGCTCATACTCCCTTATTAGCGTTTGTTGCTTGCTCTCGGTGTATTCCTTGATGCTGATTATCATGACTACTACCCCTCTCTTTTTTTTATTTCAATAAGACCCAACTTTTACCAACCAGTGCGGCTTTTCTTCAGTTCGTGACCTAATTTTTCCCAACCAGTTTCAGCGGAAAAACTAAAGTTTTCCTAAGCGCTTTTACCCAGTTTTACCCATCGTTTGGCGGCTTTTTACCTCAAGTTTTCGGAGGTAGTTTTTTGTCTGCCCTGCCCCGGCGTATAAGGCTCATATCCACGTTTAGCGCGTTCATAGGCTTTCCAGTCAACTTCTACCCCATCTCCTTTCAAGAAATCATTCTTGTCTACATCGTCCCGCAGGACCTCGCCGTTTGAGTTCTTTAACGGCTTGTCGTACTCAAACCACCGTTCCTGCTCCCCTAGAAAGGTTGTGGCATGTAAGACATACTGCGGGTCTTGGTCTCTGACCGCTTCGGAATACCGCCTTGCCGCTCTCAAAAGTTGCTCCGGGGTTGCCTTGTTGTTACGTGACTTCCCTTTAAGACATGCCTGGTATTTTGCATACGCGCCTTTTTTGTTTCGGTTGAAGTGTGGATACTGCTTCCAGAATTCTTCAAAGTCTGGTGAATAGGAAGAAGAAACACACATATGTTTTTTATCTTTCGATCTTGGTCTGGAAAGGGTAGGTAAGGAAAGGAGAGGGGCATTGCTAACTGCATGCTCCTTGCATGCTCGTAGCATGCTCGTAGCATCTCCTTCTGTATTGTCTTCTTCACTCATTTCCCACCGCGCCGCCGCCGCCTTTTTCGCCTTTAAAGACCGCTCTTCCGCACCTACCGCCCAAGGCTGATGTTGCGCCCAATCGTGAAGCGCATACTCCCCGGCTTCGGTCAGGTCAAGAAAACCGCACCTTATCAGCGCATCAACAAACACGGCGGGATCTCCTGACCATCCTGAATCAATGGAAATGTCTTCTGCCGTCATGTCGTGTAAGATCCCCTTAGGTCGGCTTATTGCCGACTGAAGCCACAAATCAATTAGATAGCTGTCTGACCGATCACCAAGGATTGCCCGAAGCTTTTTTCTCTTTCGAGATGTTAAAAAACTGGTTAAAATCCTTATGTCTGAATTCATGCTATCCCGCCTGCCTTAAACGCTCAGATTGAGCCGCTTCAATTAGTGCCTGATCATCAAATAGCCCTGCCTGTTTAGGCTGTGATCTTTCTTTTTCAGCGCGTATGGTTTCCACTTTCTTCAATGCTTCGCGCTCTGCAAGTTGCCACGGCTCAGGCTCGCCGCTTGTACAAATACACCTTGCAAGGAAGACTGGATAGCGTTCTATACCCGCTATGCGGATGGGTCTTTCTTTTTCCCGGATCTCAGTTAGTGATATTTCGTACCGTCTGACCTTGCCGCCCTTCAGGGTTGTTTCTTTAATGACAAGCGTTTTCATTCCAAGATCAAGAGCTTTCCGGAGGTCAAGCGCGTCAATAGCGTATGCTCTTCCACCAAACACCCGGAGCCTGTCTTTTTCGTGTTCTTTCTTGGTGATCCGACCGTCTG
>SAAS01000017.1 GCA_009929315.1 Clostridia bacterium
CGCACCATCTGATTGGAAAGGCCGACGCCGTAGCTATCCGTATCGCGCAGTCTGCCGCCGATTTTCAACCGTGTATAAAACTGCTGAAGGTCATTCTGCGTTAGTTTGTTCAGCGGAATTTTTCCGAGTTCAGGGATGATGTGCAGATAGATGCGCCCTTCATAACCCAATTGCGTCGTCGGTCGAATTGAGGATTTGCAATAATTTTGATACCAAAAATCTATCCAGTCACCAAAAAGCATATCCGGCTTAATTTTATCCGCCTTTATAACTCCCAGGGATTCTTTCATCTTTTTCAGCTTTTCTACGCACTCGCCCTTGGTTTTAGCGAGCACATTTTTTGTTTTAGGATTGCCGTTGTCATCATAGCCGATAACGTACCGGCCTTCCCAGCGCCCGTCTTTTCTTAGTCGGATGGTCCCTTCTCCGTTTTTGCGTTTTCTTGCCATGGTTTGAGTTCCTTTCCAAAGATATTTTCCATGAAGGTGCCCACGATGCCTGATGCCTGCTTTTGCATCTCGCCGGTGACATGGGTGTAAGTGTCCAGCGTGAACGAAGCGTTGGTGTGGCCAAGAATGCCCGAGAGCGTCTTGGCATCCACACCGCCGGCAAGAGCGTAGGTCGAGAATGTGTGTCGGAGGTCATGGAATCGTATAGAAGGAAGATTTTCGTCTTTAAGTATTTGTTTCATCCGATTATAGGCGGAGTTTGGCTTCATCGGCTTTTCCGGGTGCGTGGGGTTGGGAAATATCCATTCTGTTAGTGCCGATTGCTTCCGTTCTTTTAGCCGTCCCACCGTGCTGGGCGGCAAGGTAATGTTGCGAATGCTGTTCTGCGTTTTTGGTAAGTCTACGGACAGCTCGCCGCCTCCTTTGATACTAACGCTGCGAACAATTTTCAAACTGCCAGTATCCTCGTCAAAGTCCTTCCACTGGAGTCCGCATATCTCTCCGCGTCGCAGACCTGTGGTCAGCTCTGTGTAGAAGAAGTCCCGCCAGACCTCGTCCTTGTCTATCGCAGCGAGAAAGATGTTGAGCTGTTCTTCGTTTAGAATCTGCTTGGGTTTGTAATTCGGCTTAGGGTTCGCAACCCCGTTCAAAGGATTTTTCGGAATCAGATGCGCCCGCGCCGCTGTTTTCATGGCCAGGTTCAGCATGCAGTGAACCCGATTGATGGTCGCATCCGCCAGTTGGTGTCCATACTCAGGATGGTCGTGTATGCGTCCTTGCTTTCTAAGCTTCGTGTACAGCTTTTGGATGTCAAAGGATGTAATCTGCGAGATCGTCTTATTTCCGATAAAGGGAGTCACATAGTTGTCCGCATACATTTTATAGCCGCGAAGTGTCCCGTCCCTAATGGTGCCGGGCATATAATCACTGAGCCAGCGATCCAGCCATTCCGAGAGCGTCATACGGCTGTCCTCGGTCAGCTCCACATCCGCATACTGCTCCATTCGCTGGTGCAGCCTGCTCAGCAGCTCCTTTTGTGTTGCTCCGTAAACATACCGGAAGATAGGATCGCCGTTATCTTTGTGACCAACCACAATGCGTCCTTCCCAGCGTCCGTCTGGGCGTTTCCGTACCATGCCATCTCCTGACGGCCTGCGTTTTGCCATTTTATAACCTCCTCGTTTGATTTTTTCAACACAACCAATACCACAACTGAAGGAGGAAAGCTATTGAATAATTCAGTGTTTTCAATGGTCTTCGGATTATGATGTGATTCACATGGACATGGTTGGTCCCATATATTCCTCATGGTCGTCCGACTTATGGCCGAGGGCTATGTTCTTCTCTCTGAGCTTTTGCAGCCGCTTGCGTTCGATGTGAATCCTGTCTGTACCGGTCTTTGGAAGAGAATGGTCTTGAAAAATGTTGCCCATGTGATGGAGTAGCCGGGTCGTTGCCAGCATGACGGACGGCGGATTGAACTGTTTTTGCCGGTCAAGAAAGAACTGCGCATATTGGTTGCCCCGGTCAGCGGAAAGCGTCAGCCAGTAGAGTGCCTGCTCTTTGTCCGCAGACACCTCCTTGCCAATTAGATACAGCTTGCCCAGCATATATTGTGCAAACGGGTTCCCGGCTTGTGCTCCCCTGCTGAGATACTCCAGCGCTTCCGGTACATTCTTTTCCGTAATTTCACCCTTGAGATATTCCTTGGCCAGACGATACGCCGCATAGTGGCTGCCGTTTCTGGCGGCGGATTTCAGCCAGCGGAGTCCCTGCTCCGGGTCGCGCACCTCGACATCATTCGTGAGGCATAGCTTTCCCAGCGCATACTGCGACACCGCCACGTTCTGATTTGCCGCCTGTTGGAGCCAATATCGTGCTTCCACCCAGTCCGGAATAACGGCGATTCCGTCGCGATAGAGCTTCCCAAGTAAATGCTGCGCGTAGGAATCTCCGTCCTCCGCCAGCTTTTTCATTTCAGTCACTGCATCATTGCGTTCATCCAGCGAAAGAGTATCGTCACAAATTGCATACCGCAGATACCAATAGTCTGTCGAAACCCAGCGGTCGTCTTCCTTTTCGTCATGCTGAATATCCTCATCCTCAAAGGTAATCTCTCCGAGCCTAACACTTTCAGCTTCCTGAATAACTGCATTTTTGATTGCCCGAAACTCCTTTTGCTGAGACAGCGGCAACCGTGAAGCAGCGCTGCAGCTGTAATAACTCTGGACCTGTTCCTGAAACTCCACCCAGCGTGCATAGCATTCCGCCACCACCTGCAGGCGTTCCATTTGATCGACAATTTCATCGACCATCGTCTTCAGCTTTTTCGGCAGATAGCCATACTGCTTTTTACCGTGTAGGGATTCCAGCTGCTGTGACAGTTCCATTATGAGCTGTTCTACTTCCGGGTGATTGCAGATACCTTCTTGCATTTCGCGCACTAAATCTGACATAGCCTTTCTCGCCTGAAGCACAAGTTCGTCTCGTGATTGAGATTTTTGTTCGTAGATATGCAGCATCTCCTGCCGGAAAATATCGTTTGTGAGCTTGGAGCGAATTGCCTGGATGCCATCGCTGTTCAGATATCCCTGCGACGGATCACACGACCACGCCATCATGTGCACATGCGGATGTTCCCCTTCGTCGTGGAAGGCGGCGTACCATCTGAAGTTGTTCGGCGGGATTTTCATTGCCTCCGCGATTCCATTTCGATGCGTTTTCAGGAGATCGCGCCATGCCCGCGCGCTGTCATAACCGAGACGCACAGCATCCTCACGGCGAAGGGAAATGATGTGCGTCCACACGTTTCCGCTGTAGGCGTCCAGCTCTGCCATCGCCTGATCCAGATCGATATTTTCATCGTCGCCGAAGAGTCCGTGCGTGCCGAGACGCTCGGCGCGGGGTCGGACAGCGATGTACTTCATGTAGATATCCGAATGCGCTGCCGCGTCCCAATTCATCTCCAGCGCCGTTGTGATGAGTGCGGAAGCGGCGCGCTTGGTTTGTACCGCACTCCAGTTTTCGTATTCGAAGAGTGCTTTTGTATCCGGAAAATCCCGCAGCAGATTTGCAATAATCTGCTCCTGCTTTCGCGTTGCCGGACGGTCATCCGCGACGCGCTGCACATGTTCCCGCGTTGCGATGTAGCTCATGTAGCCGCTGACGTTTGCTGAGCCGCCGCACTTGAGATATGGGCTTTTGAGAATCAGCTTTGACATGTGTCCTCCAAAGAAGATTAATTTGTTTTGCAAATGTTTTTTCCTGTTTCGCGGAATGCTATGGTATAATGACTATAAATTATTATTACACTTGATTTAAGTTGTTTTTTCGCCGCGACACGCGGCGACCGAAAAACGTGAAACATGATACTTTTTTATTTATAAATGAGGGGGCGTTGCTATGGGCCAATACGATATTGCTGTGAGACAGTGGCAGGAGTGGGCTGTGAAAACAAGCGCGGATCTGGATCTGCGGCTGGACAGCTTCCGCATTTTGTTTGCGTACAATTCCGGTAAGATTGAAAATCCGGATATCACTTACCATGATACGAGAGAGATATTTGAAAACGGAAAAGTCGTTGGCTATACCGGCAGCACTCGCTCTCTGTTCGAGCAGCAAAATCAAAAGACCTGCTACGAATTTCTCCGCGAGAAGATTCCCGCGAAGGAACCTTTGTCCATTTCTCTGATTCTCGAGATCCATCGCGTGCTAACGGAAGGCACTTATGATGAACGCAGATATGTGGAAAATGGTGAGCGCCCCGGCGAATTCAAGAAGCATGACTACGTCACCGGTGTTAACGAGGTCGGTTCCTATCCTGATGAAGTTGAAAGCGATCTTTCAGTACTGATTGAAGAAGTTAACTCTATTGGAAATAAAAATCCGCTGAAGGCCGGTGCGTATTTTCACGCGAGGTTTGAAAATATTCATCCTTTTGCTGATGGCAACGGCCGTGTCGGTCGGACGCTTCTCAACTATTGGCTGATGATCAACGACTATCCGCCTACGATCATTTATGACGAAGACAAAAGCGTTTATTATGAAGCGCTGCAAAAGTATGACGAGCAGGAGGCACTGGATTCACTTGTCGCTTTTCTGGAAGAACAGACGGTGAAGACCTGGACGCATTCCATGGAGCTTTCACGCAGCAAGGACCCTGAACGCAAAGGCCTCAGTTTCTTTATGCTCTAAATATCCTTGCGGAAATAACCGCTCGCACCGGCAGCGCCGTCGCTGCCGGTGCATTTGATATATGGACTTTTTATAATCAGCTTTGCCATCATTAATCGCTCCCCCGCCGTGCGATGTTTTCAAAGGAGAGCTGACCGTTGGTCTGTTTCACATTGGCAATACTGCGCACACGCTGGCGATGCATATAATCTTCATCCAGATTAAAGCTGCTGGCAACGATGTTCATTGCCATGTCTGTCTGCACGGTCTGCTTGTACATCAGCGATGCGATCCGGCTTTCAAACATCCCAAGCCGCCCGTCGATTGCAGAGAGCAGCGTCTTCGGAAGATACGCGCCGACGTTCTCCGTCATGATGTAATCGATATAAAAGTTGATCGCATTTTCGACGAAGGCCGTTTTGGAAGTGCTTCCGTCGGCGCTGTAATGCTGTTCCAACCGCCGCTCGGTCTCTTTGCTCATATAGACCGGAAATTTTGTCTTATCGCTCAATTTTTGCTCCTTTCGCCCATTTGACACCCCGAAAAGTCTGTTTGCATCGGCCTTTCTGCCTTGCTCGACTCCACGGAGCGGTTTTCCCTTCAGTTTTGACTCCAATTTTGACCACCTCGAAAACGTCCGCACTGCGGGCGTTTGTGGTTGGAACGAGCGTCAGTTTTGACGCCGGTCCTTTATCCTGCTTTTCCCTTCGTCCTTCGTTCCTCGTCCGAAGCGGCCTCAATTCCGCTCAAACCGTCCTCGGGGGGACTGGGACTCGTCACACTCTCCAAAGCCTCACACAGCGGCTCCTGTGGGTGTCTGCGGTTGTATTCCTCTAGCTTTTTGGCAGCGCACTGCTTCGCAGCGTCGGCCTTTAACTGCGCCAGCTGGCGCTCGTTGAAAAGATTAATCGCCTCCTGAATGGGGCGAATGGTATAGAGCAAACTTCCGTTATGCTTGCGTCCATCCTTTGTGCGGATGTTCGTCGGCTCTGTCGTGATCAGACCTTTACTTTCAAGTGCGGTGACATATTTGCGCACGGTGTTCTTGCTGGCGTCGATTGCTCTGCCAATCGTTTTATAGCTTGGGTGGCACTGATACGTTTTCCGGTCCTCACGATAAAGGAGATATGAGTAGACGGAAATCTCGCCGGCACATAGACCGAGCGAAAATATTTCATTTGGCAGAGGAAAATAATTTCTAATCGCGTCGCGCTTGGGATACCTGCTGTACTTCAAAATGCACCTCCCGTATTCTGCTCGACCCAGCGCATAAAGTTTTCCTTGGGAACCACAATTCGGCTTCCGATTTTCAGCGATGGGAAATTCTTTTCGTGCATCAGCTCGTATCCCGTGGACGGTGACACGCCCAGCACCTTTGCCACCGTATCCGCATTTAGAAATAGTGGCAGTTCCTCATAGCTTTTGTAAATGGATTCTTTCATCTTAAACCTCCCTATTACAGTTTTTTTCTAGGGGGAAAAACTCCCCTCACTGTGTAGGCAGCGAGAATACCGTTTTGTATAACCTATTTTCAATATTTTTTTATTTTCAGAGGATTGCACAGTTTGTGTGGTGCTAATTGGCATTTTCGACGGTGTTTCTCCTGCTGGTATTCATTTGAATACAGATTACAGATTTATGTTCGTTGCGACAGCTGCGTACATTTTTTATTTTCCCTAACGGCAAGTACTCAAATTACCGTGAGCGCTCGTTGCCTGATGGCACGGGCAAAACCTGTTGCGATATAGGTTCTTGAGAGCGGCATGGAGAAAAGAGCAAAAGCAATCCGATTTGGTTTTGCCTACAGCCAGGCATATAAAGCACACTTTGCCCAATACATGAAAATCGGGTAGGAGGGGGTGACTAACCCCCGTCCTCCCACACCACCGAGTATGCGGATCACGCTCACGGCGGTTCGCTTGGCATAAATAATAGACCGCTATTCACGGCGTATTGCCCATCCATTCTCACTAAGCGCTCCTGCTATACCTTCGGTTTCCAACCTATTCTCTTTGCAGCCAGCCCCTCTTCGGGTTGTGTGCTTTCAAGCGTGATTCAGGTGAGCAATATCTTGGCTTATACCAAGCGTCGTTCCCTTTCCTCCATCGACTTTCACCGACTTCTTCGGTACTACGGAACGAACTGACTTCTGCACGTTCAGCCTCACTTTTTATGAGGGTTACCATTGTACGATAGTTCTCGCTTTAATGGCATACCATGCAGATCTCCCCGAGGAAGGTGCGATAACCTTCATCCCATGTAACCGCCGCATTTACTGTATAGGGTTCGGGTAGTATTGGACTTTGTCTTGTCTTGCAGACTCGTCCGCCCTAAGTCAGCCTTGTATGCGATTTCTGTTCGTCGGTTCGGGGCTTTGCCTCCAGCTTCCTTCAGATTCCGTCTCGCGGCGGACACCCTTGCCTTTGGCTAACGCTTCCTACTACCAAGCGCGTAGTGGACTTTCACCACCAAGTTATCGCCCATGTCGGGCGCACAAGAAAATGACCACCGCTCAACACGAGCAGTGGTCATGATATGCGGTGGAACTGCGCGATCAGGCGGAAAATTATGAGCTTCCGAAGGCGCAATATTGGACAGCAGCAGAAAACTTGAATTTAAAAAATGCGGAGCTTCTGGGTTTTTGTACTCAGCTCTGCGGTTTTTCTTTGATTATTGCGGTGCAGATAAGCTGTTCGGTATATGAATTGGAATAATCGAGACTATATGTTATCTCCACAAGGAAGGTATATTTGTTTCCGTGGTTAACGCTATCCTTGTGCACGACTACAGCGCAAACACCTTGAGACGCTGTAAAACTGACAGAAAAGACGCAATTAAACTTGCCAATTATGCTATTGACCGTTGGATTGACCTAACAGAATATATTCCTGCTGATGATATTCGGCAAATGCTCAAATCTTACAATCGCCAATACAACCAGTATATTAAGCTGAAAGTTATACTGAAAAACAACCTTATTTCGATGTTTGATCAATCCTTTCCTGGCGTTAATACCCTTTTTTCCAGCGCTCCACGGCGAGATGGACATAAGAAATGGGTGGATTTTGCCGAGAAGTTTTGGCATTGTGAGTGCGTCTGTGGAATCTCCAAAAGCGCTTTTAAAGAACGTTTTTCGCATGGTGTAAAAAAGCTGGATATAACTATAGCCCTGATAAAGCGGAGACTATTTATAATGAGGCCTGTGGTCATGTTGACACTCTTCCGAAGAACAACTATACGAAATTGCTCATCACGCAGGCCATTAAACAGTTCAACACTGTGGCTGAAACTCTCGCAGTCATCATTGCCGAGATGCAACGTTTATCTGCCTTGCTTCCCGAATATGCTGTCGTCATGGCAATGCATGGAGTTGGAAATATTCTCGGTCCTCAGCTTATGGCCGAAATTGGCGATGTGCGCCGCTTCCATAGCAAGAAAGCTCTCGTTGCCTTTGCTGGACTTGATGCCCCACCGTATCAGTCCGGTTCTTATGAAGCTAAAAGCCGAAGTATCTCCAAACGTGGTTCACCCTCGCTAAGGAAAACATTATTTCAGGTAATGTCCTGTGTTATGCGGACATCTCCCGTTGATGATTCCGTGTTCCAATTTCTTGACAAAAAGCGATCTGAGGGCAAACACTTCTACGTTTACATGATGGCTGGCTCAAATAAATTCCTGCGTATTTACTATGCCCGCGTCAAAGAACATCTCGAGAAACTGGAGCTAGCTATCTAACATTATCCTTGTCGACCGACACATGCCAGCGCACAATTTGGGACTGCGGTGGCTTTTTTGTTATGCCTATTTCTATCGCACTAAAAAACACTTATTTATGGCTTGACATTTATTTGCAGGTCTCACTTTTTCATCGCAGTCCAATTTGTGCCGAGGAAATTGTATACAGAAATCGTGTACGCATAATAGTTCCAGCAATAGGGCCAGGGAAACCGCAGTGTTTCTCTGGCCCTATTGCACCGCAAAGAAATATATATTTGTTTTAGCTTCTCACATCAATCAGTCCCGCGTTGCGCAACAGGCGCAGAACCACTGTAGCAGTCTCGGCGCGGGAGATGTTGCTGAGTGGATCGAGCTTGCCGTCGCCCTTGCCTACGATGAGGCCGTTTGCCACGTTGTACTCCACGTAGCTCCGTGCCCATGCGCCGACGCTTTCAGCGTCCGCAAACGCACTCAGATCTGTTGCCGTTTCGCCCTCAAGCTCCGCTATTTCGGCGGCTCGGGCCACCATAGCCATAGCCTCCTGACGGGTAATGTTCGCCATGGGGTCAAATAAGTTAGCTGATCTTCCATTTACAATGCCGTACTCATAGGCGGTGCCCAACGCACCGGCATACCACGCGTTTTCGGACACATCACTAAAGTTGACCGTGCCGTCTGCCGGCAGTCCCAGGGCTCTGACGATGATGGCCGCAAATTCGGCTCTGGTGATGCTGCGTTCGCCTGCAAAGAGGCCTTTGCCTATGCCGTTTATAATTTTTCGGCTTGCCATTTCGTTTATAGTGTCCTCATACCATGTACCGCCTGCGTCTGTAAAGCTCTGCTCATTGTAGATCAAAACGTAAGTGGAATTGGTCAGACTGCTTATAGTTGCCGAATCGGTCGTTCCGTTTGTGGGGACATGTCGGAGAGTCCCGTCTGCCTCCACGACGACGGCGGTGGTAATCTCGCTGCCGTCCCTGATGGGCAGCGTGCGCGAGGTAAAGCACCCGAAAGCCATCACTTCAACACTCACACCGCCATATTCCGCTGTGACGGTAAAGCTGAATGCGCTGCCCACCGGTTCTGCGCCGGTGCTTTCCACGGCGCCCAGAGCCGTTTCCAGAGTATTTTCGCTGAGTGCGGTCACGCTGACTGTGACAAGAACCTCCTCGTAATTCTCCGCGCCAAGTGCCGCGGCAACGGACGCGGTGTCAATGCTGCCGGCCGGAAGTGTCAGCGCAACGTTGTTTACCTCAACAGTGAGAGCCATATTTCTTGTGTCCAGATCCTCGATGTTCTGGAGCACCAACGCCGCCGCGCCGCTGCCTGCGTTTTCTGCGGTGGTGATCGGCACAATAACCTCGCTGCCTGTTTCTGCGCTCTCAATTTGGCTTGTCAGTTCATCCTGGTCGGCCGTGACGGTGGTAACGCCGTCACTGGTCTCCGCTGTGCCGATGTTGTACGAGGTACCGTTTACGATAACCGGAACATTGCCATCGGAAGCCTGCGTACTCGTATGAGTGATGTATCCGCCGGTGTAAGTCCAACCGGCGTACAAAACGGTGTTGCCCGTGATGGCCGTTCCGGCCACCGCCGCTGTGGTGCAGCTTGAATCTGTGAACCAGCCGTTGAAGGTATAATTGCTGCTGCCGGTGGGCGTGGGCAGAGGATTCGGCAGCGCAGTCACATTCAGCGCCGCGTCCGGAGCCGTGCCGACGCCTTTGACAATATAGCTCACCTTAAAGACTGTAACCGCGGCTGTCCCCGTTACGGTGATCTCCGCAGCGCCGTCCACCTGATTGACGGTGCCGCTGTTTGTAATGGAAGAGGTAATGCTCCCGTCGTTTAAGATGGTACCGCTGTTTTTGATGGCCTGGGTGGTCGTAATTAAGCCGCCGTTCCGGTTAGTGAAGCTGCCGCCGCCGGAGACGGTAATTTCGTTATTGCTGATCGTACCCTTATTGGAGATGCTGCCGCCGTTTGCCATGGTGATGGCGCCTTCGCCGGTGATGGCGCCGTTATTCGAAAAGCTGCCGCCGTCCGCCACGGTGATGGTCTTGCCTCCGGCAATCGAAACGGTGGTGCCGTTGGGAACCGTAACCGCTTCGTCAATGGAAATACTGCCGTTTATCACAATGTCCGTAAAGCCGTTTTCCAGAGCCTCGATTAGCTCGTCTTCGGTGGTAATGTTGACCGTACCGGTCTTTTTGATTCCCGCCGCGGTGAAGACAATGCTGCCGGTGACCGGTGCGTCTTTAAGAATGGTGACGACGCCTGTTGTCGAATTATAGGTGTAATAGCTGCTGTCCAGCGCTGTGGTTGTGCCGGTAGAGCTGTTATAAATGCCCACTGTGACGCTGGCCGCCATGTTGTACAGAGTTGTATAAGTACATTCCAGCGTGATTTCGGTATTATCCGTTACAAGTCCGTTTTCAGTCTCGACCGTTGTTGCGCTGTTTGCCAGCTTTAAGCCGGTCAGACCGCTCTCCAGAACAGAATAAGCGATCGTACCGCTCAGGGACGTGCCGCTTTCGGCGGTTTCGCCCTCGCTGTTCAAACCGCCGTCACCGCCGGAGACTGTGCCGTTTAGCTCTAACGTTCCGATACCGCTGTTTTCCACGCCGGAGCCGCCGACTCCGCCGGTTTCGCCGGAGCCGCCGACTCCGCCGGAGGCCGTGCCGTTTAGTTCTATCGTTCCGGTACCGCTGTTTTCCACACCGGAGCCGCCGCTGCCGCCAGTATCGCCGGTGCCGCCGTAGCCGCCTGTCACATAGCTTTCGATTGATACGTTGGCATCTTCGCTGACCGTTATGCCCGAGCCGCCGCTCCCGCCGCTCCCGCCGTCGAGGCTGGAGCCGCCGGAGCCGCCGTTTACGATACCTTCAACTGTTACGTCGGCGTCTCCACTAACTGTAATGCCCGTGCCTCCGCTGCCGCCGGAGCCACCCTCGCTCATGCCTCCGGTACCGCCGACGACCGCAACATCCTCGTCCACGGTGACAGTGCCGCCGCTGACAGAAATGCCCGCGCCGCCGTCGCCGCCGGCGGTGCCGC
>SAAS01000070.1 GCA_009929315.1 Clostridia bacterium
CTGGATCCCAAAGGCAGGTACGGCCTTGCAAAACGGCATATTGCCAAAGACTGTTTCTACAGGAGGAACAAAAGATTCAATGTCGTTGCGTTCCCCGACGGCGACAGCCTTGTGCGGTCCGGGCTTTCGCTGGACAAGATGTTTTTTTCGGCAGGCGATGGCAAGGGCGGTGTAAAAAAATCAGCCGCGGTCGAGATAGCAACGGACGATTACGATGAATATTTTGAATTCATGCCGCATGCGACTGATATAGACTTCCTCGCGGAGGCCCTGTTTATACCCTCTGTCACCTCGCTGGACAGCTTTAAGGACTATGTCTCCGTTATGGTAATGTCGGGGATCAGAAAATCCCCCGCAATGTCCCAATGGCTCTGGGAGGCGGCGTCTTCCTCAATGTTCAGGGCGCTGGCCGGCTGCGCCTTCAGGATATGGTCACGGGCAATAAAACCGGCGAAGAAAGATCCGGAACTGCCGAAACTTACTCCGATATTTGCCTCCCTGGCCCGCGATCTGGGAAGAGAGCTTCTTGAGGAGAAAAATACCGGTTTCTTCACCGATGCCCGTTCCGCCTGCATGACCGCAGACGAAAAGGAATGCCTGAAGGGATATATTGAATGTTTCCCTGAAGGTCCCAGAAAGGTACTGGGAGCATTTATAAAAGAGGCCGTGCGGGACCTGAACACCATGATATGCAGAAACGGCGGGCCCAACACCGCACTGTACATGGCGGGCAGCGCGGATACAATAATGCTCAGGACAGGATATACCGGAACTATGGATCACTTTGTCCCCTGGATCGTGCGCACGGCCTCCATGTTCCCGGATACCATAATATACGCGCTCACGCTTGAACGCTGGACCAAATCCCAGCTTAAAGCCTTTGAAAGGGCTGTTTCGGAATCCGGTTCCGGCACCCTTGTCATCTGGACATCGGCCCAGGAGTCCGCAGTCCCGGCATTCATGCTTAGGAACGACTTTATCACCAGGGACGCCTATGAGGAGTGCGGCTTCTGTTTCCGTTCAGCGGCTCCGGAACCACCTTCGACCTATTTCAAAAGCATAGGTGTCACTGTTCCGGTCTCTGACAGGCTTGACAGCGGTGACGGGAAGAATATGCTTTACGAGATAGGCTTTGTGTCAAAGGAGCTGGGCGAGTGCATCGCGCGCGAAAGACGCGATCCGTTCGGCGGCACGCAGGCAAATATCCCGAAAGAGGATATGCCAGTGCTCTCCCCGTACATGACGCTGCCGGAGGACACCATAGAGAAGGCAAGGTACAGGGCGCTCAAGGCGCTGCAGTATGATCCCGAAAATATAAGCAAGGCGATACTGATTTCAGACGCCGTGCCTGATTTTTACGGCTGGATATCCGATGCCATGGAGGACCGAGCAAAGGTGCCGAAACTGGACTACGAGAAACTTAAAAGGAAACGAAAGGAACGTGGGGGTAAAGATAACTCCTAACAGAATTCAAAGCATGTCTATTTAAGCAAAAGAGCTTGATATTCAGATGTCATGTACTTGGCAAGATAAAAGTATACTGATGGTAAATACTGCATCGCTCTTCGAATTATAAAAAGGCTTGAAAATATTAAATTTAAACTTATTGTGTGAATTATCAGAAAAAGACAAAAATACGTCCAAACGAAACAGAGTGAACATTTTCACTAATTGGGCAATGTGAAATAATTATAGTTGCAGAGTAAACTCGTAGGTTTTGATGTCTGTTGTTAGGTCCTGGTTTTGCACATCAGTTTTTCAAAATGCACATGGACTTTGCAGAAAATATAGGTTTTGCGTGCTGTATGTGTTGACGCGGCACACCGGGAAAGAGGAGGATATTATGTTTACATTAAGCAACTATCCATTGCCTGACAAGATAGATGTTTTGAAGAGAGAAGGGTACAGGCTGCTGGGATATGCCTGGCTCTGCGATAAGTACGGGCTTGAGCCGATCGATCAGATCAAGTGCAATGTAATTGCCCACCCCAAAAAAACTGGGTTGTATACGCAACTGACAAAAGCACTGTATTTATCAACGGGACATTAATCAAGAAGTGCCATCGCCGCGCGTTGTGTTTTCTCCTGAGGGCCAATATAATGCTGAGTGGTTCTTAAGTCAGCATGTGTTAAAGCATTTTGTATTTGTACCGCATCGGCTTTTTTTTCGGCC
>SAAS01000071.1 GCA_009929315.1 Clostridia bacterium
GGAACGACTGTCCGCTCTATAACGTCGTAGAAGGGCGCCCAGCGCTCCAGATGTTTCTTTTCTTCCGTCGTCGGGTTTTCGGGCATGGGACGGCTAATGAAGACCCTCTGGAGATCCACCAGCAAGAGCGCCGTTTTCTCAGGCTCGATGACGATCTGTCCGATATCGTTGTCCGGTTCGTAATAAAATGAAACGTATCTGTCATTCACTCGCATTGTGCAATCACCTCTCTGAAAGATGAAACCGGCGGGTTTCGGTCAATACCCGCTCCTCCGGTAAAAAAGTCGCCGTACGCGGAACGTGCGCGTCGTACCCCCCTTTCGCCGAGCATGTGTATCGTCGCAACAATAGCCCAAAAGAGAGAAAGGGACTATCGGCGGAAAAGGCAGACAACGCATGACACATCTTCTGTTTTTCAGTATTTTCTCTACGGAAAAAAGGAAGTTCCTGCGAAAATGAAACGTGCTGCGCACAGGGGCGCTGTTTCTTGGGGAGATGAAGAGGAGGCGCTACTTTACAGCGGAGATCAAACCCTTGTAAATCGCGTATTTCGTGAGCTCCGCCATGTTACGTACACCCGCCTTTTTCATAATGTTTTGTCTGTGCGTACCGATTGTCTTCACGCTCAGGTGCAGTTTTTCGGCTATCTCGTTGTTTGTGAACCCTTCGGCGAGCATTCGAGCGATTTCGATCTCCCGGGGAGAGAGTTCCGAAAGTTCGGCAGTTTTCCCTTTCACGCTTCCGTGCACAGCGTCGACATACATTTTCGCTACGATCTCGGAAACGCTCGGCCCAAGATAGACTTCCCCGTTTCTCACAGCGTACAGAGCTTCCAAAAGCTCCGTGGAAGCGCAATCCTTCAGAAGAAAGCCCTTCGCTCCCGCCTTCAGCATCTCGGTGATAAAATATCTGTCCGAATACATCGACAACGCGACAATCTCCGTTCCCGGGCTCATTTTTTTAATCTTGAGAGCAGCTTCGATTCCGTCGGCTTCGGGCATAATGACATCCATTACGACTACGTCGGGCGCGAGTTTTTCCACAAGCGAGACGACTTCCAGCCCATTCGACGCCTCCGCGACGACGGTCACTTCAGGAGACCTGTTCAGAATCATCCTGATTCCCTCCCTGACGATCGTATGATCGTCCGCTATTACGACTCTCAACATTGCTCCACGCTCCTCCCTTCTCGAATGCGTCCACAGGGACGATCAGCGTCACTTTGGTACCCTGTCCCTCTTTTGAATAGATATCCATGTTCCCTCCAAGGTACTTCAAGCGCTCCCGGAGACTGAAAAGACCGAACGACGCCTCGCTCCATCTGAAAAAAGAGGCCGTAGAAGCATCGAACCCCCTTCCGTGGTCGATGACGCTTAACCGCAAAATGCGTTTGTCTGAAAAAGAACTCACAACTTTGGCCTGCAAAATCCCGGAGTGCTTCACCACATTCATCAGCAGTTCCCGCACAGCTCTGAAGAGAAAGGCTTTCAGCGCATCCACCATTATCTCCGGAAGGCCGCGGTTCTCAAAACGCACTTCAAGGCCGTGTTCCTCGTAGAGTTTCTCCGCCAGCCAGTGGACGGACGCTTCGAAACCAAGTCTGTAGAGCACGGGGGTTCCCAGTTCAAATGTCAGGCTTCTGGTCATGAGAATGGAATCGTCGATAGCGCCAAGAACCCCGGCGATGTCGCTTCGAATCCCCTCGTCGTTCACGTTTTGCGAGAGCATGACGAGGCGTATTTTCGAAAGCGCCAAGTTCTGGCCTATGGAGTCGTGCAGTTCCTCAGCAACTCTCCTCCGTTCTATTTCCTCGGAGTTTGTGAGCGCAGACGCAAGGGCTTGCAACTGCTGTCGGTATTCTCTCTCGTTTTTTTCCAGATTTTTTCGCAAAGTAACGTCGTTAAAGTTCATGAGTACCATGTCCGGCGGGAGAAATGAAAACCCTGTCTGACAGACAATATGCTCCTCACCCTGCGAAAACTCCAACTCTTTGCTCAGAGAACACTGCCTCTGAAGACAATGGCGCAGCAAATCCTCAAGCTCTTCAGATCCAGGGAAAAGCTCGGTCGTTGTTTTCCCGACGAACTCCGAAATTCTATTCTTGCTTTTTTTGATCGCAGCGATATTATA
>SAAS01000072.1 GCA_009929315.1 Clostridia bacterium
CGATGAAGTTACAGGCGCAGACCTCGGTATCGGGGCGGGCGCATTAGGTCTGCTCGGAGGCGGCGCCTATGGTGCAAATAAACTTATGAAAAACAGAGCAGCTCAGAAAGCCGCCGCTGAAGCGGCCCAAGCGGCCCAAGCGGCCCTAGTGACCCAAGCGGCCCAAGCGGCCCAAGCGGCCCAAGCGGCCCAAGCGGCCCAAGCGGCCAAAGCGGCCCGAGCGGCCAAAGCGGCCCAAGCGGTCCAAGCGGCCAAAACTTGGTTTCGGCGCACTTGGCGTGCTCGGTCTTGACATGGGGGTCCGCTATGGTATTCGCAGATTAGCCAGGAATCTGGCCAAGGACTATGTAAAATTTAAAGGAAACGCCTAATGAACAAAGCAGCACAATACATGGTAAAAGCTGCACAATTAAGAGCGCAGGCAATCAAGCTTGAGAAAGTAGCAGCTTCGCTGTTAGAGGTTGGCTTCGGTGCAGGTGCACTAAGCCTTCTTGGCAGCGGCGTCCCTGTAATATAATTCCGGTTGGTGCATAAAACAGGTTGACTGGTGGGGGTACCCTCCCTTACCCATTTACTTTAAAATCTTGACATTAAACAGAAAATAGCGTAATATCTTATATTAAGATTTACTCGCATACTTGACGTATATTCTAGTATGAAATCAGATAAGTTGGAGACTAAAATGTATAAAAATGCTCATCTTAGAAAAACAGCAATGCTTCATAAGATTGCAGAACAAGCACTAGCGGACGCGGAGGAGTTAGAAAACTTGCCCGTAGAAGCTTTCGACGACGGCGACGACGGCACTGAAGCCCTCATTGAGGCTTTAGATGGGGCGGATGTTGACGAAGAGACTCTGGCTGAAATTTTAGCTGAAGATGATGACATAGATGAAGAGACTTTAATAGAAGCTCTCTCAGAAATGTAATTAGTATAAGTGAAGCTTAGGTTTATATCTAAGTTTTAAGGGGACACACAATGAACAAAACAGCACGATGCATAATAAAGGCAGCTCAATTAAGAGCACAAGCAGACAAGCTCGAGAAGGTGGCTTTACTATTAGATGACAGCGACGAAATCACCGGCTTAGACTTAGGACTTGGCGCGGGCGCATTAGGCCTTCTTGGTGGCGGCGCTTATGGCATAAATAAGCTTATGCAGCGCAGAGCAGCCGCCGAAGCAGCGGCCCAAGCGGCCCAAGCGGCCCAAGCCGCCGTCGCCGCCAAAGCAGCTCGTAAAAGTATGTTATTAAAAGGAGCTCTCGGACTCGGGGGCGTTACCGCACTTGGTGGTGGTGTTTACGGCGCTAATAAACTACTAAACCGCTACGGCGTCAAAGACAAACTCAAAAACTACTTCAACAAAGGTGTAGCAGGAGCCGTTCCAACTCCCTGATAAAAATAACAATACAGATATAAGCAAGAGCCCAAACAGCTTTTGCTTATATTTTAAGGGGCATGCCTCACAATAACAATTCAAATGGGGATAAAAATGAATAAAGCACACCAATACATTATCAAAGCGGCTGCACTGCGGGCGCAAGCAGATAAGTTAGAAAAAGTCGCAGCGTTAGTAGGCCAGGACGTCGATAGCGGAAGCGGCTCGACATCTACTGCTACGAAAGTAGGCATCGGCCTCGGCGCGGGCGCGCTTGGTCTTGCCGCGGGGGGCGCGCTTGGTCTCCCCGTGGGGGCCGCGCTTGGTTTTGGCAAGGGGGGCGCTCTCGCCTTTAGGTTGCGGGATCTCCAGAGAGCATCGGACCTAAAAGCTGTGAGAAATACAATAATAAGAGGTGCTATAACCAGGGGAGGGATCGTGGGGATTGGCTCGCTGCTAGCCGGCGCTCATCCTGTAGTCGCAGGGTACAGAGCACTCGTAGGCGGAATAGAGGCGGGAAGATTCGGCCACGAGCTGGCTTCTCTCTCCGATAATATAAAAGATTACATAAGACTGAAAAAGGTCGGACGCTGGTAATCTTTATTAAGAGGTGCTCTAAGTAATACACTTAAAAATGATTAAACCGAAGATATTAACAATTATATGTGTGGGCCCAGACAAAGTAAAAATCACGTGGCAGTTTCCTCCAACATTGGAGAATTTCTGTGATTTTGTTTTTTACCTTGA
>SAAS01000073.1 GCA_009929315.1 Clostridia bacterium
CTCTGCTCCCTGTAAACTTCCATCATCTTCACGTATTTCCAGTCGGAGGTACGCAGATATGAAGAATAAGCGTGTTCTTCGAGCGACACCAGGTTCGCAGCAAGCCAGAGCCTGTCCTCCAGGGAGTTTATGTTTCCGTTGGTCTTGTCAAGATCCATGTTGTGCAATGCTATTCATCTCCTGTCTTGTTGCCTCAGTATTGCCGACCTGCCTGTTTTTTATATAAGCGATACGGCCCAAAGCAGAGTAAGGATCGTCGTTATCCGAAAAAACGGGATCTTTATACCGTACCTGGCCTTAAGAGCGCATGTCCCAACCGTGCCTGCAAATGCCGTACCGGTCCCGACTGCGCTTCCTGCCGCAAACAAGATCATGGCGGAAGGGCTTTTAAGCTCCGGAATGTTCTGTGCGCCAAATATTATTGCTGTTCCCGCAATAAAGTAAAAAACAGGCCATGCCGTAATAAATGCCGGAAGTATAAGTTCTGCAGTCGCGTATCTTCTCGATATGACCTTTGTCTGGATATACCGGAACGCCAGATACGAAAACCCCGCAAGCCAGAATCCCAGCCTGTACAGGTCATTATCAGCAAAGGCGCCTGCTACGCCGAGACCTGCCCCAGCTATGCAGGCCGGGCAGACTGCATGTCCAGCGGACGCCGGCAGAATTATATATATAAACGCTGTTGTCAGAAATATTTTTATCATCGGGATTACTCCAATATTATCCTGTCAATATTTATATTATGCGTAACATAGCAATATTATTCCTATAAGAATATTATACATAATTTTTGGAGGATAAACAAGGTCTATATCTATATGATGGTAATTTAAACAATATCCCGGGATATGCTGTTTAAGACAAAATTATGCGGATCATGCATGAAAACATCTACAGAACAGATGTTTTTTACATAAAATATAAAAACCTCCTTTTTTTGTAAATGAAATTGCCGGCTGATATATTCCCCAGAACAGGAACATATACCTGTTATAAGTTTTTTTTGGGGGTGATCGCCTTCAATTGCTTTTAACAAACAGCAATAAGGGCAGGATATCTTTAAAAGACGTCATGCGGTGCATTAAGGAAACCTTGGAGACTTATGCTTCAGCTGGCGTGATATAAAGTATCCCCCTGCGTATGGGCATCGGAGTTCGGGGAAAGACAGACCGGACAAAAGACAGAACACAGGGAGGAATCAGGAATATGAGGAAACGATATTCAGCAGTATTTGCAGTCGTTCTTTGTGCGCTTATGGTATTCGGCGGAACGGCATTTGCTGCCAATCCATTCATGGATGTGCCTGCGGGCCACTGGGCATATGACGCAGTAGCACAGCTTGCAGCACGCGGTGTAGTATCCGGTTATCCGGACGGGGCCTATAAGGGAGCTCAGCCTGCCACACGCTACGAAATGGCGTCTGTGGTGGCGAGGTCGCTTGCAAAGGTAGACCTTGAAAAGGCATCAAAGCAGGACCTCGAGATGCTCAAGAAGCTCGTTATGGAGTTCAAGGACGAGCTTGACGCACTCGGAGTCAAAGTAGATAAGATCGATAAACGTGTTGCGGCGCTTGAAGACGGAGTGGGCGGATGGAAGATCCGCGGGTCGTTCCGTTTTGACGCAAAGTTCGCAAACAGCGACAGCGATCTATATATGTACAACGGAGCTGCGGGTAAACACGAGTTCAACAAGGAACGTTTCCGTCTCTACCTGACGAAACAGATCGATGAAAAGACAAGCTTTTTTGCCGAGATGCGTACCGGCGGTGACAACGGCAACGACACCGGACGCGGGGATGAAAACGGAGCCCTCTGGACCCGTATGTACGTTGACACGGAACTCCCCTGGAACGTCAACTTCCGCGTTGGCCGTTTCGGGGTCGACTTCGAAGGCGACAAAGGTCTTGTAAACGATTATACGGCCCTCTTCGGAGACTTCCGCACTGACGGTTTCCGTTTCGCGAAGAACTTCGGGACAGTGGACGGAACGCTTGTTGCAGGCCGAAACTTCAGCGACGACAACGTCGATGTTGACTGGCCGGTCTTCTCGGAATCCCATATGCTCTATGCGCTTGACCTCAACTGGAAGCCCTCCGAGAAGTTCTTTGC
>SAAS01000074.1 GCA_009929315.1 Clostridia bacterium
CTGCGCCTCCCCCATGCCGTCGCCGATGAAGAGAAAGACGTACTTCGCCCGCTCGTTCGCGCCTCCGAAGGCCGCGGCGGCAAAGAGGAGCAGCACGAGCAGAACCGCGCCGATGGTGTGAAAAATTCTCTTCATTCAAAGCTCTCCTCCTCAAAAAACGCACTCTCCAAGCAAAGCCGTGAATCGAATCATTTCTCGAAAATGCCAGGTTGAGCCAGTTGTTACATCATCACTCTTTTCGATATATTAGAGAGTATCTCCAG
Organism: Clostridia bacterium; assembly: GCA_009929315.1. Lineage (GTDB taxonomy): Bacteria > Bacillota > Clostridia > Oscillospirales > Oscillospiraceae > UBA2658. The sequence goes on from SAAS01000074.1 coordinate 264, forward strand.
AATAGGTGTCGTTTTATTTCTACATTTCCTAAAACACTATTACCTATCTGCCTTATCTCTTTTAGTGTTGTATATTTATCATATTGCAAGTGAGGTCTCCACAATTCCTTTTCTTCACGTGTCGCAGAAAATGTCCCTCTATGGATTAAATATGCAAATGGATTGAGTATCTTTGCAATAAATGACAAGAAATACTCATAGAGAGTATCTATTTTATATAAATCAAGAATTACTAACATGCCGTTGCTCTTCAACTTATCGTAAATGTGGTTTAATACAGATGCATACTCTAAATGATGAAAAGTTGCTATAGATATTATCAAATCATATTTCTCTTCAGTGGTTTTCAAGTATGTTTCAACATCTACATTTATAAAATCCACATTTGAAGGATTATTTCTTTTTTTCGCTTCATCGATCATCTTCGGGGATACGTCAATACCAATAACTTTTGAGAACAATGATGAGAGTTTTTTTGTAAATTCTCCCGTACCGCAACCGATATCCAATGCTACCCCTTGTGTTGTATTTATTTTTGACAACAAATGCTTTTGATACTGCTGATTATGGTCCCAGCAATCTGGCAGTTCCGATATTTTATCAAATTGAGAAATGACTTCTTTTGAAATTCCATTATTCATAGTGTTCCCCTCTTATAAAACGAGCATACTACTCAACAAGCACGTAGTAATATCAACTGTACACAGAATAGTTTCATAGTATTTACGCCGAACCGGTCCGGGCGTTCTTCCAACTGCGCCGCTTCGATAACCGTCGGTTGCTTGGCTTCCAGCAATCTCTCTTTCAAACACGCCCACTCGTACGTCGAGTAACCTACTATAAGCAGGATGGCTATGTCAAGATCCCGATCTCGTTCCGTGACGGGGCTGTTTTTCGACAAGAAGCTTGATGAGGCCGAGTAATCCCCTTCTCGCACCTGCGACAGTAAAGGGAGGATGAGGCGGATCGTCTCAGGACAAAAAGAGCGGAGTCACGATGTTGGAACGTTGAAATCGGTTCATTCAGCGCTCTCCACAGGTACGACCTCCGCGGCGTTGCCTTCGCGGAAGAGCATCCCTCTCCTGTCGAATCAGACGACGCTTCTCCGGAGAATGCCACTGCGCTTCTCCGAGGGCTCCTTCGTGAAAGTCGGTATGTACATCATTCCTGTATCTTCAAGGTGCTATAATTCGATGCGAAACCGCGTGCGGCGCTCCGCGCATCGCAGGAGGAGGGAAGAGTATGAAAGCCGAATTCACCGCGATTATCGAAGCGGCGCCCGAGGGAGGCTACTGGGCGATGTGCCCGGAGATTCCCGGCGCCAACGGACAGGGAGAGACGCTCGAAGAGGCGAAAGAGAGCCTGCGGGAAGCCATATATCTGATTTTGGAGGACCGCAGAGAGGACGTTCTACGCGGCCTTCCGGACGATGTCATACGCGAAACAGTATCGGTCGGATGAAGCGAAAGGATTTGGAACGCTTGCTTCGCATGGCGGGGTGTTATTTGAAACGCGAGGGCGCTTCGCATGCTCTGTGGATCAACCCGAAAACCGGTACGATGGAAGCTGTTCCTCGGCATGCGGAGATCAAAGAACCGTTGGCGAGGAAAATACTAAAGAGCCTCGACGCGTGAGATTTAATGGCGATTCCGGGATCTCGATCTCCGAAAAGCCGTTCATAGCACGCTCCGATTCGCTGGTGTTTCCACTTTCTAAAGAAAGGGGGGAAGCAGTTTGCCCCTCCCCTTTGAAGATATTCACCGATGATTACTCCTCCTGTCGAAGTCTCACGTGTTCACAAAACGGCGAAGCTGTTCTCTCAGTCCGGGGAGCTTATTGACG
>SAAS01000018.1 GCA_009929315.1 Clostridia bacterium
TCGAAGTACCGGACATTGATTTCAACGCAGAGGCGGACGAACGGCTGCGGGCGGAGGTTTTAGAAACCGAAGCAGACGCACGGCTGCGGGCGGACATATTTGACGAAGAAGCCGAGGCCGAGCTAATGAAGATCGTACGCGGGGAAGAATGAGGCGGCGTATCCTAACAAATCAGACGCCATAAAAAGGCCGTACCCGCGAAAATGCTAAGAATTGCTAAGGTAGCGGCGCCGATCGGGCGCGAGTCTCTCAAAATGTTAAGAATTGTTAAGGTTCAGAAGTACATGCAGGAATAGGCGCCCCCACTGTGGACCATCTTCCCGAATGCTGACATTTGTAGACATTGGCATTTAAATGTAGCGAATTGTAGCGAACGACAGGCCACTGCAACACGGGCAAAACAATGGCGGAATGTTAAGAGGGCGGAAACCGCGAGGATGCGGCATTTTCGGTCATTTTGCCACTTAACAATTCTGAAGATTTGCAACACGGACGAAACAGTAAAGGCGCGGTATATGGAGATTTTGGAGACTATAAAAAGGGGGCGAATGGTGGTATTGAACTTTCAGTATATCGCGGACGAAGCGCCGAAAATGAACCATTCAGGGCAGAATGGCGCACCGGCACGTTCTCGGAGAATGAACCATTCAGGACAGAATGAAACATTCTCAGGCGGGACACTGTTAAATAATCGTGCTTTCACCGTTAAATAATCGGGCATTCAGTGTTAAATAACCGCGAAAATCGAGAGCTGCATAATTTAACACTGAAACAGACGTTAAAGCGCGAGGGCGCGGCGTTTTAACAGAACCACACGGGAGGAATTAAGAGGATATATCTCTATTGTTGTGTTGAGTTATTGAGGGGATTATCTTAGGCGGTATTTTGTATTGCTGGATATGACGGAGGCGTTAGATGCAAAGTAGTGAGGCTTCGGACATCTTAAAATAGATTTCACTATACGGAAAAGATGGTAGATGACCTATATTACAGGATCATAGAGATTCAGGACAGTTATGAAGCGGGAGGCGTCTCTTGTTACGAGTACCGGCCGGAACAGCAGGAGCATAATAAATCGGATCCGACGGGGAACCGCGTCACGAAGTCGGACGAACTGAAACAAGGCCCCCCTGGGGTAGCGTTTTATCGATCCAGCAAAGGGACCGGCGGGGGGAGATGTTTCCGACTCCGCGGGTTATGAGAATAATTTTTTGAGGCCGGCAGCGTTTTTTTTCGGAAAACTCCCGCACTATTGGAAAGAGTTCTATCCCCCAGTACGTGCAAACCCGTATCAGGCGGAGCAGAGGAGGGGGGCCACTGTGGACCAGCAGAAATCCGTCTTTATCAGAGAAAACCCAAAAAACCGACGCCGTTAGAGGCGTTTTTTTATTTCACTGGAACAACTATAACCCGACGTAACTAAAAACGCGTCTGAGAGCCGATATGAGCCAAAACAGGCCATTATAGAGCCTGCGGAACGCAGAATACTGCTTTTTACTGCATTTAGTCTGTGAATACTACAAATTACTACATAAAAGGGGGCTATAAGCCGGACGGGGTAACGATTCGTTACTCCCTGATAGATCCGAGGACTTTTTTCGACGATTTAAATAAAGTCCGAAGCCGCTGCGCAGGATCGACAGCCAGCGGTTCCGGTCAGGTCTTTGAGATCCGTTTCCGCGAGATCTATAACGCGGCTGTTTACAGATGATTACAGAGTTAACAAGAGTAAACATTAACGCGGTTTTCTATGAAACGGCAAACACAAAGCAGAGTAAACCGAATATAATACAAGTAAACCAACGTAAACAGGAGAGCGCAGATAATGGCCGAGAAGAACGCAAACAAGGCGACAGCATGGAGACTCACAGAGGAAACGCGGGACCGCCTCGCGGAGGTGTCTAAACAGTTTTCGAGTAAAGAGGCAGCCATGAACGCAATGCTTACCGCTCTCGAGCTGTCAGGGCAGGCAGAGTCTATACCGGGCAGAAGTAAGACGATTGAAGACTTTCAAGCGCTGACTTCCCGAATAGTGGAGATGTATGTCGAGTCTCTCAAGAATACGACGGACGCAGAAACGCGGATACGGGAAGAGCTCAAGGCGCGGATCGAGACAGACGGGCGTACAATAGCAAAACTTCAGGCAGGAATAAAGGAGGCTGTGGGCAAGCAGACTCGGGCAGAGGCAGAAGCTGAAGACCTTACATTGACGCTTGAGAAGCGTACCAGGGAGACGGCAGAGCACGAAGAGGACGCGGTAAAGGCGCGGCTTGAGGTCCAGGACGTGCGGCGGGCTCTCGAGGATAAACAGACGCTTTTAGAGCTGGCACAACACGACGCGGACCAGTATAAGGAAGATGCAGCGCTAAAGGAAAACGCGGTTAAGAGCCGGAACGAGGTCTTAGAACAGTCTAAAGCGAATTTGAACCGTGCTCTTGATGCTGAAGAACAGCTTGAGTCCCTAAAAAAGGCAATGGCCGAGACGATCACAACGCGACAGGAAGCCGAGTCTACAGCCGAAAGCCTACGGAAATCCCTAAAGAACGCGCAGGAGGCTGCCAGAGAAGAGAAACACAAGGCGCGGGAACAGATGGAGGCTGAACGGGAAAAATCCGCAGAGAAGCTATACCAGGCACGGGAAGACGCGCAAAATCAAACAGCTGCCATATATGCGCAGCTCTCGACCCTGCAGGAAAAATACAGCGAGTCCACACAGCGGGCGGCAGATGCGGAGAAAGCGCAGAGCATAGCCGAGACCGATCTAAGCAGCGCATTGGAAACCGTCGCGGACCTCCGGAGACAGCTCGAGAAGTCGCAGAAAGAAGCCAAGGACGTAAGCGACAAGTTTACAGCCTTACTCACAAAGCGGGCAGAAGAGAAAGACGAAAAATAAACAGATACCGCCGCGCAGGCGGTTTTCTTTTATAGTTGTTGAGTATTGTTTAGTATCGTTTTATACCGTATTGTGTTATCATAGAAAATGAGGAGGGAACGAATGAACGCGCTAATAGTAAACAGACAGCCCCCGGCAGTCAGGCCTAACGGACAACTGACAGGAGCGGCCGGGCAGAACGATCTTATAGCGGATTATATGGCGTATCTTGACGTTAAGGACACAACAGCCAGGAATTACCGGCAGGCGTTATCTTCATGGAGAGAATGGCTGAAGTCTCGCGGTATCTCGCAGCCGATCCGGGCGGACGTTATACAGTACCGCGACTACCTCAAGGCGGGGGAGTACGCGCCGGGAACGGTCCAGACGTATTTAACCGGCATAAAACTGTTCTATAGGTGGACTGCTATAGAGGGCTTGTATCCGAATATTTCCGATCACGTCAAGGGCGCGAAAGTCACAAGAGACCACAAGCGCGATTACATGACAGCCGGTCAGGTACGGGACGTCCTGGAGGCCATAGACACCCAGACGGAGGCAGGCGCCCGGGATTATGCGGTAATCCTCCTGATGGTAACCGGAGGGCTTCGGGATAAGGAAGTATCCGCGGCAAACGTCGGCGATATGCAGTTAAAGGCCGGGAACATCGTTCTATATGTCGCAGGAAAGGGCAGGGACGGAAAACCGGAGTATGTTAAGCTCGCTGCCACTGTGGAAAAGGCAATTCGGAATTATCTGAAATATCGAGGATCCGTAACAGATGAAACGCCGCTTTTTATCTCAAATAGCCGAAACAGTTCCGCCGGTAACAGGATTTCTCCGCGATCCGTCTCAGCACTGGTAAAGCGCAGGCTTCAGGCGGCAGGGTACGACAGCCCGAAATTGACGGCGCACAGCCTCCGGCATAGCGCGGTAACGCTCTCTCTCCTCGGCGGGGAGGATCTCCGGCATGTGGCTCAGTTCGCCAGGCACCGGGATATATCGACAACGGAGATATACGACCACGGATTACAGCTGGACGCCAACAGCTGCGCGGAAACGGTAAGCGCCGCCATATTCAAGGACTAAAAGGAGGTGAAAAATGATAAGTGAACTCAATACCGAGAAAAAAGACCGAGAAGCCGCGCAAAGGCTGCTGAAGATCTCGCGGGAGCTTCTCGATGACCAGTTGTTTCAGTCAATGGCTTACGAAGATCTCAACGCCGCGAGGCGCACGGCTATTCAAACCGCAGGGATTATTATGATTTCAAGAGAAATCCATGAGCATGCAGCCACGATGTACGACGTTATACCCGGAAATTAAAAAGGGGCCAGCCGCCGAAGCAGCCAACCCGTAATTTATTCAACTGCATTATAACAGGCGGCAGGCCGAAAGGCAAAAAAATGATATGGAGACAGGTAAATGAACAATATAGATAAAAATATTATATTCGACGCGCAGAGCGCCCGAAAAACGCGGCACAATCATTATTTCGACGATCTCGACGGTCTCGGCTACACGGATCGGGATTTATATGAATTCCCAGGCGGCTGCTTTGTACATGCTTATGTAGACGGGAAAGAGGCAGTGCTTTTCCGCGGAACGCCTCAAATGGCCGATAATTACCGCGAACACGGGCAGAATCTGCCCGAATTTATTGACGCAGGAACTGAGGTCTTCGGGAATCCTACGCTGCGGATCCTATTTGTTTTATGTACAAAAAACGGGCAAGAACCGTTATATACGTCCGTCATGGTCCCCGCGGACATGACGCAGGAAGAATCAGACCGACAGATAGCAATGGCAGTGCGGGATTACTTCGGAGATTACGCAGATATAATCGGAGACTTAGGAGACCGCGGAGAAAACCTGCATGAATTGGCGGAAAGCAAAAGAGGCGGAGCCACAGACGCGGAACTGTCCGAGCGTATCCGAAATATACACACGGGACCGTTTGTATCGGGAGCTTCAAAGTTCAAAATTCAGCGTATCAAGCCAGACGAAACGCTTGAAGATATTTAAATGTGCCAGCGGGGATAAAATATCCCCGCCTTTTTCGTATATAGAAGTATGTAAACAAATGTTTTCAGAGTAAACAAGAGTAAACGGAGGGCAGTTGATGGAGAATTACTATACAGCGCAGGAAGTGGCGGACAGATTAAAGGTGAAACGGCAGACGGTTTATACCTGGATCCGGGAGGGACGCCTGCAAGCAGACAAGATCGGGAGAACGCGGAGGATCTCAGAAACACAGCTACAGAACTTCATGGCGGAACAGGGGGGATTGAAACAATGAGTAAAATTATGGATTCGATGACCGCGACTCTTATTGAATGCCTAAAGCGGAATCCGGCACTGCTGAAGATGTACCGGGACGGTTATGCGATCTATTTCGAGAATAATCCTTTTACAAAACCCGGATTTGCGCGGGAAGTCTGCGACAGCTTCAGGAATCACGCTCCTGAAATCGAGGCGCCTTACTGGCAGTTTATGTGCTACGGCATGAACGCGGTAAACTGGTATACAGTCGCGGATTTCGTCATATATGGGATGATTCGGGACCCTGAGACGGGAGAACTTATCGATGTGCCAGTGTACGACAGCTCCGAATACGATGAGGAAGACGAATAAATTAATACCGCAGACGATAAAAACCGAGGCTTCAGCGTCTCTCCCGGCTCGGATCTGAGACGCAGAGACCGCGAACACGGCAAAATTCAACAGAAAAACCAATAAAGAGGATGAAATGAACGAAGACGATAAGCGGAACATAGAGCGGTATATCGAGATTTACGAAATGTTACGGGAAAGCCAGCGATTCGAGGACGCCGTTAATTCGGACAAAGATCTGCCGAAAGTCACGGCCATAGCTGCCGCGGCGATCCTGCAGGCGGACAGCTGAAAATAAGCAGCAGGCGCCCATGTGGACCCGTCAATAAAAAAGGAAGTACGGCTAATACATGAACAGAACAGCAAATAGAGTATACTAAAAGACAAGAATAGAAATAACGCGCAACAGGTAGTAAAATTATTCTGGAAAACTAAAAAAGTTCCTTTACCGAATTAAGACAAATCAGGCGGGTTCTTTCCGAAGCTATTTTAAATCATACTGCGGTTTATATACATAATCGGAAGTATAAATACCGAAAAACGGCCTGTTTTCGTGGTTTTCAGGTGTACTACGCTTGTATTATCCCTGTACGACAAACAGAGGAAGAAAACGACAAACGACAAAGAGGGGTGCTACGCGGCGCATTAAACAAATAGTATATTGACAACTATGTCAGAAAATGAGTAATCTAAAAATAGAATAAAGAAGCGCAAAAAAAAGAGCCGCTTGTATTCCAGTACATGCGGCACTTGTAATTGTGATGGTAAAGTCTTAGCCAACCCGCCATCTCTGCGACCATACGGGACCGTATCACGTCACGTGATGTGACACTCCGTACCATCATTTTAGCAAGTACACGAACCGTGTACAATACGTACGGACCGAAAAAATTTACGAAAAAAGTAAGTACTTATAACGAAAAAGTGATAAATTTTATCGCTTTTCTAATAATTTATCAAATAACTTTGATAAATCGTAAAATACCGAAACGGTCCAAAGCTACAATGACACAAGAGATAAATTCGAGGCGAGGGCTTTCCCACACGGGCGAGTTCTCGCCTTTTTGCGCCTCAAAAAAATTGAGGAGGCCGATAATGGCAACTAACAGAGAAGCAGGGAAAGCGCGGCGGAAATATGAACAGGTCCTTTTAGACGCTGGCTATACGCCGGAACAGGTTGAGGAGTACTACGCGAAAAAACGCGAGTATAACCGGCAGTACCGGGCGAATTACAAAAGTAAGGTCGAAAAAGAAGAAGCCAGACGCAGACAGGTCTTATACCAGGCAAAGAGTTTCCTCGGAAAAGAAGCGAAATAAGGCGGCCGAAGATGATTCTAAAAAAAATAATCTACTTCAGAGCCGGATTCGATGCTGCCAGCGTCGAAGATGTGGCCAAGTCCGCAGGCTTAACCGATTATGCTTATACCGTACATGGACCGGACCAGGACGGCAACGGCATGATTCTTATCTGGGAAGACGATTCTGATAGTTCGCGCTGGATAGTCAAGCTCGACGACGGAACAGAAAAGGATATGAGCGATATTCTGCCAATGTCCTTAATTCCAGACGAAGAACAGCCACGGCTTGATAATGAACAAATACAGCGAGTAACCGGAGTATCGGACATACTTTACCGCGGAGGATCGAAATATGTTGAAAGCTTTGTAGCAACAGACCATAACGGACAGCGCTGCATTGTAATAGACGGTTATGACGAAATGCCGAAGAACAAGCCGAACAGGGCGCAGAGACGGGCGCGGGGGAAACAATGAGATATGAAGATGTACCCGAACGCCTGAGAGCTCTACCACAGTGGATATGCCACAAAGCAAAAGAGCCGAAGAACGCGAGAAACGGGAATAATGCGAGCTCGACGAACCCGAAGACCTGGACAGACTTTGAAACCGCGGTACAGTCCGCGACAGCCCGGCCGGATCTCTTCGACGGGATCGGATTTGTTTTCACGCCTGAATGTGGCATTGTTGGCGTAGATCTGGACACCGTGCGGGATCCGGATACCGGCAAGGTTGACCCGCTCGCGGAGAAGATCATAAAACGGACCGGCAGCTATACCGAAGTGAGCCCCAGCGGATACGGCTTTCACACGTTCCTTGAGGCTCCCGGATACGATCTAACCGGCGATAAATTCGCGAAAAAGCTCAATTCAAACAAGAACGGTCTCCCGGGAAACGGGATCCGGAGAATAGACGAAGCCAGGACGAAAAAACAGGGCCACACGGTTTATAAGGATCCTGAAGTTGAGTTCTACAACTCCGGCCGATATTTCACTGTTACAGGGGACAGGAAGCCGAACACGAGCCGCGATATTCAGGAACGCTCCGGAGAACTGAAAGCGCTGCGGGACGATCTCGCGGAGACGCTCGAGCCGAAAAATAAGCCGCAGCCGAAGACGGCGCCTGCCGTCGTACCAGCAGAAACAGACGGGCCAGACGATTCGGATTATATGAAGATCGGACTCGCGCAGGATCCGAAGCTTATAAGCCTGTGGAACGGAGACAGGCCGCACGGGAATGAGTCTGCGGACGATCAGGCGCTGATGAATAAACTCGCGTATTGGTCGAACTGCAATAAAGGCCTGATGATTGATTATTTTCTCTCGAGCCCGCACGCTGACAACAAAGACGCGAAACACGCGCAGAAAGCGCAGCGGCAGGACTACCTCGACAGGACCGCAGAAAAGGCGATAAGGGACTGCGGGCAAACAGCCAGGGAAAAGGATCAGATTTACAAGACGAAGAACGGCCGGGCAGCGATTGCTTTAGGAAGACCGACGAAAACGAACCTTGAAACGGCCATCGACTTTATGAGCCGATTCACAACAGAACACGTCTGTAAGGATCTTCTTAAATTCAATTTGGACGATCTCGGAAACGCGGCCCGCTTCATGTACGCAAACGGATTCGATGTATTTTACAGCCCGCTTGAATCCTCCTGGTACCTGTGGGACGGGATCAAGTGGAACAACGACAAGATCCTTGATGTTAATAACCGGATCATAGAAACCATTCTGGTATTCAAGAACACGGCAAAAATCGAGCTCGACAAGGTAGAACAGCAGGAAGCCGAAGCAAAAACCCACGGAGACCGCGAACTTGCAAAGAAATTCGAGGACGAAGCAGACTCCCTCAAGAAGATACTGAAATTCGCTTCGCAGAGTTCAAACAGAAGCAGGCTTCAAAACGCCTTGCTTGTGGCGCAAAGCGCGAAAACAGTTGAAGCGGACAAGCTGGACGCCGATAAACATCTCTTAACCTGTGCGAATGGCACTGTGGACCTGAGAACCGGAGCGATCAGACCAACGGACCGCGAGGATTATATTACGAAAGCCTCCCCGATTGCTTACGATCCAGACGCAAAAGCGCCGGTATTTCTGGGATTTCTGGACAAGATTTTCGCAGGAAACGCGGAGTTAATCGAATATATTCAGATTGCTTTAGGCTACTCGATAACAGGAGAAACGCGGGAACAATGTTTTTTCATTCTGCACGGGAGCGGCTCAAACGGGAAGACAACGCTTATTGAAGCGGTACGATTCGTTATACCAGATCACACCGTAACCGTCCCTACTGAAATTTTGATGGTAGACCGCAAGGGCGGAAACGGCGGAGGAGCAACGCCGGAGCTTGCAAAGACCGCAGGGGCGCGTATCGTTGTGGCTTCGGAGTCTGAAGATTACAGTAAACTCAACGAAAACAAGGTAAAACAGCTGACAGGCTCGGATATGATTTCTGCGCGTAAGCTATATTCGGACGGATTCGAGTTTAAGCCGCAGTTCAAAATCCTGCTATGTACAAATCATATGCCGAAGATCTCAGGTACAGACCTGGGGATATGGCGGCGTATCAGAAAAATTCCCTTTGACGTTACTATACCAGAAGAAGAACAGGACCCGACGCTATCAGAGAAATTAGAAGCAGAAGCACCCGGGATTCTGGCCTGGCTGATTCAAGGCGCTGTAAAATACTACAAAGCTGGACGGATCAAAACGCCTGAATGTGTACGGGAAGCAACGGACGAATATAGACAGGATCAGGATATATACGGATCTTTCCTGGAATGCTGCACAGAAGAGGCGCACGGCCTGACCGTATCTACTGCGGATCTGTACGAAGTTTACCGCGGCTACGCGATAAGAACCGGAGAGGGAAACAGCGAAATATCTTCTACAAAGTTTACAAGGGACATGAAAGCCCGCGGCATGAAGACTATACGCAAGACTATGGCCGGTACTGTATTTACCGGCATGACACTTTCAAAATACGGACTTCAGTTCCTAAACCAAGTCAAAGCATTCTGACAGATTCAAACATGACCACAGGGCAGCGCCGCAATTTCGCGGAGGCTGCTCTTTTTTATGGCAGATATGACACTTTAACCGCAAAACTTTCAAATAACAAGAAAAATCAATCAGACGCGAAAATACCCAGACTATGACACTTATGACAGTTCTGACACTTTTCCCTGTAAACTTTTTAATTATTTACTCCCTTTACTTTTTTGTTCAAATACTTTTTGTACTAAAGTGTCATAAGTGTCATAAGTGTCATAGTGTAATTAGACTAAAGTATAGAAAACGACATGGGCATGTGGTAACGTATAGAAAAGTAACGTAATTATCGCGCAGTTATAGATATAAGTAAATCAATTAAATCCTATAAATGCGTTATAGTCGCGCAATTAATGTCACATAATGGATTTTATGCGACATTATTAATATTAGTATGCGCGATATTTGGGACTATAGCGACGTTATAATGACGTTGTGTTTATTTATTATAACGAATAAAGATGTATAATAAATTCATAAATATGAATCGAGGTACTTATTATGCAAAACGTATATGACAAAATGAAAGCGGAAAATGCGCATAATGAAGCGAAAAAAGCGCGAGTAAATTTATATACGACTCCGGACACAAAAGAGAAGCTTCAGACCATTGCAGACTATGAGGGCCGCAGCCTTAACCAGCAGATCAATAAGGCGCTGACAGAATGGCTCGCAGACTTCGAACGGCAGGCCGCTGGCACTGTGGATCTGGCAGCAACGGTAACGGAAACAGCAGCAGACGCGGCAGCGGAACCACAGGACGCAGTACAGCCGGTCTCACCCGCTCGCATAGATTGGGCCGGTATCAATGCGAGAGATCCCGAAGAGATCGGACTTTCAGAAGATTTCGGAATGCCGAAGAACTGAAACGGCAGCAGAAGACAAGGGGCGCCTGGAATGGACACCCCTTTGACGTCGTACCGACGGGGGTAGAGTCGTAAACCTCCGGAGGTTCTCCGCAACCTTTGCCGGTCGAAGCGCTCGAGCTCGAAGTACCGGACATTGATTTCAACGCAGAGGCGGACGAACGGCTGCGGGCGGAGGTTTTAGAAACCGAAGCAGACGCACGGCTGCGGGCGGACATAT
>SAAS01000075.1 GCA_009929315.1 Clostridia bacterium
CTCGGACAGAAAGAAGCTGATAAGCTCGAGATTTCTAAATCGACGGCTGAGGTCATCTCCGAGATTGAGAGCTATGTTGCGGAAGACTTCGAGCCAAAAACAGTCGACCCGAAATAGCATGCTAGACCCGATACAATCGAAATATATTGATTTAATTAAGACTAACCCGGTCAAGATTGCATCCTGGCTGGGATTTAGTTTGCTCACGGAGTTAAATAACGACTGGTTAAAGCGTTTAATATTCGGACGCGAGGACTGGACGTTGCAGGCGCATCGTGGCAGCTATAAAACGACGGCTGTTTCGCTTGCGTTTGCTTTGTTTATGATATTGTTTCCACGCAAGAATATTATATTCATGCGTAAAACGGATAACGATATTTCGGAGATAATAAATCAGACGCGCAAAATATTGGAGAGTGACGTTATAAAGCATATAACCGAGAAGATTTATGGGAAACCGGTTTATTTATTAACGGGAAACTCGTCCGAGATAACGACGACGCTATTCGACACGAACCGAGGCACAGAGCAGTTATTCGGGATAGGAATAAAAGGTTCGTTAACGGGTAAGCACGCGGATTGGATCCACACGGACGATATAATAAACCTGAAAGACCGAATCAGCCGGGCGGAGCGCGAGTACACGAAACAGATATATCAGGAGCTCCAAAATATCCGGAACCGCGGCGGGCGGATAACGAACACCGGCACACCCTGGCATAAAGACGACGCGTTCACGTTGATGCCGAACATAACTCGCGTGGACTGTTACGAGTCGGGACTGATAACCACGGAACAGCTCGCATTAATCCGGAAATCGATGTCGCCATCGTTATTTGCGGCGAACTACGAACTGAAGCACATATCCTCTGAAAACGCGTTATTTAGTGAAGCCCCGCAGTTTTTCTCGGACGCATCGTTATTATATGGTGGCCAGGCACACATTGATGCGGGATACGGCGGAGAGGATGGCTCGGCGTTTACGCTCGGGAATAGAAAGGGCGGAAAGTATTATATGCTCGGGAAATTGAAACAGAAACACGTTGACGAGTGTTTAGACGGGTTTCTCGCGGTAAAATCGTTATATCGATGCGGGTCGATCGCATGCGAGGATAACGGGGATAAAGGATATCTCGCGAAAGAAATCCAGAAACGTGGACAGCCATGTGTTAAATATCACGAGAGCACGAATAAATATATCAAAATAAGCTCGTTTCTGCGTCGTGAATGGACGAACATATATTGGCACGAATCGACTGACCCGGAGTATTTGCAGCAAATATTAGATTATACCGAAGATGCCGGGCACGACGATTCGCCCGACAGCGCGGCCTCGCTTATACGTAAATTTGAAAGTGGGCTTGGATATCGTGGTTTCTGATGCGGTCGTGCGCTCGGGTTATAATAGAAAAATGAAACATTGACAAGAAAAATATAAAGTGATAAAATTTTGAATGAGGTATTAAATGCCATATATTTTAGAGTATCCAGAAAATGTTAATATGCTCCCACAAATTTGTGAAAATTGGAAATCCTCCGACACTCACAAAAAGCAGCGTGACCACTGGTCTTATTTTGAGGGAGACAATGTAACCATTCGTGAAACTAAGCGTGTTTATTGGCGCGACCCGAAAATGCTGCTTGACAGTAACGGTGCTCCAGTACTTGATTCGGCTGGGAACCCGACTCGTGTAGGGGGTGGGTTCGCGGTGAACCCGTACGTTTCCAATAATCAGATAGGATACGGAATTTTTAAGGATATCGTGTCCCAGAAAACAAACTCACTGTTAGATGAAACGCCTACTGTAAACGGGATAGAATTAGATAAAAAATTCTTAAAACAATTCGGGTACGCCTTGAAAAACGCGGGACAGAGAGCAGCGGGGCAGGGCGTGAATTACATATATCAGGATTTTTACGGCAATCTGACCGTATTCCAAACCGAAAACTGCATCCCGTATTTCGACGACATGACGGGCGATTTAGTCCGGCTTATACGGTTCTGGGATGTTCCGACACCAACCGCGATTTCCTGGAGCGGGAACTCCGCGAAGTCGTATTACACG
>SAAS01000076.1 GCA_009929315.1 Clostridia bacterium
CGCCGTTTTCAGTCGCCTTACTCTTGTGGCTAACTTGAGTTGTCCTGATTCTCAATAGAAATTGCCGCCCGGGCGCGCTTTAAGCTATGCTGGCGATTGCTGTTATTTTCGGCATATTTTAATTTACTATGAAGCTCTATTTAAGCGACGGCGCCCTTTTTCACCTCGTCGACACCCCGGGAGAAACTCAGGATAGGTATTCACAATATACCGTTCTTTTTATGCATTTTGGCCTCTAAACGGCTGAAAAATTTGAGCCGTTGGACTTAGTTGATGTTATTACAATTGATTAGAGAAGATAGAGTTTTATTGTTTTTGGTAGAATAAGAACTTTCCCAAAAATCGCTCGAGTTTGCTTTTTTTCTATTCGCCAGATATACTTCTTATAGAAGTAAAGGAAGTCTAATGGACCGTTGTGGTTAAGTCTTAAAATCCCTGTAAATTCAGAGTTATGAAAACGAGTGGCACGAGGTATTCTTTGGTAGCTATAAACAAACGGGCTTTGACGAGCCCAACACCAAAGGAGATAGCCCCATGCCGAACAAAAGACTACCACCGACGAAAAGAATCGACAATGAAATCAACGCACTGCGTTACAACCTCGGTGAAGACGTGGCTCCCAAAGACGTCTTTGGAAAACTGGTAAAACTGGCCATGAGACGCATCGTTCAAGAAGTTCTCGAAAACGAAGTCAGCGAGTTCACCGGCCGCGACTATTACAAGCACGCTGAGGAAGCTCAGGGCCACCGCAACGGTTATGAACATTCGACGCTTAGAACCGGCGAAGGGCATCTGGACGTCCTGCGCCCTCAGGTCCGCAACACGGCCGTTCCCTTTGAATCTCAAACCTGGCCGCACATAAAAAAGAACACCCAGCAACTGGAGCATATGGCCGTCGAGATGTATGTCGGCGGTTGCTCGACCCGGGACATCGAAGACCTGCTCAAAGACGAGCATGGCCGGATCCTGCTCTCCCGAAGCGGCGTTAGCCGGCTCAACGAAACCCTTTGGACCGAATACCAGAAATTTTGCAAGCAGTGCCTTGCCGGTCTCGACGTGGCCTATATCTTCGTGGATGCCGTCTACGAGCCCCTACGCATGTTTAAGAGCCGTTCCGAGGCTATTGTGGTCGTCTGGGGTATTCTCACAAACGGCGCCAAGGTGCTTTTGTCGATCAGACACGGCAACAAGGAATCTTTCGAGAATTGCCTCGAAATCTTCCGCGATCTCAAAAAGCGCGGCATGAAAGACCCGGTCCTCGGAACCACGGACGGGGCGCCGGGAATGACCAAGGCTTTCGAGCGGGCATTTCCAAAAACTTTGCGTCAAAGATGCCTCTTTCATAAAAAAGGCAACATTCTGAGCAAGGTCCCTTCCGCGATTATCAGCGAGATGAAGATCGATCTCAATGCCGTCTATTATGCTCCGGACCAGAAGACCGCAAGACGCAACGCCAAGGAATTCAGCTTAAAGCACCGGGCTCAGTATCTTTCCGCTGTCGAATGCTTCGAGGATGATTTTGAAGCCTGCATCCAGCACCTGCGCTGTCCGGCCAAGCACCGGCGTCACATCACGACCACAAACTTGGTCGAGCGATCTTTTGGTGAAGAGAACCGCCGGAGCAAGGTGATTCCCCGGTTCTTCACCGAGAAAAGCGGGCTCAAGCTCATTTATGCCGTCTTGATCCGAGTTGCCAAGCGTTGGAACGCGCTCAAGTTTACATTCGACGAACAGGCGCAGATCCTTGCCCTTCGTCACGATCTTAAACACGATGCTGTCAAAGAACGAACCATCACCAAAACCAACAGAAAACCTTATGCCCTCAGCTAACCGAATTTACAGGGGACTTGGGACTTGACCATATGATTGAAATCAAAAGAGTTGAAATGTTTTTTGAGGAAGAAATTCAATAAGTTGAGTAAAAACGTATTTTCCGCTGTTCATTGCTTGATTTTTCTTTTGTTCTCAAAAGTAAAAATTCAAATCGTGGACAAGCTTTTTTTGTTGTATTTTGCATCAATTCTG
>SAAS01000077.1 GCA_009929315.1 Clostridia bacterium
TACATGCATCACTTGACCTCAAGAACCTGTTTCCAGGCAAGAGTAGATTCGCCTTTACAGCCAACTTGAATAGAAAGTCTGTCACCACAGTTCACCGGTAACACTAAAAGAAAAAGCCGTGATCAGGAAGGATGCGGAACAACTTTTTTCTTGAAAATGAGAAGGCGTTTCCCTTCAAGCTTCCAAGACGCATCGGTTGCAAAACAAAACAAACTAAAGACATCTCTATAGGTCTTTTCTCTTGCCACATCAATAACAGGCGTTTTTGCATCGTTTACAGCCTTCACTTGCTCATTTTTCTTTTTGTCAGAACCAAGTATTACACCTAGGACTTTTAGATCAACGAAAATTCGATACTCGCTGTCGACATTCTTCTGCAACACCGTCTCAAAATGTCGCAAAAACTCATACATTCCGGTTTCTTTCCTAGTATAGTCAGAAGGAACAAAATCAGACCATATCCGTTCAGGAATGAAACTGCCCGCCTCACCATTAGCCATACCGGTTATCCACATCAACATTCCGAGTACCAAACATAATTTCTTCATTGCTTTGTTCCTCACCAGATATCCGGCTTTAACCAAACATTGTAATCAGAAATTTTGAACTCCGCACGCGGCCTAGGCATTCTCTGAATAAGATTTCCTTGATCATCAGGCATCCCGCCAAATCCAAAATTGCGATCAAATTCATCCGCTATTTTTTGCGTATTTCTTGCAAACATACGTTTGGCGAGATCGAAATTTATGTATTTTTTCAACTGATATGTATATTGGAATTTCTTCTTAAGATTTGCACACCGGCATTCCTCAATGCGGGTTTCCACAATACCAAGGGTATTGTCATACAATATCTTGTTCATTCCAACTTCTGTCTCCTCGTGCCAATTCATGTTGTTGATTGTTGTCTCCGAAAAAGTACCGACATGCTCGGTCCGCATCTGCAAATCTGATTCGTTATGAAATTTTCTCAAGTTCTTCCATCCTTCCGTATTCCTAAAATCCGCTGGCGTAGGCACCCCCTCTTTAACTTTCCACCATTTTACATGAACATTCAATATGCCAGTCTCTTCCTTTACACAAGCACATCCCTCCCCGGTCTTATCAAACTCGGGATCCCTCCAACCGGGAAATTCGAAATGAGCGCTCGCTCCCTTAAAGACATCTACTGCATTCAAACTACCACGAACCCCGACATTGAAATTCACATAAAAGTCTGAACCTACAAGTTGCTGAGTCCACTTGAGCCCCAAAATATCGAAAAACGTAATGGCGTTGTTTCCTGCCCAACAATAGACATTCGCCCCTCCTTTTTCCTCAATCGGGTCTTTGCTAAGCCATCGCCCGAGGCCGGGTTCATATGGGCGCAACTGGTACATGATAAGGCCGGTCTCGGCGTCGAACGGCTTGGTGGAGAACCGGAGGGTGAAGATGTCGGCCATGTCGCCGGACTGGACCGTGATCCCGCCGAAGGGCGAGTACTCGAAGTGCGCCACGACCGTGCCGTTGGCGGAGAGGTACTCCGTAACGTTTCCGTTAGCGTCGCCAAGAGCGTAGTAAGTGTTCGTTGTAGATGCGGTGGTTTTCGTTTCCGCCAGCAGCCCGTCGACGCCGCCCGCGCCCTGCAGCGTGCCGGACAGGTCGGGACCCCACGTGTAGAAGGCGGCATTGGTCGTGCCCGCCACGGCGTCGACCGCGGTCTCCGCCGCGATGTTCCAGCCGTCGTAGATGTGGCGGGCGGAGACGGCGGGGAACCCCCAGCGGATTTCGTCCGGCAGCATGCCGCCGTCCTCGCGGTAATACCGCCGCTGGAGCTGCTTCGCGACGCGGCGCGACCTGTGGTCGTACACGTTGCGCACGCGGATCCGGAACCCCGCAGCGTCGAAGGTGAGGCGCTCGGCCGCGGCGAGCCGGTTCTCGGCGTCCCAGAAGAAGCGCCAGACGCCGTCCGGCAGGGTGCATCCGGTCAGGTTGCCGTCCGGATCGTAGGCCGGGGAGACG
>SAAS01000078.1 GCA_009929315.1 Clostridia bacterium
GGCCAAGTTCGGCCCGGAGGGCCGCACCATGCATAACCCCGTTATGTAAAAGTCAAGCGACGCCAATTGCCGAAAAATGCATTTTTCACATGCTTCTGTTGGAAATTGCCGCCCGAGATTGGACTGTTTTTCGGCTGAAAAAGTGCTTTTCAGGTAGGAATTAGGTCTAATCCCATGTTTTTGTTTTTGCCTTTTTGAGAGCAAAAAAAAAGACAAAAAAAACCTGACGCCTTATTGAAGACGTTGTTGGGGAAACATGGGATTGTTTCTTTTTTTGATAGGGAGCTTTCGCGGCGACCGTATCCGCTGCAATTAGCGCACACTGTTATTCGCGCCTTGTTGGACAGTCTTTTGTTTTCTGATTGTAGGGCCGTGTTTTCCTCAAGGGTGCTTGAGCCTGCGGCCTTTCGGCGATGAGGGTATTCTCCTCGTTTTCCGGCCGGCGGCGGGGCATGGCGTGCATGTACTGGTCGCCGGCGCGTTCGCCGTGGTTTTCAGAACGGTGACTGTCTCGCGCATTTTGCCATTCATTCCTTGGAAAGCGGCAATCGCAAACTGGGTTCGTGGAACTTTCTTCCAGGGGTTATGCAAACGACTTGCCGCAAAACGTCTCTCGCGACGAACAGCAATCGCGCGGCCACTCGCTATCGTTGTGGCGTTCGCCTCCTTGGTTGGGGATTGTCTGGGCGGTAATCGGATCAGGTTGGTTCCCGGAAGACCCGCCGCTGTCAGCGTCCATTCTCAGGTGGGGTTTCGTTCCGGGTGGCCTTGGTTTGCTTGCAAGTGATTTCCCTAGTGGGGAAAATAGCCTGGTAATCGCGATCCTCAAGCAGCAGCGCCCTGATGATGAACAGGATTTTTTTCGCGATGATGCAGGCTATCCTCTGAGAGGCAAGGTGCCGTAGCCGCAATCTTCCGTAGAGGCTTATCATTTGAGGATCGCTTCTTGACGCCCTCCAGGCTGCCTGGATCAGAATGTAGTGCAGCTGTTTTTGCTTCCGGTTGCCGCCGCTCACCGTTTCCTCCTTGTCGCCGCTGCCCACCAGGTGAGGGGCGAGGCCGACATAGGAGGCCAGATGATTCTTGTCGGGGAAACGATGCATGTCCCAAAGTTCGGACAAAAGGACAATGGCGCTGCGCATGCCAATGCCAGGGGCGCTCGCTACGTGCTTGATTTCTTTTGTGAGACTCAACTTCGCGAGGGTTTCATGTTCGCATTTCACAATCCGCTGGCGCGACTCGGTGAGGCAGTGCCACTGGTCAATCAGGTTGACCGCGACGTAATCGCCGCGCGCGTGCGCTTGTTCCCGGCGGGCACCCAGGACGGTTTTACCGGCCCTGTGGGGTATCGGCTCGCCGTTGAAATACCAGTGGGACTTGAGCTGGTTGATGGTCCTGACTATCGCGCCGGATGTCTGAGTCTCCCGGCGCAGGAGGTTGCGAAGCAGCAGGTGTTCACGGCTTGGCACATAAATGGGCTCCAGCAGGCCGGCTTCCAGGGATTTGGCCAGTTTCCGGCAATCAATGCGGTCGCTCTTGTGCACGCGTTCCTTGCCGTTGGTTGGGACATCGGCCGGATTGACGACGATGTTGTGGATGCCAAACTCATCGACCAGGATGCGATGGGCCTCAAAACCACTGAAACCGGCTTCATAAACGCTGTGAATACTCGCGTCGGGATAATCTTTTCGCAGCTTTCTGCCGACCTCCCTTGCGTTTGCCGGCATGGAATAACAGGCAAGTTCACGTCCGCAGTGCCGGACGCACACCGACCACAAATTCTTGTGGACATCAAATCCGCAGTAGATTTCTTGACCAATGAAGGAAAGGGTGGTACGTTCAATCATGGCTGATTTCTCCTCTGTTGGGGTGTGAAACATGGCACGAACTATTGAGCGTAGGTCGTGCCGACGAATGTAACACATCTTTCGAGAATCAGCCTTTTTTTGTTGTCAACAGCGGCATGACCATGGCGCA
>SAAS01000079.1 GCA_009929315.1 Clostridia bacterium
TGAATGGAACGCCATGAATTCTTACTTAATTCAGCAGTACGGCGCGGATAAAGGGGCTAATGCCCTAAGACACGCATTTCGACTTCCAATTGGGAGCTCCCACAAGCGAGAAGAGGCGTTTGAACTGGTTTTGAATGTGTTCGAGGATGCAGAACCGGCGATCAGCGCCGATGCACTGTTGCGGCAACTTTCGCCTTTACTGCTCGAGAAAGCCGAACGGAAGCTGAACAAGAGATATGAGATCGAGGTCGACGGTTCCGACGCTCCCGATTGGTTTCAGACGAAATGGAAACAGCACCGGGAGGACCTGATAAAATCTGGGCGAGCCCCGAAACGGACCGACGGCAGCGTTGACGATTCCGAAGTCGACTTTATTGTCACTCGGGATATATTGAACGCATACAAGGATAAGCGGTCGGAACGCCTGATACCAACGCTGAACTTCTGTCATTATATGCTCACCTATGAGGCTGAACTGAGAGGTAAAGCCCATTCGGAGGATTACTCTATAAGAACTTTAAACGCAGTGATAACCCGACTTCAATTGCCTGTACGTCAGAAGGGAGGAGAAGAACCTCAGAGATGAGGGGGTTTGTGAATTAATTCACTCCTAATTCAAGGGCAAAGCCGAAATTAAGACGCCCCGTTCCTTCCTTTCCCGCCCCCCTGGGGCGGGACATTTTTTTTGTGGGAGATGGTTTTGGTGGTTTCTGGTTAATAAAAAAGAGGGGGGGCGTAAGCCCCCTCTTTTTACTCTACAATGATCTACCGTGAAATTTTAAACAGTCACAGACTGGCTTTATGACCCCTCAAAGACTATTAAGGGGGTAGTTTAACCCCTAAAATGACTGTGAAGGGGGTAGTTTCTCTTTATTCCGATATTTAACCCTGATTTTCCCCTCTTCATTCCGTGTAACGTCGAAAGAGACATTAGACAGTTCCTCAAGTGCCGGATAAAAGCTGGTTTTAAAATTATTCAGCCTCTCTCCCCGGGAGAGAGCAGCAAGCCATCCCCTCTCAGTCAGACTAACTCCGGCATCCATCTTTCCTATGACAAGAAAGTCAATGAGCTTGCTCATCCCGTACCTGTAAGAAAGGATCCGACTCACGTTTTCCGTTAATTGCCCATCGTCAATAAGGCTCTTATCCGGATGAAACTCACATGTCAGGCCCTTTCTGCCGGTCCCGGTGAACTTTAACGTCCCAGCGTGAAGTCCGAGCCCTAAATAAATAATATCTTCCTTCGGTCGACGAACCCGGAAGACTGTTTCCACATGATAAATAATAGAATCCTTCAGGTCATTCCGGCCGCTGCCGCTCCCTGGAATTGACAAAAGATCATACAGGTCCCTCATCTTTAAAGTCATCCTGTACTTATCGTCGCTGTATTCGTCTTTAATGATAGGATAATCCTTCTTATTCTGCAAAACATGCAGAACTGTTAAATAATTTTGAAGATCCCATGGGGAGAGGGAAACCGGCTCGAAGAGGGAAAAAAGGTTCTCTCTCACCCGCCACGGCGCAGGCCTGAAATCCTTTATTCTGGCTCTCTGCGTCGCCCAGATCCGCCCCATCGAATGCACGAAATTAAAGGGAACGGCCGCGACTTTCCCGGAATAGGGTTTACGCGTCATCTTACAGAACCTCACTGTGAAAGAAAATATCGTCTACGTTCATCCGGAGGTACGGAGTCACAGCGAACCTGTTGTTCGCGAGGTCGTTCTTTTCGTTTAATTCTGACGGAACGGTATCAACCGGAACTTCTTCTGTCTTTGCGGTCGAAACTGCCTTTAACTCCTTTTTCTTTAATGCACCGTTCGGACGTTTGTAAACAGCGTTCTTTCCCCATGATGCCCCTTCTTTTTCCTGTAACACACCTTCCGGGCCGCGGACCAGAATAATATCTTCAGGTCGGGCGCAGCCGTTTAACTTCGAATAACAGAGTTTTAAAACGCCTTTATCATCAAA
>SAAS01000012.1 GCA_009929315.1 Clostridia bacterium
GCTTTTTCCATGTAAAAATATATATACCCATTGAAGCCAGGTCGCTTTCTGGGTGCTTGGGCTTTTCGGTGAATTTATAGACAAAGCCCTTTTCGTCCGTGTCCATAATACCGAAGCGCGAAGCCTCATCTATCGGCACGCGAATAACGGCTATGGTGCAGTCCGCGCAGTTTTGCTTGTGCTGCTCGAGCATATCTGCATAGTCCATTTTATAAATATGGTCGCCGCTTAAAATCACAACATATTCCGGCTCCCACATATCAACGAAGCCGATATTCTGATAAATCGCGTTGGCGGTTCCCGAAAACCACTTGCCGCTGTCCCCATCGCTCTGGTAGGGCGGGAGAATAAACACTCCGCCGCGCTGGGAGTCGAGATCCCAGGGCTGGCCGCTGCCGATGTAGCTGTTAAGCTGCAGGGGGCGGTATTGTGTGAGCACACCGACAACGTCAATACCGGAATTTGCGCAGTTGCTTAGAGGAAAATCGATTATTCGGTACTTTCCGCCGAAGGGCACGATGGGTTTTGCGGCGGCACTCGTCAAAGCACGGAGCCTTGAGCCTTGTCCGCCTGCCAGGAGCATTGCAATGCACTCTTTTTTCATGCGCCGAGCCTCCGATTTCTATTAGTACTATACTATATTTTCTCGCAGAGCAAAATAACAAACAATTTAATGTGGGGTATTAATGCGTGATTTATGCAAGAATATTCCGGTAAGTGGGGGGATATCCATTTCGATTGAGTGTTTTAAGCCATGCTGTGGAATCGATCCTGAAGAAAAGACCTTTCCTGTACACAGCTGACCGAGTCCGCCGTAGCTCTTATCGTCGGTTGAAAGCAGTACCTTGTAGCTGCCCCCTCCCGTTACGCCCAGACGAAAGTTTTTGGCGGTAACACCTGAGAAATTGCAAACAAATACGATTTCCCTGCCGGAACGGTCACGCCGAATAAAGCCGATAATATTCTTCATACTCTCGTCGGCGCATATCCAGTTAAAGCCCTGACCGTCGAAATCTAAGTCCCAAAGGGGCTTTTGAGCTTTGTAGAACTTGTTGCTTTCAATAAAATAGGAGTGCAGGGCTGCGTTTTCAAGCTTGTCCAAGAGCTCCCAAGGAAGCTGTGAGGCAAAATCCCATTCGCTTCGCTGACCAAGCTCGGCGCCCATGAAAAGCAGTTTTTTCCCGGGGTGGGCGAGCATAAAGGCCCAAAAAGCTCGGACGGTGGCGAATTTTTGTTCGTCCGTTCCCGGAGCCTTTCCGAAAAGCGAACCCTTGAGGTGAACCACCTCGTCGTGAGAAAGCGGAAGTACAAAGTTCTCGGAAAAAGCGTACATCAGCGAAAAAGTCAAATCGTGGTGCGAGCCTGCCCGAAAATACGGGTCGGTTTTAAGGTAATGCAGACTGTCGTTCATCCAGCCCATATTCCACTTGAGGTTAAAACCGAGCCCGCCCGCATCGGTCGGAGCCGTAACAAGCGGCCAGGCGGTGCTTTCCTCCGCAATCATAAGCACGCTGTCGTCAAAGAAAAAACAGGTTTCGTTGAGTCTTCTTAAAAATTCAACGGCGTGAAGATTTTCTCTTCCCCCGTATTTATTCTTTTTCCACTTGCCCTTTTTCCTGTCGTAATCAAGATAAAGCATGGAGGCAACCGCGTCCACGCGAAGACCGTCAATGTGGTATTTTTCGAGCCAGAAGAGAGCCGAGGAGATTAAAAAACTTCTTACCTCACCCTTGGCATAATCAAAAATGCGTGTTCCCCAGCTCGGGTGCTCCGCCATAAGCGGGTCGGAGTCCTCATAAAGTCTGCTGCCGTCAAATTCCACCAGCCCATGCGCGTCCTTCGGAAAATGCGCGGGAACCCAGTCCATTATTACGCCTATACCCGCCTTGTGACAGGCGTCGATGAAAAACATGAGGTCATGCGGTGCGCCGAATCTGGAGGTGGCGGCAAAGTAGCCCGTGCACTGATAGCCCCACGAACCATCGTAGGGAAATTCCGTGAGCGGCATAAGCTCTATGTGCGTGAAGCCCAGACGCTTAACATAGGGGATAAGCTCCTTGGAGAGCTCTCGGTAGCTGAGAAACTCGCCGTTTTCACTGCGCCTCCACGAGCCGAGATGGAGCTCGTAAATATTGAGGGGATTATTATAGACCTTGTGCTCACGGCGGCGCTCAAGCCATTTTTCGTCACCCCAGCGATAGCCTTCAAGAGTACAGAGCCGGGACGCCGTCGCCGGACGAAGCTCCGAAAATGTCCCGTAGGGGTCGGTCTTCCAAAGGATTTGTCCGTCCTTCGCCTTTACGGCAAATTTATAGCTGTCAAGCTCATTAAAGCCCGATACTTCGATTTCCCACAGACCCGCGCCGATATTCTTCATTGGGCTTTTATCCGCAGACCAGTCATTAAAATCACCGACAAGCGAAACGCCCAAAGCGTTCGGCGCCCAGACGCGGAACATTGCGCCGTCCTGCGTCTTGTGCGCGCCGAGATAGTCGCCGGCGTGCGTGCTTATACCGCCTGAAAAGTCTTCCGAAAAGTCGCTGTTTCGCGCTTTGGTCATAGTGTGTTCACACCCCTGCAAGCAAAAAATTTGTAAAACTCGGTAAAGCGCTTAAATGAGCAAGAAGAGCGGCTCGATTTTGTAAAAGTTCAATACTTTAAAAAACAGCGGGAGTATTCTCCCGCTGTCAGTTAAACATATTCATTGCCCTTTCCGTGCCTTGGCCGATAATTACGGAAACAGACTTCGCGGCCTTTTCACACATTTCCGCTATGATGGGTGCGTCTTTGCCACTGAAAGTACCCAAAACCCAATTGACCATGTCCTCCTCGGTTTCGTTTGAGGCAGGAGCGCCAACGCCGATTTTGATTCGGGGGAAAGCTTCGGTTCCCAAGGCGGAGATTATGCTTTTAAGACCGTTATGCCCGCCGCTTGAGCCTTTATCGCGAATGCGGATTTTTCCGACAGGAAGAGAAACATCGTCGCAAACCACAATGACACGCTCAGCGGGGATTTTGTAGTAAGCCGCGGCGGGAGCCACGGCGTTACCGGATAGATTCATATAGGTTTGGGGCTTTAAAACCAGAACTTTTTCGTTATTTACGGAAAAAATGGCGGTAAGCGCATTGAAACGCAGCTTGTTTATCTTTATATTCTCCAACTTTTCCAGCTTGTCTGCCGCGAAAAAACCGACGTTGTGCCGAGTACCGCTGTATTTTGGTCCGGGATTGCCGAGAAAAACAAGCATCCATTGCGCGCCGCCGGACGCGTTTTTTAAAAACATAACAGCATAAATCCTTTCGGCGCCTGCCCGAATATAAATCGTATGTATCAGTTCCCCGCTGGGGCACCGCAATTTGAGTGATTATCGGTCAACCGAAAAAACGGGTATCGGGATAATCAATCGAAAAGTGAGGAGATGGAAACTTCCTCATAAATGCGGGCAATCGCCTCAGCAAAAAGGGAATCGACGGAAAGATATTTAATCTTTGAGCACTTTTGCTTGGAGGTGTAAGGTATCGTGTCAAGAAGTACAAGCTCCTGAATGGGGCTTTCGCTGATGCGGTCAATAGCGGGGCCGGAGAGAACGCCGTGGGTGGCACAGGCATAAATTTCCTTTGCTCCGCCGAGTTCAACCAAGGCCTTTGCCGCGCCGCAGAGACTGCCCGCGGTGTCAACCATATCGTCGAGCATGATGACGGTTTTGCCCTCAACCTCGCCGATTATATTCATGACCTCGGAACTGTTTGCCTTTTCTCTGCGCTTATCGACAATGGCGAGATTTGTGCCGAGCTTGTGAGAGAACTTTCTTGCTCTGGCAACGCTGCCGACATCGGGGGAAACGACTATGCAATCGGGGTTGTTTGCGCCGAATTTGTTGTTGAAGTAGTTTGCGAAAAGAGGACTGCCCAAAAGATTGTCAACGGGAATATCGAAAAAACCCTGAATCTGAGAAGCGTGAAGATCCATTGTCAGGACCCTGTCCGCACCGGCTTCGGTTATGAGGTTTGCAACCAGCTTTGCGGAAATGGGGTCGCGGCTTTTCGCTTTTCTGTCCTGACGTCCGTAGCCGAAATAGGGGATAACTGCGGTAATACGTCCCGCTGAGGCTCTGCGCATCGCGTCTGTCATTATGAGCATTTCCATCAGATTGTTGTTGACCGGACTGCAGGTGGATTGAACAATAAAAACATCGGCTCCGCGTACCGGTTCATTGATGGATATGGATATTTCGCCGTCCGAAAATGCCGTTGCTACCGATTTTCCGAGTTCAATGTTGAGTTTTTTGCAAATTCCCTCTGCAAGCGCCAGGTTTGAGTTTCCGGCAAAAACCTTGATTTCTTTGCCATGTGAAATCATTTATTTCGTCCTCTCTGTCTTTACATCATACAGTCAAGTCGCGGCGGTATGACTAATTATTTCAGGGGCGCGGCAGCGCCCGCAGCTTGTCAAGGTCATTATAGCAAATTTGAATTCCAAATAAAAGTGCTAACTATAACTTTTTACATATATTTGACGGTTTTTTTCCTGACGGCTCTTAATGTGTTGATTATGCCGAAAGATATTTACAACAAGCCGGTTTTTGTATATACTACATACGATATACTGCAAGGAGAATGAACGCTTAATATGCTTGAATTTGAAGAATACAAAGTAAAACTTAACAACATAAAACCCACGCTTGAGGATTTGGGCGCGGCGCTGAAACTTGACGAGGCGGAGCGTGAGCTGGATGAACTGACGGCTCAGAGCGAGAAGCCGGGCTTTTGGGAGGATCTTGAAAACTCTCAGAAAGTGCTTAAAAGAACCAAGCAGCTTCGCAGCAAGCGCGAGGGCTACAAAAAAATGCAGGATGCCTTCGACGACCTTTACACAATATGTGAGATGGCTATTGAAGAAAATGACGAGTCGATGCTGGACGAGCTCGTGGCAGGCTACAATGCCTTTGAAAAGAAACTGCAGGACACCCGTCTTGCAACTTTGCTTTCGGGCGAATACGATTCCTTCGGAGCTATTTTGTCCTTCCACGCCGGAGCGGGCGGAACCGAGGCACAGGACTGGACCTTAATGCTTTTCCGCATGTACCAGCGCTGGGCGGAGCGCCACGGCTTCACCTGCAAAACCATGGACTATCTCGACGGCGAGGAAGCGGGCATTAAGAGCGCGACCATTTCAATCGAAGGCGAAAATGCCTACGGTTATCTGAAAAGCGAAAACGGTATACACCGTTTAGTCCGAATTTCTCCCTTCGACGGTTCGGGGCGCCGCCACACAAGCTTTGCCGCTATCGAGGTCATGCCCGCCTTAACCGAGGATACGGATATGGAAATCCGCTCGGAGGACCTGAAGGTGGACACCTACCGCAGCTCGGGCGCAGGCGGACAGCATGTCAACAAGACGGAGAGCGCAATACGAATCACGCATATTCCGTCGGGAGTTGTTGTTTCCTGCCAGACTGAGCGCAGCCAGCACCAGAACCGCGAATATGCAATGAGTATGCTGCGTTCACGCCTTGCCGAAATTAAGGAACGCCAGCACCTTGAAAAGATTGATGACATCAAGGGCGTGCAGATGAAAATTGAGTGGGGCAGCCAAATCCGCTCTTATGTTTTCATGCCGTATACCCTCGCGAAGGACCACCGTACAAACTATGAAAACGGCAATATTAACGCTGTTATGGACGGTGACCTTGACGGGTTTATAA
Source organism: Clostridia bacterium (assembly GCA_009929315.1). Taxonomy (GTDB): domain Bacteria; phylum Bacillota; class Clostridia; order Oscillospirales; family Oscillospiraceae; genus UBA2658. The sequence goes on from SAAS01000012.1 coordinate 5,706, forward strand.
ATGCCTATCTGTCCATGAACGCAGGGAAATAAGAGCGGAGCCTTAAATGCTTCCGTTCAAAGTAATGAGTTTTATAATCGGAGGTCAAAAAAATGAAGGGTATTATTCTTGCGGCGGGTAAGGGAACCCGTCTTTATCCGATAACGCACTCGGTGTGCAAGCCGCTGCTTCCGGTCTATGACAAACCGATGATTTATTATCCGCTATCCCTCCTGCTCGAAATGGGTATAACGGAAATTCTCATCATCGTCCCGCCGGACGATGAGCAGGCACAGTTCGAGCACCTTCTGGGTAACGGGGAGAGCTTCGGAGCGAAAATAAGCTATATTAAGCAGTTTGAAAGACGGGGCATCGCGGATGCCTTTATTCTGGGAGCGGATTTCATCGGCAGCGAGCGCGTCTGCCTTGCTCTTGGCGACAATATCTTTTTCGGGAGCAACCTCAATGAGAAGCTCCTCACCGCTAAAAACAGCAAGTTCGGGGCTACGGTTTTCGGCTGCTACATGGAAGACCCGAGTCCTTTCGGAGTGGTCGAGTTCGACAAATGCGGAAAGGTAATCAGCATTGAGGAAAAGCCGACAAACCCCAAATCAAATTACATTATTCCCGGCCTTTATTTCTACGACAACAGGGTCATCGATATAGCGAAAACGGTTGAGCCCTCCGCAAGAGGGGAGCTTGAAATTACCTCGGTGAACAATGCCTACTTGGAAATGGACGACCTGCACGTTGTAACGCTGGATAAGGAAGTCACATGGTTTGACACAGGAAATTCCAGCAGCCTTCTGGACGCCGCCTGTGCGATTCGGGATTACAGAAACGAAACGGGTCTTCAAATCGGCTGCCTTGAGGAGGTCGCCTATAAAAACGGTCTTATTGATCGCGAAAAACTCCTGTCCGTTGCAGAGAAGATAAAAATGTCTGACTACGGAAAATACCTCATGGATTTTGCCGAAAGCTCGACAAAGAAGTAAAACTAATCAGTTAAAGAGGGACTGCGCAAATCGTCGGTTTGCACAGTCCCTCTTGTTATTCGCAAAATATGAGTGGTATGTTTTACCTGTAAATTGTTGTGTTGCCGGAAATTGTTTCGTCAATCGAGTGGGATAAGGTTTCCTTTGCGGCATCCAAATCTCTTGCCCTGATAGCAACGCAGAGCGCGTCAGTTCTCCTGCGCATTGTTTCAAAGCCGTGAAGCCTGAAAAATCTCTCGAAAAGCGTCGTGTTGGGGGCTTTGAAAGAATAGAAAATGAGCGGCAGCAGGGTGTTGCCCGAGAAACCGCACAGAAGGTGGTCAAACTCGAAGACTATTTCGGCAGCCTTAACACTGTCGGTGGTTTTATCGAGCTGCGCCGAGCATTTGAAAAGCTGCTTAACTTCGTCATCCGTAATCTTGGGGATGGCAAGCTCCAGAGCCAACGCCGTCAGCACCTTGCGAATCTGCAGGATAGAAAGAATGTCCGAGTCGGGCAGGGTTCCGCCGTTAAATTTCATGATTGAAACCAGAGTGTCGAGCTTTCCTTTTTTGCGATAATCGGCAACATAGGTGCCGCTTCGGGGGACAATTTCCAAAAAGCCCTTGTCCGCAATTTCCGACATACCCGCGTTAACGACACTGCGGCTTATATGCATCGACTCGGCAAGCTCCCTTTCAGAGGGCAGCTTCTCTCCGATGGCAAGTTTTCCCGATAAAATCATGTTTTCCAGTTGTTCTATAAACAGCTCCTTGAGAGTGGGGGCGCTCAGCTTTGAAAATTCCATAACAAAATTACCTCCTAAATGTGGTTCAACCACATACCACCTGTATATTATACCATAAATACAAAGGACGATGCAAGTGATAATGCTGAAAAAATTAGGCGAAATGCGAGAATTATTGACACCCCCGAAGGGGCATGCTATTCTATAAGCAGGAAAATTGGCGCAACCAGTGGCAGGGCGGCTATACCGTCCAGACTGGTGGGCGCTCAATAGTTTATATTTTAACGTAAGCAAAGCGGGAAATTCTCAGTAATGGGAACTCTTGCCCGCATAAAAATGAATGCTTCATAAGGAGAGATTGAACAAAAATGGAACACAAAGAAAAAGTTCTGATGTTTGCCAACAAAGTCGGTAACAAAAAGAACGGTCAGAAATCGGGCATGACAGCGTCCTATACTTGGACAGACCCGGAGTATATGATCTTGGAGCCGGTAGTAACGGACGAAATGGCCGAGGTTGCCATGGGAATGGATTTCCGCGTTCGTAAAAGCGCAGAGGAAATTTCAAAGGCTTCCGGCAAGGATCTTGAAACCGCAAAGCGCTGCCTTTATGAGCTTGCGGACGCAGGAGTATGCTTCGTTAACAACATCGACGGTGTGGACGTTTTCTGGTATGACTCTTGGATTCCCGGCATTATGGAAATGATGACCAACCATCCCACAAACCCCTACAAGTTTCCCCAGATAGCCGAGGCGTTTGAGGCTTACGGCAGAATCCGCGGACCGAAGTCCTCGGGAGCTTTCCCCGTCGGCGTCGGACTGATGCGCGTCATCCCCATTGAAAAGGCGATTGACGGCAATTCACGCGCCTGTTCTTATGAGGAAATTTCAAAGTACCTTGACGATGCGCACAAATACTCCGTATCCAATTGTTCCTGCCGTACCTCAAGAGAGATTTTGGGCGAGGGCTGCGGACATCTTAAAGAGGACATGTGCATTCAGCTCGACCATGCCGCCGAATACTATATCCGCACGGGCCGCGGCCGTGAGATTACCCGTCAGGAAGCGGACGAGATAATCAGACGCGCGGAAGAAAACGGTCTCATGCATCAGATTCCGAACACCGACGGCAGCGGCAAGACTCACGCTATATGCAACTGCTGCGGCTGTGGCTGCTACGCACTGCGTACCAGCACGATGTTTAAAAATAACGACATGTCCCGTTCAAACTATGTAGCGAAGGTTGACAAGGAAAACTGCGTTGCCTGCGGACAGTGCGCCGAAAACTGCCCAATGAACGCCATCCAGCTCGGACAGAAGCTCTGCTCTAAGAGCAAGGTCGTAACCAATATTGATACCAAGGTCACTCCGCGTGATTATAAATGGACAGAGGATAAGTGGAACAAGGATTACCGCATCAACCGCAAGAATGTCGTTGAGACAGGTACCTCGCCCTGCAAGTCCACCTGCCCGGCACATATCGCGGTTCAGGGCTACATCAGACTTGCCGCTCAGGGCAAATATGCCGAGGCCCTTGACCTTATTAAGAAGGAAAACCCGTTCCCCGCGGTCTGCGGACGTATCTGCCCCCACGCCTGCGAGTCCGAGTGCACCCGCGGCGAGATTGACCAGCCGATAGCAATCGACGAAATCAAGAAGTTCATCGCGGATCAGGAGCTTAGAGCCGATGTTCGCTTCGTGCCCAAAAAGCGCCACGATTACAGCGATAAAAAAATCGCGGTTGTCGGAGCGGGTCCTGCGGGACTGAGCTGCGCCTACTATCTTGCGCTTGAAGGTTATTCCGTCACCGTATTTGAAAAGCACGAGAAGCTCGGCGGTATGCTGACCCTCGGAATACCCTCCTTCCGCCTTGAAAAGGACGTTATCGAAGCCGAAATCGAAATCCTCCGCGAAATGGGCGTTGAGTTTAAGCTCGGTGTTGAAGTCGGCACGGATGTCACGCTCGACGAGCTGCGCGAAAAGGGCTACAAGGGCTTCTATCTCGCAATCGGTGCTCAGTCCGGACGTAAGCTCGGCATTGAAGGAGAGGACGCTTCCGGTGTTATCACGGGCGTTGATTTCCTGCGCAATGTCAGCCTCGGGAATCCCGAAAAGCTGAGCGGAAACGTCGTCGTAATCGGCGGCGGCAATGTCGCAATCGATGTTGCGCGCACAGCCGTTCGCTCGGAGGCTTCAGGCGTTAATATGTACTGCCTTGAGTCAGCCGCCGAAATGCCCGCGCTGCCCGAGGAAATCGAAGAGGCAAACGCGGAGAATATTGCCATTAACAACGGATGGGGACCCAAGCGCATAGTCGTCGAAAACGGCAAGGTAACGGGCGTTGAGTTTAAAAAGTGCGTTTCTGTTTTTGATAACGGCAAGTTCTCGCCGAAATACGACGAAAACGATGTCATCACCGTGCCTGCGGACTTTGTCCTTCTCTCCGTGGGACAGTCCATCGTTTGGGGTAAGCTCCTCGAGGGCAGCAAGGTCGAGTTGGGACGCGGAAATACCGCGGTAGCCGACGGCTTCACCTATCAGACCGCCCAGAACGACGTTTTTGTAGGCGGCGACGCTTTCTCGGGCCCGAAATTCGCTATTGACGCGATTGCGGCCGGCAAGCAGGCGGCTATATCCCTCCACCGTTTTGTACAGCCCGGTCAGAATCTGCTTTACGGCAGAGATCGCAGAGAGTATGTTTCACTTGATAAAAGCAATCTTGTAATCAGCGGCTACGACAACACCCCGCGCCAGACCCCGGGTCACAACCCCGAAAGCTCAAAGTCCTTTAAGGACAGCCGCGTGACCTTCACCGAGGAGCAGATGAAAAAGGAAACCGAGCGCTGCCTCGGCTGCGGCGCCGCGATAGTGGACGAGTATATGTGTGTCGGCTGCGGTCAGTGTACGACAAAGTGCAAATTTGACGCGATACACCTCGAAAGAGTCTATGACGGAGAGGGCCTTTCCTTCGAGAAGATTAAGCCTGTCGTTCTCAAAACAATGCTTAAGCGCGAGGGGAAAATTGCAGTTCGAAAAGTTAAGGATTCATTCGCAAAAAAAGATTAAATTCGTTGCAAAACGAAGATAAGGCGGTTATAATCTATGCATGAGCTTGGAATCGTTATGGAAATAGTCAAAGTGGTCAAAGACCTTGCCGCCGAGCAGGGGATAAGCAAGGTGGACTCAATCGTTCTGCAAATCGGCGAGCTTTCGCCGGTTGTACCGAGATTCATCGAGGAGTGCTTTCCTGCCGCGATTGACGGTACCTTCATGGAGAATACCAAACTTGAAATTGAGATTATGCCCGGAAATGGAATGTGCAACGACTGCAGCACGGTTTTCAATGTGCTCAAAAGCGAAGGCAGCTGTCCAAAATGTCACAGTAAAAGCTTCGCAATCCTAAGCGGAAGAGATTTCTACATCAAGGAAATCAAGGTTCCCGAGGAATAATGCTGTCGGCAGGCTTTGCCTGTTGATATATTCTCTGCAAAAGATAGAACCGCTCCGATGGCACTCTGCCGTCACCGGAGCGGTTCTTCGATTTTCTCTGACAAAAACTGATTAAATTAAATCGGAATTATCGTGCGGCTCGTCGTAGTCATCTAAAAAAGAATGCTCAACGCCGTCTTTCTTATAGCCTATCAAAGTGTTCAAATTCACGCACTGGATACTGCTGAAAATGCTTTTTTCAACATTGGGATTATCGCGGCGCAGGGTTTTTAGCAGTAATTTCATCTCCTGGCGTTTAGATTCGCCAACGCCGTCGTCGCTCTTGGCGCAGCTTTCCGTGAAGCGGCAGGCGCAGCGGATAAACTCAAGACCGTTATACTGAGCCCAGGCGATTATGTTCTCCTCGTGTACGCAGTACATCGGGCGGATTAGCTCCATTCCGGGGAAATTCGTGCTGTGCAGCTTCGGCATCATGGTCTGAATCTGCGCGCCGTAAAGCATTCCCATAAGGGTAGTTTCGATAACGTCGCTGAAGTGGTGACCGAGAGCGATTTTGTTGCAGCCAAGCTCCTGCGCCTTGGAGTACAGAAAGCCCCTGCGCATTCTGGCGCACAGGTAGCAGGGTGATTTGTCAGCCCCCGCGACAACCTCAAAAATATCCGACTCGAATATCGTAATCGGAATATTGAGAAGCGCCGCGTTGTCAATAATACGCTGACGGTTAGCTTCGCTGTAACCGGGGTCCATTACAAGAAAAACAAGCTCAAAGGGTACATCTCCGTGACGGTGAAGCTCCTGCATTAGCTTTGCAAGGAGCATCGAGTCCTTGCCGCCCGAAATGCACACCGCGATTTTGTCATTTTCCTTGACCATCTCATAGCGTTTAATGCCCTCGATAAAAGGGTTCCATATCCGCTTGCGGTAGCTTTTGTGGAGGCTTCTTTCAACCTCTTCGTATTTTTCGAGCTGTCGGCCCATAAGGTCTTCTCCCTGTAAATCTCGTCCGAGATTTAAAAATAATTTGCTGATTTTATCTCTGGCTGTTAGGCGCTTTCTAAGCCTTGCTATTCTAATACAAAACTCAGAAAATTACAACAAATCTTCTCGCTGAGACGGCGTGTGAACAATTGTTCCGCCGCCGATTACGGTGTCGTCGTCGTAGAAAACGGCGGCCTGTCCCGATGTTACGGCGCGCTGCGGTTCAAAAAAGCGAACCAAAAGCGAACCGTCTTCAAGAGGAATGAGAACTGCCGGAGCTTCCTTTTGACTGTACCGCGTTTTCACGGAAGCCTTCATCGGAGCCGACAGTTCTTCGACGGAAATGAGGTTTACATCCTTTACAAGCATTCCCTCACTATAAAGCTCGCTCTCATCGCCGAGCACTACGGTATTGCTTCCAAGGTCCTTGCGAATAACGTATTTTGGCTTTTCAAAGCTGAGCTTAAGCCCCTTGCGCTGTCCGATTGTGTAATGAATAAGCCCCTCGTGCTCACCGAGAACATTGCCCTTACTGTCAACGAAATTGCCGTGAGGAGAGGAAACCTTCATCGTGTTTTCAAGAAAAGAGCAGTAATCGCCGTCCTTCACAAAACATATATCCTGACTGTCTGGCTTTTTGGCATTAACCAACCCGCGAGATTCGGCAATCGCTCGCACCTCGCTTTTTTTAAGATTGCCAAGTGGGAAAAGCGTGTGCTTTAATTGCTCCTGCGTCAGCGCGTAAAGGACGTAGCTCTGGTCCTTTGACGGGTCGGCGGCTTTTTTAAGAAGGTATCTGCCGCGCTCCTCGCTAAATTCAACGCGAGCATAATGCCCTGTGGCGATATAGTCCATGTCCAGTACCAAAGCGCGTTCCAAAAGCTTATCAAACTTTATGAAGCGATTGCAGTCAATGCAGGGATTCGGAGTTTCCCCGTTCGCGTAGGACGCGGCAAAGCGATTTATTACCTGCTGCCTGAAAAGTTCTCCGAAGTTGAAAACATGGTGGACAAAGCCGAGCCTCATAGCCACGGCGCGCGCGTCCTCAACGTCCTCTAGACTGCAGCAGGTTCTCGCTTGGTGCTCAAGACCAATTTCCTCGTTTGAAAACAGCTTGAGAGTCGCGCCGATTACCTCAAAGCCCTCATCCTTCAAAAGCGCTGCGGCGACGGAGCTGTCAACTCCGCCGCTCATGGCAACCATAACTTTTATTGCCATAATGATTACTCCCAAATAATCGGGGCGGACGTTTTTCGCCCGCCCCGAAGCCTATACAAATTACGCGCTCAAAAGGCCTGAGCCAAATCGGCAATGATGTCGTCGATATGCTCGGTGCCTATGGATAGTCGGATGGTGTTGGGTTTAATGCCGGACTCGAGCAGCTCCCCTTCGTCCATCTGCGAATGGGTGGTGCTCGCGGGGTGAATCGCAAGGGACTTTACGTCCGCCACGTTCGCAAGCTGCGAGAAAAGCTCCAGTTTGTCGATGAACGCTCTTGCGGTGTCCGCACCGCCGCGAATCTCGAAGGTGAAAATCGAGCCGCCGCCTTTGGGGAAATACTTCTTGTAGAGCTTGTTATAGGGGCTGTCTGGCAGGGAGGGGTGGTTCACCCTGATAACCTGCGGATGGGTTTTGAGAAAATCGATAACCTTCATGGTGTTATAAATATGGCGCTCAACGCGAAGAGAAAGCGTTTCAAGCCCCTGTAGGAAAAGGAAAGAGTTAAACGGGCTCAGGGTTGCGCCCGTGTCGCGAAGCAGAGTAACTCGTGCCTTTGTAATATAGGCGGCAGCGCCCGCGGCCTCGGTAAGACGAACCCCGTGATAGCTTGGATTGGGCTCGGAAAGTCCGGGGAACTTGCCGGAGGCCGCCCAGTCAAACTTGCCCGCGTCGACGATAACGCCGCCGATGGAGGTGCCGTGACCACCGATGAACTTCGTGGCGGAGTGCACAACTATGTCCGCACCGTATTCAATCGGACGCAGCAGATAGGGCGTTGCGAAGGTGTTGTCGACTACGAGCGGAATACCGTTTTTATGGGCAAGGTCGGCAATTGCTTTAATGTCGATAATGCTCGAATTGGGGTTGCCCAGCGATTCAATAAAAATTGCATTGGTGTTGGGTTTTATCGCGGCGGCGAAGCTCCCCTCTATATCGGGGTCAACAAAGCTTACGTCGATGCCGAAGTCCTTGAAGGTGTGTGCGAACAGGTTGTAGGTGCCGCCGTAAAGGGTATTGGCGGAAACAATATGGTCGCCTGCTCTTGTAATATTCTGTATGGCATAGGTGATGGCTGCCGCACCGCTGGCGGTAGCGAGAGCCGCAATGCCGCCCTCGAGAGCCGCAATGCGCTTTTCAAAGACATCAGATGTGGGGTTCATAATGCGGGAATAAATGTTGCCGCCCTCTGTAAGGCCGAAGCGCCCTGCCGCCTGAGCGGAGTTCTCAAATACGTAAGAAGTGGTTTGGTAAATCGGCACAGCTCTGGCGTCGGTTGCAGGGTCGGGGTTTTCCTGGCCGACATGAACCTGCAGGGTCTCGAATTTATAGTTTTTACTCATAGCTTTAATCTCCGTTTCATTGTTTTTTGATTGTGGTTGCCGCGTATTTTATTCGGAAACCGCATTCGTCCAAAACGGAAATTGCTGCGGAGCAGCTCGAAGAATTTTAGGTTCATGGCGTCAACTCCTGTATGTTATAATTCATATCGGATTAGTATGTATATAGCATACCCGAGGACGCTTTGTCAAGCGGAATTGGGATAAAACTTCAATTGCTACAAATTTTGTAGGAAATACTATACAGTCCCCCAAAAAGCTCTCATAATTTTATGAAAAGACGGTAGCTAAGTGCTCTCGGAGCCGCTTTCTTTTATCAAATCCTTAATAACTTCGGAGGCGAGAATATAACCCGCGACGGGTGGCACAAAGGAAATGCTGCCGGGTATCTGACGTCTTGAACTGCAATTTCTCCCGGATCCTGGCTGGCATTCGCAATTATCTTTGCTGCTCAGCTCCTCCGACTCCGTCGGCTCCGTAATATCCTCCTTGGAATAAACGACTTTGAGCGTCTTTATTCCCCTGCGGCGAAGCTCCTTGCGCATGATTCTGGCAAGGGGGCACATACTTGTTTTTGAAATATCGGAAACCTCGAACCTTGTCGGGTCGAGCTTGTTGCCCGCCCCCATGCAGCTTATTATCGGGACATTTGCCGCTTTAGCCCGTTCCACCAGCAAAAGCTTGGCGGTTACGGTATCAATGGCGTCAACTACATAGTCGTAATCTGCGAAGGTGAAGCGCTCGGCGTTATCCTTGCCGAAAAAGCACTCGTGGACATTGACCTTGCACTCGGGGTTTATTTCGAGAACGCGATTTCTCATCGCTTCGACTTTCTTCTGTCCGATGGTCTTATGGGTTGCCAAAAGCTGCCTGTTTATGTTGGTGAGGCATATTTTGTCGTCGTCAACGAGGTCAATTGCGCCTATGCCGCTTCGCACCAACGCTTCCGCGGCAAAGGAGCCAACGCCCCCCAAACCGAAAACGGCTACTCTTGAGGAGCCGAGCTTCTCCATTGCCGCCTTGCCCAGTAAAAGCTCCGTTCTTGAAAATTCGTTTAACATGTGAGGTTCCTTCCGATGGAATGGTTATTATTCAAAATACATGGCTGAAAAATCATATAAGAATAATATGATTGCTTAGTCGTTCTGTCAAGAAATATTATACACTGCGGGGGGCGTGTTTCCTTCCGTATAAGCCAAAAAAACAAGAAACCGTCTCCGTACAGACAGTTCCTTGTTTTGCTTTGGAGAGAGGTCATTTGCTGCGGAGGAAACACACAGAAGGATATGAAACGGAGTAGGGAACTACTCAGAAAAAAGCGGAGTTGAAAGATAGCGCTCGCCTGTATCGGGCAGAATAACAACAATCACTTTGTCCGCGTTTTCGGGGCGCTTGGCAAGCTCGGTTGCCGCCCAAACGGCTGCACCGGAGGAAATGCCGATCAGCAGTCCGTCGGTTTTTGAGAGCTCGCGCCCGACTTCAAAGGCGTCTTCATTCTTTACGCGGATAATTTCATCGTAAATCTTGGTGTTGAGGGTGTCGGGAACAAAGCCGGCGCCGATGCCCTGAATCTTGTGAGGTCCCGCTTTTCCTTCGGAAAGCACAGGAGAAGAGTCGGGCTCAACCGCGATTATCTTAATTTTCGGGTTTTTTGATTTAAGGTATTCGCCTGTGCCGGATATCGTGCCGCCCGTGCCGATACCTGACACAAAGAAGTCAACTTTTCCGTCCGTGTCGTCCCATATTTCGGGACCTGTGGTCACCTTGTGAACAGCGGGATTCGCGGGGTTTGTAAACTGCCCGGGGATGAATGAATTTGGAATCTCGGCGGCGAGCTCTTTGGATTTTTCAATTGCGCCCGGCATACCTTTCGCGCCCTCGGTAAGAACAAGCTCGGCACCGTATGCTTTTAAGAGAGTTCTGCGCTCAACGCTCATGGTTTCGGGCATGGTAAGAATTATCCTGTAACCGCGTGCCGCCGCGACAGAGGCAAGACCGATTCCCGTGTTGCCGCTTGTCGGCTCAATGATGACGGAATCGGGTCCCAGCAGTCCCTTTGCCTCCGCGTCGTCAATCATGGCCTTTGCGATTCTGTCCTTAACGCTGCCGGCCGGATTGAAATACTCGAGCTTTCCGATGACGGAAGCCTTAAGTCCGTGCTTCTTTTCGTAGTTGGTAAGCTCCAAAAGGGGTGTTTTTCCGATAAGCTCGGTAAGACTTTTATTGATTTTCGACATAATACATTACCTCCATAATCGAATAGAACATATAAAACCTATAAGTATAGTATGATAATAACGCGCAAAGCTTCTTTTGTCAATAGACTTCTATTAAATATTTAATATATATGAATTATATACTATTGACAAACGATTTGATTGAAATTATTATATAATACATACTAATAATGTATGAAAGGCAAGACAATATGAGAATTTCCACTAAGGGACGTTATGCGCTGGCCGCCGTTATCAGCATGTCGCAGCAGCACAATAACGGGGAATTTATTACGGTTTTGAGTATTTCGGAAAAGCTCGGAATATCAAAAATATATCTGGAGCAGGTGTTTTCGCTGTTAAAGCGCGGTGGCCTTGTTATTTCGGTGAAGGGGGCACAGGGCGGTTATCAGCTCTCCAGAGCGCCGGAGCATATAACGGTTTATGAGATTTTATCGGCGGTGGAAAGCTCACTTTTCGAAGGTGCGGAGGAAACTGTCACCGAAAAGTCGCCCGATATCGAAGCGGCAATGCGCCAGACCGTTTTCGAAAGGCTGGATAAGTCGGTCAAAGACGCTCTCTCAAAGGTCACGCTTGACGATTTGGTTTCCGCCACGGAAAAGCACAAACAGGAAAACGCGATGATGTTCTATATATGATGTTTTATTCAACTCTGCTGTGAATATGGCTTTGGTTAAAGCGGCTCAGGTGCGTTCGGCATTTGAGCCGCTTTTTCGTGTGCATTTATGTAACAAAAATCGAAATATTGAGTAGTATAAGACAGAGGTGAGGGCGGTGGACACAAGGGAGCTGTTTGCGAGACTGATTAAGTGTGAAGCCGGAGGCGAGGGAATAGCGGGAATGAGGGCGGTCGCCACGGTTTGCATGAATCGTGTGCGGGTGACTTACGGAGAATATCAAAGAACCGGCAGGGGCGACTTAAGAAATGTCATCATGCAGATGTGCCAGTTTTCGTGCTACAAGACGGTTATCGGGGGAGTTCCCAACTTGCAGAACGTATGGACCTCAACTCCGGAAGACATACATTATCAGGTGGCTGATTGGGCGATGAACGGCGGAGTCTATTCGGGCGTGACCTCCGAGCCGCTTTGGTACATGAATCCGTTTATGCCTCAGTGTCCGAACTTTTTTCCATACAATGAAACGGGTTACTGGTTTACGAGAATAAATCAGCATTGCTTCTATAACCCCACGGCGGCTTACGCGCAAACTTAAAGTCAGGAGGAGTTTTCATCTATGAGCAGCAGCGTTAATTGGACGGGGAACAAAGTGCTCGACCCGGTAGGATCCCGCCAGGTATCAAGGGCGGCTTCGGCGGCGATTCCGGCGCAGAGCGCCATTATAGTGCCCGAAACACAGCAGGGACCGCCTCCGTCCACAGAAAAGGGTTACATACCTTATTATTTGGCAAGCAACATCGGAAAAAATGTCAGGGCTGAATTTGTTATAGGCACAAATCAATATGTCGATAAAACAGGAGTGCTCATCGAGGTCGGAATAAACTACTTCGTGCTTCTGGACGTAAATTCCCGCTCGCATATTATGTGCGATTTATACTCGGTTAAATTTGTCACGGTTTTGCAATCATAGAAAAAGCGGCGCATTTTACATGATGCGCCGTCTTTCTTGCAGTTGTGTTTCATTGTTTGAATACTCGGGCTTCGGCTGCCATCATGAAATCATACATAGGGATAAGCAGCTTAAAATCTGAGGCGAGCTTCTCCGCAAGCTTTTCGGAAAACAGAAGGTCAAAATCATCGCTCTCCGCCAGAAAGTCGATGCTTTTAAGGTCGAGCCATTCGCGCTTTTCCTCCGACTGTTCGGGATAGCGGCTGCGTTTGTACTTCGAGTCTCCGAGATGAAAGACCGACTGTTTTTTATATGCTTTCAGCACCGCTTTATAGGTTTTTTCGTCCGAAAGAATCATGGCGCGCATTGCCTCCATGACATCGCCGCTTGCCTGATAGTAACCGCAGCCGTAGCGAAAACCCTTTGGTGAGAACTCGAACCAGAAACCGGGCAAGCCGTTATAAAGCTTCTTGTCGCGTATAAAGACACACCACATTACATCGCGGAAGATGGACTTATCGTGCGAGAAACGCGTGTCGCGGTATATCCTTGAAATGGAGCGGTCGACCTTAGGTTCACATATAAAAAGCGGGTCAATTGAAAGCATGGTCGGTGTCAGAGCGGTGACGAGCTCACGCAGAGGCTCGATAACAAGGCGGTCGTAATCCTCGCGGTGCTCGGCAAACCAGACCTTGCTGTCCATAACTCGGTTCTCGAAAAGAAAATTGATTGATTCGTTTGAAAAAGGCATATATTTTTCTCCTTAAAGCTCTATAACCGTGCCTGTTGCGAAATACGAAACCTTTTCGCCCATTACGCGGCTCAGAATTTCGTTTGCGGGATTTCCCGTGCAATGGCAGGTGTAAGTATGCTTAACACCCAGCTCAAGCAGTCTTTTACCCAGCGCTTCGACCTCATGGGGGTCAACTCCGAGTGTGGAGGTGCCGCGGGTTCCCATCAGATGAAAGCCGCCGATTATTGCCGCAATCTCAACTCCGGGGAAAGTTTCTTTTATTTCGGAAACGATGTTGTCGGCTCCTCCGTGACAGCAACTGTTGACAATGACGAGACCCGAGGAGGTTTCAAAGACGAGGCTCTGCTCATGGGCAAAATCATCGGGTACAAGCCCCTCGGCGGTCTTTCGGTACAGATGAGCGCGCCTGCCCCTTTCGGAAAGATTAGGCGTGCTGTGACCTATAAGCCAAACGCCGTCGGCGAGCTTCGTGTTCCCGGAAATGTAAACAAAGCGGCTGCCGTATTTTCTGAGAATATCCTTCGGTATGCCGACATAATGCCTGAACGGACCGATTTTCAGATAGCAGCGTTCACGAGCTTCGGCACGCAAAAAAAGCATAGCGCTGTCGTTTACCAAGAAAAAAGATCTGTATCCGCTCGAGTGGTCATAATGACCGTGCGACAAAATACTGAGGTCCACGGAAGACAAGTCAATACCCAGAGCCTCTGCGTTTTTGGAATAATTATCGGACGCTCCGGTATCAAGCAGATATTTTTTTCCGCCGTATTCGCAGAATACCGAAAGTCCATGTTCTTTCTTTAAAGCTCCGTGCGCTTTGTTCTCTATTAGCGCCGTTATTTTCAAGCTGTCCATAAGAAACCCTCCGAAATTGTTGGGATTAACTGATACAAAGACCTATTAAGAAAAGCGGAGACACTTACGCCTGTGGGAGCGTTCCATAGCTTCTTGAGTGAAGTTTTATATATTCTATCACAAGGAAGAAATTATTTCCACTTACATTCCGTTGTGAGCTGGGGAATAATGAGCCGAATTATATTAAAAAAACAGTCGGGCAAAATTGTCCAAGCTCGTATCGGCGAATTTATGAGTTTACGAGAATATTTCTTAGAAAGGCTATTAATAGCCGATTACTCTTGACTATGGACCTCAATTTAGTGATAATATGGATATAAAGGTTTGCAATTTGTTAATAAATTGTACATAATTACATAAATACGGTAAAAATAGATAAAAACTAGCGCGATAGAGCTGTTAATATTACGAAAACCCACGATGAGTAGAAATCCGGATTTTTTATTTTGACAGCCGCCGTTGCGCTAAAACTCTATATAGGGGTTATATAAATTCAGGAAAAATGCGAAGCGGGTGGATATTTAGTAACACTATCCGCAAAAATATCATTTGTTTTGTTTACAAAAAAAAATAAGTAGGCTTTGTTCATGACGGGTAAACCAATCAGAAAAGTAAAGGAGTAATCAAATGCTTAAAAAAACATTGTTCTTAAACGGCGCGGAAACTCGCGTGGTAGCGCCGCCCGAGGCAACTTTGGCGGAGGTTCTCAGAAAACAGCTGCTTCTTACAGGCACAAAGGTCGGCTGCGGAAAAGGTGAATGCGGCGCCTGCACGGTAATCCTGGACGGTAAGGCTGTAAGATCCTGCATAATAAAAATGAAAAAAGTTCCCGATGACGCACAGATTATCACAATCGAGGGCGTGGGCACAAGAGAATGCCTGCATCCGCTGCAGCTGGCTTGGATGATACACGGAGCGGCGCAATGCGGCTTCTGCACGCCCGGCTTCATCGTATCGGCAAAGGCGCTGCTTGACCAGAATGTCAATCCCACGAGAGCCGAAGTCAGAGATTGGTTCCAGAAAAACAGAAACGTCTGCAGATGCACGGGGTACAAGCCGCTTGTCGATGCCGTAATGGACGCGGCAAGGCTCATGAGAGGCGAAGTGACAAAAGAAGAGCTGTGGCCGAAGCTCAAGGACGGTGTGAGCATGCTCGGGTCAAGCCTACCCCGCCCCTCGGCAATCGCCAAGGTCACGGGTACCTGGGAGTTCGGCGCGGATTTGGGGCTTAAGCTGCCGGAGGACACTCTCCATATCAAGCTCGTTCAGGCGCAGGTCTCTCATGCAAATATTCTATCCATAGACACCTACGAGGCAGAAAAAACTATGGGTGTTTACAAGGTCATCACTTACAAAGATGTTCCGGGAACAAACAGAATCAACGGTTTGGCCTTCCCGCAGAATAAGGGCAGCGGAAAAGAAAGACCCATTCTCAACGACAAAAAAATCTTCCAGTTCGGCGACGCGATAGCGATGGTTCTGGCCTATTCGCCTGCAATAGCGGAGGAAGCGGCAAAAAAAGTCAAGGTAGAAATCGAGGAGCTGCCCGCTTATATGAGTGCTCCCGCCGCAATGGATGAAGACGCCATTGAGATTCACCCCGGAACCCCGAATGTATATTTTGAAAACCATGTCGTTAAGGGCGAAGAGGTTGAGCCGCTGCTCGGAAAGCTTCCGTATGTCGCGGAGGACAGCTTCTATGTTCAAAGGCAGCCGCACCTTCCCCTTGAGCCGGATGTCGGCTTCGCGTATCTCGACGAGGACGGAAAGCTCATTATTCATTCAAAGAGCATCGGCCTTCAGCTCCACGCTTTGATGGTGGCGGAGGGCATCGGCGTTGCGATGGATAAGCTCGTTCTTGTTCAGAACGGAGCGGGCGGCACCTTCGGCTACAAGTTTAGTCCGACAATGGAGGGCCTGCTGGGTGTTGCCGCTCTGGTCACTAAGAAGCCCGTTTTCCTTGAATTTAACATGTTCCAGCAGATCACCTATACCGGCAAGCGCTCGCCGTTCTTTATCAATCTCAAAATGGGCGCTGACAGGGACGGAAAGCTTGTAGCCATGGAGTCCGACTGGACAGTAGACCACGGACCTTACTGCGAATTCGGCGACCTGCTCACTACCCGCGGACAGCAGTTCATCGGCGCGGGCTATAACATTCCGAATATCAGAGGCACGGGCAGAACCGTTGCCACGAACCACGCATGGGGCTCCGCCTTCAGAGGCTACGGCGCACCGCAAAGCCTCTTTTCCTCCGAGGTTCTGATTGACGAGCTCGCCGAAAAAGTCGGAATGGATCCGCTCGAATTCCGTTATATAAATGTTTACCGAGAAGGCAGTACAACGCCGAACGGCTGCGCCCCCGATGTAATCGCCTTCCCGCAGGCACTCGACAAGCTCCGCCCGATTTATAAGAAAGCTCTTGAAAACGCCAAGGCCAAAAATGCCGAGGGCGGGGATGTAAAATACGGCGCGGGCATTACGCTTCTTGAGTACGGCTGCGGACTCGACGGCGCGGACTCCTCCGAAGCCTGGGTTGAGCTGACGGAAAAGGGTGTAACAGTCGGCGACTCATGGGAGGATCACGGACAGGGCGCCGATATGGGCACGATGACGATTGCCCATGAGGCTCTCAAACCTCTCGGAATTAAGCCGGAACAGATAAGGCTTGTTATGAACGACACCGAAAAAACCCCGAACAGCGGGCCCGCGGGCGGCAGCCGTTCCAATGTTATGACAGGAAACGCCATCAGAGTAGCCTGCGAAAACCTTATCGCCGCGCTCAAAAAGCCGGATGGCAGCTATAAGACCTACGCGGAGATGACTGCTGAAAAGCTGCCGACTAAGTACAGCGGAAGCTGGTCCGCTCCCTGCACCGCCTGCAGTGTGGAAACGGGACAGGGAAATCCCTTCCCCGTCTATATGTACGGTGTTCTGCTCGCAGAGGTTGCGGTTGATACGAAGTCGGGCAAAGTTGCCGTTGAAAAGCTCACTATCGTTTCGGACTGCGGACCTGTCATGAACAAAACAGTCCTTGAGGGTCAGCTGCTGGGCGGTCTTACGCAGGGTATCGGACTTGCACTTTCCGAGGACTTTGAGGACTTACAGAAGCACACAACATTGACAGGCTGCGGAATCCCTCAGATTAAGGATGTGCCCGATGCAATGGACATCATTCATCAGGAAACCATGCGGCCCTACGGTCCCTTCGGCATGGCCGGAGCCGGCGAAATGCCGCTTTCGGCGCCGCACGCGGCAATTATTAACGCAATCTATAATGCCTGCAAGGTGCGTATAACTCAACTGCCCGCGCGTCCGGAAAAGATTCTGGCACGTTTGGAAGAACTGAAAAAGTAATATTTCCTAAGAATGTGGGCAAAACCGGCTTAAGCCGGTTTTGCCCACCGGGAGGCAAGGATGGAAAAAAACCTTATAGAATCGTGCGAGAATTGTTTGCATGATGAACCGGCAGCATCCACGGCGTGGTGCCCCATACACGTGGATGTTGTATCTTTTATGGGCGAAATGGAAAAGGGCGACTTCAAAAAGGCGTATAAGCTCCTTGAAAAACGGATGCCCTTTGCAGGAATCATCGGAATGATCTGCGACCATCCCTGCGAAAGTGCCTGTGTAAGAAACAAGCTCGACGAGGCAATCGCTGTATCCGAGCTTGAGCGGGCAGCGGTGAATTACGGCAAGACGCCGCCGAAAAAAGGTCTCCCCGTGCCGAAAACAGGCGGAAGAGTCGCCGTTGTAGGCGGCGGAATCAGCGGACTTACGGCGGCCTATGAGCTTGACAGGAAGGGCTTCGAGGTAACGGTTTTTGAAGCCGCCGACAGGCTCGGAGGCTCATTTTGGAGCTTTGAGGGCGCGCGGCTCACTAAGGAAGCCATCGAAGAAGAGCTCAAGACACTTTATACTTTGGGTATTTGCGTTCGCCTTAACCAAAGGGTTGACGGTGACGAATTAAATAGACTTATAGCGGAGTTCGACGCCGTTTTTCTCGCAACGGGGGAGTGGGAGCAAAAGCTCGAAATCCACCCTGAAACCTTTCAAGCTGCGAAACTTCCCATATTTGCGGGCGGAGGGCTTGTTTATGACAACAATTCTGTAATCTATGCCGTCAGTTCGGGAAAAAGGGCGGCTCTTTCTATTGAACGCTTTGTAAAGAAGATTTCGCTCACCGCCTCGCGAGAGCGGGAGGGCGCGTTTATAACTCCGCTTAATTATAATCTTGAGGGGCTTGAACCGAGCCCGAGAGTTAAAAAAACTCAGGAGCTTTATACCGAAGAACAAGCGATGAATGAGGCGGCGCGGTGCCTCAAATGCAGATGCGCCGAGTGCGAAAAAGTCTGTCCCCACCTTCGGAAGTTCGCCGTCGTGCCAAAGAGCTACGCGCGGCAAATCCAGATAAACGACAATGTCATCATGGGCACACGCTATGCAAACAAGATGATAAATTCCTGCGCAATGTGCGGACTTTGCACCGAGAAGTGCCCGATTTCGATTGACATGGAGGAAGTCATTCGCCAGACACGGCAGGGCATGGTGGAAAAAGGCAAAATGCCCGTTTCCGCCCATGACTTCGCGCTCCGTGATATGGAGTTTTCAAACAGCAGCCTGTTTTACATGGTTAAGTCGCCGCCGCCCATCCCCGAGGAACTGCGTGAGAAAAGGGAGAGAGAGCTTTTTACCTATCCCCGACTTTCCTTCTCAAAGTACGCGCAGTCGATATTTAAGGGCGACGCCCCAGGCACAGAAAAAATGGACTTCCTGTTTTATCCCGGCTGTCAGCTCTCCGCCTCCTATCCCGAATATGTCGAAAAGTCCTACAAATACCTTGTTTCCGAAATCAAAGAGGGCGTGGGGCTGATGCTCGGCTGCTGCGGCGCGCCTGCGGACTGGGCGGGGCGAAGTGATTTGATGGAACTGAGCAGCGAACGCTTTATGCAGGTTTGGAACGAAACGGGCAGACCGACCTTTATTCTGGCCTGCTCCAGCTGCTGCGCTGTTTTTGAAAGGTATATGCCGGAGATTCCCTTCGTATCTCTGTGGGAAATGTTCGACAGGTACGGCTTGCCTGAGAAAGCTATAAGCGGCGAGGGAAAGGTGCTCGGCGTTCACGACGCCTGCACTACAAGACACAACGAGGCTGTTCAAGTCAGCTTAAGAAGCATTACGCAGAAACTGGGTTACAAAATAAGCGAGCTGAGGTATAATAAGGAAAACACTAAGTGCTGCGGTTACGGCGGTCTTGTTTACTACGCGAACAGGGAACAGGCGGCTGATTTTGTTGTGGACCGCATAAACGAAAGCAACGACGATTTGCTGGTTTATTGCGCAATGTGCAAGGACCTCTTTGTGGAGGGCGGAAAGAGCACCTACCACATTCTTGACCTGATTTTCGGTGAGGACTTGGAGGCTCTATCGCACAGAAAAATGCCTAACCTGTCCGAACGGCACGAAAACCGAGCGAATCTCAAAAAGAAACTTCTTAAGGAGCTATGGAACGAAATGCCGCAAAGCGAAATGAGACACAGAACTGACCTTATTATTTCCGATGAAATATGGCGGATAATGGACGAGCGGTATATACTTTTGGAGGAGCTTGAAAAAGTAATCTCCCACGCGCAGGAAACAGGGGAGAAGTTTTTTAACCCTGCGGACGGAACCTATCTTGCAAGCCTGCGAATCGGAAGCGTTACCTACTGGGTGCGCTATGCCGAGGAAGAGGGGAAAAATCGGGTGGTATCCGTTTACAGTCATAGAATGGAGCTCGTAAAGGAATAGTTGCATGAAAGAGAAAGTGGAACAGAGTCTGCCCTGGATTTGCGACAAATGCAAAAAGGAGCTTGCGCTAAACAAGGTTAAAGTCAGTTATCTCGGAGGAAATTTCGAGGTGGAACTGATGAAATGCCCCGAATGCGGCGCCGTTTTTATCGGCGAGGATTTGGCGCTCGGAAAAATGCTCGAGGTCGAAAAAGGGCTGGAGGACAAGTGATTGGGAAGCTGTAACGCCTATGAGAGCAGCTCAATGCAAAACCTGCTGGGGGAAACCCTGCGCCCGGGCGGATTCAAGCTTACGGAAATTGCCCTCAAATACTGCGGCATTTCCGAAACGGATAAGGTTTTGGATTTAGGCTGCGGACGCGGAGCAACCTTGCGCTATCTCAGCGAAAACCACGGTATTTCTGCTGCGGGAATAGACCCCTCCGAAATGCTTCTGGCGGACGCCCGAACTGAGCTTCCCGAGGCGGAGCTGGTTCTCGGAAGAGCCGAGGCACTGCCCTTTGAAAGCAATCGATTCGACTGCGTTTTTGCCGAATGCACCCTTTCGCTCATGGAAAGTACGGATGAGGCAATAAATCAGACCCACAGGGTCTTAAAACCAAACGGGTGGTTTATCATTAGCGATGTATACGCAAAAAATCCGCAGGCACTGCCCGAACTTCGGGAGAGCGCGGTGAACAGCTGTATGCGCGGAATGCACGAGCTTCCCGTACTGGAGGAAAAGCTGCGCGGAGCCGGCTTTTCTGTTGCTCTGACGGAGGATTATAGCGAATTTTTAAAGGAACTTCTGGTAAAAATCGGCTTTTCCTACGGCTCGATGAGCAGTTTCTGGAACTTAAGCACCGATAACTGCGTTGACGGAGGCGATTTTGACTTTAAACTAAAGCAATGTAAACCGGGATATTTTTTACTTATTGCCAGAAAGTGAGGGCGTTATATGGACGAACTTGGGTTTGAGCTTTTCAAACTCACGAGCGCCGGCTATTGCTGCAGCCAGATTATGATGAAAATGGCGCTCAATGCCGAGGGGAAAGAAAATGAGGATTTGATTCGGGCTGTCAGCGGCCTTTGCCTCGGTGCCGGCAGCGCGCAAAAAACCTGTGGCGTACTGACGGGCGGGGTCGCGATTTTTGGTTTATACGCCGGAAAAGGCAGGGATACCGAGTACCCCAAACAGGGATATTCCGAAATGGTGGACGAATACACCGAGTGGTTCGAGACCGAGTTTGGCAGCACGGAGTGCAGGCAGCTTATCGGCGTTTGCAGTATAACCGATTACCAGACAAACCAAAGCTATCGTATTAAGTGCGGAGACGTTTTGGAAAAGAGCTATAAAAAGGTACAGGAAATTTTGCGCGAATACGATTTTGAATTTGGAAGCAGGGATTAACCTTGACAGTGAGCAAAGTGTTTTCAAAAACGGAAAGTCTATGCCCGACTTGTTTTAAAAAAATAGACGCGACTATTGTTGTCAGGGGACAGAGTTACATAATGAAAAAAACTTGCCCGACCCACGGTGACTTTGAAACCACCGTGTGGAAGGGCAGTATCCCTATGGAGAACTGGAAGCTGACAAAGGAAAGAGCAAATATAAAAAAGCCGCTTACACAAGTGCAGAACGGCTGCCCCTACGATTGCGGTCTATGTCCGCAGCACCGCCAGCATACCTGTACAGCGCTGATTGAAATTACGCAAAGGTGCAACCTTAACTGCCGTTTCTGCTTTGCGGACGCGAAAAACGGCGGAAAAGAGCCAAGTCTTGAGGAAATCGGCGCCCTTTATAAAGGGGTTTTGGACGCTTCGGGTGCCTGTAACATTCAGCTTTCGGGAGGCGAGCCGACCTTGCGGGACGACCTGCCGCAGATCATAAAGCTCGGAAAAGACCTTGGCTTCGGCTTCATTCAGGTCAACACGAACGGCATACGTCTGGCGCAGGAGGAAGGCTTTGCAGAGAAACTGAAGCTCTCGGGACTTGACTCGATCTATCTCCAGTTTGACGGCACGGACGATTTGATTTATTATGAGCTCAGAGGTGCAAAGCTCCTTGACCTTAAAATTAAAGCCATTGAAAACTGCGAGAAAGTCGGTATCGGTGTGGTGCTTGTTCCGACGCTTGTTCCCGGGGTTAATATAGGAAATATCGGTGAAATAATCGAATTTGCGCTTCGGCACATCAACGCAGTCAGCGGTGTTCATTTTCAGCCCGTCAGCTACTTCGGAAGAGTTCCGCATCCGCCGAGAGACGAGGACAGAATAACTCTGCCGGAGCTTATGGATGAAATCGAAAAGCAGACCAAGGGAAAAATAAAGGCGGACAGCCTTCGCCCGCCCCAGTGTGAGAATTCTTTTTGTTCCTTTCACGGGCGTTACCTCCTGCAAGGCAACGGAGAGCTTTCGGCGCTTCGAACTGCGCCTGATTGCTGCTCAAAAAAGGCCGAGGAGTGCTCGAAAAAGGCGAAAATTTACGTTGCGAAGAACTGGGCGGCGCGACGGCAGGCTGCGCAAAGCGAAACAGCGACGGCGGATTCGTGGGACAAAATAATCAACATTATCAAAAGCAGTACCTTCAACCTTTCGGCAATGGCCTTTCAGGACGTATGGAATCTTGATTTGGCAAGAGTAATGGACTGCTGCATACATGTGGTCAGCCCCGAGGGCAAACTGATTCCGTTTTGCCTTTACAACATTACCGATGCACAGGGTCACGCGCTGTATCGTAAATAAGGCGGGAGCTCAGATGAAAAAAACGCCGCTTGAAAACTGGATAATGCAGCGCGTCGGCAAGGACGGGAAAGTCCGAGAAGCTTTGGAGGAGTATCAGCTTGCGCGAATTAAGGACAGCTTGAACTATGCCAAAAGCCGCAGCCGCTTTTATGCAAAGCAGCTCGAAGACATGGATTTCCGGGAGATTCGCACTCTTCCTGATTTACGGAAAATTCCCTTTACCTTGCCGCGGGATATTCAAAGTAACCCGTTTGCCTTTTCATGCGTTCCGAAAAGCGAGATAGCAAGAATTGTGACACTGCGAAGCACGGGCACGAAAGGTGAAGAAAAGCGGGTTTTCTTTTCCGAATCGGATCTGAATCAAACCGTTGATTTTTTCCTCCACGGTATGAGCTGCCTTGTTGACGAAACGGACAGAGTGCTGGTTTTTTTGCCGGGCGATTCCTACGGAAGCATAGGGCAGCTGCTCAAAACGGCGCTTGAAAGGGCGCACATCGCCTGCTTCGTGCACGGCGTTATAATTGACCACGCGAAAGCGGCTGAAGAAATAATCGGGAAAAACATCACTTGCCTTGTCGGGATTCCGACACAGATACGAAGCTTGTTTAGAACTTACGGCGAGCTTTTCACATGCCGAATCAAATCTGTGCTTTTAAGCACCGATTATGTCCCCGAAAAGCTGACGCAGGAACTGACCGAAAAGTTCGGCTGCCGCGTTTTCACCCATTTCGGTATGACGGAAATGGGCTACGGGGGTGGCGTCGAATGCGAGGCCTTGAGCGGCTATCACCTGCGGGAAGCGGACTTGTATTTTGAAATAATCGACCCGAATACGGGGCAAAGCCTGCCGGACGGGGAATCGGGCGAAGTGGTTTTTACGACGCTGACAAGGAAGGCTATGCCGCTCATTCGGTATCGGACGGGGGATATCGCCTCCTTTACAAAAACGCCATGTGCCTGCGGAACATTTTTAAAAACCATGAGCCGTGTTATGGGGAGACTGGAAAACAGAATCTGCCTCGACGGGAATGAAATTCTGTACCACTGGGAGCTGGACGAGCTTGTTTTCTCCCTCTTTGAAATCGAGGACTATATGGCTTACTTGACGGAGAAAAACCGCCTTGAGCTTGAGTTGACGATGTTTGACAGCTCGGCTTTTCAAAGCTGCTCGGCAGAGCTTGAATCGAATATTCAGCAGCTTGCGCTCTGCAAATTCGGGCATGAAATCGAGTTGCGGATATCACAGTCGCAGAGCAAGGCGAATAAAATCACAAACAGTATGACAAAGAGAATCTTTCGCAGTTAAGCGGGGTATTTAATCCGAGCCCTGTTTACTTTTTAGGAGAATAATTATGCGGCATATTTATTTGATACGGCACGGCCAACCGGACTTTCCAAACGAAATTCCGCTCTGCATCGGGAGAACTGACCTTCCGATTTCTGAAGAGGGGGAACAAAGGGCTCGTCTTCTGGGTGAGTTTTTCTCGGAAAAATCTCTCACCGCCGTTTATTGCAGCACGCTGACGCGCTCCGTGCAGACCGCACGAATACTCGGTGAGGGACGCTTCGAGCCGATACAGATAGAGGATCTGCAGGAACTTGACTGCGGTTTGTGGGAAAATTTGACTTTTGACGAAATTAAAAATAAATTTCCCGGGCAATTTGAAAAGCGCGGAATTGACCCCGAGGGTTTGTCTCTGGAGCTTGGCGAGAGCTTTTCGGAGGGTATTTCCCGTTTTAAAGCGGCAATTGAAAAGATAATAAACGAAAGTTTCGGTGATATCGCCGTTGTCGCGCATGCTTCCGTTAACCGCCTTTTTTTGTGCACAGTAATGAACAAGAATTTAAATGAGCTGTATTCAATACCGCAGCCCTACGGATGTATTAACGAGATTATGATTGAAGACGGAATATTTTCGGTCGGACGAAAGGGATTTTTGCCTTCTGATTTTCCGGAGGAAAAGGAAATTGAGAGCCTTTGGAAGAAATACAATACACCGGAGAACGTGATTATCCATTGCCGAGCGGTTGCCGCTAAGGCTGCGCGGATTGCGGGAGAACTCGATAAGGGCGGTCTTAGGCTGGATCAAAAGCTGATTTACGCCTCGGCTCTTCTACACGATATTGCGCGAGCCTTGCCGAATCACGCCGAAAGAGGGGGAAGATGGTTGGCAAGGGAGGGCTACGAAAAAGTAGCGGCACTTATAGCCTGTCACCACGACTTGGGCGAGGGCGAAAGCGACCCGATTACCGAGAAAACGGTACTTTATCTTGCGGACAAACTTGTTTTAAAGGATAGGGAAGTAACACTGAGCGAAAGGTTTGCGCTAAGCGCCGAAAAGTGCGTGACGGATGAGGCGAGAGCCTCTCATGAAAAGAAATATCGGGAGGCGCTGAACACGCAAATACGGGTGGAAAAAGCGCTTTCAGGACAAAACTAAAAGAAGAAGGGGCAAAAACAAGAGTTTTTGTCCCTTCTTCTATACTATCGAATATGTACCTATTTTGGCAGAATATAAACTTTGGGAGTGTGTTGCACATAATGTCAGGCTGAGGCGACATCCTTTTGCTCTTTGCCCTTCTCGCATAGAAAACACAGGAGCGTTCCGCCGACGGAATTGCCTAAAATCAGCACAGCCAGAGTAACAAAGTTTAAATTTCCGGCAAGATTGAAATAAAACATATCGGCAATGCAGTGCTCAAAGCCCGAAACAATAAATATCATTACCACGAAGATTATTGAAAGCGCCTTGCCGACATAGCTTTCAATTGAACGAAACAGGTCAACTCCGAGAAACATCAGCATTCCGCAGAAAATCGCCAATACAAACATGCTTAGGTAGCTGTCGTCCAATTTGATTTGTGTAACCTTAGTCACGGTATCCATGATGTCCATTCTGGTGAGTCTGATAAGAAATGCCGTGCATAAAGTGCCGAGGAAGTTGCCGACAAGTGTTATCCCCAACATTCCGACATATTTCCAGTTGAGATTAAGCACAAGATAACCGATTTTTCCCGTGAAAAGGTTCAAATTCAAGTTGACAATTGCGAACAAGGCAAAGGAGAAAAGGAAGCTGCCGCTTACTTTGTCGGGACTCATTAGGTAGACAACGCCGCCCATGCTCACAAGCACTCCGGCCAAAAAACTTCTGATTAAGATCCGCATAGCGCACCCCTTCTGTTTCGTTTTGCGCGAGAAGAAAGGCGGGTCGTGTTTCTTGCCTTATAACGATATTATACAGAACAAGGAGCCAAATTTCAATACAAGCATTTAGACGACTATTTTCGACAAAACCGTTAAAAAATGTGCAAAAGAGAAAGAAATGCAAATTTTTTAGAAAAGCTTATCTCTTCGCCGCCATAAAATATTTTCAGAAAAACGCCATGCCGAGCATACAATGTGACAGCACGATTAAGGAGGCTGCACAATGTATGAGCGAAAAACAAACTGTTTTGACAAGAGCCTGACTTCAAAACAGCAGCAGTTATTCAATACCCTGCGAAGACTTTGGGTAGAGCATGTGATGTGGACGCGTTCTTTTATAGTCAGCACTGCGTTTAATCTCGGAGACTTGGAATATGTAACGAAGCGCCTGCTGCGAAACCCCGCTGATTTTACGGAGCTGCTCAAACCGCTTTACGGAGCTTCCGCTGCCGCAAGATTTCAAGAGCTACTCACGGAACACCTCTCAATTGCGGGGCAGCTGGTAAACGCGGCTAAGGCGGGGAACACCGCCGCCGCAGACGAGCTTCGCAAAAAATGGTACGCAAACGCCGATGATATGGCCGCTTTTTTGAGCGAAATGAATCCTTTCTGGTGCAAAAAGGCATGGCAGACCATGTTAAATGATCATCTAAAAATGACCGAAAACGAAGCTGAGCAAATACTTAGTGGAAAGAACGAAGCAAGTATCAGTGAGTTTGACGCCATTCAAAAACAGGCGCTGGAAATGGGAGATTACATGGCAAACGGAATAATTAGGCAATTTCGACTATGAGAAAAGAAAAACGGCTGTCCTTCGTTAACGCGGGACAGTCGATTTTATGAGCATAGTATTCGGAAAGACGAGACACGGCTCAGCCCTTTTCCTTGGGCAGACGAAAGCGGCTTTCGGGAGGGGCTTTTATCACCACGGTGCTCCCCGTTCGCGGATGACTGAATTCCAAAAGGCTTGCATGCAGACCAAGCCTGCCGAGCGGACTTCCGTGGGCGCCGTATTTTTTATCTCCCACAACGGGGTGCATTAGGTCCTTCATGTGAACGCGAATCTGGTTTTTGCGTCCTGTTTCGATTAGCACGCGCAGGTAGGAATAGCGCGCGTTTTCCTTTATAACCTCATAATTGGTTATGGCTCTTTGACCCTCGCCGCTTTTCACGGAATATACGAGGTGGGTCGAGGTTTCACGCAGGAGGCTTTCACAGCGCCCGCGCTTTTCGGCAAAAACGCCTTCGCAAATAGCAATATACTCGCGTCTTTTAATCTCTTCCCACGAGGCCTGAAGCTTGTCGCGCATTTCCACGCTCTTTGCAAATAGCAAAACGCCCGAGGTGTCGCGGTCAATGCGGTGAACCACATAGAGCGGCTCAATTCCCGCGTCACGCAGAAGTCTTATAGCGGTGTTTTCCTTTTCGGTGTCGCTGGCAACTGACAAAAGACCTGCCGGCTTATTAATCGCCAGAAGGTCGGAATCCTCATATATAATTTCAAGCGGAGAATCGTACGAGCTGCTTTTTGACTGACTGATTTTAATGATTTGTCCGCGCTTAACCGGAAAGTCAAATTTGCTTGTCACCGTGTCGTCAACGGAAATCATGCGGTGTTCAAGATAGGATTTAACCTTGCCCGCAGGGAGCGAATTAAGCTCCTTTCGCACGCAGTCCAGCAGTTCGCCGTTCTCTCTGACTTCAAAAACAAAGTCTTCCTTTAGGTTTTTCAATAGCTGTCATCCTTTTTAAGTAATGCTTACGCTTACTTCATTGTAGCATTATATCCGAATTAGGGCAAGTGCAGGGATATTTATTTTGAATTATCCCCTGGGGTGCTGTATAATGAATGCGGAAAGGCTCAAAAGGACGCTTTCCGACATAAAGCAGGGTAATTCAGCTTAAGCGTTTTTTGTTCGGGTATAGAAAGGATAGATTCTATATGTCAAAAATGCCGCTGCTTTTCATCGGACACGGGTCTCCGATGAACGCTATTGAAAAAAACTCATTTACAAATACCTGGGCGGAAATTGCCGCAAGAATCCCCAGACCGGAGGCTATTGTCTGCGTTTCGGCGCATTGGACAACAGACGGAAGCTGTGTGAGCGACAATGAGCACCCCAAGACGGTCCATGACATATACGGATTTCCGCAGGCCTTGTATGAGGTAAAATACGACGCTCCGGGTGCGCCGGAAATTGCTTATATGCTAAGAGAGCTTGCACCGAATGTGCGGATTGACAACAGCTGGGGAATTGACCACGGCGCATGGTCGGTTTTGCGCGTAATGTTTCCCGGCGCTGATGTTCCGCTAATCCAGATTAGTCTCAACCTGAAGGGGGACAGACGGTATCATTTTGAGTTGGGACAGAAGCTGAAAGCTCTGCGTGAAAAAGGGGTTCTGATTCTGGGCAGCGGAAATGTCGTTCATAACCTCGGCAGAATTAACTGGGATATGAGCGGCGGCTACGCCTGGGCACAGGAGTTCGACGATTACATCAGGGAAAATGTCGAGCGCCGTGAATTTCAAAATGTCGTTGATTACGGGAAAGCCGGAAAATCCGCACAGGAAGCCTTCTATACGACTGAACACTTTGACCCGCTGCTTTACGTTCTTGGCGCTTCCGATGAAAAAGACAGCCTGACTGTATTCAATAACGAGTGCGTCTTAGGCTCACTTTCAATGACCTGCTATTTGTTTGAAGCTTAGGGTCGGAATTAAACGATTTGTCATTTATTCTAAGGGGGTGTTAGCTTGCCTTTTTTCTGTAAATACTGCGGTACTATGCTTGACGACGGGAGCAGATTCTGCAAAAAATGCGGAGCGGCGCTTGCTCCCACCCCGGCCGCAGCGCAGGGAGCCTCGTTTATTCAAAGCGTCAGTCTGCCACCTAATGTCGTTCGCTGTGCGGACGGGAAGCTTCGCTGGACTTACGAGCTTAAGCTTTTTAAAAATCCCGTGCTATTTATACTGACAACAAAAATATTTATGTGTATTCTCGCGGGAATTTGGCTCTTCATAAATGTCATAAGCTTTGGCGACTCCGATTATTGGCCGGAAAGGTTTTTATCCATCGGAAAGGTCTTTTTAATCGCGATTCCCTGCGTAATGCTGCTGGTCGGCATCAGTTACCTCATATATGCCGCGATTATGGGCGGCAGCTACTGCGCGGTTTTCGAGATGGATGATAGCGGCATTAACCACATCCAAATGCCGAAGCAGTATAAAAAAGCTCAGGTGATAGGTATTATAACCACTCTTGCGGGAGCTCTTTCGGGCAATATGGGCGCAGCGGGAGCGGGACTGCTTTCCATGGGAAGACAGAGCATGTACTCCGAATTTGCGTCGACTCGAAGAATTAAGGGGATAAGACGTCAGAATACCATCAAAGTAAACGGCGCGCTCATGCACAACCAGATCTATGTGCCGCCCGAGGATTTTGATTTTGTACTTAACTATATGATAAGCCGCTGTCCGAGAGCAAAATATTGAGGAAAAACGAAGCGGTCATCTTTAAGATACAGCGAAGGGAAAAACCATGACTAAAACTAATGCAATGCGGCTTCTGGAAGGCGCGGGGATAGCGTTTAAAACTGCGGAATACAGCTATGACGAGAGCGACCTCTCGGGGCTTCACGCCGCGAAGGAAATCGGAATGCCGCCCGAACAGGTATTCAAAACTCTCGTGGCAAGAGGGGACAAGACAGGGATAACCGTTTTTTGCATACCTGTTTGCTGTGAGCTTGATTTGCGCAAGGCGGCGGCAGCGTCAAACAACAAGAAAATCGAAATGATTCATGTCAAGGAGTTGCTTGAACTTACAGGTTATCTGCGCGGCGGCTGTTCGCCCATCGGCATGAAAAAACAGTATCCGACCTTCATTGATGAAACAGCGCAGCTTTTTGATATTATCTCCGTAAGCGCGGGAGCGCGCGGACAGCAGATGCTCCTTGCGCCGAGTGGGCTTACAGGCTTTATAAACGCGCAGGAAGCTGATCTTACGGCGTGAAACGGACATGTAACCTCCGATAGGAACAAGAGATAAGGGACAATTATGATAACTCTCATAAAACCGTGCAAAGAATTTGAGCGGGATATATTCAAATATAAGGACGAAATGATTGCGGCGGGAAACGGTAGCATGGATGGCTGCGGCGGACTTGACAGGTTTTTTGATTTTGATGAGTGGCTGAAATTTTTGGAGTCACTCACAGACAGGAATAGAATCAATCCGTCTTCGGGCTTTGTCGAGGGAAGTCAATATCTTCTGGTTGACGATGAGAGGAAAAAAGTTCTGGGAATGGTCAATCTGCGGCACAGTCTTAACGATTTTCTTTTTCGGGTAGGCGGGCACATCGGTTATTCCGTGCGCCCCGATGAGAGGGGACGCGGTTACGCAAAGCTTCAGTTAAAATTGGCACTGGAGAAAATAGCGGAGCAGGGGGTAAGGGAGGTCCTTATTACCTGCACCTGCGACAACGCGGCCTCCGCCCGAACGATTGAAGCCTGCGGCGGAGCGCTCGAAAATGTTATCCACTCGCCGGAATACGGCTGCGACATAAAAAGGTACTGGATACATATTTAGCATTAAGATATATCAAAAGGGACCGCCCTAAGGCGGCCCCTTTCTTTTTGGGGGATAATATATAAGAGGGAGAGGATTAGCAAAATTATGTAACTGTATATTAGCGCAAGCCGAAACGCGGCTTGTGCAAGGGGAATAACTCAAAACTTAGGTTTTGGCGCCCTCGCCTCCGCTTCCAAGATTTCTTACGGTTACCGAGCTTACTGTGTTGTTGTCACCGAAAACAACTTCAAC
Organism: Clostridia bacterium; assembly: GCA_009929315.1. Taxonomy (GTDB): domain Bacteria; phylum Bacillota; class Clostridia; order Oscillospirales; family Oscillospiraceae; genus UBA2658. The sequence continues at coordinate 36,346 of SAAS01000012.1, forward strand.
GATTGAGCCGACGGTAATATCCGAAATTGTACCCGCGGTGCTCGCGCCCATGCTCTCGATTGTAATCACGGTTGAATCGGTTATCGTCATCGTTGCGCTTTTGTCACCTGCAGTAAAGCCCGACATTGTACCGCCGCCTGCGGGAGCTTCGCCTGATGGAGCCTCACCGGAGCTGCCGCCTGAAGGAGCGCCTCCCGTCGGAGCCTCGCCTAAATCGCCGCCTGAGGGAGCGTCTCCCGTCGGAGCCTCGCCGGAACCGCCGCCTGCGGGAGCTTCGCCTGTGGGTACTTCTCCTGAACCTTCAACAGCTGGTGGTTCAGCGGTAGGCATTTCCGCCAGTTCGCCCAGTAAAAGAGTAACCGAATTTCCGTCAACGGCTGTTACCTGTCCCGTTACGGTGCTGTTGCTTAAATCGCTTTCGGAATTATTGCCGCAGCCTGCAAGAAAGAGGGTCAGAATTGCGGCGCAGAGAGTGCAGGTCAGTACTTTTTTCATCCCAATTTTCCTTTCAAACATGAAATTCGTAAATTTCATTTGCTTGGCGAAAATATACAGTTCAAGCTTTAATTTTACTTTAAATTTCCATTAGTTTCTTTTTTTTATTTAACTTTCTCAGTACGCAAAAGAAGGCACCCAAAACGGATGCCTTCTCTGAAACACATTTTAAATATTTAAATCAGCTGTAAATTTTCCCGACCAGTTTGTTGCAGAGATTAGTCGGCAATATTTTTGAGATGAATACAAACAGCTTGTATTTCCCGCCTGCAGTATAAAGCACTTTGGGATTTCTTTTTTGCGAGACACGGTAAATAACCCCTGCGATAAAATCGGGCGTCATACCGTTAAGTTCGTCCTTCTCCATCGAAGAAACAGCTCTTTTTATTACCTCGCCGTAAAGAGCCGAGCCGTCCTCGTTCTTTTCACGGGCCGCGGTGAAGCCTGTGTGCACATCTCCGGGCATAACCGCGCTGACGCGGATTCCGAAGGGGCGTACCTCGTTGGAGAGCGCGAGAGTAAGCGAGTTTATCGCCGCTTTCGTGGCGGAATAAAAAGCCTGAAACGGAATGGAGAGCGGAGCCGCAACCGAGCTTAGGTTTATAATGCGTGAGCCCGCGCTTTTCCGCAGATAGGGCAGCGCCTCTTTGCAGCACAAGAAAGTACCGAAAAAGTTAACGTCAAAAATTCTGTGCGCCTTATCCAGTTCTGTGAACTCAACAGCGCCTGATATGCCCATACCGGCGTTGTTAATCAGAAGGTCAAGCCGCCCTTCCTTGTCGAAAATATCTTTAAAAGCTCTTTGAACGTCCTCGGGAACGGTTATATCGGCGCTTACGTGTATAACGCCGTTTTCGCTCTTTCCCGTACGGCTCAGCTCATAAACAGTATAGCCTTTGCCTGCGAAAAGGGAGGCGGTGCTTTTACCGATGCCGCTGCTGCCGCCCGTTATAACAACTACATTGCCCATTTGCTTCTCCCCAGAACCTCCTTGATTTTGTCCATTGCCTCGTCAAGAATCGCCTCGGTGTGCGAAGCCATGTAGCTCGTGCGTAAAAGACACTCGGCGGTGGGAGTCGCGGGGGGCAGAACGGGATTGACGTAAACGCCTTCCTCATAAAGCTCCTTGGCAATTCCGAGTGTGCGGAAGGCCTCGAAGGTGAAAATGGGAACTATCGGCGTCTTGCTTTCGCGATGAGCTATACCGCGCTTCTTCAGCCCGTCGCGCACATATTGCGAAATACTCGCAAGCCTCGTCACAAGCTCCGGGTGAGCCTTGAGCTCACGCAGGGAGGCCAAAGCACAGGCGCAGCTTGCCGGGGTCATTGAAGCGGAGAAAATAAACGGGCGTGAGCTGTGGCGCACAAAATCCGCCACCTTCGATGAGGAGGCCATATATCCGCCAAGACTTGCAAGCGATTTTGAGAAGGTTCCCATGTAAATGTCAACCTCGTTTTCAAGACCGAAAAGGCTGGCCGTTCCGCGCCCGCCCTCGCCGACAACTCCAAGTCCGTGAGCGTCATCAACCATTGTGCGTGCGCCGTATTTCTTTGCGAGCCTGACGATCTCGGGCAGATTTGCGATATCGCCGCCCATGCTGAAAACGCCGTCCGTGACAATCAAAATGCCTGCCGTCTCGGGAACGCTTTGAAGAAGACGCTCAAGCTCCTCCATGTCGTTGTGCTTATATCGGAGCATTTTTCCGTAGCTCAGTTTGCAGCCGTCATAAATGCTTGCGTGGTTTTCCTTGTCGCAGATAACATAGTCCGTGCGTCCGACGATGGCGCTGATAATGCCGAGATTTGACTGGAAGCCCGTTGAAAAGGTGACTACCTCCTCCTTGTGGAGAAACTCGGCAAGCTCGGCTTCAAGCTCGAGGTGCATCGTAAGGGTGCCGTTTAGAAAACGCGAGCCTGAGCAGCCGGTGCCGTATTTTTCAACTGCTTTAATGCCGGCCTCAACTACATTTGGGTTTATGGTCAGACCCAGGTAGTTATTTGAACCGAGCATAATTCTGCGCTTGCCCTCCATGATAACTTCGATGTCCTGACGGGACTCGAGCGCGTGGAAGTAAGGGTAAACGCCCTTGTCGCGCGCTTCGTCTGCCATTGATTTATGCTCGCACTTTTCAAAAATATCCATAATATTCTCCTTCAGCTCTGTTCTTTCTCATCCGATTGAACGACATTTGAAATTTCCTTTGCCAGGCGCTGCGAAAGCTTTCGAAGAACTGCGTTTTCTTCCTCCGAAAAATCCTTTGTAATGCCGGAGATGTCGGGCATCTGTGTTCCGTAATAATCGCGGAATTTTTTTGTGACCGCAAGGCGGCATTCGCGCTTGTCGCTTTCGCCGGACTCCTTAGTTATATAACCCTTGGACACAAGGGCGTTGACTTTGTAGGAGGCGTTCGGCTGAGAAATGCCGATGAAATCCGCAAATTCACCGATGGTCGGTTCACCGAGAAGATAGATAACCTCGACTGAAAACGCCTCAGTCGCGCTTAGGCTGCCCGGCTTTTCGCTTATGGTTGCAAACAGATTTTGGTAATGCGCAAGACGGAAATAGCGGTAGATGCCCTCAAAGTCTGTTGCCATGCGATACTCCTTTACAATACTTAAAATATTTTATATAAAATATTAAATACATAATAGCATTGTCTTTTGCCTTATGCAAGCTGAAAACTAAACAATAATTTTCTGATTTACGGCGCAACTTTGACAATATCTCTGCTGTGATAAAAAAACAATCGGCGGATTCTGTGACTGAAGGAGCAAATATGCGTCACTTTTATGAGTTGTGACTAAGGCGGAGCAGTTTTGGACGCAAAAATTATGGTACAAGCAGGGTTTGATTCTGCCGAAAAGTGTAGTATAATGCGGGTAATATTATTATATTTGATTCGGGGAATGAGCTTATGAAAAACGAAACGATTCTGGTTCTTGATTTCGGCGGACAGTATAAGGAGCTTATAGCCTCCCGCGTAAGGCAGTTACTGGTTTATTCGGAGATAAAGCCGGGAAATCTTACGGCGGCCGAAATTCGTGAGATAGCTCCCATCGGGCTTATCCTTACGGGCGGACCTAAAAGCGTTTACGGCGACGATGCCCCAAAATGTGACCCCGAAATATTTACGCTGGGCATTCCCGTTTTGGGAATTTGCTACGGTATGCAGCTGATGTGCCACACGCTCGGCGGAAATGTGGCACCCGGTCTCGGAGGCGGGGAGTACGGCAGAATCCGCACGAAGCTCCAAACGGGGCACAAACTTTTTGAGGGGCTTTCGGAAAAGGCCATGACTCTTATGAGCCACGGTGATATGGTTCGCGACTTGCCCGAGGGCTTCACTCGCGTTGCCTCAACCGCACACTGCAAAAACGCCGCCTGTATCTGCGAAGAGCGCGGACTCTACGCGGTGCAGTTTCACCCCGAGGTTAAGCATACTGACAGGGGAACGGAGCTTCTCCGCAACTTCCTTTACGGAATCTGCAAGGCGAAGGGCGACTATAACATTGATGATTATCTGGAGGCGGCGGCTTCCGAAATCAGAAAAAAAGTCGGGGACAATGAAGTTCTGCTTGCCCTTTCAGGCGGAGTGGATTCGTCCGTCTGCGCGGCTCTCATCGAGAAAGCTGTTCCCGGTAAGCTCACCTGCGTTTTTGTCGACCACGGTCTTATGCGCAAAGACGAGGGCGATAAGATTGAGGCGGTCTTTTCAAACAGAGCGCTCAATTTCATAAGAGTAAACGCGGCGGAGCGCTTTTTTCGCGAACTAAAGGGCGTCGCCGATTCGGAAAAGAAACGCAAGATTATCGGAAAAGAATTTGTCGAGGTGTTTCAGGAGCAGGCAAAGAAGCTCGGCGACATTCCGTTTTTGGCGCAGGGCACTATTTATCCCGACGTTGTAGAGTCAGGCGGAGGAACAACCGCGACGATTAAAAGCCACCACAATGTGGGCGGTCTGCCGGAAAATATCGGCTTTGAGGGGCTTATTGAGCCGCTGCGCGGACTTTTTAAGGACGAGGTGCGTGCGCTCGGCAGAAAGCTGAAGCTTCCCGATGAACTGGTTGATCGCCAGCCCTTCCCCGGTCCGGGACTTGCCGTTCGCGTTTTGGGTGAAATCACCCCTGAAAAGCTGGAGATTCTGCGCGAGGCGGACAGCATTGTCTGTGAGGAAATCGGAAAGATGAAAACGCCGCCCAGCCAGTACTTCGCGGTTTTGCCCGGAGTTCGCAGCGTCGGCGTTGCGGGGGATGAGCGCAAATACGACGACGTTATCGCGGTTCGCGCAGTTATTACAAGCGATTTTATGACAGCCGAATACGCGCCGCTGTCTCACAGCCTGCTTTCGAGAATTTCCTCTAGAATCTCGAACGAGGTTAAGGGCGCGGGGCGCGTGGTTTACGACATCTCGGGGAAGCCACCCGCGACAGTCGAGTGGGAATAAAAATTACAAAAAAGCGCTCAAGCGAGACTTCGCTTGAGCGCTTTTCATTTAGAGTTTTCTCAATTGAAAAGAGTTTTGCAACGCTTGCCATAATGTGCTACAATTTCCTTGTATTATTTTCGGCGCAATTTATGGATTTCAAATGTGCCTATGGGGAGAACACTGATGTTATCGCTTCTGCTTGCCATAATTTACATATCGTTTATAAGCCTCGGACTGCCCGATTCTCTCCTCGGATCGGCTTGGCCAAGTATGTATGGCGGACTTAATGTGCCGCTTTCCTACGCGGGAATTGTTTCTGTTCTGATAGCGGTCGGAACGATTGTTTCGAGCCTTTTCAGCGTCAAAGTTATCCGCAAATTCGGAACGGGAAAAGTGACCGCCATCAGCGTTCTGATGACTGCGCTGGCGCTTTTCGGTTTTTCAATCTCGCACTCATTTATCGCTCTTTGCATTTGGACCATCCCTTATGGGCTGGGCGCGGGCGCGGTGGATACGGCGCTTAACAACTTTGTGGCACTCCATTACAAGGCAAGGCACATGAGCTGGCTCCACTGCTTCTGGGGTGTCGGCGCGTCAATCGGCCCGAATATCATGGGCTATTACTTAACGGGAAATTTGGGCTGGAACAGCGGCTTTCGCGCTGTCGGGCTTATACAAGCGGCGCTGACCGCTATTCTCTTCATCTCGCTGCCCCTGTGGAAAAACACCGCTCTTTCTAAGGGAGAAGAACACAAAGCAGTAAAAAGCCTCAAGCTCAAGGAACTGCCGCTGATAAAAGGCGCAAGACCCGCAATGCTGGCTTTTCTTCTTTACTGCGGACTTGAATCTACAACGGGACTGTGGGGCAGCACCTATATGGTCGCGGCAAAGGGTCTGTCGTCGGATGCGGCGGCGAAATGGATATCCATGTTTTATCTAGGAATAACCGGCGGTAGGTTTTTAAGCGGTTTTATTACAATGAAACTAAGCTCACGCAGCATGATCCGTCTGGGACAGGCAATCGCCCTTGTCGGAACGGTTGTTTTACTGCTGCCCTTGCCGACTTACTCGATTTACATCGGCTTTGTCCTGATAGGGCTGGGCTGCGCTCCGATTTACCCGAGCCTTATGCACACTACACCCGAGAATTTCGGCAGGGAGCAATCGCAGGCTATGATGGGAATCCAAACCGCCTGCGCCTATCTTGGCGCAACTTTGGCGCCGCCGCTTGCGGGTCTTTTAGTCGAGAGAGTTAGCGTTAAGCTGTATCCGCTTTTACTGCTTACGATGGTTGTTTTAATGATAGTCGCGGTTGAGCGGCTTTACGGCGGCAAACGCAATTTTGAGGCATAAGCATGACGAAAACGTACAATTATTGACTTTGGAGTGTGCGATATGGAATGGAGCAAAAAGTTTGAACAGGCAGCCCAGCCGAGCTTCGAGGAAATCGAGGCGTTTATCGGCAGCAAGCTCTGGCAGGAACTGAATCTTGTCCTGCAGGAGCGCTATCGCATAATGCCGGCTCTTTCCTTCAGCAAATGCGCCGCGCAGCCGGGCTGGAACGTGAAATATAAAAAGGGCGGCAAATCACTTTGCACGCTTTACCCGATGGACGGCTTTTTCATTGCTCTGGTCACAATCGGCAACAAGGAAACCCACGAGCTTGAGCAGACGCTCTCGTCCTATTCCGAATATACGCAGGCTTTGTATCAGCACACTCCGTTTTCCTGCGGCGGACGCTGGCTTATGATAAACGTAACCGAAAAGTCGGTTTTGAATGACGTCGTGAATCTAATTGACCTGCGGGTCAGGGTAAAATAGAGTCAGAAAATAAAACAGAGCCTTGTCCGCAGACAAGGCTCTGTTTTTAACTTCTAAGCGCTATGCTTATTTGCCGTGATTTCCGCAATGGTGTTCGTGACCGCCGCAGCCATGCTCGCCGCAGGCGCCCTCGTGGTGGTGCTCACCGTGATGGTCGCAGTTTGCCTCGGGGGAGAAGACAAGCTTGCCCGCAAGCAGAGCCTCGACAGCCGCGTCCGCGTCACCCGAAACGCCGCCGTAAAGCTTGATATTCGCCTCGTTCAGCGCGGTTTTTGCGCCGCCGCCGATACCGCCGCAAATCAGAGTATCAACGTCAATTTTCTTTAAAACATCCGCCAGAGCGCCGTGTCCGCTGCCGTTGGTGTTGACTATTGTGCTGACAGTCACCGCGCCGTTCGCGATGTCATAAACCTTGAAGCGCTCGGTGTGACCGAAATGCTGAAAAATCTGACCGTTTTCGTAAGTTACTGCAATTCTCATTTTTCAAGTTACCTCGTTTGTTTTAATTTTGTCTGTTCGGACAGTCCGCTCCCTGCTGCTCCTCGTCACCGTTCTGGCACCTTCTCTTGCGGCAATGACCGCAGCCGCAGCTGTTCGGTTCCGCTTCGCAAAGAGTGTAGTCGCCGCCGCTGATGTCGAGCCTCATGCCTCTGACAAGACATTCGGCAAGCTTGACCCGAGCGCTGTTGTAGATAGCCTGTACTGTGGTTCTTGCAACCGCCATTCGGATTGCGCACTCCTCCTGGCTCAGTCCCTCAAGGTCAATCAGTCTGATTGTTTCAAACTCGTCTACCGTCATCACAATCGTTCTGCGCTCGCAAAGCGGGCGGTCAAGCGGACCGAAGCTCTCACTGACGGGCATACAGCACACTCGTCTGCACTTTCTGGGTCTTGGCATTTTTTCACCGTCCTAACAAAGATAGTTATTGACTTATGTCAAAAACTATTTGAAGTGTATCATGGTTA
>SAAS01000080.1 GCA_009929315.1 Clostridia bacterium
CCCGATTTTACGTCACCTATACATGGTATCTTTTTCCCCCCTCCGGAAAGTCGTTATTGCAATGCTTCCGAAATGATGATTAGAAGCCGTCAGGGTTCAAAAAGTTGCATTGTTCGCGGTCGCCGGGAACCGTTTTGATGCTTACGAAGGCGTAGATCACAACGGTCTGCCGGGACGGCTTTCCGTGAATGATCTGCGTGACTTCCTGGACCAGGCCGCCGAAGCCCATAGGCGTCAACCAAAATAAAAAAAACAAAAGATACCATGTATAGGTGACGTAAAATCGGGGTAGAAAAAACTCCTTTGTCAAGTAACTTTGAATAGCAACCTCAAAGCGACAAAGGAGGCATCGAAATGCAAAGAAAAGGTAACACGATCAATCGTAAAAGTCAAGCGGGAAATCAGGAAACGTTTGGGATTGACATGGGCGGAACGCTGTGGGCGACGGCGATCCGGGATTGGGAGAGCGGCAAAACCAGTTATTATGGGTTGAAAGACACGCCGGAAGCGGATAAGGAAACCCGGTTGTTTCAGTTGGTGTCGGATCATATCAGGAGCGGGAAGGACGTGGATGTGTACTACGAGGCGGGGCGTTACGGCTTCTGGCCGGCGCGGAGGCTTCAGGAAAGCGGAGCATTGGTTCACATTCTTCCGATCAACAAACTGAAGGTGATTATGTGCGGCAAAACGATCAAAACGGATAAACTGGATGCAAAGTTTCTCGGAGGACTCCATCCGTCGGACGACGTTCCGGAAGTTTATATTCCGACCTTGACCGAGGAAGGGCGCCGGGATGCGGAGCGGGAACTCGACCGGATCAAGACTTCGATCAATCGTGTCAACGCACAAATGCTGGCGCTGCTGGACCGGACGCCGCTGCCGACGCCGAATTTTCATCGAAACAGCCTGGAATGGCGTAAAGCCATAATGAAGTGGTCGAAAATGCCGGAGTGGAACGAATGTCCGGAATTGCTTTTGAAACGTTTGCCGAACATGATTTCCGAATTGGAACTCTTTGAGAAAGAATTGCGGGAATGGCAGGAGATCATTCATCACTACCAGGATCGCGACGGCAAAAATGCCAAGGACTCGGGAATCACCGACGGGACCTCGGAGACGGTCATGAAACTGCAACAGTTCAAGGGAGTCGGCGAACGATTGTCGCGGCACTTGCCATGGGAGATCGGCGATTTTCGAAGGTTTGGCAACGGCAAACAGTTTGCGGCGTTCTTTGGCTTAACACCGTGTCCGTTTGCCAGCGGCACAATGAATCGGGAACAGGGGATCAGCAAAGCCGGCCGGAAAAGTCTGCGGAAGATGGCCGTTGAGTGTGCATGGCTGTGGTATCGCTGGCAGCCGGAAAGCCGGCTGGTGAAAAAATGGAAAGATCGCCTGGAACAGAAGGGAAGAATTCGGCGGACGGCAATTGTAGCGATGGCCCGCCAGTTGATGGTGGCGCTGTGGCGGTATGTCGTTAAAGGAGAGGAAATTCAAGGCGCGATTATAAATAAACCCGTTGAGGCGTGAATATTATGGTGAATCTACTCGTTGGCCCCCATGGTATCAAATCATATCGATAAAAAGGTTGAGAAATTCACCGCCATTTTGAAGAAAGGGCATTGAGAAAAGAGACTTTTGAACACAGAGGCGACTCGACACACTTCCTGGTTGCGGAGCGCATCCGACACCATAAGACGGAGACCTCGAATTCACACGTTTTCGCATGTGGCATATTATCGGCGGAAGTCTGGAACTTTCGCGGTCGATAGAAGGTTGGGAACGATTGTTACCCCGCGGCCGGTGTGGAATGGAATAAAGTTTCTTGGACGGAACAGAAAACAGATTGGCTTTGAAAAGCAGATCGCTTCTGAACTCATGGACGCATGGGTAAGGGGTATTTACTTTAAAAAGGAAGATTTTC
>SAAS01000081.1 GCA_009929315.1 Clostridia bacterium
TTTCAGAGTAAGCTCGGGCGGAATGGTTGCTCTAAGCTGCAGACTTTTTTCGGAGAGCAGCTGCAGCCTCTCGGATTTAAGAGAGGTATTAAGAAAAAGCTGTCTGGGGCTGAACATCAAGACCTTATGGAAAGCCATTTTATCGCCCGGGAAAAGGTAAAAGAAGAAGTAAAACGGCTCGAAGGGGATAAAGATAGCCTTCAGGAGAAGATAGGGGCCTCTACGTCGATTCTAGAGGGGATTTTGAGGAAAAAAGAGGGTATCCAAAGAGAGCTTGAAGAACTTGAAGTGCAGCGGAAAGGTTTAAGAAGAAATCGGGATGAAATGAACCGTCAAACAGCTGCTGAAAAAGCGGCGACGACCGCATTACAGCAGGAGTTGAGGTCAAAAAGAAATGAGTTGAAGGCACAGCTTGATGGGATAATAAGAGCGATTGAAGCAGCGGAGAAGGATAAAAGAATTAAGGAGGCGCTGGCCATGGAAGTTATGAAAGAAAATGCACAGGAGGACGAGGCATTTCTTCAAGAAAAGATAGACAGATACGGTCTTCAGGACCTCTATTGTTTCTTGAATCGGGTCGCTCACCATGACCAGCTGTGGGTTCAGGCTCAGGGGAAGACATTCTATACCCATCAAGAGTATTGGGACGAGCCGAAATTGACAACGCCGAATGAGACTATCAGTGCCTGGAGGGACCTTTTTGAACAAAATACCTGTGGCGAGACCGATTGGCATTTAAGAATTTTAGGGACGCGCCCGGTATTTGTCCTGGATGATATTAACGCCGACGGGCTTGAGAGGTTAAGGCAGGATGGATTTCCTCCGTTCGCCACGGTTGAAACTAGCCCCGGCTGCTATCACGCTTATATTGAATTTAAGCTTAAAGACCGGGAGGAACTGACTCCGGTCGAATGGAACGCCGTCAACTCGTATCTGATCCAGCAATATGGAGCCGATAAGGGGGCAAACGCCCAGGGTCACGCGTTCCGGCTGCCAATTGGCAGTTCCCATAAGCGGGAACCGGCGTTCAAGCTGAATTTAAAGATGTTCATGGACGCTGAGCCGGCTATCGACGCCGATGCGCTATTGCAGCAAATTTCGCCCTTACTGCTGGAGAAAGCTGAACGGAAACTTAACAGACGGTATGAAATACCGCTCGATGGCTCAGACGCACCAGACTGGTTTCAGCAAAACTGGAAGCAGCGGCGGCAGGACCTGATTAAATCTGGTAGGGCCCCGAAACGGGCTGACGGCAGCGTCGACGACTCTGAGGTCGACTTCATTGTCACTCGGGATATCTTGAGTGCCTATAAGGACAAGCGGTCGGAACGGCTGACGCCAATGCTGAACTTCTGTGATTATGTCTTGGCAGAAGAAGCGAGATCTAGAGGGAAGGCCCGTCCTGACGATTATGCATTGAGAACTTTGAATGCAGTAATAGACCGACTTGAACTGCCGGTCCGGCAGAAACAAACGGTAGAACCTGAGAGATGAGGCGGCTTGTGAATTAATTCACTGCTGAAATTCAGGAATGCCACGAAAGCGGGAGCTGAGGGGCGTCCCTGTAATTTCATCTCTACACATCTCCTATCTCTTGACCCTTTACTTGACCTTGACTTAACCCCCCCGCCGGGAGGCGTGTTCAGCCTTTGCTCCTGGGACGTTTATTGAACCTAGTGCCGGGGCTATTCAGGGACTTATATTATTAATTTATACATGGCTCTTGCCTCTTCCTGTCCCGCCCATCGGGCGGGGCATTTTTTGTGGGAATTTCTGAACGGTTTCGGGTTCGAATTTGACCTTCGGTTTTGATTTTCGAACGGGGTTTTTAGGGACGAAAAAATGCCCCTTAAAGATAAGAGAGGCAAAACGCCCTCTGAAAATGCCCGCCGGAGCAGTGTCAGACTAGTCTGAAG
>SAAS01000082.1 GCA_009929315.1 Clostridia bacterium
GCCTTGCGGATATCGGAGTAGACCCGCAGGAGGTTCATATAGATATCGTGATAGTGAAGCGCATTGGTGACGTCAAAAACGATGACATCGACTCCCGCATCGGCCAGAAGCTGCGCATTGCGGCGGATCACCCATTCGTCATCGGCCACATAGTAACCGTAGAGCGATTCGCCCCAGTGGTGAAAAGCCAGGGCCGGACCCCATTTGCGCTGCCCGGGAGGATCCTGCAGAATGATGCTGTTATCGTAGGGGCTATTGGGATCGACCTGTTTCAGTGGGACAACTCCCTGGCCGGGCTGCCCCGGTCCATTATGGGCACCATGCCAGAGGTAATAAAAAACGCCCACGAATTTATCCTGGCGCGGTGCCGGCGCACTATCCTCCAGGGGCAAAGGGCGCCCCAGAGCATCCACAGCCGCCCAGGTGTCACTCAGGGTATCGACAGGTTGTGCTGACTCCGCACTCACGGCCAGAGAGGCAGCCGCAGCCAGCGCCAGGGTCTTCAATAAATTGAGCTTTTTCATCTTCATTTTCGCCTCACTATTGGAACAAATCGCTTCCACTCTGTCCAACGTAAAGTCCGCTTTCAAATTAAATGGTTAATTTTATTTGAATTTTAATGCCTCTGGGGGCATACTTCAGAAAGGTCAGGCAGTTTGAATCTGTGACCTGTTATTGATACGTGTTGATTATGAAGAATATGAATCTTATTGTGTTGTCGGTTGCGTGCGCACTGGTTTTGGCTTTCTCATCTGCTTGTTCTAAAGAAGAGAGCAACAGCAACGGTACGCCGGCCGTAACAGAAGCCCAGAAGACTGAGCTCCAAAAGGCAGCTGACACGACCGGAGCCGTCGTGGACAAAGCCGCTACTGATGCAGCCGCCGCTGTGGACAAAGCCGCCGAAAAGACGACCGAAGCTGTGACCAATGCAGCCGCCGCGGTGAAAGAAGCCACGACGCCCGCCAAGTAATCGATTTTTTTAAATCCACATTTTACGGAGGACCTCTTTTTGAGATCATCCGTAAAACGCAAACTACAAAAGCCACGAAGGATGAATTTCTCTCGTGGCTTTAGATTTTTCTGCGAGAAGGCTGCTGCCCTCGCCGGTGAAATCAACAAATTGAGCTCTTCGTCTTCATTTTCGTTTCATTATTGGAATAAATCGCTTCCTCTCTCCCCGACGCAAAGTCGGGCTTTCAGTTAAATCTTTAAATTTATTTGAATTTCAACACATCCTGGTCCATATTTCAGAAAGGTCAGGAAGTTTGATCCGTGACCTATCTGTAACCTATTATTGATACGTATCAATTATGAAAAACATGAATCTTATTGTGGTGTCGGTTGTATGCGCACTGGTTTTGGCTTTCTCATCTGCTTGTTCTAAAGAAGAAAGCAGCTCAGCCCCCGATCAAATCAGGCAGACCACTGTCTCGCAGGATCAGGTGAAAGCTCAACAGCAAGCAGGCGAGGCTCTGGAACAGACTATTGAAAAGACAGGAGCCGCTTCGAGCGAAGCAGCTACTAACACAACATCTGCTCTGGACAAAGTCGCCGACAAGACAAAGACCGCTTTAAGCGGGGCCGCCGCCGATACTAAAACCGCCTTGAGCGAGGCTGCTGCCGATACAAAAGCCGCTTTAAACGAAGCCGCAGCTGATACTAAGGAAGCATTGAACGAAGCAGTTGAGAAGACAGGCGAAGCTATTGATAAGGCAGCCGACAAGATCACCGAAGCTGTTACCAATACGGCGGACAAGGTGAAAGGGATTACGATACCCGCTAAGTAAAAGATTATTCAAATCCACATTTTACGGAGAAACTCTTTAGAGATTATCCGTGAAACGTAAACGACGAAAGCCACGAAAGATTATTTCTCTCGTGGCTTTAGATTTTTTACGGGGAGGCGC
>SAAS01000083.1 GCA_009929315.1 Clostridia bacterium
CAGATAACCACCGAAAGTACCCAAGCCCCGCCGCCTAGCACGGCAAGCCGTGCTGCGCCCCGCCAGAAAAAGCCTTTGCATTTTTTAGATTTCCCCCGCTGATTTTTCTTTTTTAGTGGAAAAGGCTTTTCTGTCGGGTCGCTGTCGCCACTAGGCGACAAAGTCTCCGACAACTTCCGCCAGTTTGTCCTCAAAACCTCTAAAACCGTGCGAAGCACCGTCTATGACGGTAATTTGTGTGTTGTTATTCTTGATTTTCTCAACTCGCTCCAACCATTTGTCTATTGTGCCGTCAATTTCGGTAATGCCGATGTCGGCTGTTCCGTAAGGAATAAGCATCGGCAAACTTACTTTTCCAAGTAACGCGCCGCCTTCTCGCCCGCCATAAATGTCTGCCGAACTGCCAGCCTCACAAATAGTCGGGTAAGTTTGCGCTGAAATTGGAGTTTTATTTAACCAGCACTCTGCACTCACTAATTCTTGACCTTTGTTCTTGGCAATAAGTTGTTTTGCTTTTGCCAAATACTCCTGATGTTTCGGGTCGGTGTTTGCCCAGCCAGCCATATCAGTCGGGGCAAGCAAAACAACTTTTTCAATGTCAGAAATATCTTGCGTCAGCACAAAGTTTACAACTTTGGTGCAGCCCAGTGAGTGTCCTTGCAGAATAAAGCGAGCTTTGCCGAGCGTTTTCAGATAGTTTATTGCGCCTTGTATATCGTGGACGCTCTCGCTAAATACTTCAAAACAACTGCCAGCGTGTTTCCAGCCGTCATTTTGGCGAAAGTCGCTGATAATGCCACGCCCTCTGCTGTCTATGGTAAAAAGTGAAATGTCTTTTGCTGCATAGGTTTGGCGCAGGTTATCCAGAAAATAATTTTCATAGCCATTGCCAGACATACCGTGTAAATGAATAACGGCGACGTCGCTATTTTCATTATTTAACCAACCCTGCAACTCTACATTGTCGGTGGCGTTGAAACGGACGAAATCAAGGCTACTCATTGCTTAAACCCTTATCAATAATGGGTTTCAATGCTTCAAAAACTTTCTGGTAGCCTGCTTGGTTTGGGTGTAAGCCGTCCGAATAAAGGTAGTTTCTAATCCAAGTATCTTTATCAATATCAACGGCTACGAAATCTATACCCTCACTATCGCATATTTGCTTTGTTATGCTGTTAAACAGTGAGCGGCGTTCGTTTGTAAAGTACGACACTTTGCCATCGCCAAACGGGCTTTGTTTTGGGCTTACTTTGCTTTCGTCTACAAAACCATTACTGACAAAAACAATCTGCTTGCTGTGTCGTTGCAGACTATCAAACAGGCGTGTTACTTTTGCTTGAAAGTCCTCTGGCGTACAGACAAAATTATCTGGCTTATTTTCTGCCTTTGCGTCATTGCCGCCAACAGAAATCAGAGTTATAACTTCGTTGCTACGAGCATATTTGTCAAAAATCCAATCGGCAGTTTCGGCAACAAACTCAATCGTTGAACCTGCTTTGGAAAAGTTGAACACTTCGTATTTTTCGCCAACGCCGTCTGCGCCGTACATTTTTGAGTGAATATACGACTTAACGAGGTCGCCCCAACCATCACTTTCTGCACCTACGCCATAAACACTGCTTGCGCCTAGTATAAAGAACTGTTTCATATCTGTAATTATAACAGATTTTCATCTGTTTATGTGTCGCTTGCGACACATAGCGGCTTTGCCGCTCCGAGCCACGCCGCCTGTCAGCCAAAGGCAGACGCGACCCGACAGAAAAACCTTTTCAACTAAAAAAGAAAAAATCGGCGGGGGAAATCTAAAAAATGCAAAGGCTTTTTCTGGCGGGGCGCAGCACGGCTTGCCGTGCTAGGCGGCGGGGCTTGGGTACTTTCGGTGGTTATCTG
>SAAS01000084.1 GCA_009929315.1 Clostridia bacterium
TAAGCTGGATCTCCTGAGGCTTCAGACACATCTCTCCCAGGCAAGGCACGATCATATCGTTCTTGATCAGGCAGAAAAGGATTCCCTTTCGCTGCTTGGCACACTGACAGGGATTCCTGATCCTGTAAAGTCGATCGTGGAAATTCCGGACGGATCCGATCTGGCCGCATTGGATGAGATCGAACAGACTGATATTCTTGCAAACAACCATGCTGTAAAAAAATCATCACTCATCTCCGAGGCTTCATTCGCAAGATCGCAGGCAGTAAAGGGCGAAACAAAACCCCAGGTCTTATTTTTTGGGAGGGGGACCGGCAGCTTCGGGAGCGATACGGAGCTTTATGATGACTGGCAGGCCGGTCTTCAGGTAACCATAAAAGTATGGGACGGACATGTAAACAAAAATAGGATCGAAAAATCGTTGCTGGACATAGAAAAAGCAAAGCTTGATCTGGACCAGACACGAAACCAGACTCTCAATGAAGCGAGGGAAGCCTCAGGCGCGGTGAGAGAAGCAGGATCAAAGATCCAGACAGCCAGCAAACAACAAGAAGAGGCAAAAGAGGCTCTGAGGATCGAGAAACTTAGATATGAAACAGGCGAGAGCACTATTACAGACCTGCTGAGCGCCGAATCAGAACTTTGGTTGGCGGCCGCCAACCAAAGCAAGGCTTACTATGAAAAGATCGCTTCTGAAGCTAATGTATTGAGAATACTGGGAAAGCTTTCACCTCAAAGGATGCGCTTCACCGCAAAAGAAAACTTTGATGATGAAAAAATCTCCGCGAAAGATGAGGTCGTGAGGTAATGCAGAAGAAAATCAACAAAAAACTGATCCCTGTGGTCGTCGTCGGTCTGGCTGCGCTTTTTGCGGCATATACACTCTTTTTGAAAGGCAGCGAAGAGGACCCGAACATGATCTTTGCCTCCGGCACGATCGAAACAACAGACGCAGACATGTCATTTATGGCAAACGGCATTTTGAAAGACCGCAAGGTCAATGAGGGCGACACTGTACACCGCGGCGACCTCATCGCTGAACTGGACAGAAGGGAGGCAGAAGCAAGGCTTGGTCAGAGCACGGCCGCAGTCGAGACTGCTCGTTCAAGATTAAAAGATCTGAGCAGCGGTTACAGAAGCCAGGAGATCGCAGAAGCCGAGGCTCAGACAGCCCAGTTCAGGTCAAACTGGAACAACCTGAAAGATGAGGCAGAAAGATCTGAAAAGCTTTTCAACGGCGGGGCGATAAGCAGACAGAGGCTGGACCGCGACATTACAGCAGCCGAAGTAGCCGGTTCACAGCTGAAGGCAGCTCAGAAAAAGCTTGAGCTTATCCGTTCAGGATTCAGGGAAAACAGCATAGACGGAGCAGCAAATCAACTTAAAGAGGCTGAAGCCGCTAAGCAGGCAGCAGAGGTAATAGTATCCAACCATGTCCTGAAAAGCCCTATTGATGGTGTCGTCTCAAAGGTTTACGCAGAGCCAGGAGAGATGATAGCAATGGGAAAGCCCGTGCTTACATTGACGAGTCTGGAAAGGCCCCGTGTAAAAGTATATATTCCCGAATACAGGATCGGAAGGATCATGCTCGGACAGAAGGCGGACATCACGGTTGATTCTTTTCCGGACAAAAAGTTCCCAGCCAAAGTGACCTTCATTTCACCCGAAGCAGAATTTACCCCTAAAACGGTACAGACAGCCGAAGAAAGGGTGAAGTTGGTTTTTGCCGTTGAAGTGACAGCGGAAACGACTGAGGGGCAGCTAAAGCCCGGAATGCCTGCGGACGTCAGCATAGACCTTAACAATGAATGATCATACCAATACGGATAAAGCAATCGAACTACAAAACCTGGCCAGAGAATTCGGTCAGCTTTGGGC
>SAAS01000085.1 GCA_009929315.1 Clostridia bacterium
GTTGAGCGCAAGCTCTCATGTTTTGGTTGTCGTCCCTTCTTCTTTCGTCTTCTATCCGGATACCCCGGGGTATCCTGCATACAAGAAGAAAGAACGGGGGAATTATGCTGACATTATCCGCATATCTCATATCTTTATCAGGTATGAAACGATACATTATTGCATGCCAGACTTTGGAAACCCCTTTGCCGGATTAAAAGAAAACCGGAAACTCACACATGACGAACTGGTCCGCGCCATTCGCTTCATGATCGCGGCTGAATACGAAGCGATCCAGCTTTATCAGCAGCTAGCCGAATCAATAGACAACAAACTTGCGATCGAAGTCCTCGAAGACATCGCTGACGAAGAAAAAGTTCACGCTGGCGAGTTCCTCAGACTCCTCTATGAACTCGATCCAAAAGAATCTGACTTCTATCAGGAAGGCGCTGACGAAGTCGAAGAAGAGATCGAAAAACTCCGGGGCTGAACATCTCCCCTATCTCTTTTCGTAAACTATTATAACTCCCGTCGCCAATAAGTAAAAGCACTTTTTGTGCCTCAGTGGCCTAGCCCGGCATAGCGGCTGATTTGTAATCAGCAGGTCGCGAGTTCAAATCTCGCCTGAGGCTTCATTTTCATTATTTTACTGACCAGCTACATTCTGCAGATCATCCATCACTGCCGATCATCTCTCTTCTTTAACCGGCCGAATTATTCATCCTACCCTCCTCATCTCCGTCTTTACGTGAAATCAGCCGCTTCGCCAAGGATTTGTCTTATCTCTTCTGCGCGCAAAAAATAAACCTGTT
Organism: Clostridia bacterium; assembly: GCA_009929315.1. GTDB lineage: Bacteria > Bacillota > Clostridia > Oscillospirales > Oscillospiraceae > UBA2658. The sequence goes on from SAAS01000085.1 coordinate 792, forward strand.
TCTGCATTACTGCTTAGATGCCTTTATAAGAAATAAGTTTAAGAGTAGTTATCAACATTGGGTGACAACGCTTCGGCAATCACCTATGACTCCCCGGGGTGAACTATACTTGCTATCTGATATAGAAATTGCACAGCAGTGCAAAATGAAAAAGATCACTGAGATCGCCGCATCTCTGGATATTTCGCCGGACGAGCTCGAACTCTACGGCTCGTACAAAGCCAAACTGGCCGACTCTCTCGAGAAACGTCTGACAAATAAACCAAATGGCAAACTCATTCTGGTCACGGCTATCAACCCGACTCCTGCGGGAGAAGGAAAGACCACAACTACCGTCGGTCTCGGTCAGGCAATGCCGAAAATCGGTAAAAAAGCAGTGATTGCTTTACGTGAACCATCTTTAGGTCCCGTCTTCGGTGTCAAAGGCGGAGCTGCCGGCGGAGGATACTCACAGGTCGTGCCGATGGAAGACATTAATCTCCACTTCACCGGAGACTTCCATGCGATCACCAGCGCAAACAATCTCCTGTGCGCCATGATCGACAACCATATCCAGCAGGGCAATGCTCTCGATATTGACACGCGGCGCATCATCTTCAAACGCTGTCTGGATATGAACGACCGCGCTCTGCGAAACATCATCATCGGACTCGGCGGTCAGACCAACGGCGTTGTGCGTGAAGATCATTTCATGATCACGGTCGCGAGTGAAGTCATGGCGATCCTTTGTCTTGCAGATGATATTGACGATCTCAAAGAACGTTTAGGCAGGGTCATCTTCGGATACAGCAGAAAAGGTGTTCCCCTGTATGCCCGGGACCTCAAAGCTGTCGGAGCAATGGCTGCGCTTCTCAAAGACGCCATCAAACCAAACCTTGTCCAGACATTGGAAAACACCCCGTGTTTCATTCACGGCGGACCGTTTGCAAACATTGCTCACGGCTGTAACTCGGTTCGTGCGACGAAACTCTCGCTCAAAATGGCAGACTATGTCATCACAGAAGCTGGCTTCGGCTCCGACCTTGGTGCGGAAAAGTTCTTTGACATCAA
>SAAS01000019.1 GCA_009929315.1 Clostridia bacterium
CCGAAAGGATATTCGAGAAATACGGCATACCGCACGAACTTTTAACGCAAAAGGACAACGAGAAGCTAGAACACCATTTCTGCCAATACGTCAACAATGACGGCAAAGTGGGGCTGTTCTCATGGATTGATGATGTTGCCATACAGGACATAGAGGACTATCAAGCAAGACGGAATGAAGTCTGTACAAAGTGCTTGAAGCCGAAGCCTGATGATGTCAGTAATGATTATGAATGTCCATGCGGAAGCAAAGAGTTTGAAAAGCAAGCCAAAACACACGAAGAGATATACATACCGTTAAAAGTCTACAACCCCGCAACACAGAAAGATATAGAAGTATTTGCCGATATAAAGAACCCGATTAAGATACCTTTTTATCAGCCGGACAAGCTGCCTATCGTGCTAAGAAAGAACGTATCAGTACCGAGCAAGCTATTTGGCAAGAGCGACTGCGACAAGATAAAGGACTTACAGGAAGCGCACAACAAAGCCTCAACCTTGATTAATGAGAAAATGCACAAGGGCGGAAGCGTTGTCACAATGGACGAGGACACCGATTTTATAGCTTCAGATGACCAATTAAGGATATTAAGGTTTAAAAACGCACAAAGTCAAATGGCTTTTGGCATTCACAATCTACAGCCCGATATAGGCAATGACATTGTAATGCGTGACAACTACTATAGGGAAATGCAATCCGCTTTAGGGCAAAACGATACATGGCAGGGTAAAGAGGACAGGACAGCAACGTCAGGCGTGGCAAAGCAAGCACAGATAAGCAGGACGGCAGGAATATTGGACAGCAAATTCTCAATGCGAAACATAGCCGCCGCCGAAAGGTATCACATAGTATTTCAATTTATGCTTGCATATGCGGACGAGCCTCGCCATTACTCAATGCCTGACGATAATGGTGATGTACAGGAAGTTACGTTCAATAGGTATGATTTCCTGAACGTGGACGTTTACAAAGAGCCTGACGGCAAAGATGAAACAGGCAAAGATATTTTTAAAGAAAGATATGACTTTTACTGGGATGACCAATTCATATTTGATGTTGACGTATCAGCGACACTTGCCTCAAACCGTGAAGCGATGTGGCAGGAAACAAGGATGAATTTCGGACAGGGAGTGTTTGGAACACCGCAAGAACCGATGTCTCAAATACTGTTTTGGGAGGAAATGGAGGCACTTAGTTATCCTAACGCCTCAAGGATATTAAAAAAGGTCAAGAATTACGCCGCTATTCAAATGCAGATGCAGCAGTTACAAGAGCAGAATATGGCATTACAGCAGCGATTACAACAGCAGCAACAGGGATTTAGCCAATACATTGAACAGCTAAAAGCAATGGGTAAAGACAAGGTTGACGAGATAAACAAGGCATTTGACGAACAACGAAAAAATAATAAACCGGACGCGGGTATTATAAATTCTGAAAAAGGAGGTAAGCCGCAATGAGTGAAAGACCATACGAGGGTAAAGTCACAAATTCGGGCATTCAGATAATCAAAGCCCCGATGAAACAGCCTGACGGAAAGAAGCCCACAATGCTCAAAGGCACAGACCTACGCGGGTCAAAAGGCGGAAAGTAATCCGTCTTAACCAAATTCGCGGGAGCGCGTTATACCTCAAAATATCGCTGAGGAGCGTAGTACCTAAAGGAATAAATAATGCTTAAAGATAAAGCAGACGGTGAAGAAGAGGAAGTCGTATCGCCGGACGACATATTAGAACCAATAGATTTGGACGGAGACGACCAAACAGATGAGGACAAGCCCTCAAAAGAACCCGAAAAGAAACCTACGCCTAAAGACGTAAGCGCACGGATTAACGAAGTCAAGCGTAAGGCTGATGAAAAGATAGCCGCCGCAGAACGTGAAAGGGAAGAGTATAAAGCCAAATTAGAAAGGTTGGAAACTCTTGTGAAAACCACTAAGGGCTATTCGGGTGATGACGTTGAAGACCAAATCAGAGCAGAGGCTTACGGGTTAGACATAAAGGACTACAAGAAGTTAAAAGATGAACTCATAAAGCCTGAACCAAAGAAAGAAGCAGAGAAACAAGATAACAGCTTTGAGTATCAGAAAGCCGCTGACTTTGCCAAAATAGCCGATGTGTACGATGTTGAAGCAAGTAACATGGACGAGCTTTTAAAAGAACTCGGACCTGAATTTGCACAGAAACTTGCGGAGGGCATGAATCCCGTCAAGGCGTACAAAGAAACGGTTGAGGATGACAAGGTTAAGAAAACGGCTGATGTCGTTAAATCAAGCACAATAAGCAACATCAAAAGCAAAGACCACATGCAGCCCTCAAAGGGGGGAGGCGGAAAAGGCGCGGATTTACCGCAGCATTACATATCTGACGGCGAGGCTTTGGGGTTATCGAGAGAAAACATAATCAAGGCTTGGCAGGAGGAACAAAAATCAAAAAAATAATAGGAGAAAAAAATGGCTTTTAGAATAGCAATGACGGGAGGCGCGACACCTGACAGGAAAATGTTGCCGACAACGGCAAATGAAACCTATGTCGTGGGGGAGCTTCTTGTAATGACAACTGGCGCATTGACAAAGTGCGCCGCAACAGCAACGGCGAGATATGTCTGTAATCAGAATTATGTCGCTCCTGCAACAGGGCAGGAACCTATATCGGTAACGCCCATAACAGACAATCTGCTGTTTGAGACCGTATTTTCGGCGGATGCAACATTGGTAAATGTCGGCGACAAAGTAACAATAGCGTCTGACGGATTGAGAGTAACGGCAACAACGACAGCAGGCGTGGCAGAAATAGCGAGGAAACTCGGCACAGGCGCGGCAGGTACGGGCGTATGGGTAAGGCTTAGACCCGCAGACCCCTCAACTTCTGCGGCGGCAGACACACAGATAGCGGCAGCGTTTGGGTTGGCGGTAACACTTACTGACGATTTGACGGTAGGCGGGAACTTGGCTGTAACAGGAACAAGCGCATTGACAGGCAATACAGCAATAACAGGAACTTTGGCAGTAACAGGCGCAAGTACACTTACAGGTGCATTAACAGCAAACGGTGGTATAACAGCCAAAGATGTTAAGTTTGTCAGCTCTAATGTGGACGCGACAAATGACGTGACGGCAAGCGCAGCGAACAACGCGGCAAATGTGTTGGTTGTGACCGCCGCAGGAACAAGCAAGACAATCACTCTTGGCATGACAGCCCCTAAACTGGTTGTTGTAACCAATTCGGGCGCAAATGATGTTTCGGTCAAAAACGGCGCGGGTACTCCTGTTGTTGTGGCAGACGGCGAAACCGCTTTGCTGCTTATAACAAGCGCAACCGCTATCGTTAAGATAGTCGAAACGGTAGCAGGATAAGGAGGAGATGAATAAATGGGCGCAATAATTACATATGCAAGCGGATTGAATGATACCGTTTACGGGCAGAGTTTATTTCCGATAAAAACAGCATTGCAGAGCCAAATTGAGGCTTTTGAAAAAGAAAGCATTGTGGATTTCCTTTACGTTAAGGAAACAAGCAAACACTTTGGCGAAAAGAAAACGTCAATGGGCGGAATGGACGAGCCTAAGCCTGTAGCGAGGGGCGGAGACTTCCCTGAAAACGACATGGCGGAAGGCTATTCCAATCAAGTTGAACATCAGACGTGGAAAGACAGTTTCAGGATAATCCGTGAGGACTGGGACGATAAGCAGATACTGGCGGCAAAACAACCCATGATGCGGTTTACGCAGGCGTGGGGGCGCGGCAGGGAGAGGTTCGGCATATATACCCTCTGCGGCGCAACGGCAACAAGCGTAAATGTGGGCGGCGTTGCTTTCAATACCAAAGGGCATGACGGGGTTGCTTTGTTCAGCACGGCGCACCCGCCTAAAGTTTCGGGAAACAATCAGTCAAACCTTTACGACAACGCTTTCTCCGTAACCAATCTCGGACTTGTAGAGACCGCAATGCAGAACTTCAAGGGCGAGCGCAATGAGGAATTGGCAATAGCTCCCGATACAATCATGATACCGAATCAGGCAGCTTTGAAAAAGGCGGTGTTTGAAGCAATCGGCTCAAACTATGACCCCTCTTCAGTCACAAACAACAGCGTGTGGAACTATCAGGTAGGGCGTTGGACTGTAATAGTCAATCCGTATTGGGTTCCCGCAACAGGCAGCCCGTGGATGCTTTTGTCGAATGAGTACAACAAGGCTTATGAGTGCCTTAACTGGTACGACAGAATGCCGTTGACAATCAAGGGCGAGGAAGCACCGAACTGGGATTTGTTACATAAAGGCATGGCACGCAGAAGCATAATGTTCACCGATTTCAGGTGCGTGGCAATGGCGGGCGTTTCCGGCGGAACTACGCTGGCTTAAACTTAATTGCAAGGGGAGGGGCAACTCTCCCTTTCAAAAAAGGTCAGTATGGAAATTGATAAAAACTTTGTAACAAGCGTAACAGAGCGGTTACTTTATAACATTTATGAGGAACTGCTTGAAATAAAAACCGTATTGAGGTGTCAACATGACTTGGGGAAGCCTGAAAAGCCAAATACAGAATTTGGGGTTCGCAGCGGAAAGCGAGATGTCGCAGTACAGCCAAAGCCTGATAGAAGCGTCAAACTACGCAATGCTCGAAGTGGCAACGGAAATAGATCCGTTAGTCAAAAAAATAGCGGTAAGCCAGTACAATCCCGAAAATCTGCTGACAAACCAAAGTAACGGATATTTACTAAGTGATGAGCCGTCTTTTATAGCGCAGTCTCCCGCCGCATACTGTTTTGAGTGTGACGGTACAGGTACTGCATACATAAAGAAAGACGGCACAACTTTGACAACAATCCCGCTTAGTACAACTGAACGGGCTTTTAAGATATACAGAGGGTTTATAACAGAGACAGGCGAAATAACGCTTGAATTTACAAGCAACTATCTTGGCATTGTCAGACACATAGCCCTTTATGAGCGCGTATATGGGGCTGCATTGAACGATATACCGCCGTTGGGAGAATATACAAGGCATGACATTATCGCGCTAACAGCGGGCATAGCAAACGGCACGTTTATGTCGTTCACGGGCAAGGTACAAAGGGAAGCAGACGGAGAGACGGACGAATACGCCGACTACTTGATTGAGGAGCATGGCATAATAGCTTTCAAAAGAGATGAGGAAGGGCAGTTTATAGTGTTTTATAATGCCTATCCTGATGAGATAACGGCGCAAACAACGGATAATTATGCGCTGCCGATTAAACCTGAAGCAGCGAAGTTAATACCGCTTTTGGCGGCAAGCAGGATATGGCAAGACGATGACGCGACAAAATCAGCTGTTTATTATAACCAATATCAGATAGCGAAAGAAGCCTACACAAAGATAAAGAAACCGAATAAAACCGCAACTTGGCAGAATACAAAGGGATATTATTAATGGCAAGAACAATGGCTGTACCGTCAGCACCAAAAACTTATACGCGCACATACGGCGATTTCAAGGGCGTTGATTACAATGTCAATGTACCCTTTTCACGCTGTCAGTATATGCGGAATATGTACAGGGATTATACAAGTCAGAACGGACAGGCTTTGGAAACGAGACCGGGGTTTAGAAGTACGGCAGTAATACCGTTTGAGTTTGGCAACGTATCGGGCGCAGAAATGACGGGCATATACCAATACGAAGAGCCGACAAGGGGAAGTAAAATAATACATACGGCAGGAACGGGAGATGCAACGTATTACGTTTTACCCGAAGATTATGGAATTATTCTTGAATGTTATACGAACAGCGGTGAGACGGTAACGCTTGATTATGACGCTTCAATGGTAAAGATTGCGAACAGTACATTTCTATTGCTGTTTAGGCTTGTTGGTGCTGGCAGCGTGTATGTAACTAAATCGCTTAGCGTGTGGCCTAACTTCACAATTGACAGTGCAGGGCTATATCGTTCGTATAGAGGTTATGGTACAAGTTTAGCGGGCTTTATTTCAGGCAATTTATATCAACCTCATACTTTCCCTAACAAATACGCCTTGATAGGCTACGGAACAAAACTTTATAGAATAGACAATTTCCCCGAAGAAACAGGAGCGGTGGAGTGTCTAATACGAGTTGGCGGCAGTTACAGTTTAGATTCAAACGAGCCTGTTGTGACATCCGGCAAAAGCCTTAAATTTTTGCAATTCAAGGATTATGGTGTCTGTGTTGACGGTGATAATTACGGGATTGTGATAGGTAACACAATAAAGTTTGCTTCCGACACTACAAGCTGGTATGTCCCCACTACATATTTAATAGACGCGACAGGAGCAAATGAAGCATACCAGCCTGTCAATGCGTTATGCCCGTCATACGTAAGAAATAAATTTCAGAAAGCAGCCGCCCACACAAGTTCATATGCGTATAACTTAATTCCCCCTAACGCCGCAAAAATAATTAATTCAATTGTAAAAATATATGTAATTGCAAATGACGGCGCAACGACACAATTAAGCAGCTCTAATTTTACATTCAGCCCAACGGCGCACACGATAGTTTTTGACGAAGGATATACTCCGCCTGACAATAGCGAAATAGATATATATATTCAGCAATCAAACGATGACTTATTAACATATGCCCGTGAATTAATCACAAGCAAAGTTATAGCCTCATACAACAACCGCATATTCCTTGCGGGCGGAACAAATCAAAACCGTTATTATTGGTCTGCTCTGAACGACCCGACATACTTTCCAATAACTAACTATGAGGAAGCGGGCGCAGACGGCTCAAAGATAATTAATATGCTGCCTATTGGAAACAGCCTTGCTTTGATAAAAGAGCCTAAAGGTGATAATACAATTTACATTGTTGACCCTTTGGACGTAACGGAAGAAACGGACGGGTATTTAAGCGTTATTTATCCGTGCAAGCCTATGAATACCGCTGTAGGCGGCGTAGGAGCGGCTATAAACTTCAAAGACATGAGCCTTTACCTTTCAAAGTACGGGCTTGAAATGATAAGCAAACTTGATTTAAACAGCGAAAGAAGCATATTGCATTGCAGCACGGATATAGACACCAAACTCTTAACGGAAAACTTAACAAATGCCGTTATGGAAGAATGGAGGGGGTATTTGTGCATTCTCTGCCACGACACAGGGCATATGTATCTTGGTGACGGCAGGGAAATGAGGGGAAGTGAATTTCACTGGCTTTATTGGGACGGCATAGGGGCATACAGCGGCATAAATGAGAACAGTATTTACCCTGTTTTAAGTGGAGATGATGTTGTATGCTATGGCGTGACAGGCGGAACTTTAAATGGCGCAACGTGGCTGAAAGAGTACAACAACGAATTGTATTTCGGCGCAGTCAGGGACGGGGACGGCGTTGTATATAAATTCAACACCGATATTTTAAAGGACGCTGAAACAAGGGAGCTGTACGATATAGCCTATTCTGATGATGTCAGATTAACTTATCTTGACATTGACGGGTCGGGCGCGGGAAATGTGTATGCTTTCCTTGCGGATATGTATAACCCTACACCGCCGACAGGGCAAACCGCTGTTACGACTGCTGAGGATGCCGCCGCAGGAACGGAATATTTGACAGGGTACAGACCATTATACGGACACCCGATACAAGCCGGAATAGCAACGCCCGATGACAGTTTAGGCACGATAAGCTATAACAAAACACTATCTAAAAGAGGCTTTGTCGCTTTGCTGAAAGCGTTTGCTCATTCAAAGATAAAGGTTAGGTACAAAGTCAGTCAAAGTACATTATGGGACGACATGAGGGAGTTTAACAGCGGGTACTTTGACTTTGCGGATTTAGACTTTTCAGGATTGACTTTCAATGTGGATAAAAAGGTTTTAATGCACGTCAATCAAAAGGTTAAAAACTTTGTTTGGATAAGTTTCCTGTTTTACAGCGATGAACTGAATAAACCGTTTGGGATTTATACAGCGCAATGCGAGATGACTATCGGAGGGTATAGCAAATGAGCGACATAACACAATTCACAATAGAATCGGCTGATACTACCGCTTTAAAGGTAGGTAATGCGACAGTGCGCCCGAACGACCCGATAGCGCAAGGCGGGCAAGGGCTTAACGCGGTGCAGTTAAAGGCAAAGTTTGACGCTTACTGCGATTTCCTTGTAACGGTGCAAAACTCGATTACGGATTATTTACATACGCTTTTGGGCGATGATGTTGCTCTTACCACGACAGCGCAGGCTATTATAGCTGCAATAAATGAAAACAAGACAGCGATAACAAATATACATACTGACACTGACGGAAAAATAAGCACACATAACACAGCTTCAGGACAGCACGCAACACAATTTGCAGGGAAAGTAGATAAGGCAGCAGGCTCATCACTTGTACCCGACACAGCAAAGTTAAGTTACGACAGCCATTTATCTAACACTTCAAACCCTCATAGCGTAACTAAAACACAAGTAGGACTTGGGAATTGCGACAACACTTCAGACGCTAACAAGCCTGTTTCTACAGCAGGACAAACAGCCTTAGATTTCAAAGTAGATAAAGAGGGCGCAGTCACAGGCATAAAAGGCAATGCCGAAGAAGCATACCGCACAGGCAATGTCAATATTACCCCTGCAAATATCGGCGCAGCAGTTGCCACAGACACATACACAAAAACAGAGATTGACAATAAATTATCAGCCGTCTATAAATACAAGGGTAGCGTTGCCTCTTATGCTAATCTGCCCACAGAGGATTTAACAGCGGGGGATGTTTACAACGTAACAGACAGCGGGATTAACTACGCTTGGACAGGTACGGCGTGGGATGATATAGGCGGCATTGAAGCACTTGCAACGGTTGAAAACGCTGGTCTAATGAGCAGCAACCTTTACAGTAAACTTGTTGGGATAGCGTATGAAGCGCAAGTAAACGTCATTGAAACCATTAAAGTAGGAGAATCGTTTCTCTCAATAAATGGGAAAACCGTAACAATCCCCGAAGCCGTTCCCACAGGCGAGGGGCAGACTGACGGATTAATGACACATGAGCAAGCGGCAAAACTTTCAGGCATAGCGGAAAACGCAAATAACTATTCTCTCCCCAAAGCAGGCGCAGCTCTCGGTGGTATCAAAGCCTCTGAAAAAACCACCGAAAGTGTTGAAGCCAAAATAGGCGATGATGACAAACTTTATGTACCCGCTTATCCGGCACAAGGCACTCTTATCATTACAGGCTCTTTGACTGTGTCAGTAGCGGATTGGGCGGCAGGAACGACTTGTACAAAGGCAGTAACAAACTTAACAACGAATGATGATATAATGCTTTGCCCTGATGATGAAACCGCTGCTCTGATAGCAGAGTTTGGTGTGGTAAGACCAACGCAAGATGATGACGAATTAGACTTTACGGCAGACAGTACGCCTGATGATGATTTGGTTTATCTTTATCACATTTACAAAGGAGTGCGTTAATGGCAGTATTTATGTGCAATAATTGGGTGCCGCCTTTAACGATACCACCCGTTGTAAGTGAGCCTATTTACGGCGTGTCGGGATTGTATCAGGAAAGCCCTGCCCTTACCCGAACAGATGACAGCGTAGGTTTAAGTTTTGCAATCAATTCAGGCACAGGGGCTATATCCTCAGACTTTAACAGCGTATTCCCGTG
>SAAS01000086.1 GCA_009929315.1 Clostridia bacterium
AACGGAAAAATCTCGGAATTAGCGGCGCGTTGCGCCGTTTTTTCTTTGGTTGCGCGGAGCGCAAACCAAGTGTTTTTCTGGGGGGAGATTTGAAATTGCACACGCGCTAAAGCGCGTGTCTTTTTTTGCTCGTAGCCGACTAAAGTCGCTTCACTTCGTGATACAATAGTAATGGACACAAATCAAATGACAAGGCTATTTTTTTGGCTCAAATAGCCACTTCGTACAAGTTAGACTTGTCTGATTTGTGTCCAGCGAAGTGGCTTTTTGAGTACCAAAAGGAGGGGTGAAATGAACAGATACATCTTGTATGCTCGCAAGAGTACCGATGTAGAGGACAAACAAGTTTTAAGCATTGAGGCGCAACTAGCGGAACTCCGCAAGTTTGCCAAAGATAACGGCTTGACCGTCATAGATACAATTATTGAAAAGAAATCCGCCAAAATATCAGGTCGCCCAAAGTTTGGCGATATGCTGACACGCATACAAAGTGGCGAAAAGCTAATGGGATTTTGGCGTGGCACCCTGACCGCTTGGCGCGCAACAGTATAGACGGCGGACAACTGATTTATCTTTTAGATCAGCGAAAGCTCGCTGACTTAAAGTTTCAAACCTTTTGGTTTGAAAACACTTCTCAAGGAAAGTTTATGCTCAACATTGCCTTTGGACAAAGCAAATACTATGTAGACAATTTGAGCGAAAACACCAAGCGCGGACTGCGCCAAAAAGTACGGCGCGGCGAATACCCCAGCAACGCACCGTTTGGCTATTACAACGACAAGCGCGATAAAACCATAAAGATAGACAAGACGCTCGCTCCGCTCGCGGTGGCTATCTTTGAGTTATATGCGAAAAATGAGAGCCGTTTTCAAGATATTTCAGATTATCTATACGCCAACGGTGTAAAAACCAAAGGCGGCAAGCCGTATAAACCAGATAAGGTCAAAAAGATTTTGACTAATCCTTTTTACTACGGGCACTTTGTGTACGGCGGCGAACTTCACGAGGGCAAACACACGCCGCTGATTAGCAAAAAACTGTTTGACGATGTACAGGCGGTGGTTGCTGCGCGCTGTTTTCGGCAACAAGACCACACACGCGAACCAATGCCCTACTGCGGACTGCTCAAATGCTCCTGCGGTATGATGATTACCGCCGAAAACAAAACCAAACGACAGAAAAACGGTAATGTTCATCACTATGTGTATTATCGCTGTTCGCGCAAGAGCAAAACAACGCGGTGTGTTGAACCGCCTGTGCGCTCCGAACCACTGGACGAGCAACTATCTGACGAGTTGAATAGTTTTGCCCTGCCTGACGACTGGGCGGACTATCTGCGTAGGCGTATTGACGAGGACGAACGCGCCGAGCAAGGCGCAAGTGATACCATAATTGAGGACTTGCGCGGACAAGTGGCGCAGATAACGGCAAAACTACAAAGACTTCTTGATAGTCTCCTAGACGAACTCATAGACCGCCAAACCTACACGCACAAGAAAGCGGAACTAATGAGCCAAAAGAAGTCTTTGGAGGAAAAAATGAGCGACCTCGCACTAGGTCAATGCGGCTGGGTTGAACCGATGCGCCAATGGCTCGACAAGGCTGTTTCTATCTGTTCGGTCGCTCAAAACAACGACTTTACCGCCAAAAAGAGCCTGTTGCTGGAAATCTTTGGGTTGAACCTATTCTTAACGAACAAAAAAGTCGCCGTAAACGGCGAGCAATTTCAAATCTCCCCCCAGAAAAACACTTGGTTTGCGCTCCGCGCAACCAAAGAAAAAACGGCGCAACGCGCCGCTAATTCCGAGATTTTTCCGTT
>SAAS01000087.1 GCA_009929315.1 Clostridia bacterium
CACGCACGCACGCGCACGAACTTTATTATTATTGATCTTATCTGTTTATCTCTTATTAGGAATCATTATTAATAGCTTAATAGTACTTGGTACTAATAGGATGTATTCCCCGTCCACTGATAACTATTCTTCTATGTCTGCTATATCTGCTATGTCTTATAATCCCTCTATGTCTACTATCTCTAATATATCCACTATAAGCAGGATAATAATCAATAGTCTATTAACCTGCTATCTAATAGCAAGATAAAGACCAATAATATAAAAAAACCTATTTGTACTATGAACCCTCTTAGTTACTATATATATACTATATCAGTACCCTGTCAATACCCCTGGGAGGTATACTTGGTATCACTTCATCGGCGGTGAGAACGTTCATTCCCATACATCCACGCATTACGTTGCAACTTGCACATAAAAACGAACAAAAGTTCATATATTCCGTCAATATGCAAAGTGTATTACACCGTGTACTATTTGTATCAAGGACGGAACACAAACGAACCGACCGCGGAACCTTGAAAACAGAATATAACGGAAGCCAGACGGAGCGAAACCAGGATCATGAGATAGCAACCATGCGATGATAACGGATGCGAATAACGCGGAGCACGGGCAGGATCATGAAGGCCGGAACTCTTGAAGGCGTAAAGCGTAGAACCTAATCATAAGGCCGCTAATCTTGCAGGATCAGCGGCCCCGCGCCGGAGCAATCACTACAAAGCACAAGCGCATGGAGCATCATACCATGCGCGCCGGAAACAAACAAGAAGGAGCGCAAAAATGAGTTTTGATATTTACGCAGCGGTAACGGACAGGATCATCGCCGAACTGGAAAAAGGACAAATACCCTGGAAAAAGCCCTGGACGGGTAGCCGGGCCGGAGCGATCAGCCACGCAAGCGGGAAACCTTATAGCTTGCTCAATCAGATGCTTCTAATGGCTCCGGGCGAATACGTCACATATAAGCAAGCGCAGGATGAAGGCGGGAACGTCAAGAAGGGTGCAAAGGCAAAAATGGTCGTATTCTGGAAGATGCTTGACAAGCCTAAGCTGAACCCGGACGGCAGCGCAATCACAGACAAGGACGGGAACGCGCTTTTATCCAACATCCCATTCTTACAGTATTTCAACGTGTTTCATCTGAGCGATTGCGAAAACGTAGCGCCCAAGTGGGAAGCGCCGGGCGGAGAACCTTTACCGAACGCGGCACAAATTGACGCAAAAGCAAGCGCAATATTTGCGGATTATCTGCAACGATCGGGCGTATCATTCGCGGAAAGCAAACAGGATGAAGCGTTCTACGCGCTGGGCAGGGACATGATCAGCTTGCCGCTAATGGAGCAATTCACCGGAACCGCTGAATATTACAGCACAGCTTTTCATGAAGCGACGCACAGCACCGGGCACAAAAAACGTCTTGACAGATTCGATCCATCGGTGGTAAGCGCCGCTTTCGGCAGCCAGGACTATTCCAAAGAGGAATTAATAGCAGAAATCGGAGCAAGCGCTATATTAAATGAAATTGGCCTTGAAACGCCGGACAGCTTCAAGAACAGCGCCGCTTATATCCAATCATGGCTTAAATCCCTACGCAATGACAAGAAGCTGATAGTCAGCGCCGCCGGAAAAGCTGAGCATGCCATCAAGCTGATACTAAATCGGGCATGACGGAACGGCCCCGCCGGGGGCATTGTACCCGGCTAATAAAAAGCAAGGAGAATTAGCCATGACACCCACACAAACGAAAATGATCAGCACCCCGGCAGACAGCTTCAACCTGGTATCTGTTCGGCTGGTAAAGGAACAGCCCCGG
>SAAS01000088.1 GCA_009929315.1 Clostridia bacterium
ATTCTTAAATAGTGTGTGGATTTTTCGGCTTTTTCCACACACTACTTCGTTTTTTGCGCTTTCTTAAGGCGATTTGCAATTTTTTCCACACACTACTTCGTTTTTTGCTCATTTTGAGCGAATTTCGGCTTTTTAACGACTTTCGCCTCTAACGCGCCCAGCGGGCCGTATGATAACCACGCCCTTAAACCTCTGAAAAACAGGCGGCCCGGAGGGTCCTATGATAACCACGCCCTTAAACCGCCTAATGCAAGGATGCCAGGCGGCTGGGATGACACTCGGTGGCCGGAGGCCTCTGCACCCTTCTCTTGCGCGCACCGGATTGCGAACCGGTTTGCGAACCGGTTTGCGCAAATTATCGAGTAGTGTATAAATTTAGTCCTCACAATCCTATGGCGTTTGCACATTAGCGGAAGGCAGTAATAATCGAAGGAGGATATGCATCTTTTCAAATTTCTCGGTGCGGATTTCTATCCGCTTTCCAAGGTGACTGGCAAGATTGACAGCAAAATCTGTGCATGCTTTCGGATCATAGATTTGAATAGTGCTTAAATGCAGTACGTCAATCCCCTGTCTGCTCAAAATGCCGGAGCGAATTGAATCTTTTCCCTGCTGCGAAGGGCTATTGTGGAAGGCGAAGCTGTCATACTCGATTGCTAATTTCGCCGGACTGTAATACAAATCAATAAAACAGCGCTGCTGCCTTAGGCGCATAGCGGCATCCTCCTTCAGATTAATTTCAACGTTGAATGCTGGTCCTTTTATCCCGTAACCGCCCAGGGCATGGGGCAACGTCAGCATCATATAGACGATTGATTCCATGACAGATGCAGATCCGTCTTTTACATGCTTTATCGCCCTCAATGCCTTTGCTTGTCCAAGGTGGCCTGATGATTGCGCAAGTAAGGATTTAATCTTCTTCTTTGTTGTAATTGCGTCGGTATGCTGACCCGGCGGGCTTGAGCAAAGCTGAAGGCCGAGCAAAATGAGTTTATGAATACTTAGCCTGGAAGCAAGTTGGAGAAATACCAATTCGGGTGACGCAACCATTTTACCATCTCTTCGTACTATTGCATTCCGGGGTAAATCGATTTTGCAGAAATGAATACGGCAACCCTTCCTCTGAAACCTTTCGCTGCATTCGGTGACAGTAAAATCGACCAGTTCCGTATCAGCAATTTCTGATCCGAGAACTGAGCCGATATATGGAATATTCCAATAGGCTGCCGCCGATAAATGACTCAAATATTTTGCCATGTATACATTGTACTATAAAATGGCAAATTGACAAGCAATATTTTACATTAATTACTATTAAAGCCAGTAGCACGCCCAGCGGGCAGTATAATGACACCGCCCTTATACCTAAGCCCTATCCCTGTTTTGTTAAAAACAGAGGAAGGTCTAGTGCCCGAACGCCCCAACCTCCGGTTGGACGGCGTTCTCGGTGCGCCTAATGCAAGGATGCGGTGGGGCATATGATGACCACGCCCCTGATCCGCCTAATGCAAGGATGCCCGGAGGGCGAGACGAAACTCGGCGGCCGGCGGCCGGAGCACCCTCCTTGCGCGCACCGGATTGTGAGCCGGTTTGCGAGCCGGATTTGCGCAAATTATCGAATAGTGTGTGGATAGGCAGTGGATAATTTGCGATTTGCCCCTCTCTTGCGCAAATTATCGAGTAGTGTGTGGATTATAGGCGATTTTCGGCCGAATTTGCGCAAATTCTTAAATAGTGTGTGGATTTTTCGGCTTTTTCCACA
>SAAS01000089.1 GCA_009929315.1 Clostridia bacterium
CGACTATTCGTGGCATGCTATTCATACTGTGCTGGGGAGAAGCGACAGCCTTCTGATACTCAAGAAGCCTTTCGATAATATGGAGGTTCTCCAACTTGCTCATGCCTTAACATGTAAATGGGAGCAGAATCGTGAGATTCAGGGGCGTCTGAATACGTTGGCCTTTTATGATACTTTGACGAGCCTGCCCAACCGGGCACTCTTCCTCGATCGCCTCGCTCTGTCCATTGAACTCGCCGAACGCCACCGGCGCAAGGGCGCGTTACTCTTCATCGATCTGGACAACTTCAAGCGGATCAATGATACGTTGGGACACAACGTCGGCGATGAATTGCTGAAAATTCTATCTGATCGCCTTGTCGAATCCCTGCGGACATCAGACACTGTTGCCAGATTATCCTCGGATGAATTTGCCGCCCGGCTGGGCGGAGATGAGTTCACAGTGATCCTGGCGGAGCTGGAAAGAGCAGAGGATGCCGCTCTCGTTGCTCAGCGTATTATGCACAAATTTGCCGCCCCCATACATCAGGGCTACCAACAATTCAGCGTTACCCCCAGCATCGGCATCTCGATCTTTCCGGAAGATGGGAGAAACACTGAAACAATCATTAAAAATGCCGATTTGGCCATGTATTTCTCCAAGCGCAATGGTGGAAACCGTTATAATTTTTATCAAGAATCAATGACTGCAAGCGCATTAAAACGAATGACCATTGAAAACAACCTCAGACAGGCCATTGAGCGCAATGAGTTCACCCTGCACTATCAGCCTCAGTTCGACTTGAATACAGAACGGGTCAGAGGCGTGGAGGCGCTGCTGCGTTGGCACAACTCCGAGTTGGGTAGTATTCCGCCCCTTGAGTTTATCCCCGTAGCCGAGGAGAGCGGGCTCATTATCGACATTGGCGAGTGGGTGCTGCAAACTGCGTGTCGCCAGGCCGCAACATGGCTGAAGCAAGGCTTTCAGCTACAGCGTATTTCCGTCAACTTTTCGGCAAAGGAGGTAATGCATCCGAACTTTCCGGATATGATCAAAAGGGTCCTTTCCGAAACTGGGCTTCACCCGCAAATTCTCGAGCTTGAGCTTACCGAAAGCATTTTTGTTGAGGATAAGGGAATTGCTGTACTGAATAAACTCAAAGAGATGGAAATTCAAATCGCCATTGATGACTTCGGCACAGCCTATTCAAGTTTTAACCGTCTGAGAGAGATGGCTATCGACTGTCTGAAAATCGATCGCTCCTTCTTATGCGGATTAGGCGGTGAAGACCGTGTTCGAGATGAAGGCATCGTTCGTGCGATTATTGCCATGGGCCGAAGTATGGACTTGCGAGTGATCGCCGAAGGAGTTGAAACAAGTAAACAGGCTGATTTTCTGAAAGAAAATCACTGTCAGGAAGCTCAAGGCTTCCTCTTCAGCAAGCCGGTACCGGCACAGCAAATTAAAAAAATTTTTGAATCGCATTGAAGAGAGGGCTTCATGAAGACGCCATGAAGCTCTCTTTACCACGGCACATCTTTAAATAAGTTTTTTCGAAAAGGATTTTTCACAAAAAGGACAACGAATTTTCCAGCTCACTGCTTGACCTTCTACGGCAAGGGGTTTTCTATCACTCTCCTTTTCGCCTCTTGATCTGTAGCCAATTGAGAAAAAAGAGCACGCTTATGAGGAGCATTGGCCCCGAAATGGAAATGTATGCGAGCAGGTCTTCTTTCCCTTTGGTCAAGACGTAATAGAACAAAGCAAGAATGAAATATG
>SAAS01000090.1 GCA_009929315.1 Clostridia bacterium
CCGTCGTGGAACCCTGTGACGCGCCGCAGGAGGCGAAGAAGGATACGAAGCTCGCGGAGCATAAAAAAATGTTCGAGCGGGCATGGTTTGCCACCGGGACGCAGATCAAGGACGGAAGTCCGTATGTCGGGAAAAATGAACTGCTTTCCTTTTTGATCGAAGACAACGGAATAACGGAATCATACGCCAAAAGCATGGTAAAACCATCCAACACAAATAGACTCATAGGGTATCTAATGAACGGTGAAATAATAAAGCAAGAGGGGGCTGGGTGGACCGTCATTGATAACATGTTTTTGAGTGTGTTGTTAACAATGAGATAACAAAAAGCGGTACACTTCAGACCCCTCCGGTACAAGGGGCAAATGTACCACCTCGCGCGATCGGTACATTTTTTTGGTACACGCGTGTACCGGTTAAAAAACACAGTATTTGCAAGGGTTTACGCGTTTTGGTACACAGAGCGGTACAAGAAGGGGGGGCAAGGCAAACGCTTCGGTACACGCGGTACATAACCTATAGAGTTATGTACCGTGTACCGGCGGCTTGCGGGATCTTTTTCTTGTAAACATTTTTCGGTATGCATGGAGGTGGAAAGATGACGATTCCAGAGATAAAAAAAGAACTCGAAAGAGCCCGGAAAGAAATTGAAGGGCTTTCCCAATGGAGAGAATCATATCCGCGCCTCGCGGCAAAAATAAAAAAGCTCGAACGCGAACTGAAAGCGGCACAAAAAAACGAAGGGCAGGGGGAGTTGTTTTGACACGCCCGTACATCCTCCGCACGGAGCCTACGGAGCGAAGCGAGTATAAGCCGCCGTCTAGGTGGTGGATTAAGAGCAGGCGGCGGATTCAGGCGAATCAGAGCAGGTTCGAGGAGGAACTTGAATCCGCTCTGAGTGAATAACAAAGCCCGGCGCGGCTACGCCGGGCGCATTGAGAGGAGCATGGAACGATGATGCACGACGATTATATGACGTTCTTAGTCCAGAAACAACAGTCCGCGAAACCGGAGGGAATCAAGAGGATTGATCTGCCGGACGTAATGTTCGACTTCCAGAAGTCGCTGACCGAATGGGCGTTGAGGCAAGGACGAGCGGCGATCTTCGCAGACTGCGGACTTGGAAAGAGTCTGATGCTTATGGCGTGGGCCGAGAACGTGGTGCGCGAAACGAATAAGCCGGTGCTCGTGGTGACGCCGCTTGCTGTCACGGCGCAGATAATCAGGGAGGCGGAGAAGTTTGGGATAGAGGCGCACCGCTCGAATGACGGCAAGCCCTCCGGCGACATCACCGTCACGAATTACGAGAAGATGGATAAATTCAACTGGCAGGATTACTCCGGTGTGGTATGCGACGAAAGCAGCAGAATCAAAAATGCGGACGCGGCGACAAGGCAGCTCGTAACGGCGTTCACGCGGAAGGTTCCGTACAGGCTCCTTTGCACGGCGACGGCCGCGCCGAACGATTACATAGAACTTGGTACGTCCTCGGAGGCGCTCGGGTACCTCGGTTTTATGGACATGCTCAACAGGTTTTTCAAGAACGATAACAACAATAGCGGAATGAAGAAGCACTTCGGAGAGATGCCGAAATGGAGATTCAGAGGACATTCAGAACTCCCATTCTGGCGTTGGGTGTGTTCCTGGGCGCGGGCGCTCAGAAAACCTTCCGACCTCGGATTCTCGGACGAGGGATTCATCCTCCCGGCGCTGTATGAAAAAGAGCACCTTGTCAGAGCCAAC
>SAAS01000091.1 GCA_009929315.1 Clostridia bacterium
CTGGAGTTTTAATGCATCAAGCGCAGCCCTTGCATCATCCGTGGCGAGAGTTGCCATTTCCTCATTAAACTTAGCCTCGCCCTCCTGAACGGCGAGCATGACTTCTGCCTGTAACTGATTCTGCCTTTCCATTCTTTCAATGGCGTAGGCTGTCTCTTTTCCTGCCTCTTGAGCGAGCTTTATTTGACGTTCAAGAGCGGTTTCTGCCGCTGTCTTGCCGCCGCCACCGCCCACTTTACCTATACTGCCACTGCTTACCGCCGAACTTGCCGGGATAACAGGATTTTTCGGTAATGAGCCGATAAATGAGTTCAGATCAAACGCTTTCGGACCGGCGACAGCACTTTTAATTCTGGAGTTAAGGTCGCCTGTACCTGTCGATTCCTGTCCTACTTGATAAGGCGTGTATGTGGGCTTGCCCTTGTCGAGGTATTTGCCCATATTCTGCCCTAACATATACCCAGTTCCAATTGCCGCACCGCCAACGAGCAGCGCAGCCCCGACAGGGTGCGCCGCTATTGCGACAAAAGTTGCCATAAGTGTCCTGACTGCGTTCGTGACTGCCGCTATACCAATCAAAAGCGGACCGCCGACAGCAAAAACGCCCGCCAGTAGGAGCATATTCTTCTGTGCTTCTGTGGACATTCCCGCTATTGTGTCATTGAGTCCATTGATAGATTTCTCAACAGCGGGCATCCATTCATCGGCTATTTGGAGGATTTGTTTCCCTAACGGAGCAATCGCAAGGCTTATTTTGTTTTTCGTCTCGCCCCAACGGTCGGCAAACGTCTCTGTCGCCCTGTCAGCCGCCTCGATTGCACCTTTTGACTTATTAAGTGCCTCTGTGAGATTGCCGAGTTCAAACCGACCTTCACGAATTGCCGCCGCCATGTCGGGACCAGCCTTAGATCCAAACAGTTCAATGGCAAGCCTTGTCGCTTCTGTCGGGCTTTTGGCGTTTTTAATGTCATTTGTGAGGACTTTAAAAGCCTCTGTGGCATCAGTTATACCCGCTTTTGCCATCTTTCCAAGGGCAATTCTTAGCGATCCCATAACAAGCTCTGTGTTGACACCTTGTTTGTTAAACTGTGCCAACGTGGCAATAGTTGTATCAACATCAAAACCAAGCTGACGGAGTGCAGAGCCGTATTTATACATATTTGTTGAAAGTTCAGCCATACCAACGCCTGTCTGCTGGCTTGCGACAAAAATCTTGTCCATGTAGCCCGCCATCTCAGACGAAGCGACTCCCCAATCTTGCATGGCTTTGGCTGATTCAGTAACCACTGTATTAACTTCTTCGCCTAGCATATCCGCGGCATCAAGAGCCTGTTTTGACACTTCCTGTAGTGATTTTCCAGTGAGACCGAGGCGTGTGTTATAGTCAGCCAGGACTTTAGCCGACACTTCAAAGCTGTCGCCGACCTGTCCGGCAAGTGCCTTCCAGTCCTTCTCAAGACCTTTGAGTGCGGCTCCCTGTGCGCCTGTGCCTCGTGCTATCGTTGCTAGTGCCTTGTCCACACTGAGGGCGGATTTCGTTACAGCTACCCCGATAGCCGCCAACGGCAGAGTAAAAGCTGCGGTCAGCCTCTTGCCGTGGCTCTCAGCTTTTCGGGCAAAGTTGCTGAAACTTTTATCTATTTTCTTAAATCCCTTTTCAAGTTCGGTCAAATCTGCCCCGAACTTATAGGTTATTTTCTTCTTCGCCATCTTCCCGCCCCCTTTTTTTACTGC
>SAAS01000092.1 GCA_009929315.1 Clostridia bacterium
ACGGGGCACAACCCTCCGTCCGAATATACCGTAACGTACATCAGAAATATGATGGGGACCGAATTCTGTCTTTTCGGCAGGGTATTGTTCAATTCATGCGGAGACCGTGTTGCGGATCATATTGCCTCCTTTGTAGAAAATCACGGAAAAGATTCGGTGCTTTTTTTGGAAGGTGTCGCGTCTGATTTTCTTTCCCTTGTAGAACCCATGGAAGCCGAGGAGCTTTCGGCGTGCGGTCTTTCTGTAAGACGCAGCAAAATGTACCGGATAAATTCCTTGAGCTTCGACAGGCCTTTCTTTAATTGCATTTCCGACAAAGAGGTCTCCCTGGCCGCGGTGTATGCAGGGATATATAAGAAGATCTGTTTAAAAAGAAGGGGTGCCTTCGCCGATGCGGTTCGGGAATGTCTCTCACAGATGCCTGAATTTACCCAGAGGACGGCGGTAAAACTCATTGTAAACGCGGCGGTCTTGTCGGGACTGAGATATTCGGACCGGTTTTTTCTTTCCCTGGATATATGCCGTGAAAATTCAAGCAGATTAGTGCGTTCCCTGGGTCCCAGAGCATCGGAGAGGCTTATAGCGGATCCTTATATGATATCTGAGCTCGGCTTTGCATCCCCGATATCGGTAGCCATGCTCCTTGAGTCCGAAGATGTGCGTTTCGGAAAACCCGAGGATTTTATAAGGGCATCCGCAGGCGCGCTGCTTACACGTGAATATGCAAACGGAACGGAAGCGGTCCCGGAAGACGAGTTCCGCAATATGCTACTTCGCGAGGTCAACTCATCCGGCATATTCAAGACCGACTCTTCCGCCGTCTCTGATGTGCTTTCGGGAAAAGAATGCGAAAGGCTGTTCGCAGTCCGGGAATCTTCCGGGGGAAAATATTACCTGTCCGCAGATCACGCGTTAAGAGAAAAATATCTGGCGAAAAAGCTTGCGGAGATAAACGCATCTGGGATAGAAATACCGGAGGAAAAATTGATATTTCCCGCCGTAGACAGGATCGTCACGGAAGAACCGGATGAAAGCAAAAAATTTCATTCTTTCGGGAAATATCTCCTTGACGGCTACGCCTCCATGTTCGGGGACCACGGCGTAGGGGATTATGCGGTCTCCCAGACAGAAGCCATAGGTAAAATTCTTTCATCCTCCGGCACGGACATACTGACCGGGGAACCCGGTTCCGGGAAAACGACGATCGTCAGGGCCGTATCGATCCTTGCCGCATTTGCGGGTATGCGCGTAAACATACTTTCTCCTACGGGAAAAGCCGTAAAAAGAACGGAGGAACTGCTTAACGCCGCATCTGTCACGGAAGACATCCTGAAAAGAATAAGCCTCATGACAGTACATAAATATGTCTATTCCATGTCGGGAAGGAAGCCTTCCAAGGATCCGGCGTTTTTTATCATCGACGAATGTTCTATGCTCGATACCGATATATTCGCAAAGCTTATGTTCCTTGTTTCACCGGGATCGAAGCTTATCCTGTCGGGAGATACCGACCAGCTCATGGGCACTGGGAGCGGTTCCCCTTTCCGTGAAATCATAGATTCGGGAATGTTCAGGCACATTGCTCTTCAGGGGTCATACAGACAGACAAACCCGTCCATAAGGCAATTGGCGGAAAAGATACGCGTATCCGAAAAACCGTGTCCGATCCGTGAAATGTTCGGGACAAGCGGGGGAGATATATATGACCTCCGTGACCA
>SAAS01000020.1 GCA_009929315.1 Clostridia bacterium
TCCGCAGGGAGAGCATCGAAAAGGTCCGCGTGCGCACCTGGCCGGCTGATGGCCCCTTGAGTCGCGAAAAACGAGAACTCGTTCATAGGTTTCCTCCTTCAAAATAGAGAGCGGCGTACCCTGCTTCGAACGCCGCGACGTTCGGCGGAGTGCGTCGATGCCCTCGGAATCCGGGAACTGGGAGCGCTTCCCGTTCGACGGCATGTATTGTATCAGTTGCCTCGGCTCGGCGCCTCGGTAGAGCCCGGGTTATGTCCTGTTTCGATAGAGGAGAGCGAAGTGTTCGAGGAGGCTTCGTGCTATTATCATGAACATGAAGAAGAGGGTGTTGAGAATTTCGAAGGAGGAACTACGATGAGCGAATCAATGAAGATCGAGTGCATAGCGGGTTTCGCCGTCATTACGAAAGACCCGGCGGCGAGCGCCTCTCTTTATCGGGATGCGCTCGGCCTGCCGCTGGAGAATCATGACGACTATTTTTTCATGGATGGATTTCCGGGGGCCAAGCATTTCGGGGTATGGCCTCTTGCGATGGCGGCGCCGTCGAGGCGGCGGTGCGGGAGATGAAGGAGCAGGGGCGGGAATTCGTTCACGAGGCGCGGACGGAACCGTGGGGGCAGACGGTCGCGCGCTTCATCAGCCCCGAAGGTGTGCTGATCGGCTTGAGCTACGCCCCGTGGCTTCACGAGTAGGCGCCGCGGAGCGTAACGCGAGGGTTCCTAAATGCCGCGCTGCTGATCGCAGTCGTCGTTCCGGCGTCGCCTCGATTCGTGCGGGCAGGGGTATTTCCTTCTTTCGCTCCTCGGTAAAAGGTATGGTGCTGTTCCGTCAAAAAGTTTTTTCAGGAAGAGCGCGCGCAATGGGAAAGTGGAGGTGTTCATGATCATCGGTAATCCTGCTCCGCGCGACGATACTCGTCTCGCTGTTTTCGTTATTCTGGTTACGGTGTTTGCATTGTCGCTCGGCGACTCCGTCATCAAGAAAATAAGTGCGGAGTTTACACTTTGGCAAATCTTTACCGTTCGCTCTTTCTTCGTTGTTCCTGTTCTGTTCGCTCTTGCCCCGTCCCCGATTTGATAGACAGTAGAAAGAGACATATACTGTAAGTCAGAAAGGGGCGGTGCGAGATGGCAGCGAAGTACTATTCGCCGGATTTCAAACTGGAAGCGGTAAGGCGACTGGAGCGCACGGGCGAACCTCTGAAGAAAGTGGCGGAGGAGCTGGGAGTGAATCCGAACACGTTGAACGGTTGGATACGCCGGTTCCGGAGTCGTCCGGACAATCCTTTTCCCGGCAGCGGGAAGCTGAGCACCGAGGACGAACGCCTTCGTAAGCTTGAGAAGGAGAACAAGGACCTTCGCGAGGAGGTCGAGATCCTAAAAAAAGCGGCGGCGTACTTCGCGAAGAACCACAAGTAAAGAGGTTCGTGTTCATCCGCGCCAACCGTGAAAAGTACAGGGTAGCGAAGATGTGCGCAGTGCTCGAGGTATCCAGGAGCGGGTACTACGCATGGGAGAAACGCCCGAAAAGCGCCAGGGAGATCGAGAACGAGGAATTGACCGAGCGAATAAAGGAGATCTTCGAGAAGAGCCGCCGCGTCTACGGCAGCCGGAAGATCCGGAAGGAACTGGCCCGCCTCGGGAAGCATGTGAATCACAAGCGGATCGAGCGGATCATGAAAGAAGAGGGTCTGAGAGCGAAGACCGCGCGGAAATACAAGGCGACGACGGATTCCGGACACCGGATGCCGGTGGCGGAGAACGTACTGAACCGGGAGTTCGAAGCGGTCGTGCCGGGCGAGAAGTTCGTTTCGGATATCACGTACCTCTGGACCGACGAGGGATGGCTGTACATAGCCGGAGTGCTTGATCTGTACGGTCACAAGATGATCGGCCTGTCGATGGGGTCGAGAATGACGAAGGACTTGGTAATCGTAGCGCTGGAAGAAGCGTATCGTCGCTCCGGGCGTCCTTCGGGAACGATAGTGCACTCCGACCGGGGAAGCCAGTACTGCTCCAAAGAATATCGGAAGAAACTGGAAGAATATAGACTTGTTTGCAGTATGTCGAGAAAAGGGAATTGCTGGGACAATGCGCCGATGGAAGCGTTCTGGGGGAAGATGAAGTACGAATGGCTGCACGAGTGGCGTTTTCGCACGCGAGAAGAAGCACGGGCCGCAGTGTTCGAGTATGTGGAGATTTTTTACAATCGACGCCGCCTGCACGAGAGCAACGGGTACCTGACGCCCGAGGAATACTACTCCGGGAAGAGAGCGGCGTGAAGGATCGAAACGGATCAAGAGGAATTGATAGCGATTCTTTGAAACCGTGAGATAAACGTCTGTTTTCGATGTCTATTTAATCGGGGACGCCGCATCTTGTCAAGCTTCGTCGGGAAAAAACGCCCTTTTGGCCGCAACGATTCGGCTGGACGCTCCTGCGCAGCGCGATGCTCACTTTCATGTGGGTTGCGTACTACATAGCGCTCCCCCATGTAGATTTGGCCATCGCCGCAGCCGCTTACTACACCCTCCCCTTGTTTATTACGCTGTTCGCCGCGTATTTTCTCGGCGATACGATCGGTCGCACAGGGTGGGCGGCCGTCGTCATGGGGTTCGTCGGAGTGCTGCTTATCCTACAGCCCGAGGCGGAGCAGTTCAGCTGGTTTTCAGCGCTGCCTCTGTTGTCCGCTGTCCTGTACGCGCTTGCCATGATTCTCACTCGTTCCCGTTGCAGAAATGAAAACGTATTCGTCCTCTCGGCGTGGTTGAATATTTCAATGTTGTCTGTTGGCGTCGTCGCGTCTCTAGCCCTTGTCCTGTTCGGATCCGAGCGTCGGGGTTTTCTCCTGGGGCCATGGAGTACGATGGGTTCAAACGAATGGGGTGTGATCGGCTTGCTGTCGATAGCGATCATCATCGGCAGCGTCGGGGCCGCGATCGCTTACCAGAGAGGGCGTTCGTCCACCGTCGCCGCTTTCGATTACGCTTACGTTGCGTTTGCCGCGATCTGGGGATTTCTCCTTTTTCAGGAGGCGCCAAACCTGAAAGCGACAATAGGCGTCGTCTTGGTTGTGTGCGCCGGCATCTTGGCCGTTCGAGGAAAGGAGGCGTCCGGCGCCTCCGAGCAAGGCTCGGCTGTCGACGTTTGAAATCGGCTCCGCAGCCCGCTCATTACCGTCGGTCTTGGCCGGGAAGGCGCTGATTGCCGCATTGTTCGTCGTCGGATTCAACGCCGCGCGCATCAGGCTTCGCTGTTGTCCGCGATATGTCGATGGTCGTTCCAGCATCGCTCCGGTTCATGCAGGCGAAACCAAAAGTCGGGCCTTCGACGATGAAGCAGTCTCGCAGTACGCCCAGCGGACGGGAATCGAGTTCCAGAGCGCGGGCCAGGCGCTTCTCCATGGTACGGAGCTGCACCTCCGACTCTCTCGGCTGTCAGGTTCAATCCGTACCGCTCGGCCCAGAAGGGGTGGACGGTGATGCCTTGGACGACCGCGCACAGCTCGCCGATGGCCGTAGGGAAAGAATCGAAAAGGTCCGCGCGCGCCCCTGGCCTGCTGATAGGCCCTTGAGTCGCGAAAAACGACAAGTCGTTCATAGGTTTCCTCCTTCGGAGAGCGGCGCACATCGCTTCGAACGCCGCAACATTCGACGGAGCGCGTCGATTCCGCAGCATCAGCGAACGAGGATCGGTTCCAGTCCGACGGCATGTAGTGTAAGTTGTCCAGACCTGAGGGGGGGGCAGACCTCGTCATGTTTTGACAACAAAGAGCAAGCTCTCTGAAGGTTTAAAATGTGTGGTAATATTTGTGTATGAGATTCGAACAGGGAAGCTTTGACGAGTTTACAGAGGTAGCGAGAGAGGTCTGTTGTGTGTGTAGAACTCCTCCGTTCGTGAATGATTGGGTTGTTCAGGCTTTATGAAAAAGGAGAGATATTTCTGGAGCAAATTCTTTCATGTCGGATAATAAGGTAAATATGATGAATTTGTATCTTATTGGCTCTGGGTTTACAAAAGCTGTCTTTTCAAAGTCGCCTTTGAATAATGAATTACTCAAGGCTTTAGTCTCCGATAGACCTGACTGTGCTGCTCAATGGCTTATTGATAAGTACACGACGAATGATGTCGAAATTGCCTTAACAAGGCTTGATATAGATATTAGGGCATATAGTGAAGAAAATGCAGAAATAATGTCGGAATTAAAAGGTCTTCGCCGTGGCATCGAGAGAGATATTGGAAATTTCTTTTCTTTTTTCAGGGCAACGCCAGAGCTTTTGGAAGAAAAAGTTTGGCTCAAGGAATTTCTTCAATTTGTTGCATCAAATGGAAATGTGGCTGTTAGCTTGAATTACGATAGTGTTTTTGAAGGAGCTTTGGATTGCATAGGATGTTGGTCTCCCAAAGGAGGGTACGGGCCGTTTCAACACGGTCTTATCGAGGATTCGGAATACGCTGAAAGCCCAATCGCTGTTCTGAAGATGCATGGTTCCACTACATTTAAAATTGCAGAACATGCTAATGCCCCACATTTGCGAGCCGTTAACTTTCTTTTTGATGAGTACTTTTTCCCAGTGTCTGCAAAAAACAAACATTTTGGCTATGGACTTGGAAAAGGAGAAACATACCTCATCGCACCTAGTTTTGTGAAAATTCCTACCGTGGAAATGTCATATTGTATGATAGATGCTCTGAAGGCCGCATCTGAATCTCGAAATTTAATAGTTGTCGGTTGCGGCCTACGCCCAGAAGATTCTTTCTTGACAATTCTACTTACTCATTTCTTGCGCCAGCGAGATTGGCAAAAGCGAAAAATAATTATTGTGGATCCTTATGCTG
The DNA here is from genome assembly GCA_009929315.1 of Clostridia bacterium. GTDB lineage: Bacteria > Bacillota > Clostridia > Oscillospirales > Oscillospiraceae > UBA2658. The sequence continues at coordinate 4,839 of SAAS01000020.1, forward strand.
ATAAAATAGCATCAAGAATAAAGGAATATTGGGGAGTCGATGTCGATAAATGCATTGTGTCAATAGAAGAGGGGATAGAGGAATCAATTAAGCAGCTTCAAGATGCTATCGGATAGATATTCGCATGGCTAAAAAACTCAACGTCCCATAGTAGAGAGTTCCTCATTCCATAGGTATCGAAAGCAGACATGCATTTTTCTTTTTAGGAGCTTGCCTAACTTTGATGAACCATGGCTGACCAATAGGATGTTGTGCATTTGTCGCAATGATCAACATAGGCCAGGCTGTGTTCATATTAAGTTCGACAGGCTCGTATCGGAGTGGTATTCGTCGGATGTCAGCTAGCGGTTGTTCTCGTACGGACAACGTAAAAAGCCGCACCGAACAGCTTTTCGTTAACTAGAGAGCAATGGAATGCGGCAAGTTAGAAACCGAAGAATTCGGGACATTCCATCCTGCCTGCTTGTCGAGGCCTTCTGGGGGTAAATATGAGCAAGGAATCCCAAATTGATGTACCGGACTCTATACGTCCCTTTTTAAACAGAATTGCGGAGCGCTTATGGACTGGCCACGCTGCCGTCATGGTTGGCGCGGGTTTCAGCAAGAACGCAGACCCTGGATTCCCTGATTGGAACCAATTAGGCGACCTCTTGTATCAGCAAGTGCATGGGATAGACTCTGATCCGGCCAAACAGAAATACCTGACTGTCCTGAGTCTGGCCGAAGAGGTGCAGGCAGTCGCAGGTCGGCCTGCGTTGGAGAATTTGCTGCGATCCAATATCCCTGATCTTACTATAGAGCCTTCCGACCTCCATGTGCAGCTTCTTGAGTTGCCGTGGGCGGATGTGTTCACGACAAATTATGATACGCTGCTTGAACGAGCCAGCGCAAAAGTAGTAACCAGGAGATATGAACCGGTTGCTAATCCTGAGGATATTCCTTATGCATGCAAGCCCAGAATAGTAAAGCTTCACGGCAGTTTTCGCTCTACGCGCCCCATTATCATCACAGGGGAGGATTTTCGGCGGTATCCGCATGACAACGCCCCTTTTGTCAATACTGTTCAGCAGTCTCTTTTGGAGAACACCTTTTGTTTGATCGGATTTTCCGGAGATGATCCGAACTTTCTTCAATGGATTGGATGGATTCGCGACAATCTTGGCGAAGGTAAAACGCAAAAAATCTATCTTATCGGAGCGTTCGATCTCTCCGTCTCCAAGCTGCAACTGCTGGCACAACGAGGAATTATCCTCGTTGACATGTCCTGTTGCGCTGGAATCGAAAAGCAAGATCATAAACGTGCTTTAAGGGAATTCTTTGAGTTCATGCGGTCGAAAAAACCGGAAGGGCTGGATTGGCCCTACACTCCTCAAACACTGTTTCCCGCTCAAAGTGCGGATCGTATCGAAGAGATTAAGAAAATTGCAGAAGAATGGCGGAAACAGCGCCAAACTTATCCAGGATGGTTGATTCTACCGTATGGTAATCGCGATACTCTATGGACATCTACACAGGCTTGGCTCAATTATCTCCCGGATACGGATCAATCGCCCCCGGGGTTGGATATCCGATACGCTTTCGAGCTGATTTGGAGGATTGAACGATGCTTGCTACCCGTTCTTTCCGATGTTTCTGATTTTTGCGAAAGAGTTCTCGATAAATACTGGCCCTTTCACATAGGCAATCCTTCCAAAAACTGTATGTTCCGATTTTCGGACGAGAAGCTCTATGCCTTGCCATGGAATGACATACGGCAAGCGTGGGTTGCTCTCGCGCTTGCCATGCTACGATTCTATCGTGAGGAGGGAAACCTCGACAAATGGCAGGAAACAGAAAATCGAATCGGGACTCTTTCTGAACATCTTTCGGCGGAACAAAAAGAGTTTTTCAATTACGAAGGTGTTCTCTTCAGCCTTTTTACCTTGGATTTGCCAAATGTCAAAGAGCGCCTCGCAAACTGGCAACCAAACGAGTCGCAGCCCTATTGGAGAGCGAAGCGGGCTGCTGTACTCGCCGAGATTGGTTTGCTGAATGAGGCGGAATCTCTTTCTCGGAATGCTCTTGATAACATCAGGAAAAAAAACAAGCAAAAAATAGGCGTGCCAGATATTACTCTGTTTTCTCAGGAGAGTAACGCAACGCTTTTGGAAGAATACATCCGAAATGCCGCTTCCCTTCAGAGAGGTGAATTGAGTGAGTTTCAGGAAAAAAAGAGGGGTTTCAATTCCCGTTGGGACGAATTAAAAGGTTATAAATATGACCCATGGAACGAATTAAAGCTATACGAGCTGATTCTGAGCAATCCCCCTGTCGACAGAAAGAATACCACGGAAAAACAAGAATTCGATATCGGCCGGGTTACTCGAACGCACCACTTTGGCGGTGTTGATCAAGAGTTGCTCAGCGCCTATTCTTTCCTACGCTTCTGCGAAGAGGTTGGCCTGCCATTTCGAGTGGGCAATTATACACTGGCGATAAAAACCGCAGCGGGGAGCTTGCAACGCATTTCACGGTATTCTTCTTTTTGGGCGGCCGCTACGCTTGCCCGGCTGGGGGACGCGAAGGTCGTTGACAACCTGTTCAGCCGTGAATCCGTTTACAAGTTTGCTGCTGATGAAGCGGATCGACTCGTTCAAAACTATCTGGATGCGCTCGATAAATGTTGGGATGATATATGCTCGGGAGATGCTTTCAAAAAAAACAACTACGGCGTTCGCCTCGCTCAGACCTTGCCCGAAGTTATTTCGAGGCTTTGCTGTAGATGTTCGAATGAGATGAAAGCTCGCCTCCTTGCTTTTGTTGCTGCAATTTATGGTTCTCCTGAAAAGAGAAATTACCGCAATGTGGGGAATCTGGTCAGGCGGCTGATTAGTTCGATGTCACAAACAGAGCGATACGCCCTTATTCCCGACTTACTGAAAATACCCTTTCCTGAAGGTCTCAACTTAATCATCAAGGATGATTTCTTGAATCCTCTTCTGCTGCTTGGGTTCAATAAAAAGCTTGAGTGCAGTGTGCTGACCTTAATAATTCAGCCGAGATTGATAGACGAATTATTACAACACGCTGCATTGGATAATCCTGACCGAAGACGCTGGTCGGTTTCTTCTCTGGCAACTCTTTTTAATTTACAATTGCTCGATGCCGAGCAAAACAAGAAATTCGCATCGGCCATCTGGCGCATAACCGATCAATACGGCCTGCCGGGCGAGACGGATTTTTACAAATTTGCATTTCTACGTCTTCCACATCCCGAGACCATCAATCCTTCGGAGCTTTTCAAAAACTACGTCGCGACCGCTCAATTCCCGATCCATAAAACCGAGCGAGAAGCGGGCATTGCCATAACGGGAGGAAATATCCCCCTCGTGTTCGAAATTCTAGGTGCCAATGGTAACGAAGAAAGCTTCTGGACAGCGGAAGATGCTATAGGAATTTTGAAACGTCTGCTCACATGGTGGGACGCCGACAAGGATATGCTGAATGAAAAAGCGAGGGAGTCTGCTTGGGGTGTTTCGATCCCAGAGGAATTCCAGGCGAGATTCGCGTGTATTGTCGAACTGCTCGCCAAGGTTGTTGGCCCGAAGCTCAGCTCCGATTCTCCTGACGACATAAAATCTGATCTCGGTCGACTCCTAAAAGAAATGCGGGAGCGGAATCTGCAAACCTTAAGAGCTGAAGCCGCGTCCCTTCATCTGTACCCTGAGCAAGAGGTCGATATCTATGATCGAATCAATGAATCGTTGATCTCGAATAGGGAAAAAGCCGAGGAAGACGGCCTTGAAGCAATCGCTAAAATTATTCTTCGTGACACTGAAACCGAGAGTAGTTCAGTGGAACATGATCCGATTTTTATGCTCAGTCAATACCTCACTTGGCGTTCCACGCATTCTATAACTAAAGCAATGTCAATTGTTATTCGAATTTTAAAAAATAATCCCGCAAACTTTTCGACTAACCTAGAGGTTGGAGCATTAAATCAACTCAATCGACTACTTTCTGAAGCAGGGTATAGCACTGTCAACTCAACTTTGCTTTTCAACGAAAAAGTGGAAATACGCCGCGTCGCAGCTTTTCTGGCGGCGACACTATGGAAATATTACATATCCGATGGCTCGCCTGTTCCAAGTGTCATCGAAAAATGGCGTGATG
>SAAS01000093.1 GCA_009929315.1 Clostridia bacterium
AATGTCCAGGAAAACGTGGCGGATTCCGGATTTATCAAATCGCCGTTCTTCGGGGATATGTATTTCAAAGATACCCTGTTCGACGCCAGCGCAAGAGACGCACATGTTACAAGAAGTACCGCTGCAAGCAATAGCCGTTTCATATCAAATCCCTCCTTAAAAATGAAGGGGCCGCGAGGCCCCTTACATGGATACAAAACTGCCAGTAACCCTTCCAAGAAACGAAATCCAACCACTTTCAATGTCGTCTTTCGAAAAATCAAGACGATGCCCTGAAGGACCGTCCGAAAGCAGCGCAACTCCTCCGTCGCTCTTCCACTGTACGCGCTTTACCATCAAGGAATCTCCAATCTTCGCAAGAGCAATTTTCCCTGTTGGGATATCTTCTGCCGGGTTCACTATTATTGTTGCCCCAGGTTCAATTCCTGCACACTGCATGCTATCACCTTCTGTACGCATGGAAAACACAGGACGCATATCATCAAAAGAATGACCTATTCCCGATTCAGGGACTGCTATAAGCGACTCTTGATTCATTGTCACCTCCGCAAGATTGCACCCATCCCCGCAACAAGCCACCGCCTCGTGAGACAGAAGCGGGATCCACTTCACTCCCTCTTGGATAAGTTTTTTTGGAGTATGAGCGCGAATATCCTCAGTCAAACCAAAAAAAAACTCGATAGGAACCTCTAATCGTTCCGAAATCAGTTTTACAAATGAAACGGTAGGTTCTCTCTCGTCATTCTCCCATCGAGTCACGCTGGACGTAGAAACCCCGATCAGGTTTGCAAGTTCCTCTTGACGTAGCCCTTTACTCTTTCTCGCAGCCCTAATTCTACTCCCAAACGGCAAAATAACCACCCCCTCTATAAGACAGAATAAGCCATTTAGCCAAAATATCAATTAGCAATAGTGCCATAAAAATTTATCCAATCGGCAAGATAGGTATTTTGACCTATTGCAGTTTTGCCGTTTGGCGTTTAGTATTTGTCCATACGGAGAGAAAGGAGGTGCGGCGGTGCATAGAATCAGGCAGTTTAGAGAGAAAAGCGGATTTTCCCAAACGGAGTTGGCCGGAAAGGTCGGGGTAAGCCTCGACACGGTTCATAGATGGGAGGCCGGGAAGAGAGACCCGAGATTACCCGACCTCCTCAAATTGGCGGAGCTGTTTGCTTGTTCGCTTGACGATTTAGCAAACCCTCAGTCGTCCCCCGGTTCTCAGGAGGATCGGTAACAGTCGAAATCCGGGGGACGCTCGAAGAGGTAAGGGCGCTACTCCAATAATTTGAACCCCGTGCCGGACCGAAAGAGCCGGAAGATACGACCGAGAAGCCAGCGGGGAGAAGGGACTTTGACAGATGAATAGAGGAATAGAAAAAGCGCCGCCGGGCATGGCGACGCATGTAACGAAGAGGCACTGAACGCGCCTCTATTTTAGCACAATGGGAGGTTAGAAGATGCACACACGAGCGGACGCATTACGGAAGCTCCTTTTCCCGGCATACATCGACACTTTCATCAGGGAAGCAGGATTGAAAAAAAGCAGTTGGAACCGTTTTGCAAACGGAACGGGAACTCTTTTCGAGCGCGAACTGCAAAGCGTTTCGGAAGTGTTCGGAGTTGAAATCGGGACATTCGCACTGTCCGATGGAAGAGCGATCCTTTGCAGCGATTGGGAAAGCGCAAGGAAAGAGGC
>SAAS01000008.1 GCA_009929315.1 Clostridia bacterium
CCATCCGTACAGCAGCTATGAGCGCGGGAGCAACGAGAACCTGAACAAGATGTTCCGCAGACTGTTCCCAAAAGGGACGGACTTCGACTATGTGGACGACGATGCCATCATCGCGGCGGCGGACTGGATGAACAATTACCCGCGCAAGGTGCTGGGAAGGACTACCGCAGCACGCAGATTTAGGGAACTTTTGCCCGCAGTTTGAACCTTGAAAAATTTTTTGAAAAAATCTTGCGATAACTATTGCAATTTTCAATTATTTCGCGGCGGCCCTTTTTGTATTGCGAAAACACCGAGCTCCGTGTATAATGAAGTTTGTTTCAAAAATTGAATTTGCAGCGTTTCGGAGGTGCGGAGTGGATACTAAAATCAATGAGCTTCGTAAAATGATTGAGCAGAGCGATAACATCGTCTTTTTTGGCGGTGCAGGTGTTTCCACAGAGAGCGGAATACCCGATTTTCGCAGTGCTGACGGGTTGTACAACCAGAAATACAAATTTCCTCCCGAACAAATCCTCAGCGGCAGCTTTTTAAAAAGCAATCCCGAAGTTTTCTATGAGTTTTACCATGATAAGCTCGTTTTGCACGATGTCAAACCGAACAGGGCGCACTATCGGCTTGCAGCGCTTGAGGCCGAGAGAAAGCTCAAGGCCGTTATAACGCAGAACATTGACGGTCTTCATCAGCTTGCGGGAAGTAAAAAGGTGCTTGAACTCCACGGAACAATTCACAGATTTTACTGTTCCTCCTGTGGGAAGCAGTACCCTGCGGAGAAGGCAAACGCCTGCATCGGTGTTCCCCGCTGCGCCTGCGGCGGCGTTGTCCGTCCCGATGTTGTGCTATACGGTGAGCAGCTCGACGACGATGTTCTTACCGAATCCGTACGTTTAATCGCTGCCGCTGACCTTCTTATTGTCGGCGGAACCTCGCTTAACGTATACCCCGCGGCAGGTCTGATCAGATATTACAAGGGTAATTGGCTCGTTTTGATAAACAAGGAACCCACAGTCTTTGACAGCAGCGCCTCACTCGTAATTTACGACAAAATCGGCGATGTCATGGCGCAAGTCTGACATAATTAAGTTTCTCATCCCCCCCGAAAGGACTGATAGCAATCAGAATTGATGTTCTGAACGTAAAGTTTGACAATATAACAATGGCGGAGGCGACCGAAAAGGCGCTTAAGCTCATGGAACGCAAAGACGCGGCCTATATAGTCACACCGAATCCCGAAATCGTAATGCTTTCAAGGCAAGACCCGAATCTTTTAAGTGCGGTTAACCATGCTTCCATTGTTCTGCCCGACGGTATCGGAATAGTTAAGGGCGCAAAAATTCTCGGCACTCCTCTAAAGGAAAAAATCCCCGGTATAGAATTTGCCGAGACGCTTTTCTCTCTTATGGCAAAACGCCGTATGTCAGTTTTTCTTCTCGGGGCTAAACCGCAGGTTGCCGAGGAAGCGGCAAGACACTTGAAGGAGCGCTTCAAGGGCTTAAATGTAGTCGGCACCAATGACGGTTACTTCACCGACGACGCGCCCGTTATCGAAAAAATCAACGAGGCATCACCCGACCTACTGCTCGTGTGCCTCGGCGCTCCGAAGCAGGAGCTTTGGATGCAGAAAAACGCGCCGCTGCTCGAAGTCGGTTTAATGGCCGGTCTGGGGGGCTCTATGGACGTTTTCGCCTGCGTTGCCGAACGCGCGCCCGAGAGCTGGCGAAAGCTAAATCTCGAGTGGCTCTACCGCCTTAAGGAAGACCCGAGCCGCGCGGGACGAATGATGAATCTGCCGAAATTCGGCTTTGCCGTTGTCGGGAAAAGGCTTTTCGGCAAAAAATAAACGGTACAAGGAGTAGAATTATGAAGGGAAAGCTCATTGTTTTCGAGGGAATAGACGGCAGCGGAAAGTCGACCCAGTTCAAGCTCCTTACCGAGAGGCTTGAAAAAGAGGGTCTGCCCTTTCACAAGCTTGTTTTTCCCCGTTACAAGGAAAGCTCCTCCAGTCTTCTGCGCTCGTATCTTTCGGGAGATTTTGGCAGCAAGCCAAGCGATGTAAACGCTTATGCCGCCTCAACCTTTTTCTTTGTCGACCGCTTTGCCTCCTACAAAACCGACTGGGGCGAGTTTTATGATAACGGAGGCCTCATTATCTGCGACCGCTACACCACCTCAAACGCCATTCATCAGGGCGCGAAGCTGCCCGAAAACGAACTGAACAATTTTTTAGACTGGCTATATGATTTTGAGTTCCGTTTAATGGAACTTCCCCGCCCGGACGTCGTCTTATACATGAATGTCGACCTTGAAACCAGCCTTCGCCAGATGAAGGCAAGACAGAGTGCCACCAACACGAAGGGCGACATTCACGAAACAGATTCCGACTATTTGGCCGCCTGCCTTCGCACGGGAAAAATTGCCGCGGAGCGTCTGGGCTGGAATAAAGTTGAATGTTTAAGGCAAGGCGCTATGCGCGGAGTTACTGACATTCACGAGGAAATATACAATACTGTGAAAGGGGTTTTGCGGTAATGGTATATATTCTTCTCGGAGAGGGTTATGAAGAGATTGAGGCCGTTACACCCTGCGACATTTTAAGGCGCGGCGGAGTTGCGGTGAGTTTTGCTGCGGTCGGCAATCAAAAATGTGTTGCCGGCTCGCACAAAATCACGATCTGCTGCGAGCTTCTCACAAGAGATATTACTCCCCAACCGAAGGATATTTTTGTTATTCCGGGCGGGATGGGCGGTGTAAATTCAATACAATCCGACACCGAAACCATGAATCTTCTTCGAGCCGCCGCCGAAATCGGAGCGGAGTTTGCGGCAATCTGCGCAGGCCCCTCCGTCTTGGCGCAGCTCGGACTTCTTGAGGGAAAGCACATCACCTGCTATCCGGGATGTGAGGAGCTTATGGACGGCGCTCTCTGCGACAGCACAAAATTAGTCGCTTCTGACGGATCTCTTATAACCGGACGCGCGCCCGGTTCCGCAATCGACTTCGGGCTTGCGCTTCTTGCCCACATAATTGGAGAAGACGCGGCAAATAAGATAAGAACGGAGCTAGTGTACTGAATCTTGGATAAAAAGACATTTCGAGCCGAAATCTCGGCGCGCATAGCGGCGCTTGACAGCGATTATATCGCAGAAAGCGACAGAGCAATTTTGGAAAGGCTCCTTGAGCTTCCCGAGTTCATCAATGCCCCGCGCGTTTTTACCTATCTGAGCGTCGGGCGCGAGGTTGATACTGTGGGTTTAATTGAGCACTGCCGAAGGCTCGGCAAAACGCTCGCGCTCCCGATAAGCCGCGAAAACGGCGCTATGAGCTTTGCCCTTCTAGAGGGAGCCCTTAGCGAGCTTCCTGTCGGGCGCTACGGAATCCCCTCGCCACGCGAAGGTTCAAATGAGCTCATCCCCGAAAATGGTGACATTATCATTGTTCCGGCTCTCAGCTGTGATGTTGAGGGATACAGACTCGGTCACGGCGGAGGATATTACGACAGATATTTGGCAGCCTGCAAGGCTTTTTCCGTGGGTCTGTGCCGTGAGACGCTTATGTCAGTTAGGCTTCCTAGGGACGAGTTCGACATAAGACTAAACTGCCTTGTTACAGAAAAAAGGATTGCGAGGCCGAAATAGGCCCCGCAAATAATAAGTGCAATTTCTATAGTTCTATTTAGGCTTAGCAGCAGCGCTCACGCTCACAACCGCAGGTGTTGCCGCCTCCGCAGCAGCAGGCAAGAACTACAATAATTACAACTACCCACAGGCAGCTGTTCATTCCACTTCCGCATCCAAACATTTTTATATCCCTTTCTCCGCGCACAACTATCTTTTTGTGCCACTCTGCGCGGTGAGTAGGCTGTAAGTTCAAAAACATAATAAAGGCAGAGGCTTTGCCTCCTTGTTCGCCTTACGACCCATAATATGCCTTGAAACAATTCGCGGTTACAGCGGCGAAATATTCAAATCAGTTAGGAGTTTACCGATGTCAGACAAAAATTACAACGATGAGAAAAATTCCGACTTTGACGCTGCACAGACAGGTCAAGTCGGTAATGCAAAACAGCGCAAAAGCCCCATCAGTAAAAACCGCCAGAAAAAGACCGGCTGTCTCGGCGGACTGATGTATTTTATTTTCATCGTAAGTGTCAGCGTCATTCTCGCCTGTTTGGGCTGGATGGCAGCTAGCGATGTGCTCGCCCTTAATAAGGGTTCGGAGGCGATCGAGGTTACTCTGCCTGAAGAAATCTTCACCCAGAAAGAAGTTGACGTCAAGGATTCCGACGGCAATGTTACGGGAACGGACACAATTAACGTCGCGGATATCGGAAAGGTCGCCGACATCCTTAAGGACGCAGGAATCATTAAGTACACGGTGCTTTTCACAATGTATTCCGGTATTTCCGACGCGAAGGAAAAAATGGACCCCGGCACCTATACTCTGAACACGGAATACGACTATCGCGCTATTGTTAAGAAAATGCAGTTCGGCAGCGACTCACAGGTGCGCACAATGGTCACCTTCCCCGAGGGCTTCACCATGAAGGAAATTTTCACCCGTCTTGAGGAAAACAAAATCTGCAAGTACGACGACCTTATGGAGTGTGCCGCAACAGTTCAGTTTAACTACAAGTTCCTTGAAAACGTGCCTTTGGGCGACGCTTCCCGTCTTGAGGGCTTCCTGTATCCTGACACCTACGAGTTCTATCAGGGTATGACTCCCGAAGCCGCCATTGATACCTTCCTTCAGATTTTCCACTACAAGCTGACCGCTGAAATGTGGACGCTTGCTGAAAAGAAGAATCTTACAATGCGCGATATAGTCAACATCGCCTCGATGATTGAAAAGGAAGCCGCCAATGACGACGAGCGAGCCACTATCGCAAGCGTTATCTACAACCGTCTTAAGGCAAACATGGCACTCGGTATTGACGCGACCATTCAATACGCCCTCCCCGAGCACAAGGAGGTGCTGACCGAGGCGGATCTGGCGATTGACAGTCCCTACAACACCAGAATGTACACGGGGCTTCCTCCGACGCCTATCGCCAACCCCGGGTTCCCGTCAATCATGGCAGCTTTGAAGCCCGCGACAACGGATTATCTGTATTATGCGCTCGATACGGCAACTGGAACGCATAAATTCTTCAAAACTGCCGCCGAGTTTAACGCCTTTGTCGCGACACAGGACTACAGTAAATAATTTTTCGGAAGATAGCGTGATGGATTTCACGCTATCTTCTTAATAACCGAACCGGGAGGAACACACGTGAAAACTGAATTATTGGCCCCTGCCGGAGATATGGAACGCCTTGTTATGGCGCTTCATTACGGAGCAGACGCGGTGTATCTGGCCGGTACCGAGTTTGGAATGCGCGCCGCAGCGGGAAATTTCGATGAAATATCCCTGCGTCATGCGGTGGAGCTTTGCCACAAAAAGGGTGTTTCCGTTCATGTTACCTGCAATACCCTTCCGCGCGAATATGAAATTTCCCGCCTTCCGCCTTATCTTGAGCTTTTGGAGGATATCGGCGTTGACGCCATCATCGCGGCGGATTTGGGCGTAATATCAATGGCAAAAAAATATGCTCCCAGCGCCGAGCTTCACATCAGCACTCAGCTCGGAGTGGTTAACAGCGAAACCTGCAAGATGATATTTGACTTGGGAGCTTCGAGAGCGGTTCTGGCACGCGAGCTGAGCCTTGAAGAAATTAAACAAATCCGCGCAAATTCGCCTAAAGATCTGGAGCTTGAGGCCTTCGTGCACGGCGCGATGTGCGTCTCCTTTTCGGGGCGCTGCTTACTCAGCAACTACCTGACGGGACGTGACGCCAACCGCGGCGAATGCGCTCAGCCCTGCCGCTGGAAATATCATCTCGTTGAGGAAAAGCGCCCGAACGAATACTTTGAAATTTCCGAAGACAACGGAACCTTTATCATGAACAGCAACGATATGTGTATGATTGAGCACCTGCCAGAGCTTATCGACGCAGGCGTGACCAGCTTCAAAATCGAGGGGCGCATGAAGTCCGCTTATTATGCGGCTGCCGTCACAAACGCCTACCGTCACGCGCTTGACGCGGCAATCGAGAACAAGCCTCTATCGAAAGTCTGGGTTGACGAGGTCGAAAAAATCAGTCATCGCAACTACTCAACAGGTTTCTATTTCGGTGAGCCGGGTCAGCACTATTCCTCAAGCGACAGCATTTATTTCGCCACAGCCGATGTGTGCGCGGTCGTTGAGAGCTGCGATGAGTCGGGCAATGCGGTACTTACCCAGCGAAACAAATTCTCGCTCGGCGATACGCTTGAGCTTTTAACCAACGACGGTGAGCCGCTTTGCTTCACGGCGGAGGAAATCAAAAACAAGGCCGATGAGAATATAGACTCCACTCCGCACCCCATGATGGAGCTTCACATGAAGCTTCCGAAACCCTGCGCGCCCCTGTCAATGCTGCGAAAACCAAAATAAAAAATGCCGCAGAATTTTCTGCGGCATTTTTATGTACAGAGGTCTTAATCCATTCGGCAAAGCCCTGTGCGAAGTTTCACTGTAAATTATTTTTTAATGCATTTTCGGATACGCTGACAGGCAGAATGTTTACAGTTTCATACGCAATCGTTGTTGCTGCTGCCGAGTCCGCCGCAGCAGCAGGCGATGAGAACAATGATTACAATAACCCAAAGGCAGCTGTTATTTCCGCACATAAATGTTTTCCCTTCTCCTCACAAAATTTCAACTTTCACCCGTATGTACGGTAAGCGGGCAGCTTCGTAACGCTTACGTGTATGCTTTTCATCTTTCGGTCTATTTTATGTCATGATTTTCGCTGCTGTTACAGTCAAATACGAATTGAGCGGCAGCCGCTTCTGTGATCATCCTTCCAAGTCAGGCAGTTTTTTCTCAAACAAGTAAACGCCACGAAATTATCCGTGGCGTTTAACCCGTCAGCTCAAGGCTTGAAGGGACTATTAAATATTACCTTTGCTGATAGGTTTTCCGTACTGCCGCTTTCGCTAAACTCCAAAGAGCTTTGAAGCTCTCTCAAGAACCAGCGCAAGCTCCTGTCTGGTAAGCGCCTCGCGCCATCGAAAATTGTTGTTTTCCCCGCCGAGAAAAAGCCCTTTTTCCACCGCCCAAGAGCAGGCGCTCTCCGCCCAGTCGGAGGGCTTGTCCGTGTGCTCCGCGTCCTTTTCGGGCTCGCTTTCCTTCCCGCTCACCAGCTTCGTGAAAGGAAAGTTTTTCCCCGGGCAGGCCGTCTGGTTAAAGTACGAGTGTCTTGCGATAACAATTGACGGATAGCGTGAGGCGATATCTGAAACAAGCTCTATCCCCGCCTTAAGCTGCGCCTCGGGCATTTCCTCCGTTTCGAAATTGCCCTCAAAACAAATGCCTATCGAGCAATAATTCCAGTTTGCCGTGTGCCCACCGCACATATTTTCGGGTCTTCCTGAATACACCGCGCCGCTTTTGGAGACAAAATAATGATAGGCTATTCCCGCCCAGCCCTTTGACAGGTGATAAGCGTGTATTCCCTCCGCCGTTGCGTTTGAGGCGGCGGCGTGGTGCAAAATCAAGTGTGTGGTCACACTGCGGGGCTTAAGCTCGAACGCCCAAGCAAAATTATTGCTGATTATCTGCATTGTCTTTTACCGAAAGCTGCTTTGCGATTTCGTGCGAGCCGGTTGCTGCAAGTCCGGAAACAACGCCGACAGCGATTGCTGTCAAAGGGTCGTTTGCCGGGAAACCGGGCATAACCTTGAGCCCTATGTAGCCCATAATTGCGCCGCAAATTCCGCATATTACGGGTATCCATTTGTTTTCAAGCGGGGTTGCCTTAACAGCCTGCGCTACTAGGTAGCTTATTATTGTTATTACAGCGACATAAACTATTTGCGTGTTCATAAAATCCCTCCGTTACTGTGTCCCTTCGACAATATTCATCAACTCGCACAAATTTGCACGCAGCTGTGCAAAAGCCCTTGTAATTTGCACAATAATATTGGATTCTATAAATATATGTGGATAATCTATGAACACTGTGCTATACTTGCAATCGCAATTAACGATAATCCTCATGTATAAAATCTATATAAACTACCTGTGTTTTTTCATGAAAGGTAAGCAATGGAAATGTCTTTCAGCCCCCACAAGCTCACTTACACTCAAATGATTGTACTGAGCTTTTTCTGCCTGATACTTACGGGCGCGCTTATACTGTGCCTGCCCATCTCTTCCCGCGACCACAGCTGGACTTCCTTTGTCGACGCGCTTTTTGCCGCGACTACCTCAAGCTGTGTAACAGGGCTTGTTATAACCGATACCTTCACCCACTGGTCGGTTTTCGGACAGGTAATAATCCTCGCCCTCATACAAATCGGCGGTCTGGGCGTTATGACCTGCATCGCCATGTTCTCAATTTTCCTTAAACGACGGATTACCTTGGGCGAAAGACGTCTTCTAATGCAGTCGGCAGGCTCCCTCGAAATCAGCGGAATCGTAAAACTGCTGCGACGAATCCTCATGGGCACGGCAATTGTTGAGGGCTGCGGCGCCGTTATCCTGTCATTTGTATTTATCCCCAAGCTGGGCTTTCTGACCGGCCTTTGGAACGCTGTTTTCCACTCCGTTTCCGCCTTCTGCAACGCGGGCATCGACCTTATGGGAAGGTACGGGCAGTTTTCGTCCTTTACAAGCGAGGGCTTTCAGTTTAATCCCGTCGTAAATCTTACGATAATGTCTTTGGTAGTTATCGGAGGAATCGGTTTTATAGTGTGGTCGGACGTTGTAAAGCACAGGTTTAATTTCGCAAAATATCAGGTACATTCAAAAATTACGCTTGTGACCACAGCAATTCTCCTTGTCGGCGGCGCAGTTTTGTTTTTCTTTTTTGAATATAATAAGGCCTTCGAGGGTTTCTCCTTCGGTCAGAAGGTTTTGGCCTCAATGTTCCAGTCTGTAACGCCGCGTACCGCGGGCTTCAACACTATCGATTTGACAAAACTCTCGGAGTCGGGTAAAGTGCTTACAACAGTTCTGATGTTTATCGGCGGAAGCCCCGGCTCAACCGCGGGCGGTATCAAAACGACTACCTTCGCCATTCTTTTATTAAGCACTCTCGCCTCCTCCAGAAGATACGGCAGCGTAACGGTCTTTAAACGCAAGCTGGACGAAAACACCATCGTTCAGGCAAGCTCGATTCTAACCGTTTATGTCGGCTGCCTGTTCTTCGCGATTCTGGCAATATGCGCCCTTGAACCGTTTTCTTTCACGGAGGTACTCTTTGAAACAGTATCCGCCATCGGAACTGTCGGACTGTCACTGGGCATTACACCCATGCTTTGCACAGGCTCCAAGCTGATTCTGATTCTTCTGATGTTCACAGGCAGGGTCGGCGGCCTGTCGCTAATGCTGGTTCTTGCCGAAAGGCGCAGGAATATTAAGATTACCCGCCCCACCACTCAAATTCTTATCGGTTGAGGAGAAATTAAATAATGAAATCAATTTTGGTTATAGGTATGGGCCGTTTTGGCCGTCAGTTTGCCAAACGCATGCAGGAATACGGCAACGATGTAATGATAATCGACAAGGACGCCGATTTAATCGACGAGCTTGCTCCCCAGTTTACCGATGCTCATATCGGTGACTGCAGCAATGAGGCCGTTCTGACCTCGCTCGGAATAAACAACTTTGATATTTGCTTTGTCACAATAGGCGAGGATTTTCAGGCTTCGCTGGAGATTACCTCAATGCTCAAGGAGCACGGCGCGGCTCATGTCGTTTCAAAGGCGCGCACGGCCCGTCAGGCGAAGCTCCTAAGCAAAATCGGAGCTGACGAGGTAGTTTGCCCAGAGCGCGATATAGCCGATAAGCTCGCCGTGCGCTACAATGCGGACAATATTTTCGATTACATCCAGCTGACTCCCGAATATTCAATTTATGAGATTCCCTGCTGTGAAAAGTGGATTGGTAAAACCCTTGCACAGGTGGACGTGCGCAACAAGTTCAATATCAACATAATAGCCGTCGAGCGCGACAATGCTCTTCAGATTGCCCCCGGTGCGGATTATGTCTTCAAAGCCTCAGATCGTCTGGTAGTTCTCGGAAAGGCGGCAGACGTCTTAAAGCTCGGAGGCAAGGCAAAATAATAAGCATATATCTTTGACACAACAGATATATCCTATACAAACGAGAAAAGGAGATAATTGCTATGTCGGACTTCAAGATTATTACGGATTCAACTTCAGATTTGCCGTCAGGGCTGGTTGAGGAGCTTGAGCTCCATGTTATTCCCATGCTTTTTACGGTTGACGGCAAGGACTATCTGAACACCCCCGATGAGAGGCAGCTCTCCTCGCACGATTTTTATGAACTGCTTCGCGCCGGAAAGAACTCGACAACCACACAAATAAACCTCGAGGTTTTCAAAGAAGAAATGCGTCCCTATCTTGAAAAAGGTCTTGACGTTCTCTATCTCGGTTTCTCCTCCGGACTTTCCAGCACCTTCAATTCCGCCCGACTTGCCGCAGCCGAGCTTACAGAGGAGTTCCCTGACCGCAAAATAATCATAGTTGATACACTTGCCGCTTCAATGGGTGAAGGCCTTCTTGTCTATCTCGCCGCCATGAAGAAAAAACAGGGCATGAGCCTTGAAGAAACAGCCGCCTTTGTTGAAGATAACAAGCTTCACCTTGCCCATTGGTTTACGGTGGATGACTTAAATCACTTAAAGCGCGGAGGCCGTGTTTCGGGCGCTGCGGCGTTGATTGGTACCATGCTTAATATTAAGCCCGTTCTTCACGTTGACGACGAGGGTCATCTTATCCCTGTCGATAAGGTTCGCGGACGGCGCAACAGCCTTGCAGAGCTCGTTTCTCACATGGAAAAAACCGCGATTTCGCCTGCCGAACAAACTGTTTTCATAAGCCACGGCGACGCTCCCGAGGACGCGCAGTATGTTGAAAAGCTGGTGCGTGAGCGTTTTGGAGTGAAAACCGTATACATAAACCCCATCGGCCCCGTTATCGGCACCCACTCGGGCCCCGGCACCGTCGCGCTATTTTTTCTTGCTTCAAAGAGGCTGTAACCTCGAGTTTTAATTTGTTAATATGTAAATTTTAAGCGGTACAGGAGCTGTCCTGTGCCGCTTTTTTCAGCTTTTATTATCATTCTTTTCAATCTCGGTGTGCAGATAGCTAAGCGCATCGGAAAGCGAACCGATGGCATCTACAAGTCCGCATTTCACCGCGTCCTGCGCATCCACCACGCTTCCTACATCGTTTGCAAGCTCGCTTGTGCGCAGCATATAGTCCATGAGCGCCTCACGTGAAATATGCGAGTTGCCGATAATGAACTTTATCACTCTCTCCTGTGTTCTCTGAAAATAGTTGAAGCTCTGCGGAACGGCTATAACGACCCCGTTTAGCCTGACAGGGTGAATTGTCATCGCGGCCGAGGGCGCGATGTAGCTTCGCTTTGCTGCAACCGCGAGAGGAACGCCGATGGAATGTCCTCCGCCCAGAACGATTGATGCCGTGGGCTTTTTCATACCGGCAATAAGCTCGGCGATGGCAAGCCCCGCTTCAACGTCCCCTCCCGCCGTGTTGACTAACACCAGCAGAGCTTTAAGCTCACGGCTTTCCTCAACAGCGGCGATTATCGGCATTACATGCTCGTATTTTGTGGTTTTGGAGCTCTCGTGCAAAATCTGGTGTCCCTCAATCTGCCCGACAATAGTAAGGCAATGGATTGCGCTCGGCTCCTGTCCGATTGACGCGCTTCCGAAATTGTTTATACTCTCCTGCTGCTTTGGGCTTTCATCATCTTTTTCTTCTTGTTCTTCATAGTATTCCGACATGTAAAATCCCCCGTTTCTGCCTTAGTCTTTGCAAAAACGGAGGATTTTATTATTCCTTAATGTGCGGTCTATTTTTCGGAATAAGCTGCCTTAATGCCCTTATAGGTCATATAGCAGTCAAACTTTGAAACTGTTTCGTAGGGCGCGTGCATGGAGAGAACAGGAACGCCCGCATCAATTGTGTCGATATCGCGCTCAGCCATATACATTGCAACTGTTCCGCCGCCGCCCTGATCAACCTTGCCAAGCTCGGCCATTTGCCACACAACCTTGTTTTCCGCGAAAAGGCGGCGCAGACGGGCAACCAGCTCCGCAGACGCGTCATTTGAGTCGGATTTTCCGCCGTGACCCGTGAATTTGCAGATACTCATGCCGTAGTTCACCTTTGCCGCGTTGCGTTTTTCGGAAACATCGGGGTAAACCGGGTCAAAGGCGTTAGTAACGTCGGCGGAAATGCAAAGGCTGCGGCTAAAGCAGTGTGAAAGCTTGACCTTCTGCGAGTCGCAAAGGTCGCCCATAAAACGCTCAAACGCCATGCTCTTCATACCCGAAACACCCTCGGAACCGATTTCCTCCTTGTCCGCCAAAATGCAAACCGCGGTCTTTTCTGGATTATCAAGCTCCAGAATCGCCGCAAGCTCCGCATAAGCGCAAACGCGGTCGTCGTGTCCGTAGCCCGCAATCAGGCTGCGGTCAAGTCCCGCTTCCCGCACCTCAAAGGCGGGAACCGCCGAAAGCTCGGCGGAGAGGAAGTCCTCCTCCACAATGCCGTATTTTTTGTTGAGTACGTCCATTATCGCAAGCTTAACCCTGTCCTTAACGTCCTCCTTGTCGGGTATGGTACCTACAATGAGATTTAAATTTTCGGCGGGAATAAACTCGTCGGAGGATTTCTTTCTCTGTTCCTTACCCAAATGAGGCAGAAGGTCGGTTATCTGAAAAATCGGGTCTGACTTGTCCTTGCCGATGCAGACATTAACTGTCTCTCCGTTTTTGAGAGCGATAACACCGCGCAGTTCAAGCGGAATGGTCAGCCACTGATATTTTTTGATTCCGCCGTAGTAATGCGTTTTGAAGTAGCAGATCTGGCTGTCTTCATACATCGGAACCTGCTTTAAATCAAGGCGCGGACTGTCAACATGCGCCGCCGCAATTACAGCGCCCTCCGAAAGAGGCTTTTTCCCGATGACCGCGAGCATGAGCGCCTTTCCTCTGTTTGAGGAATAAATTTTCGTTCCGCTTTTCAGCTCCATGCCGTCTTTATAGGGCACAAAGCCCTTCTTTTCGGCAAGCCTTATTCCTTCGGTAACTGCCTCGCGCTCCGTTTTCGCCTCGTTTAAAAACACCATGTAGTCTTTGCAGTAGGCTTCAAGCAGTGCAAGTTCCTTCTCATCTATGAGCTCATAGCCGTTTTTTTGTTTATAGAACAGCCTGTCTTTTCTTTCTGATTTTTCTTTTTCCACTTTTTACCTCCCGATTATATCTTCAAATACATTTTTGCATTTTGCTTTAAAGCTCTCCTGAGAGCTGTCGTTTGAAACAACGTAGTCGCAGTTTTCCTCAAAAAAGCTGTTCGGCTTCTGCGCCGAAATGCGAAGCTCGGCATACTCGCGCGAAATGCTCTCGCGCTGCATAAGACGGGTAATTCGCGCTTCCGTCGGTGCCATTATGCCGACGGTCGCCTTGCAGATATTCGCGGCTCCGCCCTCAATTAAGGCAATGGCGTCTATCGCGGCGAGCTCTCCCCCGTTTTTTGCCCAATCGGTAAGCAGTCTTCCGATTTCTTCGCTGACAAATTTATGTGTAATCGCATTCAAGGCGCGCAGCTCCTCGGGGTCGGAAAACACGATTTGTCCCAGTGCTTTTGTATCGTGGGTTCCTTCGGGTATCGCTCCGGGAAATCTGGCCCTCAAAGCCTCAAGCATAGGTTCGCTTTCGTTTAAAAGCGTGTGATAGAGCTCGTCCGCGTCAATAACAAGTCCGCCCATTTCCCTAATGACATTAAGCGCGGTTGTTTTACCCGTTCCCGTACCGCCGGTTATACCGATTATAGTAAGTGAGCTCACAAGCGCCAAAAATACATCCTTAGACGATGCCGCACCTTCTCGCATAACAGTATACGGAGTTTTGGAAAGATCGATAATGGTCGACTCCTTGCCCAAAACGCACTCACCGCCGTCTATTATGCCCTCTATTTTACCGTTAAAGTACTTAAGAACCTCCTGCGCACTGACAGGGCTTTTTTCGCCCGAAGGGTTTGCGGAGGGCGCCGCAAGCGGAAAATCCACCGTCTCCAGAAGCTCCCGCAACTGTGGATGGTCTGGGCACCGAAGTCCGACTGTCTCGCCGCCCGCTCGAACAATATCGGGAATGGTTTTCTTTGCCTTTAAAACAATAGTCAGCGGCCCCGGCCAGAAAATATCCGCAAGCACATAGGCCGCCTTCGGAACCTCCCGACAGAGCAGCTCGAATGCTTCCGCGCCTTGAACCATCAGACTGAGAGGCTTCACTTCGGGTCTGCCCTTGACCTCGTATATTCTTGAAACGGCACGCTCATCAAAGCCGTTGGCGGCAAGTCCGTAGACCGTTTCGGTAGGCACCGCGACAAGTCCCCCCGCTTTCAGGATTTCCGCCGCCTGAGCCGTTTTTTCGCTCAAATTTAGAGTTTCCATTAATAAGCACACCTTACTCGCTTGCCTGAGCCTTCATTTTCTCCGCTTGGTCGGCTGTTACAAGTCCGTCGATAATTTCATCGAGGTCCCCGTTCATAATCTGCTCAATTTTATAAAGGGTTAAACCGATTCGGTGGTCGGTCACGCGCCCCTGCGGATAGTTATAAGTTCTTATGCGCTCCGAGCGATCCCCTGTTCCGACCTGGCTCTTGCGCTCGGCGGCAAGCAGGGCGTTTTTCTTCTGCTGATCCGCCTCATAAAGACGGGAGGTGAGGATTTTCATCGCCCTGTCCTTGTTTTTGTGCTGGCTGCGCTCGTCCTGGCACTCGACCACCGTACCTGTCGGCAGGTGCGTTATGCGAATCGCGCTCTCGGTTTTGTTGACGTGCTGACCGCCCGCTCCGCTGGAACGGAAGGTATCTATCTGAAGTTCCGAAGGGTTAATCTCAAATTCAACCTCGTCAACCTCGGGTAAAACCGCAACCGTAACCGTACTTGTGTGTATGCGCCCCGACGACTCGGTATCGGGAACGCGCTGAACGCGGTGAACTCCGCTTTCAAACTTCAGGCGCGAATAAGCGCCTTCGCCCTCGATAATGAAGCTGACTTCCTTAATGCCGCCAATTTCCGTTTCGTTTATATAGGCAGTTTCCGTTTTCCAGCGCTTTGATTCGGCGTACATGGAGTACATACGGTAAAGATTATACGCAAAAAGCGCCGCTTCCTCGCCGCCGGCTCCGCCGCGAATTTCGACAATGACGTTTTTACTGTCATTGGGGTCTTTCGGGAGTAAAAGCAGCTTCAGCTCCTGCTCAATACGCTCCATCTGCTCCTTCGCGTCCTCAAGTTCCTCGCGAAGCATATCCTTAAACTCGGGATCATCGACGCCGTTTTCCAAGAGTTTCTTCGCTTCCGCCGCCGTGTCCCTGCATTTGCTGTAACGGCGGTAGGTTTCAACAACCGGCGTTAAGTCCTTCTGGTCTTTTGCAAGCTTTGCATATACGGCAAGGTCCGAATAGACCTCGGGCAGAGTCATGCGTCTTTCGATTTCGCAATATTTTTCTTCAAGTTCCCTGAGCTTTTCAAGCATATATGGTTCATCCTTAGGTTAAAAGTTGTTTCTAAATGTCTGGCGGAATATTGTACCACACAGGCCACGGAATGTAAAGCGCGAAAGCATCAGCTGAGCAGTGCCGAAAGCGCGGAGCCTGTGAGCGTCGCGTTGTCTGCCTGCCTGAAAACGACATGCCGAGACAGTCTGCCCTCAATTTCGCTTTTCACATACTTATCGAGCTTATCCCGAAAGAGCAGGGACTTGTAGAAGGTCGAGCCTTCAGCCACAACGCAGAAGGGCTTATCCGCGCTTTTACCCCCGTCATAGTGCAGGCAGAGCGCCGCTATATTTGCGCAAACGAGCTTTGCCGCTCTCTCAAAGACCTTGTCCATGAGCTCTCTGAGCACCTCGGCATCTGTCCCGACGCACATTTTATAAACACGGTTTTCCGCACCGCGGAGAAAATCATCCAGCTCGGGTGAAGTAAACTGTGGGACGATTTCCGAAAAAGCGGCTGACAGAAGGCCATTCTTCGCGGCGATATGCGCCGTGCCTGTCACAAGCTTTCCGATATAGGCTCCCGATATCATTCTTTCCATAGTGTTGAAATTCGGATATTCGCAGCTTAAGTCAATGATTTCATCCACCCGTCCGCGGACGGCCTTCGTGAAGTTGCCTGATTCGCAGTTTATTATCATGTCGGGTGCGCTTTTGAGCTTTGAAATATTCCCGCCCTTTTCAAGGCAGCAGGTATTATAGCCTGTGCCGAGAATCAGTCCGCAGATGCCGTCAAAACCCGAAAGTGTATACTCCGCCACACCGCCCATAAGACTCGCCACGGTATCATTCAGCAGCGTGAAGCGCATGTCCTTTAAAACTCCCATATCGCGGAGTTTTGTCTTAAGCTCCCGCCCGATAATTCGCCCCTCGGAATCCTTCACGGACACTTCCTTCGTAAGGTGAATAATTCTGCCGTCACGGTCGGAAAAAATCTCCGCCGGATAGGAAAAGCAAAAGCCGATTCGCTCGCTGTTATCTGTAAACGGCAGTATTTTTTCTGCGAGCTGCCCGAAAAATTCGTCGGAGGAAATTTGAAAAAGGCTGCCGGGCATGGGAAATTTATCAATGCGCGAGATTTCGGGTTTGCCGTTAATAAAGGTCACAAGACCGACCCGAAGATTTGTTCCGCCCGCGTCAACCGCAATTACCGGGACATTGTCGGGCGGAGTCCCGTCTGCCGAAATGTAGGTCGGTATCATCGGAATTGATGTGGGTTCACCGCTTAATCCCTTTTCCATCTCCGATATAAAAAGCTCGGTCACCGCCGCAATATCCGTAAGATCGGGATGCATTGAAATTCCGCGCAATAATTCATTTATTTCGGCAATAATAGCAGTCATTTTGAATCCCCCGTATTTCTAAGGCGAACATTTTTGTATTCCCCTGACCATCTTATATATTTTATCACAAAAAATCAAATTGTTCCATTGTTATTTAGAAATCGTCCCCAATAAAAAACGCTCTGCAAATAAAATGCAGAGCGTTTTTGACCGCGCGGAAAAACACCGAACGGCACTATAAGAAACCGACCGTTTATCTTTCAGCTACCTTTCTTCTGAGGCTCAGGCAGTCAGCTATCATGGCAATAAATTCGCTGTTTGTGGGCTTGCCTTTGACATTTGAAACGGTATAACCGAAGAACTTTTGCAGGGTTTCGATATCGCCCCTGTCCCACGCCACTTCGATTGCGTGTCTTATCGCCCTTTCAACTCTCGAGGGTGTTGTGCAAAATCTCTTCGCCACCGTAGGATAAAGAATTTTTGTCACCGAATTGATGATATCCATATCATTTATGGTAAGTATTATCGCTTCTCTGAGATATTGGTAGCCCTTAATATGGGCCGGAACACCTATTTCGTGGATTACTTCCGTGACCACCGCTTCAAGGTTATCCTCTCTGCGGTGCATGTCAACGCCCTGCTTCGAGCCGTTCAAACCCGAAACGCGGCTGACAGAACTTACTTGACGAATACGGCTGAGCAGTGCGGGGACGTCACAGGGCTTCGGCATGAAGTAATACGCTCCGAGCTCTGCCGCCTCCTGAAGAACATGGTCATTGAAAAAACCGGAAACAATAATAACCGCCGGTTTCGAGCTCATTTGCGAGAGCTTTTGAAGAACACCCAAGCCGTCCAGCTTGGTTAACACGAGGTCCATGACAATTACATTCGGATGTTTTTGCTCTATCAGTGCCAGTGTTTCAATGCCGTCCCCCGCGGCACCGACCACTGTCATGTCTTCCTCCGAAGAGATTGTGTCTGCCATTAGGTAGCGAAAATCCTCCCCGGAATCTGCGATTAGCACTCTTGATTTGGTTTCCATAATATTCCCTCCGTTATTATTCATACACGGTAGGCCATCTCTATCTTTAAGCACAAACACCGCCAAACGAGATTAATTTACCATATCTTTTTCCAAAGTGCAACAATAAAATGTAAAATAGTCACAACTATTTGTTTACATAATTCGACTTTACTCGACTAAATCACCAAAAGCGACCGATATATCTCCCTTTCGACAAGTTCTCGCTGTTTTTTCTCTTGCCAATCACCGAACATGTGTGCAATAGCGACAAAATCACACCGAAAATTTTGTAAAGTATTTAGACGACAATTTTTTAACAAAAGTGTCTTTTTCGACATAAAATGCGGCATTTTCAAGGCTTTTGCGAATGTTACGCTGGAATAACAGGAAACGTCCACAGAACTGCATGTCTTTCGTCCGGTTAACATAATATTATTCATCCTTTACCCTACGCCGAACAAAAACAGAGGCCTGACGAAAATATAATACTGCTATCCGCCAATTGCAGGATAACAGTATTTTTTTCTGTTTGCCCATCCCTCAGGCGGCTTTATTAAGGCTCACCCCGTCCGCTTCCTCAAGCATTTTCTCAATCGATATTCCGAAGCCCTTCGAAGGGTCGTTAACCATCACGTGAGTAACCGCACCTATGAGTTTTCCGTTTTGAATAATGGGACTTCCGCTCATCCCCTGAACTATTCCGCCGGTTTTTTCTAGCAATTCTTTGTCCGTTACGCAGAGCATCAGGCTTTTGCCGTCGTCACATCCCCTGTAAACCCTGGTAATCTCAATTTCAAATTCTTCGGTTTTTGTCCCTTCGATGTTTGCAAGCACCGTTGCCTTGCCAAGCTCAATCTCATCGCTGTCCGCTGCCGCGATAGCTTTTCCGCCGGCAGACTGCTCAGCATTCATAATTCCAAAAATGCCGCACGCTGTGTTTTTAAGAATACTTCCGCTGCTGCTTTTTCCTGCGAAATCTCCTCGAAGCTCACCCGGCACGCCCGAAACACCCTTTTTAATCTCAACAACGCTTGACGGAAAAATGTCTCCCTTTCCCAGCGGCATTATAACGCCCGACTCAAAATCGGTTATTCCGTGGCCGAGACCTCCGTACAAACCTGTTTCAGGCTCAAAGAAGGTAACCGTGCCGACTCCCGTAACGCTGTCCCGAAGCCAAAGCCCAAGTTCCGCGCTGCCGCTTTTCATATTCGGTTCAATCGATAAATGAAGTGTTTCTCCGTTTCTTATTAAGGTTACCGAGACGGGCTTTTCCGTAAGTTTTGACATCTCGATTTTGAAATCGTCGGCGCTTCCGATTTTTGTTTCGCCCAGCGCCGTAATCAAATCACCCGGCAAAATCCCCGCAATCGCCGCCGGTGAGGCTGCCTGTCCGTTTTGGGTTGCCGAAAGTCCCACCACCAGAACTCCGTCCGTGAACATCGAAATACCCACCGCGCAGCCCATCGGCACCAGCATTCGTTGTTTTGCCGCCCATGCCGCGCCCGACTGCGTAAGCACACATACTACAAGTGCGGCCGATATGAAGGTATTTCTGATATTATTTCTTTTTATAAAATTCATCCCTGCTTCCCCCGCTTTTTGATTTTTAAATGCAATAACATTATGTTCGTAAGCGAGCGGAATAAGCGCGGATTTCCGTAACAAATTATTTCAGAATTACCTTTTCAGCAAATTTCGCGCTTTTTAAGGGGCATTATGAAAGTGGTAATATTTACGCTGAATCCGCGTGGGGAAGCTTTTACAAAATCGCGGAAATTTTCGACTTTAAGGAGGCTGAGTATTGAAGCACTGTAATCCTTGTCCAAGTTCGTCCGAAAAATCAAAAGCGGTGTTTAATAATGCGTCGCCGCCCGATTTACCATATTTCGACAGTGTTCTGGCGGAGATGAACAGGCTTGCGGGAAAATACGGGTTTGTTACTCTTTCGGAATACGGAAAAAGTGTTATGGGAAAGCCTCTGCTTTATATCTGCGCCGGTTCCGGCGCGCGGCGCGTTTTTTACAGCGCGTCTCATCATGCAAACGAGTGGATTTCAACGCCTATACTACTAAAATACATGAACAGCTATTTTGAAGGCGTGCAAAACAGCGGTCAAATCGGCGGATATTCCGCCAGAGCACTGTTTTCGCAGACTACGCTATGCTTTGCTCCGCTCGTTAATCCCGACGGTGTCGATTTAGTTTTAAGAAGGATTGCTCGCGGCAGCTTTTATGACGAGGCGAAAAAAATATCAGCTGCTTACCCCTTTATTCCCTTTCCGAACGGCTGGAAGGCGAATATTGAGGGTACCGATTTAAACCTTCAATATCCGGCGAACTGGGAAACGGCAAAACAAATTAAATTTGAACAGGGCTTTACAAGCCCCGCTCCCAGAGATTTTGTCGGAACAAAACCGCTCGCCGCACCGGAAAGCCGAGCTCTTGCCGATTTCACGCGAAGGCTAAATCCGAATACCGTTATAGCTCTTCACACGCAGGGCAACGTGATATATTGGAAATTTGCGGATTATGAGCCGCCCGGCTCATTAGAACTCGGCTTAAGGCTTGCAGCCGTAAGCGGATACGAGCTTTCACAGACACCCCCCGTCAGCGACAACGCTGGTTTCAAGGACTGGTTCATTCAGGATTTTAACAGCCCGGGCTACACGGTTGAGATGGGTCTTGGAGAAAGCCCTCTGCCGCTTTCGCAGTTTGACGGCATTTACAGGTCAATGGAGCCTCTGCTTTCGACAGCGGCAAACGGGGCTTAGAAGTTAACTACTTAATAAACAGTTATATCCTTTGCAGCTTCAGGGCAGTGCGAAATTGATAATCGCTGTTCTCGGACTTGAAATCGTCTTTACGCTATCTTCGTCTGAAATTTGCCGAAATTTCACTGAGAGCCTCCGAGGCTTCCATTCGAAATTCATCGTTTTTGGCGATATCGCCCAGGGCAACAATACCGACCAGTATCCCGTTATCGGTTACGGGAAGCCGCCTTATTTGGCTTGAACCCATGCGCTGAGCCACCTTATCGGTATCCTCGAACGGTGATGCCGTGACAAGGTTTCGTGTCATTATTTCGCCTATTCGCAGCTCCTGCGGATCAATATTGCCCGCAACACAGCGAAGCACAATGTCTCTGTCGGTTACAATACCGCGAAGTCTGTTCTTTCCGTCACGAACAGGAAGAGAGCCGATGTTGTTTTGTTTCATCAGTCTTGCCGCAGCTATTACAGGCTCGTCTTCGCTGATAGAGATAACGCGTTCGGTCATGATGTCACTGATATTCAAGTTTTTTCCTCCCTTAAAATTATAAAGCTCCCATATAACAATTATCGTCTCGACAGGGCTCAATTATTCGTCTTCAGACGGTAAAAATAAAAAAGCTCCGCATTTAAAACTTTCTGTGCGGAACTTTTAAGCTCTTTTAAATTAAACGCTTTACTATTTTATAATGAGCTTTGCTATGCAGCGGCCATTGTTTAATCATTTCAGTTCCGTCAGGGCGGGCGCAACGGCATCGGCAAACAGTCTGACCGCATTAAGCGCCTCACTGAGAGTATTGCCGCTGCTGCCGATCTCCAGAATCAGCGACCCCGTGGAAAGGTGTTGGTTGTAGCGTTCCTTTTTCAGTGCAATTGGTCTTGCCAGCGAGGGATGCTTTGAAACCACGGCAGATTGAAGCAGCAGCGCAAACTTCAAATTTTCTTTCCAGTATAAATGCTCCAATCCGTTTTCCCCGGTACCCACAAGAAGCATAAGCTGTGAGCAGGGCTTGCCTCCCGCCTCGGCTACTGTTTTATATACAACATCTCCGTCCCCGATAGCGTCCCTGTGCACGTCAAATATTACCGAAATTCCCGGGTACTCCTCCAGATACTTCTCAATAGCTTCCCCGCTTCGTCTGTAACTGCCCGTGTAGCTGGGATAATCATAGATGTTTCTGTCATGAATTACGGATATCCCATAGCTCTCAAGGCAAGAGGCGAGCTCATCCCCGACTCTGATAACGCTGTATTGCGGATTCTCCGTCCTGAAATCATCCGTTGAGGCATAGCTGTCCGTAATATCGGGTGTGTAAGCTTCGCTGCCGTGAGTATGTATGATCAGAACCTGCGGTCCCTCGGAGGCTAGCTTTACCGAGGTTCCCTCGGAAACCAGCTGCTCCAAATCAAGCTCATAGCTTGTATTATTGTTTACCACCATTCCCCCCTCAATCGTCGTCGGCAGAATAACGGGAGTTTCCTGCGGCTCCGACACCGCTTTTTCGGGAATAATTACCTCCGAAGGAAACGGCGGAAGTGTATTCACCGCCTCATCGCCTTCCTGAATATTATCCTCCGAATCTGCCGATTGTGAGCTGTCGTCACTTTTCTGCGCTGCGGCGGATTCTTTGTTAAACCAAAATCCGGCTGACAAAATCTTGTGCTCCTCGGCAAAGGCACTTAACAGCTCCCTCGTGTGAGGATTTGCCGCGGCCGCTCGGACAAGACAGATTAAGGCGAGTATCAGCAGTCCGGCCAGAAATAGTTTTTTGCAGTTCAAAGCCGTCTCACCTCACTTTCCCCGTATTTGAATTTTATGCTAAGTTTCGATTTTTATAACTGTTTAACTTAGCGGAGGCGGGACCTTCGTAAATATGCCTCAATTATTTTCGTTTATTCGGAACCCCATAAAAAAGAATTTACATAATGCAAAATTATTGACAACCAACTTGCATTTTTCATGCTGTCGACACCCCTTACACCTACCTTCAACAAATATTTTTGTCAATGCGCACACACAACATTTTGTGGATTTCCCTTGATAATACAGGGTTTTTTCGGCGCATGTTGCGGATATGTTGAGAATCCATTATTTCGAGCATGTCAATTTGTACAAAATTCCTATTGTATTTTGTACACTAAAATGAATATAATTATGTCACAATAGCAGAATACCGCAATTGTCCCAATTTACAAAAAATACTAAAATAGGAGCGTGTTATGAAAAAGTTAATAAAAACAAACCTTTCCGTAATATGCGCTATTTGTTTGATTTTCGGCATGGTCGGCGGGTTTGCCAACGCTGCGTCTTCGAGCGACAGCGCCGAATCAGAAGCCTCCTACAGCTCGGTTCCAATGTACCATAACGGTATAAAAATGACTGACGGCATAAAGGTTGAAGATACTACATACATACCTCTGCGAGCTTTTTTTGACGTTATTGGAGATCAAACTGATATCGCATGGGACGCTGAGTCCGGCACGGTAACTGTTACAGGTGAAGGCTTTGTGCTGACTGCAACAGTCGGTGCAAATTACATTACTGTCAACGACCGCTGCTTCTATGTTCCCCACGGCGTACTGATTATTGACGGAGCCCTTGCGCTTCCTCTTCGTGAGCTTGCCCGCATCTATTCCGCAAAAGTTGAGTGGGACAGCGAAAGCTCATCAGTATTGCTGTGTTCGGACGAAATCAAGGTTTTGGACACCGCGGAAGACTTTTACGATGAGCAGGATTTATATTGGCTGTCACGCCTGATAAACGCTGAGGCCGGAAACCAGCCCCTTGACGGAAAAATCGGAGTCGGCAATGTGGTTCTGAATCGTGTCGCCAATCCCTCTTGCCCCGACACAATTTACGGAGTCATTTTCGACTCGAAATATGGCGTCCAGTTCAGCGTTACGACAACAGGAGCAATTTATTCGGAGCCCAATGAGGAATCCGTTATGGCCGCAAAGATTTGTCTTGAGGGTTACGATCTTGTCGGCGCCTCCATCTACTTTGTAAATCCGCAAATCGGCGTTTCTTCTTGGTTTGCCAACACGCGTGTTTTTGTAGCCACCATAGGCGAGCA
Source organism: Clostridia bacterium (assembly GCA_009929315.1). Classification (GTDB taxonomy): domain Bacteria; phylum Bacillota; class Clostridia; order Oscillospirales; family Oscillospiraceae; genus UBA2658. The sequence continues at coordinate 23,789 of SAAS01000008.1, forward strand.
CGATTTCTACGCATAAATGTAGACTTGGCTGAAATAATATGTTACTATTCAGGGTGTATCGTACAGATACACCCTGTTATTTTTCAGTTTAAGCCTCGAGCTTTCCGCGACTTTATTTTGCACACACTCGGAGGAACAAAATGCAGCAGATACTCAAGGACGGCTTTGACGCGCTGGCGCTGCCGTTCACCGAAGAAATGTCCGGTCGTTTTCGGAAATACTACGACTGTCTGACAGAGAAAAATGCCGTGATGAACCTTACCTCCATTGAAGGTGAAGCTGACACGGCACGCCTGCACTTTCTGGACTGCGCCGCACTTTGCTCGGTTTATAATTTTTCAGGTGCCTCCGTTATCGATGTCGGAACGGGCGCGGGCTTCCCCGGACTTCCGCTAAAAATTGCAAAGCCCGATATTTCCTTAACTTTGCTGGACAGTCACAACAAGCGCATATCGTTTCTGAAGGATACCTGCAAAGAGCTTGGACTTGAAGATGTTCGCTTTTCTAGTCAGCGTGCCGAGGAGGCCGCCTTCGAAATCGGGGGCAGCTTTGATGTTGCGGTTTCGCGGGCTGTTGCGCGCCTGAACATACTTTGTGAGCTTTGCCTGCCTTTTGTTCACGTCGGCGGTGTCTTCATAGCCATGAAGGGTCCCGATTGCGCAGAAGAGCTCGCAGAGGCCTCAAAAGCGATTACCGTTTTGGGCGGCAAGTCCCCACAAATCGTGAAATATACCATCCCCGGTACGGAAATTGTACACAGCGCGGTCATAATCGAGAAGTGTAAACCCACTCCGGCGGAATATCCCCGACAATTTGGCAGAATAAAAAAAGCTCCGCTTTGAGCGGCACCTTGGCAATCGGGCGATATTTACTCATATTTCTATGGCACCCGCAAAGAATACAAGTATGTTGATTTAAAAATTCTACAAAGGAGAGATATTAAATGTCAGTCATCACTTTAACAAGCCAGAACTTTGAATCCGAGGTACTCAAATCCGAGAAAACCGTTCTCATTGACTTTTGGGCAAGCTGGTGCGGTCCCTGCAGAATGCTCTCCCCAGTTGTTGATGCAATAGCCGAGGAGCGCAGCGACATTAAGGTCGGCAAAGTCAATGTCGATGAGGAACCGGCGCTCGCGGGTCAATTCGGCGTTATGAGCATTCCGACCCTTGTGGTTATAAGCGGCGGTCAGGTTAAAAACAAGTCCGTCGGGGTTATCCCCAAGGAAGCTATTATAAAGCTGCTGTAGTCGATTTTTCGGTTCAGTTTTGTTTTTCGGTCAAGGAAAAAATGTTATGAGGGTGTGCGGAAATATTCCCGCGCACCCTCTTGACTTTTCGCAGCATTGGGAGTAGATTCTATTTAGACTTTATTCTAAATAGATGGCGGTGACACGGTATGAGTTTCCCCGAAACCTTCAAGGCTCTGGCCGACCCTGTTCGGCGCGAAATATTGATAATGCTCAAACAGGGTAAAATGTCGGCCGGAGAAATCGGTCAGGCCTTCGACATGACCGGCGCGACGATTTCATATCATTTGTCACAGCTCAAGAAAGCTAAGCTCGTTATTGAGAGCAAGCAGAAAAACTTTGTTTACTACGAGCTTAACGCCTCGGTTTTCGAGGAAATCGTGCTGTGGCTGGCACAATTCGGAGGTAACAACAATGAAAAATAGAGTTTTTACACAGGCTGTTCTTTCCTTTCTGGTATGTCTCGTCCCGATTTTGCTTACTCTGTCGCTTTATGACAAACTTCCGGACAGAGTTCCCATACACTTTGGTATGAACGGTCAGCCCGATAATTACGCCTCGAAAGCCATTGCCGGCTTCCTCTTCCCCGCCCTTCTCGGCGCGCTGAACCTGTTCGTCCATTTTTCTATGAACACTGACCCGAAAAAGCGCAACGCAAACCCTGTAATTCGCGCAATCGGACTTTGGACTATTCCCGTGATGTCGCTCATTTTCGTGCCTATAACGCTCTTCAAGGGGCTGGGCTATGAAATCCCCATAGTCACCGTTTCAACCGCGCTCGTCGGTCTACTTATTCTGGTAATCGGCAACTATTTGCCGAAAAGCCGCCAGAGCTATACCGTTGGCATAAAGCTCCCGTGGACTCTCGACAGCGAGGAGAATTGGAATAAAACACACCGTTTAAGCGGCTTTGTCTGGGTGCTCGGCGGACTTATTATAATCGCAAATGCTTTTATCGGTAGTATCTATGTCTTGTTTGCGGTAATAGCTCTGATTGCTGTTTTTCCCGTGGTATGCTCCTACCTGATCTATCGCGGCACACTTAGTAAAAAGGAGGATAATAAATGAAAAAAGCTACATTTTTACTGCTTTCCGTCGCGCTTGTTCTTTCCCTTACCGCGTGCGCTTCCAATATTAAGCTCGCCGATGGCTTCAGCGAGGAAGAGGTAATCGCACATGCGAAAAGCTGTGTCCAAAACACAAACGCCCTTGATTTCGATGCTGTGGTTGCAGGACTGCGCGAGGATTTGCAAACGCAGGTCACAGCGGAAAGCCTTGAGAATAACTGGTGGCACCTGCTAAAGGAGGCAGGAAAGTTTGATGATTACAAGACAATTGTGGTCTATGGGGCAAAGGATAAAACCACGCAGGAGGACTACGCCGTTTGCGTGCTTGTATGCAAATATGAAAACAAAAACCGCACCTTCACTCTTTCAATGGATAAAAACTATGAGTTAATCGGCCTCTACATGAAATAATAAGCCCCGTAAAGAAGCGCCGTCTTACGACGGCGCTTCTTGCAGAGCTAAATTGTCAGAGTTCCGTTTTCATCCTGAAGAAGGATGAATATTTTTTCCTGCTCACCCGTGGCGGCGTTCACATAGATTAAATAGCGCTGCCCGTTTGCGTCCTCGCACTCAAATTCGTGGCACAGTATCTCGTTTTCGCCCGCGCTCGGAATAATTGTTGTTTCAACTCCGATAATATTTATATCAGACGGAACCTTGCTTTTCGCGGCTTCGGCAGATACCGCAACAGGCGGAATTTCTCGCTGCTTATGGGACTTTATATATCCTATCGCCTCAAAGCTCTGAAGGGAGCCGTTATCGAGCGCAATGCCGACCTTTATTAAATCGGGGTAGCAGACCACACCGTTATCGTTATAGGCGAAATTCGCCGTTAAAACATTGTTATTTATCATATAGTAGCTCTCATGCATATTCGTGTATCCTTTGCGCTCCAGAAACTTTTTTGCCGCGTCGAGCGCTTCCTTGGCGCTCAAATTTGCCTGCTCCACGGCCCTTGAGCCGATGATTTCATAAACTATTCCGCCCTGCTTGCTGACCAAGAGGCTTATTACGTTGCCGTTAATCTTCGTTTCATAACAAAACGACGGAATGTCTGCCGACAGCTCGCCAGTTGGATACACCTGTTCGGTGCGCACGCCCAGAAATTTTGCGGCTGCCTGTCTGCCTCCCGAAACGTCAAGCTCGGCGAGACCCTCGAGCATAACCGGCTTTACCCCCTCGAGGTGCTCGGAAAACGGTCCGTCATAAATAAGCGTCGGTATCTCGGGAAACTCCTGCTCAACCGTGTCCATGCCGTCACCAAGTGTCTGAGGCAAAACCTCTCCCTCGCTCTTATCGAAGTTTTCTATGGTTTTGGCATACTGTCCAATACTCAATAAGCCGCTGCCCATCTCGTTTTGCATGGAGTTAAAGTTTTGCGCCAGCAGAGAGGCCGTATCGGAGAGTGCGCGAAGATTATCCTTTTCCTCCTGTGAAAAGCTTTCGCCACTCGCCGATTTTCTTGAAAGCGCGAAGGCATAGTCTCCCACCTTGCCGATGAAGCTCGCTGTTTTTTCGAGCTGATTTGCGTAAAACGGCAAAACGCCAAGAGCCATTTTTGCGGTTTCCGCCTTTCCGTAAACCTCGGTGCAGACAGCCCCCGCCATACTCGGGGAGGTCACCAAAAGACTTTTCTGCAAAGCAGAATCCATGTCGGTAACGCTTGAAACTAGCTCGGCAAAGGCATGGCGATAGTTCGCGGAAATATAGCGTTCATTTAAATCTGACTTCTGTTTTGAAGTCACTCCGAAAGCCGCCGACACTGCGGCGACAATCGTCAGTAATGTAATTATCGTTGCAGCTGTTTTTTTCTTCATACGCAAACACCCCTTTTGTGCATATTTTTACACAAAAGGGGTGTTTTTAACTGTGTTAATTTATTGTATCGCTGGCTTATTTTTCAAAGAAGGTTGCTGTGCTCGCTTCAAGTCTTGCCCCGTGGCCCTCAATTGCCTCGGGAGGCAGACACAGCACCATGTATGCGCAGCCGCCCGCTTCGACAGGGACAATATAGGCGACCCAAAAGGTGCCGTCCGAAGCAGTTCCCGTTACAACTCTCGCGTAACAGTAATCTGTTTCGTAATAGCCCTGATCCACAACATCAAGCTGTGAGGTATAGAGCTCGAAAACACCCGCGGCCAAATCGTCGTCGCTTACATCCTTGTTGTACCGAATTTCCATAAAGGTGCTGACCTCGCCGCTTCCTGTCGGGACAACCATATAGCCGCCGTCAATGAAAGAAACATCGTACATCGAGCTGTCTATGTAAATCCCCGCTTCAAGATGACCGTAATCGGTGAAGGACAAATCATAGAGCTGCATTGTGACGGTTTCGTTTTCGCCCTCGATTTCGACGACGAAATCGTCCTCGAGCGGATATTCTTCATTAACCTGTGAAGGTTTGGGAGTGTTTGCCGGAGTCTGAAGCGGAGCTTGAGTGCCTTGCGATGAATTTTGGGTTGACTGCGGCTTGACATTCGGCGTTACCTTTACTTCCTTTTCAAAAAGCCCGCAGCCGGATAATAGTCCCATCAGCAGGGATATGACGCAAAGGCAGGCAACTGTCTGTTTTCTCATAAATCCTCCTCAACTTTCAAATTCACAGGGGAATCTTCCTTATTTCAGCTTTTCAATTCCGATTTTTATGCGCTCGAGCGTTTCACCCTTGCCCAAAATATGGCATATCTCAACCGCTCCGCCCGGCGTAACGGTTTTCCCCGCGACGGCTATCCGCAGGGGCCACATTAGTGCGGCGTTTTTTACCTCAAGGCTTTCGGCAAGCCCGACGAGCGTGCCGTGGATGCTCTCCTGCGACCATTCTCGAAGCTCCTCCAGCACCGGCAGAACCTTTGTGAGCATATCGAGCGATATCTCGGAATCCGTCTTGGATTTTTTATTGGTGTAAAGCTCAATATCATAGACGGGGAGCTCGTCAAAAAAGTCGATCTTCTCCGGAATATCAGTGAGCTTATCGGTGCGGGGCTGAAGTAGCGGCGCAAAAAGTGAAATGTCGATTGAGGGATTCTTAACGCTTTTGCGGATGAAAGGCTCGGCAATACTTATGAAGCCCTCGGGAGTCAGCGCCTTGATGTACTCCGCGTTAAAATAAGTCAGTTTTTCAATATCGAAAATGGCTGGAGATTTTGAGATTCCCGAAATGTCAAAAGCCTCGCAAAGCTCATCGAGCGAAAAAATCTCCTTTTCGCCTCCGGGGCTCCAGCCGAGAAGCGCAACATAGTTGAGCACAGCGTCGGTGAGGTAGCCCTGACTTAGCAAATCCTCATAGCTCGGGTCACCGTGGCGCTTTGACATCTTGTTCTGGTGGTCGCGCATAACGGGCGAGCAGTGGACGTATTTCGGAATCTCCCAGCCGAAGGCTTCGTACAAAAGATTATATTTCGGCGCGGAGGCCAAATATTCGCTGCCGCGCACAACATGGGTAATTCCCATCAGGTGGTCGTCAACGACGTTTGCGAAGTTATAGGTCGGCAGACCGTCGGACTTCATCAGAACATTGTCGTCCAAAGTGTCGTTCGGAACGGTAATATCGCCGAAAATCTCGTCGTGGAAGGTCGTTGTGCCCTCCCGCGGGATTCGCTGGCGAATGACAAAGGGCTCGCCCGCCGCGGCTTTCGCGTCGGACTCTTGTTTGCTCAGACGCGCACAGGGGTTTTCGACTTTTTTAAACTCACCGCCGTCCTCCTCGTTCTCGCTTTTCTCACAGAAGCAGCGATAGGCTCCGCCCTTCTCAAGCAGAAGCTCGGCATACCGTCCGTAAAGCTCGCGGCGCTCGGTCTGTACATACGGGCCGACGGGACCGCCTATATCGGGGCCCTCGTCATGGATAAGGCGGCAGTCCTTCATTGTTTTGTATATAACCTCGACCGCGCCTTCAACCAGTCTGCCCTGATCGGTGTCCTCAATTCTAAGGATAAATTTCCCCTTGTTCTTTTTTGCAATCAAATAGGTGTAAAGCGCTGTGCGCAGATTGCCGACGTGCATATATCCTGTGGGACTGGGTGCAAAGCGCGTCCTCACTTCTCCGTGCGGTATGCGTGCTTCCATGTCCTCGAACCATTTCATGTCCATTCTTTTTGTTTTCTCCTTTATAAAGCAAATGTGCCGTTAAGCAAACAAATTACCCTAATTAAGCGTGCAAATCCGCGGAATGAGCGCAAATCGGATGCTTAAATACAGAGCATACAAGTATAATATTTTATATGTCGGGGATTGTCAAGCCGCGTTAATGCGTGGTACAATACTATATTGTAATATTCACCGATAATCTGTGAGGTATGACTTATGGCACACAATATTTCCGAAAAAATGTTTGCTCTGACACAGCGCAATTCCGTAGTTCGCCAGATGTTTGAGGAGGGCAACCGTCTAGCCGCAATTCACGGGCGGGAAAATGTTTTTGACTTCAGCATCGGCAATCCGAATTTTCCGGCTCCGCAAAAAATTAAGGAAGCGGTTTATGATGTTCTTGAAAATGAGCCTTCCACAATGGTTCACGGCTACATGTCAAACGCCGGCTATGCCGACGTGCGCTCTGCCGTTGCGTCCTCGCTCAACAGCCGTTTCGGCACCTCGTTTGACGGCAATAACATCATTATGACAGTCGGCGCCGCGGGAAGCATTAACGTCATCCTGAAAACTCTTCTCAACCCCGGCGACGAGGTCATCGCAATCGCGCCTTATTTCCTTGAATACGGCAACTATGTGGCAAACTATGACGGTGTTCTGGTCGTAGTGCCCCCCAATATTCCCGACTTTCAGCCGGACGCGGAAACTATCGGCAGGACTGTTACGTCCAAGACAAAGGCTGTAATCGTTAATTCTCCGAACAACCCCACGGGAGTTATTTATTCCGAGGAAACCATAAAAAAAATCGCCGCTGTTCTGGAGCAAAAGCAGAAGGAATACGGCCACCCGATATACATTTTGGCGGATGAGCCTTACAGGGAGCTCTGTTATGACGGAGCCGAGGTTCCGTGGCTCACGAAATTCTACCGCAACACAATCGTCGGTTATTCCTGGTCAAAATCCCTCTCGCTTCCCGGTGAACGCATAGGTTACCTTGTTATCCCCTCCGAGGCTGACGACGCCGCGCTTATTATCGACGCCGCCGCGATAGCAAACCGCGTTATGGGCTTTGTCAACGCGCCCTCTCTCATGCAGAGGGTCGTCATGCGCTGCCTTGACGAAAGGACGGACATCGCCTCTTACGATAATAACCGCAAGCTTCTTTACAAGGGGCTGAAGGACGCGGGTTTTGAGTGTGCGTATCCGCAGGGTGCTTTCTACATGTGGGTCAAAACCCCGTGCGACGATAAGGAATTTAGCAATATTGCAAAAAAATACAATATTCTGGTCGTTCCCGGCAGTTCCTTCGCCTGCCCCGGATATGTAAGAATTGCCTACTGCGTCAGCCCGAAAACAATTGAAGGCTCGCTTTCCGGCTTTAAAAAGCTCGGGGAAGAACTCTTTGGAAAATAATCAAAGGAATCATTGAAAATGGACGAAAAAGCACTTGAGAAGAAAACAATATTCAGCGGAATCCAGCCCTCGGGCGAGCTGACCCTCGGCTCGTACCTCGGCGCTATCAAAAACTGGGTGGAGCTTTCCGACACCTATAACTGCTATTACTGCATTGTTGATATGCACGCCATAACTTCGCGTCAGAATCCTGCCGACCTGCGCCGCCGCACACTTAATCAGCTGGCTCAGTACATTGCCTGCGGCCTTGATCCTCAGAAGAACACGGTTTTCATCCAAAGCCATGTTCCCGCCCATGCGGAGCTGGCGTGGATACTCAACTGCTACACAATGTTCGGCGAGCTTTCACGCATGACGCAGTTCAAGGACAAGAGCGCAAAAAACGCGGACAATATCAACGCCGGTCTTTTTACCTATCCCGCGCTTATGGCGGCCGACATTCTTCTTTATCAGACGGATCTTGTTCCCGTGGGCGAGGATCAGAAGCAGCATGTTGAAATCACCCGCGATATCGCCACACGCTTTAACGGCGTCTACGGAGATGTTTTCAGAATGCCGGAGCCCTACATCCCCAAGGTCGGCGCAAGGATAATGAGCCTTACAAGCCCCGACAGCAAAATGTCCAAATCCGACAAGGACCCCGGCGGCTGCATCTACCTAATGCAAAAGCCGGAAGAAATAATGCGCTCGTTTAAGCGCGCCGTGACGGACAGCGACACATGCGTGCGCTATGATCCCGCAAACAAACCCGGTGTTTCAAATCTTATGCAGATTTATTCCGTTGCAACAGGCAGAAGTTTTTCGGAGATCGAAAAAGAATTTGAAAATAAAGGCTACGGCGACTTCAAATCAAGTGTCGGCGAAGCCGTTGTCGAGCTTCTGCGTCCGATTCGCGAGGAGGCCGAACGTCTGATAACGGACAAGGCCTATCTTGAGAGCATTTATAAAGAGGGTGCGGAAAAAGCCGCAAGAGCGGCAGCCAGAACTCTCCGCAAAGTTCAGAAAAAAATCGGTTTTGTCGAAAGATAGTGCTTACACCGAATAACACTTTAATTGTGGGTTTTTTATCCCGCAGTGAAAGGATAGTTTTCTTATGCCCATAAATACAGAGCTTGCCGTAAAATTACTCATAACCATTGGCGTTGCCTTTATAATCAGCTTCGCCGCAACACCGATTGTCAAAACCTTCGCCAAGAAAGTCGGGGCAATGGATGTGCCAGGCGAAGAGAGACGAGTTCATGACCACCCCATCCCCCGTTTAGGCGGACTTGCGATTTTTCTCGGCTTTATTCTGAGCGTTCTGCTTTTTGCAAACATCAACCGCCAGCTTCAGGGGATTCTTCTCGGCTGTGTCATTATAGTAGCCACAGGCGCGATTGACGATATTGTTTCCCTTAACGCCTGGGTTAAGCTTCTGCTTCAAATACTCGCAGCGGTCGTTGCCGTTCTGCACGGAGTTGAAATCACCGTTCTTGCAAACCCTGCGCTGTGGAGCAACACGGAGTTTCTGCTTCTCGGCAGCCTGTCCATTCCGATAACGATTATCTGGATTGTGGGAATCACAAACTCGGTCAACTTGATTGACGGGCTCGACGGGCTCGCGGTCGGCGTTTCGACAATAAGCAGCCTCACGATGCTCGTAATAGCACTCGTCATTCCCAACACCAGCAGCACAATCGCAATCGTTCTCGCGGCGCTGGTGGGCGCCTGTGTCGGTTTTATGCCCTACAATTTCAATCCCGCGAAAATTTTCATGGGCGACACGGGCTCGCTGCTGCTTGGCTATGTGCTTGCAACCATGTCAATTCTCGGACTTTTCAAATCCTACGCGCTCGTGTCCTTTGCTGTTCCCCTTCTGGCAATTGCCGTACCGCTTTTTGATACGGTTTTTGCCTTTACCCGTCGTATTCTCAAGGGGCAGAGCCCCATGCACGCAGACAGAGGACATTTTCACCATCGCCTTATCGACATGGGACTAAGCCAGAAGCAGGCGGTCGCCGTGCTGTATTCAATAAGCGGTATTTTAGGTCTTGCCGCGGTGCTCATAACGACAAGCGGCGAGATTAAAGCGCTGATTGTTATTCTGGGCTTTTGTTTCTGCGCCTTTTTATGGGCGTTCGTTTACGGGAAGCTCCACAACGGTGCCGCGCAGACCTTGAGCAATGAAGTCGAAGCGTCAGCTTCGGAAAACAAGGACAGCGCTTCAACCACTATCAGCTCGGAGGACAACAATGAAATCCGTTAAAGTTATGCTCGTTTTCGGGACAAGGCCGGAAGCAATCAAGATGGCGCCTCTTTATCTTGAGCTCAAGCGCCGCCCCGAAATTGAATGCATAGCCTGCGTTACCGCCCAGCACCGAAAAATGCTGGACGATGTGCTTAATTGCTTTGGGATTAAGCCGGACTATGACCTTGACGTCATGAAGGTCGGACAAACCCTTTCATATATCACAAGCAGTGTTTTAGACGGCTTCGGCGAGGTGCTTCGTGAAGTAAAGCCCGATTTGGTGCTCGTCCATGGTGATACAACAACAGCCTTTGCCGCGGCACTTGCCGCCTTTTACGAGCGCATACCCGTCGGTCACGTTGAAGCCGGACTGCGCACTTACGACCGCTACTCTCCCTTCCCCGAGGAAATGAACCGCTCTTTAATCGGCAGACTTGCCGAATATCACTTTGCTCCCACGGCATACAACGCGAAGAATCTCAAAAACGAGGGAATTAACGAAAAAGTCTTTATCACGGGCAACACCGTGATTGACGCGATGAAATATACCGTCGGTGACGGCAGCTTTAAAACGAAGAAACTCAGAGAGCTTGATTTTTCAAAGCGCCGAGTTATTGCCATGACCTGCCACCGCCGCGAAAACTACGGCGAGCCGATGGAAAACATCTTTCGAGCGGTAAGACGCCTTGTGGAAACTTTTGACGATGTCTCGGTAGTCTACCCCGTTCATCTGAGTCCTTATGTCCGTGAAACCGCCGACAAAATTTTGAGCGGAGTGCCTGAAATTCACCTTATTGAACCGCTGGATGCAATGGAAATGCACCGCCTTATGTCAAAGTGCTTTTTTGTCATGACGGACAGCGGCGGCTTGCAGGAGGAAGCTCCCGCTCTCGGCAAACCCGTTTTGGTTATGCGCAGGGAAACGGAAAGACCAGAGGCTCTCGAAGCGGGAACCGTCGAGCTAGCCGGCGTCGAAGAAAACAGGATTTTTGAGCTCGCAAGCGAGCTTTTGAACGATTCCGCAGCATACAGCCGCATGGCAAAAGCCGTCAACCCTTACGGCGACGGCGAAGCCTGCACACGAATTGCGGAGGCTATTCTTTTCAGTTTTGGCTTGTGTGAAAAGCGTCCGGAGGAGTTTCGTCCATGAAAAAGCGGATTATTTGGGGAAGTTTTGCCGCGCTTACCGTCGTCGTTATCGCATTTTTAATTATATACTACGGACCCACCGACAGCTCTCACGTCATTTCTATGCCCTCCCCAGCTGCAAGCAACGGAGATTTATCGGGCGATGACGGAATCAGCCGTGTTGAGGTAAATCCCGATACCGTTAAAACGGTTTTGGGAACTTTGGTGCGTGCCGAAAGCTTTTACCGCTCCTATACCATAAAAACCTATTGGGACGGCGGAGACAGCGAGACCTCCCTAAGCTATTGGCAAAAGGGCGATAACATCAAACTTCGCATTGCAAAAAATGAATCCGTTAGGAATATACTGGTTCGCGGTGATGAGCTTTATATCTGGTACGACAACTCAAGCTCAGTGTTTAATTCAAAACTTTCCGAGAGCAGTGTTTCTAAGGAAATTGACAGGTTTTCGGGACTTGTTACCTATGAAGAAATAATGGACATTCCGCAGGATAACATTCTTGACGCTTACTACGTCGATAAGTCCGGTCAGGCCTGCATTTTCGTTGAGTATGTCAGCGGTGAACTTAATTATGTAAACCAATTGTTTGTTTCCGTGGATTCAGGGCTTCTTGTTTCTTCCGAAAAGTTCGACGGTGATAAGCTTGTTTACTCAATGGAATCCGCGTCACCGGAGCTGACCACTCCTTCGGATGATGTTTTCAAGGTTCCCGGCTAAAGAAAGAGCATGGCCCCCGCGATTAATAGGAACTCAATGTCGCCGCTCTCCCTGTACAAAAGGTAGAGAAACGCGACAAGCATAATATCTTCGAGCTCCAGATTTGCCAAACTAAATCTGGAAAGCAGTCCTCCGATACCGCCCGTTCCGCTGCCCAAACCGCCTAAAATACTGCCCAGTCCGCCCGAGGCGCCGCCTAAAATGCTGCCCAGCCCACCCGAAGCGTCTCCCAGACCGTCAAGCATACCGCCGAGTCCGCCGAGTATTCCCGACTGGCCCGACGTTTTTTTATTTTCGCTGCCGTCAAGGTCAATGAAGCCCGGAGACGGCTGAAATATGCTCGGCTCCGCCTCCGGTATCCTTTCAAAGCTACCGGTATTTGCGTTGTACCTGTTCATGGTTTTGCCTCTCCTTTCTCCTCACTTCGGCGCAGCAGTTTAAGCCTACCTGTGCGTACTCACTTCTTCAGTGCCGCCGCGCCTGCTACGCCGGCAAAACGCATGGCCTTCGCAAAAACCATCGCCCTTTCCAGTTTGGCTCTTCTCTCCGCAGAAAGGTAAGGCTTTAGGGCGTCGAACAGCTCGCTCTTATCGTTTTTTGTGTTAATACCACCGCTCGCAAGACTTTGCACAGCCTTGCTGCTCATAATTCCGCGAAGGGTGCGGCTGCTTAGAAGCCTTTGAACAGTGGGACTTACGAGGAGCTTTTGCAAGCCTCCACCGCCTAACAGGCTCTGCAAGCCTCCCCCGCCCATGAGATTCTGTGCAGCGGCGGCAATATCCCCCGTCGGGGCGTTTATTCCGCTTAAAATTCCGTCCAAGGCTGAGCCCTGCGGAGTGCCGCTATCGGACTGCGAAGCGGAAGCCCCGCTCTGTGAACCCATAATCTTTCCCGCCATGTCCATGATTTTCTTCATCTCATCGGGATTGGACAGTATTCCGTTTATCATTCCTTCAAGGTCGCTCACCGCACTCACCTCCAGATTTTACTTACCGAAACTATCGTTTATTCTTTTGGCCAGGGCTTTGCCCTCTTCCGTTGAAAGAATTTGCCCGAGGATACGGTTCATTGTATCCTTATCTCCCTCAGCAACGGCCTTTTTCAGTGCGTTTCCGTCCACCATACTTCCGATTTTTTTGCCTTCGGGCGAGTTGACGACCTTATTTATTTCGCCTGCTTTGCCGCCTTTGAGGAGTTCTTTGCTCATTTTTGTAAAATCGCTCATTTTCGGCACCTCCCAAAAAATTCTCGTTCAGTTCAGTATATTCAAATTCCCCGTGGTGGTTACTTTTATAAAAAATAGTCCGCATTATAGCGGCGTTAATACAGTATTTTCGTTTTTCCGCTTATTTGGAGGTTAATCAGTGAAAATCATAGTTTTTTCGGACTCGCACGGTCAGCCCGATAAGATGCTCGCCGCCATCGTTCAAGCTTCGCCGAACATGATAATTCATCTCGGCGACGGTGGACGGGATATAGAGAAAATAAAAAAGCAGTTCCCCCAGATTCCGCTTGAAGCGGTTCGGGGAAACTGTGATTTGAGCTCCGATTTACCTGAAAGCGCGCTGCTAACGGTAGCGGGAGCCAGAATATTCATTACTCACGGGCATATTTACAGGGTTAAGCAAACCCTTTCCCTGCTGACGGACGAGGCTCGCAAATTAAACGCGGACATGGTTCTCTTCGGTCACACTCATATCGCAAACAATACTACGGAAGGCGGACTTTATGTGCTTAACCCGGGTTCCGCGGGAAATTGCGGCTGCCCAAGCTGTGCGGAAATTGTAATCGATGACAAACGCGAGATTTTTTGCAGAATTATCAGAATTTGATATGAGCGTGGATTTTGCTTTTTTCCGCGCTCTTTTTATATTCTAATTCAATAAGCTCGTCTTCGGTCAGCATACGCGGTATAAAGGCACCTGCAATATGCCCCGCGCCCTCACCGCGACCCTTAATGTAAAACGCCGCCAGCACGGAAAAAATAAACGCGCCTACAAGGTTAACGAACATATCCTCCATGGTGTCGTTAATTCCCACATCCAGATATCCGTCCAAAACGACCTCCTCCGGCTTGCCGTTTACATAGCCCGTTATAGTTGTCGTTGTTATGCCCTCGATTTTAAGCGGCGTCCTGACTCCGTCTATGCTGGTTTCCTCGGAATTTATGTATGACACTATCGTATCCTTCTGCATGTCAACTCCCAGCAATCTGTCCGCCGTATATTCGGTAAACTCCCAGAGCACGCCGATTGTAATGGAAAAGCAGAAGGCCACAAACGCAACGAAAAACGGCGAGAGGCTGAAGTTAATGCTCGGGTGCTTATTGAAAACATCGATTAGCGCAACTCCGATTGCACCCATCAGAAAACCGTTTATGGTGTGGAGAATCAGGTCCCAAGCCTGAATCTTGTGATAAAACTGGCCGATTTCGCCCATTATTTCACCGGAGAAAATGAACAGCAGCACAATTATTTCAAGAGTGGACGGAAGCTCTATTTTAAGCCTTTTTTCAACAAAAGAGGGAATCATAAACTCTATCAGCGCAAGCGAACAATAGAGAACCTGATCCCAGCGTTTAAGGAATATCGCCCTTACCATTATCGCGATTACAAGCACGCGCAGGATAATATAGACGAAGGTGCTGGTCTTTGTATTCCTAAGGGACTGCTTTGAAATGCGCATTTGTTCCCCTCCAGTTTCCCGGCACTCTTTTTTTAGTTTGCACTGCAAACTGTCAGTTAAAATTTAACCTATTATATCGGTGCCTGACGACGGGTTTGTTGTAGTCGGTGTCGGGCTTACAGAGGGGGACGGCGACACAGCCGTTATCTTTGCGAAAACGACATAGAGCGTGTGGTCATCGGTAACCTCAGTGAACGTATAACTGTCCAGCGCGCCTACGCTCGTTCCGTCAACCTTGACTTCGCGGATTTCATAATCCGCGTCGGGAGTAATCGTAAAGGTTTGGTCTTCTCCGTCCTTAACCGCAACTGCGCCCTTGGGACTGACTGTGCCGCCCTTGCCTGCCGTAACGCTTATCTCGTGCTCCGCATTTTCGGGACCCTTTGAAACCGTTACTGTAACAAGGTCACCCTCCTGAAGCCTCGCCCCCTTCATCGGGGACTGGGAAATTACTTTTCCTACCTCTTCCTCACTGAACGCGTCCTCGGCTCTTGTTATTTGAAGTCCAAGTTCAACAAGCTCCTGCCGCGCTTCCTCGTAAGTTTTGCCTGTCAGCAGCGGAACATCAATATAATCCTTAGTTTCGGTGACCTCCGTGCTCTGCCCCTTTGAGACTGTGAGCGTTATCGTTTCGCCCTCTTTGACCTTTTTGCCCTCTTTTTTGCTCTGCTTAATTACCGTTCCAACTGGCTCGGTGCTCTCCTCGTCCATTGTGCTGACCTCAAGCCCCATCCCGACAAGGAGGGTGGTCGCTGTTTCAACAGGCATACCGAGAACATCGGGCATTTTATCACTGTCATCGTTTGAGCTGAAATTAAACAAGCCGCCCATTATCGAAAGCGCGAGTGTGAGCACCGCAACCAGTGCGACTGCGGAAACCGCCAGCCACTTTTTGCGGATATCTCTTTCCTTGACCTCGGAGCTGCGGCTCGCGTTATTCGCGGGGGCGGGGCGCACCGCGCCTGTGTCCTTACGAACAGGGCGCTGTATGGGCGGGACAGCGGCGGGGGTCGCAGCTTTATCCTTTTCCTTTGCACTAATCACCCTTGTTGAATCAGCCTCGTCGGTCTGTTTCCAAACGCGAGCGCCAAAAAGTTCGTCATTATCCGCATTGATAATGTCACGAGTGCTGTGAGCCGTGCCGCGGGGCGCGGTTTCCTCTTTTTTTCCGAAAACCATTGTATCATCAACATTGAGATCGGTGCTCATAGCCCATTCGAGCTTTTTATCCTCCTCGGTGGGCAATATGTAAAACACCGCTCCGCAATTCGGGCATTCGCCCAGAGCGGCGTCTATTTCGGCTCCGCATTTTTTGCAGATAATAGTACGCATAGCTTCTAACCTCCAAGTCGCGGCGCGTTTCAAGTTTCGCTTAACGAGCTTTGCCACGCTAAACCGCCGTAATTTGCATTTTACCACAAGTTTAATTTATTTTCAAACATCTATTGAAAGACGGAGATTTTTTGCAAAAACCATAATCGCTGTGGTATAATGCTCGCAGGCGAACATTATACCCATTTCAAATATATACCGCAACGGCGCTCCGCGCCTGCGGTATAATGCTCGCAGGCGAACATTAAATTCCAAACTTCATCACTCACGTAAGGAGCGGTTATGAAAACTGCACTTGTCACCGGCGCTTCGAGAGGAATCGGCGAAGCCATTGCCCGAGAGCTGTCGGCCGAAGGCTTTAAGGTCTATATAAACTACAACAAGAGCCGCGATGAGGCTTTTGCCCTCGCGGACGAAATCGGCGGAATTGCCGTAAAGGCTGACGTTTCCGACCTAAACCAAGTTCGCGCCATGTATGACGAAATCGGAGAGGTAAATGTTCTCGTTTGCAACGCGGGAATCTCGGAATACGGGCTTTTTTCGGAAATCAGTCCCGAAAAGTGGCGAAATATCTTCGCCGTCAATGTTGACGGCGTGTATAACTGCGTGCAATGCGCTCTGCCGTCAATGATAAAAAACAAAAGCGGCTCCATTATCACCGTTTCTTCTGTGTGGGGTGTTCACGGTGCTTCCTGCGAGGCGGCATATTCCGCTACTAAGGCCGCAGTTATTGGACTTACAAAATCACTTGCGAAGGAACTCGGGCCCTCCGGCATCAGAGTTAACTGCATAGCCCCCGGCGTCATCGAAACCGATATGCTCTCAGACTTTTCGGTAGCGGACAAGCTCTCGCTTTGCGATAAGACTCCTCTGTGCAGGCTCGGCAAACCCTCCGACGTCGCGTCAATAGCGGCTTTTCTCGCAGGTGAGAAATCGGGCTTTATTACGGGGCAGGTCATCGGGGTCGACGGCGGCTTCTCGCTGTAATTCGTCACTCGGAATAAGATTTTTTTAAAAACAGGGCGGTGACTTCACCGCCCTGTTACTATTCTCCGAACAGCTCGGAAATCTGTCTTATATAGCTCGGCAAGGCACCCTCAAAATCCACTCCGTTTCGGCGGGGTGTTCCGCGCTCAACTGTGCGGTCAATGCTCTCGCCGACAAGTGAAATCGCGATTTCCGCGGCATCCTTCAAACTCGCCCCGCGCAGCATGAGCGCGGCGAAGGACGAGGCGAATATATCCCCCGTTCCGCAAAACACGCCCTGCCTTGCCTTTCTGACACAAAGACAGCTCTCCCCCGTTTTGGAGTCAAGCGCATAAACACCGACACTGTCGCTGTTAGGCCTTACGCCGGTTATGGCTATTATTCCTGAGCAGATATCCCGAAGTCCGTCAACAAGTGAGCTTAAATATTCCTCGTCGTGCGGACCCTCTCTGTAAGGCAGGTCGGCGAGCAGCGCCGCCTCGGTTATATTGGGGGTTATAATGTCCGCCTTTCCGCAAAGCCTGCGGAAGGCTAGGCACATCTCGTGCCCAAGCTTGCTGTAATAGCTGCCGTTATCTGCCATTACGGGGTCAACTATAATTTTTGTGGTCGGTGAGGCGAGGATTTTGATAATCTCCTCCAGCGTTTCCTCCTGCTTTGCAGAGGCGAGATAGCCAGAGTAAATCCCGTCAAACTCGATTCCCTCCGCCTTCCAATGACGGGCAATCGGCAGCATTTCCTCGGACAAATCTTTGAAGGTAAAATCTTTAAAGCCGCCGGTGTGGGTGGATAAAAGCGCTGTCGGCAGGCAGGCACACTCAACTCCGCTTGCCGAAATCACCGGAAGCGCAACGGTCAGCGAACATTTCCCAACGCCCGAAATGTCATGTATTGCCGCAATTCTCTTTAGTTCTTTCATAGAAAACCCTGTTCCTTAGATTATTAAAACGTAAAAAAGCACTACTTCGCCGATTCGGCTGCAAAAAGTGAAACCAGACGCACAAGAAAAGACGCAACTTTTTCCATCGAATTTACGGAACAGTATTCATAAGGTCCGTGAAAATTGTGTCCTCCCGTGCAGAGATTCGGGCACGGAAGCCCCATAAACGAAAGCCTTGCGCCGTCCGTTCCTCCGCGAATCGGAACTACTGCGGGAATAATCCCCTCGGCCTCCATCGCTTTTTTTGCAAGTTCAATCAGCTCCATGTGCGGCAGAATCTTCTCGCGCATATTATAATATCTGTCCTCGGTAATTACCTTGACAACATTTTCGCCGTATTTTTTGTTGAGGAACTCCCCTGCCTCATGCACAAAGCGCTTGCGGTTTTCAAACTTTGCCCTGTCGTGGTCACGGATAATATAGTGAAGCTCCGCTTCCTCGACTGTGCCAGTCATGCGGTGCAGGTGGTAAAAGCCCTCGTAGCCCTCAGTGTGCGAGGGTGTTTCGGCCAGTGGCAGCAGGGAGGCAAATTCCGCAGCGACGAGCGCCGCGTTAATCATCTTGTTTTTCGCGCTGCCGGGGTGAATACTCCTGCCCTGTATGAAAATTCCGGCGTTGGCCCCGTTGAAGTTTTCAAATTCAATCTCGCCCAAGTCTTTCCCGTCCACGGTGTAAGCAAACTCCGCTCCGAACTCGGTGACGTCAAATTTCTCCGCACCGTTGCCGATTTCCTCGTCGGGCGTGAACGCTATGCAAATTTTGCCGTGAGGCATTTCGGGATGATTTTGCAGAGCCTCAACAAGCGTCATAATCTCCGCTATACCGGCCTTGTCATCAGCGCCGAGGAGCGTTGTTCCGTCGGTTACTATGAGCTCTTCGCCGATGTGGGTTTTAAGACTTTCAAAATTTTCGGGGCTCATCACGATATTCTTATCTTCATTGAGCACGATTGCCCCGCCGTCGTAGTTTTCAATGCTTCTCGGCTTAATATTCGCACCCGAAGTGTCGGACGAGGTGTCAAGGTGGGCAATGAAACCCAGCGCGGGCACTTCTTTTTCGCCAAGGTTTGAAGGCAAATGCGCCATTACATAACCATATTCGCTCACGCGGACACTCTCCGCGCCCAAGGCTCGAAGCTCCTCTTCCAAAAGGCGGGCGAGCGCCCACTGCTTCTGCGTGCTCGGCATAGTTTCGGCGTTTTCGTCCGATTGTGTATCAAAACTTATATAATTCAAAAACCGTTCTTTAAGCGTCATAGGCTCACTTCCAAATTCCGCCCGCAAGCGGAACAGTCTCATTTTCGCCATTATAACACCGCGGCGGCTATTTTGCAGTATTATTTTTGAACGTGTTTTCCGCGGCAAAAAAACAGGGCTTCTCAGCTTTTGAGAAGCCCTGCGGCATAAAACCGCAATTTATCTTGGGGGAAGATAGTCGGAAGGGTTAACACTCTGTCCATCCAGCGTCATTTTGAAATAGAGATGAGGATTTTCCTTTGTTTCGCCGGGAGCGGTTGCTCCGACAGCTCCGATAACCTCACCGGTATTCACATTGTCGCCCTCATAAACCGTGGGAACGGCGGCAAGGTTTGAATACACGCTGCGAAGCCCGCCGGCGTGCTCGATAATGACAGTCATGCCGCCCATATCGTCCGCTGTAACGCTCGTTACCTTGCCCGCGCAGGCGGCGAGCACCTGAGTGCCGAGAGGCGCTGCGATATCCACACCGTCATGCGTGCGCCAGTCGCCGAGCTTTTTGTTGTAAATGAGCGCGGTGACGGAATACGGAACATCGATTTCGCCCTCAAGCGGCCAGATATACTGCGCGGTAACGGCAGTTTCTGCCTGCTGCGCCGTCCATGAGCCTGTTTCTTCGGTTTCCGTTGCGGCTTCAAGAGTGTCTTCTGCCTCCGCTGCCTCGGGCTGTTGCTCTATCACCTCGGGAGGAAGCGCCATTTCTGGGTCCTCATCCAAAGGCTCGTACACCTGCGAAATCTCGCTTGCCTGCGCCGCCAGTTCGTCTACATCGTCCTCGTTTCCGGTAAGCAGAAAATAGGCACTGACGCCTATGACCGCAACACACAGGAAAAGGACTATGTAGAAGCCCTTTCCGGAAAAAAACACTTCCAGCCTTTCGCCAAAGCTTTTTTTATCAGCCATAATTTTACCTCCTGAATAGAAAAATGGTGTTTCTGCGGTTATTTTTACCAGCAGAAGCACCATTTATACGTTCAATCGGTATTTTTTCTTTAGAAACGGATTATTTCTTCCTTATGCTGTAAAACGCGTCGTTGCCGAGATACTTTGCAACATCAAAAAGCTCGTCCTCAATTCGCAGAAGCTGGTTGTATTTTGCAACGCGGTCAACGCGGCTCGGAGCGCCAGTCTTAATCTGTCCCGCGTTGAGCGCAACGGAAACATCGGCTATCGTCGTATCCTCGGTTTCACCCGAACGGTGGGAAACGATGGTGGTATAGCCCGCTCTGTGCGCTGTTTGAATTGTGTCGAGCGTTTCGGTCAGCGTTCCGATTTGGTTGAGCTTAATTAGAATAGAATTTGCAACTCCCAGCTCAATGCCCTTTTTAAGGCGCTCGGAATTGGTTACGAAGAGGTCGTCGCCGACAATCTGGATTCTGTGCCCGAGAGCCTCGGTCATCATGCGCCAGCCTTCCCAGTCCTCCTCCGCCATGCCGTCCTCAATGGAGATGATTGGGTACTTATCGCAGAAACCTACCCACATATCTACCATTTGCTGACGGGTCATGACAGTTCCGCGCTTCGGAAGGTGATAGCAGCCGTCCTTTTCGTCAAACCACTCGGTTACGGCGGGATCCATCGCGATTTTGAAATCGACCCCCGGCTTGTATCCCGCCTTTTCGATGGCCTCGACAAGAGCCTTGAGCGCGTCCTCGTCGCTTTTGAGGTCTGGGGCGTAGCCGCCCTCGTCGCCGACACCCGCGGAAACCACGATTTTCTTAAGCGTGTGGAAAACCTCCGCGCACATGCGAAGCGCCTCGCGGAAATTTGGCGCGGAAACGGGCATAATCATAAATTCCTGAATGTCCACGCTGTTTGAAGCGTGCGCACCGCCGTTTAATACGTTCATCATCGGCACGGGCAGGGTTTTGGCGTTCACGCCGCCGATATAGGAATAAAGGCTTACGCCGAGCGAATCGGCTGCGGCGTGCGCGCAGGCCAGAGAAACGCCGAGAATCGCGTTGGCGCCAAGACGGGTCTTGTTGGGTGTGCCGTCTATTTCGATGAGCATTTTGTCGATGGATGCCTGATCAAGCGCGTTGAGCCCGATCATAGCCTCGGCGATTTCGCCGTTTACGTTGTCGACAGCCTTTAAAACGCCCTTGCCGAGATAACGGCTCTTGTCGCCGTCACGAAGTTCGCAGGCCTCGAAGGCTCCGGTTGAAGCACCGGAGGGAACAGCAGCTCTGCCGACTGTGCCGTCGTCAAGCGTTACTTCAACCTCTAGCGTGGGATTTCCTCTTGAATCAAGGATCTCGCGGGCAAGCACGTCAACTATTTCAAGATAAGTTTTTGTAAGCATATAAATTTCTCCTTTATTTAAATTTTTGTAGGGTTTATCGTGTTATACGTTTGTGCAAATGTACTCAGATAATATTGGGGAGGAGTGAATCACCTTACGGTATTGTGTTCAATCCTCCCCGGTTTATCCTATTTTTTAAGTGCCTCGGCAACAGCGACAGCAACGGCGACCGTGGCTCCGACCATGGGGTTATTGCCCATACCGAGGAAGCCCATCATTTCAACGTGTGCCGGAACGGAGCTTGAGCCCGCGAACTGCGCGTCGGAATGCATTCTTCCCATTGTGTCCGTCATGCCGTAGGAGGCGGGGCCTGCGCCCATATTGTCGGGATGGAGTGTTCGCCCCGTTCCGCCGCCGGAGGCAACGGAGAAATACTTCTTGCCCTGCTCGACACATTCCTTCTTGTATGTGCCTGCGACGGGGTGCTGGAAGCGTGTCGGGTTTGTGGAGTTGCCTGTTATAGACACATCCACTCCTTCCATGTGCATTATTGCAACGCCTTCGCGCACATCGTCCGCGCCGTAGCAGCGAACCTGAGCGCGTTCGCCCTTGGAGTAGGCGATTTCGCGGACGACCTTGACCTCGCCCGTGTAATAATCAAACTGGGTCTGGACATAGGTAAAGCCGTTTATACGCGAGATTATCTGTGCCGCGTCTTTGCCCAGTCCGTTTAAGATAACGCGCAGGGGTGCACGGCGCGCCTTGTTTGCGTTCTTGACAATGCCGATTGCGCCCTCCGCCGCTGCAAAGCTCTCGTGTCCCGCGAGAAAGGCGAAGCACTTGGTTTCGTCGCGCAGAAGCATTGCACCGAGATTGCCGTGTCCGAGTCCGACCTTGCGATCCTCGGCAACGCTTCCGGGAATGCAGAAGCTCTGGAGTCCGACGCCGATAAGCTCCGCCGCCTCGGCAGCGGTCTTCGCGCCCTTCTTAATGGCGATAGCGCTTCCGACAACATAGGCCCAGCCCGCGTTTTCAAAAGCGATGGGCTGAATGGACTTTACGATGTCGTAAGGGTTAACTCCCGCCTTGTCGCAGATTTCCTTGGCTTCCTCAACAGAGGAAATGCCGTATTCTTTAAGTACGCCGTTTATTTTGTCTATGCGGCGTTCATAGCTTTCAAAAAGTGCCATATTCTCTTCTCCTTATTCGTGACGGGGGTCAATATACTTCGCGGCTTCGGAGAAGCGGCCGTATGTACCCTTGGCTTTTTCTAGCGCGGTATTCGCGTCCTCGCCCTTTTTAATGGCGTCCATCATCTTGCCGAGGCTCACGAACTCGTAGCCGATTATCTCGTTGTTCTCGTCGAGGGCAATTCGGTTTACATAACCTTCCGTCAGTTCCAGATATCGGGCGCCCTTCGCCTTCGTGCCGTACATAGTGCCGATACTGCTTCTCATTCCCTTGCCCAAATCCTCCAGACCTGCGCCGATGGGAAGTCCCCCCTCGGAAAAGGCCGTCTGACTGCGTCCGTAAACTATCTGCAAGAAAAGCTCGCGCATCGCGACATTGATGGCGTCGCAGACAAGGTCGGTGTTAAGCGCTTCGAGTATGGTCTTTCCCGGGAGAATTTCAGAGGCCATAGCCGCGGAATGGGTCATGCCCGTGCAGCCGATGGTTTCCACCAGAGCCTCCTCAATAATGCCGTCCTTTACGTTTAGGGTGAGCTTGCAGGCACCCTGCTGGGGTGCGCACCAGCCTATGCCGTGAGTAAGTCCGGAAATGTCCTTTATTTCCTTTGCCTGCACCCATTTTCCCTCCTCGGGAATGGGGGCGGGTCCGTGGTTTGCGCCCTTTGCAACAGGACACATGTGCTCAACTTCGGTTGAATAAATCATATATTTGCTCCTATCGGTGAAATTTATTGGGCGTTGCTGCCTCAGGTTTATTTGCTTTCAATGAGGCTCACGCCTGTCATTTTTTCGGGTTTTCTGATTCCCATAAGCTCGAGCATTGTCGGGGCTATATCGGCAAGACGTCCGCTTTTCAGCTTAACATCCGCTCCGCAAATTATAAACGGAACAGGATTCGTGGTGTGAGCCGTGTGCACTTCGCCGTCAGGCTCCGCCATGCAATCGGCGTTTCCGTGGTCGGCGGTAATGAGTATCGCACCGCCCATGCTTGAAACTGCATTCGCTATGCGCCCCATGCAGGCGTCAACTGTTTCGACTGCTTTAACGGTTGCCGCCATGTTTCCTGTATGCCCAACCATGTCGCAGTTTGCAAGATTGCAGATAACCACATCGTACTTGCCGCTGCGTATGGCTTCGGCGCATTTATCGGCGACTTCGTTTGCGCTCATCTCGGGAATAAGGTCATAGGTGGGAAACTGCTTTGGCGAAGGAACAAGGATTCTGTCCTCGCCTGGGTAGGTTTTTTCAACTCCGCCGTTAAAGAAGAAGGTCACATGAGCGTATTTCTCTGTTTCGGCGATACGAAGCTGGGTAAGACCGAGCTTTGAAATATACTCTCCGAAGGTGTCTTCGATTTCCTCGGGCGGAAACGCGACGGGGAGCTTCTTGAGCTTTTCGTCATAGCGCGCCGTGCAGACATAGTTAAGGGGGAAAAGTCCGTTTCTGCGTACAAAACCGTCAAAGTTCTCGCTGGTAAGCGCGTAAGTTATCTCCCTTGCCCTGTCTGGACGGAAATTAATGAAAATAACGCTGTCGCCGGCTTTAATCATTCCCTCGTGATTGCAGACGACGGGCACGACAAATTCATCGGTTACGCCCTTGTCATAGCTGCTTTCAATTGCGGCAACCGGGTCTGCGTTTTGCTCTCCCTCGCCGAAAACCATAGCGTTATAGCCTTTTTCAACTCTGTCCCAGCGGTTGTCTCTGTCCATGGCGTAAAATCTGCCCTGAACGGTTGCAACTTCGCCCAGCCCGATTTCACGGCACTTGTCAACGCACGCACGCACGAAGCCCGCTCCGGAGGTGGGGCTGACATCGCGCCCGTCCAAAAAGGCATGGATGTAAACCTTTGACACTCCCCTGCGTTTTGCCATCTCAAGCATAGCGAAAAGGTGCGTAATATGGCTGTGAACTCCGCCGTCAGACAAAAGTCCCATAAGGTGAAGGGCGGCTCCGTCCTTCACGCAGGCGTCCATTGCCTCGGCATATACCTTGTTGTCAAAGAAAGTGCCGTCCTTTATTTTGTTTGAAATTAAAGGGAGAATCTGAAATACAACCCGTCCCGCTCCGATATTGGTGTGACCTACCTCGCTGTTGCCGATCTGCCCCTCGGGCAGACCGACGTCAAGCCCCGAGGCGGAAAGGGTAGTGTTCGGACACTCCTTGAGAAGCTTGTCAAGATTGGGCGTATAAGCTCTGGTTACGGCGTTGTTCTCGCTTGGTTCCGCCAAACCGCAGCCATCCAGTATCAGGAGGGCTGTGGGTATTTTTTTCATTTTTGCTCCTCCCCGGTTACCTGAGCCACTGCGTCTATTATCTGTGCGAAGTCCCGTGGCTTAAGGGAAGCTCCGCCGATAAGACCGCCGTCGATATCGGGCATGGAAAGCAGCTCTGCCGCGTTTTTCGGGTTCATCGAGCCGCCGTAGAGTATACTGATGCTCCGCGCCACTCTCGCGCCGAACTTTTCACGCACGACACCGCGTATGCCCTCGCAAACCTCCTGCGCCTCTTCCTTTGTCGCGGTTTTGCCTGTTCCTATCGCCCAAATGGGTTCGTATGCTATGACTATGGAGCGCTCCTTGCCCTCGGGCACGAAGGAAAGCGCGGCAAGCACCTGATAGGTAATGTATTCCATAGTAAGTCCGCGTTCTCTCTGCTCCAGAGTTTCTCCGACACATATAATCGGGCTCATTTCCTTTTCAAGAACTGCCGCCGCCTTCGCTCCGACGGTGAAATCGCTGTCACCGTGGTACTGTCTGCACTCGCTGTGTCCGACGATAACGTATGAAGCGCCCAAATCGGCGAGCATATCGGCTGAAATTTCGCCAGTGTATGCTCCCTTGTCATGAACACTCACATCCTGAGCGCCGACGGAAATGCGATTGTCCTTCATCGCCCTACGCAGAGCGGAAATGTGCGTATACGGAACAAGCAGAGCCACCTCACAGGTTTTTGCCTTTGGCAGAAGAGAGCGAAGCTCCTCGGTGAAGGGCTTGACATCCGAGGGAAGAAGATTCATTTTCCAATTTCCCGCGATTATGGTTTTACGGTATTTTTTATTCATTTCAAGGCCTCCTCTATTTGTTTAAAAGACAGGCGATGCCCGGCAATTCAATTCCCTCAAGAAATTCCAGAGATGCTCCGCCGCCTGTGGATATGAAGGTGATTTTGTCGGCAAAGCCCATCTGCTCGACCGCCGCCGCGCTGTCGCCTCCGCCGATAATGGTTATCGCGCCTGAATCCGCCATGGCTCTTGCCAGGCTCTGCGTACCGTTTGCAAAGGCGGGGAACTCAAAAACTCCCATGGGTCCGTTCCAAACAACGGTGCCCGCGCCCTTTATAGCATCTGAGAAAAGTGCAACTGTCTTATCGCCGATATCAAGACCCATCCAGTCGTCGGGAATGCTGTCAACGTCGACAACTTTTCTTTCGCAATCCGCCGCGAAGCGGTCACCGATCGCGACATCAACAGGCAAAAGGAATTTCACGTTCTTGTCCTTTGCCTTTTGCATTACCTCATTTGCAAGCTCAAGCTTATCGGCCTCAAGCAGTGAGGTGCCGATGCCCTTGCCGAGCGCTTTAAGGAAGGTATAAGCCATACCGCCGCCGATAATGAGCGTGTCCGCCTTGTCAATGAGATTTGTAAGAACGCCGATTTTGTCGGAAACCTTGGCACCGCCGAGCACAGCGACAAAGGGTCTTTTAGGGTTATCGAGAGCGCCGCCCATGACGGAAAGCTCCTTCTCAACCAAAAAGCCTGCGTAGGCGGGAAGAAAGGCCGCGACCCCCGTTGTTGAGGCGTGGGCGCGGTGAACGGAACCGAAGGCATCCGAAACATAAATCTCGCCCAGAGACGCAAGCTGTTTTGAAAACTCGGGATCGTTTTTTTCCTCGCGCGGATCGAATCTTACATTTTCAAAGAGCATAATCTCGCCGTTTTTAAGCTCGGAAGCAAGCTTCGCCGTTTCCTCGCCCGCTACATCGGGGGCAAATTTGACGGGTACGCCAAGAAGCTCCGAAAGGCGAACGGCAACGGGTGCAAGGCTCAGGCTCTTTTTAAACTCGCCCTTGGGCTTGCCCATGTGCGAGCAGGCAATAACTCTCGCGCCCTTTTCAAGTAGATATTTAATTGTCGGAATCGAAGCGGCAATGCGTTTATCGCTTGTGATTTCCCCCGTTTCTTTGTTCAGGGGCACGTTGAAGTCGCAGCGCAAAAGCACCTTTTTCCCGCTGACGTCAACGTCCGTTATGGATTTCTTGTTGTAATTCATGCCAAACCTCCTAAGTTATCTATAATAATTTGTTTCTAACCTTCATTAACTGCCATTGTTCCCTGCTCGCACAGGTCGGGAAAGCCCTGCTGACGCAGCGCTTCGTAACATAAAATCGCAACACTGTTGGAAAGATTGAGACTTCGTGTGTAATCCTTCATTGGGATTCTGACGCAGCGCTCACGGTACTTTTCGCGCAGATACTCCGGAAGCCCGGCCGTTTCCTTGCCGAACATGAGCTTAACGTCCCCCGTAAGGTCCGCCTTGTCGTAACGCAGCGGCGCCTTGGTCGTCGCCAGCCAGAGATTTTCGTCGCCGTTAATTTCAAAATACTCATCGAGATTTTTATAAACTCTGACATCGAGAAATTGCCAGTAGTCCAGTCCCGCCCGCTTTAACGCCTTGTCCGAAATATCGAAGCCCAGCGGTTCGATAAGATGAAGTCTTGCGCCCGTGACGGAGCAGGTGCGCGAAATATTTCCTGTATTCGCGGGTATTTCAGGTTCAACTAAAATGATGTCAATCATGGTTATTTCTGCCCCTTCGGCGCACTTGTCATGATGTTTATGACGTTTTAATACATTGTAACTCAAAAACAAAATTATTTCAACATAATATTTGGAATTATTGAAACTTTTTGATTAAAATTATTCTGCTTATGAAGCCTTTTCTCCGTTTTTCAAGACAAAACGATAACAATTCAAATACATTGAAGCCTCGGCTTGCAAATCGACTGTCGGGGCATTATAATAGTATATACTGGCTGGGTTCATTTACGCATTGCCCTAAGCCTAAAACGAAACGCCCCATGGAATAACAGCTTGGAAGGTGAACATCCTGGACATATTTGAAAACAAATTTCGCTCCGACACGCTTTATGTAGTCATCCCCTGTTACAACGAGGAGGAGGCTCTCCCCGAAACGGCACGCGTACTGCGCGAAAAAATGCATTCGCTGATAGACAGCGGTAAGATTTCGGAAAAAAGCCGTATAATGCTCGTAAACGACGGCTCGAAGGACAGAACCTGGCAGCTAATAAAATCGCTCCATGAGGCGGACAAGCTCTTTTGCGGCGTTTGTTTAAGCCGCAACCGCGGACATCAGAACGCCCTTCTGGCAGGCCTGATGACGGCAAAATCCAGAGCTGACGTAACCATCTCAATGGATGCCGACCTTCAGGACGACATTAACGCCGTCGACGGCATGCTCGACAAATATTACGAAGGCTGTGAAATTGTTTACGGAGTGCGCTCCTCAAGACAAAAGGACAGCTTTTTTAAGCGTTTTACCGCGGAGGGCTACTACAAACTTTTGGATTCAATGGGCGGCGAGGTCGTTTTTAATCACGCCGATTACCGCCTGATGAGCAGGGTCGCTCTTGAAGCACTGTCCGAATACGGCGAGGTCAATCTATTCCTGCGCGGTATTGTCCCCATGCTGGGCTATAAAACCGGCGTTGTTGAATATGAGCGCGGCGAGCGCGTTGCGGGCGAAAGCAAGTATCCGCTCAAAAAAATGCTGGGACTTGCCTCCGAGGGCATTACCTCTCTGAGCACTAAGCCGCTTCGCGCCATACTTTGGACCGGGGTGGGAACCTTATTTGCGGACTTTGTGCTGCTTATTTTGTTTCTCGTTGAGCTATGTACGGGAGTTCCCTTCGGAAGCGCAAAGCTTCTTCTCCTCGCGGTGCTATTAATGGGCGGGCTGATATTAGTCGGGCTCGGAATCATCGGCGAGTATATCGGAAAGATTTACCTCGAAACAAAGCACAGACCGTCTTTTATTATTGAGAGCATAGTGGAATAGACCTTTAATAAACTGACTGCCGTCTTATCCGACCGAAAACGTCGGATAAGACGGCAGTTTGCTTCATATTTACTTCATTTTAAGCCAGAGACCGCCGTCAACATAGCTTAGCGTTCCGAGCGATCGACCCGAGCTGTCCGTCACGGTCCACAGGTTATCCGAAGCCTTTGCAATCGTCACCCGTACAAAGACGCCGTCCTCATAGTAAAAGGCCTTCGCTTTGGTAAGCTCGCTCTCCGCAACAGAAAAAGCGGCATAAGTCGAAATCGGGGAAATTGTCGGGAGGCTGAGTCTGTCGCTTATTGCCCTTACAGCGCCTGTCATCGCCCAAAGGCTTGATGTGACTCCGTAATCATGCTCATGATAATACAAATTGCCGTCGCTCACATAGGAGGCGTTGACGTTAAGAAGCCAGATTTCATCGTCCTCGTCGAAGCTCGTGTTTATAAAGGCTTCTGCCGCGGCAGAGGCAATCTGCGTGTCCGCAATTGTCGTCTCCCTGTAATCATGAAGCTCGCTGACGGAGGCAACACAGCAAAGCAGCGCCAGAACAGACGCAATGACAGCCTCCGCGGTTTTGCCGAATTTGAGTTTGCCGAACACAAGGTCAAAAAGCGCGTCGGCAATAAGCGCAAGTCCGCAGAAGGAGCAGAGCGTATTGCGAAGTCCGAGCCACGGCGCTTTGAGCACGAAAAACAGCAATAGCGGGACAATTGCCAGAAAGATTCCCGAAAACAGTTCCGCGAAAAAGCTTATACTCTCACGCCTCGTCTTCTTTGTCAGGAAATACAGCGCCGCGCAGAGTGCGAGAACACAGAGCACATAAAGTATGTTCGGCTGCGAAATAATAAGCTTAAAGCCGCGAAGCAGACCCTTGCCCCAAGTCGCCGCGGTTCCGCTCAAAAACGCCGTCTTGAGCTGACCGAAAAGAGGGGTTAGTACCTGCTCCCCGTAGTTTTCCTGCCAGGGAAGGAAAAGCGCAGTGCGCTCACCGTAAACCCCGGTCGGCATGAGCTTTGTTATGCCCAGATACAGTATTGCGTTTATGAACATGAAAAAGCTCCACAGGGCTCTTTTCCTGCCGCTTTTTCTTGCGTTTATGAGCATGAGAATAAGAGTAAGCGCACCCGAAAGCAGGATTAGCTGTTCGTAAAGGCAGAAGGCCAGAAATTGGAACAAGGCGAAAAGGACAAGGCTTCGTTTTACACCCTTTTCGCACCAAGCGTCGAAGAAGTAAAACGAGAGCGCCGCGAAAAACAGACCCACCACTATTCGTGAAGATGCGGAAACCCAGTATGTTCCCTCAAAGCCGAGCGGCATAAGCGCGAATACCACAAAGAAGAGGTAGCCCGTTCCGAAGTGCTTTGAAAAAACCTTGTGAAGCAAAACAGCCGAGGCGGCGTACATTGCCGAGATGAGCCCCACCGCTAAAATCATATTGCCGTAAAATCTTGACCACACGAAGAAGTCAAGTATTCCGGCCAGCGGACGCGAGGACAAAAGTCCGACATTTTTGACAAGCGAAAAAAAGCCCTGCCCGTCCGCTGTGTAGTTATGATATTGAATGTAGTCGTCAAGCTGATAAAAATAATCGAAGCCGTAATAGCAGTAGCGCACAAAAATCAGCCCGAACAGGACGAAAAACAGAAAAACATAGTTCCGTTTGTCAAGACGAGAGTCTTTTTTAATCACTGTCGATTTCCCTTTCAAGCCGTTTTTTTACGGCAATGCGAACTTTAAAAATATCCCCGAACATTCTTATGCTGTCGCGCAGAACCTGCACCTTTGAGTCCCTGTGGTTAACTATTTTTACGGGAAGTTGTTCTACGGAATACGAGAGTTCCTTTGCAAGCATCATAACCTCAAAATCAAAGGCGAAGCCGTTGCACTCGCTGCGGGAGAAAATTTCCCTCGCCGCGCTGGAGCTGAAAGCTTTCAGTCCGCACTGAGTGTCGTAACGGAAGCCTGCTGCAAGTCCCGTCAAAAAACTGAACAGGCGGCTTGCGACAAGCCGTATAAGCGGATAATCCTCATAGCCCTGCGGATGAAGCTTCCTTGAACCGACAGCTATGTCGGCGTTTTTGCTCCGAAGTTTATTTATGAGTTCACCGACTGCTTCGATTCCGTAGGCAAGGTCCGCATCCGTATAAACGACAAGCTCTCCGTTCGCCGCCAGAATACCCTCGCGTACCGCCGCGCCTTTCCCCATGTTGGGTTTATGACCGACAAGCCGAAGCTTCGGATTGTCAATACTTCGCACAAGAGCTTCGGTTGCGTCGGTGCTTCCGTCGTCGGAGATGATAAGTTCATAGTCGAAAAAGCTCTTTTCAAGAAATTCGAGCGCCGCTTCCACCGTGTTTTTTATTATTGCCGCCTCGTTATAAGCGGGAATTACCAGTGATATTTTTGTGTTTTGCATCTGTTTCTCCCTGTCGCCTAACATTGGTATGATTTTACTCTTATATGCCTCTCTTGTCAACTCGCCCGGCTTTTAGTGCTTGAGTTAACCACAACATATTGTGTCAATTTTCAAAAAAGTCAAATGTGTTAAACTATATATACGATTTTTGTTATATATTATAGTTGCATTACGATAGTTTAAGGTATACAATGTTATTAAGCAAAAAAGCCCTTCGGAGGAATACATGTTAATAAACGGATTACAAAAGCTGTCGCTTCTCGACTATCCGGGAAAGCTGGCAGCAACAGTTTTCACTGGGGGCTGTAACCTTCGCTGCCCCTTCTGCCATAACGCACCGCTTGTGCTGCGCCCTAATGAGGGCGAAAGAATTTCCGAGGAAGATGTTCTGTCCTTTCTCGTTAAGCGCAGGGGGATTCTGGACGGCGTTTGTATAACCGGCGGCGAGCCTCTTTTGCAGGGTGATCTTGAGGACTTCATTGTTAAAGTCCGCGAGCTCGGCTTTCTTATTAAGCTTGATACAAACGGATGTTTCCCCGAGAGACTTGAATCCCTCATTAGACGCGGGCTTGTCGATTATGTTGCGATGGACATTAAAAACTCCGCAGAAAAATACCCGCTGACCGTCGGGATACCCGATTTTAATCCTGAGCCCGTTTTTGAAAGCGCCGCGCTTCTGATCGGCGGTTCCCTCCCCTACGAATTTCGCTCCACGCTGGTGCGAGCCTTTCACACCGAGGAGGATATCGTGAGCATCGGACGTGCTTTGACGGGCGCCAGCAACTATTTTTTACAAAATTTTGAGGACAGCGGCGATCTTGTCGGCTTTTCGGACAACGCTTCTATTGTAACGCTCGAGGGCTTTTCGGAGCCGGAAATCAAGCATTTCAGGGATATTTTGCTACAATACGCCGAGAATGTCGGTATACGCAATTGACATAACGTATCAATATTTAGTGGTTATTTCTACTTTTTCGCCATTGACAAACACAATATATGCGTGTACTATATTGATTACACTCAAAAGTATCAATGATTACATAATAGTTACAAAATATTATGAGGCATTACAGATAAAGAAATGGGAGGCATAACAATGTATCAGGTAGTCAAACGTGACGGACAGGTGTGCGATTTTAATATATCCAAAATAAGTGTCGCAATAACTAAGGCGTTTGAGGCGCAAAATAAGCAGTTCACTCCGGACATTATTGACCTTCTGGCTCTTCGAGTTACAGCTGATTATCAATCTAAAATTCGCGACGGCAAGGTCGGGGTTGAAGATATTCAGGACAGCGTTGAGTCCATACTTGTGCAGGCCGGTTATGCCGACGTTGCCAAAGCATACATTCTCTACCGTAAGCAGCGCGAGAAAATCCGCAACATGAAGTCCACGATTCTGGATTACAAGGACCTCGTAAACAGCTATGTTCATTTAACCGACTGGCGCGTTAAGGAAAACTCCACGGTTACCTATTCCGTCGGCGGACTTATTCTTTCAAACTCGGGCGCGATAACAGCCAACTACTGGCTTTCCGAAATCTATGACGATGAGGTTGCAAGTGCTCACCGCAACGCGGACATGCACCTGCACGACCTTTCAATGCTCACAGGCTACTGTGCCGGCTGGTCACTGCGTCAGCTCATCAAGGAAGGTCTTGGCGGGATTCCCGGCAAGATTACCTCTTCCCCCGCAAGTCACCTTTCAACCCTCTGCAACCAGATGGTAAACTTCCTTGGAATTATGCAGAACGAGTGGGCGGGCGCTCAGGCCTTTTCCTCCTTCGACACTTATCTTGCTCCCTTTGTTAAGATTGACAATTTAAGCTACAAGGACGTCAAGCAGTGCGTTCAGTCCTTTGTCTACGGGGTTAACACTCCCTCCCGCTGGGGCACTCAGGCGCCGTTTTCCAACATAACTCTCGACTGGACGGTTCCGGGCGACATGGCGGAGATCCCCTGCATTGTCGGCGGAAAAGAGCTGGACTTCTGCTACAAGGACTGCAAAAAAGAGATGGACATGGTAAACAAGGCGTTCATCGAAATCATGATTGAGGGCGACGCGAACGGCCGCGGCTTCCAGTATCCGATTCCGACCTATTCCATCACAAAGGACTTTGACTGGAGCGAAACCGAAAACAACAAGCTCCTGTTCGAGATGACCGCAAAATACGGCACGCCGTATTTCTCCAACTATATCAACAGCGACATGGAGCCGAGCGATGTGCGCTCGATGTGCTGCCGTCTGCGTCTTGACCTGCGCGAGCTTCGCAAGAAGTCCGGCGGATTCTTCGGAAGCGGCGAGAGCACGGGCTCTATCGGCGTTGTCACCATTAACCTTCCGCGTATAGCTTATACGGCAGTCGACGAAGCCGCTTTCTATAAACGTCTTGACCACATGATGGACGTTGCCGCACGCTCTCTGGACACCAAGCGCACGGTTATAACCCGTCTTTTGGACGAGGGACTTTACCCCTATACCAAGCGTTATCTCGGCACCTTTGACAATCACTTCTCGACTATCGGTATTATCGGCATGAACGAAGCCGCTTTAAACGCAAACTGGCTCGGAAAAGACCTTACAAACACCGAATCCCAGCAGTTTGCCAAGGATGTTTTGAACCACATGCGTGAGAAACTCAGCGACTATCAGGAGCAGTACGGTGCGCTCTTCAATCTTGAGGCAACCCCTGCCGAGTCCACCACCTATCGTCTTGCCAAGCACGACGTGGAGCGTTATCCCGATATCATCACCGCCTCCGAGGCGGGCGGCACTCCTTACTATACGAACAGCTCACACCTACCCGTCGGTTATACTGAGGACATTTTCGAGGCGCTCTCGATTCAGGATGAGCTTCAGACGCTTTACACCAGCGGAACGGTTTTCCACGCTTTCCTCGGCGAGAAACTGCCCGATTGGAGAGCCGCGGCTAATCTCGTTCGCAAAATCGCGGAGAATCACCGTCTTCCCTATTACACGATGTCCCCCACATATTCCGTTTGCAAAAACCACGGTTATCTCACGGGTGAGCAGTTCGTTTGCCCCGAGTGCGGTGAAACAGCGGAGGTTTACAGCCGCATAACCGGCTATTACCGCCCCGTTCAAAACTGGAATGCCGGCAAATCGAAGGAATACAAGGACCGCAAGCTTTATGATGTGGTTAATTCCAAGGTTCGCGGCACGGTCGGCGAATCCAAGTGCGAAGAGCATGAAGAAGCGACATTCCCCGTTTTGGAAAACGCGAGGACAATTCTCTTCTCCCGCGCCACTTGCCCCAACTGCCGCGTTGCCGAAACGCAGATGGACAAAGCAGGCTTTGTCTACGAAAAGCTCATTGCAGACGACAATCTTGAGCTTGCAAGGCAGTTCGGAATAAAGGGCTCGCCCACACTCGTAATTACCGACGGTGTCACCACCGAGAAGTTCTACGGCGTGCCGGAAATCAAGAGCTTTTTGAGTTCCGTGCGGGTCAGATAAGGTAACGCCTCTTAGGCATTAAATTAAATCATTGTAACACGAGTTCTTTATAGGGGTCGGGCTGCCGCCCGTCCCCTATTTCTATCACTCAAAAAGGGGAGAATCCTTATGCATGACATAGTGATCATCGGCGGCGGACCTGCGGGAATGACCGCTGCGCTTTACGCGCTGCGCAACGGGAAAAGCGCCTTGGTTCTTGAAAAGGGCGGCTTTGGCGGTCAGATTGCCTATTCACCGAAGGTTCAAAATTTCCCCGGCACGCTCAGCATGAGCGGCAACGAATTTGCGGACCGAATGCTCGAGCAGATTCTCGCGCAGGGTGCCGAGGTTGAGGTTGAAACTGTTACCGAAATTCGGGATGAGGGCGCCTTGAAGCAAGTTTTCACCGAGGACGGCGGAGTATTCGACGCCAAGGCCGTCATCATCGCAACGGGAGTTAAGCACCGCATGCTGGGGCTCGAAGGCGAAAACGAGCTTGTCGGCGACGGTATAAGCTTCTGCGCCGTATGCGACGGCGAGTATTACAGGGACCAGACAGTCGCTGTTGCGGGCGGCGGCAATTCCGCCCTTCAGGAGGCAACGCTGCTTGCGGATGTGTGCAGGGAAGTCATAATGGTTCAGGATTTGGACTGCTTTACGGGCGAGGAAACGCTGTCCACGGCGCTACTCGCAAGACCGAATGTTCGCGCGCTGACGGGTACTAAAATCGAAGAACTCATAATTGAGGAGGGTGTGCTCAAGGGTCTTAAGCTCCGTAATAAGGCTTCCGGCGAAGGCGCCACACTCTCCTGCGACGGTCTTTTCGTCGCGATCGGCCTAATTCCCGAAAACGATGCGTTTTCAGCTCTAGTACCGCTCGATAAGCAGGGCTACATCGATATCGGCGAGAGCTGTGAAACAGGCCGTGCCGGAATTTTCGCCGCCGGGGACTGCAGAAAGAAGCACCTGCGTCAGCTTACTACCGCCGCGGCGGACGGCGCAGTCGCGGCTATCGCAGCCTGTGAATACATTAATCAAAACTTATAAAAAAGAAATCCCGTCATCGTTTGATGACGGGATTTTTGTTTTAAGCAGACGCTTATGCGGGCATTACGTTTACTGCGCGAAGCTTGCCGCTGCTCTTGGGATCGGGCTCGACATCATAAGTGACAGCCTGACCTTCGTTTAATGACTTAAAGCCATCGCCGGCAATAGCGGAGAAGTGTACGAAAACATCGTCGCCGCCCTCAGCGTTGGAAATAAAACCAAAGCCCTTCTGTGAATTGAACCATTTAACTGTACCGTTTTGCATAAAAGTACCTCCAAAAATATTATATCCGATAAAAACAAAAAAACTCACGACCCTGAAGCAAACCATCAAAAGACTTGCTTTAGAGCATGAGTCGAACTGATCAATCTGAATACACGCTAATACTAGCAGACTTATGAGGCTTTGTCAATAGCTATTCAATTATATGCTCATACCGCATTTCGTGGTTTCGGGCGAAAGAAAAGCAGAGGAATGCCAAAATGTCGGTAATCCTCTGCCTTCTTTTTTACTCATAAGCACTTAACTTTTCGGTTTAATTATAAGATTTATGAGCTTGTTTTTTATAACAATGACCTTAACGATTTCCATGCCCTCAAGCAGTCTTGAGATTTTCTCGT
Organism: Clostridia bacterium; assembly: GCA_009929315.1. Taxonomy (GTDB): domain Bacteria; phylum Bacillota; class Clostridia; order Oscillospirales; family Oscillospiraceae; genus UBA2658. The sequence goes on from SAAS01000008.1 coordinate 59,950, forward strand.
CGCCGCAGGCGATTGCCTTAACGGTTTCGTCGTCGGAGTCATTGGGGACTATGACCGTTGTCTTGAGCTTGCCGCCAACCTGAACGGCGATTTCCTTTTCTGCGTCCACGGTCTTGCTCTCGTCAAATTTCGGCCACGGCGCAAGGCAGGCATAGCTCTCAAAGCCCTGAATCTCCCAAAGCTCGTCGGCAAAATGCGGAGCAAAGGGACTGAGCATAAGGATGAGCGCCTTCATGTCCCCTCTTGTCGGCTTGTTTTCATAGAATGTGTTGACGAGCGACATAAGAGTTGCGATGGCGGTGTTGAACTTCATGCTCTCTATGTCTTCGCCGACCTTCTTGATTGCCTTGTGAATCTCGGCCTCGTTCGCTTTTGACATCTCGTTGCCAGCTAGCGGCAGCTCCGCAAGATTCCAGATTCTGTCGAGGAACCTCTTGCAGCCCTTTACGGCGGTGCTCGACCAGGGAACAGCTTTTTCGAAATCGCCGATAAACATGATGTAAAGACGCAGCGTGTCCGCGCCGAATTCGTCAATAATATCGTTGGGATTGATGACATTTCCGCGGGACTTGCTCATTTTTTCGCCGCCCTCGCCAAGGATCATACCGTGGCTTGTGCGCTTCATATAGGGTTCCTTTGTCGGAACAACGCCGATATCGTAGAGGAATTTGTGCCAGAAGCGGCTGTAAAGCAGGTGGAGCGTGGTATGCTCCATGCCGCCGTTATACCAGTCAACCTGATGCCAGTATTTTATCGCGTCCTCACCCACAAGCGCCTTGTCATTATGCGGGTCCATATAGCGAAGATAGTACCAACTTGAGCCCGCCCACTGGGGCATAGTGTCAGTTTCTCTCTTTGCGGGGCCGCCGCAGTGCGGGCAAACGGTGTTCACCCATGCGTCCATGTGGGCAAGGGGACTTTCGCCGTCGTCAGTTGTTTCGTAGCTTTTAACCTCGGGCAGAAGGAGCGGAAGCTCGCTCTCCTCAAGGGGCACCCAGCCGCACTTTTCGCACCACACGAGAGGAATCGGCTCTCCCCAGTAGCGCTGACGGCTGAAAACCCAGTCGCGCAGCTTGAAGTTGACCTTTTCTTTGCCCAAGCCTTTTTCGAGTATCCATGCCGTGATGGCCTTTTTTGCCTCTTCGACTGTCATGCCGTCAAGGAAGCCGGAATTGACCATAATGCCTGTTTCGCAGTCGGTAAAGGCTTCCTTCTCAACATCGCCGCCCTTGACGACCTCGATAATCGGCAGCTTAAACTGCTTTGCAAATTCCCAGTCGCGCGTATCGTGTCCCGGAACGGCCATGATAGCGCCGGTTCCGTAAGTAGCCAAAACATAGTCGGAAATAAAAATCGGTATTTCCTTGCCCGTTACGGGGTTGATTGCCGAAACACCCTCAAGACGAACGCCCGTTTTGTCCTTTGCCATTTCCGTGCGCTCAAAATCCGACTTTCTTGCGGCAGCTGCCTGATACTCGCGCACAGCCTCAAGATTTGTAAGGCTCCCCGCCCATTTTTCGATGAGCGCGTGCTCGGGCGCAATGACCATATAGGTTGCGCCGAAAAGAGTATCCGGACGGGTGGTGAAAACCGTCATCGTGTCGCCGGCGCTTGTGGCAAAGCTGAGCTCCGCGCCAGTTGAGCGGCCTATCCAGTTACGCTGCTGGATTTTGACGCGCTCGATATAGTTCACCTCGTCAAGGTCGTCAATCAGGCGCTGGGCGTACTCGGTAATTTTAAGCATCCACTGGCTTTTTTCCTTGCGCACAACCTCGGAACCGCAGCGCTCGCACACGCCGTTAACGACCTCCTCGTTTGCCAGAACGCATTTGCAGGAGGTGCACCAGTTGACGGGCATGCTGGTTTTGTAAGCCAGCCCCTTTTCGAACATCTTAAGGAAAATCCACTGTGTCCACTTATAATAATCGGGATCCGTGGTGTCGATACATCTGTCCCAGTCAAAGCTGAAGCCCAGCATCTGAAGCTGCTCTGTGAAGCGCTTTATGTTGGTTCTTGTAACCTCGCTCGGGTGCAGGTGGTTTTTAATCGCGTAGTTTTCCGTCGGCAGACCGAAGGCGTCGTAGCCAATCGGGAAAAGGACATTATATCCCTCCATCCGGCGCTTTCTCGCAACAATATCCATTGCCGTGTAGGGGCGCGGATGTCCGACGTGCAGACCCTGTCCCGAAGGATAAGGGAACTCAATCATAAGAAAAGACTTGGGCTTCTCGCTGCCAGTGACCGCCGCGAACAGCTTTTCGTCCAACCATTTTTTTTGCCATTTTTTCTCGATCGCCGTAAAATCGTACTTCATATTATGTGTCAGTCCTTTATTTCAAAGAGCGCGGTTACCGCGCCCTTGCTTTTTTTATTATCTTTCTCCCACGAAAGCGGAAATGTCGATTTCCTTGCCGTCCGCCCAGAGGCGCTCCAAGCCGTAAAAGGCTCTTGCTTCCTCCATGAAAATGTGGACAACGACGCAGCCGTAATCGAGAAGCACCCAGCCTCCCGCGCGGTGTCCCTCGCGGTGAAGAATCCTCTCACCGTTTTGCTCCATGACCGCCTCAACCTCGTCACAAAGCGACTTTATCTGTGTTGCGCTGCCTGCGGTGCAGATTATGAAATAATCCGCGAGAACGGTTATCGCGTCGATTTTGATAAGTTTAAGGTCGCGACCGATTTTGTTTGCGAGAACCTCGACTATTTTTTCAGCCATCTGCTGGGAAGTCATCATATATGTGACCTAACCTTTCATTTTTTGCCTGTATTCGGCTGCAAATTCGGTATTTTATGAAAAGATACCTGATTTGCGCAAGATTTTGTACTATCCGAAAGAATAGAAGGAGTTTAGTCCGCCCGCGACCTCTCCGCCATTTGTAACGGCGTAATTTCCTTCTGTCGGATCATAGCCCACGTCCGGTGCGAGCTGGTAGAGGATGTTGCAGTCCTCGGCCTTAATGGGGTTCTTAAGCGGATTGAGATAGGTATTAACCATGGTCATCCATTCATCGACGGAAATGGAAACATACGAGCCCTTGCGAACAGTGCAGCTGTAATTTCCCGGGAGAGTCATAATGTTTATATCGTCGGTGGTCATTTTTAAAAACTCACCGGCATACCACTGCATGTTCCCGATGGTCAAATCCGTCTGGGCGTTGTCAATTACGATTTGCGCAATTTGGATGAGGTTTGTAAAGTTCTTGAGCGTAAGCGCCTGTTTGGCAACAGCCTTGATAAGCGCGTGCTGGGTTTCAAGACGGTCGATGTCACCCATGCCGTAACCCGTTCCGTCGTTGTTCTGGCGGAAACGGAAAACGCCGAGGGCGTTCTTGCCGTCCAAAAGCTGATAGCCCTTCTGAACGTGAATAGTGAAAATATACTCGCAAACTCCGTCCGAGTCATTGTCAGCGTAGTCATCGTAATTCATGTTGACGGGAACGTCAAAATAGACTCCGCCGAGCTCGTCAATCGCCTTGACGAAGACTTCGGTATCGATGAAAACGTAGCTGTCGGGGCGGAAGCCCGTTATTGCCTCAACCTGATCCTTAAGCGCTTCTATTTCGCTTTCGCCGTTTGATTTAGCATAACTGCATACGGCATTTATCTTTTTCACGGGATTCGGGACGTTAACCAGAGTATCACGCGGAATGGATACGATGTTTGCCTTGTGCTCAACTGCGTCGTAACGCACGAGCATTATCGTGTCGGTATTGGCGTTGAGCTGATCGATTCCGACTACAAGAAGGGTATAGTAGCGCCCGACCTCGCGCGTTGCCGTTTGTGTAATGACTGGGCTTGCGTCGGGGTCATTGGGAATGCCTGTAACATTGGGAGCCTTTGCCGTCAAAGTCCACCAGATGTAAACACCGCCGACAATAACGGCGATTATCAGAAGGGCGATCAGCCAGCCCCTGCCTTTTTTCTTTTGCTTCGGCGCTCTGTGGGAAGCACTCCCGCGTGCGACGCCTTCATTATTATTGCCACGGTTTTCTTCGTTTATATTATTTCTTCTGTGGTCGCCCGTTCTTCGTGTGTCGGCGCCACTGCCGGAATTACTCTCTCTTTTTCCGTTTCCGCCAAATACTTTCATTAGATTACCTTCCCTTAATGGTTTGTGCCGTGTCGAAACACCGCCATCAAAAGCCGAGGTGCGGCTTTACGTTTATCAGTGTGTTTTGAGCCACTCAAGAGCCTTAACCGAGTTCGAGTGTGGAGAGCAGTTTTTCTTTTCAAGCTCCTCCAAGCTCATCTCAAGTCCCCTTATAACCGCGGCGTCAATATCCTCATAGGCGAGGCGCCGCAGCTCCTCCACGCCCTCGAAGGAGCGTGTCGGCTCAATATAATCAGCCATGTAGATTATCTTTTCAAGCAGGGTCATATCCGCACGTCCTGTTGTGTGCCAATAAATCGCCGAATAGACCTCGCTGCAAATTCCGAATTTATCGCGGGCGAACTCTGCGCCCGTTTTTGAGTGGAGCAGTTTAATGTTGGTTTTTTCATCAACATCCGTGATAATACCATATTCTTCGCATAATATCAACTGCTCAGACCCTAATAGTTTTTTTGTTATGTCATGCAAAATTCCCGCTTCCGCGGCAAGTCCCTTGTCCGCACCCCATCTTTCGGCGAGGCGAACAGCCTCCTGCTCACAGCCGGCAACATGGGGGATGCGCTTTTCATCAAGATAAATATAAGAATTTTCGCGAAGCCATGCAAGATTTGGAAGCGCGCTGTAATAGCGCTTTTTTATAATCTCTTTATAGACGAGCTCGGGCAGCAAATTGTTTCCTCTCCGGTTTTTCAGTTCGGCGCGAAGCTCCGTTGAGGAAACCTCCGTCGGGATAAGTCCTATCCGAATTACCCTCGCGCCGTATTCTTTGGCGTAGTAATCCGCAAGCTTTGATATCTCCGCGACTTCGTCGTGCTTTCTCGAAAAAGCCGCAAGAGAGGAAATTTCGAGAATACGCTTGAAATCCTTCCACTTCTCAAAGCTCAAAAACATATCCGAACCCATGAGCAAAATAAGCTCGTCCTCGGTATAGAGCTTCTTTAGCTCGCAGAGCGTGTCAACGGTATAAGACAGCCCCTCCCGCCTAAGCTCAAGATCGCAAAGCTCGGTATTCGGAAGATCCCCGAAGGCAAGGTGAGAGAGCGTATAGCGCTCCTCCGCAGACGGCGAGCCATTCTCCTGCTCCTTGTGCGGAGCTCTGGCCGCGGGAATAATTATAAGCCTGTCTGCACTAAGCTCACGCACCGCCGCCTTTGCCGCCTCCACATGTCCGTTATGCGGAGGGTTAAAACTCCCCCCGAAAACAGCTATCCGCATTTTATCGCCCCCCTTAATAACTTACATTCCTACTTTTTCTTCTTATCTGTTTTAGGAAGCTCTATTACCGGGTTCAACTCGTTTTTCTTGTAAAGGACGAACTTGCTGCCGATGACCTGTACCCCGTCGGCCTTGCACTCCCTGCAAAGCATATCGCAGACCTCTTTGGGAGAAAGGGTGGAGTTTTCGAGCACCTTGCCCTTTATCAGCTCGCGTGCTTTTAAAGCGTCCTTGGCCTGAATTATAATGTTCTCGCCCAAGTCGCCCTTGCCGATGTGAAGGATTGTGTCCTCTTTTGCGGCAAGCCCTCTCAAATATGCGCGTTGCTTACTTGTCAGCATTGTATTCCCTCAATTTCATTTCAAATATTTTCAGTGCTCGTCCCCTGTGGGATACTGCGTTTTTCTCCCCGTCGGAAAGCTCTGCCATCGTTCTTTCCTGATTCGTCAGCTCGAAAACCGGGTCGTAGCCAAAGCCGCCCTCGCCTCTCGGCACCAGAGCGATCGTGCCCTCGCATTCGCCCCTGGCGGTAAGAACATCACCGTTCGGAAAAACACAGGCTATGCAGGAAACGAATTTCGCGCTTCTGTTTTTTTCGCCCTCGAGATTTTTAAGCAGCAGGTAAACTCTCTCCGTGTCGTTTTGGCAGGCTTCCCCGCCGTAGCGCGCGCTGTAAACGCCCGGAGCGCCGCCGAGCGCCTCCACGGCAAGACCCGAGTCGTCAGCTATGGCAGGCTCACCCAGAGCGTTACAGGCGGCTTTTGCCTTTATGATTGCATTTTCCTCAAAGGTTTCGCCAGTTTCCTCTGCCTCAAGATTCAGCCCTGCCTCACTCTGGGAAATCACCTCGGCACCCAGTTCGGAGAGTATGGCCTTCATTTCCTTAAGCTTGCCCTTGTTGTTTGAAGCGAGAATAAACCTCATTGCTGCAGCAGCGCCTCCACAAATTCCGCAGGTTCAAAGGGCATAAGGTCGTCCGCGCTCTCGCCAACTCCGATAAATTTAACGGGGAGCTTGAGTTCGTCCGCAATGGCGAAGACGATTCCGCCCTTTGCCGTTCCGTCGAGCTTAGTCAGTACTATACCGGAAATATCGGCGGTTTCCTTAAACTGCTTTGCCTGAATAAGCCCGTTCTGCCCCGTTGTCGCATCAAGCACCAATAGCGTTTCCTTGTCGGCGTCAGGCAGCTCGCGGTTAATAATGCGGGTTATTTTATTTAGCTCATTCATTAGATTCTGTTTGTTGTGAAGTCTTCCTGCGGTGTCGATTATGATGACATCCGCGCCCCTCGCTTTAGCCGCCGCAATACCGTCGAACACGACAGAAGCGGGGTCTGACCCCTCCTCGTGGCGAACTATTGAAGCTCCGGCGCGCTCTGCCCAAACAGTCAGCTGCTCCGCGGCGGCGGCTCGGAAGGTATCTCCTGCGACGAGAAGCACCTTTTTGCCCGAGGCCGTCATTTTAGCGGCAAGCTTTCCGATTGTCGTTGTTTTGCCCACACCGTTTACCCCGACCATAAGGATGACCGAAGGCTTTGTGCCAAGGCGAAGCTCGCTGTCCGCACTTTGCAAAATTTCTGTTAAAACCTCTGAAAAAGCGGCCTTTACTCCCTCGCCGCCGCGAAGTCCGCGCTCTTTAACAAGTCTGCGAAGATTATTAACGGCTTTAAGCGAGGTATCCACCCCTGCGTCAGCCATAATAAGAGCCTCTTCAAGTTCGTCGAAGAACTCCTCGTTCTCGCCCGTAAAGCCCGCAAAGACATTGTTCATCTGGATGGACATATTTTTCTTTGTTTTTGCAAGTCCCTGCTTAATCTTATCAAAAAAACCCATTTTAAAATCTTATCCCGAAGCTCTTCGGGAAACCTTCCCTTTGATTACTGTTTGCCGAGCGTCCGCTCCGCCTCCTCCAAATCGACGGAGAGAATTTGCGAAACGCCGCGCTCCTGCATGGTTACGCCATAGAGCATGTCCGATTCCTCCATCGTTCCGCGGCGGTGCGTAATAACTATAAACTGTGTTTTGTGCGTCATCCCGCGAAGATAATGCGCGAAACGATCGACATTCGCCTCATCGAGCGCTGCCTCAATTTCGTCCATAATACAAAACGGTGTCGGGCGAACCTTAATTATCGCAAAGTACAGCGCGATAGCCACAAAGGCCATCTCGCCGCCGGAAAGCAGGCTGAGCGTGGAAAGCGCTTTTCCCGGAGGCTGAACCTTTATCTCGATTCCGCAGTTAAGTACGTCCTCCTCATCCTCAAGGATGAGCGCCGCGCGTCCGCCGCCGAAAAGCTCCAAAAAGGTATTTCGGAAGCTTTCGTCAATAACCTTGAACTCACGCAGGAATATTTCCTTCATTTCCTTTGTTATGTCGGCTATTATTTTCTCCAGCTCACGCTTTGCCTTATCCACATCGTCGCGCTGCTCGCTCAGGAAATTGTAGCGTTCGCTGATTCGCTCGTATTCCTCGATTGCTCCGATGTTGGGGTTGCCGAGCGAACTTATTTCGCGCTTTATACCGTTAATTCGCTTTGAGGCCTCGGCCATGTTTGCAACGCTCTCACGAACGCCCTGTGCCGCTGTACGCGAAAGCTCGTAGCTGTCCCAGAGCTTATCGATAATTTGCTTTTCCTCCATTTCAGAGGCAAGCTTTTTTTGCTCCATACTGCCGCAAAGCCTTTCGATATCCAAAAGCTCGCGGTTTTTATCCTGAGCCTTTTTCTCCGACTGGGTGCGCTTACCCTCAAGCTCAAGCTTCAGGGCGTTTATTTTCATTATGTTGCTTCTTATATTATCCGCAAACGAGCGATTTTTCGTGAGCTTTTCGGATATTGCTTCTTTGCTTTCCGATATAGCTGCGTTTTCCGCATCAAGCGTCTCGATTGCCTTAAGTCTTGTTTCACCGTCGCCCGTAAGGTTGCTCAAAAACTCCTCAAGCTGTTTTATGGCGATAAGGGTGGTGTCACTTTCAGAAACGAGCGACGAGCGTTTTTCTGCCAGGGCGGAAATCTTTTCGGCAAGTTCTCTGGTTCTCGCTTCGTGTTCTTCGCTTTTAGCGGAGAGCAGTTCCAGCTTTATATCAAGCTCCGCAAGCTCGGCATTCAGTCTTCCGATTTCCGCTTTAGTATCGCTCAAACGCTTTACGTTTTCTTCGCGGCGGCGCAGCGCAAGCGTCCGCTCTGCCATGAAACTTTCAATGGCTTTTTCGGCTTCTCCCAACACAAACTGCGTTTGGGTCTTTTCGCTTTCGCAAAGGTGAAGTGTCTCGAGAGCCTCTTTCAGCTCAAATTCAGCTGTTTGAAGCTCATATCGAGCCGAGTTAAGCTCGCGCGACGCCTCGGCAAGTTTTGCGCCGCACTCCTGCGAAGCGGCCTCAAGCTCCTCCAGTTTGGCGCGCAGGGTTTTAAGCTCGTTTGCGCGAGACAAAATACCCGAGTTTTTCGCCGCGCTGCCGCCCGTCATAGAGCCGCCTGCGTTTATCATCTGCCCGTCCAGCGTAACTATGCGAAGCGCGTTGTCGTTTCTCTTCGACATTGCAACTGCGTCCGCGAGAGTTTCGGCAACAACGGTTCTGCTCAAAAGGTTTGAGAATATTCCGCTGAACTTGGGGTCAAAGCGCGAAAGCTCATACGCTGTTCCGAGATAGCCGGACTCGTTTTCGGGCTTGTTCTTTAAATCATAGCTCCTAATTGTGTCGATGGGTAAAAAGGTCGCTCTGCCCGCGTCGCGCCGCTTTAACATCTCGATTGCCGACTTACCCTGCTCCTGCGTGTCGACGATTATGCTCTGCATAGCGCCGCCGAGTGCTGTTTCGATTGCCAGCGTGAAGCGGTCATCGGTTTTCACGAGATTTGCGACGGGCCCGTGAACTCCCTTGAGGGTGCCGCGCTCATGCTCACGCATAACGGTCTTGACCGCCAAAGAGTAGCCCTCGTATTCTTTTTCCATCTCTGTGAGCATGGAGGTCCGTGATTTTGCGGAATTGAGCTCGATGGTGAGCTTAGTCAGCTTTTCCTCAAGAGCCTTGACCTTGCTCTCGCGCCCCTCCATACGCATCGAATAGCCTTCGATGACATTGCCTAATTCGTCAGTCTTCTCCTTAGCCTCTTTATAGGCAAGAGCAGCTTTATTAAGCCTTACTTTCAGTTCATCGCGGCGCGAGGTTGTTTCACTGTTTTCCTTTCCACGCTTTTGTTCCGCCTCAAAAAGTTCATGAGCCGAGTCCTCCAGCATGGTGAGCACCGCGCTGCAATGTGCCAAAGCTGTCTGTTTTTCACCTTTTTGTGAGAAAAGTTCGGAGATTCCCTGCTTGGCGCTGCTGTCAATTTCCGAGTTGCGGCTCTGCGCCCCGAGTATTTCCTGTGTCTTTGCTTCAAGGTCCGATAGCTCGGAGCTTATTTCGGCGACGCGCTCATGTCTTTTTGTAATCTGGCTTTGAAGTGCCTGAGCTCTCGCACCCTGCTCCTCTATCTCCGTTTGCAGCTGGGCGCGCCGCTCCTCGTTGTGTTTTAAGCTGTTGTCTAAAACGGCAATTTCACTTTCACACTCGGCACAGGCAACGTCAGCTTCACCCAAATTAGCCCTTAAGGTTTCAGCCTCAAGGTCCTTTTCGCGCATTTTTTCCGAGTAGGTTTCGGAAGCGGAATAAAGCTCCGCGAGCTCAGTCTGCGCTGTTTCCAGAGTGTTTCTTGCGTTTTCCCAGTCCTCGTTCACGGCCTGAGCGCGTTCGTGGAGTCTATCAAGAGTTTCCATCCAGACGGAAACCTCAAGCTTACGCAGCTCGTCGCGTAAAAGGAGATATTTTTTCGCTGTTTCAGCCTGTTCTTTTAAAGGGTCAAGCGAGATTTTAAGCTCGTCGATTTTGTCGTTTATTCTAACAAGATTTTCGTCCGTGTGCATGAGCTTGCGTTCGCTTTCGTCCTTGCGATAGCGATAGCGTGAAATGCCTGCCGCCTCCTCGAAAAGCTCACGTCTGTCCGTGCCCTTTGAGGAGATGACCTCGGAAATTTTACCCTGACCGATAACGGAATATCCGTCGCGTCCGAGACCTGTGTCCATAAGCATTTCGCTTATGTCCTTTAAGCGGACGGATTCGCGGTTTATGTAGTATTCGCTCTCGCCGCTTCTGTAATAGCGCCTTGTTATCATAACCTCGGTGCTGTCAGTATCGAAAACGCGCTTGGTGTTGTCTATAACGAGAGAAACCTGCGCAAAGCCCATTTTGGGACGTTTCTCGGTTCCGCCGAAAATTACGTCCTCCATCTTTCCTCCGCGAAGGGTTTTTGAACGCTGCTCACCCATAACCCAGAGGATAGCGTCAGAAATATTCGATTTTCCGCTCCCGTTGGGGCCGACAATCGCGGTTATGTCCTTTTCGAAGGTCAGTCTTGTCTTGTCCGGGAAGGACTTGAAGCCTTGTATTTCAAGCGCTTTTAAATACATAGTTCACCTCGGGTGTATAGTTGCGGGAAAATGCGGAAACCGCGAAAGTATATCAAGAAATTATATAATAAATTCGCGGGTATTGCAACAAAACGGAAAATATTTACGAGAGAAATAAGCTGTTTTTTTGTACGTCCGCAGCGGACACTTTTAGGCTTTTGAGAGAGAACTCCCGACAAAGTGCTATAATATTGGCTCTTTTCTGCCCCGTCATCGCCGAAACATCGGCTTTATTGACTTTAAGTATCACATTTTCTCCGTGTACACCGCTTTCCAGAAGCGCCCGTGCCCTGCCAAGGAAAATGCGCGACTTTACAAGCTCCCCAAAGGCGGGATGGTAGGCTCCGCCGGCCGCCGCGCCTCCCGTCAGTTCCTCCGTGGGGTTAAGACCGAGCCTTATTACCGGTATCCCCGCCTCCTCGAACATCGGTAAAATCTCGGCGCAGGTTTCCACCGCTTCCTGAACCGTGTGCTCGGGGTATAAGCCCGCCTGCCACATATCATACAGGGGCGTGTTCTCGATTATAACCGTGGGATAGATGCGAACGCCGTCGGGCTTTAAAGCAATAATTTTTCTTGCTGTTTCAATACTGCGCTGCTTTGAATCCCCCGGCAGCCCCGTCATCATCTGAAGAATAAGCTCGAAACCGAACTTCTTTATAAGATTTGCCGCCTTCGCCGTCTCAAGCGCCGTGTGTCCCCTACCCGAGGCTTCAAGCACCTCATCGCACATGGACTGCGCCCCGAGTTCAATGGTTTTTACTCCGCGCTCACGGAGCCTTATAAGTGTGATTTCATCAATCGCGTCGGGACGAGTGGAAAGACGAACTGAAGATATTATCCCCTCATTTAAAAACGGCAAAGCCGCGTCCAGAAGCTCGTTTTGCTCCTGCACCGGTATTGCCGTAAAACTGCCGCCATAAAACGCCAGCTGAATATTTGATTTATCGGGGATTTTTTCAACACCCTCGAGCACGGCCAGCCTAACAGTTTCCGCGCTTGCCGGAAAAAGGCTTCCCGAGATTTTTCTTTGGTTGCAGAAAACGCAGTTATTCGGACAGCCGAGGTGCGGAACAAATACAGGTATAATGTTCCGTTTAGCCCTCATTTCGAAATCTCCTCAAGTCCGTTTTTTGCGGCGAACTGTTCCGCTTCCTTTTTTGTGTGTCCGCGGCCAATCCCAATCCGCTTTTCGTTTAAGCAGACCTGCATGATAAAGCTCTTTTGGTGATCGGGTCCGCTTTCGGATAAAAGTTCATACGCCAGTATCTGTCCCGATTTGCGCTGAACATACTCTTGGAGAGCGGTTTTATAGTCGCTGATCGGCAAAGTCGAAGCCGCGTCAAGCCCCGTAAGTATATATTTGTCAATAAAGCTTTTCGCGACCGAAAGACCTCCGTCAAGGTACATCGCGGCAATCAAGGCTTCTACCGCGTCCGCCAGAATGGATTCACGCGTTCTTCCGCCGGTGTGTTCCTCACCCCTGCCGAGCCTGATATACTTACCCAGCTCAAGGGATTTTGCAACCGCGTGAAGGCTCGTTTCGCACACGAGCTCGGCGCGAAGGCGTGTCATCTGTCCCTCCGGCATTTTCGGATACGACAAATACAGGTGGCTTGAAACCACCTGTCCGAGAACCGAGTCACCCAAAAATTCCAGACGCTCGTTGCTCGAAATCCCCGCGCTTTTGTTTTCATTAGCGTAGGAACTGTGGCTTAGAGCCGTGAGCAGGAGCGCCCTGTCATGAAATCGATATTCAAGCTTTGCTTCCAATCCATCCATAAGGCGCCCCCTTTCAAACGGATATGATCCTGTAATCAGTCCTGCACGAAGCGGCTGACATACTCGACCAAATCTCCGACCGTTGCGATTTTCTTGAGTTCCTCATCGGATACCTCGGGAAGAGAAAACTCCTCTTCGAGCGCCATTGTTAACTCTACAACGTCAAGCGAGTCTGCTCCGAGATCATCCACAAAGGCTGTGTCCATAGTAACTGTCTCAGGGTCAACGACAAACTGCTCGCAAATTAGCTTCTGAATTCTTTCAAATACCATAATTTTCATCTCCAAATATATTGCTAGAATTGATAATATTCATAAAGTGCATACTTGTCAAGCCTATTCGGCCTTAGGAATTGTCATAAGCTCAATATTTTTTACAATTTCGTTTGCAACGTCGGCATTGACGAAATTTATTGCCTGTAAAATCGCGTTTTTCAAGGCTCTTGCGTCGGACGAGCCGTGCGCCTTAATGACTGGCTTCGAGATTCCGAGAAGAGCGGTACCGCCGACTTCGGAGGGATCGATTTTCTTTTTAAATTCGCCCAGCCGCTTTTTCATTGCGAGCGCAGCGACCTTTGAGCGTTTATTGGCAGTGAAAATCTCCTTGAGATTACTCATAACGAACATTCCCGTGCCCTCAATGGTCTTGAGCATAATATTTCCCGAAAACCCGTCCGTTACCACAACGTCAACCTTGTCAAAAAGCACTTCACGCGCTTCGACATTTCCGATAAAGTTTATATGCCCCGCGGCGTCGGCGGCCTTTAGCACAGTGTAGGTTTCGGTTTGAAGGTCCGTGCCCTTTGTTTCCTCAACGCCGACGTTTAAAAGACCGACGCGCGGATTTTCGCAGCCTAAAATATTTTTCGCATAAAATGAGCCCATGAACCCGAATTGTAAAAGGTATTCCGGAGTGCAGTCTACATTTGCTCCGCAGTCTATGAGCATAACGCCCCTGCCGCCGTTAGGCAGGACCGGAGCCAGGGCGGCACGTCTTATGCCGTTAATGCGCTTTACAATAAGCGTTGCGCCTGTTAAAAGCGCGCCTGTGCTGCCCGCCGAAATGCAGGCGTCACCCTCGCCGTCTTTTAAGAGCTTAAGCGCAACCGACATAGAGGAGTCTTTTTTTGAGCGCAGAACAGTCGTCGGGTCGTCTTCCATTTCAACGACTTCCGTGGCGTTTACAATGTTTATCTTAGCGTCTAAATCAGCCGCACGCTCGTTTTTGAGGCAGGCGGTGATTTCTTCTTCGCGTCCTACAAGTGTAACGGATACACCAAACTCACGTATAGCTTCGACAGCTCCCTTAACTATTTCGGCAGGGGCATTGTCCCCTCCCATGGCGTCAACAATAATTCTCATTTGTATACCTCCGCGGAATACTTTTTGATAATCTCCAGTGACCTTGCCGAAATCTCGGCATTTTTGTTGCGCTTTCCCTTTATCTTCTTACCCAGAGCTTCGATTATACCGAAATTTACGTTCATGGGCTGAAAATTACCCACAGAAGAATCCGAAACATAAAGAGCGAGCGCTCCAATCGCGGTTTCTCTCGGAAAGTTAAGCGACTGCCGCCCTAATAGGCGCGCGGCGGTCTCAAGACCGACACACATTCCTGAGGCGCAGGATTCCACATAGCCCTCAACTCCCGTTATCTGTCCGGCAAAGCTGATTCGCGGCTCGCCTTTCAGACGATAGTACCTGTCCAGAAGCCTCGGTGAATTGAGATATGTGTTGCGGTGCATAACTCCGAATCGGACAAATTCCGCATTTTTCAGGGCGGGAATCATCGAAAACACCCGCTTCTGCTCCGAGAACGTAAGGTGGGTCTGGAACCCGACAATATTATAAATGGTTCCCACGGCATTGTCGCGCCGAAGCTGAACAACAGCGTAATTTTCTCTCCCGCTTCGCGGGTCGATTAAGCCCACAGGCTTTAGAGGACCGAAACGCAGGGTGTCTTCGCCGCGCCTTGCCATAACCTCGACAGGCATGCAGCCTTCAAAAACTCCCGCGTCGTCAAAGCCGTGAATATGAGCCTCTTCCGCCTTGCAAAGCTCCGTCCAAAAGGCAAGATATTCTTCCTTTGTCATGGGACAGTTTATATAGTCCGCCGTACCCTTGTCATAACGGGAGGCGTAAAACGCGCTGTCCAAATCGATACTCTCAAGTGTCACAATCGGGGCGGCGGCGTCATAGAAATTGAGAAAGCTCACATCCGGACACTTTTTCGCAATTTCCTGCGCTAAGGCGTCGCTTGTAAGCGGTCCCGTGGCTATAATGACCTCGCCTTCGGGTATGACCAGCGCCTCCTCCGAAACAATTTCGATGTTGGGCTGACTTTTAATTCTTTCTGTTACTCTTGAAGAAAAGCCCTCACGGTCAACAGCGAGCGCACCGCCGGCGGCTACTCGTGTCGCGTCCGCGCACTCCATAATCAGCGAGCCGAGCTCCCTAAGCTCCTGCTTTAAAAGCCCCACCGCGTTTGCAAGCTCGTCACTTCGCAGTGAATTTGAACAGACAAGTTCGGCAAAATCGCCAGAGTGATGCGCGGGAGTCATTTTGTTCGGTTTCATCTCGACCAGCCGAACTTTTATGCCCCTTTCGGCAAGTTGCCACGCAGCTTCGCAGCCGGCAAGCCCCGCTCCAATTACAGTAACTTTGTCCAAATTCAGTCCTCCGCGTGTTTTATAAGGACGAAGATGCTACTTCGCCTTCGGTGTAGTTTTTTTTGCAGACCCTGTCTTCGACGTCGACTTTTTAGCAGCGGGCTTTTTAGCTGCTGTCTTCTTCTCGGCAGGCTTCTTTGCCGCAGGTTTTTTAGTTGTCGCAGTCTTTTTCGCTGCTTTCTCTGCCGGTTCCTTTTTCGCAGCTGCATTGTCGCCTTCGCCCTCGGCTTTTTTCCTGTAACCGCGCTTATCCTCAGGAAGGAAATTCGGACACTGGTCGTTTATGCAGAAGGGCGTTTTCTTGCCTTTTCCCGAGAGCTTAAACAAGGTTTTTCCGCATTCGGGGCAATTTTCTTTAACAGGAACGTCCCATGTCATAAAGCCGCAGTCGGCGCCGCGCTCGCAGGCGTAGTATGCAAAGCCTCTTTTGGAGGTTCGTTTTAAAATACGGCTTCCGCATTTCGGACATTTACCCGGCATTTCCACGACAATCGGCTTTGTAAAGCCGCATTCGGGATAGCCCGGGCATGCAAGGAAGCGCCCGAAACGTCCGCTCTTGACGACCATTTTTCGCCCGCACTTTTCGCAGATTTCGTCAGATTCTTCGTCAGGAATTTTGATGTGCTGTCCTTCAAGTGCCGCTTCGGCCTTTATAAGCTCATTATCGAAATCGCCGTAGAACTCGGCAAGAACATCCTTCCAGAAGCGGGTGCCTTCCTCAACATTATCAAGAGTTTCCTCCATGCGGGCCGTGAATTTGAGGTCAACAATGTCGTTAAATCTCTCGACCATTAGCTCGGTCACAACCTCACCCAAAACAGTCGGACGCAGATACTTGCCCTCCTTGACAACATATTCACGCCCTGTGATGGTGCTGATGGTCGGAGCGTAGGTGCTCGGTCTGCCTATGCCCTTTTCCTCCATGGCGCGGATAAGCGTTGCCTCAGTGTAACGGGAGGGCGGCTGTGTGAACTGCTGTTCCTTGTCCGTCTTTGTCAGAGTAACCTTTTCGCCCTCGCGAAGATCCGGAAGCGGTTTTTCCCTATCGGCAATTTCATCATCCCTGGCTTCCTCGTAAACCGCGGTATAGCCCGAGAACTTTAGCTCGGAGTTGTTGGCGCGGAAAAGATAGCCTGCGGAAATAGCGTCAATGGTAACGCTGTCATAGACGGCGTTTGCCATCTGGCAAGCGGTGAAGCGCCCCCAGATAAGGCGATAAAGCCTGTACTGGTCGGCGGTGAGGTCTTTCTTAATCAGTTCGGGCGACAGCTCAACACTGCTGGGACGGATAGCCTCGTGCGCGTCCTGCGCTCCCGATTTTGTCTTGAAAACGCGGGTTTTATCTGGGTAGTAATCCCGTCCGTAATGCTGGATTATATAATCCTTCGCGGCTCTCGTTGCGTCCTCCGAAAGGCGCAAAGAGTCAGTTCTCATATAGGTTATAAGACCGACTGTTCCCTCGCCCGTGATGTCAACGCCTTCATAGAGCTGCTGGGCTATGGACATGGTGCGCTTAGGGGTCATTCCCAAGCGGCGCGAAGCCTCCTGCTGAAGCGTGGAGGTAATAAACGGAGGAGAAGGCGAGCGCTGCTTTTCTCCGCGCTTGACGGTTTTAATGTAAAATTCGTCCTTTGAGATTTCCTTTACAATCTTATCGACCTGCGTTTCACTGTGAAGCTCGATTTTCTTAGCCTCGGTACCGTGGAAGCGTGCGACGAAGCTGCCCGCCTTTTCCGTGCGGTCCAAGGTCACGTCCAGATTCCAGTATTCCTCCGAGGTAAACGATTTAATCTCATTTTCGCGGTCAACTACCATACGCGTTGCAACGGACTGCACGCGCCCGGCGGAGAGTCCGCGGCGCACCTTGCGCCAAAGCAGGGGGCTGAGCTTATAGCCGACGATTCTGTCGAGTATACGCCTTGCCTGCTGAGCGTCCACCAAATCCTGGTCAATATCGCGCGGAGCCTGAATACTCTCGCTGACAACTTTTTTCGTTATTTCATTGAAGGTGACTCGCTTCGCCTTTTCGTCCGAAAGCTCCAAAAGCTCCTTCAAATGCCACGAGATGGCTTCTCCCTCGCGGTCAGGGTCGGTTGCCAGATAAACAATATCGGCGCTTTGCGCGCGCTTCTTCAAATCCGCGATAACGTCCTCACGAGCCTTAACAGGCTGGTAGTCGGGTTCAAAGCCGTTTTCTATGTCAACACCCATGGTACTCTTCGGCAGATCCCGCAAATGACCCATGGACGCAACCACATGGTAATTCGGGCCGAGGTATTTTTCTATTGTCCTTGCCTTCGCCGGCGACTCGACAATAACCAGATCCGTCTTCGATTTTGCCATAAATGACCTCAATTCATATTATAATCAATATTTTCAGCGCTCAGCGCTTGGTAATATTCAAAGTAAATCGCTTTCCGTTTTCCTGCGTAACAAAGCCCTTTATCTGAAGAATGGTCAGCTCAGATAAAACCTCCGCAGCGGAAAATCCGGTGGCTTCGATGATATCGTCAATGTGCTTTGACTTTTCATCCACAGCGGATACGATTTTCAGCTGGCGCTCCGAAAGCCCCGACAGCTGTTCTCGCAAATCAATATATTCCCGCTTTTTATCGTTGTCAATCCCTTTCCTGTCCGTTCTCACACGCAGCTTCGCAAAACCCTTGCCGGATTCTGTTGTGTTTTTCCGCTCTTCGAGCTTCCTGTTGTTCTCATAAAAACTTGCGTTATCAGGGTCTTCAAAATCGGGGGTCGCGATTTTTTTCGCATCAGGCTGCGAAAGACTGCCCGGGAATTGCGGGGCAAATTCCGAGAGAAGCTCCCAGCCCTTTGTTACAAGCAAAGCCCCCTCCCGAATAAGCTCATTCGAGCCGAAACAGTTCGGAGCATCGGCATTTCCCGGAACAACAAACAGTTCCCGCCCCTGCTCAAGTGCGAGTGATGCCGTTATGAGTGCTCCGCTTCTCTGGGGAGCTTCTATTACGGCAACACCAAGCGAAAGACCGCTTATAATACGGTTTCTTTCGGGAAAATTCTTTTTATTTATCGCATCTCCCGGAGGATACTCGCTCACCAGCGCGCCGGCAAGCTCCACATCGCCGTAGAGCAGGTCGTTCCATTTCGGAAAGATATCGTCTATGGCACAGCCTAAAACGCCCACACAGGCGCCTCCTGCGCGCAGAGCGCCCTCTGCCGCGGCGCTGTCGATTCCTTCGGCAAGCCCCGTAACGACAAGCCCGCCGCATTTGGTAATCTCAAAAGCCAGTTTGCGAGCCATTTTTATTCCGTAGGGAGTGGCCTTTCGTGTTCCGACAACTCCGACAGCGGCCTTCTCGTCCATAGCAGGCAATCTTCTCTTGAGATAAAGCACAATAGGGGGGTCATAGATATTTTTCAGTCTTTGAGGGTACAAAACGTCCTGAAAGCTAAGAAGTCCAATGTTCTCTTCATGGCATTTATGAATTATTTGTTGCGCCCTCTCCAGGCTTTTGTTCATGACGAGCGCAAGTTCCGCGGCGCTTAGCTTAACGCTGTCCCTAAGTAGTCGCTCATCCGCAAAATACGTTTTTTCAGGGTCGCCGAAGGCATCAAGCAGCTCGAAGCGCTTTCTCGGCGTAAGGCCGGTCAGCGCGGATAGCCACACCCAGTATTTTAAAGCTGACAAGAGATACTCCCCCTTATCTTTATCTTTATCTATGCATCTCCCACATGACAATCGAGGCCGCCACGGCGGCGTTCAGGGATTCGCAGTTTTGACGCATTGGTATTATTAAAGTCCCCTCGCATATTTCAAGAAGTTCGTTTGACAGCCCCCTGCCCTCGCTGCCGATTGCAACGGCAGTTTGCTTGAGGCTTATTTTGCGAATATCCTCCGCTCCCTCACGTAGAGCGGCGCCTAAAAGCTTGATTCCGTTTTGGTTTAAAAAACTTTTCAGCTCTTCCAAAGTCATTTCAGCGACGGCCTGTCTGAAAACTCCGCCCATAGTGGCTCTGACTGTTTTGGGATTATATAAATCCGCGCAGTCCCCCACAAGAATAACAAGCTCTGTGCCCATTGCGTCAGCGGTTCGGATAACTGTGCCGACATTTCCGGGGTCCTGAACATTTTCAAGGATTATCGCGTTTTTAACAGGCTTATCCCCTGCTCCGGTATTTGGAATCTTCACGCTGAAAACAGGTCCCGCGGAGTTTTTAAGCGGTGAAACATGCTGCATGAGCTCCTCCGGACAGCTAAATTGAGCTACTCCCGAAGGCAATGCAAAATTCGGTTCACCGGCCCAGAGAACGCAGCTAATTTCCGCGCCGAATGATATTGCCTCCCTCAGAGTTTTCTCCCCGTCGCAGACAAATTCACCGCTTTGCTTTCTGTAAGCCCCGTCCGACGACAGCTCTTTCAAATGGCTTATTATTCGGTTTTTTCTCGATGTAATATGCTCCACTTCGTCCTCCGGATAAGATCATACGGTTTAAATGCGTTTTCTCACATGACAAGGCTGCGGCGGGGCATCTTTGCCCTGCCACAGCCTATCTGCATTTAAGCGTCTATGGGTTTCATTGTCGGAAACAGAATAATCTCTCTAATCGAATCAACGCCTGTAAGCAGCATGACACAGCGGTCAATGCCGATGCCCAGACCACCTGTCGGAGGCAGACCGTATTCGAGCGCCGTAATAAAATCGTCGTCCATCATGTTGGCCTCGGCGTCGCCTTTTTTGCGTAGCTCAACCTGCTTCTGGAAGCGCTGCTTCTGGTCAATCGGGTCGTTCAGCTCGGAAAAGGCGTTGCCCATTTCGCTGTGGCAAATAAAGAGCTCGAAACGCTCGGTAAGTCTTCCGTCCTTCGGACTGCGTTTTGCCAGCGGAGAAACGTCAACGGGGTGCATGGTAATGAAGGTGGGCTGCACAAGCTTTGCCTCAACCTTCTGGTCGAAGCATTCATAAAGAGCGTTGCCCCAGGTCTTTTCCTTCTCCTTCGGAATCTCAACTCCGACGGATTTGGCGAGCGCTATGGCTTCCTCGTCGGTTTTAACGGGCAGGAAGTCAACTCCGAGGTGTTTTTTAACCGCATCGGCCATTGTCAGGCGCTCCCAACCGGGAGCAAGGCTGACAGACTCGCCCTGCCATGTCAGCTCATAGATGCCCAAAATGTCCATCGCGGCGCTTGAGAGCAGCTCCTCGAATAAATCCATCATATCGTTAAAATCAGCGTAAGCCTCATAAAGCTCGACAGTTGTGAACTCGGGATTGTGCTTTGTGTCCATTCCCTCATTGCGGAAAATACGCCCGATTTCGTAAACGCGCTCAATGCCGCCGACAACAAGCCGCTTTAAATGGAGCTCGGTAGCTATGCGAAGGTACATATCCATATTAAGAGTGTTGTGATGAGTGATAAACGGACGAGCCGAAGCGCCGCCCGAAATAGTGTTAAGTACGGGCGTTTCAACTTCCATATATCCGCGACTGTCAAGAAAAGTGCGGACATGGCGAATAAAGCGGCTGCGTATTTCAAAGTTGCGGCGAACCTCGGGGTTAACGATGAGGTCGACGTAGCGCTGACGGTAGCGGGTTTCAAGGTCGGTCAACCCGTGGAACTTTTCAGGCAGGGGAAGCAGCGACTTGGAAAGAAGCGTTACGCTCTTGCAGTGGACGGAAATCTCGCCCTTGCGGGTGCGAAAAACAAAGCCCTCAACGCCGACAATATCGCCGATATCCCATTTTTTAAACTCTCCGAAGGCTTCCTCGCCCAAATCGTCAACCCTGACATAAAGCTGAATCCTGCCCTTGTCGTCAAGAAGGTCGGCAAAAAAAGCTTTTCCCATGTCGCGCTTGGACATTAGGCGGCCCGCCAGGGAGACGTCTTTCTCTTCCCAAACCTCAAAGTTAGCCTTGATTTCTTCGCTGTATGCCGTTCTCTTATACTTTGTAAGAGTAAACGGGTCTTTATTTTCCTCGCGCAGCTTTGATAGCTTATCGCGGCGGACTTGCAAAATTTCTGATATGTCGCTTACTTCCTCAGGTATCATTTCCGGGCTCATTTATTGTCCTCCCAAAAGCTTTACACGCCTTGCGTAATAGTATAAAAAGCTCCTCCCGCTTAGGGGAGGGCTGTGCCGAAGCTGCGCTCCCTCCCGGGAACAGCGCGCAGACGGCGTGGAGTCTCTGTTCTAGTTTTCGATGGAAACTATTTTGAATTTGAGTTCGCCTAAAGGCGCAGCAACCGCAATGCTCTCTCCGGCTGCGCGCCCCATAAGTGCGCGCCCGAAGGGAGATTCGTCGGAAATACGTCCCTGCGCGGGATTCGCTTCCTGCGAACCGACAACCAAATACTCCTCGCTTGCGCCGTCGTCAAGGCTCTCCACCTTCACCTTACTTCCAAGCGAAATGATGTTGGCAGTTTCCTTCGTTTCAATGACCTCGGCATTTTCGAGGATATTTTTAAGCTCGGCAATTTTGGAATAGAGTTTCCCCTGTTCCGTCTTTGCCTCGTCATATTCACTGTTTTCTGATAAATCGCCGAAGGAACGCGCCTCTTTAATCAGCTCGGATACTTCCTTTTCCCGAACGGTTTCAAGATAGAAAAGCTCCTCCCGAATTTCGTTCAGACGCTCTTGACTCATTTTGAACTTTGCATCACTTGCCATAGTACCTGTCCCTTCATTTTTGAATATTGGGCTTACTATATACATTTAAATAAAGATTCACACCATATTAAGGTATTATAGATAGAAATTTACGGCATGTCAAGAAGATAAGCTTGCAATCATTTGTCGATTAGCGCTTTTATCTCATCCAAAGCCGCGATAAGCTGCGGGTCCTTGTCGTGTTCAAGAAGCCCCGAAACCAGTTTTGCCTCATCCTCCTTTGAGATAGAAACGGAAATATCGGGCGCAAGCCCTCCCTTTTCCGAAAGATCAACTCTCTTCGGGGTCAGATAGCTGTTGGTTGAAATGTGAACGGCGCTTCCGTCTCTGAGCACTATGTTGACCTGCGAGCGCGCCTTACCCGTTGTGTGTGTTCCGACAAGGCTGGAAAGATCGTATTCCGAAAGAGCGGCTGCAAAGAACTCTGCCGCGCTGTAACTGTTCTCATTTACCAGCACCGTCATGGGAATCTCAACGCAGTCGGCATCTGATCTCTTAACCGTTTCCTCTCCCTGCTCATTGACCGATACGAACATATCCCCTTCCGGCAGCAGATGGTCGAGCGCTTTAAGAAGCTCACTCAGAAGGCCACCCGGATTGTTGCGCACATCAAAAACAATACCTTTTGCGCCGTCGGCAACAAGCCCGTCAACGGCCGAGATAATCTCGTCGCCGGAATCTCCTTCAAAGTTTTTAATTTTGATATAGCCGATATTGCCGTCGAGCATTTCATATTTAACGGGCTTTGAGAAAACAGTTTTGGCCGCCACCTCAATGCTTCTTTCGGTGCCGTCCTGCGAGCGAAGAGTCAGTTCAAAATCTGCGCCCTGCTTTTCCTCAATCAGCTGCTTCACCTCGTCAGAGGTCTTCCCCGAAAGAGCCTGACCGTCAATGGCGACCATCAAATCCCCGATATTAATTCCCGCCTGACTTGCGGGGGAATCCTCAAGGACAACGGTAACTTTATAAAGTCCGCTGTTTTCGTCCTTTTCTATTGTCACGCCGATACCAGTGTAGCTGTTGCTCTGGTATTGCTGATACTGCTCATACTGCTCGTCGGTCATGTAATAGCTCCAGCGGTCATCGATGGCGGCAATCATGGCGCTGTAAGCCGCGTCCGATACCTTCTCCATGTCGGGCTGCCCCACATAGTCTTTGTCGATCGCGCTGTATATCTCCGCAAATTTCGCGGCAAACGGAATACTGTCCGCGCTGCCAAACTCAAAAACAACAAAGGCGGCAAAACAAAGGCTTGCAAGCAAAAAGCCTGCAAAGCATACAAGAACAAGCGTAACCGCGTTGAAACGTTTTTTCATAAGCTCCCCCGATTCTCTTCGGTCTTCATCGATGAGGATTTAAGGCCGGAGGCGGAATAGTATATTATTGTCGTAAAAGCCGAAATTAGCCGGGCAGTCCAAAAAACTGCCCGGCAATTATTACTTAGCCGTTCTTTAGAAATAGTTCATCGGGTCTACAAGCTGTCCCCCGATTCGAATCTCGAAGTGACAGTGCGGACCGGTTGACCAGCCTGTCGAACCCACATAGCCGATGGTCTGTCCCTTTGTTACGGTTGCTCCCGCTGATACCGCCATTGAGCTCATGTGAGCATAAAGCGTCGAGTTGCCGTTTCCGTGGCTGATAACAACGTAGTTGCCGTAGGAACTGCTGTAAACCGCGGTGACAACTGTTCCCGCGTCGGCGGCGACTATCGTCGCTCCCGCAGAAGCAGAAATATCAACACCCGAGTGGAAGCGTTTATCCCCGAAAATCGGGTGGATTCTGTACCCGAAGCCGGAGCCGATGGTTGTGCAGGAGGGAACGGGCCACATGAAAGTTCCCGAGCCCTTGGTTACGGTTTGACCCGCCTGAGCAGCCAGTTTCTGCTGTCTTTCAAGCTCTGCTACCTGCGCCGCTATCTGGCTGCGGATTGCGGCCTCCTGTTTTTCGTTAGCCGCATACTCGGTTTTATACTTTTCGATGTCCTTTTCAAGGTCTGCGATTATCGCTTCCGCCTCGGCAATCTGCTTTTCAAGCCCTGCCTTTTTTTCGAGAAGCTCGGCCTGCTTGTCCTGCTGCTCCTTCAAGGTTTCCTCATACTCGGCCTTGACATCCGCAACATGCTGCACAGCTGCCAGATATTCGTCCTCAAGCTGCTTGTCGTAATTCATTATGGTTGAAATATCGCTTATTTTTGCAAGAAGGTCTGTGAAGCTGCTTGCTTTGAAAATTATTGAATAGTATGTAAGACTTCCGGATTCCTCCATGGCTCTCATACGAACCCGAAGCGCTTCTTTCTGGTCTTCCGCATCCTGCTTGGCCTTTTCAAGCTCCTTGGCTTTTTCTTCAATCAAATTGCCGTAAAGCTCAATCTGCTCGTCAATCAGCTCAATCTCCTGACGGGTAAGCTCGTTTTGCTCGTCGAGAGCTTCCTTTTGAGCAATCGCCGAATCCTGCTGGCCCTTAAGGTCGTTAAGCTTTGTCGACAATGCAGCCTTTTGCTGCGCGATTGCCGCCTGCTGGCTCTTAAGCGCGTTAATTTCGGTCTGTGACACCGCAAAGGCGCTGCTTAGCGCACCAAACAGCAGTGACGCCACAAAAATAAGCACCAGAACAATACAAATTGTTGTGACAAGCTTCTTATTTTTCTGCATAGATACCTCCCGCACGCGATGCGCGCTCTTGTAAATCTCTCCATCCGAGGGACAGCCTATCTCTCCCGGGATTCGGAAAGTTCAAAGCTCCGGTAATCGAAGCAAAAAATCAAACCTTAAGATAATTTCGTATGGCAATAGTTCCGCCGAAGGTGCCGACAACAACTCCTATTGCCGCAAATACGCCGGCAAGGGGCAAAACAAGCGTTGAAAACGCAAGAACGCTTACGTATGTACCCGCAATGCTCGTCATAATCTTGTCGCAAATAAGCGTGTAAATTCCCCACTCGAGCAGCAGCGCGATTCCGGAACCGATAAGGCCCAGAACCAGACCCTCGATGACAAAGGGCGTTCGGATAAAGCTGTTGGTAGCTCCAACCATCTTCATAATGGCGATTTCTTCTCTTCGTCCGAAGGTGGTGAGCTTAATGGTGTTAGACATGATAAACACCGAGACAACGAACAGAATTACGATTAAAACGAGAGATACCGCGCTGACAATGTTTCTGGCGGTGACGAAGCCCTGTGATATATCAAGCTGGGCGCTCACATCGGCAATGCCCTCAACAGCTCTCAAATCAGTGTCGGTCTTAGCCATAAGGCTTATATCGTCGAGATAGACAACATATCTGTCACGAAAAACAGAGGCGTCGATGTCGTTGAAAAGGGAATCGTTTTCATAGCCCTTCTTGAAAGAATCCATCGCCTCTTCGCGAGTGACAAATTCGACTTTGCTTACGTTGGGAATAGCGGCTATTTCGGGCTCGAGCGCTTGCGCCTGAGTTTCGGAATAGCTTTCGTCAACAAAAGCGAGCATTTCATTTTCGCTCTCAAGCTTGTTTATAAAAGCGTCGATATTGAACGCAAGCAAGGAGAAGCTTCCCATAATAACAAGACAGGCGATTATTATCGTGACCGAAGCAAAGGACATGAAGCCGTGAGTGGTAATACTTCTAAAGCCCTCTTTAAAAAGATAACCAATTTTATTCATGAATCCCATAGCAGTAATACCCATCCATTCCGTCACTGATTATCGAGCCCTGGTCAAGCGCAACAACACGCTTGCAAAAAGAGTTAACCAGCTCCTTTTCGTGTGTTACGACAAGAACCGTGGTTCCCAGTTCGTTTATTTTTTCGAGCAGAAGCATGAGCTCAAGACTCTTAACAGGATCAAGGTTGCCTGTCGGCTCGTCCGCTATAATGAGGCTGGGACTATTAACCAGAGCGCGGGCGATTGCGACACGCTGCTGCTCGCCGCCCGATAGCTCCTGAGGAAGGCGCTTTTCGCGTCCCTCAAGCCCGACAAGCTCAAGGACATAGGGCACTCGCTCGGAAATCTCCTTGTTGCTTGCACCGACGACGCGCATTGCAAACGCGACATTCTCGTAAACATTTTTGTCATCGATAAGTCTGAAATCCTGAAAAATAACTCCCAGGGTTCGGCGCAGCTTGGGCAGCTTGCGTGCCTTGATTTTGCGCAGATTGAAGTTATTCACATAGATTTCTCCGTCGGTCGGTAAAACCTCTCCGGTGAGAAGCTTGATGATTGTCGTTTTGCCGGAACCCGAGGGCCCCACCAAAAATACGAACTCACCTTCACTGATTTCAAGGTCAATGCCGTTAGCGGCAACTGTTCCGCTGTTTTCATAGACCATTGAAACATTACTCAAACGAACCATATTGATTTTCCTCCATTTGCGGGAACGATTTGCCTATGCGTTTTGGATACAAAGCGGCAAGGTGTAATCAGCCCTTTATATTCTGGGAGTTGAGATATTTTTTGACCATCAAAGCAACCTTAAAGACTATTGCGTGGTCGAACTCGCGCAAATCAAGGCCTGTCAGCTTTTTTATCTTCTCCAAACGGTAAACAAGCGTGTTTCTGTGTACAAAAAGCTTTCTGGAAGTTTCGGACACGTTAAGGTTGTTCTCAAAGAATTTGTTGATTGTGTAAAGCGTTTCCTGGTCCAGGGATTCAATCGGGTTCTTCTTGAACACCTCGCTTAAAAACATTTCGCAAAGCGTGGTGGGAAGCTGATAAATAATGCGGCCGATGCCGAGACTCTCGTAATGGATGACGCTTTTGTCGGTTTCAAAAACCTTTCCGACCTCAATCGCCACCTGGGCTTCTTTGAAACGGTCCGCAAGCTCGCGAAGATGTCTTGAAACAGTGCCGATACCGATGACGGTCTTGACAAGAAGCTCGGAGTTTATAGCGCTGCCGACCTTGTCGGCCAGCTGGCAAAGCTCTCTAGCTTCGACGCCCGGCTCGATTTCCTTAATGAGCACGATATCGGTTTCGCTCATGCTCAGGACAAAGTCCTTTTGCCTGTCGGGGAAAAGTCCCTGCACCAGTTCGAGTGTGGCGATGACGGACTTCTCCATCTGACGAATAAGGAGAACCGCACGCGGCACATCCGTAACAAAGTTAAGCTCCTTTGCGCGGACATAGACGTCTCCGGGAAGGATATTGTCGGAAATGATGTTTTTTACAAAAGTAACCTTATTGTATTTCTCATCATAATTGGCTTTCGCTTCGTTGAAAGCAACCGCTGCCATAATGCAGATACTTCTGGAAAGGGTATCTCTGCCCTCAACGAAGACCGCATAGTCGAAGCGGGAATTGGGGCTGCCTAAAATTTTGTAAGTCCTTGTGCCCGAGGTAAAGAACTGATCCGAAAGATCGCCGCCGGAGATTCCCTGTAAATTTTCGAGTTTTGTGCCAATCAGGGAAAGCTCGCTGCACGCCACAACAAAGCCCTCGGAGTCAATAACTCCGATACATCTGTCCGTGGCTTCTTTCATCTGAACAATGACGCTCTGAAAAATCCTACTTGACATGGTTGCTCCTCCTAATAAAAAAAGCAATGAAAACTGACCGTTTTAACATAATAACCTATTTTATTGCTTTTTTCAATATATTTTTGAGGAAATTTTGTAAATTTTTTTAAATACGCACCATGTTATTCTCTGTTTTCATCATTTGCAGCCACATAAAATCGTTAAATATTCATAATATTGTTATCAACTTAACAAAAAATATCTCAGCCTCTGCGAAATATTATTTTGGCACCAAGTACATATAAGATAAAGATTTTTAGTCATTTTATCAATTTAAAATGGTTTTTTCGGTTTCCTTGTCAAAGATGTGAACAGCCTCGGTATCGAACGCGAAGGTGACCCTGCTGCCGGAACTCATGCGGATTTTTGAATCGACAACGCAGGCGAATTCTAATTCCGAAACCTTAATGAAGACATTGCTCTCGGCGCCCAGCAGTTCAACGAAATCAACATCCGCCTCAACGGACTGCTGCGGATGCAATGAAACAAACTCGGGCTCGCAGTGAATATCGTTTGGCCGTATTCCGAAAAGCACGGTTTTTCCAACACAAGCTAGGAGCTCGGGTGCTTTGCCCTTTTCCTCCGAAAGGGCGACTCTAGTTTTCTTCTCGCCCTCGCCGAATTCCAAATATGTATGCTCGCGGTCACTCGTCACAAGAGCTTCGGCAATATTCATCTGCGGGGTCCCCATAAAGGTTGCCACAAAAAGGTTGCAGGGTTTGTCGAAAAGCTCCTGCGGGGGCGCGATTTGCTGAACAAAGCCATCTTTCATCACAACGATTCGTGTGCCCATTGTCATCGCTTCCGTTTGGTCATGCGTAACGTAAACAAAGGTTGTTTCCAGCTGTGTATGCAGTTTTGAAAGTTCCGCGCGCATCGCGGTACGCAGCTTCGCGTCGAGGTTTGAAAGAGGCTCGTCAAGTAAAAAGACTTTTGGTTTGCGGACTATGGCTCTTCCCAACGCCACGCGTTGGCGCTGACCGCCCGACAAGGCCGCGGGCTTTCTGTCCAAAAGGTTTTCAATTTCCAGAATTTTCGCAGCTTCCTCTACCCTCTGCTTTATCTCAGCTCGGGGTGTTTTGCGTATTTTCAGCCCAAAGGACATGTTTTCAAAGACAGTCATGTGCGGGTAAAGCGCATAGTTCTGAAAAACCATGGCGATATCCCTGTCTTTCGGCGGCACATCGTTAACCTGCTGTCCGTCAATATACAGACTGCCCTCGGTTATTTCCTCCAAGCCCGCTATCATACGAAGCGTTGTTGACTTTCCGCAGCCGGACGGACCGACAAGAATCACGAACTCCTTGTCCTCGATTTCCATGTTGAAGTCTGTTACTGCAACAACATCGCCGGGATAGGTTTTTCCGATTCCTTTCAAGGTAACACTAGACATGTTTGTCCTCCAAGTTATACGTGCGCAGCTCCCTTCGGAGCAACACACCGCCTATTATGATATCACAAAGCGAGATGCCTTTAAATTGACTTTATTTACAAAGCTCGACACCCATGCTTGTAAATACTTATCATAAATTGTTTCTAATCTGTAACATTTTTGTTAACGATAAGTTTTATGTCGTTTTCGGTCAATTCTTTAAATTCACCGGGAGTAAGTGCCGTGTCCAGCACAAGCTCACCCATAGCGATTCTTTTGAGCGAGTGCACCGGCTTTGCTCTTGAGGCAAGCATACGCTTGACCTGATGATACTGCCCCTCAAAAATCGTAAGATAGCCGTGACAGGGGTCGTCCGCATCGATTTTGAGAAAGGACGGAAGGCATTTTGAGCCGTCTTTGAGCTCAACACCCTTTTCAAACGCATCTATATCTCCCGTGTCAAGAGAGCCCGAGCAGTAAAACTCATATAGCTTGCTGATGTGCTTTTTGGGAGAGGTGACTTTATGGCAGAACTCGCCGTCATTGGTCAATATCAGAAGCCCCGTGGTATCCTTGTCAAGCCTGCCGACGGGAAAGAGCTTCAGGCGCTTCAGTTCCGTGGGCAAAAGGTCGAGCACGGTTTTTTCTCTTTTGTCCTCCGTCGCCGTGACAAAGCCCTCGGGCTTATTCAGCATAAAATAGCGGCGCGAATTTCCGCTGACGAGCTTTCCGTCAACACGAATCGAAACACATTCCGTGTCAATTTTACTGTCAGCCGCGCTCACGACTGTGCCGTCCACAGACACCCTGCCTGATAAGATGAGTTTCCTTGCCTCGCTTCTGGAAGCAAGACCCGCGTCGCATATAGATTTGTCAAGGCGTGTAAGACCCATAAGCCCCCCAATAAGCAGCAGCTTTTTTAAACCGAGTTCCTTCAAAAAGGAATTATAAACTGTCTGACATTATAGCATATCCCGCTTAATAATTGAATACTTTCTATTAGACTTTAATTGCGCCGGACTTAGCGCACAATATTATATCTCCGCTTACGAAGCAAAAAATACTTTATCATGGCAGGGGGAGGCAAATTATGTTTGTATTAACATTCAAATGGAACAAAAAAATTGCACTGCTGGTGGTTATTGCCGCGGCGCTTGTGCTGTGCGCAATAATTCTGGCCATTGCGGGCGGAGACAGAGCCGAAGGAACACCCGGAACTCCGAAGGTTAAGACGAACGAAGAGCGAGTAATGTTTCTCAACAAGCTCGGCTGGGCGGTGGATGAGACACCGATAAGTAAAAATACGGTCGTCATTCCGAAAGAATTTTCCGACGTTTACGAAACCTACAATCAGCTGCAGCTGGATCAGGGCTACGACCTTTCCAAATACAGCGGGCTGGAAGCCATTATTTATACATACACGGTAACTAATTACACGGGTTATACGGGAAATGTGGTTGCCGACCTTTATGTGATGAACTATGAGGTAATCGGCGGGGACATTCACTCTCTTGCAATTGACGGTTTTATGCACGGCTTGGGCAAAAAATAGTCTCAAATGATAAAAAAGCTCCCGCGGAGAAATCCGCGGGAGCTTTTATTAGGTTTAATTACTTCTGCTCAACAGCGATAACAACGCCCGAACCAACGGTACGGCCGCCTTCGCGGATAGCGAAGCGGAGGCCTTCTTCAATAGCGATGGGCATGATGAGCTCAACCTTCATGTCGATGTTGTCGCCGGGCATGCACATTTCAACGCCTTCGGGAAGGCTGATAACGCCTGTTACGTCTGTTGTACGGAAATAGAACTGGGGACGATAGTTGTTGAAGAACGGTGTATGACGGCCGCCTTCTTCTTTGCTCAGAACGTAAACTTGTCCAGTAAACTTTGTGTGGGGCTTGATGGAGTTGGGAGCTGCGAGAACCTGTCCGCGCTCAACTTCACCCTTTGTGATACCACGGAGCAGAGTTCCGACGTTGTCGCCTGCTTCAGCAAACTCGAGGAGCTTGTGGAACATTTCGGTGCCGGTAACGGTGGTTTCCTTGGTGTCCTTAAGACCGACTATCTGAACCTTGTCGCCGACCTTAACGCGGCCACGCTCAACACGGCCTGTGGTAACTGTGCCACGTCCGGTGATTGTGAAAACGTCTTCAACAGGCATGAGGAAGGGCATGTCGCTCTTGCGCTCGGGGGTGGGGATATAGCTGTCGACCGCGTCCATGAGCTCCTTGATGCATGCGAAATCGGGATCGTTAATATCCTTGGATTCGCAGGAAAGAGCGATGAGGGCGCTGCCCTTGATGATGGGGATATCGTCTCCGGGGAACTTCTCTTTTGTGAGAAGCTCGCGAACTTCCATCTCAACGAGCTCGATGAGTTCGGGATCGTCGACCTGGTCGCACTTGTTCAGGAAAACAACGATTGCGGGCACGCCGACCTGACGGGCAAGGATGATATGCTCGCGGGTCTGAGCCATAGGACCGTCGGATGCTGCTATAACAAGGATAGCGCCGTCCATCTGAGCTGCGCCGGTAATCATGTTCTTGATATAGTCGGCGTGGCCCGGGCAGTCAACGTGTGCATAGTGACGAGCTTCGGTCTGATACTCAACGTGAGCGGTGTTGATGGTGATACCGCGCTCGCGCTCTTCGGGAGCCTTATCGATGCTGGCATAATCGGTGTACTCAGCTTTGCCCTGCAAAGCAAGGTACTTTGTGATAGCGGCGGTAAGTGTGGTCTTGCCGTGGTCAACGTGACCGATGGTGCCGATATTTACGTGGGGCTTGGATCTATCGAATTGCTGCTTAGCCATTTGGAACTTCCTCCTTAAAATATGTTGACATTAAATAATTTACATTAAAATAGGGCTAAATTTGAATTGCGTTACAATATTACAGTATTCCGCTGCTCTTTGCAACAGAAATTTTACTGTTTTAATTGCTTGGACTGCGCTTGCCGACTATTTCTTCCTGGAGTGACTTCGGAAGCTCAACATAGTGGCTGGGCTCCATTGAGTAGTTTGCCCTGCCCTGAGTTTTTGAGCGCAAATCGGTTGCATAGCCGAACATTGCAGAAAGCGGTACGTTAGCTTCCACCTGGGCAGCGCCGTTCCTGTTTTCCATTCCGAGAATCTGTCCGCGGCGGGAGTTGATGTCGCCCATCACGTCGCCCATATAGTCCTCGGGCGTTGTGACCGAAACCTTCATAATCGGCTCAAGCAGAACGGGATCTGCCTTGCGGCAGGCTTCCTTGAACGCCATCGAACCGGCTATTTTGAAGGCCATTTCCGAGGAGTCAACTTCGTGATATGAGCCGTAGATAAGAGAAACCTTAACATCGACAACGGGATAGCCCGCGAGAACACCCGCAAGCAATGCGCCCTGAATACCTTGGTTGACTGAAGGAATGTATTCCTTCGGTATTACGCCGCCGGTAATCTTGTCGATAAATTCGTAGCCCTTTCCGGACTCGTTGGGTTCGACGATAATTTTGACATGACCGTACTGACCCTTACCTCCGGACTGCCTAGCATACTTGGTGTCCTGCTCGACAGCTTTGCGAATGGTTTCCTTGTAGGCGACCTGGGGCTTGCCTACATTTGCCTCAACCTTAAATTCGCGCAGAAGCCTGTCGACGATAATCTCGAGGTGAAGCTCGCCCATTCCGGCGATGATAGTCTGTCCCGTTTCCTCATCGGTGTAGCTTTTGAATGTGGGGTCTTCCTCGGCGAGCTTTGATAACGCAATGCCCATTTTTTCCTGACCGGCTTTGGTTTTTGGCTCGATTGCAACCCTGATAACGGGTTCGGGGAATTCCATTGATTCGAGAATTATGGGCGCTTTCTCGTCGCAGAGAGTATCGCCCGTGGTGGTGTTTTTGAGTCCGACTGCTGCTGCAATGTCACCCGAGTAGACCATATCAAGGTCTTCACGATGGTTAGCGTGCATCTGGAGGATACGCCCGACGCGCTCTCTGTGTCCCTTGGTGCTGTTGAGCACCGCGGAGCCGGTTGAAAGCGTTCCGGAATAGACTCTGAAGAATGACAGTCGCCCAACAAAGGGGTCGGTCATAATCTTGAATGCCAAGGCCGAAAACGGGGCATTGTCATCCGCGGGTCTTGAGTCCTCTTCTTCGGAATCGGGAACGATTCCTTTGATAGCCGCAATATCCGTGGGTGCGGGCATATAGTCGACAATCGCGTCGAGCAGCTTCTGAACGCCCTTGTTTTTGTAGGAAGTGCCGCATACGACGGGAACAAGTTCGTTTTTCAGGGTTCCGTTGCGGATTACCTTCCGCAACAGTTCCACGGGAATGGGTTTCTCGTCCAGCGCAAGCTCCATGACCTCGTCGTCCAGATTGGACAGCGCGTCAATAAGCAGGGTGCGGTATTCTCCGGCAAGCTCAATCATGTCTTCCGGAATCTCTTCCACTCTCATGTCCTTGCCCATATCGTCATAGTAGATATCGGCCTTCATATCAATGAGGTCGATAATACCGCGAAAATCACTCTCGCTGCCGATAGGGAGCTGAATTGCAACTGCGTTGCACTTGAGCCTGTCATAAATCATATCGAGAACGTGGTAGAAATCCGCTCCCATGATATCCATCTTGTTGACGTATATCATTCTGGGAACCGAATAGTGGTCAGCCTGTCTCCAAACTGTCTCGGACTGGGGCTCAACGCCGCCTTTAGCACACATAACAGTAACGCTGCCGTCCAAAACGCGCAGAGAACGCTCAACCTCAACAGTGAAGTCAACGTGACCCGGGGTGTCGATGATGTTTATGCGATGGTCCTTCCAAAAGCAGGTCGTTGCAGCGGAGGTAATTGTTATTCCGCGTTCCTGTTCCTGCTCCATCCAGTCCATTGTCGCAGTACCCTCATGCACCTCGCCGAGCTTGTAGTTAACGCCCGTATAATAAAGGATACGTTCAGTGGTGGTGGTTTTTCCGGCATCAATGTGCGCCATAATACCGATATTTCTGGTTTTTTCAAGGGATACTTTTCTAGGCATATATTAAACTCCTGATTACCAGCGGTAATGAGCAAATGCCTTGTTTGACTCTGCCATCTTGTGAGTGTCTTCACGCTTCTTCACCGAACCGCCGGTATTATTCAGCGCATCCAGTATTTCACCGGCAAGACGCTCTTTCATTGTTTTTTCGTTACGCTTGCGAGCGTAGTTTGTCAGCCAGCGAAGACCAAGGGTCTGGCGTCTTTCAGGTCTTACTTCAAGCGGAACCTGATAAGTTGCGCCGCCGACACGACGTGCCTTAACTTCAAGAGAAGGCATGATATTATTTAGCGCTTCTACAAACGCTTCCTGCGGGTTGCGTCCGGTCTTTTCCTTTATGATATCAAAAGCATCATAAACGACCTTCTGAGCAACACCCTTCTTGCCGTCGAGCATAATACTGTTGGTTAGCTTTGTAACCAAAACGGAATTATACATCGGATCGGGAAGAATGACTCTTGTGGGTACGTTACCTCTTCTGGGCACTATACTTCCCTCCTTCATACTAAAATGAATCTCATAGGTACTCGAAAAGGCTATTGCCTTTCCGCATATGCCTGTCGGCAGTAACATACTATATATGAAACTCCGGACAAGGCATAAGCCTTGCGCTAAAGCGCGTGTTTACTTTTTCTTGCCTTTTTTTGTGCCGTACTTACTACGAGCCTGCTTGCGGTTTGCAACACCCTGGGTATCCAAGGTTCCGCGAATAATGTGGTAACGAACGCCGGGGAGATCCTTTACACGTCCGCCGCGAATCATAACAACGGAGTGCTCCTGAAGGTTATGACCGATTCCGGGGATATACGCGATGACTTCATAGCCGTTTGTCAGACGAACACGGGCGATTTTACGAAGCGCGGAGTTCGGCTTCTTAGGTGTGGCTGTACGAACCGCGGTGCAAACGCCTCTCTTCTGAGGTGCCGATAAATCGGTTTCCTTGTTCTTGATGGTATTGAGGCCTTTCTGCATCGCAGGAGAAGTTGATTTGTGGGTCGGTACCTCTCTGCCTTTTCTTACCAGCTGGTTAAACGTAGGCATATCTTTCCTCCTTTCTTCAATATTTCACATAGATATTATTTTTAACGGAAACCTCGAAAGATATTCCGAGAAAAAACAAAGTTATTCTGCCGCTTTCGCGCGCGATATACCAGGTACAAAAACTAAAATTTCACGCTGTTTCGGACAATAAACACACCAAAACGTAAAAATTGTCAGTTCACCCATGCAAATAAGCATTTTAGCATAATGCACAAGTCTAGTCAAGATTTTTCTGCAATTAAATTAGGCGAAGACATACCGGAGCCGTAGAAAAAACTCGGCTCCGGTATGTTGTTGGGTTTTGCTTAAAGAGCGTTTGTACGTCCGACAAGAGCGCTCAGGTCAACGTAATCGTCTGTCGACTTCTCAACAGTTTCGTCTGTCTGGGTGCTGAACTCGCGATAAAGGTCAAGTCCGCTTCCGGCGGGAATGAGCTTGCCTATAATTACGTTTTCTTTCAGACCTACAAGGTGGTCAACCTTGCCCTTGATGGCGGCGTCAGTCAGAACCTTTGTAGTTTCCTGGAAGGAGGCCGCGGAAAGGAAGCTCTCCGTCGCCAGCGAGGCCTTGGTTATACCGAGAAGGGTTTGGGTGCAGGTCGCGGTCTTAAGCTCGGTTTCGCCTGCCGCGATTCTCTTTTCGATTTCGAGATTGGCGTCGTTGATATCGTTCCAGTCCACAGTCGCACCGGAGAGAAGGTCCGTATCCCCCGATTCCTCAACGCGAACCTTGCGCATCATCTGACGTACTATTACCTCGATGTGCTTATCGTTGATGTCAACGCCCTGCTGACGATAAACCTTCTGAACCTCTTGGATGATATAGCTCTGACATTCGGAAATTCCGATTATTCGAAGCACGTCGTGCGGATTGAAGGCGCCGCTTGTGAGAGGCTGACCCTTCACAACGGTATCGCCTGAGGCAACGAGAAGTCCCGCGGAATAAGGGATTTGGAACTCCATTATCTCCCCTGTTTCCGAGTTCATAACGGCAACCGCGCACATTGCGTTCTTCTTGGTCTCCTCTATGGAGACCTTTCCGGAAAGTTCAGCAAGTACAGCCATCTTCTTGGGTTTTCTGGCCTCGAACAGTTCCTCGACTCGGGGAAGGCCCTGCGTAATATCGTCGCCCGCAATACCGCCGGTGTGGAAGGTACGCATCGTAAGCTGCGTGCCAGGTTCGCCGATGGATTGAGCTGCGATTACGCCGACCGCTTCGCCCGCGTTAACGGGTGAGCCTGCCGCAAGGTTAACGCCGTAGCATTTTGCGCAAACTCCGCTCTTGGAGTCGCACATCATGACTGAGCGCACCATAACTTCGGTTATGCCGGCGGCTTCAAGAGCCGCGGCGTCGCTCTTCATAAGCATATTTTTTGTTGTGAAGATAATCTTGCCCGTTTTCGGGTCGACAATGTCATTGAGCGGATAGCGGCCGTGGATGCTCTCGCCGAAGGTCTGGACAACCTGTCCCTTGTCGTACATTGTGGTTGCCTTGATTCCCTTTTGCGTTCCGCAGTCATGCTCGCGGATGATAACGTCCTGAGAAACGTCGACAAGTCTGCGGGTAAGGTAGCCGGAGTCCGCCGTACGAAGCGCGGTATCGGCAAGTCCCTTGCGCGCGCCTCTGGATGAGATAAAGTATTCCAGAACGGAAAGGCCTTCGCGGAAGTTTGCCTTAATCGGGATTTCGATGGTTTTACCTGCGGTGTTTGCCATAAGGCCGCGCATACCGGAAAGCTGACGAATCTGGTTCATGCTTCCGCGGGCGCCCGAGTTTGCCATCATATAGATGGGGTTAAACTCGTCAAGGTTATTCTGCAAAGCCTTGGTAACATCCTTGGTGGTCTGCTCCCATTCGGCAACGACAAGGCGGTAGCGCTCGTCGTCGGTGATAAGTCCGCGCTTGAACTGCTTTTCAATTGACACGACCTTCTGTTCGGTTGCCCTGATAAGCATTTTCTTTTCCGAAGGCACTGTCATATCGGCAATGGAAATTGTAATTGCGCCGAGCGTTGAATACTTGTAGCCCATTGACTTGATGTTGTCAAGCACCTCGGCGGAAATTGTGAAGCCGTGCTTTGTGATACATTTGTTTATGATAACACCGAGCTGCTTTTTTCCGACTTGGAAGTTGAGCTCGTAGTCGAACATCTTGTCGGGGTCGGTTCTGTCGACGAAGCCCAAGTCCTGAGGAATAGGCTCGTTGAAAAGAATGCGTCCGACAGTGGTCTGGGTAAGCTTATGGCGAATTTCGCCGCCAATGGTTTTAATAACGCGAACTCTGATTGGAGAGTGCATGCCGATTGCTCCGTCCTCATAGGCCATAATGGCCTCGTTCGGACCGGAGAAGGCGCGGACGCCCTCAAAGGTCGCAATTTTAAGGGTGGTTTCACCGGCTCTGATTCTTTCGACGATTCTCTCGTTGGCCACGCTGAGTTCCTTATAGGGAACAACGCTGTCCTTTGTAAGAGATGTGTCGCCCGGATCGTTGACGCGGAGCATTTCGTCCTCGTACTCGCCCATTCTGATAAAGGTCAGGTAATAGGCGCCCAGAATCATATCCTGAGTCGGGATTGTTACGGGGTTTCCGTCCTGCGGGCGCAGGAGGTTATTGGCCGAAAGCATGAGAATGCGCGCTTCCGCCTGAGCCTCCGCCGAAAGCGGAACGTGAATAGCCATCTGGTCGCCGTCGAAGTCGGCGTTGTAAGCGGTGCAGACCAAGGGATGAAGTTTCAGAGCGCGGCCCTCAACAAGGATTGGCTCAAACGCTTGGATTCCCAAACGGTGAAGCGTCGGCGCGCGGTTTAAGAGCACCGGGTGTTCCTTGATAACGACATCAAGAGCGTCCCAAACCTCTGTCTGCTGCTTGTCAACCATCTTCTTGGCTGATTTAATGTTATTTGCGAAGCCGTCCTCAACCAGCTTTTTCATGACGAAGGGGCGGAAAAGCTCGATAGCCATTTCCTTCGGCACACCGCACTGATAGAGCTTAAGCTCGGGTCCGACGACGATGACGGAACGTCCAGAATAGTCAACGCGCTTGCCGAGAAGGTTCTGACGGAAGCGTCCCTGCTTGCCCTTGAGCATATCGGAAAGCGACTTGAGCGCTCGGGAGTTGGCGCCCGTAACGGCTCTGCCGCGGCGGCCGTTGTCGATCAGAGCGTCAACCGCTTCCTGGAGCATGCGCTTTTCATTGCGGACTATGATATCGGGCGCGTTGAGCTGAATAAGCCTTTTTAAACGGTTGTTGCGGTTAATTACGCGGCGATAGAGGTCATTTAGATCACTCGTGGCAAAACGTCCGCCATCGAGCTGGACCATCGGGCGAAGCTCGGGAGGAATAACCGGCAAAATGTCGATTATCATCCACTCGGGAGCGTTGCCGGAATGAAGAAACGCTTCGACGACCTCAAGTCTTTTAACTATCTTCGCCTTTTTCTGCCCGGACGCGTCCTTAAGCTCTTTACGAAGATCCTCGGAAAGGGGAACAAGCCCGTCAAGCCCCTTGAGTTCCTCTTCCTCCGCTTCCGTACGATTGGCCTTGGCAATGAGGGCCAGCTTTCTGCGGCTGCGCTCTTCGGAAAGACCTATGGTTTGAAGAAGCTTTTTAATAGCCTCGGCGCCCATGCCGGCGTCAAAGTCGTCCTCATATTTTTCGCGCATATCGCGAAATTCTTTTTCTGAAAGAATTTGGTTTTTCTGAAGCGGCGTCATGCCGGGGTCAGTCACGATATAGGAGGCGAAGTAAAGAACCTTTTCAAGTATGCGCGGTGTAAGGTCAAGCAGCAGTCCCATGCGGGAGGGGATTCCCTTGAAGTACCATATATGGGAAACCGGTGTCGCAAGCTCGATATGGCCCATGCGCTCGCGGCGAACCTTTGATTTTGTTACTTCAACTCCGCAGCGGTCGCAGATTTTGCCCTTGTAGCGAATTTTCTTGTACTTTCCGCAGTGACATTCCCAGTCCTTTGTCGGTCCGAAGATTTTTTCGCAGAACAGTCCGTCACGTTCAGGCTTTAGAGTGCGGTAGTTTATTGTTTCGGGCTTTTTAACCTCACCGAAGGACCAGCTTTTAATCATTTTTGGAGATGCAATGCCTATCTGAATGGCGTCAAAAGGTGCATAGCTCATATCTGTACCTCCTCAGTCTCTACGATATCGTCGCCCAAGTCCAAATCATCCTCGACTTTTTCGATGGTGAATCCGGAGGCCTCAATCTCGCTTTCGTCCGGCGGCAGCAGATCGTCGCGGAAGTCCGGTGAGAAGTCGTCGTCCTCGTCCTGATCCTTAAGCTCAATCTCGTCGCCGTATTTGTCGAGAACACGAACGTCAAGGCACAGGGACTGAAGCTCCTTAACGAGAACCTTGAAGGATTCGGGAACTCCCGGCTGCGGGATATTGTGTCCCTTAACAATGCTCTCGTAGGTTCTTACGCGGCCTGTAACGTCATCGGACTTGACCGTGAGGATTTCCTGGAGCGTGTATGCCGCACCGTAGGCCTCGAGAGCCCAGACTTCCATTTCGCCGAAGCGCTGGCCGCCGAACTGAGCTTTTCCGCCCAGAGGCTGCTGCGTAACAAGGCTGTAAGGACCTGTGCTTCTGGCGTGAATCTTATCATCGACAAGATGGTGGAGCTTCAAGAAGTAGACGTAGCCGACGGTAACGGGGTTATCAAAGGCTCTGCCTGTGCGTCCGTCGTACAAAACAGTCTTACCGTCCGAGCGAAGGCCCGCGAGCTCAAGTGTTTCACGGATTTCTTCTTCGTTTGCTCCGTTGAAAATCGGTGTTGCAACCTTCCAGCCGAGAGCCTGAGCCGCATAGCCGAGGTGAACCTCAAGCACCTGCCCGATGTTCATTCGGGAAGGAACGCCCAGAGGGTTCAGAACTATATCGAGCGGTGTGCCGTCAGGCATGTAGGGCATATCTTCTTTCGGAAGTATGCGCGAAAC
Source organism: Clostridia bacterium (assembly GCA_009929315.1). Taxonomy (GTDB): domain Bacteria; phylum Bacillota; class Clostridia; order Oscillospirales; family Oscillospiraceae; genus UBA2658. The sequence goes on from SAAS01000008.1 coordinate 99,678, forward strand.
AACGCCCTTGTTGCCGTGGCGTCCCGCCATTTTGTCGCCGACGGAGATTTTGCGCTTCTGCGCGATATAGACGCGAACCACCTCGTTAACTCCGGGGGAAAGCTCGTCGCCCGCTTCTCTTGTAAAGCGTTTAACATCGACAATGATGCCCGATTCGCCGTGGGGAACCTTAAGCGAGGTATCGCGGACTTCTCTTGCCTTTTCGCCGAAGATGGCGCGAAGCAGGCGCTCCTCGGCGGTAAGGTCGGTTTCGCCCTTGGGCGTAACCTTGCCGACCAGAATATCTCCCGAGTGAACCTCGGCTCCGATGCAGATTATGCCGCGCTCGTCAAGATATTTAAGAGCGTCTTCGCCGACGCCGGGGATATCACGGGTGATTTCCTCGGGTCCGAGTTTCGTGTCGCGCGCGTCACATTCATATTCCTCAACGTGGAGCGAGGTAAAGGTGTCCTCCATGACAAGGCGCTCATTTAAGAGGATAGCGTCTTCGTAGTTGTAGCCTTCCCAGGTCATAAAGCCGACAAGGATGTTCTTGCCGAGTGAAATCTCACCGTTAGAGGTCGCGGGACCGTCGGTAATAACGTCGTCCTTTTTAACTCTTTCGCCGACTTCAACTATGGGGCGCTGGTTAATGCAGGTGCCTTGGTTACTTCTTGCGAATTTAACGAGTTTATAGTCCTTATTTTCGCCGTCGTCATATTTAACGGAAATATTTGTCGCCGAAACCTTGGTAACAACGCCTTCCCTCTCGGCCGTGAGAACAACCTTTGAGTCGACAGCGCATTTGTGCTCAATTCCTGTGGCAACAATGGGCTGCTCGGTCGTCATGAGAGGAACTGCCTGACGCTGCATGTTCGCGCCCATGAGAGCACGGTTCGCGTCGTCGTTTTCAAGGAACGGAATCATCGCGGTTGCGATTGAAATCATCATGCGGGGCGAAATGTCGATATAGTCGACGCGTTCGCGGTCAACCTCGATAATCTCGTCGCGATGGCGGCAGGTAATACGTTCGTTTGCTAGGCAGCCGTTCTCGTCCAGAGGCTCTGTGGCCTGCGCGACGATGTACTGGTCCTCCAGATCCGCCGTCAGGTAGTCTATTGCGTTAGAAACAAAATGCGTCTTCTTGTCAACGCGGCGATAAGGAGCGATGAGGAAGCCGTATTCGTTGACGCGTGCATAGCTGGCGAGATACGAGATAAGCCCGATGTTCGGACCTTCAGGCGTTTCGATGGGGCACATACGTCCGTAATGGCTGTAATGAACGTCGCGGACATCGAAGCTTGCGCGCTCGCGGGAAAGACCGCCGGGTCCCAGAGCCGACATACGGCGCTTATGAGTAAGCTCCGCAAGCGGGTTTGTCTGATCCATGAACTGGCTCAGCGGCGAGGAACCGAAAAACTCCTTGATAGCAGCCGTCACGGGGCGGATGTTTATGAGGCTCTGCGGTGTGACAATATCGAGATCCTGAAGGGTCATACGCTCGCGGATAACGCGCTCCATACGGCTGAAACCGATACGGAACTGATTCTGCAGAAGCTCGCCGACGCAGCGGATGCGGCGGTTGCCGAGATGATCGATATCGTCAGGCTCGCCGATTCCGTAGAAAAGGCCGAGGAGATAGTTAACCGAGGAGAAAATATCATCAACAATGATGTGCTTGGGAATAAGGTCATCAAGGCTGACAAGGATAGCTTCCTTCAAATCCTCGCCCTGAAATTCCTCCATGAGACGCTTTAGAACGATGAAGCGAACCTTTTCCTTGATTCGGTACTCTTTCGGGTCAAAATCAACAAAGGCGGCCATGTCGACCATGCCGTTTGAGAAAACGCGGACGTCCCTCCCGTCGGCTCTTATTACAGCGTCAATAACGCCCCTGCGTTCGAGCTCCTCCGCCTTTTCACGAGTGATAAGCTCCCCTGCCTCGGCAATAATTTCGCCTGTCATCGGGTCGGCAATAGGCATCGCGAGATAGTGTCCCGTAAGACGGGGGCGAAGCGTAAGCTTCTTGTTGAATTTATAGCGGCCGACACTTGAGATGTCGTAGCGGCGTTTGTCAAAGAACAAACCTTCAAGCAGAGACTCGGCGCTGTCCACCGTGGGGGGGTCGCCCGGACGGAGCTTGCGGTAAATCTCGATGAGCGATTCTTCTCTGGAAAGGCAGGCGTCCTTTTCGATGGTAGCGACAATGCGCTCGTCGTTTCCGAAAATCTCACGCAGCTGCTCATTTGTTACAACGCCGTTTGCTCCGCCGGCACAGGAAAGCCATGTATAGGGCTTGTCCTCGCTGCGGCGACCGATGGCGCGAAGAAGCCAGGTCACGGGAATTTTACGGTTTTTATCGATTCGTGCGTAAAACACGTCGTTTAAATCTGTTTCGTACTCAAGCCATGCGCCGTGATAAGGGATAATAGTGGTGCCGCAAATGCAGGAGGCGGTTTTGTCAATTTTTCTGTCGTAGTAGATACCGGGGCTGCGGACGATTTGGGAAACAATAACGCGCTCGGCTCCGTTAATGATAAAGGTGCCGCTTTCTGTCATGAGCGGAAAATCGCCCATGAAGACTTCCTGTTCCTTAATCTCCTCTGTTTCTCTGTTGCGAAGACGCACTCCGACCTTCAGAGGAGCCGCGTATGTTGCGTCGCGCGCCTTGCACTCCTCTTCGGTATACTTCGGCTTCTCATTCATGGAATAGTCCACGAAGCTCAGTTCGAGATTTCCGGAATAGTCCGAGACTGAATCCACATCGGAGAACACTTCTCTGAGTCCTTCCTCAAGGAACCATTTGTAGGATTCCTTTTGGATTTCGAGCAGATTAGGCATCTCCTGAATTTCCGTGGTTCGCGCGAAGCTCTTTCTGAGGGTCTTCCCGTACAGAACGTCCTTTGGCATTAACCATCACTCCTTGTTTTCTAGTATCTCTCGTGCGTTGCGAATGACACGCCCGGATAAGTTGTTAATAATTGAAGGCGCAATATTGCAATTTTATAAAAAGCTGATAGAATGACATTAGGTGTGAAAGTGGGGTATTGTCCGCCATTGCACACATAGTACGCTATTATATCAATAATTTTATCAATTTGTCAATAGCTTCACGGAAATTTTGTGTATTATTTGCTGACGCGGTGAGATGTGTATTCTTGACCGCGCTTTTTTATGCGTCAAACAAAATTGCGACAATCCGCCTTTATTAGGTTGAATCAAAAGCGATTTGCGTGTATACTTAACGCACCCTCTTAAGTTAATTCAGCCAATGGAGGCCTTTATGGAAATTTGGTCAATGTTCATTTTCGGGCTGATACTCGTATTAGCACTCTTAATCCCGTGGTATCAGGGTCTGCTCAAAAAGAACAGCTACATCTATATTGCGGCTCTGGCACTCGGACTTGCCTTTGTACTGCGCGGAAGTCAAATGAACTACCAGAGCGGAGACTATAATACCTTTCTTTCAAAATGGGTCGAATACTTCAGAGTCAGCGGATTCAGAGGCTTATCGGAAAGCGTCGGCAATTACAATGTGCCGTATCTTTATTTTCTTGCCCTGTTTTCTTATCTTCCGCTCAAGGACTTATACCTTATTAAGCTGCTTTCCGTGTTCTTTGACGTAGTTTTAGCCTTTGGCATGATGAAGCTCGCGTCTGTTTTTACCCGCAGCGCCCCGAAGCAGCTTGCGGCTTATCTGATAACGCTTCTGCTCCCGACCGTCATTATTAACGGGGCGATGTGGGGTCAATGTGACAGCATTTATGTGTCGCTTGCCGTTGTCGCTCTTTGGCTCGCCCTGACGGACAGGCCGAAGCTGTCTATGGTTTTTATGGCACTTTCCTTCAGCTTCAAGCTTCAGGCTGTTTTTATAATGCCTGTCTACCTTGTCCTGCTCTTCGCCAAGAAAATAAAGCTTTGTCACTTTTTTATATTCCCCGCGACATATATTCTCGAGATTTTGCCCGCCGTCCTCTGCGGCAGACCTTTTATGGACACGCTCACTCTCTATTTACATCAGGCGGATTCCGTAGGCTCGGGTCTTAATTACAACTCTCCTTCATTCTTCGCCATGGTTTCGGGCGAGGTAAATGTCGCGGCTCTCTCAGCTGTCGGAGTATCCGCCGCCTTTTTATTTGTGTTTGCAATACTTATTTGGGCCTGGTACAAACGAGAAAACCTGAATAATGCCGCAATCCTCGGAATCGCCCTGCTTTTTGCCGCGGGAATCCCGTTCCTGCTGCCCCACATGCACGACAGGTATTTCTTCATGCTCGACGTGCTGTCTCTTCTCCCCGCCGTTATCTGGATTGGCTATGCGCCCTGCGCGGTGTTCGCCTCCTTTGCGTCGCTGCTTTGCTACTACTCCTATTTCACCTATTCTTACCTGCTTCCTCTGCGTTACGGCTCTTTTGCGCTTATCGCCGTTTTGCTTATATATTTCACCTTCACCGCCGAAAAGCTGGGTTCCCGCAGGCACGATGTCAACTTATGTTGAGCGTACATCGGCACTATACTCAAAGCCACCCATAAATTTTGATTTAGCTGTTGACAAAACGCTCATTTCTGCTATAATAACCCTTGCGTCCGCGTTGCGGAGCAAAGATTTGCGAGAGTGCTGGAACCGGTAGACAGGCACGTTTGAGGGGCGTGTGTCAACTGACGTGGGCGTTCAAGTCGCCTCTCTCGCACCAAGTAGAAGGACAGGCTTGCCTGTTCTTCTTTTGTTTTTCTCTCTTTTGTTTAACACTCTATGGTTGATTATTTACGAGTATAATGATAAACTGCGAGCAAAATATTTTTAAGCAGTGTCCGACTTTCAGCTTCCGTGATGAACAAGGATATCGGGCGCATCTGACACCATCGTATGACAGGAGCTGGACATGAATAAATACAAATACGTCTTTTGGGATTTGGACGGAACGATAAGCGACTCTGCCTTGGGCATTATAAACTCGGTTTCCTACGCTCTGGAGCAGATGGGTACCGAGCTTCCGAGCGGCGAAACTCTAAGAAAATTCATAGGCCCTCCGCTTGCGGAATCCTTCGCCGCCTATGTCGGCTACACGCCCGAGCAAGTTGAAGCCGTTGTTAAGCATTTTCGTGACTTCTACTCAAGAAAAGGTATTGACCAAAACGAGATGTACCCGGGAATCGAAGAGCTTCTAATTAAGCTGAGGGATGCCGGCTTCATTTCGGTGCTTGCCACCTCAAAGCCCGAACCCTTTGCCAAAATTATTTTGCAGAGATACGGAATTGACAAGTACTTTTTCTATATCGCGGGCAGCAACATCGACGAAACCAGAACGAAAAAGGACGAAGTCATCGCCTACGCGCTCGAAAGCTGCCAAATTACGGACAAGTCACAGGTTGTGATGATCGGCGACCGTATGCACGATGTTCTCGGCGCCAAGAAAAATGGGCTGGACTGCATAGGTGTGCTTTACGGTTACGGAGACAGGCAGGAGCTTATTGATGCCGGCGTAATCGCGGTTGCCGCGGATTTAAGCGAGCTTGCGGATATTCTGATTGACGCAAAATAAAACAAAATAAAAGGGCGGTAAGAAATTTCTTACCGCCCTTTTCTCTTTTCGTCAGTTGCCCGAACTGTCACTGTTCATTTTACGGGTAAATACCGCTATCGCCAGAACAGTCAGCCCGATGGCATAAGCGATAACCCACCAAAGCTCGGGAAACACAGCGGCATAATCGCCCGCGAGCGCCGCTCGCCCGACATTTACCGCGTGAATAAACGGGAGGGCGTTTGCGATTGACCTGAAGGCTCCGCCGACAAGGTTAACGTCAAACCATGTGCCCGATAGCCATGCCGAAAGGTTTGTCAGCAGCGCTCCGCAGACCGCACCGACCTGCTTGTCGTTAAAAATACTGCCGCACAAAAGCCCCAGCGCAATGAATACGAGCGCCGCCGGTAAAAGAACGGCGACAGTAACCAAAATGCTTAAAGTCGGCGCAAGTCCCAAAAACAGAGCGACTATAAAACAAACCGAGATTTGCGCGATTGCCATCGGAAGAAGAGGGATCGTATAGCCCAGAATAAAGTTTTTCGCCGTTAAGGGCGAGGTAAAAAGCCGCAGCATAAACGAGCTTGACCTATCCTTTGCGATGAGTATTCCCGAAAACAGAGAGATGAATGAAAGCCCGAAAACCGCGATTCCCGGCGCGAGCCTATCAATTTCGAAAAGTGAAACCGGAATGTTCGACTGTATCATCGAAAGCAGCAGAAAAAGAACAACAGGAAAGCCCAGACCGAAGGCGAGGTTAATTTTATCTCTTATAATTTCCCTGTATGTTCTAAGCGCGAAGGCTCTAGTTCTCATAAAAGTGCCTCCTTATCCGCGAAAAAGAGGAAAGCATCCTCAAAATTGCTTGTCTTAGACTGTTCGATCAGCTCTTTTGCGGTACCGAGTGCCTTGAGCTTCCCCTTTGACATGATGCCGATTCTGTCGGCAAGCGCCTCCGCCTCCTCAAGATAGTGCGTCGTAAGTATTATTGTGATTTTCCCCTTAAGCTTTGAAATGAACTTCCAAAGCTCGCGTCTTGCGATAACGTCAAGCCCAAGCGTCGGCTCATCCAGAAAGAGGATAGAAGGCTCGGAGATAAGCGCCATCGCGATGCTCAGCCGCCTCTGCCAGCCGCCAGAAAGGGTTTTTGCCCTGTTTTCGGCTATTTCCCCCATGCCAAAGGCCTCTATCATGTCGTTTGCTTTTTCCTTCGCGGCTTTCTTTTCATGACCGTAAATGCCGTAAATCAGCTCAAGGTTCTCCCTGACGCTCAAATTCGGGGCAACGGCTGTTTCCTGCGGTGATACGTTGATTTTTTGTTTAACCGCAAGCGGGGCGTCTATAATACTGTCACCGAGAAGAACGGCTTGGCCGCTTGTCGGCTTTGTAAGGCAGGAGAGCATTTTTATCGCGGTTGATTTCCCCGCGCCGTTCACGCCGAGCAGAGCAAAAAGCTCCCCCTCGGCAATGGAGAGATTAAGTCCGTCGACGGCTGTAATGTTTTTGTATTTTTTTGTAAGGTTTTTTGTTTCGATTGCTGTCATTTCTTTTCCTCGCTGTCCACGTTTTTCCTGATTACCTCGGCAAATTCGCCAAGATGTTCGGGGTCCTCGTAGGGATAGACTTCCCTGCCCTTTCCGGCGAAAATCGCATCGGCGATTTTTACCAGAACACTCTGGCGCTCTATCGCGATTCCCCTTTTCGGGTGCGCCATTATCATGAGCGACTGACCCGGCTCTATGTCAAACATGTCCCGAATTTCTTTTGGAATGACAATCTGTCCTTTCGGACCGACCTTCACGGTGCCCATGTAAGGCTTTATTTCCCTTTTCATATATCGCACTCCCGTTATATTAATCAATCGCATTAGTAATACTTGTATAACTTGTTATACCACGGGCCTTTTATTTTGTAAACAGAAAATCTTAAATTCTTAGGCCGTATTCTTACAAATAATTGTCCCGTCCGACGGTAATATTTGTAATAAAATTAATTCTTACTATCCATAATTTGTTGACTTGTTCATCGATACGGTATATAATCATCTTAAATAACTTTTAATCTAATTATCAATATTATTTGAAAGGCAAACTAATATGAAGCAGTTCTCACTTACCGCCTGCTCAACAGCTGACATGCCTCTTGAATTTTTCAAGACAAACGCTATCCCCTTTGCTTGCTTTCACTTCATAATGGACGGCAGGGATTATCCGGATGATTTGGGGCAGTCTATGCCCTTTGAAGTTTTCTACAAAAAAATCGCCGAGGGCGCAAGCCCCACCACAAGCCAGGTAAATGCCGAGGATTATGAAGCCATGTGGCAGCCTTTGCTTGAGGGCGGCAGCGATATTCTTCACATCACTCTTTCAAGCGGCATTTCCGGCACAATTAACTCTGCAAACATCGCAAAGGAAGTAATGCAAGAGAAATACCCCGAGCGCAGGATTGTCATTGTCGATTCTCTCGGCGCTTCCAGCGGCTACGGACTTTTAGTTACCGAAGCCTGCCGCCTGCGTGATGAGTGGAAAACGCTTGACGAAGCGCAAAGCTGGCTTGAGGACAACAAACTGCGCCTGCACCACTGGTTTTTCTCAACAGATCTGTCGAGCTATTACCGCGGCGGACGTATATCCAGAACCTCCGCGATATTCGGAACACTTCTGAAAATTTGTCCGCTCATGAATATGAATACCGGTGGCGAGCTCATCCCGCGCGAAAAAATCAGAACGAAGAAAAAGGTTATATCCGAAATCGTCGAGCGCATGGAAAAACACGCGCAAAACGGGCTCGATTACAGCGGCAAGTGCTACATCAGCAACTCCGACTGCTTTGAAGATGCGCGCGCCGTGGCTGATTTGGTTGAGTCGAAATTTCCGAAGCTTGACGGCAAGGTGCTTATAAACAGTGTCGGAACGGTTATCGGTGCTCACACAGGCCCGGGCACGGTTGCTCTGTTCTTCTTCGGCGACGAAAGAGTAAAATAGAAAATTGTAAAAATAAAAGCACTCCCTCATTCTCCGAAGGCATTTCGCCTTCAGCATTTGAGGGAGTGCTTGTTTTTTAAGGTTGATTTCAAAAGAATTTATAGTCGAAGCGCTCTAGATTTGTTTTCTTTCGGGCAGATCGTCGGGAAATTTTTTAAACTCTCTCCATGTATACCAAGCCATACCGAGAGCCACAGCAAAAACAACGACTTCAATTATCCAAATACTTATTCCGCCGGAAATCAGCATTACGCCGAAATCAAGAACCGTGTGGATAATAAAGGCGAGCAGCAGCCACAGGTAATTTTTCTCGCGAACGGTCTTCATGACCATGACAGAAAAGCCGATTTGAATTGCCAAGGTCGAGAGTCTCTCAAACCCGCTTGCAGCTACCGTACCTGCGGATGCAAGCTCCGCGGGAGTAAACAGCAAAAGCACTGAGCTTATTCCAACAAGGAGAATTGCCTCAATTCCTCCGTGACCGATTCCGAAAGCAATACCGTCCGATGTGCTTGTCTGCTTTTTCATAAAGAGCCACATAACGAGAAATCTTCCGCCCTCTTCAAATAGCGCAGCTGTCACGCCGAGAAAAAGCGCGTAGTTTACCGGCTGTGCCGAGCTCATCAGAATAAACCAGCCCTGATTCGGAAGCACAAGCGTAAGCAGCGGTATTCTGATAAGCACCTGAAAAACGGTGAAGGTCAGCGCGCCGAATAAAATCGGTTTCCAAATACCCTTATAGCGGGCACAGAGAATAACAGTGAGCGAAATCGGCAGTATTAACGAACACAAGACCGCGAAAATACAACATAAAATATACATGCTCTCCTCCTAAAATAAACCGCTTACTGATACGCGCCGCCAAAATTCGGTTTTGGCATATCTCTGAGTGCAAGATAGTAGTTTGTGTACACAATCGAGGTATATGGAGCGACCCAGATAATAACGAAGGGTACCATTGTCAGTATCCACCAGCCCAAGAAGCTGAGGTCCAGCACGAAAAGCTCGCCTTTTCGTCCGTTCATCATCTCCTTACTCGCCCTGATACAGTCGAGCGCGCCAAGCTGCGGATTGTCTATCATAATGTAAAGCGCCATACGGTAGCGGTACATTGCTACTATCCCCGGAATTATGAACAGCAGGAACCAAAGATAAACAAATATAAACATAAGGATGTGCAGCCAAACGACCTTGAAAAAAATAACAAAGCCGTCAAAAAGGTTACCTACGCCTGACTTTAAAAAGCGGCAAACATTCATGGAATATATCGTAAAACCTATACTCACCATCAGCAGCATGATGGAAATCGCCATACCGATGAGGAATCCGCCTGCGGTAGGCTGGGGAATCGGCGCAATGTAATCCAAATTGCCCGCCAATGCCTGTTCCATTGTGTTTAAGTAGGCTTCAAGCTCACCGCTTACGCCATAAGATAAAAACTGAAGTACCATCGATATGCCGAGATACGCAAGCCCCACAAGAATAGGGCTGGGCTTTGTTGACGAAATTAAAGTTTTTGAGTTTTGCTTAATCGCCGCACGGCTGATTTTCATCTCTGTTTCCCCTTTACTAAAGAAGCTTTGCCTTACTGTAAGTTTAACACAGACCTCAGCTAAAATAAATGAAAACTTTAGCGGGAAGGCGGTGCCGCAAATGATATATCTCAGTTTACATAATATATTACCCTCTGTGCACTAGTGTGTACAGAGGGTAATATTAGCTATTATAGTTTACGTAATACTGTTGGTCTTCCCGATTTCGCTTATAAACGCCTCGAACTTTTCCTGCAGGCCTTCTGCCTTGTAGAGGATTTTTTGTGAGTACGTGTCCACTCCCGGTTCCGCAATTTCCGCATCGGAAATTACGCACCACAGTTTTCCGTCGACAAACCAGACGTTAATGAGTTTATCCTTTTCGTCGGGGTCTTTTTCCTTGTTGGCGGGAACATAAAGCGTGAACAGCGGCTCGCTGTCCATTATCTTAACATCCTCGGGAGAATACTCAGCGGATTCGTCAGGTAAAGCGGTGAGGAACTTTACCGCCGCGTCAAGTTCTTCCTTCGTCGAAAGCGTAAACAGAAGCTTATTATCCGCTTGTTTTTCTTCCTCAAGATAGTATTTTCCCTCAAAAACGCGGATTTCCGTCGCTTCGAAAAGGAACATCGGTTCCTTATCATCTCCGTTGCCGCTGTCGACAGCGGCTGTCATGGTATCCGCTGAAAATCCGAATTGGACAACTGTTCCTTCGGAATCCTGAACGGCGGGCATGCCAGCTGTCAAAACAGATTGGTTGTCGTTATCTTTCAGGCTGCTGCCTGCCAAATCATTGCCCGCGTTGTCACCTGCGGGGTCTGCCGCGGGCGCGGCCTCCATCGCCACACCGTCTTCGTCAGCCATCCTGAGGCTTTGCGTCGGCGCGGCAGACCCTGTTTTTAATCCGTCGAGCAGACCGAAATGTGAAGCGCCGAACAGAGCAAGCGCCAGACATGCGGCAATCGCCGTATAACGTCCGAACGCAAAGCGTCTTCCCGCTCCGCCTTTCTTTTGCAGGTTTATTTTATACATTATGCCCTTTGCAAGCGTTTCGGGCGGAGCTATCAAATCATCGCCTAGAACATCGGAAATACCCATGAAGGCATCATAAATCTTTGCACATTCTGCGCAGGTATCGATATGAGTGCGAAGCTCCGTTTCCTGCTCTGAGCTTAGCTCTCCGTCGACCATCGCGCTTATCATTTCCACATATTTGTCGCAGTCACGCATACTTCACACCCCCTTTGCTTTCTTTGACGATAAGCCCTGCGAAAAGTTCCCGTCCTCGGTCAATATCGTGCAAAGCCTTTTACGCGCGCGGAAAATGCGGGACTTGACAGTCCCCTCTTCCAGCGATAATGCCTCGGCAATTTCTTCATAGCTTAGGCCGTCAATCTCGCGCAGGAGCAAAATGGCGCGATAATCTTTCGGCAGACTCATGAGCCCTTTATTAATCGCCTCGCGCAGATCCTTTTTCTCCATCAGCGTTTCGGGTGAAAAACGGTCATCAGGGATTTCAAGCTCCTTCTCATCTTCCTCTTCGCTTATATATGTCAGAGATCCGTGAGCGCGTCTTCCCTCGGAGCGCAGAAAATCAAGGCAGACGTTTGTGGTCAGCCTGTAAAGCCACACGGAAAAACGGCTGTCGCCGCGGAAGAGCGCTATTGAATTGTAAGCCTTAATGAAGGCCTCCTGCGACATATCATAAGCGTCCTGCTCCGAGCCTACCATGCGCAGAGCAAGGTTATAAACCTTCGTCTGGTTGTCTAAAACAAGCTTTTCAAACGAAGCGCGCTCGCCGTTTTGAACCTGCGCGATAAGGATACTCTCTTCCTCACGCGTCATAGTTTCACCTCAATTCCCTTTTTATCTGCGCTGCAAGGCGGTAAATGTCTTCCAGCGTTTCGACATGAACTGCCTGCGTTTTGTAATAAGAAGAATGCGCAACTCCGTGGAGATACCAGGCGAAATGCCGTCTTGCCTCAAGGCAGCCGATTTTTTCACCCTTGTATTTGACCGTGTTTTCAAACTGGGCAACCGCTGTGTCAATCCGCTCCGACAGCGGCGGAAGCGGCGGCAATTTGTCCCCTTTTAAAAGCGCGTTAGCCCTTGTAAAAATCCATGGGTTTCCGAAAGCGCCGCGACCTATCATCGCCATGTCGCAGCCCGTATAGCGCAAAATTCTAACCGCGTCCTCAGGCTCAAAGACATCACCGTTGGCAATAACGGGTATACTCACCGCTTTTTTAACGTCACGGATAATGTCCCAGTCGGCAACGCCCGAATACATCTGCGTTCTCGTGCGCCCGTGAACTGTTATTGCGGAGGCGCCTGCCTCCTCACACATTTTTCCGAACTCCACGGCGTTGACATTGCCTTTGTCCCAGCCCTTGCGGAATTTCACGGTCACGGGAACTCCCGCGCCGCGAACGACGGCTTCGATAATTTTCCGTGCCTTCTGGGGGTCGCGCATGAGCGCGCTGCCGTCGCCGTTTCCCGCGACCTTGCCCACGGGACAGCCCATGTTGATGTCGATGATATCCGCGCCCGAAATTTCACGCGCAAGCCCCGCCGCCTGCTCCATGAATTGCGGCTCGCTGCCGAAAATCTGCGCGGCGCAGGGGTGCTCATGTTCGCCGATTTGCAGGAGGGCTTTGGTCTTGACATCCTTATAAACAAGAGCCTTGGCGCTCACCATTTCGGTGCTGGTATAGGCGGCGCCCGCTTTAATGCAAACCTCGCGGAACGCGATATCCGTAACTCCTGCCATCGGTGCAAGCGCGAGAAGCCCGTTTATTTCAACATTTCCTATTTTTAGCATTATATTTCCTTAAAACTCAATATCCAAGCCGACAGGACAGTGGTCGCTGCCGTTAATCTCAGGGCAGATAAACGCCTTGTCTATGTTCTCGCGAAGCCTGTCCGAAATTAGAAAGTAGTCGATTCTCCAGCCGACGTTCTTTTCGCGCGCGTTCATGCGGTAGCTCCACCAGCTGTAAGCCCCCTGCGTGTCGGGGTAAAGATGGCGAAAGGTATCTGTAAATCCCGCGGCAAGAAGCTCGGAAAATTTCGCGCGCTCCTCGTCCGAAAAGCCGGGGTTTCCCCGGTTCGTTTTCGGGTTTTTAAGGTCGATTTCCTGATGGGCGACGTTTAAATCGCCGCAGATAATAACCGGCTTTTTCACATCGAGAGAGGAAACGAAGTCGCGGAAGGCATCCTCCCAGTCCATGCGGTAGGCAAGGCGCTTAAGCTCGTCCTGCGCGTTCGGCGTATAGACGCACACGAGGAAAAACTCCTCAAATTCGAGGGTCAATACCCGCCCCTCCGTGTCGTGCTCAGGGATTCCCAAGCCATAGATAACGGAGAGCGGCGTGCGTTTTGTGAAAACTGCGGTTCCCGAATAGCCTTTTTTCTCGGCGTAATTCCAATAGGTTTCGTAGCCCGATAAATCGAGCTCGATTTGCCCCTCCTGAAGCTTGGTTTCCTGAAGGCAGAAAACATCCGCAGAAAGCCCGTAGAACCGCTCCTCGAAGCCCTTCTTTGCAACCGCGCGAAGTCCGTTTACGTTCCATGAAATCAGACGTATCATCGCTTCTCCTTTTTAGCCACAAGTCGGTTTATATTCATGCCCTGCTCGTGAAATTTTGCCTCGTAGTCTGTCATCACGCCGACGACTCCGTTTTCGTGGAGGTTCCGCGTTACTTCCGTAAGTGTCCAGCCCTCATGTTCGAAGGTTTCAACCGAATACTCGAAAAGCGGCTGATTGTCCGTTTTGAAGTGGATTTCCCCCTTGGGTTTCAGCACGGTCTCATAAAGCTCCAAAAAGCCGGGAGAGGTCAGCCTGTGCTTGGCGTCGCGGTTTTTCGGCCACGGATCGGAAAAGTTGAGGTAAATTCTGTCCACCTCGCCCTGCGCGAAGATTACGGGCAGCGCAAGCACGTCCGTGTCGATGAAGCGCACATTTTCGATTCCCCTGTCGGATACACGCTCCATGCCGATTATCATAGCGTCGGCAACCTTCTCGATTGCCACAAGCAGAGCCTCGGGGTTCTGCTCGGCAGTGTCAGCGGTAAAACGTCCCTTTCCGCAGCCCAGCTCGAGCCAGAGCGCCGAATAGTTAGGATTTTGCTCCAGCCACTCGCCCTTGAGGGCGGCGGGGTCCATTATCTGAACATACGAGCATTGCTCCATGCGTGGTATTAGGTTTGGTTTCCTGCGAATTCTCATTTGGTCAATCACACTCCTTTTGCGATGATACCATATAGAGCGCAAAACATCAACAAAAAAACCGTTGCAGATTTATTCAATCTATGGTAGTATATCAAGGCTTTCGTAACCCGTATTATGGGAGGAAAGATTGTGAAAATGTGTATTTCCGGGTGTGGCGCAGCTGGTAGCGCGCGTGGTTTGGGACCACGAGGCCGCACCCCGCAGGGGCTGACTTGGGGTGAGGGCGTTAAGAAAATGTGCCGGTGGCACTTTTTTAGCCCGAAGGCGCGAGGAGGTTTCGACGAGCGCGGAACCTGCGGCATTGCGAAAATTAAATTCTAGGTATATCCGGGTGTGGCGCAGCTGGTAGCGCGCGTGGTTTGGGAAGGTCGACGAATTTAGCAGTACAATTTAATATCCGGGTGTGGCGCAGCTGGTAGCGCGCGTGGTTTGGGAGTAGCGACCGAACTATCCTCGATATGTCGGCGCAGCCCCAATAATCCTTGAAGCACGGGCGGAAGCTGCATTTTCTTACCGCTCGAACACTATGCAGAGCTTCCGCAAGACCACAGCTTTGCCCATAGACGGCAAAACACTTGGCAACCATTTCTCAGCGTGTTATAATGATAAAAATTGAATATCCGGGTGTAGCTCAGTTGGTAGAGCGCGCGGTTTGGGACCGCGAGGCCGCTGGATCGTGCCCAGTCACTCGGACCAAAAGTCCTCTGAAATCAATGATTTTAGAGGACTTTTTCTTTGTCTATTGCAACGCAGATTTTGATCTTTAGCATACCGTTTCAAGTTCGATTAAACGCCGGATCTCATCGTAATATTTTTGCACTGTGCATCTGCTAGTTTGGCATTCACTTGCAATCAAGCTCTTATTTCTAACCTCCGGATTGGCGCGCATATAGGCGGCAATCGCTTTTCTCTTTTTGCTTATACCATCTGGTATTTCAACATGATTTGTGCCTGCCTTTATTGCGGCGATTTCAGCCTTCATTTCCGCAATCAGACCGGGGAGCAGCGCTTCGCACTCCTCCCGGGTTTGGGCGTAGATATTGCGCGAGTGCTTTTTGCCGTCCGGCCACATGGGCGAGTATCGTCCCTCCCAGCAGTGATCACTGATCTGCGTAATACAGCCGGTGCCCGCCTTTCGTTTGTTCCCCTTGTAGGGCTCAAAGGTCGTCATCGGCTGCTTGCTCACATTTGCGCTATCGGCACCGACATTATTCCTTTCGTTCGGCTTCGCCTTGCCGATTCCGCGATCAATGCGTACCGCCGCCTCGGTTCTCATATTATCGGTAATGTGGGAGTAAATGTTCAGCGTCGTTTCGGAGGATACATGCCCTAACAGAGCTGACAGTGTCTTGACATCCATGCCGTTTTCCAGTGCGGCGGTGCAAAAGGTGTGACGAAGATCATGGAATCGTACCTGCTTGCACTGCGCGTGCTCTAAAATGAGGTGCAGCCTTTGCCGACAGGTAGCCGGGTCAAGGGAGGAATCCTCTTTTACAGGCGATGGAAACATCCAGCGGGAGTGTGTTCTTGATTGGTATTCCCTCAGAATTGCTGTTACCGTGGGAGGCAGCACAATTGTGCGCGTGGAGGCTTTGGTTTTTGGCGCAGAAACGGTCAGTTCACCTTTCACCCGATAAACCTGCTTGTTGATGTGCAGTTCTCCGGTTTCAAAGTTCAGATCATCCCATTGCAGGGCCAGCAGTTCGCCCCGCCGCAGACCGGTGGCAAGCTCCAGCAGAAACAGCTCATAATAACCTTCTTCCTTTGCCTGAATCAGAAACCGCTGCAGTTCCTCATGGGTCAGCACCTGCATCTCTCTTGCTTTCTTTGGCGGGAGCTTGCAGCCAATCGCCGGATTGACACGGATTAGCCCTTCCTGTTCGGCTTTTTCGAGCGCACTGCGGCAGTTGAAGTGACACGCGCGCACCATCTGATTGGAAAGGCCGACGCCGTAGCTATCCGTATCGCGCAGTCTGCCGCCGATTTTCAACCGTGTATAAAACTGCTGAAGGTCATTCTGC
>SAAS01000094.1 GCA_009929315.1 Clostridia bacterium
GCCGACAGGCACATTAAGCGCCCCTCCCCGCCTCAGCGTCCTTGCGTCTCTGCGTTTTCGCTCCGGCTTGCCGATCCGGCCGCGGCGGAACGTGTACACCTCGTCGCATTTGCAGAGGCGCCACAATGATCGAGAACCTCATGAGAGCGGTGCCTGACACATCCTTATTTGCTATTTTCAGGCACGACCCCGTTACCTCGTGCTCACTTGTCCCCCTTTCGTCCCATTATATTCTCGTCATCTTTTTCTTTGGCCCTTATCTTCTCATTCATTAACTTGTAGAACAATGCCTTGCGGTCTGAAACAAGTGCAAACCATGTGCGCATCTGTTTAGATGATAGAGAGGCTATCATTTCTTCGCGTGTTTTCCTTGTATACATCCAAGCGCTGTCAGTTCGGCCAATGAGTGTTTTCAGTTCAAATTCCATAGTTTCCAGAACCTCTTCACAATCCTCGGAATCAAACACGTCAAACACTTGATTCACCAAGCTCCGAACAGCCTCATCCCCCATCCCAAATCTTAAGAACCGATTCGTGCCTGCGCCTGAGGGAAAGATGCGCTCAAATACGCAATAATACAGACATCTTTCATCAATGATTGAAGATGCCACTCCAAAACTGTTTGACAACACTGCAAACGCGACGGCATTGCTTACAGAATAATTTAGAAAACTGTGTTTTTCAGTGTCCGGATTGACGGATGGACCGGCCCCGCCGACGGCAATCATATCCGCCAGCCATACGCAAAAAAACACACACAAATGAAGTAAAGCGTGTCCTTTCTTTTTCATTTCCGGCCTCCTATTATTTACACTTTTCATTCATTTCATTCTCTTTCTCAACCATGTCACGCATCGCGTCCTCCATTGCTTGCCTAGTTTTCTCAACCTTCTCTAATGTGCTGTAAGAGTCATTCATGCCATAGTCGTCATCATCCATCTGAGCATCGTAGTGTCTGGCAACTTTTTGATAGTAGGACATGGCGGCAAATAAGTACCTACGCCGTCTAGCACAACAAATAGAATTTATACATGCTCCGTCTGCCAAACGATGCAGAATTGCATCAAAAAAGCCTGCTTGATCTAATGTGTGCCCAACATGTCCTAGCTCATGTCGTTCGATATCATACCCCACTTTAACTCGTTGTTGTTCATAATACTTCGCCCAAAACACCCTGCCAACAACGTGTGTATCCTCCGTAATGGCCAGAAGACTACATTTGCTATTTTCAGGACACGGCTGGCAGGCATGTCCCGCCGACATGACTATCCCTGCAGCCATTCCGATATCTTCGGGAATCCCTCCCCATGCGGCTCGTTCTCTATTAAACTGCTCCCAGTCAAGTCCATTAAGTCGTGTGACATGATCCGATACGCTTAGTCCCAGACTGTCCGTCTTGTTCACCGGATCATTCCCCACGAACCCGTAAAGGTTCAGCCCGCCGCGCTCTCCGATCGGGTCGCGGCTGATGAAGCGGCCCATGTCCGGCGAATAGAAGCGGTAGCCATAATAGTATAGCCCGGTCGCCTCATCCTGGTATTTTGTCGAGAAGCGGAAGCGGAACACGCCGGCCATCGGGCCGGCGGCGGACATGCCCTCCCCGAACGGGGTGTAGGCGTACTGAGCGACGATGGCGCCGCTCTCGGAGACGGTGGCCATCACGTT
>SAAS01000095.1 GCA_009929315.1 Clostridia bacterium
TCTTTTCGTCGTCGACGCAAAAGACGAGAACGCCCGGCGTTTCTACCTGCACTTCGGATTCGCCTCCCTTCCCAAGGAAGAGCGAACGCTCTATCTTCGCCGCAAGGATATCGAAGGACTGTAGCTGGCTGTCAATGCGCTTTCGCTGCCGTCAGTAGCGACGACGGAGCAGCCAAGCGACGCCATGAGGAGCGAATCGCGGCCACTGCCGCAACCTATTTCGAGTACCCTCCCCGGAACGGGAAGCTCCCGCCTGAGAAGCGCATGCAGCTGCGACACGTCCGCGCCGTCGTACGCGCGCGCGAGCCGTTCGGCGTTATCGTCGTAGTAGCCGAGGGTTTTTGAGTCCAATCCGGGCTTAGCCTCAGGAGCCATAAGGTGGCAAAAGCCTGAAGAATGTCTCTCGCGATCTATTTCCTCAGGCTGTCGAGCCACGGGAAAGCGATTTTTTCGAAGTCTGCCGTTTTGCTGAAAAGAAGATGGTGTTCCGCTCCCTTCATTTCAACAAATTTGAAGGGAGCTCCAGCTTTTTCCAACGCTTTCGCAAGAGTGCGGGACTGAAAAATTGGAACATCAGAGTCGCTGGTACCATGAATTATCAACAAAGGCTTCTTGATCTTCTCAGGCCATCGTACAGCCGACATTTTTATAAAAGACTCTTCAAAGCTGAGCCCGAATTGCTTAGGGAGCCATTTTCTTATATTGTCATGGGAAGATGAAAAATGGGAAAAGAAATCCGAAACGCCAGCAATCGCGATAATCCCTCTGAAAGGTTCTTCCGACGATGCAAGAAGGTACGCCCTGGTCCCGCCCCTTGAAAGCCCCATGAAAAACACATTGTCCTTTTGCACATAGGGAAGAGAACGTGCGAGCTTGAGCATAGCCGCGATATCGTTCATATCTCTGCCGCCCCATTCGTCTTTTCCTTCGCTTCCCTGGACGCCGCGCAACTCGGGAGCAAGTATGATGTAGTTGTTTCTCACTGCCATTGGAAGAAAACGCTTTTGTAAAACAGGCTCACGGATTGAAGAAATCTCTACATTGGCGGCTCCTCCTCTCCCGTAAATCAGCGCAGGAAGCGATTCACCGTTGAGCGCAGTACGTGGTATCACCGCAAAGCCCGTAATGGAGAGCCCGTCGCTCTTGAATTGAATCCTGTAAATATCTCCCGTTTCATCCGATATTGAAAGCTTGACAGCTCGTGTAATTCTGCCGTCTTCCCCCGTAAGCAGGCTGCTCTCCTGTCCAAGCGGCTGTAAAATATCATCCAGACCTCTTGATTGCGCAAAACCGGGAAAAGCAGCGTTGCAAACGACGAAAAAAGAAAAGAGGAAAAACCACAACCATTTCGCTCGGTGTTTCAATCAGAACGACCTCCTACAGATGGATTCAGTTTTATATGTTTCGCGCATACCCTCCACGTAAGTATACTATACGCCAGCTTCGAACAGCGCCCAAGCGTCGTTTCCCGCACACGAAAACGGGGGAACTATCCTGTTATGCCCGCAAGTGGATTCCTTATTTTCTGCCTTTTTGGCCTCATGTGTTTTTGATTCTCTCAATTTTCGCAGGACCTTGAAAACCGAAAACCGTTGTCATGACTGAAAAAAAATGACAGGAAGGCCTCTGTTTTGTAAAATTGTAGTCGCGACACAAACAAAA
>SAAS01000096.1 GCA_009929315.1 Clostridia bacterium
GATCACCCGGCGCACGCTCACAAACTGGGAACGGGATAAGATTATTGAGAAACGCGGCAGGAACTTTCCTACGGTGGAGACAATCCAGCGCGTCTTGAAATACTTTCAAAGCGCGACAGATCAGAAGAGCCGCAAATTAAGAATCGAAGCCGACATAAAACAAATTGAGCTAGACCTATTAAAGCGAAACCTAATCTCACTCGAAGAGCAAGAGGACTGGCTGCGCGCCACTATCGGGCTTGTTGTTATCGAAATCTTAGCAGCGCCTTCCAAACATGCAAAGAAATTCCCGGAGATTGAGTTGGTAATCAGCCAGGAACGACTAAACGACATAGCTGAGGAGATCGTTTCCAATCTTTCTAACCGCTTTACGCACACACTCAAAAATATACAGGAAGGGAAGGCGATTGATTCAGAATAACTTAAAGAGAGAGTGTGAAGCTTTCACAAAATGGAAGAAGAAGGAGCTTAAAAAGGACCGGATCGATGCTTATATCCGATGGCTGAGCTTCACGCGTGACCTTTTCCGCTTGCCGTCTAAAGAGCCAATAACAGAATGGGCGGCTTCGAACGTCCGGTTTTCCGAGCCAAACAACAGCGGATTTTTTGAGACAAAGGGACGGGAATACATAATTGAACCGGTGGAAGCTATGGACGATTGGCGTGTTAATGACGTTTGCCTTGTTTTTGGGAGCCAAACCGGGAAAACGGCGGCTCTCATGCTTCTTGTAAACAGGGTTTGCTGCAATCGAAACGCGCGCATTCTTTGGGTGATGACAGGCCGGGAAGTGGCCGGCACCTTCGCGGATACGCGCTGGATACCCATGTTACGCGCCTCATCCACTGCACCTTTGATTCGTGGGCAGTACGCTTTGAAAAGAATGCAGCAAAAAGTTGGCGGAACGATTATCGACTTTACTGGTTCTAATTCGGCGAGCGGCCTGGCATCTACCCCTTGCGATATTGTGATTCTAGACGAAACAGACAAATTCCCAGTCGAAGTAAGAGGGGAAGCAAACGCGGTTTCCCTGGCTGAGCAACGAGTTAAAAACGCCCCGAACCCAAAGAGGATTAAGACTTCCACGCCTTGCCACGAGGAAGGGCTAATCTGGCAGGAATATCTGAAGGGAGACCAGAGGCGTTATTTTGTGCCATGCCCTCACTGCGAAAATGACCTCCTTCTCGCATGGTCACCAAACTTTTACACCTTCCCGAAGCGAGGGTGTGAAGCATACGTCAAATGGGATGCTGAGGCGAAGATCGGAGACACCTGGGATTATGATGCAGTTGAAAAGAGCGCTCACTTTGAATGCCCTTATTGTAAAGGTAAGTTTGGTGACATGGAAAAGATGCAGATTGTCGCGCGTGGAAAATGGCAGCCGACGGCAGAGAAAGCGGGGACTACTTATCGGAGCTATCAGTTATCGTCTCTCTATGCGACTTCGCCCTCATGCAGCGTCGGTAAGCTGGCAGTCAAATTTCTCAAAGAGAAAAGAAGCTTACAGGGGCTGCAAGGCTTTGTTAATGGAGACCTCGCCGAGCCTTGGATCGCCCAGGAAGACGTCCGCAGAACGGAGTGGATTGTGTCAAAGGACGCGCCACTTGGAGAGGGACAATGGGCGCGCTTTTTAACAGCA
>SAAS01000097.1 GCA_009929315.1 Clostridia bacterium
AGCGATCGACGCAAACGGAAAAAGCTCCCGTTTGGTCGCCTGCTTATGGGAAGAAGAACTCGAAAAGAGAAAGGAGGCGGGCGAAGTGTACGTAAGCCTGATGGAAAGAAAGGGTATAAAAAAAGGCGTTGAGCAGGGAATCCAGCAGGGAATACAGCAAGGAAAAATCGAGATGATACGCGAAATGCTCGATGCGGGCGAATCGGAGGACAGGATTCTACGCTATGCCCGCATAACTCCCGAGCAGCTCGAAAGAATCCGTCGTGGAGAGCAGCCAACCCTGCATTGATAACGGAAAACTGCTCTTTTGCCGATTCTTCGAAGGCATCATGTGCTTTTCAGGACGGTTTCGGGGCCGAAGTTCCTTGTCGCCGAGTGCCTCGAGCTGGCCGACGGGGAAGCCCGTGCTCCCGATTACTAAGGATGACTCTTCCTCATCCAGCGAAATATCCACGTACACTCCCCGCTGGAGTCCTGTTCTCTATCCCGTATTCCGCACTGACATTCTCGTTTTATGTATTTATTTTTCCAGAAGCATTTTGTGGCTTATTTTGCAGAACACATTTGGTTAAATCATTATATACATTTAATAAATCGTAGTAAATTCTAGAAATATACAAAGTGCGTAAACTAAAGTGTTCTTTTTTCTGCGACAATATATCTCAAAGGCCCCTAAAAAAGAGAAATTCATTTCTGCTAAAATGTCAGTGCGGAATGTGGGCTCTATGTTTCTCAATCAGAATAGACGTCGCTCCTTTTGGCTGTTCGAAGAACAATGACCACAAGAACAGCATCGCGAATCTCGTAAATCACTCTATAGCCACCAACTCGCAACCTCCATGCCGCAGGCCGCCCTTTTAATTTTTTAGCCCCGCTTGGCCTGGGATTATCGGCAAGCGCGTCTATCTTCTCCTTGATTCTCCGGCCAACAGACGGGTCAAGCTCGGCCAGCTCCTTCACCGCTGTTCGCTTGAATTCTATGGAATATTTCCGTTCGGTCACAATCCAAGCTCCCGTTTGACGACTTCCCAGGGGACCGTCGGTTCATCGGCTCTTTCTTCTATGATTCTCATATCCTCCCGATCCTCTTTATCCTGAATCGACATAAGGAAAGCCGCGTAACTCGTCACTTTCTCCACATCCTCCCGGTGAAGACGACTTACCAATCGATACAGTCTTTTTCGCTCCTTGACATCAACAGGCATTCCAGTGACCTCCTCATTAGCAAGCGGTTTCCCTCGATTTGCTTTTGGTACAAACAAGAAATCATGATAACTTCTCTGCGCTGATTCTCTGAATGAGCAAAATCTTCAAAACGCCTGGAAAGACGGACGAATCACAACTTCCGTTTCGACAGTTCCCGGACTCGATCCTCGGCAAAACCGGTTATCTCAGACACCAGAGAGATCGCCATTCCGCGTTCCAGCAATCTGATCACGATCTCCTCGCGTCCTTCCTCGCGTCCTTCCTCGCGCCCTTCCCGGCGCGCTTTCCTGAACTCCTTCTGCATGTAGGCCAGCATGATGTCCGCCTCCTCCCGTTCCAAACAAAGATCCAGAGCCTCGTCGATCATCAGCCCTTCCTTTTCGGCAAGGATCTTCAAATACCCACGCAAATGGTTCGTC
>SAAS01000098.1 GCA_009929315.1 Clostridia bacterium
GGATCAGACACAAAATCAGATCCTGAACGAAGCAAGAGAGGCTGCAGGTGCCGTGAGGGAGTCGAGATCAAAGATACTTACAGCCGACAAACAACAAGAAGAGGCAAAAGAGGCTCTGAGGATCGAGAAACTTAGATATGAAACAGGCGAAAACACTATTACTGACCTGCTGAGCGCAGAATCAGAACTTTGGGCTGCGGCTGCCAGCAAAAGCAAAGCTTACTATGAAAAAATCTCCTCCGAAGCCAATGTTTTGAGAATATTGGGAAAACTTTCTCCTCAAAGGATGCGCTTCAACGCAAAAAAGGACTTTGATGATGAAAAAATCTCCGCGAAAGATGAGGTCGTGAGGTAATGCAGAAGAAAATCAACAAAAAACTGATCCTTGTGGGCATAGTCGTCCTGGCAACGCTTTTTGCGGCATATACACTCTTTTTGAAAGGCAGCGAAGAGGATGCGGAGATCATCTTTGTCTCCGGCACGATCGAAACAACAGACGCAGACATGTCATTTATGGCAAACGGCATCTTGAAGGACCGTATGGTAAATGAGGGCGACACCGTGCACCTTGGCGACCTCATCGCGGAATTGGACAGCAGGGAGGCTGATGCCAAGCTTCGCCAAAGCGCGGCCGCAGTTGAGACCGCTCGTTCAAGATTAAAGGATCTGAGCAGCGGTTACACAAACCAGGAAATAGCGGAGGCCGAAGCTCAGACAGCTCAGTTCAGGTCAAATTGGAACAACCTTAAAGATGAGGCAGAGAGATCTGAAAAGCTTTTCGCCGGCGGGGCGATAAGCAGACAGAGGCTTGACCGGGACAGCACAGCTGCCGAAGTTGCAGGATCACAGCTGATCGCAGCCCAGAAAAAGCTTGAACTTATCCGTTCAGGATTCAGGGAAAACAGCATAGACGGAGCAGCAAATCAGCTTAAAGAGGCAGAAGCCGCTAAGCAGGCAGCAGAGGTAATAGTATCCAACCACGTCCTGAAAAGCCCTATGGACGGAGTAGTGTCAAAAGTTTACGCTGAGCCCGGAGAGATGATAGCAATGGGAAAGCCCGTGCTTACATTGACGAGTCTGGAAAGGCCCCGTGTAAAAGTATATATTCCCGAATACAGGATCGGAAGGATAATGCTCGGACAGAAGGCGGACATCACGGTTGATTCTTTTCCGGACAAAAAGTTCCCAGCCAGAGTGACATTCATTTCACCCGAAGCAGAATTTACCCCTAAAACGGTACAGACAGCCGAAGAAAGGGTGAAGTTAGTTTTTGCCGTCGAAGTGACAGCGGAAACGACTGAGGGGCAGCTAAAGCCCGGAATGCCTGCGGACGTCAGCATAGACCTTAACAATGAATGATCATATAAATACGGATAAAGCAATAGAAATACAAAACCTGGGCAGAGAATTCGGTCAGTTTTGGGCTGTGCGTGGAGTGGATCTTTCTGTAAACAAAGGAGAGATCTTTGGCCTGGTAGGACCCGACGGTGCAGGAAAAACTACCGTCATGAGAATGGCAGCCGGAGTCCTTCTGCCCACAGAGGGAAATATCATCGTGAACGGATACTCCGTCATATCGCATCCTGAAACCGTGAAAAAAAATATCGGATATATGTCCCAGAAA
>SAAS01000099.1 GCA_009929315.1 Clostridia bacterium
AAAAAAGGAGCTTACCGTATTACAGTGTAATAGGGTAAGCCATATTCTTTAAACGATCCGGCGCATCCGGATAAACCATTAAAGCAACTCTTTTTCTATTATCTTTTTAAGTTCCAGTTTAGAAACCGTACCCAGCATCTGTTTGTAAGAACCATCGGCGCGGCACAACAACAAAGTAGGCACCGTACGGATGTTGTAAGCCTCTTCCAGCTTAGGCTCCTTATCCAGATCCACCTTGTAAAAGTCCACCTTTCCGGCAAATTCCTTTTTCAGGTCGTCCAGAATCGGATTCAAATTTTTACAATAGACACACCAGGTAGTATAGAAATCCACCAGACAAGGCCTTTCCCCCTTGAAAGTCCACTTATCAACTTTCTTATAATCGCCCACCTTCTGTTCATAGTCGGCAGTAGTTAAATGCGGTACACTCATATCCGTTTTCAATTAGTTTGAAATAATACTATAACTATTCAAGCGCCCGATTGGTTCAACGGCCCTCCAAACTTCTTACACAAACCATCCTGAAACCAGCAATAATGCAGCTTCGCGGTCCGTTTCCCTGCATAAATCAGGCCAAAGCCTGTTTGAGGTCGACCAACAGATCGTCTACCCCCTCGATACCGATGGAAAGACGCAGCAAGTCGCCGGTTATACCCAACTCCAGCCGCTGTTTTTCGGGCACCGCATCGTGCGTCATCACCATGGGGAAGCACACCAGCGACTCCACCCCGCCCAGACTGTCGGCCAGGGCAAACACCTTTAACTTCTTAACAAAATCATTTACCGACTCGCGGTTACCCTCCTTCAGGCGGAACGACACCATCCCCCCGAAGCCACTCATCTGCCTGCGTGCCACCTCGTAGTTAGGATGTTGGGGCAACCCGGGGAAATAAACCTGGCTCACCCTGGGATGATCCTGCAGAAAACGGGCAACGGCAAAGGCATTCGCTTCGTGCTGACGCATACGTACAGCCAGGGTTTTTACACCCCGCAAGGTAAGCCACACATCCTGCGGACCGGGAATGGCTCCAATCGTATTCTGGAAAAACCGAAGCTCCTCATAAATATACGCATCATTCAGCAACACCGCCCCACCTATCACATCCGAGTGCCCCGCTATATATTTCGTAGTACTCTGCACCACGATATCCGCCCCCAGCTCCAGCGGACGCTGAAAATAGGGCGAGGCAAAGGTATTATCCACCGCCAGCAACACACCGCGTGCCCGGGCAATGGCGGCCACCGCCTCAATATCCACAATAGTAAGCAACGGATTGGTGGGCGTTTCCAGCCAGATCAGCTTCGTGTTGCTGCCAATAGCCCCTTCAAACTCCGACGCATCACTCCCCTCCACATACGAAAAGGTAATACCGTAACGTGAAAACAACCGTTCAAACAAACGCACCGTTCCGCCGTACACATTGGCAACGGTAACGATATGGTCGCCGGGGTTGAGCAATGAAAAAACAGCATGTTCGGCCGCCATACCCGAGGCGAAGGCAAGACCGTAGCGTGCATGCTCCAAAGCAGCGAGCGACACCTCAAGCGCCGTACGCGTGGGGTTGCTCAGCCGGCTGTATTCAAAACCCTTGTGTTCGCCAATCCCC
>SAAS01000100.1 GCA_009929315.1 Clostridia bacterium
CGACTTACCTTGGGCGGACGAACCTTCCCCAAGAAACCTTAGATTTTCGGCCATTATGATTCCCACATAATTCTCGCTACTTATTCCGGCATTCTCACTCGTATACAGTCCACCCGTCCTCTCGGTCGGACTTCACCCCGTATACGACGCTCCCCTACCATACACATTCGTGTATCCCAAGCTTCGGTTTAACGCTTAGCCCCGTTATATTTTCCGCGCAGGGTCACTCGACCAGTGAGCTATTACGCACTCTTTTAATGTATGGCTGCCTCTAAGCCAACATCCTGGTTGTTTTTGCAACCCCACATCGTTTTCCACTTAGCGTTAATTTGGGACCTTAGCTGTGGGTCTGGGCTGTTTCCCTTTCGACAATGAAACTTATCTCACACTGTCTGACTGCTGTACATCAATTATCCGGCATTCGAAGTTTGATAGGGTTCGGTAGCTTCATCAGCCCCTAGCCCATTCAGTGCTCTACCTCCGGTAATCTAATACAACGCTAGCCCTAAAGCTATTTCGGGGAGAACCAGCTATCTCCGAGTTCGATTGGAATTTCTCCGCTATCCACAAGTCATCCGCTACTATTGCAACAGGAGTCGGTTCGGCCCTCCATTGAGTTCTACCTCAACTTCAGCCTGCTCATGGATAGGTCACCCGGTTTCAGGTCTATGGCAACTGACTTCATACGCGCTATTAACACTCGGTTTCCCTTCGGCTCCGCGACTGAATCGCTTAACCTTGCCAGTTACTATAACTCGCCGGACCATTCTACAAAAGGTACGCCATCACACTTTAACGTGCTTTGACTGCTTGTAAGCACAAGGTTTCAGGTGCTCTTTCACTCCCCTCCCGGGGTTCTTTTCACCTTTCCCTCACGGTACTGCTCCTCTATCGGTCATCAGGTAGTATTTAGGCTTGGAAGGTGGTCCTCCCATGTTCCCACCGGGTTTCACGTGTCCGGCGGTACTCTGGATACCCACTCGTGCATCGCGTCTTTCGCTTACGGGTCTCTCACCCTCTACGGACGGCTTTCCCACGCCGTTCAGCTAGACTAATGCATCATTTGCGGGTCCTTACCCCGAAGATCATTGCTGACCCTCGGTTTGGCCTAATCCGCGTTCGCTCGCCACTACTTGCGGAATCTCTGTTGATGTCTTTTCCTCGCCCTACTTAGATGTTTCAGTTCAGGCGGTTCCCCGCGTATGACTATTTTATTCACCATACGCTGACACGGTATTGCCGTGCCGGGTTTCCCCATTCGGATATCTACGGATCAATGCGTATTTGCCGCTCCCCGTAGCTTTTCGCAGCTTGTCGCGTCCTTCTTCGGCTCCTGATGCCAAGGCATTCCCCTTGTGCTCTTTTTAGCTTGACCTATTTGAACAATCCTTATCTTCATAAGTTTGGTTCTCTTAGTTTTTTGAATTATGCAGGCTTCACAGAAGATTAATTTTACGATTTTGTCGTTTTACCCTAATTCTTTATTAAAGTTCCACATTTTTTTCGCTATTTTTTGTGCTACGCGTTCTCACGCGCAGCGCCCTCTGTTGCCTTGCTTTTTTCTTCTTATCTCTGTTCAGTTTTCAAGGTGCAGTCCCGGC
>SAAS01000101.1 GCA_009929315.1 Clostridia bacterium
CCAGTTTCAATGTAAAGGCTTAAGCCGTGTTCGCTGCCAAGCTTATCTGAAGATGTTGTGTTTTCTGATAAAACCTTTACTATCATGTTTCAGCACCGTTACTTTCTTTGAATAGCAACTTCATGGTGCTGTTAAAGACCTCTTTTACGGCAGATCCGGAGGGGCAATCAACATCCACTATGGTTTGTCCGTTATTGATTGCTTTTACAGCCTCTGGGTCAAATGGTATCCTCCCTGTAAACGGCAGGCCTTTTTCTTTGCAGAATTCCTCGATCTTTTCTGTATTTGCGGAATTGGTGTCGTGCTTATTGATACAGACTCCAATCTTTGTCCGGAACGTTTCCGCCGTTTTGATGATGCGCTCCATGTCGCTGATTCCCGAAATGGACGGCTCCGCAACAATCAAGACCATATTAACTCCGCTGAGAGAAGCGATGACAGGACAGCCTATGCCGGGAGAACCGTCAATAATAGCCAGCTTGGTATCCGCGCTCGCTGCAGTTTTCATTTGTTTTTTAACTTCGGTTACAAGTTTTCCTGAGGTACCGCTTCCCATTTTCAACTGTGCCGTTGAAAAGACTTTGTTGTTGTCAGCATACAGCATCAGTTCTCCCGCAACGGCGGGTTTCAAGGAAACAGCGTCAGCAGGGCAGACAGCTTCACAAACCCCGCAGCCTTCACAGGCAAAGGAGTCAACCTTAAAGCCGTTCTCATCGGAAATTGCATCAAACCGACAGTTTTCTTTGCATAGTCCACATTCAATGCATTTATCTACATCTATTTCAGCTTTTGGCATACCGAAATAGTCTGTTCGTTCCGGCTCAGAGTTCTGTGCCATAATTAGATGGAGGTTGGGTGCGTCGACATCGCAATCGGCATAGGCTTTGGCGACTGAAAGCTTGATAAAAGCGCTGGCTATCGTCGTTTTCCCAGTGCCGCCCTTACCGCTGAGGATTAACAGTTGTTTCATGCCGCACCTCCTTCATCACAGTTTCAAGCAGAGAAGAGAATAAAGCCTTATATCGTTTGCTTTCCCTTGCGGCTATTTTAGCGTCAGAATTTAACGTTCCAAGTTCATTGTCAAACGGTATCCTACCCAATATGGGAATATTATTTTCCATGCAGAATGTTTCCGCAGGGTTCTCTCCGTCAAGGCATTTGTTCAGCACAACTCCGTGCGGCTTTTTAAACAGCCTTACCAAATCATAGACCATGCTGAGGTTATGAACACCGAAAACCGTAGGTTCAGCAACGAGTATGCAATAATCCGCATCCTTGATGCTTTCCATGACGATACAGGCGCTCCCCGGAGGGCAGTCGATAAAGACGGGAAGCTCTTTACCTGAGAGGCTTTCGTTAAGAAGCTTTTTTATGATCGGTATTCCGGATGCTTCACCTGTATTCATTATCCCGGTATGAACGGTTACATTACCAGAAACGCCTTTCTGTACTTTTCCAATTGGCTTCTCTTGTTCTCCGATTGCTTTTTCCGGGCAAAGCAGCATACAGCCGCCACAGGAGTGGCACACCTCTTCAAAAACATACGGTTTGTTCTTTATGAAGGCAAGCGCATTGAATTTACAAAAATCAACGCAT
>SAAS01000102.1 GCA_009929315.1 Clostridia bacterium
ATAATGCTTCGGCTCCTCGTGCGCCAGCATGACGGCCTCCGTAAAAGCGGGGTGTTCCAGCTTCGCGGCGTAGAGGGATTTGATGAAGCGCTCCATCTGGTTGAAGCGGTCGATGAAGGCGATCTTGAAAGCTGCCGCTTTTTTCCCTGTGAATCCCATGACGATGTAGGAAAAGGCATCCTTTGTCAGAAGGTACTCGGGGTAAAATTTCCCGCGATCCTTGTACCTAGATTCGAAGAAATTGGCTCCTGAAAAATCAGGAGCGAAATTTGACGTTGTGTCAATCGCTTCTCTGATTATTTGGAGCACGTTGTCATGCCTTTTACCGAATTCCTCAGCCACCTGCCGACTGGAGCACAACGGATTCCCTCCGCACTCGTACAGGTTGAACTCCGGATTCAACACCAGTTTTCCCATAGAGAAAACCTCCCTTCATTTTGTGACGTGGTAAAGGTGAAGCAGATACCTCTATGCGATTGTCAAGTTCTATCCCCGCTGGCTTCTCGGTCGCTTCATCCGGCTCTTGCGGTCCGGCACGGGGTTAGCAGTATCTAAGAATTTCTTTAATGGCCTCCGAGTCACCTTCAAAAGTCACTCGGACTTTGCCTCGTCCTATGCTTTCGTGTGCGTCAACTCGGAGGCTTTGGGAGGGTTTAAGAACTCCTCGACGCCGCATCCTAAAATCTGCGCCATTCTTTGAAGGTCTTTCGCTCCCGGATCGCCGCGCTTTTCGCGCTCCCAATTGCTAAGAGTGACAACGTGGATTCCAATCTTTTCACTAAGCTCCGCTTGAGTCATCCCGGCGCGTGCCCTGATTCTTGCTATGTTTTCCCCGACTCCCATTTTTCAAATCCCCTCCCTTCGTGTTAGCTTTTTGTTTATGTCTGGGATTATAGACTAGCCTAAAGGCAAAGTCAAGAGGTTAATAGTAAAAAGGCTAATAAAAGATTAGTCTAAAGATTATAGTCATTTAATAGCCAAAAGGCTATAATTTGCATGGGGAGGTGGTAGTGTTGTCTATTGGGGAAAGATTGCGCACTGCAAGAGAGAGGGTCGGGATGACGCAACAACAGCTTGCGGATCGTTCCGGGTTCCATGTTGTCAGCGTTTCAAATTGGGAAAACGACGTTAAGCCGCCGAAGTTGAACACTTTGGAAAGGCTTGCCGATGCGTTGGGGGTCAATGTGTCGGAACTGATGAATGGAGAGAGTCGCGAAGATCGTGTATTGAAGTTGTATGAGATGGATGAATACGGGATTCTTCGCCCTGTCGTTGGTGGAGATGTGGAGTTGTGGGGTAGAATAACAATGCTTACAGAAGAAGATAAGGTGGAATTGTCAGCGCTGATTTCAAAAAAGCTCCGTCAATGGGAGGCAGAAGACGAGAAATAAACAAAGGGGCCTCGCGGCCCCTTCATTTTTAAGGAGGGATTTGATATGAAGCGGCTATTGCTTGCAGTGGTACTTCTTGTAACATGCGCGTCTCTTGCACTGGCGTCGAACAGGGTATCTTTGAAGTACATATCCCCGAAGAACGGCGATTTGATAAATCCGGAATCCGCCACGTTTTCCTGGACATT
>SAAS01000103.1 GCA_009929315.1 Clostridia bacterium
GCCGAGGTGTCACTCAGGGTATCGACAGGTTGTGCTGACTGCGCACTCACGGCCAGAGAGGCAGCCGCGGCCAGCGTCAGGGTCTTCAATAAATTGAGCTTTTTCATCTTCATTTTCGCCTCACTATTGGAACAAATCGCTTCCACTCTGTCCAACGTAAAGTCCACTTTCAAATTAAATGGTTAATTTTATTTGAATTTTAATGCCTCAGGGTCCATACTCCAGGAAGGTCAGGCAGTTTGAATCTGTGACCTGTCATTGATACGTGTTAATTATGAAGAATATGAATCTTATTGTGTTGTCGGTTGCGTGCGCACTGGTTTTGGCTTTCTCATCTGCTTGTTCTAAAGAAGAGAGCAACAGCAAGGGTACGCCGGCCGTCACAGAAGCCCAGAAGACTGAGCTCCAAAAGGCAGCTGACAAAACCGGAGCCACTGTGGACAAAGCCGCTACTGATGCAGCAGCCGCTATCGACAAAGCCGCCGAAAAGACGACCGAAGCTGTGACCAATGCAGCAGCCGCGGTGAAAGAGGCCACTACTCCCGCCAAGTA
The DNA here is from genome assembly GCA_009929315.1 of Clostridia bacterium. Classification (GTDB taxonomy): domain Bacteria; phylum Bacillota; class Clostridia; order Oscillospirales; family Oscillospiraceae; genus UBA2658. The sequence goes on from SAAS01000103.1 coordinate 553, forward strand.
ATCGATTTATTTAAATCCATATTTTACGGAAAACTCTTTTAGAGTTCGCCCGTAAAACGCAAACTACAAAAGCCACGAAAGATGAATTTCTCTCGTGGCTTTAGATTTTTCTGCGAGAAGGCTGCCGCCCTCGCCAGTGAAATCAACAAATTAAGCTATTCTTCATTTTCGTTTCTTTATTGGAATAAATCGCTTCCTCTCTCCCCGACGCAAAGTCGGGCTTTCAGTTAAATCTTTAAATTTATTTGAATTTCAACACATCTTGGTCCATATTTCAGAAAGGTCAGGCAGTTTGATCCGTGACCTATCTGTAACCTATTATTGATACGTATCAATTATGAAAAACATGAATCTTATTGCGGTGTCGGTTGTATGCGCACTGGTTTTGGCTTTCTCATCTGCTTGTTCTAAAGAAGACAGCAGCTCAGCCCCCGATCAAATCAGGCAGACCACTGTCTCGCAGGATCAGGTGAAAGCTCAACAGGAAGCAGTCGAAGCTCTGGAACAGACTATTCAAAAGTCAGGAACCGCTTCAAACGAAGCAGCTACTAACACAACATCTGCTCTGGACAAAGTCGCCGACAAGACAAAGACCGCTTTGAGCGGGGCCGCCGCCGATACTAAAGCTGCTTTAAACGAAGCCGCCGCCGATACAAAATCCGCTTTGAACGAAGCTGCAGCTGATACTAAGGAAGCTTTGAACCAAGCCGTTGAGAAGACAGGCGAAGCTCTGGATAAGGCAGCTGATAAGATAACCGAAGCTGTTACCAATACGGCGGACAAGGTGAAAGGGATTACGATACCCGCTAAGTAAAAGATTATTCAAATCCACATTTTACGGAGTAGCTCTTTGAGTGATTATCCGTGAAACACAAACGACGAAAGCCACGAAAGATGATTTCTCTCATGGCTTTAGATTTTCTGAGAGGAGGCGCACAAGCATTTTCAAAAGCGCTCCCGAAGATCAGAGGTTACTTCTTCTCTTCTTTCTTCTGCTGCTGGCGGGTCATTTTGGTCTTGTTGCCT
>SAAS01000003.1 GCA_009929315.1 Clostridia bacterium
TAACTGTAAACCCATACTGCCGACACGAAACGATAATATCTTAACTGCTTAAATTCACATCAATGAGCCCGTGACATCAATACTACCGTCTCAACGTGGCATGGAGTTATCATATTGATGCCGGGCATGTGTTTGGCTGATTTTTCGTATTAGGGAATACGTCTACAGTCATTTCTTAAGATTTTCTGTTCGCGGAAATATTTCCGCGGTTTAATTCGTTCTCGGAAACAAGTCGAAACTTTTTAAGGCCCTAAAGCCCGTAACTGGAGTATTATGATACGGAATTTGACGTATGGTGACTTGCTTTGTTTTGCATCTGGGTTAACAGTACATTATTCTTTAACAGCTTTCATTCTAATTCTCACATAATCAGCATGCCATTTATCATCATAAAACAATTTGTTTAGCAACTTCTTAACTGTTTCCGTTATAATTTCTTCCTGAGCGGCTTCAGAGATATTCTCAAACGGAGTTTTAATAAACATATGAATCCAATCGGATAAACCGTTTTCCCCTTGCAGCTCCGTCATCCTGTCAAACAATATGGCATAGGTTACTTTAAAGCCCGCCCGTTCAAGCAAAGCAGAGTACTCGCCGATGGTGGGAAAATAAAAGGGAAATTGATAAGAGAATCCGGGTTTTTCGAATTCTGCTTTCAGCGCATCATGAATCAGTGCGTTGTTCCCGTGTCCACCGAATTCGAAAACAAATTGTCCGTTTGGATTGAGCGAACGATAGACACATTGCAGTAAATCAGGCTGTTTCTTTCGCTCGATCCAGTGAAACACGGCATTGGAAAATACAACATCTACCGGTTCCGGCAACGTGAAATTTGTTGCATCCCCTTCCAAAAAGGAAAGCCCGGGATGCTTTTCCTTGGCGATTTGCAGCAAATCGCCAGAGGCGTCCATGCCGAGTACAAGCATTCCCTCCTCGGCAAGCTTTTGTGTCAAAGCACCATTTCCGCACCCCAAGTCCAGCACGGTGGTTTGATCCATTTTATCAATCAATTCCGTTAAATCATTTCCATATTGATGTACGAAGGAAAAATCCTGCGTATATTTTTTTGCGTCCCATTTAATGTTCAAGGCTTAGCCCTTCCATTCTTTTTTATAACTTCCTGACCTGTTCCCACGCACACGCCAAAACGCAAAACATCTATCCTGTACTCTCGCCAAGCCACAAAAACGTAAAACTTCTATCTTGTCATGTCGTGAAAGCCTATTTTAAATCCTGTCTTCTCGCTAACGGAATCCGACCCGATAGACTGATTCCCTCGTACAGGAGAAATCACGTTCTGAGCGTACAATTCGAAAACCTCAAAACCACAGAAATGGCTTATTTACTGGGGTTTCCGTGCATTCACCCTTCTACCCTTGTCATCAAAACTACCGTCTCGACGTGGCAGGTTCTGGGGAACATGTCGACGGCGGTGCCCTTTTTGGGCAGATAGCCGCGCTCGGAAAAAAGCTTGAGGTCACGCGAAAGCGTTGCGGGGTCACAGGATACATAGACCACTTTCTCGGGTGACATTTTCGCAATTTCGTCAATCAGTTCAAGGGTAAGCCCTTTTCTCGGAGGATCCACGACAACCGTGTCGGGACTGACTCCCGCAAGTGAGAGCTTTTTTGCGGCTTCGCCCGCGTCGCCGAGGAGAAACTCGGCATTTTTTATTCCGTTTGCCTCGGCATTCTGGCGCGCGTTCAATATGGCGGAAGGCTCAATCTCGGCGCCGTAGACGAATTTTGCGCCCCGTGCAAGACAAAGGCTTATGGTTCCGGCACCGCAGTAAAGGTCGAGCACGATGCCCGCACCGCCCTCGCTTGCGTAATCGAGCGCACGCATATAAAGCTTTTCCGCCTGAGGAGGATTTATCTGATAAAAGCTCATCGGCGAAATTCTAAAGCGCAGGCCGCACAGCTCGTCCTCAAGAATTTCGCTGCCCCAAAGCGTGTGGAAGTCGCCGGAAAGTATCGTGTTGCCCTTTGACTTGTTAATGCACAGAACAATACCCGTAAGCTCGGGGCAATCCCGGCGCAGACAGTTAATCAGCTCCTGCGTGTTTTCATGAAGACCGCGTGCTGAAACTACGCAGGCGACGGACTGCGGAGTTCGCTTGCTGCAGCGGATAAAAATACTGCGAATTTGCCCCTTGCCCGTGATTTCATCGTAAGCGGCAGTGCCCGTTTCATCCATAAAACGCCGCAATGCCGCCGCACAACGCACGGAAAGCTCTGTTTGGATAAGGCAGTCGTCAGCGGGGATTATACTGTGGCTGCGTTCGCGGAAAAAGCCCGTAACCGCATTGCCTTGCTCGTCCTGCCCGACGGCGAAGATGGCTTTGTTTCGGTAGCGCAGAGTTTCACCCTCGTCCGCGCCGAGGATTTCTTCGATGTGAAAAGGCAGGCCTGCCACGCGGCGGAAAAGCTCGTTAACTCTGTCAAGCTTGAAACGAAGTTCTTCCTTGTAGCTCATGTGCATCAGATCACAGCCGCCGCACTTGCCGAAAATCGGACAGGCGCTTGAAATTCTTTCGTCGGAAGGCTTAATAAGAGATAATCCCTTTGCGTAAACGGCGGAGGACGTGACTTTCAAAATCAGTAGTTCCCAGACTTCGCCGACAAGAGCCTTGTCCACAAAGACGGCTCTCCCCGCGATACGGCAGACGCCCGCGCCCGTGCTTGAATAGCCGGTTATCTCCGCCGTATATGTTTGGTTTTTGGCAAGCTCGTCCATCGCGACCTCCGAAATAGTGGGGAAATTTATTGATATAAATCATGAGCATTCTGTATGAAGTTATATAATCAAAATATTTTAACATAAATTCAGGCATATTTACACTTTATTTTTTCGTTTCTTATGGTAGAATAGGCTCGGTCGGGTATAGCGGCTTTGCCGTTTGAGTACGACACGAATACGAAAATATATAGATTCAAATTCTTTGCGTCACGATAATTGTTTGAGTTTTTTCACCGAAAGGAATCCGAAATGAAAGAAATACTGAAAGGTATACTGAGCATTTTTCTGGTGCTTCTCATAGGAATACTCGGAGTTGTTGTTTATCTCAATTACAGCCAGCACGTTGAGCAGGAAAAAGCTCTGATAGCCGCGCAGGCAACCCCCGAACCGACTCCGACTCCGACACCAACACCCACGCCGACAGATACTGAGCCGACAAATGTTGCAAATGTCAAGCTTGCGGTCTGCGGTGACATTGTTGTTCACTCGGGAATCAACGAAGAAGCTAAAAAAGCGGACGGAACATATAATTACGTTTCGATTCTCGGCGGATCGGGCAGCTTTGTTACAGCCGCCGATTATGCAATGTGTACCATGGAAACCACTTTTCCCGACACAACGGCTTATAGCGGCTACCCGATGTTCAAGTCCCCCGCGTCACTTGCTTCAAGCCTCAAGGGCTTTGGATTTGACATGATTAACACCGCGTCAAACCACTGCATGGACAGCCTCCAGCAGGGGCTTATACGCACTCTGGACGTTCTCGACCAGAACGGGCTTGATCATGTGGGAACCTATCGTACTCAGGAGGAACGGGATAAAAACAACGGAATCCTTGTCAAGGACATAAACGGCGTCAGCTTCGCAATTTTAAGTTTTACCTACGGTACGAACGCGATTCCGGTTACTGGCTTTGAATATTCTGCGAATATCTTTATGAAGGACTACCTCACAACAGTCGAGGATATAGACTACGACAAGCTTGATGCCGACATGGCCGCTGCCCGCGCTCTAAATACGGACATGATTATCGTCATGATGCATTGGGGCAACGAGTATTACACGGAGCCTGTCGATTACCAGAAGGAGCTTGCCGATTACCTTTTTGCCGAGGGCGCTGACATTATTCTCGGAGGTCACTGTCATGTTCCCGAGCCCGTTGAACTGCGCCATGTCGTGGATAATGAGGGAAATAAAAAAACGGGGCTTATCGCGTATTGTCTCGGCAACTATATTTCCTGTCAGGACGACAAATATACAAATCTTACGGCGGTTTTGAACATCGACGTTCAGAAGAACATCGACACGGGTGAAACCTATCTCAAAAATGTGAACTACGCGCCGATGTTTATGGTGGACCTTACAGATTACGGTATCAGCTCAGATTGGCGATACAGGCTCTGGAACCTGCAATCGGCCATCGCGGAATATCAGAGCGGCAACAACCTCGGCGTAATCAACGAGTCGCTTTATAATTCAATGGTTACGGGTCTTGAGGATATCCACAGTATTATGGGCATTGACTTCGACTATTGCAATAACGGCGGCGTCGATGTAGCCAAATGGGAGCAGGAGAATATCGAATAACGACCCTAAAAAAACAGAGGGTATGCGAAATATGTAATGAGGGCGGACAAAACACCGTGAAGCAGCTTTCCGAAAGTGTGCCGAGCGGGGGATAGTCCGCCCTCTCTTATTATCGCCGCCGCCTGCGCATGAACCGATACTCCGCCCCAGCCGATTATCAGCGAACAGAGCGAGAGATTCACGGCGCTCACGCTAAGACCGATAAGTGAGCTTGTTCCCGTGCCCAGCTCCAAAAAGCCCGTAAGCAAACTGCGAGAGAAATGAAGCTCTGTTTTTAAATACACGGAGATTGCGCCGCTGAGAGAGGAAAGAGTACCGGCTTCGTCCAGAAGTCCGACAAGGACGCTGAAAAAAACGACAAATCCACAGACTGTTACCATTGCGGCGGCGGCACGCTTTACGCTGTCCGTGAAAGCCTCGGAGATACCGGATGAACCTGAGGGAAGCGTCGGAGTTACACTCCCGCTTTGCCCTCCGCTCATAAGCATTCCCGTTAGAAATGCCGCAATTACATGGACGAGGTAGAGAAAATAACCAATTTTTAAACTGCCGAAAACCGCGCTTCCCGCAACGGAGATAATAAACGCGGGCCCGCAATTGTTGCAGAAGCCGAGAAGCCTTTCGGCTTCTTTTTTTTGCAGTACTCCCTTTGCGTAAAGCTCCGAAACTGAAATCGCTCCAAGAGGGTAGCCTCCCGCGATTCCGAGAAAAAATGCCGTGCTCCCCGTGCCGGAAACTCCGAACAGGCGTTTTGTAACGGGTGCGAACACTTTGCCGAGTCTTTGCGGAAGACCCAGCTCCATAAGGACATTGCTCAGAACAGCGAAGGGAAAAAGCGAAGGAATTATGACTCCGGAACAAAGCAGAAGACCGGCTTTTGCCCCGCCTGCGGCGGCAGTCGGACAAATTATTAGCCCCAACAACGCGCATAGCGCCAGTGAAACCGAAATGAAAAAAGAAACGCGCGCTTTCAAAAAAACACCTCCTTTGCAGTGATATATTGTATGTGCAAATAAGGGCGCGTTTTCCTTATATTGCAATACTGCTAAAACAGATTCTTTGCGCATAGACTTATTTGAGGTGGTGAATCAGTTGAAAAAAACTGTGCGCAAACGCCCGATAACCGAGCGCTGCAGACTGCCCGCAGAGCTTGTACCGGGCGTACCCCGAGTGACTCTGTCAGGTGCGAGTGAGGCACAGATTGAAAATCACGGCGGGCTAAAAAGCTATACCCAAGACCTGATTGAAATCAAGGGCAGAAACATTCTGCTGCAAATTCGCGGCGAGGATTTGGAGCTGACGGCGATGACAAAAACGGAGCTCGTCATTCGCGGAATTATCGTTGCGGTAGAGTTTTGCTAGGGGAGGGCGTTCTTTGGAAAGACTTTCTGACACGGCAAGGGGCTATGCCGTGATAAAAGCAGTCGGCGTCGAGCCAACCGGAATAATCGACCGCTGCGCGGCGGAAGGGCTTGAGTTCTGGGGCGCTTATCCCGAGGACGATTACACCCTTATATTTCGCACAAGACTTAATAAGGCGCAGACAGTTCTGGGCTTTGCCGAAAAATGCGGCTGTGAACTTGAAATCTTGGAAAAACGCGGCTTACCTATCGAGGCAAAGAAGCTCAGACACCGCTATGTGCTTTGGGGCCTGCCCGTTGTTTTTCTTATCCTGCTGGTTTTCTCTTCTTTGTTTATATGGAAAATAGATATTGAGGGCAACAGTACCGTGAGCGATATCGAGATACTAAACGCGCTTGAGGACAGCGGAGTTTTTATCGGAAGTTTCTCTCCGAATTTCACTAGCGACAATATCAGAAGCCGCGTACTCATAAAAATTCCCGAGCTGAAGTGGATCAGCGTCAGCGTTTTCGGGTCGAGAGCGCTGATTGAGGTTCGCGAGCGCACAGACATACCGGAGCTTCTCGATGAGGACGAGGCAATTAAAATTGTTGCGGAGCAGCCGGGTATAATAGAACAGATGAAGGTTCTGCGCGGCTTTCCGCTATATAAAAAGGGGCAGACAGCGGCGGAAAACGATACACTGATTGACGGCGCGGTTCCGAGTTCCTTCAATAAAACGGAGCTCATGCACGCCGAGGGCAGCGTAATAGCGCGGACTTGGTATGAAATTTGCGCCGTAATGCCGCTTGAATACAATGAAAAAGTGTATTCGGGGGAGGTGAAACGCAGATTTGCGCTCATTGCCTTCGGCAATCGCATAAATTTTTACCGTAACAGTAGAATTTTTGATACGAACTGTGATAATATCTTGAGGAAACAAACGCTCGGCATTAAAGGCTTTTTTGAGCTTCCCATCGCGCTTGTGACCGAGAAGTCGCGCTTTTATGAGCTTGAAACCGCAAGCGTTTCGGAAGAAACGGCAAGGGCGCTGCTGGAGGCGCGGGCAAACAAAGAACTGAGATCCAAAATCGGCGAGGACGGCGAAATAATAAGCGCCGAATTTACCTTCAGCGTCATTGACGGCTTTGCCGTCGGAACGCTCCGTGCCGAGTGCAGAACGAATATTGCCGCGGAAGAAAAAATGACCGCGGAGGAGATAAACGCGGCTTTGGCCGCCGGAGAGGAACGAAACAAAGATGATTGAAAGAATTATGCCGGTTGACCGAATGGAGCAGATAATCAGCGTTTTCGGCTCATTTGACAGAAACATACACATTATCGAAACCGAGCTTGCCGTCAAGGTAATCGACAGGGAGGCCGAGCTTCATATAACGGGCGAAGCGGAAAACGTGATGTACGCGGAAAAGGCAATATCGGGGCTACTGTCCCTTGCCGCGCGCGGTGAAAACATCGACGAGCAGAACGTGCGATACATCATCAAGCTCGTGCGGGAGGGCGCCGAGAGCCAGATTGACAAGATAGCGGGCGATGTTATCTGTATAACAAGCAAGGGCAAGCCGGTAAAGGCAAAAACCATCGGGCAGAAGGAATACGTGGACGCAATTGCAAAAAACACGATAACGCTCGGCGTTGGTCCGGCGGGAACGGGCAAGACCTACCTCGCGGTAGCCGCCGCCGTCGCCTCCTTCAGAAATAAAGAGGTCAACCGCATTATCCTGACCCGACCCGCTGTTGAGGCGGGGGAACGGCTCGGCTTTCTGCCGGGTGATTTGCAGAGCAAGGTTGACCCCTATCTGCGCCCCCTTTACGACGCGCTTTTCGATATGCTCGGCACGGAAACCTACAACAAGTACCTTGAGCGCGGCAATATCGAGGTTGCGCCCCTCGCCTATATGCGCGGCAGAACACTTGACGACAGCTTTATAATCCTTGACGAGGCGCAGAATACCACGCCCGAGCAGATGAAGATGTTTTTAACCAGAATCGGCTTCGGCTCAAAGGTCGTCGTCACGGGCGACATCACGCAGATTGACCTTCCGGGGGACAAGCCGAGCGGACTTAAGGAGGCCATGAAGGTTCTTAAGGGCCTTGAGGACATTAAAATTTGTATGCTGACAGGCGCGGATGTTGTCCGTCATGTTCTTGTTCAGAGGATAATAAAGGCCTACGAGGAGCTGGATAAGAAGCGCGCCCAGCCCGCACCGAAAGCGGCGCCCGCCAAAAACACGGCACAAAAAACCTACAAGAGGAAAGACCAATGAAGCATAAAGTTTACCTTACCCGTGAAAAGCGCGGTTTGGGTCAGCTCTCGGCAAGGCTTTTAATTGTCAGGGCGCTTAATGCCGCGCTTTTGGCCGAGAAAATTGAGGTCCCCTGTGAGGTTAGCGTTTTACTGACCGACGACGAGGGCATTCACAGGCTCAATAAGGAATTTCGGAATGTGGACAGCGCGACGGACGTGCTCTCCTTTCCGGCAAATGAGTTTGCCGCGGGCGGCTTTGCTCCGGAGCTTGCGGAGCGAAATCCGAAAACGGGACGAGCTGTGCTGGGCGATATGGCGCTCTCGCTCGAGCGCGCCTCCTCTCAGGGAGAGGAGTTCGGACACGGCACGAAGCGCGAAATTCAGTACCTGACTGTCCACAGCGTTTTGCACCTTCTAGGTTATGACCATGTCGACGAGGGCGAGGGAAAGCGCGTTATGCGCGAGCGCGAGAAGGAAATTATGGCTCGTATTGAGGGCGTGAGGGAAGAATGAAAAGTTTTATATACGCTTTTCACGGTTTTTTCGAAACGGTTAGAACGCAGCGCAATATGCGCGTGCACCTTTGCTTTGCGTTCTATGTGGTTTTAGCGGGGCTTGTTACGCATATTTCAAAATCCGAATGGGCGGCGGTACTGATTTGCATAGGGCTTGTGACGGCGCTGGAGTGCCTCAACACAGCCTTAGAGAGTTTAAGCGATGCTGTTCATCCCGAAAAGTGCGAGGGCATCGGGATAGCCAAGGACGCCTCAGCGGGCGCTGTGCTCGGCGCGGCTTTAATCTCCGCCGTTGTTGGCGGAATCGTGTTTTTTAACGCACAAAGCTTTGACGCGGCGCTTAAGTTTTTTAAAGCGCAAACTCTAATATCGATACTGATAATACTTACGCTGATACCCCTTATTTTATTTGTTCGGGGCAGAAAGAGAGAAACGAAATGAGCAAAAAAGAAGCGGTCAACGATTATAAAACAAAGTCGGCTATGATTACCGTTGTGGGCCGTCCCAATGTCGGGAAATCCACGCTTACCAATACGCTGGTCGGGGAAAAAATCGCTATTGTATCAAATAAACCCCAGACCACAAGAAACCGTATCTGCGCCATCATTAACCACGGCGACACACAGATAGTGCTGCTCGATACCCCGGGCTTTCACAAGGCGAGAACCAAGCTCGGCGACTACATGGTTAAGGTCGTAAACGAGAGTGTTGCCGATGTGGACGCGATTGTCCTGATGGTCGAACCGATTGCCTCGGCCGGACCGCAGGAACTGGAGCTTATCGAAAAAATCAAGCAGAGCAAATGTCCTGCCGTTCTGGTCATAAATAAAATCGATACCGTGCAAAAGGAGCAGCTTCTCGCCGTAATCGCCGTTTATTCCGCTCTCTGTGATTTTGACGCGGTGATTCCGATAAGCGCAAAAAAGCACGAGAACACGGACGAGCTGCTGAGCCAGCTCGAAAAATACGCCGCGCCCGGCCCCAAGCTTTTCCCCGAGGACGCTGTGACGGATCAGCCGGAAAGACAGGTCTGCGCCGAAATAGTGCGCGAAAAGCTGCTGAACTGCCTTGAAAAGGAAATTCCCCACGGCACGGCTGTTGTCGTTACGAAGTTTTCCGAGCGCGAGGATACCGAGATAATCGACCTCGACGTCACGATTTATTGCGAAAAGGCGAGCCACAAAGGCATAATAATCGGGAAAAACGGCGAAATGCTCAAGAAAATCGGGGCTGCGGCTCGAGTTGACATCGAGAAATTCATGGGCACGAAGGTGTTTTTACAGACCTGGGTGAAGGTTAAGGACAACTGGCGCGACAGCGACAATCTTCTCAGGAATTTCGGTTACAGGGACTGAAAAACAAAGAAGTGTATTCTCACAAATTAAAAAAACGAGTAAAAATTACCGAACAATTCTTCTCATAACGGACGAAGCACGGGACATAATAAGTCCAGCGAGGTGAAGTCTTTATGAAGGACTCCGGTCTTTGGGGAATGTTTTGCGAAACGGGCGAACCGTTCTGTTATCTTTTGTACAGGTCGGCTTTGAAAGAAAAAAAGAATAAGCCCGAGATTCCACCCCGGGACACACTCGCTTTTGGCGGAACGGGTGAAAAACCCCGAGTCCGTTTTTGAGGGTTGCCGCGTCGGCTCGTGAAGAATTGCCTGCAAGCGAAGCGTCACAGCTTTGCAACGCGGGCATGGCAGGTCGTTTTTCTCACCCTTATGGGAATACGAAAAAATGAATAATATAAAATCACGAGCCGATGCGGCCGAGGTTTACATAATATGTTCAAAACAACCAGAGCGCTTGTTCTTCGAGAGGTAAAATATAAGGAAGCGGATAAAATTCTCACCGTGCTCACCGAGGATGAGGGGAAGCTGACCGTTTCCGCCAGAGGCGTTATGCGCAGGGGCAGCAAAATTGCCGCTGCGTGTCAGTTTTTGACTTTTTCGGAGATGACGCTTTTCGAAAACCGCGGGAAATGGTTTGTTGACGAGGCGCAGACCGTTGAACAGTTTCTGGGACTGCGTGAGGATATCGCGCTTCTGGCGCTCGGAACCTATTTCGCGGAGCTTTTGGAGGCGGTTGCCGACGAGGACAGCCCGAATCCCGAGGTTTTGCGGCTCGGGCTTAACAGCCTTTTTGCTCTTGGAAGCGGTTTGTACGCTCCCGAGCACATAAAGGCCGTCTTTGAGCTTCGCCTTATGTGCCTTTCGGGCTACGAGCCCGCTTTGGACTGCTGTCCCGTTTGCGGAAAAGAGGAAATGGACAGCCCCGTTTTCAGTACGCTCGGCGGAACAGTTCTCTGCGGAAAATGCAGAAACTTAGAGTACGGCGAAACCTTTCCGCTATGCGAAGCTTCCCTTGCCGCGATGAGGCACATCTCGGGCGCGGAAAGCAAAAAAATCTTCTCATTTTCATTGGATGACAAGGCGGCAAAGCGGCTTTACACCGTCTGCGAGGCCTATGTTCTGGCGCAGCTTGAGCGCAGATTTTCCGCGCTTGATTATTGGCGGCAAGTGAAATGACAACAGAGAATCATCAATTACCCATACCACGGAGATAAATATGACACAGCTATACGAAAAATCGATAAAAACACTTGAGCTGCCTGCGGTTTTGGAGCTTCTTTCAAAGGAGGCGGTCAGCCTTCCCGCCAAGGAAGCCGTCCTTTACCTGCGACCTGCGGACAGCGAATATGAGGTTAAAAGAAGACTTGGGGAAACGAGCGCTGCAAAGGCGATGATGGTGCTCAAGGGCAGCCCCTCCTTCGGCGGAGTGCGCGACGTGCGCTCCTCCCTTTCGAGAGCGGGCATCGGCGGAATGCTCAACACGCGTGAGCTTCTGGATATTGCTGGCGTTTTACAGTCCGCGAGGACGGTTCGGGCCTACGCCGGCGGCGAGAGCTGCGGCAGGAGCGACATTGACTTTCTTTTTTCCTCCCTCATGGCGAACAAATATCTCGAGGAAAGAATAACCGGCTCCATCATCGGAGAGGAAGAAATAGCGGATGGGGCGAGCGCGGACTTGGCGACAATTCGCCGCCTTATAAGAGCCGCCTCCGCCAGAGTGCGCGAGGCTCTGCAAAAGATAATTTCCTCGCCCTCCTTTTCAAAAGCGCTTCAGGAGCCGATAATAACCACGCGCTCGGACCGCTATGTCGTGCCCGTGAAGGCCGACCACAAGAGCAGTATTCCGGGGCTCGTTCACGACGTTTCCTCAAGCGGCGCCACGCTTTTTATCGAGCCGATGGCGGCGGTCAAGGCAAATAACGAGCTTCGTGAGCTCCACGCGAAGGAAAAGCTTGAAATTGAGCGCATTTTAGCGGAGCTTTCCGCCGAGTGCGGCGACCACGCAAGCGATATCATTCGGGACTTTAACGTCCTTGTGGAGCTTGACAGCATTTTTGCCAGGGCGAAGCTCAGCTACAAGCTCGACTGTCAGGAGCCTGTAATCTCGGAAGGACGGGTTTATCTCCGAAAAGCTCGCCACCCCCTGCTGCCGAAGGAGAGCGCCGTGCCCATCACAATTGAGCTCGGACACGAGTTTGACACTCTTGTTATAACGGGACCGAACACGGGCGGAAAAACGGTTTCGCTCAAAACGCTGGGGCTTCTTTGTATAATGGCAGCCTGCGGTCTGCACATTCCTGCTGCGGACGGGAGCATGGTGCCTGTTTTCCGCAGCGTGCTCGCCGATATAGGCGACGAGCAGAGCATCGAGCAGTCGCTGTCGACATTTTCATCACACATGACGAATATAGTGAGAATACTGGATGAGTGCGACGACAAGAGCCTTCTCCTTTTTGATGAGCTCGGCGCGGGAACAGACCCGGTTGAAGGCGCGGCGCTTGCCGTTGCCATCATCGAAAGCGCGAGGAAAAAAGGCTCGGTTACGGCGGCGACAACGCATTACGCGGAGCTTAAAATTTATGCCACCACAACGGACGGGGTGCAGAATGCCTCCTGCGAGTTTGATGTGGAATCACTGCGCCCGACTTACAGACTGCTCATCGGAATACCCGGCAAGTCTAATGCCTTTGCCATCAGCGAAAGACTGGGACTGCCGCACGCTGTAATTGATGACGCGAGGGGCAGGGTAAGCTCCTCGAGCGCCAGCTTCGAGGAAACCATCGAGAAGCTAGAGAAGCAAAGGCAGCTGCTTGAAAAAGACAGGGACGAAGCCGAAAAGAAGCTACGTGAGGCGGGGGAACAGGCCAAAAAGGCCGAGATGCTTCGCCGCGAGCTCTCGGTGCGCCTTGAAAAGGCCGACGAAAAGGTAAGACGCGAGGCGGAGCGTATTCTTGACGACGCGAGAAGAACTGCGGAGCGAACCATGAGTGAGCTTGACGAAATGCGCAAACGCCAAAACAAGGAATATGACCACATTCGTGAAAATGAAGCCCGTGCCGAGCTTCGACGAAGTCTTAACGAGGCAAACGAGCGCCTTATGAGCCGTCAACAGGAAACCGAGCAGCCCAAGGTATCCTCTCGTCCGGTCAGGGTCGGCGACACGGTTGAAATCATATCAATGGGTGTTAAGGCGAGCGTGCTCGCCATCTCCGATGACAGAGCCCTTACGCTTCAGGCGGGCATTATGAAAGTTACGGCAAGGGAGGATGAAGTTTACCTTCTGGAGAATCAGAACGTAAAGGAGAAGCCGCCCATTTCCCAACAAAGCGGTGCAACTCTTCGTACTATGTCCGCTAGCTCGGAGCTCGATTTGCGCGGAATGATGATAGACGAGGCGATACCCGTACTCGAAAGATATGTCGACAGCGCCGTTTTAGGAAGGCTGGAGAAGGTGACAATAATTCACGGTAAGGGAACAGGAGCACTTCGAGCCGCGGTTGCACAAAGCCTTAAGCTAAACAAGTCTGTTAAATCCTTCCGTCTGGGGCGATTCGGAGAGGGAGAAACAGGCGTTACCATAGTGGAACTGGGGTAAAACCGAGGTAAAGAGAATATTATCCCTGTGCAAACTTACAAAATGAGTAAAATCGATTGACGAAGCGATATTTTCTTGATAAAATGCACGAAGGAAACATGTGGAGATATGCCATTTTGTCATAACATAAGGAGTGACGATAATGCTTACTAGAGAAGTAACCATCAACAACCAGGTCGGTCTGCACGCCAGACCCGCAACATTTTTCATTCAAAAGGCGAATGAGTTCAAAAGCAGTATTTGGATCGAGAAGGAAGACCGCAAGGTCAACGCCAAGAGCCTTTTGGGAGTACTGTCACTCGGTATTGTAAAAGGAACCTCGGTAAACCTCGTTGCCGACGGAAGCGATGAAAAGGAAGCGCTCAATACGCTTGCCGCCCTTATTGCCTCCGATTTCTCCGAGTAATTTTAACCGAATAAACTGGGGCGTGCTTTTGGCGCGCCCCATTTTTTGGTTTTCCGCAGCCGAGCGTTCTTCTACGCGTGGAGGGAAAACCACCCATTTACGGCACGGAGCAATAAATATCTTGACTGACTGCAATAATAATGGAATATTAGGAAAAGACATATTTGTCCTTTTATCAGTATGTGAATATTGGTTTTCGCTGGGGGGTGACAGTTTGCGTACAGATGAATTAAGAGAAAAGGCAAACCGCCTTCCGCTTCTGCCCGGGGTCTACCTCATGCTTGACGACAAGGGCGAGGTCATCTACGTCGGCAAGGCAAAGGCGCTGAAAAACCGCGTAACCAGCTATTTTCGCGGCGAGCATGAGCCGAAAACCTCCGCAATGGTTGAAAAGGTGCACGACTTCAATGTTATAGTCGCCGCCTCCGAGTTCGAGGCGCTGGTTCTGGAAAACTCGCTGATTAAGCGACATCAGCCGCACTACAACATTTTGCTTCGAGACGACAAGGCCTATCCGTTTATAAGGCTCGACGTAAAAAGCGAGTGCCCTCGCTTCACAATTACAAACAAAATCGCGGACGACGGCGCAAAATACTTCGGACCCTTCGGCGGCAGAGGACTTACGCATAGTATTATCGATACGGTCTGCAAGGCAATGCAGCTGCCAAGCTGCGGAAAGAAGTTTCCGCGTGATTTCGGGAAAAGCAGACCCTGCCTTAATTTTCATTTGGGAAACTGCCCCGGCTACTGCGCGGGGAAGGCGGGTATGGAGGAATACAGAACCCGTGTGCGCGACGCCGAGATGATATTAAACGGCAAGTCAGCGGAGCTGAAGGCGGAGCTGGAGCGCGAAATGCTCAAGGCTTCCGATGAGCTTCGCTTTGAAACGGCGGCGCAGCTGCGCGACAGACTTCAGGCTATCGAGGGGCTTAATAACCGTCAGGCGGTCATCGGCGCGGTCGGCTCCGATACGGACGCCGTCGGCTTTTTCAGAGGCGCGAAATCCAGCTTTTCCGTTTTGCATTATTCGGGGGAGAACCTTGTCGATAAGGATTTTGAGCTGATGGACGAGCCGCTGGAAAGTGATGCGGAGGCGGTTTCCGAGCTTGTGCGGCAATATTACGCAATTCGCGGAGCGTGGCCGAAAACACTGCTGCTCCCCTTTGAAACCGAGGACTTAAAGGAAATTGAACAGCTGTTGACCGAGGCCTCCGGACACAGAGTTTATATAGAAGTTCCGCAAAGAGGTGAAAAGCGGTTTCTGGTCGAAAAGGCGATGCTTAACGCAAAAGAGGAATGTATGCGTTTTACCACGGCTGCTGAGCGCAGACTAAAAACTCTTGAGTGGCTGCAGGATACGCTTAAGCTCGACGTGCTGCCCAAGCGCATTGAGGCCTTCGACATTTCAAACACGGGAAATTTCGGCATAGTCGCCTCAATGACCGTTTTCCTCAACGGAAAACCGCTCAAGCGCGACTACAGAAAGTTTAAGATAAAAGAGCTTTCCTCGCAGGACGATTTCGGCAGTATGCGCGAGGTTTTGACCCGAAGATTCAGCAGGTTCTTGGAGGGAGACAGCTCGTTTTCCGAGCTGCCGGACCTTCTGCTGATTGACGGCGGGGCGGTTCACGCGGGGATTGCGGAAAAAGTACTGAAAGAAATGAATATTTCCCTGCCGATTCTGGGCATGGTAAAGGATGACCGACATCGGACACGCGCATTGATTTATTCAAGCGGCGAGGAGGTCGGAATAACGGGAAATCCCGCTGTGTTTGCCCTTATCGGCACCATTCAGGAGGAAACGCACAGGTTTGCCATTGAGTACCACCGCAGTCTGCGCAGCGCGACTATCGGCTCGCAGCTTGAGGATATTAAGGGTGTGGGGCAGGCGCGCAGAAACGAGCTTTTAAGGCATTTTAAAACGATTAAAGCAATTAAAGCCGCGTCGTTTGACGAGCTTAACGCAGTTGTTCCGAAGAATACGGCTAAGGCCGTGTTTGAGCACTTTCACAGCGAAGAAAAAGATACGGAAGAGGCGGCAAGCGCCGCCGACAGGGAGGATTAGGGATGAGAGTTATAACGGGAGTCGCGCGGGGACGCAAGCTAAACGAACCGAAGGATATGGAGATTCGCCCCACAACGGACATGGTTAAGGAAGCGATGTTCAGCATTGTGCAGTTTGACATCGAGGGCAGGCGCGTGCTTGACCTTTTTGCGGGTACCGGTCAGCTCGGAATCGAGGCCCTGAGCCGCGGCGCAAAAAGCGTTGTCTTTGTCGATGAGAGCAATGAAGCCGTTAAACTTGTTCGTTCAAACCTTGATCACTGCAAGCTGACAGGCGAAGTCGTCAGAGAAAACGCCGTCAACTTTCTCGGACATTGTGGGAAGTTTGATTTAATTTTTCTTGACCCTCCGTACCAAAGTGGGTTGATGGATACGGTCCAGCGTAAAATTATTCAGTTTGACATATTGTCAGAAGGTGGTATAATTATTTGCGAGACTAAGCTTGATACCGTCATTTCTCCCATGAATGAGCCGTATTATGTCGGCCGCGAATACAAATACGGAAAAGTTAAGCTGACAATCTGCGGCAAAAAAGTGTAAGAGCGACCCGTCACCGAAAGGAAAGGATTTATCCAGATGATTACCGCTATCTACCCCGGAACTTTCGACCCCATCACATTGGGACATCTTGACATCATCACAAGAGCTTCAAAAATTTTCGACAAGCTTGTAGTCAGCGTTGTCATGAACATAGAAAAATCTCCCTTTTTCGATATCGACGAGCGCGTCGACCTGATAAAGAAAGTGGTTGCTGAGCTTCCGAACGTCGAGGTGACCTCCTCCATAGAACTTTTGGCTGATTTCGCGAAGCAATACGAAAACCCGGTTATCATAAAGGGGCTGCGAAACCATATTGACTATGAGTACGAAACCACGATGGCTGTATTCAATAAAAAGCTCAACCCCCTGCTTGAGACCTTTTTTATAACGGCGAAGCTCGAATATACTTATGTCAGCTCCACGGCGGTCAGACAGCTTGCACTATACGGCGCAGATTTATCGGACTATGTACCGAAAGTCGTTGCGGATGAAATAGTTAATAAAACTCTTAATGGGAGGTAAAGATTTGGACATCGAGATGGAAAACGAAGTAACCGAATTACTGGAAGTCCTTTACAATACCGTTGCGGATGCTTGGAGCGTTCCGCTTGGTAAAGACAAATGCATGATAAACCGTGAAAACGTATTAAACCTTCTTGACGAAATCAGAGCCCAGCTCCCGATTGAGCTCGCCGAAGCAAAGCGCCTTATTTCCGCACGCGACGAATTTGTCGGAAATGCAAAGCGCGAGGCGGAGGCAATCCGCAAGGCCGCTGAGGATCAGGCAAGGCGTCTTGTTGAGGAGCAGGAGATTACGCGTATCGCCAAAGCTCATGCAAACGAGATAATTTCTAACTCGGAGGCCAAATCGAGAGAGCTCGTGCGTGCCGCGAACGAATATGTCGACGACGCACTCAGACGTACCGAGGAGGCGGTTGCCGCCGCGCTGAGCGAGGTCAAACAGTCGCGCTCGCGCTTCCGCAATCTTGCCGTAAACCGCTCTTCGACACCGGTTTCCGGCTCGAAAATCGACGAGACGGACGCTCTTTCCGAAGAATAATTAAAAAAGTTTAAAAAAAGCGCTTGAGGAAAAATTTTTTTTCTCAAGCGCTTTTTCTATATCTGGGAAATAAAACTTATGTAAACAATATTATTATACAAGTTCTAGTGTTTGAGAGGAAAAAAGCCATTAAAAAGCACAAAATAGCAAGAAAAAATGACATTTTTTGCTCTTGCTTTTTTATTTATGCACAGTTATAATGGGGGCACTCGGGTGGGTAGAAGTGGAACAAAATGTTGATAAATCCCACTAAACAACTGAACAATGGGCAGAATTGGTTTTCGTAAAAGAGTTTTGAGGGGAGGGAAAAAGCGTGACAGGTGAATATCAGCACACTTTGGACTCAAAGGGGCGCTTATCTATTCCCGCACGTCTGCGCGAGGATTTGGGTAATGTCTTTTATGTCACCCTATCCATGGACAAATGTCTTTCCGCCTATTCCTCCGAAAGCTGGGAGAGCTTTTCAGAGAAAGTGAACTCCATGCCCTATGTTAAACAGAGAAAGATGCGTCCCCTCTTTGCCTATGCCGCAAAGTGCGAGCTTGACGCTCAGGGAAGAATACTTATTCCGCAGAATCTTCGCGATTTCGCGGGTCTTACCAAGAATGTAACGGTTGTTGGCAGCAACAACCACGCGGAGTTTTGGGACAGCGACAGCTGGGAGGCTGTCAACGCCGTCGAAACCACACCGGAAAACATTGCGGCCGTTATGGAGGAGCTGGAGTTTTAGTGGAATACACACACTATTCTGTTATGCTTAACGAATGCATAGAAAGTCTTAACATAAAGCCGAACGGAATTTATGTTGACGCAACGTTGGGCATGGGAGGACATTCATTTGAAATTGCAAGACGCCTCAATACAGGACGGCTTATCGCTATAGACCGCGACGCAAAAGCGCTCGAGCGTGCGGTACTCCGCCTTGAACCGCTTATGGACCGAATAACTCTCGTTCACGGAAATTTCCGCGATATGGACGCGATACTGAGCGACCTGAATATTGACAAGGTTGACGGCATGCTTTTCGATCTTGGGGTATCAAGCCCCCAACTTGACGAAACAGACAGAGGCTTTTCCTATATGGCGGACGCACCGCTCGATATGCGTATGGATCAAAATGACTCTTTCACTGCGGCGGATATTGTCAATACATGGTCGACGGAGCGGATTAAGCGAATTTTGTACGATTTCGGCGAGGAACGCTACGCTCCGCGAATAGCCGAAGCAATCGTGCGAAACAGAGAAATAAAGAAAATTGAAACCACCCTTCAGTTGGTGGACATCATAAAAAGCGCGATGCCGGCACAGGCTCTTCGAGAAAAGCAGCATCCGGCAAAAAGAACATTTCAGGCAATTCGCATTGCCGTGAACGATGAACTGGAGGCAGTTTCGGAGGTTCTTTCAACCGCGGCTGACAGGCTTAAAAGCGGGGGGCGGCTTGCGGTCATCTCCTTTCACTCGCTGGAGGACAGGATAGTTAAAAACTCCATTGCCTCAAGAGAAAACGGCTGCACCTGTCCGAGAGACTTTCCTGTTTGCAACTGCGGGTTTGTCCAAACGCTCAGGAGCGTTTCCAGAAAGCCCTTCATTCCGCAGGATGCGGAAATTGAAGAAAACCCCAGATCGAGGAGCGCCAAGCTTCGGGTAGCTGAAAGAGTTTAAAATCAGTGGTTTAAATGATTGCGAAAGGGGGAGAATAAATGGCTGTTGCGTCAAAAAACACGAAAATAAGCGCAAATACAGTTTATGGCAGTCTTGCTTATGATTACGGCAGAGCTGATACATATCGTGAGAAAGCAGCCAGACCGGTCGAAAGACAGGTTATAATTCCCGCTCCTCCGTCAATCAGAGAAAGAGCTGCGGCGGCAGTTAAGGTCAAAACCCAGCAGCATGTCGCACCGACTGCGATAATCGGTTATGTTTGCGCCGCGATTCTGGTAATTTTCTCCCTAATGGCGAAAATTCAGCTTACCGAAATCACCGATTCCTCGGCCCAGCTTGAAACGCAGCTGACAGATCTTAATGTTGCACAAAACAGGCTGCTTATAAATTACGAGAAGGCGTTTAACCTCACCGAAATAGAAGAGTACGCCACAACGCAGCTCGGTATGCAAAGACCGAGAGATGAGCAGGTGTTCTATCTTGAAAGCACCGTTCCGAATAAGGCGGTTATTATAACCGAAACCGGCAGCGACAGCGGCTTTGGCGACAGAGTTTTTGATTTCCTCGCGTCAATCTCGGAATATTTCAAGTAGCTAGTCGAGTATTATTCTAGGAACAGATAACTTATGAGGCTGATGGAGGGGAGAAACATGCCGGATAGAAAACAAAATAAAGCTTCCCGTGAAACTCCCAATGCCATGATGCTTCGCCGCACACTTTTTCTTATGATAGTGTGCGGCATAGTTGCTTTTGCGGTATTGGGAATAAGGCTGTTTAAACTCCAGATTATGGACCATGATTTCTATGAAACGGCCGCAATTGAGCAGCAGGTGCGGGAAACAACCGTCACCGCCGCCCGCGGAACAATTTACGATACCAACAAAAAAATACTCGCCATGAGTGCGAGCGTCGATAACATTTACATCAGCCCCGCCGAGATAAAAATTTACGAGGAGGACCCTGCTCTCATAGCGCAGGGACTGTCCGAAATTCTTGGCGTGGACTATGATTCGATTATGGCAAAGGCCGCAAACACAAAGTCGTGGTACCAGACAATTTCGCGCAAGGTCGAGCCGGAGGTTTCCGACAAGGTTCGGGAATTTAAGAACAAATACGACCTAAAAGGCGTCAAAATAGAGGAAGACAGCAAGAGGTATTATCCTTACAGCAGTCTGGCGGCGCAGGTAATCGGCTTTGTGGGAACAGACAACACGGGGCTTTCCGGAGTTGAAGCCTACGATAACGATATTCTCACCGGTGTTAACGGGAGAATAGTCAGAGCCAAAAATGCCGCGGGAACCGATATGCTTTTCACCAATTTTGAGGATTACTACGATGCCCAGGACGGACAGGATGTTGTTCTGACGATTGACTCGACCATTCAGTATTACGTTGAAAAGCACCTTGAGCAGGCAGTTCGCGATTACGATGTTCAAAACGGCGCCTGTGCAATTGCGATGAATGTAAACACGGGAGAAATTCTCGCGATGGCGAGCCTCGGAAATTTCGATTTGAATAACTATCAGATTGTTGATGACGATGCCAAGGCGATAATAGATGCCGAACCCGACGAAGCAAAGAAGCAGGAGCTTCTGGTCAAAGCGCAGCTTCTTCAGTGGCGCAACAAGGCCCTTAGCGATACCTACGAACCGGGCTCGACGTTCAAAATCATCACGCTTTCAATGGCGCTCAACGAAGGCGTTGTCAAAACAAGCGACAGTTTTTACTGCGGCGGCTCGATTGATGTTGTGGGCAGAACCGAACCGGTAAATTGCTGGAAAGCGGGAGGACACGGCTCACAGACTCTGACACAGGCACTTCAGCACTCCTGCAACGTCGCTTTCGTTCAGATAGGACAGAAAGTCGGCGCCGAAAAATTCTATGATTACTGCGAGGCTTTCGGGTTCTTCAATTCCTCGTCTGACCCGGACGCGCAGCTTTCGGGAGAAACCGGCATTGATCTCGGCGGAGAGAGCGGAAGTATCTGGTGGTCAAGAAACAAATTTACAAACCCCAATGACAAATCGGAGTTGGCGGCGGCCTCCTTCGGGCAGACCTTCAACATCACTCCGCTGCAGCTCATAACCGCGGTTTCAGCCTGTACCAACGGCGGATATCTTATGAAGCCCTATATTGTCAAGGAAACTCTTAATGCCGACGGCAGCTCGGCGACAAAAACAGAGCCTACCGTTGTCCGTCAGGTGATAAGCGAGGATACGAGCAAGCTTGTCTGCTCCCTGCTTGAACAGGTTGTCGGCGACAAGACAGAAGGTACGGGCAAAAACGCCTACGTCGCGGGCTATCGCATCGGCGGAAAAACCGGAACGAGTGAAAAGGTGGCTCAGGATGTCGCGGGCGGCGACAAGGAATACTATGTTTCCTTTATCGGAGTCGCGCCCATTGACAATCCCGAGATTGCTCTCCTAGTCATTTTGGATACGCCGAGCAACAGCACCGGCATTTATATCAGCGGCGGACAGATGGGCGCTCCGACAGTCGGCAAGATGTTTGCCGATATACTTCCTTACATGGGCTATCAGCCTCAGTACACTGCGGAGGAACTGACAATAGTCGACAAGACCGTACCCTATATTAAGGGCATGAGCTCCTCAGAGGCCTTAACTAAGATTGAAGCAAGCGGACTGACAGCCAGAATTATCGGCACAGGCACAACCGTCACCGCGCAGATACCCGCCGCAAACAGTGTGATTGCCGCCGGAAGTCAGGTGCTCATCTACTGCGACGCCACGCCTTCAGAAGAAATGGAAATTATGCCTGACTTAACAGGTATGACTTACAGTATCGCAAGACAGAACATGGGCTCTTATGCGCTTTACGTCAGAGCTTCGGGACCGATAACCAGTTCAACCTCCGTTGTTGTAACGAGCCAGAGCATAGCTGCCGGAACATCGGTGGCACATGGTACGGTCGTAGAACTGACCGTTGCGGATACGAGCAATCTGGGTCGATACTGACGTAAACACAGTTCAAGATACAGACTCGGGTGGGGGTTAATATGAAACTCAAACAGCTGCTTTCAGAAATTGATGTAATTGAATTATGCGCCGATTTGAACACCGAAATCGGTGATATAAGCTATGACTCGCGCAAAACGAATAAGGATGATTTGTTTGTCGCAATCAGAGGCTTTGAAAGCGACGGTCATAAATTCATCGGTGCCGCCGTTTCGGCAGGAGCGTCCGTCATTCTCTGCGAGGAAAAGCCGAAAGAAAACATCCCCTTTGTTTTGGTTAAAAACTCCCGACAGGCACTTGCGATTGCTTCGAGAAACTATTTTGGGGATCCCGCCTCGAAAATGAAGCTCGTGGGCGTAACCGGCACAAACGGAAAAACAACGACTACCATACTGATAAAGCACGTTTTGGAAACCTGCACCGGAGAAATGACCGGCCTAATAGGTACGAACCAGAACATGATAGGCGAAAAGGTGCTGCCGACGGAGCGTACAACTCCCGAGTCATACGAACTTCAAAAACTCTTTAAGCTGATGGCGGACGAGGGCTGCAAATATGTAATTATGGAAGTGTCCTCACACTCACTTGTGCTGGAGCGAGTGGCGGGACTTAACTTTGATGTCGCGGTCTTCACAAATCTGACGCAGGACCATCTTGATTTTCACAATACCATGGAGGAATACGCGGGGGCAAAGGCACTGCTCTTTGAACGCTGCCGCAAAGCGGCGATTAACATAGACGACGAATGGGGCGGATATATGGCGCAGCGCGCAAAGTGTCCCGTTTTCACCTATTCCGAAACAAAGCTCGAGGCGGACTTAGTTGCCAAGGACATTAGGCTTTCACCCTCAAGCGTCAAATTCTGTGCTCTGGCCATGAACAGCCTTGAAAGAGTGAGCATGGATATACCAGGGAAGTTCTCGGTTTACAATGCAATGTCGGTAATTTCCGCCTGCCTTCTGCTCGAACTGCCTCTCGGTGAGATCTGTGATTCGCTCAAGACGGCGAAGGGAGTTAAGGGACGAGTGGAGCTTGTTCCGACGCCGAGCGATTTTACCATTCTGATTGACTATGCACATACGCCTGACGCACTTGAAAACGTAATTAAGTCCATGAAGGAAGTCGCCACAGGCAGAGTCGTTGTGCTTTTCGGCTGCGGCGGCGACAGGGACAAAACTAAAAGACCGATTATGGGAGAAATAGCGACAACTGCCGCCGATTATGCTATAATCACTTCCGATAACCCGAGAACGGAGGTTCCGAAGGATATTATCGCGGATATTTTAGCCGGAGTTAAGGCTCCGAAAAGCCGCTACAAGGTGATTGAGGACAGAACGGAAGCAATCGCCTTTGCAATTGATAATCATCTGGAGGGCGACTTAATTATTCTCGCGGGAAAAGGACACGAAACCTATCAGATAATCGGTAAAACCAAATTCCACATGGACGAACGGGAAATTGTAGCCGAGTATCTGGAGAGCAAGAACAAAACTTAAGCGAACACGGGACGGAGGAAACAAACGCATGATAGAAATGGTTGAAAAGCTTATTCTGGCTTTTATCATAGCCTTTTTGGTAGCTGCGGCAGTCGGAAAATTTTTGGTGCCGTGGCTGCGCAGGATAAAAGCAGGGCAGGCAATCAAGGAAAACGGACCGACCTGGCACATGTCAAAGGCCGGAACTCCCACAATGGGCGGAATCATTTTTATCGCGGGCGTCACGGCAGTTTGTGTAACCACAAGTTTTTGCGGGCTCAGACAGGGCGATTTCGGCTACATCTATGTGCTGCTTTTCTCTTTGGCTTACGGCGCTATCGGCTTTCTCGACGATTACGAGAAGCTCAAGAAAAAGCAAAATCTCGGACTGACGGCAAAACAGAAACTTTTGCTTCAGGTTGCGGTAGCGGCGCTTTTCGTCTATCTGCTCAGAAGCGTCGGCATGATTACGCCGAATCTCTATGTACCTTTCTTCGGAATTGAATGGATTATGCCTGAGTGGCTCTACTTTGCGTTTTTAATTTTCGTCGTTGTGGCGACGGTCAACGCCGTTAACCTTACCGATGGAGTGGACGGACTTGCAACCGGCACCTCGATTCCTGTTTTCGTTTTCTTCGCCGCGGTTGCTACCGTTTGGGGCGAGAAATACCTCTCTCTGGGACTTTTTTCCGCGGGGCTTGTCGGCGGTCTTGTCGGTTTTCTGATTTACAATTTCAATCCCGCGAAGGTTTTCATGGGCGATACAGGCTCGCTGTTCCTCGGCGGTGCTGTGGCGGGACTTGCGATTGCCTTTAATATGCCGCTTATTATCATTACAATCGGCATACTTTATATCCTTGAGGTCCTTTCAGATGTAATCCAAGTGGGTTATTTCAAGCTCAGTCACGGAAAGCGTGTTTTCAAAATGGCGCCCTTCCACCACCACCTGGAGATGGGAGGATGGACGGGTAAAAAGTGGACGGAAAAAGAACTCTTCGCGCTTTTTACCGGTATATCCGCTTTGTTTGCGCTGATTTCGTTTTTCGGCGTATCCGGCAGATTCGGAGTGTAATTCGGTTCCATTCGGCATGAAAGGGGGAGCTTGTGTGCAGAGCAAGGACAACACTTTACAAGACCACAGCCGCGATTTGACGATTTCACGCGGGCCGATGGACATACCGTTTTTAATGCTCACGCTGCTTCTTCTGGGAATCGGAGTGGTTATGGTTCTGTCGGCGAGCTATGCCAGCGCTTATTACGATTTAAGCAACGAAACGGGCGGCAACGCTACATATTACTTCGGAAAGCAGCTCATTTTTGCCCTGCTTGGCATCACCGTAATGCTTATCGCCTCCCGCGTTCCGCTTAAGTTTTACAGACGGTTTTCATTTTGGGTGCTTGGGATAGCCATAATTCTTCTCGTCGCGGTGCTCGTAATCGGCTCGGTGGGCGGCGGCGGAAAGCGCTGGATTCTGCTGGGACCGATAAGCGTTCAGCCCTCGGAAATTGCCAAAATCGGTGTTATTCTCGCCTTTGCAAAACTCATCTGCCGATATAAAAATCTTATGGGTACCTTTAAATACGGTGTTATGCCCTTTGCGGTGGTTCTCGGCGTGATAGTCGGACTACTTTTTCTGGAGCCGCACCTTTCGGCCTCAATCATAATCATTATTCTTGGCGCTGTGATGATGTTCATCGGCGGAACAAGACTCGTGTGGTTTGTAGGCGGCCTTATAGGTGTCAGCGGACTTTTCTTTATCGCCATAACGGTTTTAAAGTATTCCTCGGAGCGAATTTCCGCCTGGCTTAATCCCTTTGCCGACACCGGCGACACCGGCTACCAGATTGTGCAGTCACTTTACGCTGTCGGCTCGGGAGGTCTTTTCGGGCTGGGACTCGGGCAAAGCCGCCAGAAATTCCTATATCTGCCCGAGGAACACAACGACTTTATCTTTTCGATAGTGAGCGAGGAACTGGGCTTTATCGGCGCGATGCTGATTCTGACGCTGTTTGCACTGCTTATTATCCGCGGCTACTGGATAGCTCTGCACTCACGCAGCAAATACGGCTTTTTGGTGTGCACGGGCATTACCACGCTGCTCGCGCTTCAGGTTATTCTCAATGTCGCGGTCTGTACAAATCTGATTCCCTGCACGGGAATCTCCCTGCCCTTCTTCAGCTACGGCGGCTCGGCGCTGCTCATGCAACTTGGTGAAATGGGGATTATTCTCAGCGTTTCGCGTGATATACCCGTTGAAAAAACCGTGAAAAAACGAAAACGGGAAAAGGTCAGCACCTGAGCCGAACGAACAGGCTTAAGTGAGAGGAGAAACGAGATTTAATGAAATTTATTTTTACCTGCGGGGGCACCGCGGGACATATAAACCCCGCGCTGGGTGTGGCGCAAAAGCTCAAGGAACTAATGCCCGATTGCGAAATTCTATTTGTCGGCGCCAAGGGCTATATGGAATCGGAGCTTGTACCCCGCGAGGGTTTTCCGATTGAAACAGTAACAATTACCAATATCAGCAGAAATTTAAGCCTTGAGGGACTGAAACACAACGCTCGCACAGTAAAAAATGTTTTAACGGCTATCGGCCAGGCAAAGAATATAATCCGCGAATTTAAGCCCGATGTGGTTATCGGAACGGGCGGATATGTCTGTTACCCTGTTTTGAAGGCGGCACATTCGCTTAAAATACCGACAGTCGTGCACGAAAGCAACGCCTTTCCGGGCCTTACAACAAAGATGCTCGCGGGAACGACCGACAGAATCCTCGTGGGCTTTGAGGAGAGCAGACAGTATTATAAGCATAAGGAGAGAGTTGTTGTTACGGGAACTCCCGTCAGGCAGGATTTCCGCAACGCCGACAAGGCGACCGCCAGAGAAAAGCTGGGGCTTGACCCCGATAAGCCGCTGGTGGTTTCCGTCTGGGGCTCTCTGGGCGCGGCTTTCATGAATAAAACCATGGTTGGGTTCATAGGCAAGGCTCTGGGCGACCCGTTTTTCGGACTTATCCATTCGGCGGGCAAGAGCGGTTATAAGAAAATGCTCAGTGACATGGAAAGCGCAGGAATTAAAAACGCGAAGGAACGCGGCATGGACGTCCGCGAATATATATACAATATGCCGCTTGTCATGGCGGCGGCTGATTTGGTGGTTTGTCGCAGCGGAGCATCGACCCTGTCGGAGCTTGCCGCGCTGGGAAGACCCGCAATATTGGTTCCTTCACCGAACGTAACAAATAACCATCAGGACAAAAACGCCAGAGTTTTCGAAAAGGCCGGCGCAGCAGTCGTAATCCCCGAAAATGAAATCACGGAGGATAAGCTTCTCGGCTCTGTTTCTCTGCTTTTGAGCCGCAGAGACACTCTGGAGGCAATGTCCGTGCAGATGAAAAAATTATGCGTCGGCGACGCGACCTCGATAATCGCCGATATTATTCTCGACCTTGCAAAATAATTTGAAATTATTCGCTCAGATAAATCTGGCCATAAAATGCGGCTGTCAGGTTAAGACAAAGGCTAAATCCGGCTCGCGGGCATATCTTCGCTCGGAGCATGAATATTAGCACTTTTCACCTTTTCCGCATAGTATGGCGTAAAATCCAGTGTGCGGAGGGGTAAACATGAGCGTTTGGAAAGTTTCGGGCGGAAAAAAGCTTTACGGCGACATTAGAATACAGGGATCTAAAAACGCGGTGCTTCCCATAATGGCGGCGGCTATAATTACCGGCTGCGAAACAGAGTTACTTAATTGTCCGCAACTTAGCGATGTTGAAGCGGCCATGGCCATTTTGCGCCATTTGGGCTGTAAGGCGGAGCGTGAAGGGGACACTGTATGCATAGACTCAAGAGGAATGAACGCAACCGACATTCCCCATGACCTCATGCGCGAAATGCGCTCGTCCGTCATCTTCCTCGGGGCAATTTTGGCGCGCGCCCACGAGGCAACTTTGTCATATCCCGGAGGCTGCGAGCTGGGAGCAAGACCGATTGATTTACATTTGGAGGCGCTTCGCAGTCTGGGAGCCGTGATTACGGAGCAGGGCGGCAACCTCTATTGCCGCGACGAAGGGCTTAAGGGAGCGAGAATTAACCTTTCCTTCCCAAGCGTCGGAGCAACGGAAAACGCAATGCTTGCCGCCTGCGGCGCTCAAGGTGAAACAGTTATCACAAACGCCGCAAAGGAACCGGAAATTATCGATTTACAGGATTTCCTTATAAAGCTCGGTGTTTCGATTACAGGTGCGGGAAGCTCAACAATTACAATTAGCGGAATAGTTCCGCAGTCAAAGGTCGGACACAGAGTGATGACCGACCGAATAGTTTCGGCCACAGCGCTCTGCTGCGCCGCTTCGGCCGGCGGAAGTATTATGCTCAAAGGTGTTGTTCCCGCTTATTTTGAAACGGTGACGGCGGCTCTGGAGAACATGGGCTGCGAAATCGAGCGCAAAGCAAGCTCGGTAAGAATCACTTCCACGGGAGCGCTTCGCGCTCCGAAACCGATAGTAACCCGCCCGTACCCGGGCTTCCCAACCGACGCGCAGCCGCTATTGATGGCAGCCTGCCTCAAGGCCGAGGGGACAACTGTGTTCACCGAGAATATTTTTGAAAACAGATATAGGCACGCCGTGGAGCTTTGCAGACTCGGCGCGGATATCAGCGTTGTGGGCAGGGTCGCCGTGGTGACGGGAGTGCGAGAGCTAATCGGCGCTCCGGTTGCGGCAACTGATTTGCGCGGCGGCGCGGCTTTAGTTACTGCGGCGCTGGGCGCAAGAGGGCTGACAACCGTTTACGACACAGGTCATATCGTAAGAGGCTATGATGAGCTTGACAAAATGCTGCTCAGTCTGGGTGCGGATATAAGCTATGAATATGACCGTCTGGCCTGTGTTGTGTAGCAAAAGCTCCGTTAACGGAAGGAAAACATGACCACGAAGCGAAAGAGAAAAAAACAAAAATCAAGCGGAGCGCGAGGCTTTATCTTCAGCTCCGTTTCGTTTATAGTAATCTGCGCCGCACTTGTTTTTGGCATGAGCGTGTTTTTTCGCGTGTCAAATATTGAAGTGAGCGGCGCCGATCGCTATACGAAGGAGGAAATTATAGAGGCTTCCGGCATAGAAAACGGGGACAACCTGATGCTGGTAAACAGGTCCGCGGTGGCACAAAAAATTTACTCAAAGATGATTTATATCGGTAAGGTAAATGTGGAACGAAAGCTCCCGAATACCATTCTGATTGAAATTACCGAGAGCGACAGCATCGCGGTTGTGGAGTCCGAGTCGGGTCTGTGGCTCATTGACAGTAACTGTCGTCTTTTGGAGGAATGCGCCACACAGGACGCCGAAACCTATATTAAGGTAAAGGGTTTTTCAGCGGTTAAACCGGAGAAAGGAGAGCTAATCTCCGTGCCCGAGGAGGACAAGCCGAAGGTGAAATTTTTAAGCGGAATCCTGACAGCAATCGCCGCTAAAAATTTGACGGGTGATATAGATTCTCTGGATGTCAGCAACCTTCAAAACGCGGAATTTGACTATCTCGGGGGTCGATTCACGGTCAGGCTCGGAAGGGACGAAAATCTTGATTATAAGATTGAGCTGCTGCTCGGAGTAATATCGAAACTGGATGCGAAAGATACAGGCGTTATCGACCTTTCGCAGGACAAAAAGGCTCAATTCTCTCCGTTTTGATGAATTTAGCGTTTTCTTGGCGAAAAACCACAAATTATAGTAAATAATTTAATAGTTCACATAATATATTTGCAAAGAATACTTGACCAAAAGACAAATCCGTTATAAAATAGAGCGAATAATTGGAATATTGCCTGAACTAAATCAATTTGTTCAGATTTATCAAAATATGGGAGGCTATGAAAATGTCGTTTCAGCTTGAAACCGGTCCCGAAAATGTTGTTACAATTAAGGTTGTTGGTGTTGGCGGAGCGGGAAATAACGTTGTCAACAGGATGGTCAAATCCGGAACAAAGGGCGTTGAATTCATTGCCATAAATACGGATAAGCAGGCTCTTTCCGTTTCCAGCGCAACACAGAAAATACAGATAGGTGAGAAACTAACTCACGGACAGGGCGCGGGAAGCGATCCCGAAATCGGCAAGCGCAGCGCCGAGGAAAGCCGCAACAACATTGCCAAGAGCTTTGAGGATGCCGACATGGTGTTCATTACAGCCGGCATGGGCGGCGGAACCGGAACGGGAGCCGCTCCCATCGTTGCGGATATCGCCCGTGAATCCGGAATACTTACAGTCGGCGTTGTCACAAAGCCCTTCAGCTTTGAGGGCAAGCGCAGAATGGATCAGGCCAAGCAGGGTATAAACGATTTGCTCGGCAAGGTTGATTCGCTTCTCATAATCCCCAATGACCGTCTTAAGTTTGCAACAGACCAGCGCGTCACCTTTGCAAACGCTTTTGAAATTGCGGACGATGTTCTTCATCAGGCCGTTACTTCTATTTCCGACCTCATTAAGAACACCGGCTTTATTAACCTCGACTTCGCCGATGTTACAACCATTATGAAGGATGCCGGCTTTGCCCACATGGGCGTCGGACACGCAGTCGGCAAGGGCAAGGCTGAGGATGCCGCACGTATGGCAGTTGCAAGCCCCCTCATGGAAACCTCCATCGACGGCGCAAGAGGCGTGCTTATCAATATCACGGGCTCCATGGATATGGGTCTTGAGGATGTTGAAGCCGCGGCTAACCTTGTTCAGGCCGCCGCACATCCCGAAGCAAACATCATTTTCGGCGCAACCTTTGACGATACGATGGATGATGAAATCCGCGTAACGGTTATCGCGACCGGCTTTGACGACGGACCTATTAAGAGCGCCAGAGACACAAAGAAGGAACAGGAATCTTCTGCACCTCAGGGACTTTTCAGCACGGCCTCCGAAATGGCGGGAAACAGCAGACAGCAGCCGCAGGCCGAGCCTAAGAAGGAAGAAGACCCGTTTGACAGCATATTTAAGATTTTCAACTCCAAATAATTGCGGTTCTGTTGCGGCATATTATCGAATAGTATAGATATATGCCCCGACTTCCGGACGGAAAGCCGCTTCAATGTTTGCCTAATACATAACTCCCTCCGCCTAAGGTGGCGGGGGGAGTAATCTGTGTAAGGACATAACTGCTCGGGGACTTAATTGTTAAGGGGATGTTTTTTTAATGGTTCGGAAAACCGGGCGCTTCGTCGGGTACTTGAAAGAACTCTTTGAAATTTACTATGACAACCACGTTTCGCGTTCGGCGGCGGAGCTGTCATATTTCCTTACTTTGTCCATTTTCCCGACACTGATTTGCGTTCACGCAATGATTGTGAAGTTTACGCCGGGCATCACGATTAAGCTCGATGAGCTTACAGGATTTGTTCCCTCCGATACTTTGGATATTATTTCGGACTATCTTAATTACGTAGCCGTTCATAACAGCAGGGCTCTGCTTACAGCGGGAATTTTGGGTATGGCTACGACCTCCGCCGCTTCCTTCCGCTCTATCCACAGCATTATGGGTGATATTCAGGGCGTTTCGCGCTTTCGCGGTCTTTTCGCGACACTTTTCAGTTTTGTATTTTCGCTTATTTTTATGGCGGCGATTTATTTCGGAATTATCGTTATGATCACGGGCGGATGGCTCATCGGACTGATAACAGATGTATTTCCGAGCCTTGCCGGGCTGGAGTTTTGGACTTTGCTTAAATTTCCGCTGATGCTGGTAATATTTATACTGATCATCTACGGACTTTATCGAATTACAGCTCCGGCTAATTTGAGGGGCAACTACTTTCAGGGGGCTGCGGCCGCAGCCGTCATTCTCGTTCTTGTAAGCGTCCTGTTTTCATGGTTTATCAGCATGTCCACAAGATACCCGCTTATTTACGGGTCGCTCGCCTCGATAATAATTTTTATGCTTTGGATTTACATCTGCGGGCAGATTGTAATTATGGGAAATGCCCTGAATGTTGTCATCCGACGGCATAAACCGCAAAAGCCGAAAAAGCCCGAGGATATACAAGGTAAAATATAAGATACTTTCTAAGCGGGAACCGATTGACGAAATCGGTTCCTTTTTTTCATCGAAAAATGTCCGCACTAAACGGAATTTGGACTTGCCGCGCCTTCATAAGCTGTAATAAATAAGCGATGGGAGGAAGTAAAATGCTGGCAAGCGCATTTATGATGCTCGTGAGCAGCGCGTTTTTGATGCTGCGTTTGGGCAAAAACTCAGGCTCTTTTCCGAAACCTCTCAGTGCCGACGACGAGCAAAAGTATCTGGATATGTGGGCGAAGGGTGACGTTGAAGCGCGCAACAAACTAATCGAGCACAATCTCCGCCTTGTGGCGCACATAGTAAAAAAATACTACACTCAATGCGCGGAGCTCGACGACCTGATTTCAATCGGCACCATCGGCCTAATTAAGGGAATATCATCCTATAAAGCCGATAAGGGCGTTAGACTGGCCACCTATGCCAGCCGCTGCATAGAAAACGAAGTGCTGATGTACTTTCGCTCGGCGAGAAAATCCTCCACCGACGTCTCGCTTTCGGAATCAATCGAAACGGATGGCGCGGGAAGCTCGCTGTGCCTTATGGATGTCGTGTGCTTCGAGGAGGATATGCTGGAGGAAATCAGCAGAAACGAGCTTTCTCGGACAATCGGAAGACTCGTACACGAGGCTCTTGACGCGAGGGAGAGCGAAATTATCCGTTTGCGCTACGGCCTTAACGGTGAGCCCCCAAGAACCCAGCACGATGTTGCAGAGCTGTGCGGAATCAGCCGCTCATACGTTTCGCGTATTGAAAAGAAAGCGTTGGAAAAGCTGAAGAAAGCCCTTGAGGAGAATGAAAAATGAATCAAACCGAAATGAAACAGCAAAAACGCCACCGAAATAAATAAAAATATGGTGCTTTATCAGCTCCTTATATGCTATAATGAATAAAACTTTTTAAAAACTTACGGTTATCCGGCGTTTTTCGTTTATTCTATGCTTAGGCGAAAATTTACTTTATTAACAAAGGGAATCGACATGGATATTAAATCTGAATATCGCGCAAAGCTGCGCACGGCGGAGGAAGCGGTCAAAGTTGTAAAAAGCGGGGACTGGGTAGACTATTTCACGGCTTTGGGTATGCCTGTCCTGCTGGACAGAGCCCTTGCCAAGCGCAGGGATGAGCTGACCGATGTTAAAATACGCGGCAACCTTCTTTTTGGACCCATTGAATGTGTTGAATGTGACCCTCAGCAGGAACACTTCACCTATAACAGCTGGCACTGCTCAAGCTATGAGCGCAAGCTCGCGGACAAGGGCCTGTGCTATTATATCCCCATGATTTTCCGAAATTTAGTTCCCTATTACCGCCATTTCCTCGAAGTCAATGTGGCCATGATAAGCGTTACGTCAATGGATGAGCATGGCTATTTCAATCTTTCCACCTCAACCGGTATCGCAAAGGGGATACTGGACAAAGCAAATTTTGTAATACTCGAGGTCAACGAAAGACTGCCGAGGGTTCACGGCTTTGACGAGGTTATCCACATTTCTGAGGTGGATTTGATTGTTGAAGGCGAGCATGAACCCCTAACGGAGCTTAAGCTGCCCGAGACAACTCCCGAAGACATTAAAATCGCGGAGCAGATTATCCCCTTTATAAAGGACGGCTCCGCTCTGCAGTTGGGTATCGGCGGCATGCCCAACGCCGTCGGAAAGATGATAGCCGAGAGCGGAATTAAAAATTTGGGTATGCATACCGAGCTTTGCTGCGACGCGTATCTCGAGCTTGACAGAGCAGGCGTGCTGACAAACCGCAAGAGCAGCCTTCAGCGGGACAAGGGCGTTTACGGAATCGCTCTGGGCAGCAGGGGGCTTTACGAATGGCTCAACAACAACCCGGGCCTCCACGCCTGTCCTCTTGAATATGTCAATTCCCCCGAAATAATCGGGAAAATTGACGATATGATTTCAATTAACAGCTGTATCTCCGCGGATTTATACGGGCAGGTGAGCGCGGAAAGCAACGGCACAAGGCAAATCAGCGGCACAGGCG
Source organism: Clostridia bacterium (assembly GCA_009929315.1). Classification (GTDB taxonomy): domain Bacteria; phylum Bacillota; class Clostridia; order Oscillospirales; family Oscillospiraceae; genus UBA2658. Next base: position 33,641 of record SAAS01000003.1, read on the forward strand.
GTCAGCTTGATTACCTCACCGGAGCGGCAATGTCAAAGGGAGGTAAGGCCTTTATATGCATGACCTCAACATATACGACAAAGGACGGCGTTCGCAGGTCGCGCATCGTTCCCACCTTCAGCGGTGACATTGTAACCTCGCCCCGCAGCCAGTCCTATTTTATCGTAACGGAGTTCGGAGTTGTCAATCTTGTTGGGCGCTCAACATGGGAACGTGCCGAGCTTCTGATTTCCGTTGCACATCCCGATTTTCGGCAGGAGCTCATAGAAGCGGCGGACAAACAGCATATTTGGCGAAGGTCGAATAAATAAACGGCCAAGCTGAATTTCGATAATAATAACAGCGGGAGTATCGGCATGAAAATATACAATGCCTCAATTTTCCTTTATCTTAACGGAAAAGGAATTAAAAATTCGAATAAGGGCTATATATTTCTTGTCGATGCGATTCGATTGGGAGCTGAGTCCGCTGATGCGCTGCACCGCGTTACGGATCTCTACACCGTTATTGCCATGTCTTACGGAATTTTGCCCCAAAACGTCGAAAGAGGAATACGTTACGCAATTTCGGGGCTTGGAGTAACGAATAAGGAGTTTATTTCAAAAGCCGTAAGCGACATTACAAAGGACTATGCCCTGACAGGGGCGATACATAAAAAGATTTATAAAAAGCCGAACTGACAGATAAGGTAACCCTTATATAAGCGGAAACAAGTCCGAATAGCGCAATAAAGCGCTTTTCGGACTTGTTTCAATTTAAGAATAAGCTTTAGCCTTTATTTTGGAGCAAAACCGTATTGGCAGAATTTGTGGCTTGATTAAATAGTTACAAAAGAGTTACAATTCAGTCAAGGAGGTGACTGATATGGTTAACTTTTTTAAAAAAACAATAGTCACACTGACAGCGATTCTCGTGGCTTCGAGCCTTGCGGCTGGAGCTTCGGCCTATGCGGCAGGGACATCCTGCACGGGAAGCAGCAGCACGGCAAACGTATATTCCGGATATTCAAATACAAGCGGCTCCTGCAATTTACAGGGAATTGACGTAAATTCGATTTTGAGCAAGCTTGGCTCATACGGATGCACGGAGGCATCGGCGAACACGTCAAACTGTAATGGTACCGGCTGCAACCTTAAAAGCTGCGCGGGAGCTGATTGCGCGGTAAACGGTATCTGCACCACAAATACCTGTACCGCCGGTAATTGCACCACAAGCACCTGTGCCGCTAACGGCTGCACGAATACCGGTAATCAAACGGCGGCACTTTCCGCAACCGATAATAGTAAGTTAACGGCAAATGTTTCCTTGGCACAGGACGTTAAGAGCGCGGCGGCTGATTATGCGGCGGGATTTAAGAAGCTTTGCAAGATAAGCTACGGTACCGCAATTACGACCGCGGCTCCCAAGTCTTCGACAAGCGTGACACCAAAGCCCTCGGCTAGCCCCGCTTCGACCTCAAACAGCGGCAGCGTCAGCGCAGATAATGAGTCCTTTGAACAGCAGGTGCTTGCGCTTGTCAATGAGCAGCGTGCCGCAATCGGGCTTTCTCCTCTGACACTCAGCACTGAGCTTTCAAACGTAGCGAGGGTAAAATCTCAGGATATGAGCGATAATAACTATTTTTCTCATACAAGTCCCAGCTACGGCTCTCCCTTCGATATGCTTAAAACCTTCGGCATAAGCTACAGGACGGCGGGAGAAAACATTGCGATGGGTTACGCGACACCGCAGGCGGTCATGAATGCTTGGATGAATTCCGCGGGACACAGAGCAAATATCTTGAATGCCTCATTTACACAGATTGGCATAGGCTATGTCGCCGACGGTAACTATTGGACACAGGAGTTTATCGGTTAAATAAGTTTAAAAGATAAAAATCGGCCGAAGTGACTTTTCCCGATAGGAAAGCGCACTTCGGTCGTTTTTTCGCGGCAAGTGTAAGAATTTAGAAGTCATATAGGCAATCAAAATGAAAATAATAAAACAGGATTATTTTTGACGCGCCGAGGTTTTATAAAAAAATGCAGGGCGTGTCCTTTGATAGGGTGTGATAAATTTTGAGCCGTGGCACAGGAAAGAGCGTGCTTTGCGTTTTTATGCTGATATGTATTTGTTTGTGGGCGTGCTCCCTCGCCGCCGTCGCCGGGGCTGAAGCTTCCGTGACTGTGACCGCCGAGCGGGAGGGCGAAACTTTTATTAAGTGGGTGGATTTCAATGTTCCGTGTCAGGCGCTGAAAAAGGCCATCTCGCTTGATATACTCTCGCAGGAAAAGGAAGTTAAGCTAAGTTTCATCGAGCTGCTGGCTTACCTCGCCTCAAAAAACGGCAACAAGTTCGGCTCCTATAAGGACTCGCAGCTAGACGCGATCGCCGAGAAGCTGAACTCGGGCGTTTCAATGGAGGAGCTGACGGCAGATTCTAAATATTATGACTATTATCTTGAGTGCTACACCGCGATATTGTCAGGCTTTGTCGGAGATTTCGAAATCGAAGTGCCGAACTCGGACGGCTCGGGCAAACATTGGGAAAAGCGATACGGTATCAAGGTGTTTTCACCTATCGCCAAAAATTTTCCATACAGCCATTATGACGATTTCGGAACAAGGCGTTCTTACGGTTTTTCAAGGCCTCACCTCGGAAACGATCTTATCGGACAGGTGGGAACGCCGATTGTCGCGGTTGAAGGCGGAACTGTTGAGGCTATGGGCTGGAACCAGTACGGAGGCTGGCGAATCGGGATTCGCTCCTTCGACAAGAAAAGATACTACTACTATGCTCATCTGCGAAAGAATTTTCCGTTTCGTAAGGATTTATCCGTCGGCTCCGCAGTTAAAGCGGGCGATGTAATCGGCTATCTGGGGAGAACAGGTTACAGCATAAAAGAGAACGTCAACAACATCAAGGTTTCACATCTGCATTTCGGTATGCAGCTCATTTTTGACGAGTCACAGAAGGAATGCGACAACGAGATTTGGATAAATGTTTTTGAACTTGTGCGGCTGCTTGACACGAAGAGGTCCGAGGTGGTGAAAAATCCCGAGACAAAGGATTACAGTCGGGTTTACGATTTCCGAGACGGTATTGCAAGCTAAAAAAGCTCTTTCCTTATCAGTTCAAATTCGTTTTTATGAAACTTCAAAATGCCCTCATTACGAAGTTTGCCGAGCTCAAAGGACATGGCGCTGCGGTCAATAAACAAAAAATCAGCCAGCTCCTGACGGTTAAGCGGAAGGGAAAAACTGCTGCTTTTCGCCTTTTGCGCTTCGGCGGAAAGGTAGGCCAGGAGCTTTTCGCGCGTTGTGCGCTTTGAGGTAAACTCAATTTTTTGCGTTAGTGCAACATTTTTTTTCGCAATGCTGCCGAGCATATTGTGAATAAGGCTCTTGTGAAAGCCGCAGGCGTTAGAGCAGGGGGCTTCCATTCTTCGGCAGTCAATAAACAGTATTTCGCTTTCGGTTGTCGCTATAACGCTGACCGGAAGCGCTTTTATTTCGGCGCAGGCAAAGGATTCTCCGAAAAGCCCTGAGGGTCCGATTACCGCCAGAATACTCCTGTTGCCGTAATAATCGTCCTGATAGATCTGAACCTGTCCGGAAAGGACGATTCCGAAGTCATTCGTCACCTCTCCGCTTATAAACACCGTCTGATTTTTCTCATAGTTAACAACCCTTGCCTTCAGACAGGAAAGGAGCGGCCGATATTCATCCTCCGCAATGCCCTTAAATAAATCAACCTTTTTCAGTATTTCATAATATTTTTCCATAAGCCCTCGTTTCGTTGTAAATCCAACATACTTATTGCTTTTAGCATAGTAGACTTGAGCCATAAAGTCAACAACCAGCTTAAAGGAGTGAAAAAATGATTAGAAAAATTATCAAAATAGATGAAGAAAAGTGCAACGGCTGCGGACTGTGCGCAGATGCCTGCCACGAGGGGGCAATCGGCATTGTAAACGGCAAGGCAAAGCTTCTGCGTGACGACTACTGCGACGGTTTGGGAAACTGTCTGCCGGTCTGCCCGACGGGGGCAATCAGCTTTGAGGAGAGAGAGGCCGCGGAATACGACGAGGGCGCGGTAAATGAGAAGAACCTTCAAAAGCAGGGAGAAAAATTGCCCTGCGGCTGTCCGGGAACACAGTCGAAAAGCATCTCCCACGCCGAGGCCCCCTGTTCCTGCGCCTCCGAGGGGAGCGATAACCAAAGCCGTCTTTCCCAGTGGCCGGTGCAGATAAAACTGGCTCCCGTAAACGCCCCTTATTTTAACGGAGCAAACTTGCTTGTTGCCGCTGACTGCACGGCTTATGCCTTCGGAGACTTCCACAACAAGTTCATTAAAAACAGAATAACCCTTATCGGCTGCCCGAAGCTCGACGACACAGATTACAGCGAGAAACTGACAGCCATATTGAAGCTTAACAGCATTAAGAGCGTTACGGTTGTGCGCATGGAGGTTCCCTGCTGCGGCGGAATTGAAAACGCGGTTAAAACAGCCCTTAAAAACAGCGGAAAAATGATTCCGTGGCAGGTGGTGACTATCTCCACTGACGGAAAAATACTGGATTGACAGGAGATGAAACGGATGATAGAAAAGAATTATAGCTTATATTCGGGTGAAGAAAAGACAATTGAAAAGGTTCTGCTGGACGAGAACCTGCATTACCTCCACATGGTTCTGCCGCAGGGTGAAGGATTACCCGAGCACAAAACAAATTCTGTCGTTTACATGACCGTAATCAGAGGAAAGCTGTCAATCGGGCTGGATAATCAGGAAATTCGTGAGTACGAAGAGGGAACACTGCTGAAAATTCCTTATGACACTAAGATGATGGTAAGAAACACACAAGCGCAGACGCTGGAGCTGATAGTGGTAAAGGCGCCTGCTCCGAAGACTTGATTTGGAGGCAGTCAGCATGAAAAAGTACAGATGCATTCCCTGCAATTATATCTATGATCCGGCACTTGGCGATCCCGACGGCGGCATTGAACCGGGCACGGCTTTTGAAGGCCTGCCGGATGACTGGCAGTGCCCTGTTTGCTTTGTCGGCAAGGAAGATTTTGAACCTGTAAATGAATAAGGAGGATTGTGTATGAGTATGTTTTGTTTTCAGTGCCAAGAAACGGCAAGAGGTACAGGCTGTGAAATCCGCGGCGTATGCGGAAAAACCGAGGAGGTAGCGAAGCTTCAGGATTTGCTGATTTATACCCTGAAGGGAATCTCTGAAATTGTGGTCAAGGGCAGGCTTGGGGTCGCTGAGTTGGGCGAGATTAACGGTGAAGTTTTAAGCAGCCTTTTTATGACCATCACAAATGCGAACTTCGACGACGAGGCGATTGAGGAACAGATAAGAAAAATGCTGGCAATCCGCGATGGTCTCAATAAGAGCGCGGCGGTCAAGAATCTGCATGAAGCAGCGAGTTTCAAGGTTTCCGCAAAGGAAGAGATGCTTGAAAAAGCGGCAAAGGTCGGCGTTCTCTCCACACAGAACGAGGATGTCCGCTCTCTGCGAGAAATGATTACCTACGGCGTCAAGGGCATGGCGGCCTATGCCGAGCACGCGAAGAATCTGGGTAAGGAAGACCCCGATATAAGCGCCTTTATCTATGAGGCTCTCGCCGCAACGCTGGACGACTCGCTCACGGCAGACGAGCTTGTTGCTCTGACGCTAAAAACAGGAGAATACGGCGTTAAGGTTATGGCGCTGCTCGATGAGGCAAATACATCGAAATACGGCAATCCCGAAATAACCGAGGTTAACATCGGCGTTCGGAAAAATCCCGCAATTTTGATTTCTGGGCATGACCTTACCGATTTGGAACAGCTTATGGAACAGACGAAGGGTACGGGGGTGGACGTTTATACCCACGGCGAAATGCTGCCAGCCCATTATTACCCCTTCTTCAAAAAATACGACAACTTTGCGGGCAATTACGGAAACGCCTGGTGGAAGCAGGTGGGCGAATTTGAAAGCTTCCACGGTCCGATTTTGTTTACCACAAACTGCATAGTTCCGCCCAGAAGCGAGGAAGTCAGAAGCCGAATTTTCACAACGGGCTCCGCGGGCTACCCCGGCTGCCTTAATATCCCCGCGGAAGAAAACGGGAAAAAGGATTTTTCGGAAATTATCGCCCTTGCAAAAACGCTTCCGTCTCCCGAAGAAATTGAAACCGGCAGTATAGTCGGCGGCTTTGCACACAATCAGGTTTTTGCGCTGGCGGACAAGGTTGTTGAGGCTGTGAAATCGGGCGCCATTAAGAAGTTTTTCGTTATGGCGGGCTGCGACGGACGCATGAAGTCAAGAGATTATTATACGGAGTTCGCGGAAAAGCTCCCGAAGGACACCGTTATTCTGACAGCGGGCTGCGCGAAATACCGTTATAATAAGCTGGGGCTCGGCGAAATCGGCGGAATTCCCAGAGTTCTGGACGCGGGACAGTGTAACGACTCCTACTCTCTGGCACTGATTGCCCTGAAGCTCAAAGAAGTGTTCGGGCTTGACGACATCAACAAGCTGCCGATAGCCTACAACATCGCGTGGTACGAACAGAAAGCCGTGATTGTGCTGCTTGCTCTTCTCTATCTGGGCGTGAAGAACATCCATCTCGGGCCTACGCTCCCCGGTTTCCTATCTCCGAATGTGGCCAATGTCCTGATTGAAAAGTTCGGCATTGCCGGAATCGGCTCTGCAGAGGACGATATTTCGCTCTTTATGGCATAGAAAAAATAAGCACCGCCGTGAATCTTGAAATACAAAGATTCACGGCGGTGTTTTTTAATATTAATGATAAGGACTACATTTATTTATGCGTGGCTGCGGAGCTTATCCGACAAAGCTGTCGTTATACCATGTTCCTGTCTTCTGGGTTCCGTTAACCCAGTAATAGGTTCCGTAACCGCTGCGAACATCGTTTGAAAATTCACCGACGTACATATCTCCGTTTGCATAGTAGTTTGTTCCCTGACCCTCACGCAAGCCGGCCGAGAACTGGCCTATATACTCGCTGCCGTCATAGTAGTAGTAGGTACCCTGCCCCTCCTGGAGGCCGTTTTTAAAGGTGCCTATATATGATGAGTTATTGCTGTAGGTGCAGCTTCCGAAGCCGTCCGCCAGTCCGCTTGTTGCGGAAATATATCCTTTGTAAAGATAATTGACGCTGCCAATGGCACCCTCAAGGTCGCCGAAATATCTGTCGTAGCTGTTCGTTATTACAACGGTTCTGGAAGCTGCCAGCCACGAAACATCAGCTCCCGAGCTCTCGCCGATAAATCTTGCCGGCACAAGGGTGCGTCCGTTAATAATCTGCGGCGCGACATCGAGAAAAACATCAATATCGCCGTAATAATCGCTGCTGATAGTAGCGCTGCTGTTGCCGATTTGAAGACCTATGGCTATTTCGGCGTTATAGGCATATACGCTCTGCGTTTCGGGATACCAAAGGACTGTCATACCCATAGCCTCAAAAATTGCACGCAGGGGAACAAGAGTTCGGCCGTCCTTGATAATCGGCTCCTGTGTGAAAGCAATGGCGCTGCCGTTGTAAGTGACTGAAATGCCCGACGCCGCGTATGCACCCGATTTCAAGCCGCTGAACAACGAAAATGCAAGTAAAAGCGATAGTGTGTATGCAAATAATCTATGCGTTTTTTTAGTGTTGGACATTTTTGTCGCCTCCATTATTTGGTATGTGGTATTAGGATACTATATCAGCCCTTGCTTTGTAAAGCTTCACTTTTTTTGCGTTTCTAACATAGCAAGAATAAGCTGCAAAAGATGTCGGAGTATTAGTTTATTTGAAATCTTATTTCAAATAAACTTCCCTTGTTAAGCTCGCTTTTAACATGAACTGTTCCGCCGTGCAGCTCCGCTATCCACCTGACTATGGACAGACCCAGCCCGGGACTGGAATTGATGCTGGATTGGTCTTCCTTAAAAAACCTGTCCCATATTTTTGGCAGGGTCTTTTTTGAAATGCCGATTCCGCCGTCCTCTACAAATAGGCTTACGGTGTTTTTATTCTTGTGAAGGGAGACCTTCACCCAACCGCCGGGCACGTTGTATTTAAGCGCGTTGTCAATCAGGTTAACGAGCAGCCTGATAAAAAGCGTCTGCTCTACAAGCATTACGATGCCGTCTTCAATATCGGAGGAGATGGATATATCAGGATATTCGGTCCGTTCAAGCGTTTCGTCGACTATGGCTTTTGTCAGCTGGCTGATGTCTATTGACTCCATTTCCGGTGCATAATTTCCGTCGCTGCTTCTTGCCATCATGAGCAGCTGAGAAATCAGGGAGTTTATTTTTCTGCCCTCTTTAAGGATGGACTCAAGATTTTCTCTGTATTCCTCCACGGTTTTGTTTTCGCTCAACGCATCCTCTGCGCTTAATATGATTGCCGTTATAGGGGTACGAAGCTCGTGAGAAACATCGGAGGAAAAGCGCTTTTCCTGATTAAAAGAAGCCTCAAGTCGGTCAAGCATTTCGTCAAAAGTGTCCGCCAGCATTCCCACCTCGTCGTGGGAACGCTTAAAATGAAAGCGCTTTGAAAAATCACCCCTGCCAATCTGCTTGGCTTTTCTGGTAATTTGAACGACGGGGGTTAATGTGCGTTTTATAAAGAATCCGCCGAAAAGCGCGATTGCAATATAGACGGGTATGATTATGTATATAAGGGTCTGAAAATTGTTCAGGGTTTCGTCGACGGAGCCAAGCGACTTTACCGCCCTGAGCCAACCGAGGGTTTCTCCGTTTCTGGTTATTTCGTAATCGTAAATCATCCATTTGTGGCCGCCGGATTCCTCCAAATACATCCTGCCCAATGCGGGCTGTGCTTCAAGGTCGAAGGCGGGAGGCATTTTGCCCGAAAGCAGAACATTATCGTTGGAATAGACAGCCACATAGGTGCCTGTCTCAACAAAATCCAAATCGCTGTTGAGCTCAATCGTGTTATTTTCAAATTCAAGAGTCTTAGATACCCGTTCCATTTCGGTGCCGAGGAGGCTTTTTGTGTCGGCGTAAAGGCTGTTTGAAAGCGTAAAATACATTAAGGGTAAAGCGGAGACAAGAATCAGGACGAGCAGCGTAGAGTACCAAAGCATGATTTTCCATTTAATCGTAAGCTTTTTCATTCCGGCTCCTTTATAGAATATCCACTGCCTCGTATGGTGCTTATTAGCTTCAGGTTATAACCTTCATCAATCTTTGACCTCAAATATCGGATATAAACATCAACAATGTTGGAAGAACAGTCAAAATCAAAATTCCAAACATGTTCGACAATCTGCGTTCTGGAAAGCACTCGGTTCTTATTTCGCAGCAAGTATTCCAGAATGGCAAATTCTTTGCTGGTCAGTTCGATTTTTTGATTTGAGCGTGAGACTTCATGATTTGATAAATTCATCGATAGATCGGCAACGGTAAGCTCGTTTTTTCTTTCCGGACTCTGACGGCGGAGCAAAACGCGTATTCTCGCCAAAAGCTCGTCAAATGAAAATGGCTTAACGAGATAATCGTCGGCACCGCAATCCAGACCGCGAACACGGTCTTCGACTGTATCCCTGGCAGTCAGAAGAAGCACCGGAGTCGAATTGCCTTGATTTCGCATTTCCTTAAGAATAGAAAGCCCGTCCTTACCGGGAAGCATGATGTCAAGAATAATGCAGTCGAACTCACCCATGGATATATAGGACTGAGCATCAGTGCCGTTATTGCAGGTATCAATACTATATCCTGATTTTTCAAGACATTTTGCTGTCGCAGTTAAAATGGACTTGTTGTCCTCAACCAATAACAATCTCATAATTTGCCAGCCTTTCAAAGTGGTTCAACTTTATTATAAATAAAACAAAACTAAATTACAATATTAACAGTCGAATGTTGTCGCTTACCATATTGTGCCATAAATTCGGTTGTGGGTTAATTTATTCCGACAATGTATAAGGGACAAAAAGTCGAAATAAAATATTTTTACATTTATTTGAAAATTTAATGACATTTTAATGTTTGAATGGTAAGTTGTGAGAACAAAACAGTATGTTAAGATATTCATACGACGATAATAGCAAATCTATCGAAAGGTAGAGACGCAAAGCTAAGGGGTCTAAGGTCGAAAGACTATGGCAGCCCGGTTGCCGAATTGTTTTAGTGCGTTGTTGCGCTATCACTCTATTTGTGCAGCCATTGGCTGTGGAAATAGAGGTTTTTTGTTTCTACGGCATATTTATTATTCTTATACTCATGCAACGATAATAGCAAATCTATCGAAAGGTAGAGACGCAAAGCCAAGGGGTCTAAGGCCGAAAGACTATGACAGCCCGGTTGCCGAATTGTTTTAGCGCTTCATTGCGCTAACACTCTGTTTGCGCAGCCATTGGCTGACGGACAGAGTTTTCTTAATTGAAAGGGTGATTTATTATCAACATTATAATGACGCTAATACTCGGGATTGCCGGCGCGACTTTGGGATTCGCAATTCCCTATGTTGCCAATAGCATCGCCATATACAAGTGCCGCAAAAAGAAGACGGAGCTTGCTCCGGACGAACGCTATTCCGCTATCTATCTCAAACTTGGATTTTGTGTTCTTAATGGGTGCGTTTGGGGAATTTCGGGCTATATTGCGGATTATATGCCCGCCGCGGTTCTTATGGCATTTCTGTTTACAACCGCTCTGCTGGTCGCAATTATTGATTTGCGCATAAGGATTGTCCCGAATGAACTTTTGCTGGTTATGATTGTTACGGGGACAGCCTTTCAGGCAATGAAATTCGGATATACGGCGATTTTGCTGTCGCTTGTATGCATGGCTGTAATGGTGGTTTTCTTCACCGTTGTTGCCGGAATGGTGGGCTTCGACAAAGTGGGAGCGGGCGATGTAAAACTGGCAGGAGCTATGGGACTGGCTCTGGGATATCCCAATATCCTTACAGCTTTGGTTATCATGAGCGCAGTTTTTGTCGTATTCAGCCTGATAGGACTGATTCTGCGAAAGCTGACCCTAAAGTCCATGTTGCCCTTTGCGCCTTTTATGATGATCGGAATGATTTTTACGCTAGCTTATATGGCTTGGTAGCTCAAGCCGCTGCGCTGTAAGCCGTTAAACCGAGGAATTATTATCCGTAGATTACCATTGCAGATGGTTTTCACATACAGCAAAAATTATTTTAAGAGGAATGGGAAAATGAAAAAATTTGTAAGTTGGCTGAGAAACGAAGAGAGTGGTCAGGGCATGGTGGAATACGGGCTGATTATTGCGTTAATGGCGGCTGTAATAATCGCTGCTATCGCAATTCTCGGACCCAAGATAAAAGACATGTTTACAAATATGAATTTTGGAGGTTAAAAAAATGAAAAAGATTACAAATTGGCTGAAGAACGAAGAAAGTGGTCAGGGCATGGTAGAGTACGGTTTGATTATAGCTTTGATGGCTGCAGTAATCATTGCCGGAATAGCAATTCTCGGTCCCAAAATCAAAGCGGTGTTTGAGGGCATGAATTTCGGCGCAGCAAGCGGAGGCTAAATCGCATTGTTTGTGCCAAAGCGGTAAAGAATTCAATACATAGTCAGATGTCTTAAGTTCTGTTTCAGAGGCGGGTTCAAGCTTATTTAGCCGCGAGCCTGCCTCTGATTTAAAAAAGGCGGTGGTAAGTGTGCGCCCCAAAAGTGAAAAAGGGCAGGCAATGGTCGAGTTTGCGCTGCTGTTACCGATTCTTTTGCTGATTTTGAGCGGTATTATTAACTTTGGATGGATTTTTGGCAATCAGCTCTTGGCCAACAATGTGTCCAGGGAAGCCGCCAGATACACAGCGATACACTACTACGACAGCCTTACGGATGACGACAGATTGATTGCGGAAGAAATTGTTGCGGAAAGAGCGCCGACGCTTGTTTCACCGGTTGTTACATTAGTCAAATCCGCTACGGGCGATTCGATTACCGTTAATGTCGTTTGCAGCGTTAACCTTCTCACGCCTTTGATGTCGGCAATGTTTCCTGACGGAAAATACTCGGTTGTCGCTCAATGTTCGATGAGGCTGGAGTGAAAAACTGATTCACGGTCGGAAGGGTGATGGGGATGCGAAAATATTTAACTGAATTTTCCCGCGAACAACGCGGCTCTGTCGCAGTCGTTACAGCGCTGTTAATGATTGTGCTGATCGGAGTTTCGGCCTTCGCTCTTGATTTCGGCGTTTATTACGACGATGCCTCAAGACTGCAAAACTCTCTTGACAGCGCAGTCCTGGCGGCACTTCAGGAACTGCCTGCAGATAGTACGAGCTCTTCTGATTGGGCGGCGGCTGAAAATGTTGCAATTGCATACGCCGCTTTAAATGGGTTTGACATAAGCACGAATGATATTGAGCCGATATATAAAAACAATATTGCGGAAGACGGTATTATCGGGCTTAAAGCGACAAAAAGCATTGTGGTTGAATATAATTTTGCGAAAGTTTTCGGTGTTGATTCGGGGACGGTTACACGCTCATCCTCTGCGGGACTCGTGCCTGTCGGAGGGCTTAAAGGAGCTGTGCCGCTGAGTATTACCTCGTCAAGCCTGAGTAATGCGATAGAAAAAGGCGTATATACAGGGCTGACATTAAAATGCAGCTCAAACACCGGTGACATCGGAATAGACACCACAGGGGTGAAGGGTTGGTTCGGAGCATTGCGATTTGACGGTTCCGGTGCAAGTACCTATGCTAACCTTTTGACATTTGGATATAGCGGAGTTCTTACGGTGGGACAGGTTCTTGAAATGGAAAACGGAAACATGTCGGGCCCGACAATGGACGGCTTCACCGCACGATTTAATCAATGCAAAGACGGCTGTACGGCAACAAATTATTTGCCTGATTGTCCGAAACTGATATATGTCCCCGTTGTTGAAGTTGTTTCTGCCAGTAAGGTCAAAATTGTTTCGTTTGCAACGTTCTTTCTTGACTCGTTAGGCGGCAACGGAAACGATTCATATATTAAAGCGACATACATTGAAGGTACCGTTGTTCCCGATTCCGCTTCGGGAATCAGCGGAGCGGACTTTGGTCTTTATGTCGGGAAACTATTAGATTGATGAAATTCGCTTGGCGATTGGAGGTTTTTGGCAGTGAAAAAAGTTAAGATATTGGCTGTCGTTTCTGCGGTTGCCACAGCGTTGCTCCTATATTTATTCTTGGGGTCGCTGGGCCGTCCGACGGCAACATCGACGATGAGCGTTATCGTGGCAGCCTCGGATATTCCGGCAAACACGCCTATTACCAATGAGATGATTAAGACCGCTGAGCTTCCGGCAGCTTCGGTTGTCGCCGGGGCCTTAACGGACAGAACTAAAGTCGTGGGTAAAATCGCCAGCGCTGAAATATTTGTAGGTGAGCAGCTTTTAGAGGCCAAACTCGTATCAACGGGGGAAAGCGGCAACAAGACGCTCGCCTATGCTATTGAACCGGGAATGCGTGCGATTACCATTCACGTCGACGAAACCTCCGGCTTGGCATACATGATAACGCCGGGTAACAAGGTCGATATAATCGGTGAGTTTGTAAGTACGGAAACAAGTGACGACGGCAGTACTTCCTCTAAAAAGTCGTATACTACAATGGTTTTGGAAAATGTCGCCGTACTTGCGGTGGACAATATTTTTTCGGAGGACGGCAAGGCGGACAGCGAGGCTCCCGGTTATACAACCTTAACGCTGCAGGTTACGCCGAAGCAGGCCATGGTGCTGAGTGCGGCACAGTTTGAAGGACAAATAAGGGTGATTTTAAGATCTCCCGTGGATAATCAGGAAACAAACCAAGAAAGTCTGACACTTGACGATGTAATGGTGAAATAAGCGATGGAGTGAGATTGAAATGAAAATTAACGTTTTGCTGATCAGCAAGCACAGCAGCAATCTCGCGGCGATAAGGGGCATGATTGACGATGAGGATATCGCGGTCATCGGGCAGTCTTCGGGAGGAACCGACGCTCTTGAGCGTATCGACAATCTCTCACCGGACATAATCATAATGACACTTGGCGCCGGGGATAACGACGTGCGAAGCTTAACGGAGAGAATAATCTTTAACAGACCGCGAAGCCATGTCATTCTGCTGGCGGAGTATCTGGATGTTGATATTCTCCAGAGCGCTCTTTCGGTTGGAGCTCACAATGTAATCGAGTTTCCGAAGTCCTCAAAGGATTTCTGTGAATATATTAAGACTGTATATAACAATGAATCAGCACGAATCGAATCGCTCAGCGGAAAGCAGAGCCTTTCATGGATTTCAAAGGTTATAACAGTTTACGGAGCCAAGGGAGGAATCGGAAAGACGACGCTTGCCGTCAATCTGGCGGTAAAGCTGGCCGAAAGCAGAAAAAAAGTAGCTCTCGTCGATCTGGATCTTCAGTTCGGGGACGCAAATGTCTTTTTGGATATCGTTCCGGTAGACACAATTTTTGAGCTTGCGCAGGAACTCGCATCTCCGAATATTGATTTAATCAGAAGCTATATGAGCGTTCACTCGAGCGGGGTACACGTTCTGTGTGCACCGAAAAGCCCCGAATATGCCGAGCTGATAACTCCCGAGAAAATACAGAGTATATTAAGTCAGCTGCGGACATATTACGATTATGTTATTATCGACACTTCACCGAGCTACAACGATGTCACAATCACCGCACTGGAGGCATCGTCAACGATTCTTTTTTTAACGGGTCTAGACATCTCAATTTTAAAGAACTCGAAGCTGAGCCTGAATATACTCAGATCGCTGCAGCAGGTGAACAAGGTGAAAATAATAGTTAACAGAGCTGTCAGCATAGGCTCGATTACTTTGGACGATGTGCAGAAACTGATTGACTGCCCGATATGGGCAAAGCTTCCGAGTGACTATAAGGTTGCGGTGACCGCTCTGAACCGCGGAGTGCCGTTTGTGACGGGGGCTCCGAAAAGCGAGCTTAGCCAGGCTGTTTCAACAGTTGCATCTATGCTGCTTGAGGGAACGGAAGATGTTGATACGCTCAGCATAAAGCAGCGTAAAAAACTCGGGTTAATGAATAACGGCAGGCGGCAGACAAATCGTCGGTAATCGCTGTTTGATTGGAGCATATTATGGGTTTGCTTGAAAGAATTGAAAAACAGAAATCGCCGCTGCAGCAGAGTCCGGCGGCGGAAGCAGCTTTGTTTTCCGGCAAAATCGGAAATTCTTATGTGGATGAGTATGCGGACCTAAAGGACAGAATCCACGGAGAAATTATCGAACTAATCAATCATGATATGTTTTCAAAGGGGAAAACAGAAGACGTTAAAGATGAATACATACTCCAGTCCATTGAGTCCCTTGTGGATGAAAACGGAAACACAATTCCGCGCAGCGACCGCTCACGCCTTGTCAGGGAAATTTTCAATAATGTCGTCGGTCTGGGCCCTCTTGAACCGCTTTTGGCGGACCCTGAGATTACCGAGATAATGGTGAACGGACCGCGCAATGTTTATGTCGAGCGTCGGGGAAAGCTTGAACTGACTTCAACCTGCTTTAAAGACAGCGGACATTTGATGAATGTGCTGAACAGAATTGTTTCAAGCGTGGGAAGACGTGTTGACGAGTCAAGCCCCATGGTTGACGCGCGTCTTGCGGACGGCTCGCGCATCAACGCGATAATACCTCCGCTGGCCTTGAACGGGCCCACAATAACAATCAGAAAGTTCTCAAAAACTCCGTTTACCGAAAGCGACCTGATACGTTTCGGCTCGGTTTCTCCAAAGATGATGTCGTTTTTGGAAGCCTGCGTAAAAGGCAAAATGAATATCATCGTTTCGGGAGGTACCGGCAGCGGTAAAACAACATTGCTCAATGTTTTATCCGGCTACATACCTGGCAACGAGCGCATTGTCACTATTGAGGACGCCGCGGAAATCCAGCTTCGGCAGGAACATATTGTTACGCTTGAATCACGACCTGCGAACTTTGAACACGCGGGGCAGGTGACAATCAGGGACTTGGTCCGAAACGCTTTGCGTATGCGCCCTGACCGCATAATTGTCGGCGAGGTACGCTCGGGAGAAACGCTTGATATGCTTCAGGCCATGAACACAGGTCATGACGGGTCGCTGACCACAGCCCACGCCAACACCCCAAGGGACCTCATTTCAAGGCTCGAAACGATGGTGCTTATGTCCGGCATGGAAATTCCGATTAAGGCGATAAGAGAACAGGTGGCCTCCGCTCTGAATATTATTGTTCAACAGTCGCGTATGAGAGACGGCTCAAGAAAAATAACCAATATTACAGAGGTTGTTGGCATGGAGGGGGATATCGTAACCCTTCAGGACCTGTTTTATTATAAATCTGAGGGGCTGGACCCCAACGGAAAGCTTAAGGGGAGCTTTTTGGCTACCGGAATCCGACCGGGCTTTTTGGAAAAGCTTTCGGGAAACGGAATCCCAATTAAGGACGAGTGGTTCTATAACTGAAGATAAGACCGAAGCGTTTGAGAGGCTCAGCGCGGGTTAAACACAATTTTCTCAGCGTTCGGGCAATTAAAATACGGCAAAATCCATTTTGCGAAAGGAAGTATCGGTATGCTGGTTTTTTTGCTGTCAGTTTTATGCGGAGTTCTGGTATATTCGATTTTTTCTCTGGTTCTGTCATCAAACAGAAACTCGATTATTAAGCAGCGGCTTGCCAAATATTTTAAGAAGTCGGATTTTGACGAGCTTCAGGTAGAAGTGTTAAAGGAAAAGCGCGAAAGAATAAAAAATGAAAAGACGTTCAAATTTCAGCTTGCCAGCCAGGAATTTTCAAATTATCTCGCGATGTCGGGGGTTAAGCTTCGTGCGACGGAATTTGTGTGGACATGGGTGATTTCTGCAATATTTCCGGCTTTAGTAGCTTATTTTGCCAGCAGCAACGTGGTTACTGCAACGGGAGTCGGAATAATAGGACTTGCTATCCCGCCCTTTCTTGTGCAGCGTTCAAGAAAAAAACGCCAGAACGAGTTCAATAAACAGCTCGGAGAATCCCTCACAATTATGGAAAACTGCGTAAGGGCCGGCTTTTCATTTCAGCAGGCAATGGAAAGTATTGCGGCGGATATGCAGCCCCCGATTTCAACGGAGTTTACAAAAACTCTGAGGGAGGTTCAATACGGAATAAGCCTGCCTGACGCGCTGCGACACATGGTGGACAGAGTTAAGAACAAGGATTTGGATTTACTGGTATCTGCCGTTCTGATTTCAGCCCAGGTCGGCGGAAATTTGAGCGATATTATGGAAGTAATTTCCGACACCGTGCAGGACAGATTGAAAATCAAAGCCGAAGTTCGCGTTCTCACAACATCGGGTCGTTTTTCAGGCATAATAATAGGTCTGCTTCCGGTTTTTATCATACTGATACTGATGGTTATCAACCCGAACTATTTTAAATCATTCATTGAGTCGGATGTGGGAAAGCTGATGCTGGCTGTCTCCGTAATCCTTGAAGCGGCAGGCTTTGCTGCAATCCGAAAAATCATAGACATAAAATATTAGGAGTATATTATGGCAGGTTTTCTTGCAATCGCAGCGAGCACGCTTATATTTGCCGTTATTGTCCTGCTCTTCGGCTCGAAAGGAGCGCGCAGTGATATCGTCAGAAAACGGGTTCACGACATACTCAGCGATGACGCTCAAAAAGCGGCTTCCTATGACGAGGACCTGAGCAAACCGATATACGAGCGCTTAGTCAAGCCGTATATTACTCTGCTTTCAACTAAAATAGCAAAGTATATGCCCAAAGGGCGGCGAGCTGACAGCGAGAATAAAAAGCTGCGGAGCGATAAGCAAAAGAAAATGCTTCGACAGGCCGGTATGAGCATGAGTATTGAGGAGTATTCCCTGATACGGTTTTTTGTGCTGGCCGGAGCCGCGCTGTTTTTTGGACTAATATCCGTGTCACTCGGGCTTGGTTCAAGGGCGTTCCTAGGAGTGATTTTCGGAGTCTATGCGGGCTACACGGTATTAAGGCTTAATCTCACGTCAAGCATTTCAAAAAGGCGCGAGACGATGGAGCAGCAAATGCCGGACGTTCTTGATCTTTTGAGCGTTAATGTCGAAGCCGGTCTTGGTTTTGAACAAGCGCTTTTGCAGGTTATCGGACATTTTGAAGGTCCGCTTATAGACGAATTGACTGTTACATACAGGGAAATTACGATGGGGCGGGTAAGGCGTGAAGCTCTGGCTCTTTTTGCGGAGCGATGCGAGATTGATGAAATAAAGACCTTCGTGGGCTCTATAATTCAGGCGGAACAGCTGGGTATTTCCATTAAGAATGTCCTTCGCACGCAGGCAACCGCAATGCGTGCAAACAGGCGGAGCAAGGTCGAGGAAAAAGCCCAAAAAGTCCAGGTAAAAATGCTTATACCGATGGTGGGGCTGATATTCCCCGTGCTTCTGATCGTTCTGCTTGGCCCGGCAGTCGTTCAAATGATTCATGTGCTCAGATGAGGTGGCTTTATGGTCGTTTTGTGTAATAATACTGTTCTTGCCGATAAAGTCGGTCTTGCGGATAGTTTTTTCAGCCGCTTTAAGGGACTTATGGGCAGAAAACAACTCTATGGCGGAGAGGGGCTCTTACTGATGAACTGCCCGTCAGTACACAGCTTTTTCATGAAAATATCAATAGACGCAGTCTATCTTTCAAGGGACATGACTGTTGTCGGAGTCGAAACACTGCCGCCGTGGCATGTCGGAAGACGCATAAAGGGCACGGCCCACGTGCTTGAGCTTGCCGTCGGCGCAGCACTCGTTTCGGTCGGGGATGCGCTGCAAATCCGAAAATAATCAATTCCGCAATACTTTAGGAGGGAAAACCTATGACGGCTTTAGATGACGAAATTAGCATTGTAGAAACTTTGCGTTTAAAAACAGAGGAATCGGACATTAAGCAATATTTGAAGAGCACGGTGGGCGGGTATACAAAAAATTCCGTTTTGGAGTACCTCAACGCGCTGCGCAAGCAGCAGCAGTCAATGACGGATACCTTCACTCGCAACCAGCAGCTCTTATTTGAGGAAAAAGAAAAGCTCAGAAAAACTAATGAAAATTTGAAAACACGGCTTCGTCAGACGCAGGCCGAATACCAAGAGCTTTCACAGACAATTAAAATTCACGAGCTGGAGGACGGCGAATTATCGGCATCGGACATTTTCGCGCTGAAAAGCAAAATATCGGCGCTTGAGGATGAACTGAATAAAAGCGTGCTTGAAAAAGCCCGCCTTGAGAAGCAAATTGAATATCAAAAAAGTTCCGAAGATGACATTACGCAGAAGCTTGCTCAATCAGAACAGGAAAAGCTGTCAATTAAGGAAATTATGAAAGGCGAAACCTCAAGAGCAAAGGAACTGAGTACCGTCATTTCAAAGCTTTCGGGTGAAATTGAAGCAAGGGACGAAGAAATAAAATTCCTCAATTCTCTCCTTTCTGAGGGGAAGATTGCAAAACTGACTCAAAAGGTCAGCGAATTAACACAGCAGCTCTCGTCGCAGGCCGAGGTGCTGGAGATTTACAACAAT
Source organism: Clostridia bacterium (assembly GCA_009929315.1). Lineage (GTDB taxonomy): Bacteria > Bacillota > Clostridia > Oscillospirales > Oscillospiraceae > UBA2658. Next base: position 53,163 of record SAAS01000003.1, read on the forward strand.
GAAAGCAGCCTGAAGACCCAAACAATTGAAGCACTGAACTCGGAAAAAGATAAACTAAGCGCGCTCAATACCGAGCTTACTCAAAAGCTAAACAGTATTACCGAACAAAACGAGAAGCAGTGCGCGGCCAATAAAGCTTTTACTGAACTGCTGGAAAATGAATACAAGAAGACCCTAACGCTAATCAAGGAAAAATCATCGGCAGCCTTCGATAAACTGTCCGCAGAGAGCAAGCTCGGCGAAGCCGTTGCAAAGATAACAATGCTCGAGCTGCAGCTGAAAAAACAGACTGTGGCAGAAGAAACGGAAGCCTTGTACACGAATAAAAATTCAGTTATGGAATAGCCTTCAAATTCTCCCTTCGTTGCCTGAAACGAACCGTCTGCGCTTATCCCCGAGCGCAGGCGGTTCAACTTTTCTATGTTTCCCGACATTCAGGGTTAATGCGGTGTGAATACAAGTTGTCAATATTTTCGTTTTTCGATACATTGACTATCTGTCAGAATTGTACAGAAAAGAAAAAACGTGACTCAGGCACTATACAAAAGTGAGAGCTCCGCGATGAACGAAAATATTACCGCTCAAGCGAGATAAGCATTGCCGTGACGGCGTGGTTCTTCCGCGAGGCACGAACACGGAGCTTGAGGCGGTACATTACGGAAAGAGGGAGCAATGCCTCATAACCGCGAAAAACAAGTGGCTAATCGGTCATCCCGAGGCCGAGGCTATGCCGAAGGAAAACTGCCTTGGGCTTATCGGGGAAAATATATCTGCGAAATAGTATAATTTGAACAATAAATGATAGCTCGGCTAAAAAACTCTTGTAATTGAAAAACTCGCGTAGTATGCTGGTAATACCAAGTGGTAATACCAGCATACTTTTTATGAGGTGATACATTTTGAACAGTCCAAGCTTGACTGAGGTCTTTGTGGGAAAGCTAGAAAAACTGATACTGACGGAGGCGTGGCCGATTGGCTCCGTTGTGCCCTCGCTGCGCGATTTGACGGAGGAATTCGGCGTGAGCCGCTCGGTGGTTAATGTGGGGATTTCCGAACTCATCAGCCGCGGTTACCTTGTCGCTTCGGCCCGTAAAAACACCGTGGTGGCTGATTGGAAATCGGGCGGAACTCTCGCTGTGCTCAACGGACTTTTGGCAAACGACCTCATGGATGAACGCAATCTTTCCTCTCTGTTTGATTGCCGCTACCTCATCATGACGGATTCGGCTTTTCTTGCGGCGCAGAATCGAACGGAAGCAGATTTAAAGAAAATGCGCGCCCTGCTTGAGAACGAGGACTATTCCGGCAGAGCGGAGGCCCTGGCAAAATACGATATGGAGCTGCACCGAACTGTGGCGGCGGCCTCCGGCAACACGGTATATCCGCTTATACTGAAATCCTTTGAGCCCTCAATCGAGCACCTAATTGAGAAGTTTTATTCCGACAGCGGGGTAGTGGCTTTTATAAGACAGAAGCATGCTGAGCTTGTCGGGGAAATCGAGAGGGGCAACAGCGAGGACGCTAAAAAGGCAATGAAGGAGCTCTTGCAGCATGGGCGCAACTCACAGGAATGGATTAGAAAGGTGGACGGAAATGGAAGCAAAGTATGATAACGCAATAAAAAAACCACGCAATCTATCACCAAGGGTAAAATTTCTCCGCGACTACTATTTTGAGGGTTTGGATAGGCAGTGGAACAATGAATACAACTGCTACTCAACAGGCACGGACTGGGATTTGCAGTTTAACGAGCTGACTTATTTTATAGTGCCGGAAACCTACAGCTTTTTTGACACTTTCCTGCGCAGCGTTAATCAAGCGGCGGAGACAATCCCCCTGCCGGAGGGCTTTTTTGGCATGAGTATACCCGAGCGAGTGGCGGAGTTTAATCGCCGCGCGATCACTCGGCACATGCCGACAGAGCTTATAAAAGGAGATCTGCTCTGCGGGGCGCGCTTCAACCTCATGACCTCGATGTGCCTTACAAAGAAGGAACAGCGAGAGCGCGACGCGCTTACGGAAAAGGCAAGGCAATCGGCGCTGCTTCTTTTTAAGCGCGGCTACGGCAACTCGGGCTCGACGAGCGGGCACCTCATTCCCGATTACGAGTACATAGTTAAATACGGCTTTGAGAAGAAATATGAGGACATTAAAGCACTGTATGAGGCGCTGCCCGAAAGCTATAAAAACGGCAAAAAGGGCGCGCAGCTTCGCGCCATGATGACCGCCTGCGAAACTCCGAGGGAGCTGGCGGCGAAATACGCCGCGCTTTGCAGAAAAGAAGCCGACGCTGAAGCGGACAAAGCGCGGAATGCCGAGCTTCTGCAAATGGCGGAAAACATGGACCGCGTTCCGTGGCAGGGCGCGCGCAATTTCTGGGAGGCTGTGCAGTCCCTGTGGCTTACGCATATGCTTGTCATGGCGGACGAAAACTACCCGGGACCCGGCGTTTCCTTCGGAAGGCTTGACCAGTACATGTACCCATATTACAAGAAATCGCTGGACGAGGGCATGAGCGAGGATTTCATGAAGGAGATTCTCGGCTGTTTCTGGTTCCACTGCAACACCGCCTACGACGCACAAATCAGAGTCGGGGGCAATCAGGGCATAACAGCGGGCTTCGGTCAGCTTTTCAATATATCGGGCATAGGCAAAGACGGAAAGGACATGACAAACGGCCTAACTTGGCTGCTGCTCGACATGATTGACGACATGAGCCCGATTTTGGAGCCGAAACCCAATGTCCGTCTGCATAAAAACTCCCCCGAAAAGCTTATAGACCGCGTGGTCGACATGGTTTCGGAAAGCCAGGGCGCGCCGTTTCTTCTTAACTTCGACGAGCGCTCGATGGCGGGAATGCTCAGGGAAGCCAGAATGTCCGGCACGGAAAAATATATTAACGAGGACAATGTCTATGACTATGCCTCCGTCGGCTGCCTTGAGAACACAATGGTCGGCAATGACCGCTCGGGCACGGTGGATAACAACATAAATCTTCTCAAGGCTCTCGAGCTTGTCTATGGTAACGGGCGCGACTTCATACCCTTTAAGGACGACATGACAGGGAAATATTCGGCACAGACTCAGGATGGGCCTGCAACAGGCGTGCCCGAAACGCTGGATACTTATGAGAAGTTTTGGAACGCCTTTGAGGGGCAGCTCAAATACTGTATCAAACGCTTCGCGGAAAACTACGAATTGACCGAGGTAATCCGTTCGTGCTTCCAGCCGACACCCTATTTATCGCTGCTGGTTCGCGGCTGCGCCGAATCGGGACGCGACGTTACCGAGGGTGGAGCGGAGCTCTCCTTCACAACGCTCGAAGGAGTGACCTTCGCAACGACCGTGGATTCGCTCTTAGCTGTAAAATATCTCGTCTATGACAAGAAGGAATGCACTCTTGCGGAGCTGATCGAGGCGCTAAAGCATAACTGGGAGGGCTTCGAGATTCTTCAGAACAAAGCTCTGTATAAGGCCCCGAAATACGGGCGGGACGACGCCGAAGCGGACGAAACCGCGCACCGCGTTATGGAGCTTTGGACCGGGGAGGTATGGAATTACAGAACAAAATCCACTTTGAGGCGTTATCGCCCGGGTATGCTCTCGTGGAACTACTGGGTGGGTGCGGGCTATGTTTTGAAGGCCTCCGCAAACGGAAGAAAGGAGTCGCAGTTTCTTTCAAACGCAATCTGCCCCTCCAACGGTGCGGATATAAACGGCCCGACCTCAAACAGCAACTCGGTGGGCAAGGCTCTCGGCGGAAAGGCGGAGCACGGCGATTATCTCGAATACCTCAACTATCTGCCGAACGGAGCGAGCCACACGATAACCTTTAATTCCTCTCTTCTCGCCGACGCCGACCACAAGGAAAAATTTAAATCCTTCCTCCGCGGTTACATTGAAAACGGCGGCACGGCGCTCCAAATAAACGTGCTCGATCCGGGCATGCTTCGTGACGCGCAGAAAAACCCGCAGGATTACCGTCACCTTCTGGTTCGGGTAACGGGCTATAACGCCTATTTCACAAGTATCGGACGCGAGCTTCAGGACGAGATTATAGCAAGAGAAAGCCACAAAGGATTCTAGGCCGATGAGAATACTTAATTATCAGCGCATGAGCACGGAGGACGGCCCGGGACTTCGCACAACACTCTTTGTTAAGGGCTGTCCGCTTCGCTGCGCATGGTGTCATAATCCCGAGAGCATTGACGGAGCTTCGAGCGTCGAATGGATTAAAGTTCGCTGCATGGGTTGCCACAGCTGTATAAGCTCCTGCAAAAGAGGCGCAATCACAGCCGAGGCGGAGGGAATAAAAATCGACTCGGACAAATGCGAGCGCTGTTTTACCTGCGTTGAAGCCTGCCCGACGGGGGCGCTCGAGCGCCGCGGCGAGGAAGCTTCCGTCGAAACGGTGTTCGGGGAGCTCATTAAGGACAAGGCTTATTTTGGGGCGCAGGGCGGCGTTACCCTCTCGGGCGGCGAGATAATGCTTCAATCGCAGGAGGTAGCCGAGCTTCTCAAAATGCTCAAGGACGCGGGAATTTCAACGGCCGTTGATACGAGCGGCTTCTGCAAAAGGGAAGACCTTGAAAGAATGCTGCCCTACACCGACCTTGTTCTTTACGATTTGAAGCTTGCAGACAATACAAGGCATGAGAAGTGGACGGGAGTATCGAACGAGCGCATACTTGAAAATTTCGAGTACCTTGACGAAATCCGCCGCAGCACGCGTCCCGATTTGGGCTTATGGGTACGCACTCCCATTATCCCCGAGGCGACGGACGATGAGGATAACATCCGAGCCCTTGCCCGTATTGTCCGTGACAGAGCTGACCGCTGGGAGCTATGCGCTTTCAACAATCTGTGCAGGGACAAATATGAGCGTACCAGTAAGGACTGGGTATTCAAAGAAGCCGGACTTATGACCCGAGGACAAATGCAGCGGCTGGTCGAAGCGGCGCAGGACGAGGGCGCGAAAAACGTAATATATACCGGAAAAACAAGATTGGAGGAATTGTCGGATGACTGACAGGATAAAACCCGAAGACATGGGAAAATTCGAAACCTCATACAAGGTAGGTCTTGTGGCAACGCTTGAGGAAAACGGGCAGCCGCATATATCATTGCTTTCAACTCTTATGGCAAAAAGTGAGCGTGAAATGATGCTCGGCAAGTTTATTTACGGCGAGAGCAAGCTCAATCTTCTGAAAAACCCCAAGGCGGCCTTTCTGCTGATGAGCCTTGATAAAGAATTTTGGACTGGTAAAATGACCTATACCGCTCTTAAGACGAACGGGGAAGACTTTGAGATGTACAACCGCCAGCCGCTGTACCGCTACAACAGCTATTTCGGTATCGACAGCGTATATTACTTCGACCTTCTGGAGATTTCGGAAGGGAAAAAGCTCGACATGCCCGGGATAGTCGCAAATTCCCTGCGCGTCATGCTCGCTCGCGGAGCCTATAAACAAAAAACGCCTCTGGGGGCAATGAAGCCCTGGGCGCTGGAGCTTATGCGTCAAATCGGCACGCTGGCATTTATAAGCTATGTGGGAACGGACGGCTATCCCGTGCTTATACCCTGCATACAGCTTCAGGCGGCGGATTCGGACACACTCGTGCTTTCAAACGCGCCGTATAAGGCGGAGCTCAGCCAAATTCCCGCAGGCGCGCGTGTCGCCGTTTTCGGCGCGAATCTAAAGTTCGAAAGCGTGCTGTTAAAAGGCGAGTTCTCTGGGTTCAAGGGCGGTATGGCAACAGTAAAAATCGACAGGGTTTATAACTCAATGCCGCCGAAACACGGGTACATTTTTGAGGCGAAAGCTTAAATCAATTTGCGGCGCAAGAGAAAAAGCGAAGCATCCGCTTGAAATAAGACAAAACAAGCAGGGAAACCATAAAAAGTTTCCCTGCTTGTCAATTCGCGCGGTGGGGGAGAGTAAAGTATAAGGAAAGGACTCCAATCAAAATGATTGAAGCCCTTAGTGCGATATTTATAGAGAGGAGAAAGAGAAGAATCTTTGTAAGACAAAACGTAATTCGAGGCAATCGAATTAAGCCTGCGCGCCTTTCTTTTTGAAAAGCTTTTTAATACTGCCCCAGAAAGGCCAAATCAGCATTGCGACATCAATGACGATAAGCAAAATGGAAAGCGGGGTGAAGATGACGCTTGTTGCGCTGCCGCCTGCCATGAGCATGATGGCGCGGCGGAAATTAAGTTCCGCACTCTTTCCGAGAACAAATGCCAATACAAACGGAGCGAGCGGGATTCCGAGTCTGTCCATAAAATAGCCGACAATGCCGAAGAACAAAACCAGAATCATATCAAAGCCAAGACATCTGAAGCTGAAGGCTCCGAGTATGCAGAGCACGGTTATAATCGGAATCAGAACGCTTGTCGGAACCTTTGTAATTTTCGCGTAGAACCTTGCACCGAACATTCCGAAAAGGAGAATAAATACGTTTGCCAGAATTAAACCGAAAATCAAACCGTAAACATATTTTCCGTTTGTGGTGAAAAGCTGAGTTCCGGGGGCCAGACCGTGAATCATGAGAGCCGCTAAAAACAGAGCGGAGGTACCGTTTCCGGGGATACCGAGGGTAAGCAGAGGAACGAGCGAGCCGCCGACAACGCCGTTGTTCGCGGCGGAAACGGAAGCCAGACCCTTGGGGTTGCCTTTGCCGAAGGAATCGGGGTCTTCGTCTGAGTTTCTGGCAAGGTTGTAGCTGAGACCTGCCGCAACGGTTGTTCCTGCTGCGGGGACGATTCCGATAAGAGTTCCGATAACGGAACCGCGAATCGTTTCAAGCGCGAGGTTTTTAAGTTCTTTGAGCGAGAGCCACACACTGCCCTTCATGCTCTCTTCTTCAATAACGATTGATTTCCTGTTTTCGGCAATCAATACGAAAACCTGAGAGAAAGCAAACATTCCGAGGACAACGGGGAGCAGGGGAAGCTCGTCATATATGGCCGAGATGCCGAAGCTGAAACGGGTGACACCCGTAAGTCCATCAAGGCCGACCAGAGAACACAAGAATCCGAGAGCGGCGCTCATAAGACCCTTGAGCGCTCTTTCCTTGACAAGACCGATGATTATGATGATACCCATCATAACGGTTAAGAACAGTTCCCAAGAACCGAAGAAGAAAGCGATTTTTGCGAGCATGGGGGCGATGAAAAGCAGAGCAAGGCAGCCGACAATACCGCCGACGAAAGCGGATATTGTGGTAACGCCGATTGCTTTGAGTCCCTCGCCTTTCAGGGTCATCGGGTAACCGTCAAGCGTCATAAAGAGCGAATCCGAAGTACCCGGGGTGTTGACGAGAACAGCCGTAATGTTCCCGCCGTAAGAACCTGTAACGTATATTGCTCCAAGGCAAATAAGCGCTGTCGTAGGCGGCAGTGAAAAGGTAAGCGGAAGGAAGATGCCGATTCCGGTATCCGCCGACATTCCGGGCAGAGCGCCTAAAACAACACCTACCGTTGCACCTATGCAAAGCCACATCAGGTTCTGTAAGGTAAACAATTGTCCGAAATATTCTAAAATATGCATATTGTTATCTCCAGAATTTCAAATTTAAGCCGGCCTTAATGGAAAAGGATACCTTCAGGCATCTGCATAGACAGTAGTAAGCCAAAGAAGAGGTACAGGAAGAGTATGACGCCGACGTCAACTCCGACTATTATCTTCCAGTTTCTCTGACCGAGAATAAGCATGGCAAGTGGCATAAATACTATGGAAGCAATATAGTAGCCTACTAAGTTAATTGCAACAATGTAGAGAAGAATAATTCCGGCCATGAGAAGCGCCTTTGCTGTGCCGGACATATTTATATCTGCATTTGTGTATTTACCTTTTAATATCTGGACCAAGAAGATTGTGGCGAGCAGCATGCATAAAATGCAAAGAATCATTGGAAATGTTCTGGAATCTATATCTTCAATCGAGAAGCAGGACACAAGGAATGCTCCGGACATTAGATAGATGAAAAAACAGCCTATCAGGTTAAAATTAAAACGCTTTTCTTTTTTCAAAGGTAAACTCCCTCCCCCTATTGGTTAGGTAAAATGTTGCTTTTTTCAATAATAGTCTCATGTAGTTTGCTTTGCTTGTACATGAGACTATTATTTCCTACTAAGTGAGTTTTAAATGAAGCTTATGCCCAGGGCTCTGTATCCCAGAGAGCTTTGTAGGTTTCATAATAACCCTTGAACATTGCGCTGGTGTCGGTGCTGTTCTTGGTGTCATAAGGAATGGGAATGTCTTTGCACTGTTCGACAACGTCGGGATCGGCAGCTGCTGCCATGAAGCAGTCGGACAGGTACTGAACGATTGCGGGGTCTGTGCCTGCGGGAGCTGCGATTGCGCGGCTGTTAACCTGAATAACGTCATATCCGCACTCTTTGTAGGTCGGTGTTTCGGGGGAGAGGTCTGAACGCTCTTCGCTGCCGACAGCGAGAACTGTGATGGAACCTTCGTCAAGGAAGGTGGTAAGGTCGCCGATGTTCAGGCAGTAAGCGTCGCAATGTCCGCCGGCAACTGCTGTGAGAACTTCGGTTTCGGAGTTGTAAGGTACTACGTTGAACTTTGCGCCGGAAGCGTTTTCAAGCTGAATAACAGCAAGACCTTCACTGCCGGTAACGGAGGTAACGCCCATTGTGATTGTGCCGGGGGCGTCCTTAGCAGCGTTAATCAAATCCTGCATGGTTGCATACTCGGACTTGCTGGAAACGCCGACTGCGCCGGGGTCGCTCATCATGTTGAAGATGTAGCTCATGTTTTCAGCGGTATAGTCCTTGCCGAAAGCAATAGCGGTAATCTGCTGTGCTGTGGGGGCGAAGCCGAGGGTGTAGCCGTCGGGATCGGACTTGATGAACTTGGACCAGCCGATATCGCCGCTGGCGCCCTCTTCCTGCTTAACTACGATGCTCTTACTCCAGCCTTCTTTTTCCTTAATCTTTTCAGCAAGAATTCTGAAATAAACGTCCTGCATGGAGCCTACGCCAAACGGATAGATGTAGGTGATTTCCTTGCTGGGGAAGTCTGCCGGAAGTCCCTCGGGACGAGTGACGTTCCATGTGCTGTCGGTTGTTCCTTCGGTGCTTGCTGCGGCACTGGGGGTTGCTTCAGTGGTAGTCTCGGCTGCGCCGCAAGCAGCCAAAGAGAATACCATTGCAGCGGCAAGAAGCATTGCTGCAAACTTTTTCATAGTAATTCCTCCTTTATATTTGTACTGATTCCTCAGTAAAAGGGACGTTGCTATTTACAGATACCGGGTATTTCCGACTGTGAAGGATTTATATGTACCATACAGTGCTTAACCTGCGGGAAGGTTTCCTCTATCATATCGTGGGTCTTTTTTGCAACCTGATGTGCGTCTGAAAGCACCTTGCTGCCGTCGACGGCGATTTCTACGTCAACATATACTCTGTCACCAAATAAACGTGTTTTGATGTCGTCTATTCTGACGATGTCGTCGTCCTTTATTATTGCTTCGGAAACCTCGTCGACAAATTTATCGCTGCAGGAACGGTCAATCATTTTGTCAATTGCATCTTTGAATATGTCTACCGCAACCTTGAGAATGAAAAAGCAAATAACTACACTTGCTACCGCGTCGAGCTTTGGGAAACCGATTCTTGCACCCAATATACCGGCAAAGCTGCCTATTGAGGAGAACGCGTCTGAACGATGGTCCCAAGCGCTTGCTTTAAGAACGCTGGAGTTAATCTTCTTTGAGGCCTTGATTGTGTACCAATACATACCTTCTTTTACGACGATGGAAACACCGGCCGCAACCAGTGCAAGAACTCCGGGCACGAGAATTTCGGCGCTGTCGGTAAAGAAGATTTTTTTGATTCCGGCATAGCCGATTCCGGCGCCGATAATAAGAAGTATAAACGAAAGCAGCAGGGACGCTACGCATTCAAAGCGCTCGTGACCATAGGGGTGTTTATCATCCGCTTCCTTGTGAGCCAGCTTTATGCTCACCAGCACTACCAAAGTGCTGATAACATCGGATGCGGAATGGATTGCGTCGGAAACCATGGCTCCGGAATGAGCTAAAACTCCGGCCAGAAGTTTAAAAGTTGTAAGAACTAAATTGCCGATTATTCCGACCCAAGATACCTTTGTGGCAATTGCTTTTCTTGTGGCTTCATCTATTGTGGCATTATTTGGATTTGTCTTCACAAGTTGCCTCCCAATGTATAGACAAATATTATCTTTATAATATCTAAAGAAATATTACTTGTCAATTAAAATTTTTCTGAAAATGTAAATGAATTATGCATTCGGGTTACTGCGATTTTTCCTAATCCTTATATATGGACTGTTCTTTATGAAATACAGAAGCAGGGCCGCTGCAAAGATTAGAATCATACCGACAAGGCTTCTCACACTGACGGCCTCATTCAGGAAAACAAGTCCCAGAATCGCCGAGAAAACGATGCCGACATAGTTTATAATACTTACTTCTCCCGGCGCTGTCATCGAGTAAGCCTGCGTAAGCGTAATCTGACCATATCCGGCAGTAAGTCCGATGCCGAGAAGCATGAGCAAATCCATTGCGGTTGGAACCGCAAACGAAGTAACTCCGAAAATAAGGCTCAGTATACAAGAAACAATCGAGAAAACGAAAATTATAGTCGCGTTGCTCTCCTTGCCCTTGAGGAAGCTGATGAGAACATACGCCGCGCCGGATACAATTGCAGACATTATGCCCATCAGTGCAGGAGTTATTTTCTCAAGATTGAAGCTGGGATTGATTACTAAAAGCGCACCTGTAAAAGCAATGAGCAGCGCAATTATATGAATCCGCTTGAGTCTTTCCTTCAGGAATATGGCGGCGAAAATGATTGTGAAAAAGGGTGAGCTTCTGTGAAGCAGCGAGGCATCAGCCACATTCATGTGCGTTGTGGCGTAAAAATATCCGACAACTCCGATATAGCCCAGTACAGCCCGTCCCAAAAGAGCGGGTTGGTTTTCTTTTCTTCCGAAGGCAGGGACTTTTGTCTTTATGATCATAGACAGAGCTATAAACAGAGTTATTAAGTTTCTCGCAAATACCTGTTCCATTACCGGAATGGTTCCGCTGGAAAGTTTCACAATCAATTGCATGACACTGAAGCTTAAAGTCGACAACAGCATCAGCAGTATCGCCTTTTGCTTATTTGTCATCGTTCAACAGCCTCACGGACCGCGCGCAGATTTTCATCGGAAGCGCGTGGGTCAACCACACAACCGGGGCCCACAATCAATCCTTTTCCGTCTACCATTGCAATGGCTTCTTTTACATGGTTTTTTATGTAATTTGAATCTTCCTGAGCCAAGACGCTCTCATAGTGGAGTTTGCTCCCAACGATGGTAGGAATCTCGCGCAAGCCGCCCATGAAAACTTTTGAGCATTTTTCGCGAGCCTCGGCAAGACTTGGCTCCGTATAGCGGTCATGCCAGTTTATAACATTGCAGGGGTATTTGCTGACCGTATCGAACATTATGTTCGCACCGTGGATATGTACAACATTAAACCATGTTTCATCTTTATATGCGTTTATCACCTTATAATCGTAAGGCTTGCAGAATTCGGCAAAAAGCTCGTCGGTAAGATAGTCGTAAGTTGCGCATTGTGTGGCAAAGAAGAATCCGCTTACACCGGCTTCAATATTTGCCTTTACAAAACTGATTGTCGTTTCCGTAATTGCTGACAAGGCTTGATGAACAAACCCGGGGTTTTCTTTCATATCCTCAAGCAGACGGCCGCTTGTCATTTTCTTTAGTGTGGTAAGGGGAGAAAAAATAGTCTGAATATAAGGCGTGTTTGCCGCCGTAAGCTTGGAAAGATACTGGGATAATAGGAGTGTTTTTCCCCAAGTTCCAAAGGTGGGAGCAAGCGGCTCAATTTTCAGATAATCCTCAAGTTCGCTTATCGCGGGAGCTGCGATTTCAACTTCCTTATATTTGTCACAGTACACAGCCAGCTTGGCACCCCAATCCTGAACCGTATAGGCACCGAAAGGCATCATTTTTATAAAGTCGTAATCGTACCTTTCGTTGTAGGCCACCATTGCTTCGGCTAATGAGCGGGGGTCCTGATCGTGCTCCGAAAAATGCATCCATGTACTTACAGGTGTGCGGTCATGCTCCTGACCGTTTATAACCGCCTGAAGTCTTTCTCTTCTGTTCATTTTGCTCCTCCTAAAGATTAAAAGATATATACATTTGGTACATAATATTGTAATTGGTGTTGACAATTACCAATTAGGTTCTGTATAATTAAATAAAATATGTTTACTAAGTAAACACTAATTTATATTAAATGATGGAAAGAGGACTGAAATGTCTGAACTGGAGTCAGCAACACCGAGCTATATGCAAATACAAAACTATGTATTTGACAAGATCAAAAACGGAGAATACCCGCTTGGAAGCAAGATACCGTCCGAAATCGAACTAGCCGAACTTTTTCAGGTTTCTCGTGTTACGGCGAACAAAGCCATAAAGGAAATGTCGGTTATGGGCGTTCTCGACAGAGTAAGGGGACGCGGTACATTTGTTTGCTCAGATCAAAGCATTTCAACAGAGTCTAAGGCGTTCGGTTCGGCGATGAAACTTGATATCGGCGGAAGCCGCAAGCACCAGATTGTACAGTTTAAAATAGTCAAAGCACATCCCGAGCTTGCAAGAAAAGCAAACGTATCGGAGGATGAGCTATATTACGAGATTATACTCGTAAATAAAACGAAGGAGAAAAACGAATCCCTCGACTACACATACATCCCGGTGAAGCTGGTTGACGACATTACAAAATCACTTAACTACTTAAGTTCTCACTTTGTATACGATTATCTGAAAACTTTGGCAACTGCGCACCCTAAGTTCGTGAAGATATTTGTCAATATTCCGCATTATCCGTTCTTGCAGACCGTAGACTTCCTGCTGGAAAACTCGGAAGAAATGTCAATTTTCAGTACAGATGTTTACGATGTGAATATGCACCTTCTGGCCACGACCTATACGACTTATCCGAGTTCATCGCTCGACATTCCGCTGCTCACTTTTTCAATTTGAATTAAGAACCCGACTATTTATCAATCATAATGTTAAGAATTTCAATGTCGGTTTCCTTCATGCCGTCATGACCGAGGCGCCCGACGCTTGCCAGGGTGTTTTCGGTACCCTTCTTAACAATTCCGTCGCCGCCGAAAAATTGCTGATTGTCACAGTACATTTCATAGCCCAATATACCGGTATCTACCGCAACAGCAATTTTTCCGGCGCAGGAGGCCTTCGCTCCGTCGCATATAACGCCGGAAGCAATAGCCAGAGCATTTACCAGGGTATGAGAAATTGCATCAAGAGAACCATCCAGCAAGTAAGCAATTCCGCAGCCTGCTGCGGCACCCGCATTGATGGCACCGCAATACGCGGAAAGCCTTCCGATGCGGGTTTTTTGGTGAATGGCGATAAGGTTTGACAGCACGAGCGCGCGGTACATCTTTTCGTCTGATACTTTTAATTCGCGAGCATAAACAACAACGGGAACGCTTGCGGTAATGCCCTGATTTCCGCTGCCGGAGTTAATAATAACAGGCATGTCACAGCCGTTCATTCTTGCATCGCTGCCCGCCGCCGCCATTGCTTTTGCCTTATTTTTAAGTGAAGACTCGTTGTGGTTAAGCAGCACGGAGCCGATATTGGCGCCATAACTTCCTTTAAGTCCCTCTTCGGCTATGGCCATGTTGTATTTAATCTGTATGTCGAGCAAGTCCTTGACATCGGCTAAATCAACTGAGTTTGCAAAATCCAAAATCAGTTCAACTGAGAGGAAAGAGCGATTGGTAAGTCCGTTTTCAACTTCGCAGGAAATGACTGAATCCCGAAAAACCTTGCCGTCCTTCTCAATAAAGACAATGTTTGTATGATAATTTACGATTCTGACTGTTGCATAAGAGTCGTTTTTATAGACAGTAATGTTAATATCAAAAATATAGGGCGTTTCAGCAAGCTCAACCGAAATCTCAGTGCTGTTGAGATAATTCTTAATTTCCTCAATTTGCTCATCGGTTACAGATGAAATAACCTCCAGCTTTTTGTTCGCGTCACCGGCAATTACTCCCGCTGCGGCCGCAGCAGTTATACCCTTCAAATTTCCCGTATTCGGAACAACAACGCTTTTAACATTCTTAATTATATTGCCGCTCGCTTTTACCACGATTCTGTCGGGAATATCTCCCAAAGTTTCTCTGGCAACCGCTGCACAATAGGAAATTGCGATAGGTTCAGTACAACCCATCGCGGGGAGGAGCTCCTCCTTAAGCACATTTAGGCACTTTTCATAGTTTACATCGGTCTTTTTCATGCTTATCACCTCAATATCGCTGTATATATCTTTATTATATATACAAACATCAAAATGTCAATACAAAGATAGATGTTTTCTGTATTTTTACTGCGCAGAAAATCGAGTGATTTTCTAAAATACATGTTGACGACGTATGAATAATTCTATTCTGCCGGGGTTTGCGCTCCGAACAATTTAGTCCTATAATTTAGCTTTATTCCTGATAATTAGGGGTTTGTGCAACTAATCGGCAGAGTATGCGTTGACCCGGAAACATAAAACACGCAACGTATTTACCATTTTAAAGAAATTATATATATAACTATCAAATAAACCGCACAGTATAGGAAGTAAAATTTTAGAATGTATATACAAAGTTAAAAAAACTCTTTTCACGGGAGAATATCCGTGATACAATAGAAAAGTATGGTACAGGCATTCGGTTGTTCGGACAAGTATCCGGATTTATCGGCTTCCGAAAGACCATATATTTCTCACTTAATATAGTAGCAAATCTATAAATATAAAGGAGACCAGAAAAAATGGCACGAAAAATGAAATCGATGGATGGCAATACCGCGGCCGCGCATGTCTCGTATGCGTTTACGGAAGTGGCTGGCATTTATCCGATAACACCCTCAAGTCCGATGGCGGACTATGTCAACCAGTGGTCGGCGGCAGGAAGGACAAACATATTCGGAACGAGAGTCAACGTCGCGGAAATGCAGTCCGAGGCGGGAGCTGCCGGAACGGTTCACGGTTCGCTTGCGGCGGGCGCATTGACCACTACATATACCGCATCTCAGGGCCTGCTCCTTATGATACCGAACATGTATAAAATCGCAGCCGAGCTTCTGCCCTGCGTTTTTCACGTTTCAGCGAGAACTGTTGCAACACAGGCACTGAATATTTTCGGCGACCATTCGGACGTTATGGCCTGTCGTCAGACCGGGTTTGCAATGCTTGCCGAAACAAACCCGCAGGAAGTTATGGATCTTGCCGCAGTCGCTCACCTCGCGGCAATTAAGAGCCGCGTTCCTTTCATCAACTTCTTTGACGGTTTCCGTACCTCACACGAAATTCAGAAGATTGAAACCTGGGAATATGACGACCTTGCCGAAATGTGCGACATGGACGCAGTTGAAGCTTTCCGCAAGCGCTCTTTAAACCCCGAGCGTCCCGTAATGCGCGGCTCGCACGAAAACGGAGACGTTTTCTTCCAGCACCGCGAGGCAATCAACAAATACTACGAAGCCGTTCCCGGAATCGTTGAAGAGTACATGGGCAAGGTTAACGCAAAGCTCGGCACCGATTACAAACTTTTCAATTACTACGGCGCGCCCGACGCGGAGCGCGTAATTATCGCAATGGGTTCAATCTGCGACGTGGCTGAAGAGGTTATTGATTACCTGACCGCCATGGGCGAGAAGGTCGGCCTTATTAAAGTGCGTTTGTATCGTCCTTTCGTTTCGGATAAGCTGATTGCTGCAATACCGAAGACCGCAAAGAAGATAGCCGTTCTTGACCGCACCAAGGAGCCCGGCGCCATCGGCGAACCCCTTTATATGGACGTCGTCACAGCCCTCGCAAACGCCGGCATGACTAACAGCGTTGTCGGCGGACGCTACGGACTCGGCTCCAAGGACACGCCCCCCTCCAGCGTTTTCGCTGTTTATGAGGAACTGAAAAAGGACGCTCCGCTCCGCCAGTTCACCATCGGTATCACGGACGATGTTACGAATATCTCACTTGAGGAAAAGCCCGCACCCAGCACCGCCGCACCCGGAACTATCGAGTGCAAGTTCTGGGGTCTCGGCGGCGACGGCACAGTCGGCGCGAACAAGAACTCGATTAAGATTATCGGCGATCATACCAACAAGTATGTTCAGGCCTATTTCCAGTACGACTCCAAGAAGACCGGCGGCGTAACCATCAGCCACCTGCGCTTCGGCGATAAGCCCATCCGCAGCCCCTACTATATAAACAAGGCGGATTTTGTCGCCTGCCACAACCCCTCTTACATCATCAAGGGTTATAAAATGGTTCGCGACGTTAAGCCCGGCGGCGTCTTCCTTATAAACTGCCAGTGGACGCCCGAGGAGCTTGACCGTCACATGCCTGCGGAGGCAAAACGCTATATCGCGAAGAACAACATCAATGTCTACACAATAAACGCTATCGACCTTGCCATTAAGCTCGGCATGGGCAAGCGCACCAACACGATTCTCCAGTCCGCGTTTTTCACCCTTGCCAAGGTCATTCCCCAAGAGGAAGCCATCGGCTACATGAAGGACGCCGCGACAAAGAGCTACCTCAAAAAGGGTCAGGACATCGTGGATATGAACCACAAGGCCATTGAAGCGGGCGCCACAGCCTTTGTAAAGGTTGATGTTCCCGCCGATTGGGCAGATGCCGAAAAGGTTTGCGTTAAGAGCACGCTTGAGGGCGGCGACAAGCTCGTAAACATGGTCGAAGGCATCACCCTGACCATGGCGAAGATGGACGGCGACAGTATCCCCGTTTCCTCTTTCGAGAAGCATGTTGACGGAACCTTTGAACTCGGCGCCTCCGCTTATGAGAAGCGCGGCGTGGCAGTAAGCGTTCCGACATGGGACTTTGAAAAGTGCATTCAGTGCAACCAGTGCTCTTATGTCTGCCCGCACGCAACCATTCGCCCCTACGCTCTGACCGAGGCCGAGCTTGCCGCCGCGCCCGAAGGCACAAAGAGCGCTGCCTTCAAGGCCGGCAAGGGCAAGGGAGTTTACACTTTTGCGATTGCCATTTCTCCGCTGGACTGCATGGGCTGCGGCGTTTGCGTAAGCACCTGCCCTGTAAAGGCGCTCACAATGGTTCCGCAGGAGGACGAGCTTAAGCAGCAGGATGTGTTTAATTACATGGTTGCTAAGGCGACTCCGAAGGCGGACGTTGAGGACACGACCTCCGTCAAGGGCAGCCAGTTTAAGACCCCGCTGCTCGAGTTCTCCGGCTCCTGCGCAGGCTGCGCGGAAACCGCTTACGCAAGACTTATCACCCAGGTCTGCGGCGACCGTATGTACATTTCAAACGCCACCGGCTGCTCGTCCATCTGGGGCGGACCGGCCGCAACCTCGCCCTATACCGTCAACAAGGCGGGCAAGGGACCGGCTTGGGCAAACTCCCTGTTTGAGGACAATGCAGAGCACGGCTTCGGACTCTATCTCGGACAGAAGGCGATTCGCAATCGCCTTGCAGTAAAAGTTAAGGAACTGATGGAAATTACCACAGTTGACTCTAAGAGAGCCGCATGTGAAACCTATCTTTCCACCATGGATGACGGTGAGGCAAACAAGGCAGCTGTTGAGGTTCTTGTTTCCGAGCTTGAAAAGGACTCCGATTGCGATTACTCGAAGGAAATACTGGCCGGCAAGGAATATCTCGTCAAGAAGTCCGTTTGGATTTTCGGCGGCGACGGCTGGGCTTATGACATCGGCTTCGGCGGACTTGACCATGTTCTTGCCTCAGGCGAGGACGTCAACATCATGGTGTTCGACACCGAGGTTTATTCCAACACAGGCGGACAGGCATCCAAGGCAACACAGATCGGTGCGGTTGCGCAGTTCGCGGCGGCCGGCAAATCAATTGCCAAAAAGAGCCTTGCCGAGATGGCAATGAGCTATGGCTATATCTACGTCGCTCAGGTCGCAATGGGCGCAAACCCCGCGCAGACCCTCAAAGCTATCAAGGAAGCCGAGGAGTATCACGGACCCTCCCTCATCATCGGCTACGCCCCCTGTGAAATGCACTCCATAAAGGGCGGCATGGTTAACTGCCAGAGCGAGATGAAGAAGGCTGTGGACTGCGGCTATTGGAACATGTTCCGCTTCAATCCCGCACTCAAGGCCGAGAGCAAGAGCCCCTTCATTCTCGACAGCAAGGCGCCGACAGGCAGCTACCGCGACTTCATAATGAGCGAGGCTCGTTATTCCTCCCTGACACAGGCCTTCCCCGAGAGAGCGGAGGAACTGTTCTCCGAAGCGGAGGCGAACGCCAAGGCGAGATATGAGCACCTCGAAAAGCTCGCCAAGCTCTACGAATAATCGATAGTCTTTGGCATAATACAAATAGAAAAAACCTGTGTCCGATTCGGACACAGGTTTTTTTGCGGAAAATCTTAAAATCAAATAGTATATTGAATTACAGGTTTAAAAGTATTGTAGCTACAATCATCAGCCCGATTGCAGCAAACTGCCGTTTTGACAGTTTTTCCTTGAAGAAAAGCAGATTAATTATGTTTACAAGGAGTATTGCCCCGACAGAATAGAGGGGGAATACTATGAACGCCGGCACAGATGACAGTGCTTTTAACAGGAACTGTGATATAAACTGCATCGGTATTCCGGTAATCAGTCCGAAAACAACATCTGAACGTTTAATATTTTTATTCTTCTTAATCATTGCAATAAATGCAAGAATTGTTGAGAAGAAATACAGGTAAAAAACAAACAAGCCCTGAAATTGCTCTGTACCGTAAAACTCGTATATTTTCGAGATAAAATCAAGGAAACCGCCAAAAAATAGAGTGCCAAACAGCGCCAGTTTAAGCGTAATGATACTGGCCTCTTCTTTTTTGAAATATATCAAAACTATGGATAATATTGCAATCAGAACGCCGATTATCTGCATTGTTCTCGGCATCTCTCCGAAAAAAATCACCGAGAGAATTGCCGGAATCATAACACCTACTTTATTGAATGTGATGGTCATGGCACTGCCGTTGCGGGCGGTTGAGAGTTGTAATATGTAGAGACAAATATATGTTACTATACCGCCCAAAATCGCCAGCAAAATCGCGAACGCAGGCGAGGCCGCGGAGGAAAGCTTTATACCCGAGGACACAGAGGCACCAAATTCGGCAAACAGGGCTTCAAACCATGAGGCATCAAAAACCTTCTGTCCAAGGATGAAAATGTAGCTGATAATCATCGCACTCAGGCAATTAAATGACGTTACTGCATATCGGTTTGAGTTTTTACTCTCGGATACCTTAAAAAATACGTTAAGACTGGTAGTACATATTATAGCAAGCAGCAAAAATACCATGGATTGTCTCCTCCGGATAAGCACAATTATTTGTAAAGTCAAATAGTAGTGATATGATAACACAATGTGTATTTGATTTCAATAGAATGGCAAAAATGTTATAGTAAATGTATTTACATTATGGTGTTTGACCTGAAAGAGAGGCCAATACTAACCTTTGCCGATATGCGTTAAAGTCTTTGAAATCTTCCGACTATTGTGAAGACTGTTGTGAAACTTATTTTTTTGGCGAAAAAAGAGCCTGTAACCATTTTGGTTACAGGCTCTTCGTCTGGCAGCGGGAGAAGGATTCGAACCCTCACAAAATGAGTCAGAGTCATTTGTGCTACCTTTACACAATCCCGCTATATATTAAAAATCAATTGCAGACGCAAGAGTTATTATACTATATTATTCGGCGTTGTCAAGCAAATCGTTTACAAAAAAAACAAATCTGCGCCCCGCTTTGAGGCGCAGATTGTTTTGACTTAAAGCAAGCCTTGCCTACTTCTCGAGATAGCTGACAACCAGCTCGTGCAGCAGCTCGTCTCGGTCAAGACGGCAGATAAGACTGCGGGCGTTATTATAGTTTGTGATATAAGTGGGATCCTCGGACAGAATGTAACCGACGATTTGATTTATCGGGTTATAGCCTTTCACAATCAGAGAGTTATAGACGGAGGACAAAATTTCCTTCATTTCCGTCTTATTGTCGATAACATTAAATTTGCGCGTTGCTTCCTCCATACAGATAGCCTCCCTTCGACTTTGTAACCCTATTATAGCAAAATTATACCAAGTGTAAAGCGGTCTAATATTACCGTTCAGTTACATTTTAGCTCAAAAGGGCCTATCTTATTACAGCACCGTGAGTTTTTTCGAGTTTTGTGAGGATGGATTTTACAATTTCATCGGAATGTTCGTCGGTAAGCGTCTGATCCTTGGCACGGATTGTCAGCGAGAAGGCAACGCTTCGCTTGCCCTCGGGAATCCCGGTTCCTGTATAAACATCGAATAAGCGGACATTTTCAAGATAATCTCCGCCTGCCTCATACATCGTGTCGGTAAGAGCCGCCGCCGTAACGGACGAGTCGCACACAACGGCGATGTCGCGCGTCATTGCGGGAAAGCGCGGCAGAGGCTTATACGTCGGCTCGGCGGAAACGCAGCTTATCATTGCGGAGAGCGCTAGCTCGGCGGTGTAAACGCCGACACTCAGACCATATTCGTCGGCAACAGCGGGGTGAGTCTGGCCCATAACGCCGAGAACGGTGCCGCCGCTCATGATCTTGGCATAGCGCCCGGGGTGATAGGAGGGATTATCCGAAACGGCCTCGAAGCGCACATTTTTGATACGCAGCGCGGCGAAAAGCGCCTCAATGCAACCCTTTAGCTCAAAGAAGCCGGAGTCCTTCCCGAAGGCACCTAAGGTCAAAATCATCTGTTCGTCGGCTAGTTCCTTACCGTCCGCGGGCAGGTATATTGTTGCAAGCTCAAAGAGCTTAACGTCCATGTTGCGCTTGGCGAGATTAGTTGCCAGAACATCCAGCATTGAGGGGAGGGCGGTGGTACGCATTACGCTCGTATCCTCGCCCAAGGGGTTTTGGATGACGAAAGCCTTGCGCAGGGGGCTTTTTTCGGGCAGATGAATTTTGTCCCAGGCGGTCTTGCTGCCGAAGGAATAGGTCATGACCTCAAAGTAGCCCATGCCGCGGCAAACTGAGCTTATTTCGCGCTCGAATTTCTGCTTTGGGGAGAAGCCGCCACGGGTGGTGGTGCCGCTGAAAATAGTCGGCTCAATCTTGTCATAGCCGTAGAAGCGACCGACCTCTTCCGCAATATCAGCATAGTGCTCGATATCGGAGCGGAAGGAGGGTACACAGATCATGTTTCCGTCCATGGTGAAGTCAAGCTTTTCGAGGACCTTAACCATGAAATAGCGGTCAAGGTCAGTTCCCAAAAGCGCGTTAATACGCCCCGGCTCAAGCGGCAGACGAAACTCCTTAGGAGAAGCCGCAACGATGTCGATAACACCGTCAAGCACTTCGCCCGCACCGAGAAGCTCAATCAGCTCGCAGGCGCGCTCGGCGGCGGGAACGGTGTTCATGGGGTCAAGTCCTTTTTCAAAACGTCCCGAAGCGTCGGTGCGCATGCCCAGAGCAATTGCGGTTTTGCGCACGGAGGTGCCGTTGAAGTTGGCGGATTCAAAGACTATGGTGTTGGTTTTTTCGGTAATCTCGCTGTTGCCACCGCCCATAACGCCCGCAAGACCGATGGGGTCATGCGCATCTGCGATGACGAGCATTTCTGGGCTTATTGCGCGGTCCTTATCGTCCAGGGTTTTCAAAACCTCGCCCTCAACGGCGCGGCGCACGACAATCTTGCCGCCCTTCACGCAGGAATAATCGAAGGCGTGCATAGGCTGACCGTACTCAAGCATAACATAGTTTGTGATATCGACGATGTTGTTGATGGGGCGCACGCCGCTGGCGCGAAGTCTGCGGCGCATCCAGGCGGGGGAGGGGGCAATTTTAATATTCTTGACCATCTTCGCCGTATAGCGCGGACAGAGCTTCGAGTCCTCGATTTCAACTTGAAGGAAGTCCGATATGTCGCCTGCGCCGCCGCTTACATGCGGCTTGTGCAGACTAAGCTCCGTGCCGAAGGTCGCCGCGCTCTCGCGCGCAAGACCGATAACGGAAAGACAGTCGGGGCGGTTGCTCGTGATTTCAAACTCGATAACGCTGTCGTTAAGACCGAGAACGGCCTTAATATCGTCGCCCGTCTTGCAGGGTTCCTGAAGAATAAAAATGCCGTTTTCAATAGCGTATGGGTAGTCGTGAATGTCAAGTCCAAGCTCTTTCAAGGAGCATAGCATGCCCTGCGATTCAACGCCGCGCAGCGCTCCCGTGTGAATCGTAATGCCGCCGGGGAGAGTTGAACCGTCAACTGCAACGGGAACAAGGTCGTCCTTGCTGATATTTTGTGCGCCGGTTACGATGGTTACGGGCGCGTCCTTACCAAGGTCAACCGTGCATACCCACATGTGATCCGAGTTTTCGTGACGGACTATTTTCAGAACCTTGCCGACGACAACTCCCGTTATCTCCTCGCCGATAATTTCCCAGCCCTCAACCTTGGAACCTGAAAGGGTGAGAGCATCGCTGAACTGTTTGTCTGTGGCTTTAATGTCTGTAAATTCGCCGAGCCATTCGCGTGAAAGTTTCATTTCTGTTCTCCCCCCTTAAAATTGATTCAAAAATCTGACGTCGTTTTCGTAAATCAGACGCAGGTCGCTGATGTTGAAGCGGCGCATAGTCATGCGCTCAAGTCCGATACCGAAGGCAAAGCCCGAATAGACGCTGCTGTCGATTCCGCAGCCCTCCAGCACCTTCGGATGAACCATGCCCGCGCCGAGTAGCTCAATCCAGCCCTCGCCCTTGCAGACACGGCAGCCCTTGCCGCCGCACTCGAAGCACTGAACGTCAACCTCGCAGCTCGGCTCGGTAAACGGGAAGTGGTGGGGGCGGAAGCGCGTAACGGTATTTTCACCGTAAAGTCTTTTTACGAGAGTGTTGAGCGTTCCCTTGAGGTCGCCCAAGGTGATACCCTTGTCAACGACCAAGCCCTCGATTTGGTGGAACATGGGGCTGTGCGTTGCGTCCACCTCATCTTTGCGGTAAACTCTGCCGGGAGAGATTACGCGTATGGGCAGACTCTGGGTTTCCATTACGCGAACCTGAACCGGAGAGGTCTGTGTGCGCAAAAGAAGGCTGTCGTCATCCGTGAAATAAAAGGTGTCCTGCCTGTCGCGGGCGGGATGACCCTCGGGCGTGTTGAGCTTTGTGAAATTATAGTTCTCATATTCGATTTCGGGGCCTTCGGCAATGGTAAAGCCCATGCCGATGAAAATTTCCTTCGCCTCATCCAAAACGGTGTTGAGGGGGTGCTTTTTCCCGATGTTGACGATCTTGCCGGGCAGAGTGACATCGATTTTTTCGGCGCCGAGGCGAGCCTCAAGCTGCTTTGCGGCCAGCTCCTCGCGTCTGGAGTCGATGGAACCCGACAGAAGCTCGCGAACCTCGTTGGCAAGCTGACCGATAACCGGGCGCTCCTGTTCGGATAGTCCGCCCATCTGCTTTAAAATGGCGGTAAGCTCGCCTTTTTTCCCGAGATATTTAACTCTCAGATTCTCTAGCTCATCTATTCCTGCCGCGCAGGAGATTGCGGTGAGCGACGCGTCCCTGAGTTCCTGTAATAGTTTTCTCATTGAATTTGCTCCTTATATAAGAATTGATTTGCAATTGGTTTTGAAAATAAAAAAGCCCTCCGTCCCCAAAAACAGGGACGAAAGGAATACTTCCGCGGTACCACCCGAATTCGGCACAAAAAGCGCCGCACTTCTTCCGCCTTTAACGGTGCGGTTCCGCCGATAATTAGTCGGCAGCTCAGGGGCGAACCAAATGTCTGTCAGGCAGGGCGCTTTCAGCCGGCGGCGACCCCTCTCTTTAGCAAAACGGTGACATTATTTTCCCCATCAAAGCATTTATATTACAAGGTACTTATATCACAAAGCGGCGGATTAGGCAAGAATAAATTTGACTAATTATTTATGGAAAGCTATAATAACATGATAATAAGATTGAGGGCGGAGGGGACTTTAATGCGGCTGACAAGCTCAAAAGCCATGCGCGACGCGGACGAGTACGCCATTCATGTTCTGGGCGTACCCTCAACCTTACTTATGACAAACGCGGCAAGGGCGATTGCGCTTTCCGCTTTGGAGCTCATGGGAGTTAACAAAAGCGCCGTCATTTTCTGCGGCAGCGGCAACAACGGCGGGGACGGAATCGGCGCTGCCGTTTACCTGCTTCGGCGCGGAGTTTTGATTCGCTGTATCCTCGTAGGTGAGCGCTCAAAAATGACCGAGGACTGCGCCGAAATGGAGCGCAGGCTTGTTGAACTGGGCGGAAAGCTTGAAATTTTCAGTCCCGAGAGCGAGAGAATGGCAAGGCTCTTGGAGGGCGCGGGGGTTATTATTGACGCGCTCTTCGGAATCGGGCTAAATGGCGAGCTTCGGGGAAACGCCCTAGCCGCCGTGAAACTCATAAATGAAGCTAATATTCCTGTTGTGTCGGCGGATATTCCGAGCGGAGTAGAGGCGGATACGGGGCGTATTCTCGGCGACGCGGTTAAAGCTGACATCACCGTGACTTTTACTATGGGGAAAATCGGACATTTCGCGGAGCCCGGCTGTACCTTCTGCGGTGAGCTTCGGGTTGCGGATATCGGAATTCCCGAGGAAGCCTTAAACGGCACAAAATACGACGTTTTTGCGCTGGGAGCAAAAGAGCTGTCCTTGCCTGAAAGACCGAAAATCAGCCACAAGGGCGACTATGGGAAGCTTCTCATAATCGGCGGAAGCGTCGGCTACACGGGAGCGCCTCTAATGTGCGCTAAGGCCGCGGCGAGGAGCGGAGCAGGGCTTATCTCACTCGGTGTGCCGAAAAAAATATACGATTTAACCGCGGGAAGGCTAATCGAACCGATGACCTTTCCGCTCTCGGACGACAGCTACGGAAGACTCAGTATGTCCGCGCTCCCGCAAATCAGAGAAAAGCACAGCGTTTGCGATGTCTGCGTAATCGGCTGCGGACTGTCGCGCTCGGAGGAGCTGACGGAGCTTGTGCGGACGATTTTGCGCAAGAGCGAAAAGCAGCTTGTCATTGACGCCGACGGACTTTACGCGCTCGGGGACGACCCGCAAATCATAAGCTCGATACACGTTCCGCCGATACTAACGCCGCACGAGGGCGAGTTTAAGCGCCTCGGCGGAGTGCTCACAGGGGACAGAGTTTCGGACGCGAGAGCCTTTGCGAAAAGCCGAAACTGCGTTTTGGTGCTCAAGGGTCATCATACGATTTGCGCCTTTCCCGACGGAGAGGTATATATAATGTCAGGCGGCAATCCCGGGATGGCGAAGGGCGGCAGCGGAGATGTGCTCGCGGGGATAATCGGCGCGCTCCTGTGCCAGCTTCCTGTTAAACAGGCAGTTATAACTGCCTGCGCCGTTCACGCGGCGGCAGGCGACCTTTGCGCAGAACGCTTGGGTGAATACTCCCTGCTGCCGACTGATATAATCGAGGCAATACCCGAAATCATGAAATCAATGAGGTGAAGGATGAAGCAGGCGAAAATGCTTGCACTCACGATATGCCTTTTTATACTCTGCGGATGCTCGAAATCCGTAAAATATGAGGAAATGTACACAGACTGGCGAGATGCTTTTCTGGCAACCAATGAGCACAGTATCCAAGCCGTGGTTACGGCGCAGGACGAGAAAAAAGCCGGAGAATTTACGCTTTTATATACGCTTAACGCCGAGGGGGAAACCGTTGAGGTTTTGGCTCCCGAAATGATTGCGAAGGTTAAAGCGAGGCTCGAGGACGGCAAGACCGACTTGTCCTACGACGGTGTGATTCTCGAAACAGGCAGCTCTCTTTCCGAGCAGCTCTCGCCGCTTATGTCGCTGGCAACCTTCATGGATATCCTTGCCGGGGGACATCCCGAAAACTCATGGCAGGAAAAAAAGGACGGCTCAGTGCTTCTGGTAACCGAGCTTGAAATGCCGGACGGCACAATTCTGACACTTTGGCAGAATCAAAGCAATATGAGTCCTGTCTACGCGGATATTCGAAGCGCGGACAGTGTCGAGATAAAAATTAAGTTTACAAAAGTGGAATAGACAGAGGTAAAAATATGGATGATAAAAAGAGAACCTGGGCAGAGGTTAAGCTGTCGGCAATTGGGCACAATTACCATTCAATGCGCGAGGCTATGCCCGAGGGTTGCAGATTTATGGGCATTGTTAAGGCGGACGCCTATGGGCACGGTGCAGTCAGGGTAGCGAGATATCTTGAAATTATGCACTGCGACTATCTTGCGGTGGCGTGCATTGACGAAGCCGAGGAGCTCAGAAACGCAGGCAATGAGCTGCCCATCCTCATTCTCGGGGAAACATCATCCGAGTTCGCCTCAAAGCTAAGCGAGCTAAAGGTAACGCAAACGGTTGGGAGCTTTTCCTCGGCAAGGCAACTTTCCGATGACCTTTCAAAGCTGGGCAAAACGCTGAAGATACATCTGAAGCTTGAAACCGGAATGGGACGCTTGGGCTTTGACGTAAAAAACGGAGATATCAGCGAGGTCCTCGCGGCGCTGAAACTGCCGTATCTTGAACCGGAGGGTATTTTTACGCATTTTGCCGTGCCGGACGAGCTTGAAAAGGACGCCTATACGCAAATGCAATTCAAGGCTTTTACAACTGCCGTAAGCGAAATCGAAAAGGCTGCGGGCGTGCACTTTGCCATCAGGCATTGCGCAAACAGCGGCGCTGTGGTAAACTATCACGAGATGTACATGGATATGATTCGCCCCGGCATTGCGCTTTACGGAATGTACCCCGGACCGGACAAGGGCGATACCAAGCTCTCACCTGTCATGCAGCTTAAATCGCGAATCGCCGCGGTTTCGGTGCACGAGGCGGGCGACTGCATTAGCTATGGCTGCACCTTCACGGCGACGAAAAAGATGAAGGTTGCCGTTTTGCCCATTGGCTACGCGGACGGACTTCACAGAGTGCTGTCGGGAAAAATTGACGTTTTGATTAATGGCATCAGGTGCAGGCAAATCGGTCGTATTTGCATGGATATGTGCATGGTGGACGTAACGGAACTTGACAATGTGAAAGCGGGCGACATAGCGACTATTTTCGGAAACGACGGTCACGAGAGCATTTCCGCGGACGAGCTCGCGCAAAAAGCGGGAACAATCTCCTACGAAATATTCTGCGCGCTTACAAAACGAGTGCCGAGAGTATATATTCCGTAAAATCATTTTCCTGTAATGTATAATTCTTACTCCGAAGTGAAACAATGATACTGTGCTGCTACATAGAATGTGTAGGGCAATCTATCATCGGAGTGTGAAACGTTTTGAGCACAGTCAGACGCGGAGATATCTATTATGCCGACCTCAGTCCCGTCGTCGGCAGCGAGCAGGGTGGCATGCGCCCCGTGCTTATCGTTCAGAATGATACGGGCAATAAACATAGCCCGACGGTTATAGCTGCCGCCATAACCTCGCAGGTGGGAAAAGCAAGGCTTCCGACTCACATCGAACTTTCGGGACAAAGTTGCGGACTTAGCCGCGACAGCGTTATATTGTTGGAACAAATAAGAACAATCGACAAATCCCGTTTGCGGGAGCGAATGGGCAGGCTGGATGAGCCGCTGATGAACGAGGTTGACAACGCCATCGCGGTGAGTTTCGGTCTGGAGGGATAGGGCTATTGCCGCATTGGAAAGCGGGTCGGCTCTTGTGCGGCCCGCTTTTTACGAAATCTTGGAGGATATACATAAGATGATGATGAGACACAAAAAAATCTTTACAGCATTGGCTGCTGTTCTAATTTTGGCGGTAGGCATAGGTGTCGGCGCTTACGCGGCCTCGAATTTCGGAACACAGGCGGATCCGCTTGTTGCCAAGAGCTATCTTGACCAGACCGTGACTCCCAAGCTTCAGTCGGAGTTTCAGACAAAGCTTGACGCGCAGGTTCAGCTCATGGAGCAGCAGATTTCGGCGCAGGGCGCCGGACTGAACTTCACATCCGTCAGCCTTACAAACGGACAAACCCTTAAGGGCAGCATAGGCTGCGAGATTATTCTGCGCTCGGGCACTGCCGCAAGCAGCGGCACGGCGGGGCTCTCCGATGTCACTGACGGTAAGCTCATTTCCGTCGGTACGGCGCTTACGGCCAATCATCTTTGCATGGTGAGCGCTCAGGGGGACGGCGTTAAGGCGAGTTCCTCGGTTACGCTTTTAGTTCGCGGCAGCTACACAATTTCATAAAAAAACAGCGACACCGCGGGAAACTGATTCCGCGGTGTCTTTTTCTTTTTTGTGCTTACATCTGGGCGCTGAATTTCTGTTTGACCTGCTGGAGTTGCTGCTGGTCAGCGGGCTGCGTGGGATACCAGCCCTTGGAACTCATGTCATTAAAAATGTCCGCCTGAATGCGGTGCTCATCATCGAGAATATTAAGAAATGCGCTGCGAAGCTGCTCACAAACACATTCGCCCGCCCAGGTGTTGAGACTTGAAGTGGTAAATTTTTGACTGGAGAGGCAGTCCTGGAGGATTTCCTTTTCAGTCATCATTTTCGGATTTTGACCCTGCATTAGTTTTTTCCTCCCTTTCTACTGTAAGAACGTTATCAGAGTATTATAGTGAGCCCTGTGCTTTGAAGCAAAATTGTTAAGGTCCTGCTGGATTTTCGTGTCGCTGCACATGCTCGCCATAGCTTCATACTTCTTTACAAGAACCTGTTCGCTGCCGATTTGTTCCTCAAGAGCCGTAAGTTCCTTTGACGTTAGGTTTGCCATCGGTGTACCTCCTTTATAATAAAAAAACTGTCGCCACCGAAATTTCATTCGTGAATACAGGTAAATTTTCTTTACAGCCGCTTAAACGAAGCCGAATTTGCTGCGTTTTAAACATTTAAGCTGTATTTTCCGCTTGTTTTCGGTGCGTGTATAGTATTGCGCGATAAGGAAAAAATATTCGGAGCTTTGACAAAATGTCAGAGCTCCGATACGGATTTTCCGTTGATGATGATACAAATGAGATAAGCATTTTCCGAGAAATAAATTTTATCGACAAAGCGGACCGCGCCCGATTCGGGAAATGTTTTGGTAAGCTCCTCCGGTACGGCAAGATAATAGACATCCCCGTCCTGCGAAAGATACGCGCCCGTTATGGAACTGCAAAGCTTTTTCGCCTCAAGCCCCGAGAAGAGTGAGCAGGGCAGTGGACAAGGGCGCCAATTGAGCTCGGAAAGTGGGTGGTAAACCGTTTCACAAGCCGGTAAATCATCATCAGGTGGAGCGGATATGTGCGAATTGTCTTTAATAAAATGGGAAAGTGGGAACTCTCCGTGGTATTGCTCGTTTTCGCCCGGCAGCTTTGAATCGCGGCTGAGCTCAAATTCAAAATTTTCCACTTCACCCTTTTGTCCTGCGTGGCTGATTTTAGCGGGAAAGGCGGCCAGCGCCGAGCGGCTCAGTTTTTTTGTTAAACACAACATATCACCGATGGGTTCCATAATACCGAGGTAGGCCTCCATGCCGTTACCATAAACGGAAAGACGAACTATTTCACCGCGCATTTCGCATTTGGCGTCAAAGCCCCAGAACAGACCCTCGCGACTAACCGTCAGTTCGCCGACGGTTTCACCGTCAAGGATAATGGGATAGCTCCCTAAAATATCAATATCCATAAGACCTCCCGGAATAGTGAAATATGTACCTGTTTGATTATATGAGCTTTAAGTTCACTTATGATAGAAATTCGCTTTTCAATCACACTGGCTAGTGATAAAATTATAAATAGTCTTCGGGTGAAATGATTTTCGTGAAAAGAAATATTAATGCTGCGAAAAGGAAAACCGGAAGAAACGCGGGGGGAATATAACATGAATACTTATGAACTCATTATAAAAAAACGGAGCGGCGACGAACTGACGCAGGCGGAGCTGAAGTACCTCATAAATAACTATGTCGGCGGCTCGATTCCCGACTACCAGATGGCCGCCTTCCTGATGGCGGTTTATTTTCGAGGTATGAGCGAGATGGAAACCCTGTATCTCACAAATGAGATGATAAAAAGCGGCGACACTCTTGACCTTAGCGCAATCGAGGGCATAAAAGCCGACAAACATTCCACGGGAGGCGTCGGGGACAAGACCTCGATCGCGCTTTGTCCGATGCTTGCCTCAGTCGGAATAAAGGTCGCAAAAATGTCGGGTCGCGGACTTGGACACACGGGTGGGACAATAGACAAGCTCGAAAGCTTCCCGGGGCTTACAACCGCAATTGACGGGGATCGATTTATCAGACAGGCAAACGAGGTGGGCTTAGTAATTGCCGGACAGACCGCGCATCTCGTTCCTGCGGATAAAAAGCTCTACGCTCTGCGCGACGTTACGGGTACAGTGGATATACTTCCGCTGATTGTAAGCAGTATTATGAGTAAAAAACTCGCCAGTGGTTCGGACATCATTGTTCTGGACGTTAAAACAGGAAGCGGTGCCTTCATGAAGCGCGAGGAGGACTCCTTTGAACTTGCGCGCCAGATGGTCGCCCTTGGCAAAAACGCGGGGAAGAAGACAGTCGCTGTTGTTTCGGACATGGACGAGCCTTTGGGATATGCCGTCGGCAATGCTCTGGAGGTCAAAGAGGCAATTGCCGTTTTGAATGGCGAGGCGGCGGCCAATCTGCGCGAGCTTTGCCTTACTTTGGGCAGCTGCGTTCTTGTAGAGGCAAAGCTTGCAAGCAGTGAGCAGGAGGCAAGAATAAAACTGGAAAAATGTATTGAAGACGGCTCTGCCCTTCGCAAGCTCGCGGAATTTGTTAAAGCGCAGGACGGGGACGAAAAAGCTGTTTACGACAGCACGCTCTTGCCGCAAGCTCCGTTTACTTTTGAACTGCCGTGTCCGAAAAGCGGGTATATCAAGTCGCTTGAGGCCGAGGCGGTAGGCAGAGCGTGCATAGCTCTCGGCGGAGGCCGTCAAACGAAGGACAGCAAGATTGACTTGTCGGTCGGGGTGGTGCTGCACAAGAAAAAAGGAGATTATGTTAACCGCGGTGACAGTCTTTTAACAATCCACGCAAGGGATTTGCAAAGCGCAAAAGAGGCGGAGGCAATACTTTTGGGAAGCTACGGGTTCGTCAAAGCGCCTGTGGAGCTTCCGCAGTTCATAAAAGGCATTGTAAGATAACAAGTTATGTAAACTTATAATCGATGATGGGTACCGCTAAAAGTAAGGCTTAAGGGCATGTAAAGACGCCACGACCGCTTTTTGGCAAAATGAACAATAAATCGGGACTTTGGGCTCATCAATACGGTAACAAATTAGCGCATTAAAGTATTGACGTATTCGCTTCTATATTGTATACTGTCGGCATGGATGATTTTGCAAAAATCCGAAAGGAGATTGGCCGAAGTGAACTTAAGTGACGCCGCCGTCAGGCGCGAGGAACGGGCAATATTTGACCTGCGCAAGCTTTATGAACAGTACGGATATAAAAAGTATAAGATGAGCAAGTTTGAGGAATACGAGCTCTATCTTGAAAATAAGAGCTTTTTACCGAGCCAGCAGGTCATAACATTTACCGACCTGCGAGGAAAGCTGATGGCGCTAAAGCCGGATGTAACGCTATCGATAGCAAAGAACGCGCCCTCAGAGCCCGCTGAACCCGAGAAGCTCTATTACAACGAGAATGTTTACCGTACACCGCGCGGCTCGAATGAGTACAAGGAAATAATGCAGCTCGGACTTGAATGTCTGGGGGATATTGACCTTTATACACAATGCGAGGTTGTCCTTCTTGCCTGCAAGAGCCTTATTACACTCAGCGAGGAAAGCCTTATGGTCGTGTCCCACATGGGCTTTGTTTCCGGACTTTTGGAAAGCTGCGCCCTCAGCCGTTCACACGAAGAAAAGATTTTGAAATGTATCGGGCACAAGAACGCGCACGAAATCTTAAAACTGTGCGAGGCTTCAAATGTTCCGCAGCAGACAAGGGACAGCTTGGTAGCGCTCACATCGCTTTACGGCAATTTTGCCGAAACCCTCGCAAGGGCAGAAAAGCTCGTAAGAAATGAGAAGATGGCCGCGTCGCTACTGGAACTGCGCGAGCTTTATAGTGTCTTGGGCGGGGAGCCGGAAAGCGCGGGAGCGAAACTGGACTTCTCGGTAATAAATGACCTGTCATACTATAACGGACTTATTTTTCAAGGTTTTATAAACGGTGTGCCAAACGCGATTATTGCAGGCGGCCGTTACGATAACTTGATGGAAAAGCTCGGTAAGAATACAAAGGCGATTGGCTTTGCGGTTTATGCGGATCAGCTTGAACGCTGCGACCCGGAAACGGACCGCTTTGACGTTGACGTCCTGCTGGTTTACGACAAGGGAGCTGATATGTTTAAGCTCAATGCCGCGGTGAAAATGCTGACCGCAAACGGCAGGAGAGTTCGCGTTCAAACGACAAAATCCGAAAAGCTGAGATACCGTCAGCTTCTCAGATTAGGCGACGGAGGGCTTGAGATACTTGAAACAAATGATTAGAGTCGCTCTCCCGAAAGGACGTTTGGGCGAGAGTGTTTATAAAATATTCAGCGAAATCGGTTACGGCTGCCCCGAAATACTTGAGGATAGCAGGAAGCTGATTTTTGAAAATGAAGAGAGCGGTGTCTGCTACTTTTGGGCTAAGCCCTCGGATGTGGCGATTTATGTGGAGCATGGTGCTGCGGATGTCGGAGTGGCAGGACTTGACATTCTGCTTGAGCAGGAGCCGGACGTGTTTGAGCTTCTGGATTTGGGGCTGGGCAAGTGCAGGATGGCGGTCGCAGGGAAAAAGGACGCGCTTTCAAGAACAGGAAGAACCCTCCGCGTAGCCACAAAATTTCCGAACATTACAAAAAACTACTATACGGAGCAAAGCCGCGAAATTGAGATAATAAAGCTAAACGGGTCAATCGAGCTTGCGCCGATAGTAAATCTCTCGGACGTTATTGTAGATTTGGTTGAAACCGGCAAAACCCTCAAGGAGAACGAGCTTGAGGTGCTCGAGGAAATAACTCAAATCAGCGCGAGACTAATAGTTAACAAAGCCTCCTTCAGGTTTAAAAACGAGCAGATTGAAGAAATGTGTGATAAAATGCGCCGACAAATAGACGGCACAAAAAAGGACATGAATCTATGATAAAGATAATTAACGCGCAAGATATGTCATATAAAGATATGTTACCGCGCGAAAATGAAAGCACTGATATTTCAGCTGTTGTTTCTGAGATTATTGCAAACATCAGGAAGAACGGAGACAAGGCGCTTGCGGAGTATGAACTCAGGTTTGGCGGAGCAAGTCCGAAGTCGTTCGAGGTTTCACCGGAAGAGCGTGAATCAGCGCTTTCAAAGGTGGAGCCGCAGTTCATCGAAATTATGAAGGAAGCCGCGGAGAACATAAAAAAGTATCACAGCCTTCAGGTGAAAAGCGGATATGAAATAAACGATAAAGAGGGCATAGTACTCGGACAAAAGATTACACCGATTGCCTCTGTCGGACTATATATACCGGGCGGTACTGCAAGCTACCCCTCCTCGGTGCTTATGAACTGCATACCCGCAAAAATTGCGGGTGTTAAAAACATTGTCATGACAACGCCTCCCGATAAGGACGGAAATCTTAAGCCGAACATAGTCGCCGCCGCCGAAATCGCGGGGGTTGACAGAATATTCAAGTGCGGCGGTGCCCAGGCTGTTGCGGCTCTGGCCTTCGGAACGCAGAGCGTGCCAAAGGTCGATAAAATCGTCGGACCCGGAAACGCCTATGTGGCTGAGGCAAAACGGCAGGTTTTCGGAATAGTGGGAATTGACATGATTGCAGGCCCCAGTGAGGTTTTGGTAATTGCAGACGGATTGAGCGATCCGGTTTCCCTTGCCGCCGATTTGTTGTCTCAGGCGGAGCATGACAAGCTGGCGACGGCAGTTATGATAACCGACTCGGAAGAGCTTGCCCAAAAGGTTGCGGAAGAAATTGAAGTTCAGCTCAGCAAACTGCCTCGCGAAGAGATTGCAAGGGCATCAGTCGAGAACAACGGTAAGATAATTGTAGTGCGCAGTATAGAGCAGGCAATTGAAATATCCAACGAAATTGCGCCGGAACATCTCGAATTATGCGTTAACGAGCCTTTTAATTATCTTGATAAGATAATTAACGCTGGGTCAATATTTCTGGGTCGAAATTGCCCCGAGCCGCTCGGCGATTATTTCGCAGGTACAAACCACACCCTGCCGACGAGCGGAACCGCAAAATTTTCAAGCGCACTGTCTGTTGACGATTTTGTTAAAAAGTCATCCTATATGTATTATTCAAGCGAGGCACTCTGCAGTGTTGGCGAAAAAATTGCATATTTCGCCGAAAAAGAAGGACTGCACGCCCACGCAGTAAGCGCAACAATTAGAGACAAAAGATAAGGAAAGGGGGGCTTGGTATGAGCAGGTTTTTAAGCGGACGTTTTGAAAAGCTGGTGGCCTATGTTCCGGGCGAACAGCCGCGGGATAAAAGTTATATCAAGCTCAATACAAACGAGTCACCCTATCCTCCTGCACCCCAGGTTATCGAGGCACTAAGCTTAAACGAAATAAATGACCTAAAACTTTACAGTGACCCGGAATGTAAGAATCTGCGTGAGGCTCTGGCTGAGCATTACGGAGTAAAACCTGTGAACCTAATGATTGGAAACGGCTCTGATGAGGTTCTCTCATTTATATTTATGGCTTTTTGCGATAAAGCGATTGGAGTATCCTATCCGGATATTTCTTACGGATTCTATCCCGTATATGCGGAGCTCTACGGAATAAATAAGAATGAGATACCGCTTCGTTCTGACCTTACAATCAATGCTTCGGATTTTCAAAACACAGGAACAACTGTGGTTCTGGCAAACCCTAACGCGCCCACTGGAATATGTCTTTCCGTTTCGGATGTTGAAGAAATTGTAAAATCAAACGCAAATAATATCGTTGTAATCGACGAGGCATATATTGATTTCGGTGGTGAAAGCTGCATACCTCTTACAAAGAAATATGATAACCTGCTTGTGGTTCAAACCTATTCAAAGTCACGTTCCATGGCCGGAGCACGACTTGGCTACGCAATCGGAAGCTCGGAGCTTATTGAGGATTTGGAAAAGCTGCGCTACTCAACAAATCCCTATAATATAAATCGGCTGACTCTGCTAGCGGGGGAGGCGGCACTTAAGGGACAAGCATATTTCGATAAGAATAATAATGAAATTATCCAAATAAGAGAGTATTCAGCGGAAAGACTTAAACAGTTGGGTTTTTTGCTCACAGATTCAAAAGCAAATTTTATCTTTGCAAAACACCCCAAATTTAATGGCGAGGACTTATATTTGAAATTAAAAAGCCGTGGAATACTTGTCAGGTACTTCTCAAAACCGAGAATTTCGGACTATCTGCGGATAACAGTCGGCTCAGTTGAGCAGATGGAATCGCTGCTCAGTACATTGAAGGAGATAACGGAAGATGCGTGAATATGAGCTTAAAAGAACGACAAAGGAAACGGATATTTCTCTCTATTTGAACCTTGACGGCGGATTAGGCTCAATCGAAACGAGCTGCGGGTTCCTTGACCACATGCTTACACTCTTTGCAAATCACGGGCGCTTCGGACTGAATATAACCTGTGACGGCGACAAGAATGTTGACTTTCACCATATAACTGAGGATATTGGTATTTGTCTCGGAACTGCGTTTGCTAATGCTCTTGGTGATAAAGCGGGTATTATCCGATACGGAGATATTATTCTGCCAATGGACGAAGCCCTCATACTCTGCGCGGTTGATATTTCGGGGCGTGCCTACCTCAATTACGAGGTTTATCCGTTGACTGAAAAGGTCGGTGAGTTCGACACGGAGCTCGTTAAAGAGTTCCTTCTGGGTTTTGTTCGTACTTCGGGAATAACCCTGCATTTGCAGGAACTGGCGGGCGAAAATTCTCACCACATTCTCGAGGGCGTCTTCAAGGCCCTGGGAAGAGCGCTGAAAAAAGCCTGTGCTGTTGACCCGAAGCTGAGCGGTGAAATCCCATCGACAAAAGGGGTTCTGTGATGACGGTTATAGTGGATTACGGCGTCGGTAATCTGTTTTCACTGAAAAGCTCGCTGAAATACATTGGAGTAGATTCAATTGTAAGCGGTGACCCCGAAACAATTGCCAACGCAGACAGGATCATACTGCCGGGCGTCGGGGCCTTTTCCGACGCAAGAGAGAAGCTTAGAGTCAACGGGCTCGACGAGCTTGTGATAGGCCAAGCCAAGAACGGAAAACCTCTGATGGGGATTTGCCTCGGCATGCAGATGCTTTTTGAAAGAAGCTATGAATACGGCTTGACCCAAGGCCTCGGCCTGATTAAAGGCGAAGTGAGATCAATTTCCGATGTTGTCCCAAAAGGATATAAAATACCCCACATAGGCTGGAACAGTCTACGTAAGAGCGAATATGGACGAAAATCCGAGGTGTTTAAATATACCTCCGAGGGTGACTATGTTTATTTTGTTCACTCATTTGCGGCGATGGACTGCGAAGATAGTCTTATTGCCGCCACAGATTACGGAACTCTGTTAACAGCGGCTGTCGCCCACGACAATGTCTTCGGAATGCAGTTTCACCCCGAAAAAAGCGGCGAGGTCGGACTAAGAATATTAAAAGCTTTCTGCGAAATTTAATACAAATTTTGCAGTTTGGAGGCAACCATGGATTTTTTACCCGCTATCGACTTATTTGATGGTAAGGCTGTCCGCCTTTTGAAAGGCGATTACAATAAAATGACTGTTTACAGCGACTCACCCTTCGAGCTTGCTTTAGAATTTAAAAGAGCCGGAGCGAAGTATTTACACCTTGTGGATTTGGACGGGGCAAAGGACGGAGATACTCCGAACTCGGAACTGATTGCTAAAATCGTAGCAGAAAGCGGGCTGAAGGTTGAAGTGGGCGGCGGAATCCGCGGAATTTCTGCTGCTGAAAAGTACCTCAATCTGGGTGTAATGCGTGTTATTATCGGCACAGCCGCGGTCACGGACCCCGAGTTTCTCGCCGAGGCCCTTTCGCGCTTCGGTGAGCGAATCGCCGTAGCGGTGGACATTAAGGACGGCTTCGTAGCAACTCACGGGTGGACTCAGACCAGCGGCGAGAGCTACCTTGATTTTTGCGAAAAGCTTCAAAATCTCGGGGTTAAAACCCTTATATGCACGGATATTTCTAAGGACGGAGCTTTGCAGGGCGTAAATACCGAGCTTTACGAGAGCCTTACGAGGAACTTTTCGGTGGACATTATCGCCTCCGGCGGCGTGACCGATATTGACGACCTCATAACTCTCTCAAAGACCGGTGTACGCGGAGCAATTTTGGGAAAGGCTCTGTATGCAGGAAGAATTGACCTTGCCGAAGCGGTATCAAAACTTGGGAAGGCGGAGGACAGATGATTACCAAAAGAATCATACCCTGCCTTGACGTTCGTGACGGACGTGTTGTCAAGGGTGTAAATTTTGAAGGGCTCAGCGACGTTTCCTCGCCTGTCGAGCTCGGCAGATATTACAGCGAAAACGGCGCGGACGAGCTTGTCTTTTACGACATCACGGCGTCCAGCGAGGGCAGAAGCCTTTTTTCGGACATTCTGCGGAAGGTTGCCGAGCAGATTTTTATTCCGCTGACCGTGGGCGGGGCAATAAACACGGTTGAGGACTTCGACAGAGTTTTGAAATGCGGGGCGGACAAGGTGAGTGTAAACTCGGGGGCAATCCGCGACCCGAGCCTAATCTATAATGCCGCGAAAAAATACGGAGACCAGTGTGTAGTGTTATCGGCGGATGTTAAGCGGGTTAACGGGTGCTTCACGGTTTTTGCCAAGGGCGGCCGCGAGAATACGGGGCTTGACGCTATCGAGTGGATTAAGCGCGGTGTTGGCAGCGGCGCTGGGGAAATTGTGCTCAACAGCATTGATACGGACGGAGTTAAAGGCGGCTTTGACCTTGAAATGCTTGAGGCGGTGTGTGATGCCGTATCCGTACCCGTCATAGCTTCCGGCGGAGCCGGCAGTGCAAAGGACTTCATCACGCTGTTCAAAGCAATTCCGAGAGTTGACGCGGGGCTTGCCGCTTCGATTTTTCACTTTGGCGAGCTGACAATAAGAGATTTGAAAACAGAACTCAGGGCAAACGGAATACCCGTTAGATTATAGTTAGGAGAACTTTTATGCTTAGAGTCGAGGAGCTTAAATTTGACGAAAATGGGCTAATCCCCGCCGTCGTTACGGATTATCTCACTAAAAAGGTGCTGACTGTGGCCTATATGAACAGGGAAAGCCTTGAAATTTCCATGCGCGAAGGCAAAACCTGCTTTTGGTCGCGCTCGCGCGGCGAACTTTGGCGAAAGGGCGAAACAAGCGGCAACGTACAGGAGATAGTTGACATTACAGCCGACTGTGATCGCGATGCGCTTGTTGTCCAAGTTAAAAAAGCGGGGCCTGCCTGCCACCTCGGAAATGACAGTTGTTTTGTCGACAAGGTTTACGAGAGCGACTCTCTTCACGATTTTACCCTTGAGAACCTTTACGAGCTGATTAAGGGGCGAAAAATCGATGGCAAAGAGGGCAGTTACACGAGCTACCTTTTTGATAAAGGTCTTGATAAGATACTCAAGAAAATCGGCGAGGAAAGCACAGAAGTTATCATCGCGGCCAAAGGCGGTGACAAGACCGAAACAATTTACGAAATTTCCGACCTTGTCTACCATATTATGGTTATGATGGTGGAACTCGAAATTGATAATGGGGCAATACTTAATGAGCTTGCTTCAAGACACGTTATCGATAAAAAGGTTAAACAGGAAAAAATGGTATAATAATTAAAGCCCCGATGTTATAATCGGGGCTTAGTTTTTATAGTTTTTTTAGCATGAGATGACAGGCGCTGCTTTTGCCGTCCCTGTATTTGAAAGTGTTTTCCCGCGTGCCGTAAAGCTCGAAGCCGAACTTTCTGTAAAGTGTCAGGCCACGCTCGTTTTCGGTGACTACCTCAAGCTCAAGCTGCTCATATTCCGCGGCTTTTGCGGATTCGATTATGGCTTCCATCAGAACAGAGCCCAAGCCGAGACCCCAAAATTCCCTCAAAACCGAAATCCCCATCTCGGCACGGTGCTTCAGCCTGTCGCGAGGAGGCAGAGAGTCTATTCCGGCGTTTGCCGCGAGCTTCCCGTCAATATAGGCGGAAATCATTATTTCTCTGGTGCTTAAAAGTCTGGATGTGAGAAATTCCGCTTCAACGTTCGCTGTCATCGTCACTTCGTCCTCATAACGAGTAAGAAAAGCGGTTTCGCCCGAAACCCGCCTTATGAAGTCTAACATCTCCTGCGCGTCGCCGCTGTCAGCGCTTCTGAGCGTGCAGAGCTGCCCGTTTTTAAGCATTATTGTTTTTTCTTTATATAGCATATTCTCAATTCCTCAGCAGGGCGTACATGCAGTAGTCATGAAGCTGACCCAGCTTGAACACTCCGTTTTTCATAACGCCCTCAAGTACAAAGCCTGCGTTTTCGAGAACCTTTCTTGAGCCAGCATTGTCATAGAAGGGCTCGGCATAAATTCGGACAATATCAAAGCTTTCAAAAGCGGCAGTACAGATTTGTTTTGTCGCGGCGGTCATAATACCCTTGCCCCAAAACTCTTCTGCGAGCCAGTAGCCAAGCTCCGCTGATCTTCTGTATATATCCCCGCAGCAAAAAACTCCGATACTGCCGACGGCACTGCCGTCAACAACTATTGCCCGACAGAGCTGTTTGTCTTTCGGGGCGCTTAAGCAGCTCGAAATATAGTTTTCGGCGTCTTTCTGTGTATAAGGATAAGGATAGGCGTCACGGAGCCAGCGTGCGATCTTTTCGTTGTCGGCATAATGTGCAAGGCTCGGGATGTCCTGAGCTGTCCACTCCCTAAGCTCGAAATTCATGACAAATCCCCCTCTTTACTCAATGATATTAAAAGAAACAATAACATAAATGCATAAAAAAGCAACACGCCGAAAAACTTCGTGCCGCTTTTCGGTGCCACTGCTTTCATGCTGAGTTAAGCGCAATCGTCATATCCGAAGCATGAAAAGAACTCGAAGCCTGCCGGTATTTTTATAAATATTAAATGGATTAGCCGCAGAACTTCAAATAAACGGAAGTCTTGCACTTGACATCCTCGATATTTTTGGTATAATCATGCTTGTTCACAAAATACGCCTTGCGGGCGTAGCTCATTTGGCAGAGCGCCACCTTGCCAAGGTGGAGGTAGCGAGTTCGAATCTCGTCGCCCGCTCCAAAAGAAGGACAGGTTATACCTGTCCTTCTTTTTATTCGCCCGATGTGTTTGCTCGATTGTTTTGAACAGTAGAATTTCAAACGAATAGCAGAAAGCTCCGGTATCACCCGGAGCTTCGCTGTTTTGAGAGAGAGGATTATATTATAGAGGGGAGAAAATCAAACTTCTGCGGAGAATAATTTGAGTTGGCGGTCAAATTGTTTTCTCCTAAAGCTTGACTTAATGTTAAAGCCTACTTTTGTACTCCTTATGAATATAATGTGAAAAGTTTATGAACTTCTAAAATATTACTTCAACTACACGGACTCGCTTTTTCCGGTTTTCAGCTTCACAGTAAAAATAAACTCGGTCACGCCTTCGCGGCTGGTAACGGTAACGTCCTCGTTGTGGTTGTTCAGAATAGTTTTAACTATCGAAAGGCCCAGCCCGACTCCATCGCGGTCAAGGCTTCTGGACTTGTCTGTCTTGTGAAAACGGTCGAATATAAAGGGAAGCTCCTGAGGAGAAATGGTTTCACCGTGATTTTTTATTGATACAAAAGCCTTGCCGCCTTGTTTCCAAAGGCTTATACCGATTGCGGTGCCGCTTTCGGAAAACTTGATTGCGTTGTCCAGAAGATTATAGACCACCTGAGTAATAGAATCCTCGTCGCCGCGGACAACTATACGCTCCTCCGGGAGCTGGGCGTCCACATCCAGTCCGTGCTGCGTAATCTTCCCCTCAAAGGTGAGCAGGGTGCGCATGATAACCTCGGAAAGGTCAAAGCTGCGGCTGAGAAGAGCAGGGGTGTCAACCGACTGGATTCTACTCATTTGAAGCATTTGCCGAACCAGACGGGAAAGACGCTTGGTTTCGCTGGAAATTGTGGCAAGATATTTATCCTGTTCGCTTTTCGGGATTGTACCGTCGAGTATGCCGTCCGCGAAGCCGGAAATTGTCGTCATCGGGGTTTTGAGCTCGTGCGAGAGATTGGCGATAAATTCACTGCGGTTCTGCTCAGATTTTTCAAGGGATTCCGCCATCATGTTGAAGGACTCGGTCAGTTCACCGATTTCGTCCTCTCTGCCTTCATCGGCAACGCGTGCGGCAAAATCGCCGTGGGCAAAGCGCCGTGCGGCAGCCGCTATCTCGAGCAGAGGTTCGGACTGGCGCTTCGAGGTGTAATATGACAAAAGAATGGCCATAAACATGACCAGTAAAGCCGTCGCAATGAAAAATGAGGAGGTGCTCGACCAGGCGTCAATAATCTCCGTGCAGTCTGAGCCGACGAAGATATAACCGATCAAGGAATTGTCATTCTCCATAACTATGGGCAGAGCGACAATATAGTAAGGGCGTTCGTTATAGATATTATCGAGTGTCGTGAGCTTCTGGAACTTCCCGTATCTGTAAAGCTGCTCCATAATGCTGCTGCTTATCTGCTTGCCGATATAAGGAGAGACAACGTCCATATCGGAGCTTGACACAACAACGCCGTGCAAATCGGTTATGAAGATGTGATTGCCCGTGCTTTTGGCAAGCGAGCTTATTATAAGCCGAAGATACCAGGCATTAAGGTCGCTGTTTTCCTCGCTGAAGGCCGAAGCGGCTTTTGAAATCTCGGTTGCTTCAAGTGCAATGCTGTCGCGCTTTTGGTTAAGAGCAAAACTGCGCCCGAGAATTACTATGGAGGTTCCGAGGATAAAGAAGCTGATGACGACGAGCATCGCCGTCATCATGAAGTTCTTAAAGTAGATGCTTTTCATCTTGTTTCGTTAAGCTCAAATTTGTAGCCTACTCCCCAAACGGTTTTTAGAGTCCACTGGTCCGAAACGCCTTCAAGCTTTTCGCGAAGACGCTTAACGTGCACGTCAACTGTGCGCGAATCTCCGAAATAGTCAAAGCCCCAAACCTCGTCGAGCAGCTGGTTGCGAGTGTAAACTCTGTTGGGCGTCGTGGCCAGATGAAACAAAAGCTCCATCTCTTTGGGAGGGGTTTCAACCTTTTTTCCGTTAACAATCAGCTCGTAGCTGTCGAGATTTATAACGAGCTTATCAAAGCTGAGTTTTTTATCTCCGGATTTATCCTCGGGCTCGGTTCTGCGCATTACGGCGTGAACGCGAGCAAGAAGCTCCTTAACCTCGAAGGGCTTAACTATGTAGTCGTCCGCGCCCATCTCAAGACCGTTGACCTTGTCAAAGGTTTCGCCCTTAGCTGTAAGCATAATTATGGGAACTCGCGAAGTTTCGCGCACCTTGCGGCAGACCTGCCAGCCGTCCAAAATGGGCAGCATGATATCAAGAAGTATAACATCGGGATTTTCACCCACAGCCAGGCGGACACCCGTGCCGCCGTCAGACGCAATGATAACGCTAAAGCCGTCCTTCTCAAGATAAAGGCGCAAAAGCTCCGCAATATTTTTATCGTCTTCAACAATAAGCGCTTTCTTAGACATGAAAACACGTCCTTCCGAATAAGTTCATTTATATTATAGTATTATAAAGTTCATTATACCAGTTTAGAGCGCAAATACATTAACAAAATGTAAAAAACACGGCGGAACTGTTTGGTTTTAAGGGTGAAACGTACAAAAAAGGGGCTGTGCAAAAAACGCACAGACTTTTTTACACTAGCACTTGCTTTATTTCGCTAATGTGATACAATAGCTCCGCGACATTCAATCAGCAAAAATTATGGAGGAAATGAAATGAAAAATACTAAAACTGCTATAGTCCTGCTTTTGGTAGTGGCAATGTGCTTTGGAGTTATGACAGGCTGCGGAAGCAAGACAACTGCATCCGAAACCGATACCCCCGCCACGGGAGCTGCTGCAGACAGCGATCTTGCATACATACAGGCAAACGGCAAAATGGTTATTGGTTACACCGATTATGCACCTATGAACTACACAGACGATGCAGGCAAGTTCACAGGCTTCGATACCGAATTTGCAATTGCG
Organism: Clostridia bacterium; assembly: GCA_009929315.1. Lineage (GTDB taxonomy): Bacteria > Bacillota > Clostridia > Oscillospirales > Oscillospiraceae > UBA2658. The sequence continues at coordinate 96,497 of SAAS01000003.1, forward strand.
GTCTGCGAAAAGCTGGGCGTTGAACCCGATTTCGTCGAAATCAACTGGGACACCAAGGAAGTTGAGCTAAACGCGAAGAGCATCGACTGCATTTGGAATGGGCTTACAATCAACGAAGAGCGCGCCGCTAACATGAGCCTTTCCGTACCTTACGTTAAAAACGCACAGGTAATTGTTGTTAAGGCAGACAGCGGCATAACTTCAACCGCAGACCTCATCGGCAAAACTGTCGTTGCAGAGATCGGTTCCGCAGGGGAAATGCAGATTATCGGCGGCGAGGATTCCGAGCCTGAAGCTAATCTTGCACAGGCAAACTATGTTGGAATGACAAAGCAGACAGACTGCCTGCTTGAAGTCAAGGCAGGCACAGCTGACGCAGCTGTTCTTGACTGGACGCTTGCAAAGACTATGGTAGGTGACGGCACAGATTATGCTGACCTTAAAATGGTTGACGGACTTGAGCTTGCCACGGAAGAATACGGAATTGCTTTCCGCAAGGGCAGCGACGTTACAGAAGCTGTTAATACCGCTATCGCGCAGCTCGTTGAGGACGGAACCTTGGCAGCACTTGCCGAGAAATATGGCCTTAGCCTTTCACCTTCGATAGCAGGCTAATTGCTTAAACAGCCATACAAAGGAACAGGGGTAAAATCCCCTGTTCCTTACGCGTGTTATTGGGAGTAAAAAATATGAGTTTTTCCATTATAACCAGTCGCCTGCTGGAGAGCTTCGCAATTAACGGCGAGATATTTCTGGTAACACTTGCGCTCGGGCTTCCGCTCGGGCTTGTTATTGCTTTTGGCTCTATGAGCAGCTTTAAGCCCTTGTCATGGCTGACCAAAACCTTTGTGTGGATAATCCGCGGCACGCCTTTAATGCTTCAGGTTATCATTGTTTTCTATGGCCCAGGACTTATCTGGGGCGGCGAATTCATGGGACGCATAGAGGCGACAATGGCCGCTTTTGCCGTAAACTATGCCTGCTATTTTTCCGAAATATACCGCGGCGGCATTGAGGGAATAGCAACGGGACAGGGCGAGGCAGGACAGGTGTTGGGTATGACCAAATCCCAGATATTTTTCAAGGTCACGCTCTTGCAGGTCATAAAGCGCATTGTACCGCCTATGGGCAACGAGATAATAACTCTTGTTAAAGACACCTCTCTTGCCCGTGTTATAGCTAATAAGGAAATCATAATGATGGCACAGGAATATACCTCCAAGGGACTTATTTGGCCGCTGTTTTATACGGCCGTTTTCTTCCTTGTAGCAAGCGGTGTGCTTACGCTGCTGCTCGGATGGCTTGAAAAGAAGCTGTCCTATTTCAAATAAGGGGGGAGCAAATATGTCAGTATTAGAGGTTAAAAACCTTCAGAAAAGCTTTGACGAGCTTGAAGTGCTCAAGGATATAGACTTTTCGCTCGAAAAGGGAGAAACTGTTGCAATCATAGGTTCCTCCGGCAGCGGAAAAACAACGCTGCTGCGCTGCATAAATTTCTTGGAACGTCCTAACGGCGGACAAATGCTCGTAAACGGAAACGTGATTTTTGACGCGGCTGACCCATCCACACAGAAGGAGAGCGAGATTCGCAAGAAGCGGTTGCATTTTGGACTCGTGTTCCAGAGCTTCAACTTGTTTCCCCAGTATACGGCCCTGCAAAATGTTAAGCTTGCTTCCGAGCTGCTTGTTCGGGAGCAAAAGGACTATAAGAAAAACAAAAAGGCAATTCTTGCGGAGATAGACCGCCAAGCGCGGGAAAACCTTACGCAGATGGGACTTGCGGACAAAATGGATTACTATCCGCACCAGCTTTCGGGCGGTCAGCAGCAGCGTGTGGCGATTGCCCGTGCTCTGGCGCTTTCGCCCGACGTGCTTTGCTTTGACGAGCCGACAAGCGCCCTTGACCCCGAGCTGACGGGAGAGGTGCTTAAGGTTATTAAAGGCCTGGCTGATAAACGCACAACCATGATTATCGTTACGCACGAGATGGCTTTTGCCCGTGCGGTTGCGGACAGGGTAATCTTTATGGACGGCGGCGTAATCGTTGAGCAGGGTGCTCCGGAGGACGTTTTGGGAAACCCTCGCGAGGAGCGCACAAAACAGTTTCTGGCGCGCTATTCGGAGGAATAAACAGTTCAGGCAAAGCCTGATTCAAGGCGGAAGATACGGCATAAATTCGTTTTTATGGAGGAGCTTTAAGAAGTTCCTCCTTTTTTTACTGCGAAAGTTCATAATTAAAGCTTGAATTAAACAAAAAGCTATAATATTATACCTTGTGTGACCAGAGACAAACATCACATATAATCGGTGGGTGAATATGAAGAAAAACATACGCTTAACGGCGTTTTTACTTTCGGTGTTGCTTATAATATCCTTGGCCGGCTGCGGCATCGGCGGCAACGATAAGTATCGCGTGGCCGATAAATTGGAAACGCAGAAATTCTGCGTCGCTTTCAGACTTGACGATAAGGCGGGTGAGTCGGTTATCGCCGCGATGAAGGTGCTTCAGGCTTCGGGCGAGGTTTCCAAGCTCTCCTTAAAGTGGTTCGGCGAGGATGTATCCCTTCTCAAAGGCGATTCCGAGGCTCTAGCTGATTATACCGAGGACGCCGAGAAACGCACTTTTATTGTAGGCTATGACGCGGGACGCCTGCCGTTTTCGGGTAAAAAAGGCAGTACTGCAATCGGCTTTGATGTTGAGCTTGCAAAGGAAGTGTGCAGCTTGCTCGGGTGGAAGGCGAAATTTTTGCCGATTGACGTTTCTCAGGCAACGGTGGAGCTTAACTCCGGCAATGTTGACTGTGTCTGGGGCGGTTTTGCATATGATGAAGGCAATACCGACATTGTACAGTCGCCCGTGTATTTGGAAAACACCATAATACTTGCGTCCCTGACAAGTTCAAATGTCAGAAGTATAAGATCGCTGTCCGGAAAAACGCTGACACTCAGCGAAAATGCCTATTACAGCGCGGTGCTTGAGGGAAACACGGCTCTTAAAAACAAGCCCGAATACATAGTGAGAGTTCCGGGCGGAACGGACGAGTGTTTCGAGGCGCTCAATAACGGCGCTTGCAATGCGATAATAACAGACCTTGCCGCGCTCGACTATTACAGATAAAGTTTCGTTAACATGACAGACTCCTGATAATGACGAATAGCAAAATAGCGCGCCCGACTTTTATTAAAGTCGGGCGCGCTCAGTTATTCGTGATGCTTAAAACGCTGAAATTTTCGGCTTGTCATCCTCAACCGATATTGATATTTTGGAAACCTTGCCTTGACAATGGTCAATAATCTCGGTCGCAATGGCATCCTCGATTTCTTTCTGAATCAGGCGGCGGAGATTGCGGGCGCCGTAAGTGAGAGAAAAGCTCTTTTTAGCAAGATAATCCAGCAGGGCATCGTCATAGGAAAGAGATATGTTCTTCTCAAGCATGGCTGTGCGAAGCTCGGAAAGCATGAGAGCCGCAATACCGCGGAAATTATCCTCGCTCAGGCTGTTAAAGTAAACCACTTCGTCGATTCGGTTGATAAACTCGGGGCGCAGGAACTCTTTAAGTGCTTTAATTGCCTTATCCTTGCCCAAATTGGAAACGGTGCCGCCAAAGCCGACGGTGCCTTCTTTTCTGTCGCTTCCGGCGTTCGTGGTCATTATAATAACGGTGTTTTCAAAATTAACCGTTCTGCCCTGAGCGTCAGTTACTCTGCCGTCGTCGAGAATTTGCAGAAGCACATTCATGACATCGGGGTGAGCCTTTTCGATTTCGTCAAAAAGAACCACGGAATAGGGCTTGCGGCGAATTTTCTCGGTTAGCTGCCCCGCCTCGTCATAGCCGACATAGCCCGGGGGGGAGCCGATAATGCGGGAAACGGAATGCTTCTCCATAAATTCGGACATATCGAGCCGAATGAGCGACTCGGGGGAATTGAAGAGGTCGTCTGCCAGACGCTTTACAAGCTCGGTTTTTCCGACGCCCGTATTGCCGACAAAAATGAAGCTGACCGGCTTATGCTTAGCGGCGAGGCCTACACGGTTGCGTTTAATCGCGGCGCAAACTGTTTCAACAGCCTCGTCCTGACCTACAATATGCCTCTTTAGACGGGTGTGAAGTTCCGAGAGCTTTGCAAACTCGTCCTCGCGTATGCTTGCCGCAGGAATCTTTGTCCAGAGCTCGATGACCCTTGCAAGGTTTTCCTCTGTAAGGCTGGGTTTGCCCTTTGCACGCAGGCGAAGCTGCTCATCCGTGAGTTGGAGGCAATGGCTGCGAATCTCGGCAAGACGGGCAAAATTGCCGTCGTTACCGCTGTCCGTAAGCAGCAGCTCGCGCTCCTTGTCAAGGTCGGCAAGCTCCTTGCTTATGGAGGACATACGCTCAATTTCGGGGCTTTTAAGGTTAACATCCGAACAGGCCTCGTCAATAAGGTCAATGGCCTTATCGGGCAAAAAGCGGTCGGTGATATAACGCTCAGACATTAGAACCGCCTTGCGGCACATCTCTTCTGAGATTGCCACGCCGTGATAATCCTCATAATAGTGGGCAATACCCTTCATTATCTGTATGCTGTCCTCTATTGAAGGCTCGTTAACGGTAACGGGCTGGAAACGGCGTTCGAGGGCGGAGTCCTTTTCGATGTGCTTGCGGTATTCCGTGAAGGTGGTTGCGCCGATTACCTGAATTTCGCCTCTGGAAAGGGCGGGCTTCAAGATGTTCGCGGCGTTCATACTGCCCTCTGCGTCACCCGCGCCGACTATGTTATGGACTTCGTCGATAACCAGAATAATATTGCCCTGCTTGCGGACTTCCTCAATAAGACCTTTCATGCGGCTTTCAAACTGACCGCGGAACTGCGTTCCTGCGACAAGAGCGGTAAGGTCTAAAAGCAAAACTTCCTTGTCGCGCAGTTTGTAGGGAACTCTGCCGTCGGCAATACGCTGGGCCAGACCCTCCGCAATGGCGGTTTTGCCGACACCCGGCTCGCCTATGAGGCAGGGGTTGTTTTTTTGGCGGCGGTTCAATATCTGGATAACGCGCTCAAGCTCTTCTTCTCGGCCTATCATATTGTCAAGCTTGCCCTCAAGAGCTCGCTCCGAGAGATTGATGCAGTAAATATTCAAAAATTTAAGTTTAGCGCCGTTTCGTACAAACGGCTCCTTGGTGTCCCCCTTGGCGGAACGATTGTCGTTTTGTTCATAGGGCGCGGGCGGCTGGGAATATGCGTTGTTCATGGGATTAAACATACTGTCTGCGCCGAAAAGGCGGTTCAGATAGGGGAAAGTTGCCGTTTTGCCCGCCTCATCATCGGTGGTGTCTGTGGGCTCAGGATCATTTAATAGGTCTGACTGACCTATAACGGCAGACATTTCATTTGTGATGGTGTCAAGATCTTCATCGGAAATTCCCATCTTCGCCATAATATCGTCCACAGGCTTAATGTGAAGCTCGCGGGCGCACTTCAGGCAAAGACCTTCATTCTTGGTTTCTCCGTTTTCAAGCTTTGAAATGAAGATGACGGCCATGTTTTTATTACAACGCGAGCAAATTGTTGGCTGCATAAGCTTATTCTCCTTGAGTTAGTTAGTCGCGGCACTGTATCCGTTCAAATTGACAGGAACAGGGGCAAAATGTTAATTTTTAAAAATATTGCGGTGAAAATCGATTTGCGCATATATTCCTCGTCAAGCACCGCTCCGCAGAACCGAAGAACCCAGGTTATCACCATGCAAATCAGAATACCCGTCACAGCGCCGGCAATGGCTCCGCCGACATTGTTGAGTTTCTCCCTGTCCGGGATTTTGAAACTCAGGTTGAAAAGGTTGCCCAAAACGGTAATAATAACAATCGTGAGCAGGAAAAACAGACTGAAAACCAGAGCATAAGCTACATTTTGGCACATGACGTCCACAATCGCAACGGAAAGGGAGATGTTGTCTTGCTCTGATATGGTTATGGCTTCACGCGCCATTTTTTCGGCGGCGGGACTGTAAATTCCGGCATTTTTATAACTGTTTACACAAAGCGAAAGCCGAACATCCGGGTTTTGCGCCAAAGCGTCGTCAATTGAAAGGGAGGAGCTGCCCGTGCCCAACAGCTCGTTCATATTCTCGGTTATTATTCCTTCTGAGCCGTCCATATATCCGCTTACAAAGGGCCGAAGCACCGGCTGTACTTCGGGTGAAAAGGTATCGGCAAGCAAATCTCCCACATACAAAGATATTATTATTGCAAGTATGCTTCCTATGCACATAATAAGACCCTTTTTATAACCGCTCCATGCACAGAACGCGATAATGAATAAAAGCAGCGCTTCGATAGCAAATTTCATATCTAACCTCACGTTTTAGCGGCTGGCTTTTGACCGCTTTTTTATTTTTCTGCCGAAAACCGGTTTCAACAAAGGCAATACCGACCTCGTCAGCTCATAGAGCACCTTTCTCCGTAATGAGAGGAGAGAAGGAGAACGTTCCCTTTGGGCAACAGAACCGCGGACGAAAACCCGGCTGAGATATGATTTTGTTTTAGCGTATCAAGATTTTTGGAATAAAGCGTAAGATCGGAGGATCCCAAAACAAGCAACTTTTGACCCTGCGAGGAAATTGAAAGCGGCTCGGCGGAAAGAGAAACATTTCCGAGCTGTTTGCCGCCGCTGCCGAAGCTTAAAAGGGTTACCTCGCTTCCGGAAACGTACTTACTGAGAACAATCGCAAGATATTCGCTTCCGAGCTCATAGTCGGCAAGAAAGTTGCCTTCAAAACCGTAAGAGGAGAGTTCCTGACCCTTCGGACCGAAGAAATGAACAGCATCCTCAGAAAGAATACAGAAATTACCGTCCTGACTGAAACTCAGTCTGAAAGCAAGTTCTCCCGGAAGGGAAGAGGAAGCAAATTCAGTCTCGCTGTCAAAATGAAAAAGGTGAACCAAACTGCCGGACTCTTCAACGCAAAGTACGGCAAGAGTCTCTCCGTCAGGCGAAACCGCCGCGTCAAGTATGTAGCCCGTACCCGAATACCATTTATAAATCGGCGCTAAATCCGAGTTGTAAACGGTGACGCTGCCCTTGTATCCGGGCTCGCATGCTGCGACGGCGTAATAGGAGTTCTTGCTCACGGATACGGAAATAATCTCGTTGTCGCAGTCTAAGTCCTCAAATTGTCCGTCCTTGTATATGCGAAGGCAGTACCCGCCGACGTCAAATACGGCGCAGGTGCTGTCATTTCCGCAAACGGAGGGATTGGTCATCGAAAATACCTCTCGGGACACCGTTTTTCCGTCGCTGTCAAGCAACTGCAGACCGGTTGAGGAGGCTACTGTAAGATTGCTGCCCATGAGAGAAAAGAACTGTTCAGCTCCGGTTTCGTATGTAAAAGGTTCGCTTTCGGAGATGATGTCTGCCATTTCATCTGAGCTCTCGGTTTTAAAAAACGTCAGCTTATCTCTGTATAAAAAGACGAGAACAGCCAGAGCAACAATAATAATTGTAGCGACAATTGCAAGCGCTTTTCGGGATTTATTCTGTTTTGCGTGTTTGGCACGACCCATAAATCATACTCCGAGCTATAACAGGGCATATTGAAATGACCTCGAATCAGTTCCAAATACGTTCACATTATAGCATATTCTCCGAAAAATATGTAGATTATTTGTTAATTAAATCAGTTTATATTCACTTCATCATCATTTCGCCGACAGCGCCCTCGTACCATACTCTGGACATATAAAGCCCCTGAGGGGGCATTGTAGGCCCGGTCAAGCGGCGGTCGCCATTTTTCAAAAGCAGGGGAATATTTTCCGGTTCAAGCTTTCCGAGCCCGGCATAAACCACGGTCCCCATTATAGCGCGAACCATGTTGTAAAGAAAGCCGTCGGCGCAAATTCGCATGGAAATCAAATCGTCTTCCTGCTCAAGCTGACACCAGTAAACGGTTCGCACGGTGGTCGACGTTTCCGTTCCGACACTTCTTACTGCGCGGAAATCATGAGTGCCCTCAAAGAATTTTGCAGCTTCCTTCATTCGCTCAAGGTCCAGAACGGAGGGATAGAAGCAGGCACGGTCATTGAGAAACGGATCGCGGATTCGGCGGTTATACAGCCTATATATATACTCTTTTTTTATGCAGGACAAAATTGAATTGAAATCCTCGGGAGCATCGACGGCATGCGTAACCGCGATATCAAAAGGGAGCAGCGCGTTCGCGGCGAGGGGAATACGGTCTGTGGGTATGGTGCTGTCGGTCTTGAAATTCGCGCAGTAACGCAGGGCGTGAACGCCGGCGTCCGTTCTGCCGCAGCCGACGACTTTGACGGGGTGCTCACAGATTTTGGACAGTGCCGTTTCCAAAGTTTCCGCAACCGTAATGTCCTTTTTCTGAACCTGCCAGCCGTGGTAGCGCGTTCCGTCGTAAGTAAGGCGCAGGGCAATATTTCTCATAGCCTTTGTCCTCTTAAGTTCAAAATCCAAATCTCGCCAGAATGATTATCCCCGCCAAAAACAGCAAGGAAAAGACCATAGTCATCAGGTCGGAGAGCTTAAGACTGAGCTTTTTCATACGAGTACGCCCTTCACCGCCGTGGTAGCAGCGCGACTCCATCGCTATTGCAAGCTCGTCCGCTCTGCGGATGGCGCTCACAAAAAGCGGAACGAGCAGAGGTAGCAGAGCTTTTGCTCTCTCCGTGAGCTTTCCTGTTTCAAAATCCGCTCCGCGCGCTTTCTGCGCGTTTGAAATTTTGTCCGCCTCCTCGATGAGCGTAGGAATAAAGCGAAGAGCAATGCTCATCATCATTGAAAATTCATGCACGGGAACGCGGATTTTTTTAAGCGGATTTAAGAGCAGTTCCAGCCCGTCCGTAAGCGACATCGGCGTTGTGGTATAGGTCAGTAAAAAGGTTCCCGATATGAGCATCATTATGCGAATAACCATAAAGCAAGCTGTTTTTATGCCCTCGGTTGTCACAGTCAGCACCCAAAAGGAAAAAAGCTCGGTGCCGCCCTTGATATAAAACAGGTTTAAAATTGCCGTAAATATAATAATCAGCGCCAGCGGCTTCATTCCCTTGAGCATGGCAGACGCCTTGATTTTTGATACTGCGACGCAGAGCACCAGAGTCAGCAATAATACACCGTAGGTAATATAGGATTTCGCCACAAAAAGCGCCGCAATGTAAATTACAGTGCAAATAAGCTTTGTGCGCGGGTCGAGTCTGTGGATGAAGCTGTTTCCGGGAAAATACTGGCCGAGTGTAATGTCCTTCAGCATGGCGCCCCCTCCTTTTTTAAGGAGAGTATGGCGCTTTTTAACTGGGAAATGGTATAACAGCAGTCGGGCACATCAATATTTAGCTGCTTGAGTCTCGACGCAATATCGGTTACGACGGGAACGTCGAGTCCGATTGTGCGCAGCCTGTCCGCCTGCGAAAAAATCTCCTCGGGACTGCCGTCCATAGCTGCGTGTCCGTCAACGAATACAATGAGTCTTGAGGCATAGCGGGCAATGTCCTCCATGCTGTGGGAAACGAGAATTACGGTTGCTCCCGTTGCCTCGTGATAATCGCAAATGTTTTTTAAGATGCTTTCGCAGCCCTCGGGGTCAAGCCCCGCGGTGGGCTCGTCGAGCACAAGAACGCTCGGACGCATGGCAATAACTCCTGCTATGGCTACCCTGCGCTTTTGTCCGCCGGAGAGCTCGAGCGGAGATTTTTCAAAGATTTCCTCGGGGACGCCGACAAAACCCGCAGCCTCGCGGACACGCTCGTCTATTTCAGCTTTAGAGAGCTTCATGTTGCGCGGACCGAAGGAAATGTCCTTGTAAACGGTGTCCTCAAAAAGCTGATATTCCGGATACTGAAACACAAGCCCCACCTTGAAACGCATTTCATGCCGCAGCTTTTTGGAGGAATTGAGGTCAACTCCGTCCAAAAGAACTCTCCCGCCTGTCGGAAGCAGAAGTCCGTTCAGATGCTGGACGAAGGTTGACTTTCCCGAGCCTGTATGCCCGATTAAGCCTACGAACTCCCCCTGGGATATTTCGATATTTATATTTTCGAGAGCGATGCTTTCAAAGGGGCTTCCCTGGCTGTAAATGTGCGTCAGCGCTTGCGTCTTTATGGTTGGCATTTTTATCTATTCCTCTGCTTCGGAAAGACAGCGGGAGCCATCTTTCCTTGAGTATTCATTTTAGAGCTGTGGCTATTGCCTGCGCCGTTTCCTCAACAGTCAGGGCTTCCTTGGGAATGTCAAGACCTGCGAGCCTAAGCTGATATATAAGTTCCACCGAGTCAGGGACAGTCAGCCCCTCGGCTTTGAGCGCCTCAACATTCGAAAAAACCTCTTTCGGTGTGCCTTCACTTACAACTTTACCGTTTGACATTACAAAAACACGGTCAGCGTCAATCGCCTCGTTCATGTGATGGGTAATTAGGATTATCGTAATTCCGTGTTCACGGCAAAGGCGCTTTATTGTGTCAATAACCTCATGACGTCCCGCGGGGTCAAGCATTGCCGTCGGCTCATCGAGCACTATACAGCGCGGGCGCATGGCTATAACGCCGGCTATGGCAACTCGCTGTTTTTGTCCGCCGGAGAGCAAGTGCGGCGAATGCAGGCGGTAATCGTACATATCGACGAGTTTTAGAGCCTCGTCTACCCGAAGACGGATTTCCTCGGGAGGATAGCCGAGATTTTCGGGTGCAAAGGCGACGTCGTCCTCAACAACGGAGGCCACCATCTGATTGTCGGGGTTTTGAAAGACCATTCCGACGGTTCGCCTTATCTCCAGAAGTTTAGTTTCGTCACGCGTGTCCATTCCGTCAACGAGAATACAGCCCTTATCAGGGAGCAAAATGCCGTTTAAGTGCTTTGCCAAAGTGGACTTTCCCGAGCCGTTATGCCCGAGAATTACGACGAATCGCCCCTGCTCAATATCGAGAGTTGTTCCGTTAAGTGCCGAAGAAAGGGGATCGTCGCCCTCGTAGCGGAAATAAACATCCTTAACTTGAATTATCGGTTTCATTAATTTTTCCTTTATTTAGACTGCCAGCGGCAGCTCGCGCCGCAGGGCAAAATAAGACCGGTTTCGGTAACGGGAAGTCCCAGTTCATGACTTTCGCTCTGTCCGCCGAATTTTTTTGTAAAAACGCTCTCGGAGATGTAGGTCAGCACTGAAGGGGACAGTCCCGTTGTGTAGGAGTTGATGATAACAAAAAGCGGATTATCCGAAAGCGCTCCCGCACAAAGACAAACAAAATCCCAAAGGTTTTCCTCAAGCTTCCAGGTTTCACCGCCGGGACCGCGACCGTAGGAGGGAGGGTCCATTATTATCGCGTCGTATCGTTTGCCTCGGCGTATCTCGCGCTCGACAAATTTGATGCAGTCGTCGACAATCCAGCGTATTGGTGCGTTTTCAAGCCCCGAAGCCGCGGCGTTTTCCTTTGCCCAGGAAACCATGCCCCGTGCCGCATCAACATGACAGACGGAGGCTCCGGCCTTTGCACAGGCGAGTGTCGCCGCGCCAGTATATGCGAAAAGGTTAAGCACGCTGATAGGGCGCTGTGCGCTTCTGATTTTATTCATTGCAAAGTCCCAGTTGGTCGCCTGCTCGGGGAATATCCCCGTGTGTTTAAAGTTCATGGGCTTTACATTAAAGGTAAGTTCCCCGTAGGCTATCCTCCAGCTCTCGGGAAGGTTGCTTTTTTCCCAGTGACCGCCACCTTCGGTGCTGCGGCTGTATTTGGCGGAGGGTTTGTTCCAGGCGGGATTGGTTTTGCTCGTATTCCAAATCGCCTGAGGGTCGGGACGGACGAGAATATGGCTGCCCCAGCGCTCAAGCTTCTGCCCGTTTGAGCAGTCAATCAGTTCATAGTCTTTCCAGTTATCACAAATCCACATAGAAAACCCTCGTTTTAATGACATACATCGTAAATTAGTTATTCAGGAAATTGTATCATAAAACGACAAAGGGGTCAATCGTTTCCGCACTTGCCTGAGTTTCCGCGCTCGCGAGACTTGAAATACCGCTTTGCAAAAATCCGTCCGTTAAAGGAACATAACAATTATACCGAAAAAAGGTTTAAAAAAAGCTAAAATAAAAGTCGAAAAATGCAAAAAAATCCTTGCATATTGAAAAGTGTTTATCTATAATAAAATCAGCCGTCATCGGTAGACATAATGTGACTTCCACTTAAAGGAGCATGTGCGGGTTATGACCCTTTTTAACATAAAAAACAAAGGAATAAAAGCCGCATTTGTTATCCTCGTGATAGCTCTTGTTTTTTTGCTGGTGTATTACGGGCGAATGCCGAATGATTCGGATTTACCCGCAGCCTCACAGTCCGAACAGCCTTCGGCAACAGATTTGCAGGAGAGTCCTGCACCCCCCTCGGTTGCCGAGGAGCCCGGGACTGTTGTTGAAACCGCTTCTCCGTCTCCTTCGGTGGAAGGAGTTGCGGCTCCCGACTTGGCGGAACGCGAGCCTGTGGATGATGAATTTTTCTCGGACGCGGCCTTTATGGGAAATTCCCTGATGGACGGTTTTCGGCTCTTTTCAGGGCTTACCACCTGCGATTATTATGCCGCTACGAGCATGACGGTGGTCGGCGCGACCACCAAGGTCTGCACAACGCTTGATAACGGCGCGCAGGGAACGCTTGTGGACGGGCTGATCCAGAAGCCCTACGGAAAAATATACATACTTCTCGGAATAAATGAAATCGGTTTTGAGGTTCAAACCTTTATCGACTATTATAGTGCCATGCTCGACACAATTATTGCCGCCCAGCCTGATTGCGATATATATATTATGGGCATTACTCCGGTAAGCGCGGCGAAATCGTCAAGCGGAGAAGTCTTTAATATGACTCGCATAACCGAATACAACACAGCGCTTCGTCAGCTCGCCGCGGACAAGGGCTGCTACTACATGGATTTGGTTGCGGCACTTGCGGGACCCGACGGTTACCTGCCGGCAAACGAAACCACGGACGGAGTTCATCTCTCGGTGAACATGTACCAAAAATGGCTTAATTATGTAAGAACACATTATGCTTAGAGGGGTTTGTATGAAGAGAATTAGTTTGGTTTTGCTTGCAGCTTGCGTAGTTATTGGAGCTTTTTCGGGTTGCGGGCAGAAAGCCGAACCTGTCGAATTTGATTTGGCAGCATTATCCTCTCAGCTAATGGAAAGCGGAGCCTTTTCAGATTTTCTCAGTCCTGTAAGCAAGGAGATCGCGGCCTCATTTTACGGTTTTGAGGATGCCGATGTAACGGATTGCTCGGTGCTCTGTTCAACAGGGGCAACAACAGAGGAAATCGGACTTATAAAGAGCGCCAGCGAAGAAGCGGCGGCGAAGATTCTCGCCAATGCCAAGGCCAGAGTCGAAACCCAGAGATCAATTTACGAATCCTATGCGCCGCTTGAAATGCCGAAGCTCGACAACGCGATTGTCACTCAAAACGGCCTTTACGTGTTCTACATAGTCTCCGCGGATTACACTAAGGCTCAGGCGGTCTTGGACACACAAAATAAATAATTCTATATGTAAAAATTCAAAGCACCGCACCCGATTCGGAGTGCGGTGCTTCATATTTTATAAGGCGAAAGACATCTTAGTCTTTGCCCTTTTTGCCTTGCGCGCGCGGCGAGCCCTCACCATAGCGCTTTTTGACGCACTCGGTCAAAAGATACTCAATCTGGCCGTTGACAGAGCGAAAATCGTCGTCTGCCCAGGCGGCGAGCTTTTCATAAAGGCTCGGCGAAAGCCGCAGCGGAACCTGTTTTTTTGATTTATCTTGCTTCTCCATAGAATCAATAGATTGAGCCGCTGTTTACTATCGGCTGGGCTTCCTTGTTGCCGCAGAGCACGACCAATAGATTTGATACCATTTGCGCCTTGCGCTCATCGTCAAGCTCGACAATTTCATTTTCACTGAGCTTGTTAAGCGCCATCTGAACCATTCCCACCGCTCCCTCAACTATCAGCTTGCGCGCGTCGATTATGGCGCTTGCCTGCTGGCGCTGAAGCATTGCGGCGGCGATTTCGGGAGAGTAGGCGAGATGAGTAATGCGGGTTTCAACAATTTCAAGCCCCGCGTCCTCAACCTTCGTCTGGAGAGCCTCCTTGAGCTTCTGGGCGACCTCCTGACTGCTGCCGCGAAGCGACATTTCGTCGGCGGAACCGTCCTCGTCCCATATATCGTAGGGGTACATACGCACGATGTTGCGAAGGGAGCTGTCCGCCTGAATGGAGAGGAACTCTATGTAGTTGTCAACATTGAAAACGGCCTTGGCGGCGTTTACAACGCGCCATATAACGACAACGCCGATTTCGATGGGATTGCCGAGCTTGTCGTTTACCTTCTGACGGTCATTGTTCAAAGTCATTACCTTCAGGGAAACGGCTTTTCCCGCCGCTGTGTCGGTTTTTTCGGCTTTGTCCGTGCGCTGCTTCTGCTTCTGAGCGCCCTCCGCCGTGACGGTTTTTGTTGGGTTTACAGCAGAAACAAAGGGATTTACAAAATAGAAGCCTGCGCCCTCAAGGGTTCCGTGGTATTTGCCGAATAGCGTCAGCACAAGCGCCTCATTCGGCTTCAGGACTTTTAATCCCCCATACAAAATGGGGCAGACAATAAAGCCCAAAATGCTGCAAACCGCGATAAGCACCCCGCCAAGAGCGCTGCCCTCATCGAGCTTCGACGCGCCGAATATTACGCCGAAAATGCAGGCGATAATCACAAGCGTATTTAGTATGAGCATAGCCATACCGTTTGGCGCGTTAATCCTCTTCTGTTCGGAAAAAAGCTCCGTATTACTCATATATTGACCTCCGATTTATGTTGTGTTATTTCAATTATCACATATTGAAGTGATATCAAAATAATATCACACATTTTCCAATTGTCAATACCGACGTAAAAAGCCCCCGAGCTTTCTGAAAAGCTCGGGGGCTGAATTTAGCCGTGAATAGTTATGATTTTACGCTTTCTTGCGAAGCGCGTATTTGCGCTGGCAGAGCTTGACAAGCTCGACTATCGGGATAACGCTGAAAGCAAGGGCGAGAGCAACGGCGTACTCGGAAAGGCTGATGTGCTCAAAGCCGAAAGCGTTGGAAAGGAAGGGGATATAGAGTACGGCGGTTGTGAGCACAAGGCTTGCAAGTCCGGCGAGGAGCAGCGCTATATTCTGGGTCTTTAGAGAGAAGAGGCTTTCACGCTGCGAACGCATATTGAAGCTGTGGAATATTTCGGCCATGCTCATCGTGAGGAAGGCCATCGTTATGCCGTCCGCACTCTGCAGGGAGGACCAGCTGCCGCCCTCCATAATGTGACCGAGGAAGTAAGCGGCAAGCGTGAGGACTGTTACGACAAGGCCCTGATAGGCAACGTCAACTCCGACACCGCCGGCGAAAACTCCGTCGCTGGAGGGGCGGGGCTTGCGGCGCATGATGTTCGGTTCTTCGCTCTCAAGCCCGAGTGCCAGAGCGGGGAAGCAGTCCGTTACAAGGTTAATCCACAGAAGGTGGACGGGCTTCAAAATTGTGAAGCCGAGAAGTGTGGCAACGAAGATTCCCATAACCTCGCTCATGTTTGAGCTTAACAGGAACTGAATAGCCTTGCGGATGTTATCGTAAATTCTGCGGCCTTCCTTAACAGCGCCGACAATGGTTGCAAAGTTATCGTCCGCGAGAACCATGTCTGCGACGTTTTTGGTGACGTCGGTTCCGGTTATACCCATTCCGACTCCTATGTCCGCGGACTTAATGCTCGGGGCGTCGTTAACTCCGTCGCCTGTCATGGCTGTGATGTAGCCCGCCTTGCGCCAGGCGTTAACTATGCGAACCTTGTGCTCGGGCTGAACACGCGCATAAACGGAAATATCGCGGAAGCGGCGCTCAAACTCGGCGTCGTCCATCTCTGAAATCTGCGAGCCGGAAACGGCAACCGCGCCTTCGGTCAGAATGCCCAGCTCTCTTGCAATTGCGCTTGCGGTGTCAATATGGTCGCCCGTAATCATAATCGGACGTATGCCGGCGCTGCGGCACTGCTCGATTGCGTCCTTAACCTCGGGGCGGACGGGGTCAATCATGCCCGCAAGACCGACAAAGCAAAGCTCGCTTTCCAAGTCCTCGGGGGCAAAGCTCGAAGGCTCCGTTTTATGGGGCTTTATCGCGGCGCCGAGAACACGAAGAGCCTTATCGGCAAGCTTTTTGTTTTCCGCGAGGATTTCGGCTTTTGCCGAGTCCGTCATAGGAACGGCCTTGCCGTCTTTAAGATAGGTGGTGCAGGCGCGAAGCACCTCGTCGGGTGCGCCTTTAGTATATTGGATAATGGCGGTTTCCGTTTTGTGAACGGTGCTCATCATCTTGCGAACGCTGTCAAACGGAGCTTCGCCGATTCTGGGCTCATCCTCCGTGAGGTCATATTTCATAAGCCCTATGGACTTTGCCCAGTAGACGAGAGCGTTTTCAGTCGGTTCTCCGGTAACCGTGCCGTCGGTATCAAGCACAGCGTCGCAGCAAAGCGCCATCGCGGTGGCGAGAAGCTTCTGGTTTTCACCGTAGTATTCCACAACGGTCATTTTGTTCTGGGTTAAGGTGCCCGTTTTGTCGGAACAGATTATCTGGGCGCAGCCGAGAGTTTCAACAGCGGTCAGCTTGCGGATAATCGCGTTCTTTTTGCTCATGTTTGTAACGCCGATGGATAAAACTATGGTCACAACCGCGACAAGTCCTTCGGGGATTGCGGCAACGGCAAGGCTTACGGCTATCATGAAGCTGTCCAGAACGACTTTTCCGGATACTCCGCCTGCCTTGATAAGGCTTACTCCGAAGATGACGAGGCAGATTCCGAGCACAAGGAAGGTGAGGATTTTACTCAGCTGTGCGAGCTTTTTCTGAAGGGGTGTAAGACCGGCTTCGGCGTTGCTCAGAGCAGTTGCAATTTTGCCCATTTCGGTATTCATGCCCGTGTCGGTGATTACGGCAGCGCCGCGTCCGTAAACAACGGTCGAGCCCATATAAACCATGTTCTTGCGGTCGCCGAGCGGAATATCCTTACTGTCATGGAGGCTCAAAAGGTCGATATACTTATCAACGGGGACGCTTTCGCCGGTAAGCGCGGCTTCCTCGATTTTCAGACTGTTGGATTCAATAATACGTCCGTCCGCGGGAACAGCGTCGCCTGCTTCAAGGATAACAACATCGCCGACAACCAAGTTTTCGCTTCTAATTGAAGTGATTTTTCCGCTGCGCAGCACCTTGCTTGTCGCGGAGGCCATTTCCTGAAGAGCTTCAAGGGCTTTTTCGGCCTTATTCTCCTGATATACGCCTAAAAACGCGTTGACCACAACAACGAACATGATGATGAAAACATCCGCCATACCCTCACCGTTTACGGAGGAGGTGATCGCGGAAATCACAGCCGCAACAATCAGGATTATAATCATCGGGTCTGCCATCTGCTTAAAGAAACGCTTTACGAGAGATTCTTTTTTGCCCTCGTCAAGCTTGTTTTTGCCGTTTTCTTCAAGCCGTTTTTGAGCCTCCTCCGAGGATAAACCTTCGCGCGAGCTCTTTGTTTCGATTAAAACATCGTCAATCTCGCTGCAATAATACTTCATTATTACTCCTCCAAAATTAAAGTTAAAACCTGAGCGCGGCCATTAAACTTACAAAAAAGACCCATGGACAGGCAGCGCCTATCCATGAGTCTGGTCATTTAATGCAAGCCAGGCAGATGAACTGCCATGCGTGTTGACTTGAACCGCTTTTTAAAAGCGCTGACTACTCCCCCACGGAGATTAGGGACATAATAGCACAATTTGACGTTTTTGTCAAGTTTTCGTCAGCCGAAAGCCTTCCTCAACTGCTCGTATATCTCAACTATACGAAACTTAAGTCTGTATTCGCCCGAATCGGAGCTGATGAGCTTTGCACTTTCTTCAGTAAGGGACGAAAATGCATCCTCATCCTCCGCCGAGGTCATACAGAGCGGAGGGAATACAACGCACCACCAGTTATGTCCCTGCCCCGCGCCGAGGATGATTTTGAGCGAGATATAGGAACCGGCGGGCAGGGCAAAGCCGTCATATTTCCGCGTGGGGTAGTTTTCGCGGCACAGTTCGGCTCTGACAGAGTAGAATTTTCCGCTTTGCAGAAGGCTGAGTTCAGCCGCGCTGTTTAGCTTCGCAAGCCCGCAGTTTATAATCTTTTCCGCATCGTTTATATTCGCTGCGTTCTCCAGAGCGGGGGTCAGAACTTCAAGCACGCTGTCGCGCACCATGAGCTTCGCGCTCTGGTCGCTTTGACTGTCCGAATTTGCTATGACGTGAAGCCGAATAAGCTCACCGGAGAGCTTCTGCTGCTCAGCCTTTGCGAAAAGTCCCGTGCACAGAGTAACGCAGAGTGCGACAAGGAGCGAAATCTCCCAAATTTTCAAATGTTTTTTCATATAAAAAACCGCCTTATGTACTTGATTGTACATATTATCGGCGGTTTTTTTCGCTCTTATACAATTGTCGGGAAAAAGGCTCTAAATCTCCAAAGCGGCTTGAGGCTCGGCTAAAAAGACGTCCTTAAAACGCTGGGAAAGCAGGTAATGGGCATATTCTGCCTTGGCTTTATCATCAAAGATGCCGTACACGGCGGAGCCGGTGCCGGTCATAAGCGCCCCCAGCGCCCCGCAGTCCAAAAGGCTGTGCTTGATAATTTGAACATCGTTCGGCTTTGTAGGCAAAACTGTTTCAAAGACGTTGTACATTCGCTGACAGGCGCCTTTTAAATTGCCGCTTTCGATTGATGATATTATTCCTTGGGTATCGGGATGTAATTTTACGGTTACGGAATCGAGCTTTGTAAAGAGCTCAGGTGTTGAAACGGAGAATTTCGGCTTCGCTATGACAAAACAGCAGTCGGGAAAAGGCGCGAGGTCTGTAAGAATTTCGCCTCGCCCTTCAGCTAAAGCGGTTCCGCCCGAAACGCAAAAGGGAATATCGGAACCAAGCGAAGCGCCAAGCGCCTCAAGCTCGCTTTTGGAAAGGAGCTTACCTGTCAGGGCGTTCAGTGCGCGGAGGACTGCCGCGCCGTCTGTCGAACCGCCGCCCATTCCCGCACAGACGGGAATACGCTTTTGAATGTCAATATCCGCTCCGAGTTCCGTTCTGCCGATTCTTACAAAAAAGGCTTTTGCAGCCTTGACCGCAATATTGCGGTCGTCGCAGGGGAGAAAGTTAAGATTTGTGACTACATTTACCGTACCGTCGTGACGAAGCCTGACACTAAGCTCATCACAGAGCGAAACACTCTGCATAACCATGCGCATGTCGTGGTAGCCGTCGGGACGCTTCGAAAGAACGTCGAGCGAAATATTAAGTTTTGCATAAGCCTTAACCGCTATTGCGCTTGGTTCGGGACCAAGAAGCTGTGTGCTCAAGTTTCGTCACCTCCTTCGGTAAATTATATTATTTTTCTATGAGCGTGTTTGCGGGCTAATTCAACTCAAAAAGTGAGGGCATAAGGTCGATTCCCGCAGAAAGACAGCGACCTTTTAGTCCGTTTGCCTCAGAATATGAAAGTCCTGCTTGCGTATTATTGTTACTGTCGTATATAATGTATGGAACGGGGTCTCCGTCGTGCTGACGATTACTCGTCAGTGTTTTATGATCGCTTAAAATTAGCATGCGGAAGTCCTCACCCTTTTCCCGCAGGGCGCGGCACAAAGGCTCCACTACACGGCTGTCCAGCCATTCGATAGCCTGAAGCTTGCCCTTCAAATCACCGCAGTGGGTGCATTCGTCGGGGCCTTCGAGATGAACGGCAACAAAATCGCGGGTTTTGAGCGCGTCAAGCGAAGAAATAACCTTGCCCTCATAATTTGTGTCGACTTCGCCGGTAGCTCCTTCCACCATAATAACATCAAGCCCCGTAAGCTTTGCGATACCGTGGCAGAGCGGGACGGCGGATATAACTGCTCCGGTTTTGCCGTACTGCTCAAAGAAATTCGGAAGTTTTGCGGCGGTACCCTCCGCCCAGAACCAGATTGCGTTTCCGGGCAGCTTACCCTCGCTTCTGCGCCTCACATTGAAGGGATGATTGGAAAGCAGCTCGTTAGCCTTTTTCATTAGCTTTGTAAGAACGGCGGCGTTTTCGCAGCCTTTAGGAAGGTTTTCGGCAACAGTTTCGCCGATGTGGTCATGAGGAGGCGCGAGCACCAAGCCCTTGATATCAGCCTGCTTTTGTACCGCAATATGGCGGTAAGAGTCGGTGGGGTAAACGCACATTCCCGCCTCATCGGCGAGCGCCTTAAATTCGGGGTGGTTAAACAGATATTCGACCAGTTCGACGCCCTGCTTTTCGCAAAGACCGCCGCCGGAATGTGACACTATCTTTTTATTCTCAAATGGGACAGTTTCGTCATCGGTCAGGGTCACATTGTTGCAGCGGTAAGCCGCGTCACCAAGAGAAAGCGAAATGCCCTGCGCGGCAACCTCAAGCGGCGCTCTGCCCGAATAGCAGTAGTGGGGATCGCAGCCAAAAATCGACATTATCGCGGTGTCGCTCCCGGGAGGAAAGCCCTCCGGCACGGTAAGAACGCTGCCCAATATTCCCTGAGCGGCAAGCATATCTATGTATGGCTTTTTCGCGGCTTCAAGCGGGGTAAGTCCGCCAAGCTCGTTTACGGGATTATCCGCCATTCCGTCGCCGATTACCAGAATATATTTCATAGCCTCTTCCTTTCACAAGAAAACAATGTTAGCAGTGTAAATGTAAAAATACAGAACTCATTATAAACCATATAGGCAAGCTTGCAAAGCGTGAAACGCCTTATTTTCACCATTTTGACTTTATTATCGATTTTTTTGAAAAATAGGGAAAAATATTACTCAAATCGACGCAATCTTCGTTTATTTTGCCATTTGAATATTCCTATTCAAATGTTAATATTAGTGCAGGCATAGCAGAAAAGAGGGATTTGCATGACCCCCATGGAAATACTGAGCAAAATAGTTGAGGCCGAGGTAAATGCCAAGGCGGTTTTCGAGGAAGCTGTCACACTAAAGGACGGCTTTGACAACTATGTAAACGAGCAGATCGAAACGCTGCGCAAGCAGTATTACGAAAGCGCGGAAAAGGCGATTGCGGAAGCGGCAGAGAGAGAAAAAGCTCGCGCGGAGACTGAGATTTCCGAGCTTGACGAAAAATTTCAGAAGGAGCTCAGTGCTCTCAAGACCTTGTTTGAAAACGAGCGCGAAGCAGTAGTGGAGAAAATATTCGGACTGGCGGTGGCTGCCGATGCTTAAGGCACGGATGGAATACGGCGCAGTCTATGCCAAGGTTATGGCTATGTACGGAAAGCTCCTTAAACAGGGCGAATGGCAAAGGCTTTGCGAGTGCAAGAACTTGACAGAGCTTTGCGCGCAGCTCCGCAATTACAGGGGCTGGAGCGATACGATGGCGTCGCTTCCGCCCTCGCTTTCGGCAAAGGTGCTCCAAACGGCAGTCAGTAAGCGGGTTTATATAGAGCACGAGAAGCTCTATAAATTCCTGCGTATCGAGGATAAAAAATTCCTTCGTTTTTCTCTTTGCCGAGCCGAGTACGATTTAATACTCGACACTTTAAGGGAGAAGAGCCCCTTTGAACTTTTTCCGAAGTCGCTTGAGCTGACAGATTTCATCAGAGCAAACAGTACAATCGATTTAGACGCGCTTGAGCAGAGCAAGAGTTTGTCGGCGGTGCAAAATGCCGTTCGAGGCAGTATTTTTGAAAAGCCTCTCGCAGAGCTGAAGATAAATCCTGAAACAGGAAAGCCCAACTATTGGGAGGTCGGAGTTGCTCTGGAAAACGCTTATTACAGAGAGATGTTTTCATATATTTCTCATAAATACAAGGGTCTCGGAAGAAAAAAGCTCGAGGAATCCGTTGGACTTGAAGCTGACCTATTGAATATTGTCAGTGTAATCAGGCTTCTTAAAAGCTTTCCCTCCTCGCTTGAGCGGGCGGACGAACTGCTCATCCCCATTACGGCAAGGCTCAAGCCGGAGCTTTTATCCGCGCTCAAAAGTGCGAAGGGTGAAAACGAGGCTTTTGAGCTGCTTCGCAGATCGCCCTTCGGCAAGTATTTTGAGGGCATCGCTCCCTCAAATGTCGAGAATTTCTATTACAATTCAATGGAAAAGTTTTGCAGAAAGCTTGTCAAGGCGGCCGAACCGGATATCGGAGTTCCGCTGGCATACCTTACTTTAAAGGAACTCGAGTGCAGGAAATTAAACAGGATAATCGAGGCTGTCAGTCTCGGAGTTGACCCCAAAAGCGTTATATAAGAAAAATATTCGCAAAACGGTGAAAAGGAGGAGCGGTGAAATGTCGGTTGAAGCTATGACCATGGTTACAATTTCGGGACCCGAAAAAATGGTCGACACCGCAATAAAAAGCCTCGTTATAAACAGGGAATTCCACCCTGAAAGCGCGATAAAGATTCTGTCCGGCGCCAAGGAGCTTGTCCCCTTTGACGCTCCAAATCCGTTCGCCGATTCGCTTGCCAAATCACGCGATATCGCAAAGACTTTGGGACTGGAGCTTGATTACAGAGACTTTTCTCAGGAGGAACCCGCCCTTAAGGAACTTGAAAAGTTTCTTAACGAGCTTTCTGCCGAGGTTTCAAAAATTGGTGACGAAAAAGAGGAGAAAACTCTTCTCATAAAAAACAATCAGGTGGTAAACGAGCAGCTCAGCCATTTTTCAAGCTTTAATGTGGAACTGCGCGACCTTTTCACGATGAAATATCTCAAGTTCCGTTTCGGAAGACTGCCGCAGGAAACCTATCGGGACTGCCTGAAAATAATCGATGAGCGGCCTGATGTTTACTTTGTAAGCTCCGGACGGGATGAACGCTGGGTTTACGGCGCTTATTTTGCACTTCCGGCGGCTTACGGTCAGATTGAAGCAATTTTTCTTTCGCTCGGCTTTGAGCGCATACGCATAGATGTTTCCGGAAACGTTGAGGAGCCGGCTAACGAAGTTATGAAACGGCTGGATAAGGAAAAAGACGCCGCCGCAGAGCGCATTAAGCAGCTTGATAAGCAGCTTGAAAGCCTCAAGGAAACACAGCACGAAAAACTGCTTCTGTATTACTCGTGGCTTCGTTATCAGAGCGATTCGTTCGATGTGCTCAGCTTTGCGGGCCGCCGTCACGGGAGATTTTATATAATCGGCTGGATTCCGAAGGAGCTTTCGGAGGCGTTTGTCAAAGAGAGCGAAGCTTTTGACGGGTTTTCATGCTTTTTAACCGCGCCGAAGGAAATGAAGGAAAATCCTCCGCCCGTGAAATTCAAAAAAGGCATTTTATCCGACATCTATCAGCCCTTTCTCGAAATGTACGGACTTCCTGCCTCGGGAGAGCTTGACCCGCGTTTGTTTATGGCGATTACCTACACGATTATTTTCGGTATTATGTTCGGCGATGTGGGTCAGGGACTTTCAATCGCTATTATAGGCTTCCTGCTTTGGAAGAAAAAAGGCGTCTGGCTCGGAAGGATTGTCTCTTTGTGCGGAGTATCGGCTGTCTGCTTCGGCCTCGCTTACGGCAGTGTGTTCGGTAGCGAAAAACTGCTTCCCTGGGGCTTTAAGGTGCTCGAGGACGGCAACACAATGAAAATACTGCTGGTTGCCGTGGGAATCGGGGTAGCGCTTATTATCATCTGCATGATAATGAATATAATCACCGGCATCAGGCAGAGAGATGTTAAAAAGATCTTCTTTTCTCCCAACGGTGTCGCGGGTTTCGTTTTCTATATGGGACTTGCGGTCGCGGTGATTTTCATGGCGGTTCTGAAAAAGAATATTTTCACTCTGCCCTTTATCATCGGAGTCGTTGTCGTTCCGCTTCTCCTGATATTTGCGGCGACACCGCTGTCAAAGCTTTTAACCGGTCAAAAGGACTGGAAGCCCGAGTCCGTGGGAATGTTCTTTGTCGAAGGGTTTTTTGAGATGTTTGAAACACTGCTGTCCTATGTTTCAAACACGATTTCCTTCCTTCGTATCGGTGCCTACGCAATTTCCCACGCGGGTATGATGCTTGTGGTATATCTGCTCTCAAACAACACGAATATCGCCGGTATAATTTTCGGAAATATTCTTGTAACCGGTCTTGAAACAGTTCTCGTCTGTATCCAGGTTATGCGTCTTGAGTACTACGAGATGTTCGGACGCTTCTATAACGGAGGCGGCGTTAAATTCAGCCCCAAAACAATCAACTACAAAGTCGCGCAGTAGCAGGCGCTTAAAAGGAAATAGAAAAAATCTGGAGGTCATCTTTATGGAAATCGTTCTGGCTGCTCTCGCAATGCTTCTTGCAATTGCGCTTCCCCTTGTTCTGATTTACTATCGCGTAAAACACGGAAAGAAAAGCAAAACTCCCTTTGTCACCAATCTGGTTTGTTTTTTCGGTCTTATGGTTTTCGGCACAGTTTTCTTCTTTACACAGTCGGCGGAAGCAGCTGCAACTGCCACTGCGGCCACAACTGTCACCACAACGGCTGACGCTCTAACAAAGGGACTTGGTTATATCGGCGCTGCACTGGCCGTTGGTCTGTCCGGAATAGGCGGCGGAATTGCTGTCGGCGCAGCCTCGTCCGCGGCGCTCGGCGCAATCTCCGAAGACGAAAAGATGTTCGGAAAAACACTGCTTTTTGTCGGTCTTGCCGAAGGCGTTGCGCTTTACGGTTTGCTTATCGCGTTTCTTATCTATATTCAGCTTTAGATCGCTGACAGGAGGAATTCGCCATGCGTATGTTCGCCGTGTCCGACGAAGCCGATGTGCTGACCGGACTGCGCCTTTCGGGAATCGAAGGCTCCCTTGCCTCAAACCGCAGGGAGGCGGAGGCGCTCGTTAACGAGGTTCAGTCAAATCCGCAGATTGCCGTGCTTCTCATAACCGAGAGCTGTGCCGTGATGATTCCGGAAACGGTAACAAAGCTCAAGCTCAGCTCGTCGAACCCGCTTCTTGTGGTAATACCGGGGAGCCACGGCTCGGCACGCCGAAAGGACTCAATAACGGGTCTGATTAAAGACGCCATTGGAATAAAGATTTGATTTTAAGCTCGCGGTGACATCGTTAAGCACATGGAGGGCTATATAATGCCAATACAGGATACCGACAAGAAGCTCGAAGAGTTTACAGATACTATCATTGCTGAAGCAATCGAGGAAGCACATAATATCACCCTCGAGCTTAAGCGCAAGCAGGACGCATTAATAAAAGATGCGGAAAACTCGATTGCCGCCGAGGCAGAGAGATATAAAACATCGACGATTGCGGAAATAAGCGCCGCCGAGGAGAGACGAATCAGCGCAAAGCGAAATGCCGACAAGCACGCGCTTTTGGAGTACCGCGAAAGCTGCGCCGTCGATATTTATAAAAGGGTGCAGAATAAGATTCATGACTTCACGGCAACCGACGCCTATCTTCTGCATCTGAAAAAGCTTCTTAAGGAAGCCATAGAATCTCTGGGCTACGGAATCTCGGTAATCGTGTACCTGCGTGCGGAGGATATGCGCTTCGACAAGGAATTGATATGCTGCGTAACAGGCGTCAGTATCGCGATTTCGCAGGGGGATTTTTCTCTCGGCGGACTGCGGGTCGTCTGTCCCTCAAAGGGTCAGCGCATTGACATGAGCTTTGACACAGCCCTTAACGATATGGTGGGACATTTTTCGGAGCTTGCAGGCCTTAAAATGGGCTTATAGCGAATTGTTGCCAAGGCGTTTCGGCTTTAGCCGCCGATAAATATACCCCGAACGGAGGGTTCCACAGATGGAAACAAACAATTATTACATTTACGGAGTGAACGGTCCGGTTATAACCGTGCGCGGCGGCAGAAGCCTGCCGATGATGAGCCTTGTCTATGTGGGAAACGTAAGAATCCCCGGTGAGGTTGTCAGCGCGAGCGGCAACACGACCATTGTTCAGGTCTATGAGGACAGCTCGGGGCTAAGCAAGGATCAGCCGGTTTTCCCTACCGATAAACCGATGTCCGTGCTTTTAGGACCGGGCATGCTGTCGAATATTTATGACGGAATAGCCCGTCCGCTGCGCAGGATTTCTGAAATGGCGGGCAGCTTTATCGCAAAAGGAATTACCCTTCCGGCTCTTGATATGGAGAAGCTTTGGGACGTTAAGCTTGACGTTAAAGAGGGGATGGACGCTTCCGGCGGCATGGTTTTTGCGAGAACTCAGGAGTCCGACGCGATTGAACATCGCAGCATGGTTCCTCCTGACCTTCAGGGAAAATTTACGGAAGTTAAGCCTGACGGACAGTATAAGGTGACCGACGTTTTAGCTTACATTGTTGACGAGCGCGGAAAAAAGTACCCCCTCACTCTGGCGCAGGAATGGCCGATAAGGCGCTCGCGTCCCTGCGCGAAAAGACTGCCGATAACAAGACCGCTGGTCACGGGTCAGCGAGTAATCGATACACTTTTCCCTGTGGGAAAGGGCGGCTGTGCCGCCATCCCCGGCCCCTTCGGCGCGGGAAAAACCATGGTTCAGCACCAGCTGGCAAAGTGGTCTGATGCCGATATCATCGTTTATCTCGGCTGCGGCGAGCGCGGCAATGAGATGACACAGGTGCTGGACGAATTTGCGGAGCTTAAAGACCCGCTTACGGGACATCCGCTTATGGAACGCACCATCTTAATTGCAAACACATCGAATATGCCCGTCGCGGCTCGTGAGGCTTCGATTTATACGGGTATGACGATTGCGGAATATTACCGTGACATGGGCTACCATGTCGCGCTTATGGCGGACTCAACCTCACGCTGGGCGGAGGCTCTGCGCGAGATTTCGGGACGGCTTGAGGAAATGCCGGCGGAGGAAAGCTTCCCGGCCTATCTCCCGTCGAGACTTGCCGGCTTTTATGAGCGGGCGGGTTATATGGAAACACTTTCGGGCTTGGAAGGCTCCGTCACCGTTATCGGCGCCGTTTCACCGCAGGGCGGCGATTTTTCCGAGCCTGTAACTCAGAACACAAAGCGTTTTATAAGAACCTTCTGGGCGCTCGACAGAAGCCTTGCATACGCCAGACACTTTCCGGCTATTAACTGGACGACTTCATATTCCGAGTATTTTACGGATATAAAGGGTTGGTATGAGGACAATTTCGGAAGCGGCTTTACGAGAATGCGTCAACAGATAATCGACATTCTCGGCAAAGAAAGCTCGCTGATGGAGATAGTAAAGCTTATCGGCTCCGACGTTCTGCCGGACGACCAGAAACTTATAATAGAAACAGCCAAGGTTCTGCGGCAGGGCTACCTTCAGCAGAACGCCTTCCACAAAACCGACACCTACATGTCTCCCGCAAACCAGATGGTTATGCTTGAGGTAATTCTTTACCTTTACGATGAGGCAAAGAAGCTTACTACGAAGAGCATCCCCTTAAATCAGCTTGTTGATACGGGCATATTCAGCGCTTTGTATCGCATGAAATTTGATTTGGGCGAGGGACAGACAAAGGACTATTTTATTAAGCTTGTGGACGACTCAATCAGCAAGGTTATAGCAAGAAACGAATAGAAGAAGGTGATTTGCCTTGAGAATTGAATATACCGGCCTATCGGAAATGCAGGGCTCCATAGTTGCGCTTGAGGGAGTTACGGGCGTCTCATACGACGAGCTTGCGGAAATCACGCTCGACGGCGGAGAGCGCCGCTACGGGCGAGTAATTAAAATTGATGGGGAAAAGGTTGTTTTGCAGGTCTTTGAGGGCACTGTCGGGCTCGATATGGAGCACGTTAACACCCACTTTACGGGAAGGCCTATAACCCTGCCTCTTTCAAAGGAAATTCTGGGGCGAATTTTTGACGGCTCGGGCAAACCGCTTGACGGACTGCGCGAGGTTTTTCCCGACGAAAGAAGGGACATTAACGGCTCGGCAATCAACCCAGTATCACGTAAATACCCGCGAAGCTGTATTTTGACGGGAATTTCCTCCATTGACGCGACCTCTACCCTCATAAGAGGGCAGAAGCTGCCTATCTTCTCCGGAGCGGGTATGAGCCACAATGAGCTGGCGGCACAAATTGTCCGACAGGCTCAGACTATGGATCAGAGTGAGGAATTTGCAATCGTTTTTTGCGCAATGGGCGTTAAAAACGATACCGCGGAGTTTTTTAAGAAGGACTTTCAGGAATCCGGAGCGCTGGGGAGAGTCGTAATGTACCTCAATATGGCGTCCGACCCTATCATCGAACGTATTCTTGCCCCACGCTGCGCTTTGACGGCAGCCGAATATCTGGCTTTCTACCACGGCTATCACGTTCTCGTTATCCTCACGGATATGTCCAGCTACTGCGAGGCTCTGCGTGAATTTTCGTCCTCTAAGGGCGAAATCCCTTCACGCAAAGGCTTTCCGAGCTATATGTACTCCGATTTAGCCTCGCTTTACGAACGTGCGGGCATGATTTACGGAGAAAAGGGCAGCGTTACGCAGGTGCCGATTCTGACCATGCCGAACGACGATATTTCCCACCCGATTCCCGATCTTACGGGCTATATCACGGAGGGACAGATTGTTCTCTCACGCGATTTGGAGCAGAAGGGAATTTATCCGCCGGTCGCGATTCTGCCGTCCCTTTCACGACTTATGAAGGACGGTACGGGCGAAGGCTACACCAGAGAGGACCATGCTGACTTATCCAACCAGCTTTTCGCCTCTTACAGTGCCGTGACAGATGCGAGAAGTCTCGCCTCGGTTATTGGCGAGGATGAGCTTTCGGAAATCGACAAGCTCTATGTGGAGTTTGGCAAACGTCTGGAAGCTGAGTTTATCACGCAGGGAATCAGAGAAAACAGAACACTCGAACAAACTCTGGATTTAGGCTGGAAACTTTTATCTATGCTGCCCAGAGCCGAGCTCGGCAGAGTTTCCGACAAGATGCTCGATAAATACTATCAGGGCTCAAAATAACTGAGGGTTAACGAAGCGGTTTGAGGAGGTGACTGAAAATGGCGAATCTGCCGCCCACGAAGGGCAATCTGATTGCGGTTAAGCGCTCGCGCGATCTTGCCGAAACAGGTTTTGACCTTATGGACAAGAAGCGCAACATATTAATCCATGAACTTATGACGCTCATTGACAGCGCCGCCGAGCTTCAGAACCGCATTGACGAAACCTTCACCGAGGCATACCACGCCATGCGTCTTGCGAGTATCTCCATGGGCGGCTTCGAGGACGTTGCCGCCGCAATGCCGATTGACGACTCGGTTAAAGTCCGATATCGCAGCGTTATGGGCGTGGAACTGCCGACTGTTACGGCAAGTCCCGCGGACACGAGCGTGCTGCCTTACGGCTTTTTGGGCACAACCTCCGCGCTGGACGACGCTTACAAGAAATTCATCAAGGTTAAAGAGCTGACACTTGAACTGGCGGAACTTGAAAACGGCATTTACAGGCTCGCATATTATATTAAAAAAGCGCAGAAGCGGGCAAACGCTCTGCACAACATAGTTATACCGAATCTTGATTCGGACATTGTACGCATAGGCGAGGCGCTCGAGGAGAAGGAACGCGAGGAGTTTGTAAGGCTCAAGGTCATAAAGGCAAAAAAGTAAAATAAGGCGCAGTCAGTAATTTTCTACTGACTGCGCCCTTTCTATGCAAAAATATATAACTTAATTAAGGTTCTGCCGCCTTGCGGCCTCAACGACATGATTTACCAAAACCGAGGTGGTCACGGTTCCGACACCGCCGGGCACGGGGGATATGGCGGATACTATCGGCAAAGCCGCTTCAAAATCAACATCGCCGCACATCACACCCTCAGAAAAGTTAATGCCTACATCGATTACCACCTGATTATTTGAAAGAAACTCTGCGCCGACTGCCCTTGCCTTGCCCGCCGCGACAATCAATATCTCGGCGTTTTTTGTAACTGAGGACATGTTGACAGTCCTTGTATGGCAGACGGTAACGGTTGCGTTTTTCGCAAGAAGAAGCATGGAAACAGGCTTTCCGACGACAAGGCTGCGCCCTATTACGACGGCGGATTTACCCTTGCAGTCGAAGTCGTAATGGTCAAGAATTTCAATGCAGGCCTGCGCCGTGCAGGGCGAGAAGCCGTTTCTGTTTCCCGTAAAAACTCCCGCCAGCGAACCGTCCGTTATCCCGTCAACATCCTTTTCGGGGGAAAGCGCACGCCTTACAGCCTCGCCGTCAAGATGCTTCGGCAGGGGCATAAGCACGAGCACGCCGTGTACGGTGCAATCGCTGTTTAGCTCGATGATTTTATTATCAAGTTCAGTCTGCAAAATGTTTTCGGGCAGAGAAACGCGAAGCACCGCAACGCCGACCTTTTCGCAGCGCTTAACGGCTCCGTTTTCATAAGCGATGTCATCCGCCCGCTCTCCTACACGGACGATAGCGAGTGTAGGTGTCACGCCGCGCTCCGAAAGCTCTGTCAACAGTGCCTGTGAACGTATATTTATAGCTTCCGCCACTGGGGCGCCTTTAAGTTCGATTGCCATAAGCTGCTTCTCCATTCAAGTCAGTTTTGCATAAACGTCCGCATAAACACTGTCCGCGAGCTCACAATATTTTTGAAGGAGCCCTTCGGTTTCGGATTTGAGCGCCTTTGCGTACAAATCATCCTTCATGAGGCGGACGTTGATGAAAATATTTAGGCTTGCGCCCATTAGCGCGGTTTTACAGCAAAGAACGCCGACGCCGACATCGGAAATCATGAGGGTGCTGCCCTTAACGGCAAGCTCGGCGTGAAGCTCAATCGCTTCGGCGGCTCCTTTCATTATGGCAAGCGGCGCGGAGCAGGCATAATGAAGTGCGTTTTCCATTATTTCGTCGCGTTTGGGGTCATCCTTCGGCAGACCATAGGCCCTTGAGAGCGGCTCGAAGCATTTTGCGTCTTCGTCAATCAGTGTGAGAAGAGACTCGCGAAGATTTTCCGCTTTTTCCAGAATCAGCTGAATATCCTGCTCAAATTCGGCGTACTTTTTCTTGCCCGTCGTGAGGTTCCCAACCATTGAAGCTAGAGCAGTTCCGACTGCGCCGACCAGCGCGGAAGCTCCGCCGCCGCCCGGGACAGGATCGGATGAAGCCAGTAATTCAGTAAAGGCGCGGGCAGTGGTTTCGGTAAAGGACATATAATAACCTCCAAGGGGGTAAATTGACGGACCGAGTTGCAGCCACCGGAATATAATCACAAAAACAATGCTAACATGAATCGGAGAAAAATGCAAGAAACGAGCCGCCCTCAGTATTGTTAATATTCCTGAATTGTTACCGCACACAGAATCACAAATTGAGGCGATAGATTTACATAATATTACTTATATAGAGAAGAAAAGCCCCCGAATACTTCGCGAGGCTTTTCTTTATAATTAAAGGTGAATGTGTTCGTGAGGGGCTACGCCGGATTTAAAGGACACATGGCTGTCACCCTGAAGACAGAAGGGAAGCTCAAGACCGTTTGCCTCTAGCAGAGCTTTATCGGTCAAAATTTCACGCGTTTCGCCGTCGGCGATTATTTTTCCCTCCGACATAAGGATTACGCGATTGCAGGTTTCCAGAACCATGTCCAAATCATGGGAAGCAATGAGCTTTATATGGTCAAGGCTGTTAAGAATATTAATCAGTCTGCGCCTGTTTCTCGGGTCAAGAGCGATTGTCGGCTCGTCCATCATGATTACGTCCGGAGTCATGGCGAGTATTGTGGCGATGGCCGCGAGTTTTTTCTCGCCTCCCGACATTTTGTAAGGCTGTTTGTCGCGAAGATAGTCAATCCCGATTAGGTCAAGCGCGTGCTGAACACGCTCATCAACCTGCTGCGCGTCAAGCCCGTAATTTCTCGGCGCGAAGGCAATATCCTCATAAACCGTGGGTGTAAAAAGTTGGTTCTCTGAATCCTGAAAAACGTAACCGATTTTCTCGCGGATACGGGGGAGCGTTTTCTTGGTCAGCTTAATCTCACCGACAGTTACCTCGCCCGAGAAACCCATTTCCAGCCCGACCAAAATGCGAAGCAGGGTGGACTTGCCAACGCCGTTTGCCCCGATAAGGCCGATGGCGTCGTCGTGACCCGCGGTGAAGCTGATATCGTGCAGTATCTCGGAATTTTTCTCGTAAGAAAAGGATACGTCCTTACAAATTATGTGATGATGGCTCATATTATTGCTCCTTTGATTATTGCGCTGCTATTTATAATATGTGAGAATCAGACAAACAAACTGCCGATGAGCGCTGTCAGGCTCGTGTAGCGAAGCAGGGCGAATACTCCGCCGCACGCGGCGAAATATGCAAAGTCCTGCCATTTAGCGCGGGGAAGCTGGCTGTGCCTGAAATTTCCGTTGTAACCGCGAAGAACCATGCTGTCATAAAGTGCTGTGGCGCGGTCAATACTGCGGAACAGAAGCTGGCCGATGAGCGAACCCCAAACTTTGTAATGGACGCCCGTCTGTTTTGGCGCTCTGAGTGAATAAGCCTCGAAAATATGGTTTGCCTCGCTTAAAAGAACCGTGATATAGCGATAAGTCAGCAGTATCTGAGTTACCAGAATATCCGGAACGTGCAAAAGATTGAGCGCATAACAGATTGATTCGATTCTCGTTGTCGCAATCAAAAGGTAAGAGGCGAGAACGCTTAGGATTCCCTTCATAATAAGGGTCAGCCCCGAGACCATACCGTCTGTTACAGTTAAACCGTAAAGCAAAAAGCGTGGTTCGCGATCAAAAAAAGGATTCAAAATACCCATTAGAATAACAAAGGGCAAGATGACCCGAAGCTTTTTAATGCTGTGACTGAAGGAAACCCCCGAAAGCGAAAAAAGCGCAGCGGGATAAACCACCATGGTGGCTAGTCCCGCTACGTTATACTTATTGAAGGAAACGGTGACCCAAACGTACGCAATAGTAACAATAATTTTAACAAGCGGATGAACGCGGTGGATAAACGAATCCTTGCTTGCTATTGTATCCATGAAGTGAACTTCATATATTGCGTCCGAAAGTTTTCCCATTTTACGATTTCTCCGATTTTGCTTTTTTCTTTTTGTTTATGCCGAAAATTACACTAAGCAGTATGCAAAGACCCGCCACAATCGCAGAGCCGACAATGCCGGAAAAGCTTGTGCCCGCGGCATTCTCGTTGCCGAAGGAATAATCGGGCAGAACCGCCGTCTTGTCCTGAACGCTTGCAAGAGCGTCGTGAACTCCGCCGTCTGCCTCAAGCTCGGTTGAGCCGGCGACCTGCTCCATTGACCATTCAAGACCGTCGGGATTTGCGGAAGCGAACAGCGAAATTGCGCCGCCCATAACAACAACCACAATACCAAGAATAACAAGGACTTTTTTCAGAGAGAATTTGTTCCCATTGGCCTCAGCGTTAAGAAGCTCCGGCCTTGTCTGGAAGACAAAGAGCAGAACAACAGCGGTAATAAGTCCTTCAACAGTACCAATCGCAAGATGGATAGGCTGCATTGCAGCGACGAATACGCTGAACGGGAGCTCGCTTATGCCTGAAAGGGAGGTTTCGAGCACAACGCTGAAGGCGCCGAGCTGCAAGCTTAAAATGCTTCCCACGATACAAGCAACAATGAGTTTAACCTTGGACATTCCGTTTTTCATAATAGGCTTGTAGATGCAGAAATATCCGAAGAAGCAGGCGTAAAACGCCATGTTCCAAATATTGCAGCCGAGTGCAAGAATGCCGCCGTCCGCAAAGAGCAGGCACTGGATAAGAAGAATGGATATCATTGTTAAAAACGCGGCGTAAGGACCGAGCAGAGCTGCCAGCAGCAAACCGCCGCAGAAATGACCGCTTGAGCCGGTTCCGGGAATTGTAAAATTGAGCATTTGGGCCGCAAAGACAAAAGCACCCATAACTCCCATAACGGGAACCTTTTTCGGATTAAAGTCTTCTTTAACCTTTTTAACTGAATACACAGCCGCGGCCGCGGTTGCGGCATACATTGTCGCGCCAACCGCAGGCGACAAAAGAGCATCTGCCATATGCATAGTATTTTCCCCCATAATTCAAA
This sequence comes from Clostridia bacterium, assembly GCA_009929315.1. Classification (GTDB taxonomy): domain Bacteria; phylum Bacillota; class Clostridia; order Oscillospirales; family Oscillospiraceae; genus UBA2658. The sequence goes on from SAAS01000003.1 coordinate 130,529, forward strand.
TCTAACCGAGATAAAACCAATGTTTTTTCGGCTCTCGAATAGAAATATACCACACATAAGTTTTGGCGCAAGCCCCCTGGGGGGTCACGAATTTTTCAGTCTGACCTTTTTAACCATAATAACAGTTTTTTTTCAAAAGGTAAAGGCAAAAAATTTATACTTCCGGGAGAGTTTGGATGGAATGAAAACTGTAACACGCTAAAGTCGTAAAATAATTTTTTTAATCGAAGTGCCAATGTTGCTCCAATTGTGTATGGGATTTCAGTGGAAGGTGTACCAATATGTAGCTAAACTGTGCCATAATTTTCAGATTGTGCAAGATTACCCTTAATCTGGATTTATTTTGTGCTTTTGCACAATTGACACTTAATGGCTTGCGTGATAACCTCTCATTAGGTCGAGAAGTATCTTGGCTACAGCTGGTCACAAATATGTCCGGCGGTCAGCAAGATCGCTTAGGCTGCATTTCCGGTGATCCTGACGGCACTACTTGCAGCTGTTATAGCGATTGAGCGACTTAATTTTTATTTTATTTTGGAGGTCATTATTATGGCATTTACAATGGATACAATAGTTGCTGACATCCTCGCAAATCCCGATGCATGTGCAGTTATGGATGAAATCATCCCCGGCACAACAAAGAACCCAATGATGAAGATGGCTAAGGGCTTCACACTTGCAAAGATTGCAAAGACCCCCGCTGCTAAGATCCCCGAAGCAAAGATCCAGGAGTTCCTCGATGCTTGCGCTGCAAAGGGCATTGGCTAAGCAATAATTACGTAGTAAGTTTTCTTGTCAGTGTATCTCACCGTCAGGAGATGAAGCTGGCTATAACGAAAGCTTAATTTCGTTTTTTGGCAGCACGTCGGATTTATCCGGCGTGCTGTTTTTTGCATTCCTCAAAAACGCAACGGTATACATAATACCTGACATACGTGATAATATCCAAATAATCATAGTGCATAAGGCACAATAGGTTAACATAACGCATTGTAACATCTCTTTAAAAATATTTTTAGAAATGCTCTTGACAAACCGAATTACACGATGTATTATTGCCGTAGTGTACTAGTAAACTAACACACATCGATTTGATGAAAGGCAGTGATGACTTGGCTTGGGAATTTTCCAACGATAAACCCATATTCGTGCAGGTTTCCGACCAGATTGTTTCGGGGATTCTTACCGGAACATTCAAAATGGGTGAAAAACTGCCCAGTGTTCGTGAGTTTGCAATTATAGCCGCGGTCAATCCGAACACGGTGCAGAGAGCGCTGTCGGAGCTTGAAAGTGTCGGACTTATCGAAACTCAACGAAACACGGGCAAATATGTAACACAAGAGGGGAGCATTATTGAGATGGCAAGAAAGAAGCGCGGTGAACTGCTTGCGTGCGAATTCTTGAAAAGCATGGCAGCTTTAGGTTACACGAACGAGCAGATAATCAGCCTGCTTGAGGAAGCTGAAAAAGGGGAGGCAAAAGGCGATGAGTGAAGCAATACTGGAGTGCAAGGGCTTATCAAAGTATTTCGGACAGTTTCCGGCACTTCATGACATGAATATCAGCCTTCCCGCGGGGAAAATTATCGGACTTCTCGGACCGAACGGCAGCGGAAAAACAACTCTGATTAAGCTCGCGTGCGGGCTTTTAACGCCGACCGAGGGCGAAATTACGATTTGCGGATTTAAGCCGGGGATCGAAAGCAAGGCGCGCGTTTCATATCTTCCGGAGCGCACATATCTGCCGGACTGGATGACGGTTATCGAGTGCATGGAGTATTTCGAAGATTTTTACGCGGACTTCGATATGGAAAGAGCTACATCAATGCTCCAAAGCCTTCAGATTCCGACGAAGGCGAGGATGAAGACGCTTTCAAAGGGCACAAAGGAAAAAGTTCAGCTCGTACTCGTTATGTCCCGCCGTGCAAGACTTTATCTGCTCGACGAGCCTATCGGCGGAGTTGACCCCGCGGCGCGCGACTACATTCTCGGAACGATTCTTAAAAACTATTGCGAGGACTCAACCGTTCTGATTTCGACCCATCTTATCGGCGATGTTGAAAAGATTTTGGACGAATTTATCTTTATTCAAAACGGACAGCTGGTTTCCTATGCCTCAACGGACTCTCTCCGCGAGGATCTTGGTAAATCCATTGACCAGTACTTCAGGGAGGTGTTCAGATGCTAGGAAAACTTATAAAACACGATTTTGAATCGTTGTCAAAGGTTCTGTTCCCAACACAGATTGCTGTTGTTGGAGCAACAATTATAGCCACAGTGGGCTTTGCGTTCAACCTGAGATCGGGCTATTCTCAGGCGGAAACCTTCGGGTTTATGAATCTGATCAGGCTTATAACCGGTTTTATGAGCGTTATGATGCTGCTTGCGATAATAGCGGCGTCCGTTCTTGTGGCGTTCATGATTTTCCAGCGCTTTTATAAGAACTTGATGTGCGACGAGGGTTACCTCACCTTTACGCTGCCGGTAACTACCTCGGAAATTCTTTGGTCAAAGCTCATAACCGCGACGATTTGGACTATCATCAGCAGCGTTGTAATCATTGTCTGCATAAATATCTTCGTGTTATTCGGCACCTCCGACAGCGGTTTTCTGAATCTGGAAGCCTACAGACAATTAGGTAAGGCGCTCCAAGCAGTAAACGAAACAATCGGCGCGAGAGTAATCTGGCCGATACTAGAGTTCGCGTTGCTTATGCTGGTAAGCACTGTAAACAAGATATTACAGGTTTATCTGGCGATAATAATCGGCGGCGTAGTGTCGCAAAAGCATAAGATATTGGCAAGCATAGGGTTCTACTTCGTAATCAGCATCGGTGTAAGTATACTCGCGTCCATATCACAGTTTTTCCTCAGCGGTCAGCTTTTCGGAACGATGATTAGTTTTGACAGCAGCACCTTTGCCGGCAAGAGCTTTTTAGAGGGTTACAATCTGATTGTCGGGGCGGCTCAGCCGTACTACTGGTTCTACCTCGTTTTTACAGCGGCACTAACCGCGGTATTCTTCGCGCTTAGCAGTTATCTGCTGAAGAATAAGCTCAACCTCGAATAACAGGGCAAAGCTTAAAATATTGATAAAATGAGCCTGACATCTGTCAGGCTCATTTTTGTTTAACTCAAGGCGCAATGTTTACGCCTGTCTGTATGTTTTCAGGAAGTCGCCCAGTTTTTCCATCGACTGCTCCAAAATGCTGGGCTCAGGCAGATACACTATTCTGAAATGGTCGGGAGCCTCCCAGTGGAAACCGCCGCCGTGCACTAAAAGCACCTGCTTTTCGCGCAGGAAGTCCAGAACAAACTGCTCGTCACTCGTGATGTTAAAGCGCTTTGCGTCAATTTTCGGGAAGACATAAAAGGCAGATTTCGGTCTGACATAGCTGATTCCGTCAATCTTATCGAGTGCGCGGCAGATGGTTTCCCTCTGCTCGTAAATTCTTCCGCCCGGCTTGAGCAGGTAGTCCGAGGAGTCAAGGTTTTCGAGCGCCGGCTTAATTGCACGCTGCGCGGGGACGTTTGAGCAAAGGCGCATGGAGGAGAGCATATTAAGTCCCTCGATGTAGCTTTTCGCGCTCTCTTTATTGCCGGAAATGCTCATCCAGCCGCAGCGATAGCCCGCGATGAGGTGCGACTTTGAAAGTCCGTTCAGAGTTACGACACAAAGGTCGGGGGCGAGAGCGGCAATCGAGGTGTGAGTGCCGCCGTCCATCAGCAGTCTGTCATAAATTTCGTCCGCAAATATAATCAGGTTATTTTCACGAGCCAGCTGCGCGAGCTGCTCGAGAACATCTACGCCGTAAAGCGCGCCCGTCGGGTTATTCGGATTTATCACCACAAGCGCCTTTGTCCGCTGGGTAATCTTGCGTTTTATATCGGCGATGTCGGGAATCCAATCGCTTTTTTCGTCGCATACATAATGAACGACATTGCCGCCCGAAAGCGTTGCGGCACCGGTCCAGAGCGGATAATCCGGGGAGGGAATAAGTATCTCGTCACCGTTATCGAGAAGTCCCTGCATGCACATAACTATAAGCTCGGAAACTCCGTTGCCGGTGTAAATATCGTCCACACCGACACCCTCAATGCCTTTTTTTCTGTCGTAGGCGGCAATCGCTTCGCGCGCTTCCAAAATACCCTTCGAGTCGCAGTAGCCCTCGGATTCGGGAAGTGAGCTGCTCATCGCCGAAAGTATACAATCCGGAGCTTCAAATCTGAAGGCACCGGGGTTTCCGATGTTGAGTTTCAGAATTTTTGCTCCTGCCGCTTCCATTGCGTTCGCTGCGTCCAGAACAGGACCGCGCACGTCATAGGCGACGTTGTTGAGCTTTTTTGATTTCGAAATTTCCTTCATGATTTTACCGTTCCTTTCTTCGTCCCACAAAAAAATAAAGCCCTAAGCATATAAATAAATATGCTTAGGGCGAACTTGTTGTCCGTGTTACCACCTAAATTCGGGAATATATCCCGCACTCATCCGATACTTGAATTTCTTCGCATACCGAGCTCCAAATAACGGCGGAGTTCCGTTGGAGTGTACTCGCAAATAAATTGCTTTCCGTCCACAGCTCAAAGGCGGCTTGGGCGCTCTGTTCATGAAGCCTCGCAGCTAACGGCTTCTCTCTGAATTTCGCTCGGCGCTTACTAATCCTTTTCACAGCTTTTTCCTTATTGTTGCTCATTATAAACACACATTAGGCACTTGTCAACAGCTAATTTTACTAACATTTTATTCCGATTTGCTAATAATAATGTTTATATTTCGGAATTACATCAGGCTTTTTCAGCTTGTTTCTTCGCAAAACGCTCGAGATTGACAATGAAACGCTCGTGTGTACCAAAGCCGACATCGCCGTTTTCATCGCGGGCGCTCACGCTGAAGGTAACCTTGCGGCCGTCGATTTCGGTCACTTCGCTGTCGACAAAGACCTTCATTCCGATAGGGGTGGCTCCTGTGTGATAAATATCAACATGGAAGCCGACGCTGACATAACCCGCGTCAAGGCAGGGCTGAATATTAAAGGCGCAGGATTCTTCCATGAGCGCAACCAGATAGGGAGTTGCAAGCACGTCGAACTTAATCGTGTCAGACATGGATGAAACTACATTCTTCTCTGTTACAAGCATTTCGCGGGTGCATTTTTGTCCGATTTCAACTGCCATAAAATTACCTCCATAATGTAAAATATTCAAACTCCGGTCAGGTCAAAGTTCGGGATAAGCTCGTCTGTCGCGGAGCAAAGCTCCTGAATATAGCCGCTTTCAATGCGGGATAGAGATAGGTAGCTCTGTATCCTGTCAAATTCCTCACGGGAAATTGAGCGGGACAGCTCCGGAAACTTAACTTTATCGGCAAACGGAACAAACTGGCTCATTAGGCTGAAAAGCACGGCGTTTTTCGGAAAGCTCTCCGCAACCCAGTCGATGACGTCAAAGGCGTCGTCAAGCCTTTCGGGCAAAACAAGATGACGAATTAATACGCCGCTTTTTAAAAGACCCTCGCTGTCCGTTTCACAGCCGCCCCTTTGGCGGTACATCTCCAGTATAGCAGCTTTGGCGACACTCGGATAGTCTTTTGCGTCGGAATAACGCAAAGAAGCGGCCGCTGAAGTGTATTTTAGGTCGGGCATATAGATTTGAATGAAGCCTTCCAGCGTTTTGAGCGTTTCGACGCTCTCGTAAGCGGAGCTGTTCCAAACAACGGGGATTTGGGGCATAGCGATTTTAAGCGCTTCGACTATTTTATCGGTGAAATGCGTGGGGGTGACGAGATTCAGGTTGTGAACCCCTGTTTGCTCAAGCTCGGAAAAAATCTCTGCAAGGCGAGAAACAGTAATCTCCCTGCCGTGCCCCATAAGGCTGATTTTACGATTTTGACAGAATACACAGTGCATATTGCAGCCCGAGAAAAACACTGTCCCGCTGCCCATATCTCCGCTTATGCACGGCTCCTCGCCGAAGTGAGGCGCGGCGCGGGCGACAACGGGGTCTTCTCCGCAGCGGCAAAAGCCAAGCTCACCGCCCCCGCGGTTTACTCCGCAGTTTCGCGGACAAAGGAAGCACTTCGAGCTCATTGCTCGTCCTCGGGCAGCTTGCAGACGTCCACCCACTCAAGGGCGGCGGAAAACTTATATAGCTCGTCGGGCGTAAGCTCAATTGCGCTTGATGAGCTTCCCACAGCGGGAAAAACAGTGGTGAAGCGCAGAACGGACTTATCAATATAAACGGGAACACAGTCATATATTCCGAAAGGGCAGACTCCGCCGACGGCGTGACCGACGAGTTCCAAAACCTCGTCCGCCGTTAGCATTTTCGCCTTCATACCGAACTTTTCTTTAAATTTCTGGTTATTTATTCTAGCGTCGCCTGCCGCGACCACAAGAAGGCAGCCGTCGCTGCTTTTGAAAGATAGTGTTTTTGCTATCCGCGCAGGTTCAACTCCCAATGCCTCGGCGGCAAGCTCAACTGTCGCGCTCGAAACTTCAAATTCCTGAACTCTGTCTTCTATTCCCTGCGCGCGGAAAAAAGCGCGCCCCTTCTCGATGGACATCTTATATTTCTCCTTGAAAATTATCAATACGCGCATATATTAGCACGTTCTATCCGAAAATGCAAATATTCATAATATTCATAAATAGTGCATAATATGGTGATGATTCCAAATAATATGCAGAATATAATTAATATTATTGCATTATGCCTATTGATTTTGCTGCAACTAAATGTTATAATCCAATAAAATCAAATAATTATTCGGAGGAATAACCATGAGCGATATTAAAAAATGTGTACTTGCCTATTCGGGCGGTCTTGATACATCCATCATAATCCCTTGGCTGAAGGAGAACTACGGCTGTGAGGTTATCGCAGTTTCCGGCAACGTCGGGCAGACTGACGAATTGGAGGGACTTGAGGAAAAGGCTCTCAAAACCGGCGCGAGCAAGCTGTACATACTCGACCTTATTGACGATTACGCCGAAAACTACCTCATTCCCACAATGAAGGCCGGAGCAAAATACGAAACCTACCTTCTCGGAACATCCACAGCCCGTCCCTGCATCGCCAAGGGCCTAGTCGAAATCGCTCTCAAGGAGGGCGCGGACGCTATCTGCCACGGCTGTACGGGCAAGGGCAATGATCAGGTGCGCTTTGAACTCGCCGTTAAGGCTCTCGCGCCGCAGATGAAGATTATCGCTCCGTGGAGAGAGTGGGACATTAAGAGCCGCGAGGAAGAAATCGACTACGCCGAGGCGCGCAACATCCCCCTCAAAATAAACCGTGAAACTAACTATTCCAAGGACAAAAATATGTGGCACTTGAGCCACGAGGGACTTGACCTTGAAGACCCGGCTAACGAGCCGCAGTACAATAAGCCCGGCTTCCTAGAGATGGGTGTTTCCCCCGAAATGGCGCCCGATAAGCCCGCCTATGTCGAGCTTGAGTTTGTCAAAGGCACTCCCGTTGCGCTCGACGGCGAGAAGCTGAAGATTTCTGATATCATCTGGAAACTCAATAAAATCGGCGGAGAAAACGGAATCGGTATCATCGACATAGTTGAAAACAGGCTTGTCGGCATGAAATGCCGCGGCATTTACGAAACCCCGGGCGGCACGATACTATATTACGCACATCAGGTGCTCGAAACCCTTTGTCTGGACAAGGCGACGGCGCACCTCAAGGAGCAGCTTTCCGTTACCTACGCCGAGCTTGTCTACAACGGCCAGTGGTTTACGCCGCTCAAAAAGGCGCTCGACGCCTTCGTGGACGTAACACAGGAGAATGTTACCGGCAAGGTTAAGCTCAAGCTCTACAAGGGCAACATGATAAATTCTTCCGTTACCTCGCCCTATTCGCTCTATTCCGAGAACATCGCGACCTTCGGCGCGAGCGACTATAACCAAAAGGACGCGGAGGGCTTCATAAATCTCTTCGGTTTGCCCATCAAGGTTAAAGCCCTGATGGAACAGGGACTTTTGAACTAAGAATATCATATTTATAAGCGGCGGGCGGTAAGCCCGCCGCTTTACTATTCTATTGACATTCCGCAACCTGCAATGTATGATACATTTGTAATGAGTGGCACAAACTTAAGAGGGGGAAAGATACGGATGAAACGCTGCACAAAAATTGGCATTGTAACCAGCGGCGGCGACTGTCAGGGTCTTAACGCAGCGATACGCGGCGTTGGCAAGGCGCTTTATCAGCACATCGACAGCGTTGAGATTTACGGCATGTATGACGGGTACAGGGGCCTGATTGAGGGCGACTACAAGTTCATGCAGGCAAAGGATTTTTCCGGCATACTTACCCAGGGCGGAACAGTACTCGGAACCTCTCGCCAGAAGTTCATTCCCGGCAAGGCAATAGTGGACGACGACGGAAACGACGTTATGCCCAAGATGCTGGATACCTATAACCGCCTTAATCTCGACTGCCTTGTCGTCATGGGAGGAAACGGGACACAGAAAAGCGCCAAGCTCATGCAGGACGCGGGCATGAATATCATCACTCTGCCGAAAACCATCGATAACGATATCTGGGGAACCGACACCACCTTCGGCTTCCAGAGCGCCGTTGACATAGCAACAAACGTAATCGACTATATACATTCGACCGCAAGCTCCCACAGCCGCGTTTTTCTCGTTGAGCTTATGGGACGCGACGCGGGCTGGCTTACGCTCAACGCGGGGCTTTCAAGCGGGGCGGACGTTGTGCTTATCCCCGAAATTCCCTATGACATGGCTAAGATTGCCGAGGCCATCGAAATACGCAGAAAGCGCGGAAGCAACTATACGATAATCGCCGTTGCGGAAGGCGCTGTTTCCGTTAACGACGCCGTTCTGACAGAGGACGAGCGCAGAAGAGTCAAGGAATCCATGAAGCACTCGACGATTTCCTATCACATAGCAAGCGAGCTAGAGAGCATTACGGGGCAGGAAACACGCGTAACCGTTCCCGGGCATTATCAGAGGGGCGGGCCTCCCTGTCCTTATGACAGAGTGCTGGCAACACAGTTCGGTACGACGGCTGCGCGCCTTATAATGGAAAAAAAGTACGGCTATATGGTGGGAATTCAGGGCGGCAATATAGTCGCCGTTCCGCTTGTGGACGCGGCTAGCAGAACGAAGTTTTTGCCGACTGACCACCCGCTTATCGAAACGGCGAGGGACATCGGAATTTTCTTCGGCGATAACTAAAAGGGAAAATAAAAAAGTGACAGGCTTTTGCCCGTCACTTTTTTATTGGATTGAATGTGAGAGCTATCTGTTGCCCTTTGCGCGGTTGTGGGTCTTGCAGAGCATCTGGCAGTTTTTAATATCCGTCGCGCCGCCCTTGCTCCAAGCGGCAACATGGTCTGCGTCCATCTCCTTAAGCTCCCAAATTTTGCCCTTGTTCGCGTCGTACCCGAGAGCACAGAGCGGACAATTTGAAACGTCCTTGCTTTTCGCGGCGTCAGTTTGCTTCGCATAAACCTTGCGCTTAGTCGCTTCGTCGAATACGCGAATATCCAGCAGCTTAGTATCGGTTTCGCCGCCGAGAATAAACTCGAAGATTCCTTTGGGACTTTTAACATAATCATCGTCATATAGACGCAAAACAGCTTCGGAGACTTTTACATGGTCATAAGGCTGTCGATGGTAGGTTTCATAGAGCCGCCCCCATTCGAGCCCGCACATCTCACTTTTTGTTTCACGAAAAGTATCCGAAACCCAGTCTATGACTGTATTTAAATAGGTCTTCAGCTCGTCAATATTGTTGATATACCGATGGTCTTTCATATACCCGTCTACAGACTGTCCCTTAGATGCGGCAACCCAAGAGAGCGCGGCCGCCAGAAAATCCTGCCTAAGCACAGAGCCTCTTATAAAATGTCTCCACTTTTGTATGTTGGCGTTGAGAGAATTGCTGAATTCTGCTTTTGCAAGCGTCACAAACGGCCCCGAGTAAATTGCGTTATTTAGCTCCTGCTCGTTGAGCGGAACTCCCGCAATGTTTATTGTTTTGAACCACTGCTTAATTTCGCTTTCCTTACCCTTACAGTGATAGACAAGAAGTGGGCTGTCATTAATTAATTTCTTCTTGTCGTCGGCAATGGAATTAAAATCCTGCTCTTTTTTGTTTTCGTCAAGGATAACGAATTTGTTTGTGACAAAGCGCCCGATGGAGGTTATGCGCTGCTGCCCGTCGAGAACCTCGAAATGGGTGTCGTCAACCTCGTTGAAATAGATTAGCCCCAGAGGGTAGCCCTTGAGCAGGGATTCGATTACGGCGGCTTCTTTATTCTCCGCGGCATAGATATAATTTCGCTGATACTCCGGCTGAATCGTCAGCTTGCCCGAAAGCCCAAAAAGCCCCTTGCCTTCGAGCGTGTTATACACAAAGCCGTCAACAATCTCACGAACAGTATACTGATGAAGTGTGGTTTCCATTTTCAGGCTCCTTTGTGTTTGATTAGAACTCTCATATATGGGACAACTGGCTTGTTGTTACTGTGATCGTAATAGCACAGATCTGGGTGCCCTTCGCTTATAGTTCCTGTTTGCCCAGATTTATAATATGCGTCTACAAATTCTTTTGACATTCCTTGCGTCTTAGTGTATCTGCTTAAACCAATAATTTCATATTGTTCGGGGCAGTATTTTTCAAGAAAGCTGATTGGAACTCCCATAATGCCGTCGAAGTCAGAAGGAATGGCATCTGTGAATGGAACTTCAATCGCGTCGTAATTGTCGTATCTGTCGTAAGCTGTTTTGCCCTTAATTTCCTTGTGCTTACTGAATCTGAGATTTTCCTCCATTGTCATAAGCGGCAGTGGCTGATGGCGACGCCCGTGGTCAATGTTAGTAAACCAGCAACAATTCCTAAACTTGACCAAACCAGTTTGAACATTATACACGCCCTCACAATAGGTGCCAGCGAAAGGTGTTGAGAAAAAGGCATTTCCTGATTGAAAACCATTGCCAAGCCACACTTTGTTTTCTTCAATCAGAGGGAATACTTCTTTGTAGGTAATGGCGTTCATATTTCCGATGATAAGGAACTGCTTTTGTGCCTCCAGTATCCAAGCCAAAAATTCACGGAAGAGCGAAAACGGTGGGTTGGTGACGATTATATCAGCTTCTGCACGGAGCTTTTTCACCTCATCGCTCTTAAAATCGCCGTCACCTGTGAGGTAGTCCCACTTCAGATCTTCAATGTTGATTTCGCCGTCATGGTTTAGGTCTTCGCTTGTCAGAACAAAGAGCTTTCCGTTGATACGGGTTTTCTTATCATCGAACTTCGGGTCGTTTTTTTCAAAGAGCGATATTTGATAACCCTCTTTATAGGTCTTGCTTTCGGGGGCAAAGCTCGTGGAAATGAGTTTTTTCAAACCGTATTCGTTAAAATGCAGAGCAAAAAACTTTGTAAAATTGCTCCACTCGGGGTCGTCGCAGGGGCAGAGGATGGTCTTACCGCGAAAAACATCGGGATTGTACTCCAAATATGCCTGTACCTCACGCTCGATGTCGCCCCACTGTGTATAGAATTCGTCGTTTTTCGCGTTTTTTGCCTGCGATAAATGGATGTTTGCCATACTTCACGCTCCTTCGACGGTCTTTTCTCGATAGTATCACAATTGAGAAAATGTGGCAAATAATTTTTGGAAAAGTAGCCTTAAGCGCACGAAAGCAGCAACGCCGAGGCGGGATTGATTACGGCGACCACCTGTGTTATAATCGCAAAGTATATAAAAGCAGGGCAAGGGGGATTATTTTATGGCGCAGCTTAGTATTAAAGAGGCGTGGGAACTTCTGAAGCAGTACAACAAGGAGACCTTTCACCTTAAGCACTCGCAGACCGTCGCGCTTTGCATGCGGTATTTTGCCGAAACCGAGGGTTATGCCGAGGAAGCGGATTTTTGGGAAACAGTCGGTCTGCTACACGACTTGGATTTTGAGCTTTATCCCGAGGAGCATTGCGTCAAGGTGCAGGAAATCATGCGCGAAAAGGGACTTGACGAGAGGCTGATTCACGCTGTGGCGAGCCACGGATATGGAATCTGTGTTGATATTATCCCCGAGCACCACATGGAAAAAATTCTCTTCGCCTCCGATGAACTGACGGGACTTATCGGCGCTGCCGCTCTTATGCGACCCTCCAAAAGCGTGCAGGATATGGAGCTCAGTTCCCTCAAAAAGAAGTTTAAGGACAGAAAATTCGCCGCGGGCTGTGACCGCGAAATTATAGAAAAGGGTGCCAAGCTTCTCGGCTGGGAGCTCGAAACTCTGCTCTCAAAAACCCTTGAGGCCATGCGTGCCGTCGAGGAAAAGGCAAACAACGAAAGCTACTACGAAAAATAGAAGCGGCAGCTTCTCAAGGAGTTAAAAATGCCGGACGGCAAGGACACAATTTTACAGGGAAAAATATTCGCGCCGCTTCTGAAATTTGCGATACCGCTCATGCTCGCTATTTTATTGCAGGCACTTTATGGCGCGGTGGATATGATTGTAGTCGGCAAATTCGGAGACACCTCGAGCGTTTCGGCGGTGTCGAACGGCAGCCAGATTATGATAACGATAACGGAGATAGTTGTCGGCCTTTCGATGGGCGTAACAGTGCTCATCGGGCGCTTTGTCGGCTCAAAGGACGATGAGAGCGCGGCCGAAACCGTCGGGGGAATGATAAAACTTTTTGTCGTCATCGGGCTTGTTATTTCGGTTTTTACGGCGATTTTCGCAGACACCATAGTCTTGTTGCTGAAGGTTCCCACAGAGGCAGTTGAAAAAACGGTTGCATACGTGCGAATTTGCGGCTTGGGCATGATCTTTATAACGGCGTTCAATGTAATAAGCGGATTATTCAGGGGTTTGGGCAACTCAAAATCGCCGCTGCTATTTATAACCATTGCCTGCTCCGTCAATATACTCGGCGATCTGCTGCTTTGCGGTGTTTTTAAGATGGACACGACTGGCGCGGCCATAGCGACGGTTTTCGCACAGGCTGTCAGCGTTGCTTTTTCAATATATAAAATAAAGAGGAACGGACTTCCCTTTAAGGTTGAAAAAAGACACCTGAAAAATACAAAACGGGCACAGAAAAGCATAATAAAAATCGGAACGCCTGTTGCAATGCAGGATTTTCTCACGAGCGTTTCGTTTCTTATAGTAATGGCGATTATAAATAAAATCGGGCTGGTTGCCTCCGCCAGCGTGGGTATTTCGGAAAGACTCTTCATTTTTCTTGCGCTTGTTCCGATTTCGTTCATGTATGCGCTCTCAGCTTTTGTGGCGCAGAACGTAGGCGCAAAGCAGGAGGCTCGGGCAATCAAGGGCTTGCGCGCGGGGATGATTAGTTCCTTTGTTTTCGGAGCTTTCACGGCGGCCCTGAGCGTATTCGCGGGAGATCTGCTGGCGAGCTTTTTTGAGGACGACCCTGTTGTTATCGCCTCGGCGTGGAGTTATATGCGCGGCACCGCCGCGGAATATATGGTTGTTCCATTTGTGTTTTGTTTTCTTGGTTACTTCAACGGCATAGGAAAGACAACCTTTGTCATGATCGAGGGAATGGTTGCATCCTTCGCGGTTCGGATCCCTCTGTGCTATTACTTAAGCCGCCTGCCAAATACCGACTTATTCACTATCGGTCTTGCCGTTCCGCTTTCCACAGTCGCGAGCATACTCATGTGCGTTTCATATTACATTTTTGTCCGTAAAAAACGGCTTACCCTGCACGAGCTTTAGGCGAGAAGATTTTAATATGAAGAATATTGAGAGTGTTTGGTGAATTGTCTTGTCATCAGCGCAGCTTATGAGTTTGGCGCCGAGTTGGATACGGCAGATGAAAATTTGGAAAGTAACTAACGCATAATGTTGACAAGAACCCTTGAAACTGATAATATTTTTAGGCTATTTCACACCCGAATCGCTGGGGATGAGAGCAATATTTGGAGGAAAACAGCATGGAAAAGTTTGGACTTAACGATTTAAGAGAAAAATTCCTGTCATTTTTTGAAAGCAAGGGGCATTTGCGCCTTCCAAGCTTTTCTCTTATTCCGCAGAACGACGCGTCGCTTCTGCTTATAAATTCAGGCATGGCACCGATGAAGCCGTGGTTTACGGGCGACCAGGAGCCGCCGAGAAAACGCGTTTGCACCTGCCAGAAGTGCATACGCACGGGTGACATCGAGAACATCGGGCACACGGCGCGACACGGCACTTATTTTGAAATGCTCGGAAATTTTTCCTTCGGCGACTATTTTAAGCACGAGGCGATTGCCTGGAGCTGGGAGTTTTTAACCTCCCCCAATTGGCTCGGAATTGACCCGAACAAGCTTTACCCCTCCGTTTATCTCGAGGATGATGAGGCCTTTGCGATTTGGCGCGACGAAATCGGAATACCCGAGGCTAAAATAACTAAGCTGGGCAAGGCGGATAATTTCTGGGAGCACGGCTCGGGTCCCTGCGGTCCCTGCTCGGAAATCTACTACGACCGCGGTGAGGGTCACGGCTGCGGCAAGCCCGACTGCAAGGTGGGCTGCGACTGCGATCGCTTTATAGAGATTTGGAACAACGTGTTCAGCCAGTTCAATAACGACGGACAGGGTCATTATACAGAGCTTACGCAGAAAAATATCGACACAGGCATGGGGCTTGAGCGCCTTGCCGTTGTCTGTCAGGAAGTTGACTCACTTTTCGATGTCGACACCCTGATGAGCATAACCAACAAGGTCAGTCAAATCACGGGAGCTGTTTACGGCCAGTCGAAGAAAGTTGACACCTCGCTTCGTGTTATTACCGACCATATCCGCAGCGGAACCATGATGATTTGCGACGGCGTTCTGCCCTCAAACGAGGGGAGAGGCTATGTTCTGCGCAGACTATTACGCCGCGCCGCGCGCCACGGCAAGCTGCTCGGCGTTAACGAGCCCTTCCTTTTCGAGGTTTGCTCCACGGTTATCGCTGAGAATAAAATCGCCTATCCAGAGCTTTTGCAGAAGCAGGATTATATAATCCGCGTCATCAAAATCGAAGAGGAAAACTTCGCCAAGACCATCGATGCCGGCATGAAAATCGTCTCCGATATGCTTGATGAGCACAAAAAAAGCGGTAAAACATGCTTTGACGGAGCCGACGCATTTAAGCTTTACGACACTTACGGCTTTCCCGTTGACCTCACGGCGGAAATTGCTGGGGAACAGGGGCTGTCAGTTGACCGCAAAGTGTTTGACGAGTGCATGCAGGAACAGAGGGTCAGAGCACGCGAGGCGAGAGCCGCGCTCGGCGACCTTGCCTGGGCCGGAATTGATCTCGGACTTGACAGTACTCCCACACAGTTTGTCGGATACGACAGGCTTGAGGACGAGTGCAAGGTGCTTGCAATCGTCGTCGGCGGTGAGCTTGCGGCGAAGACTTTTGAGGGCGACGAGGCGATTATCGTGCTCGACAAAACTCCGATGTACGCCGAAATGGGCGGACAGACCGCCGACCACGGCTCAATCAAAACGCCTTTCGGCGATTTTGAGGTCACCGATGTTCAAAAGAACAAGGCGGGAAAATATCTGCACCACGGCGTTATGAGAGGCGGTCAGCTTGCGGTTTCCGAAACTGTCACCGCGACAGTTGATAATGAGCGCCGCCGCGCTATCCAGCGCGCTCACTCGGCGACACATCTGCTGCACAAGGCACTTAAAACAGTTTTGGGCGACCACGTTGAGCAGGCAGGCTCTTTGGTTGAGCCGGATAAGCTCCGCTTTGACTTTACCCATTTTTCCGCCATTGAGGACGATGAAATTAAGTCAATAGAAAAATATGTGAATCGCGCCATTTTAGAGGGTTATACTGTTGACATTAAGGAGATGGCGATTGCCGAGGCTAAGAAGCTGGGCGCGATGGCTCTGTTTTCTGAAAAGTACGGCGATGTCGTCCGTGTCGTCAATATGGGCGGTTATTCCATTGAACTTTGCGGCGGCACCCATCTTGACAACACGGCAAAAATCGGTCCCTTCCGCATAAAGAGCGAGTTTTCCGTGGCTTCGGGCGTAAGACGTATCGAGGCTGTTGTGGGCGAGCTTGTTATGGACGAAATGCGCTTCGGAAGCGAAGTGCTGCGCCGAATTTCCGAAACTTTAAAGACAAATCCGAGCGAGCTTGAGGATAAATTTGCCCAGCTCATGCAGGACTTCAAAAATTCCCGCAAGCTCATTGAAAAGATGCAGGCGCAGCAGCTTAAGGCCGAGGCCGACAGAGTTATGTTCGGCGCGAAGACCGTCAAGGGACTTAAAATTTTAACCGGTATTTTCCCTGACCTTTCGGCGGACGAGCTTCGCATTATGGGCGATATGCTCCGCGACAAGGACGAGAATATTGTTGCGGTGCTCTCCTCTGTTGTCGGCGAAAAGATAAGCCTTCTTTCCGTCTGCGGCGACGCGGCAATCAAAAAAGGAATCCGCGCGGGCGACCTCATTAAGCACGTTACCGCCATTGCCGGCGGAAGCGGCGGCGGAAAACCCGAGCGCGCGATGGGCGGAGCGAAGGACGAGCTTATGCTGGATAACGCCTTAGCAACGATTGATAACTATGTAAGCGAAAAGGCTAAGGATTAAACCTTTTAAAAAAGGAGAATTACGATGTCTGACTGCATTTTTTGTAAAATAATTGCGGGGGAGATACCTTCCAACAAGATTTATGAAGACGAAAAGGTGATTGCCTTCCGCGACATCCATCCGCAGGCACCCGTGCATTTTCTCGTTGTTCCGAAGGAACACATCAAATCGGCAGCAGAGATTACAGACAAAAATTCGGGGATTGTTGCACATTGCTTTGAGGTGATAGCAAAGCTTGCCGTTTCGGAAAAGCTCGACGACGGCTTCCGCGTTATCAATAACTGCGGTGAAGCCGCGGGGCAGACGGTCCCGCACCTCCATTTTCATGTGCTTGCGGGCAAGCCTCTGGGCGAAACTCTGGTTTAAGGCAAGCCGCCCTTAACGGGACGAAAATATTTTTGAAACATCATATTAACGCCTGACGGCGGGCAGAAATGCCCGCCGTTATTATTAAGCGGAGAGGGGGGCAGCTATGCGAAAACTGGCAACGGCAGCGCTAGCCTTCTCCGCGTCCGTTTTTCTCGCTCATTATCTGGTGCCGCCCGAATACCTTTTGCTCTGCGCCGCCCTCTGCGCCCTGCTTTCTTTTTCCGCAATACTGCTCAAAAATGAGGCGCGAACGCGTGCGCTTCTGATTCTCCTTGCGGCGGCGGTTGGCTTTATGGCGAGCTTTGTTTCCTATTATTTTAAGACCCTGCCCGCCCGCGACGTTTCGGATAAAGAGCTTGTCGTGACGGCAAGAGTGACGGACTACCCCGAGCTCTATGAGGACTATGCTAAAGTTTTGGTTAAGCTGACGGGCGATAACGCTCCGAAGCTTAACGCCGAACTTTGCTCCTTCGGAGGCGAGTTGGACGGGCTTAGACCGGGAGACCTCATAACGGCGAATGTCAGGCTTAAAACCGCCGACGAGCGTTACGGAGAGGCTTTCAGTGCGAATAACGCTAATAACGTATATCTTTTGTGTTACCTTAACGGCGAGCTTGAGATAACGGGCAGGAGCCGCCTGTCGTTTTTCTATTTCCCCAAAGCGTTGGCAAAGGGACTGAAGGAAACAGCGGCAGCAGTTTTTCCTAAGGATACCGAGCCGTTTATAGTCGCGCTGT
This sequence comes from Clostridia bacterium, assembly GCA_009929315.1. Lineage (GTDB taxonomy): Bacteria > Bacillota > Clostridia > Oscillospirales > Oscillospiraceae > UBA2658. The sequence continues at coordinate 148,227 of SAAS01000003.1, forward strand.
TAACGGGGGACACCACCTTGCTGAGCAAAGACACCGCGCTATATACCGCAATGTCAAAAGCGGGAATATTACATGTCGTGGCGGTTTCGGGCATGAATGTGGCGTTTTTGGTGGGCTTTGTAATGCTTGTTATAAGGCGGAAAAAACTCGCCTCCTTCATCGCGCTCCCGATCATCTGGCTTTTCGTGCCCTTCGCCGGAGCAACGCCCTCTGTTACCCGAGCGGCTTTTATGCAAAGCACTGTGCTTGCAGCTCCCACATTCAAACGGGAAAACGACGGCTTGACCTCACTGTCCGCGGTGCTCGCGGCGCTTCTTCTCGTAAATCCCGCCGCCTGCGCCTCCGTAAGCCTGCAGCTTTCCTTCGCTGCAATGCTCGGCATGATACTTGTCACACCGAAAATATATAAGCGCCTATATGAGAGGGTTAACAGTTTCCTTGCCGATAAACGCAAAGAGAGCACGCTGATAAAACGGACGCTCAAGAAACTGTTTTTAGGCGTAAGCGCAGCCTTCGCGGCGACAATCGGTGCACTGGTTTTCACAACGCCTGTTTCCGTCATATATTTCGGCTATGTTTCACTAATCGGCATACTTGTGAATGTGCTCATCTTCTGGGCAATATCGGTGTGCTTTATTCTGGGCTACATTTCCTGTGTGCTGGGGCTTATATGGCTTCCTCTCGGCAGCACGCTCGGAACTTTGACAAGCCTGCTGCTTAGGTATATTATTGCGGTGGTCAGACTTGCCGCCAATGTGCCTTACGCGGCGATTTACACCAAGGATAACCTATTCGGGCTTTGGCTTATCCTTGTTTATGCGGTTTTCATTTTATGCTATTTTTTCCGCAGGAAGAAAGAAGGTTTTCGACCGACTATACCGATTTGCCTTTCTGTAATTTCACTTTGCTGCGTAATCCTCGCAACAGGCTTTCGAGGAGAAAGTGAAAGGGGCAGCTTTACGGCGGTGGACGTCGGACAGGGTCAGAGCCTAATTCTCACATACGGTGAGGCGACAGCCGTTATAGACTGCGGAGGCAAGGGAAAAAATACAAACGCCGGAGATACAGTGGCAGGCGTTCTGCTGGGAAGCGGAAGGCAAACCGTGGATGTGTTGCTGCTGACGCATTTTGACGATGACCATGTAAACGGCGTAACAAGACTTATGAGCAGGGTCGAAGTGCAAAGACTCGTCATTCCGGACGGTTCGTTTGATAAGACCGAGCGGAACGAGATTGTGAGCCTTGCTGAAAAACTCGGTGTAGAGGTTTACATAATACAAGAAGATGCGATAATTGATGCGGACGAACTGGAAATTAAAGCCTACACCACCTTCAGCCAGGAGGAGCCCTCGCTGATTTTTCTCGGGTGCCTAGGTGATTTTGAGGCTCTTGTCAGCGGTGACGCGGGAACTAAAGAGGAGCAGGAATTTATCGCCGCCCACGAGCTTCCTGACACAGAGCTTTTCGTGGCGGGGCATCACGGCTCGAAAAATTCAAGTTCGGCGGAGCTGTTGGAAGCGCTCAGCGCCGAATACGCGGTGGTTTCCTGCGGTTATAACAGCTACGGGCATCCTACCGAGGAGGCGCTGGAGAGACTTGCGGCGGCGGGAATGGAAGTTTTCAGGACAGACGAGCTGGGCAATATTTGCTTCACCATAGGAAGCGAAGGAGGGGAGTAATTTGGCAAAATACGATAAAAACGAAAAAAAGACGGATTACGCCGCCCTTTTGCGCGAGCTGAAAGAGAAGGGTGCGCAAAGGCTTTACCTTCTTTGGGGTGCCGAGGACTATCTTCGCGACAGCTTTTTTGAGGAAATAAGAAAACAGTGCCTTGTGGGCGGAAATGCGGAGTTTAACCACCACAGGCTCGGCGGCTCGCCGCTGAATTTGCAGAAGCTCAGCGAAGCTGTTGACGCGATTCCGTTTTTGGGTGAAAAGACATTGGTCGAGGTGCATGATTTCGACATAAATTCCGTTAAAGATGAGGACACGGAACGGCTCAAAGGCATAGTTTCAGACATTCCGGAATACTCCACAGTCGTTTTTTCTTTGCCTACGGGCTATGAGCCGGACGGAAGACTGACGGCGATGAAAACTATCAAGAAGCTCGGCAGTGCGATTGAATTTACCGCACAAGCTCAGGGCCTGTTAATCGGCTGGATAACCCGCCGTTTCGCGGCACTGGGGAAAACTATCGGCAGAAGCGAGTGCGAGAAACTGATATTTATTTCGGGCGAACTTATGACAAGGCTGATTCCCGAAATTGAGAAAATAGCGGGCTTTTCAAAGTCCGAAGCGGTTACAGCCGAGGACATTGAGCGCACCGCACAGAGGATTCCGGAGGCAAGCGTCTTTGAAATGACGGACGCACTTGCCGAAAAAAACTTCGATAAGGCAGCGCTCTTAATGGCAGAGCTATTACTGTCGGGCGAGCATCCGATAAAAATATTGGCTATGATAGGCTTTCAGATTAGGAGGCTTTATACCGCGCGTGTCGCTCTGGACGAGGGCTTGGGGCAGAAGTTCGTTATGGAAAGCTGCGGCATATCATTTCCGTTTTTGGCGGACAAGCTCCTTAAATCGGCGTCGGGCTTTTCGACTAAACAGCTCAAAAAAGCGGTTGAACTATGTGCCGAGAGCGATTACCGTATGAAAAGCTCCTCCGAGGACGATGAGGATATCTTGAAGGAGCTTCTTCTTCGTATAGCTGTGGGGGAAAGGGAATGATTAAGGTCAGCGAAGTCGTCATCGTTGAAGGGCGCTACGACAAGAATACGCTCAGTCAAGTCATTGACGGCACTATAATCGAAACCGAGGGCTTCGGAATTTTCTCCGACAAGGAAAAGCTGAAGCTCTTTCGCAGGCTCGCCGAAACCCGCGGTCTGGTTGTGCTCACTGACAGCGACGGCGCGGGTTTTGTAATCAGAAATTTCCTAAAGAGTTCAATTGATCCAAAGTATATTAAGCACGCCTACATACCCGACATTTCAGGCAAGGAAAAACGAAAAAACTCACCCTCAAAGGAGGGCAAGCTCGGGGTTGAGGGTATGAGCCGCGAAATACTGCTGTCCGCGCTCCAAAAAGCAGGAGTCTCGGTTAGCGAAGCCGATTGTATAAGCAATACCGAGCCTATCACGAAGACCGATTTGTTCGAGACCGGGCTTTCGGGCAAAAAGGGCAGCTATGACAAAAGGCAGGAGCTTTTAAGGCGTTTGTCGCTGCCATCAAGACTTTCGCCGAACGCTATGCTGGAGGTCTTGAACGCCCTGATGACGAGGGACGAATTTTTTGAACTTTTGAAATTTGAGCTCGTCTAAACGCACAAGAGCCGCAAAAATCAAATTTCAAATTTGTTAAAAAGTCCATATATAGTTAAAATTGCTTAAAAATCGGGGACTGCACACAAATATATGTAGCGCTCACAGTAGAAATGTGCTAGAATATCACATTGAAGAACCAAAGCAAAGCACAACAGGATGAAGAAATAACTGATTTTGAGGAGAACTGTCATGAGATGTCCGTTTTGTGGTTATGCAGAAAGCAAAGTCATTGATTCACGTCCCGCGGAAGAGGGAGCAACAATTCGCCGCCGCAGAGAGTGCCTTGCCTGCCAAAAAAGGTTTACCACCTACGAAATAATGGAACGCCTGCCGCTTGTCGTGGTTAAGCGCGACGGCAGCCGTCAGACTTTTGATAAAATCAAGGTTATGAACGGCATGCTCAGGGCCTGCGAAAAGCGTCCCGTTTCTCTCCAGTCGCTTGAGAAAATCGCGGACGAAATCGAGCAGGAGCTCCAGAACTCGCTCGAGCGCGAGGTTTCCACCACAGAAATCGGCGAGATGGTCATGGCGAAGCTCAAGCATGTGGACGAGGTTGCCTACGTTCGTTTCGCTTCGGTTTATCGCCAGTTTAAGGATGTCAACACCTTCTTTGATGAACTTCAGAAGCTCATCGATAAGAAATAATCATAGTATCGAACGCACGTTTATCCGCTCTTTGGTAAGTATGCTGTTGAGCTCCTCTTTGAGAACCCCGAAAGAGGCTTGCGTAACTCTGTCATCACCCTCAAGCTCCTTTAAAAGCTCATAGTAGGCTTCTGTGATGACATCGACCTCGCTGTGGCGAAGCATAACATGAGAATAGGAGTCCCAGCCGAGCCATATATCAAGCGAAGTCTCAATATCCTCGGCGGCTTGCTGACTGTTGCCGCCTAAATAGTGGGCTTCGGCTTCTTCAATATAGCTTATGAGAGTCTGCGACTTGTTTTCGATATACCGAATATTATATACAGACAATGCTAACAGTCCCAAAAGCAGCGAGACGGCGAATAATTCACGCTTCATTTCTTGCCCTCCGCTTTCGCAAAATATATCTGTCCCGCCTCGTTTAGCGACATCAGATATACCTCTTTTACATTTTTTGCTTTTCTCGCGGAAAGCTCTTTATCGAGCCAATCATTGTCCTTCCCGCAAAGACGCAGGTTTTTATCAATAACTTTTCCGTTGTTAATCAGTATAACGGGGTAGCCGCTGTCATCCGCCTTAATGCTCATTTGCCCCGCAGTAACTGGACGCTCGGACGGAAAGAGAACTATGTTCAATCTTCCGTCCGTTTCCAGTATTGCGAACTTTATAAGGCTTATATCCAAAATACTTTGGGTGCGCAGTTCCTCGGCAAGCTCATCGGGAGTAAAGCGGTTTTTTTTCATCTCTTTTTGATTTATCACCCCATCGATAATCAGAAAGCTCGGTTTGCCGCAAAGAAGCTCTTTGGCACGCTGACTTTTTACTATTACGCCAGCAATTATAAGCTCACAGCAAAGAAGAATAATAATAGGCAGCAGTCCGTTCATCAGCGGTATTCCGATGTCCTGAAGCGGATGTGCCGCAATATCGGATATGAGAACGGTAATAACAAGCTCCGAAAGCTCAAGCTCTCCGAGCTGTCTTTTCCCCATAAGACGCATGGCAATTAAAAGCGCGATATAAATAATAAGTGTCCTGAAAAAAATAATGCCCATCTTTCTATCACCTCACATTAGAGTTCCCGATAGGATGATAATTATGAAGATATTTTGTTTATTTTCTGAAATCATAGGCAGGAGGTAGTTGCTTTGAAATTTACGAAAATGCAGGGCTGCGGAAATGACTATGTATATGTAAACTGTTTTGAGAACGAGGTATCCGACAGGTCTGAGCTTGCCAGAACAGTTTCAAACCGCAATTTCGGAATCGGCAGCGACGGGCTTATCTGCATCTGCCCCTCCGATAAGGCTGACTTTAAAATGGATTTTTACAACGCCGACGGCTCAAGCGCCCAGATGTGCGGAAACGGAATCCGCTGTGTCGGAAAGTATGTGTTTGACAAGGGGCTGACCGACAAAAAGAAGCTCACAATCGAAACACTTGCAGGCATCAAAACGCTCGAACTCAACGAGGAGAACGGACTTATAAAAACCGTCCGTGTTGATATGGGCTCGCCTGAGCTTCGCCCGCAGTTTATCCCGATTGCGGAGCACGGACGCAGCTTCATAAACCGCTCCGTTATCGTCGGGGACGAGGAATACTTTGTTACCGCCGTTTCGGTGGGGAATCCTCACGCCGTGGTTTTCGTTAAGGATGTCGACTCGCTAGATCTTGAAACTCTCGGACCGAAATTCGAAAATCACCCGCTCTTTCCGGAGCGCGTTAACACCGAGTTTGTTGAAGTCATCGACAAAAACACCCTCAAAATGCGGGTTTGGGAGCGCGGCAGTGGCGAAACGCTTGCCTGCGGCACCGGGGCAACGGCAACACTGGTCGCCTCCGCCCTGAACGGACACACAGGCAACAGCGCCGAAGTTCGTCTTAAAGGCGGCGAACTTTTCATACAATGGGATAAAGACAGCAATAAGCTCTATATGACGGGACCCGCGGTCACGGTTTTTGACGGAGAACTTTACATTTAACGAAAAGAACAAAGTGATTTGTCAAGGCAGGTCACTTTGTACTCATAAAAAAGGAATAATGCTAAAAGCGAGCTTTCGCAAGGAGAACCAAAATGCTTAATGTTAACGAAAACTATTCAAAGCTTCCCGGCAATTATCTTTTTGCCGAGATAGCAAAGCGCGTCGCTGCCTTCAAGGCGGAACAACCCGAAAAGAGCCTGATTCCGCTCGGAATCGGCGATACCACGCGTCCGCTGTCACCGTCCGTCGTTGCCGCGATGCATAAGGCTGTTGACGAGATGGGAGTAAAGGAGAGCTATCGCGGATACGGACCTGATTACGGCTACTCTTTTCTGCGCGAGGCAATCAGGGACAAGGCCTATCTTCCGCTCGGCGTTGAGCTCTCAATCGATGAAATCTTCGTGAGCGACGGAGCGAAAAGCGACTGCGGCAATATAGGTGACATTTTTGGCATAAATAATGTCGTGGCGGTTTGCGACCCGGTATATCCCGTTTATGTCGACACCAACGTAATGTCGGGCAGAGCAGGGGACTTTGACGGGACGCGCTGGACGGACATTTTGTATATGCCCTGCACCGAGGCAAACGGCTTTTTGCCCGAGCTGCCCGTCAGAACGCCCGATATAATTTATCTTTGTTTCCCCAATAACCCCACCGGCGCTTCCGCAACAAAACCGCAGCTAAAGCTTTGGGTTGATTACGCGCTTAAAAACGGAGCGGTTATACTTTTTGACGCGGCTTATGAGGCTTACATTACCGAGGAAGGGATTCCGCACTCAATTTACGAGATTGAGGGCGCGAAGGAATGCGCAATCGAGTTCCGAAGCTTTTCAAAAACGGCAGGGTTTACGGGAAATCGCTGTGCCTACACCGTTGTTCCGCAGGCTTTAAAGCTCGGCGGCGCTTCGCTCAACAAACTCTGGGGACGCCGTCAAAGCACAAAATTTAACGGCGTTGCCTACGTTATTCAGCGCGCTGCCGAGGCTGTTTATACGGAGCAGGGAATGAAAGAAGCCCGTGAAATCATAAATTACTATATGAACAATGCCCGAGTAATCAGAGACGGGCTGAAAAACGCCGGACTAACGGTTTACGGCGGCGTAAACGCCCCTTATATCTGGATTAAGACGCCGAACGGCGCGGATTCATGGAGCTTTTTTGACAGACTTTTGAGGCAGGCAAATGTCGTCACAACGCCCGGAGCGGGCTTCGGCCCGGAGGGCGAGGGCTTTATTCGCCTGACGGGCTTTGGGGACGCGGAGCTGACGAAGCTTGCAGTTGAGCGTGTAATCGGAATATTATAGCAGATTTAAACTAACGCCGTTAATATTGAGGAAACGGCGTTAGTTTTTTATGAAAGGAAGGGTCATAAGCATGTGCGGAATAGTCGGATATACAGGTTTCAGGCAGGCGGCTCCAATACTTTTGGAGGGACTTGAAAGGCTCGAATACAGGGGTTATGATTCTGCCGGCATAGCAATAAATCAGGGTGAAGAAATTAAGATAATAAAATCTATGGGAAGGCTGTCGGCGCTTCGTGAAAAGTGCGGGGGCGGCTGCTGCGCCCCCGGTTTCGTCGGAATCGGGCACACGCGCTGGGCGACTCACGGCAGACCCTCTGATGTCAATTCACACCCTCACGTCAGCGAAAACGGAAGAATTGCCATCGTGCATAACGGCATAATCGAAAACTTCGCTGCGCTTAAGGAAATGCTTATGAAACGCGGCAGAGTTTTTCAGTCCGAAACCGATACAGAGGTTGCGGCGCAGCTGATTGACTATTTCTACAAAGGAAACATCCTTGAGGCGGTTGCCCGAGCCGTGCGCGAGCTTGAGGGAAGCTATGCTCTGGGTGTTGTCTGCTCCGACGACCCCGATACTCTCGTCGCGGTAAAAAGCCACGCGCCGCTTATTGTTGCCTACGGCGAGGGAGAAAACTACTTCGCCTCCGATGTTATGGCTCTTGTCAGCCACACAAAAACCGTGTCCTATCTTGACGATGACGAGCTTGCCGTTGTAACGAAGGACGGCATTAAGTTCTACACCCCCTTTCTCGACACGGTAAGTAAGGAAAAATTCACAGTCGACTGGGATGTTTCTGCGGCCGACAAGGGCGGCTACGAGCACTATATGTTTAAGGAGATAATGGAACAGCCCGAGGCGGTTTTCCGTACCATTGAGCCTTATGTAAGAAGCGGCAGAGTTGACCTATCGGATATGCTCGAAAAAGACTACATAAACAAGATGGAGCGAATTGTCATCATCGCCTGCGGCTCCTCCGGCCATGTCGGAGTTATCGCAAAATACAATATCGAAAAGCTTGCCAGAATCCCCGTTGAGGTAGTTTTGGCCTCAGAATTTCGCTACTGCGACCCCATAATCAATTCAAATACTCTTGTTATCTGTATCAGTCAGTCGGGCGAAACGGCGGATACCTTGGAAGCGCAGAACGAGGCGAAGCGTCTGGGGGCGAAAACACTTGCGATTGTAAACGTCGAAGGAAGCTCAATCGCAAAGAGCGCCGAAAAGGTTTTCTACACAAAGGCGGGACCCGAAATCGCCGTTGCCACCACTAAGGCTTACAGCACTCAGCTTGCCGCGACGGTTCTTGTCGCTCTCTATGTTGCGGACTGCAGGGGTGCGATTTCGCCGAGCGAATACGAAAGTATTCTCTCCGAGCTGAAGGCCGTGCCTGAGAAAATGCGAAAAATACTTGACGACAAGTCAAATATCCAGTACCTTGCCTATCAGCATTTTAATAACGAGGATTTGTTTTTCATCGGGCGCAATATCGACTACGCGCTCTCGCTTGAGGGCTCGCTGAAGCTCAAGGAAATTTCCTATATCCATTCGGAGGCTTACGCGGCAGGCGAATTAAAACACGGAACAATTTCGCTAGTGGTTAACGAAACTCTTGTTATCGCAGTTGCCACCTACGAGAGATTAGTTGAGAAAACCCTGAGCAACGCGCTGGAGGTAAAGGCGCGCGGCGCTCATGTTATGGGAGTTACAAAGGAGAGCCTCAAGGATAAGCTCAGCTCGGCAATGGACGAGATAATAACAATTCCAGACACGCACGACGTGCTTTTACCCTCTTTGGCGGTGCTGCCGCTTCAGCTTTTCGCGTATTACATTGCGCTTTACCGCGGGTGTGACATCGATAAGCCGCGGAATCTGGCAAAGAGCGTTACGGTTGAATAAATTACTGCAACAAGAGCCTTGGGAATTTCCTCAAGGCTCTTACCATTAAGTGCAGACTCTTTCTAATGAGGTCATTGCAAAAAAATTAGAATTATGATAAACTTTCCTCATAATGGAAGAAATATATTCAGAAAGGCGGATTATCCGGTGTTAAAGAAAGTGCTTATGGGAGTTTTGCTTGCGCTGCTCCTTGTAGTCCTCGGCATAGTTGTATACGCAAGGCTTTACGCTCAGGTGCTGCCGGAGACTTTGCCCTCACCTTCGCCTGAAATTACGGTGACCCCAAGTCCGACGACGACGCCGACGCCTACACCGACTCCGACCCCCGAGCCTTATGCGGACAAGCCCGATATCGACATTAACTCCTGGGAGTACACTCTTGTCAATACGGCGAGTCCTCTTCCGAAGGACTATTCTCCCGAGATTACCGCTGTTGCCAACAGTCAATATTTCGATTCACGCGCTGCCGACGCACTTAATGAGTTTATTGCCGGAGCAAAAGCTGAAGGCCTCACGGTTTACATAACATCAGCATACAGGAACTACAGCACGCAGGAATATCTCTTTAACAGAAAGGTTAGCCAGTATATCGCATCCGAGGGAAGCGAGGAGGCCGCGATCGAGAAGGCGAAAACAATAGTTGCTTACCCCGGAACAAGCGAGCACCAGCTTGGGCTTGCCTGCGACATCGTGGACAAATACTACCAGTACATGAACGAATCCATAGCCGACACGCAGCTTTCACAGTGGCTGGCTGCTCACTGCACCGAATACGGGTTTATCCTCCGTTATCCAAAGGACAAAACGGACATCACCGGCGTTATGTATGAACCGTGGCATTACCGCTATGTCGGAAAGGAAGCAGCGGTTTACATAACTAATAACGGATTGACTCTTGAAGAATTTGTGGCGCTCTATAAATAAGAAAAAATGCCGAGGCAGGGAAACCTACTCTCGGCATTTATTATTTAATAAGCTGGGGAAAAGTCTGATTTCAGTCACGCGGCTTAAACGCCATATACTGAGAGTGAAATTGAAAATTTCCTCAAAAAACAGGATTCCGATGTAGCCGTTCAGAGCAAAGCGCGGCAAAAGCGTATAAACGAGAATCACACCGAAAATTGCCTCCGCTATATTAAAGCCCATTGACCAAAGATGCTCGCCCAGCCCCTTCAGGCAGCCGTCTGTTACCATATCCATATACATTACTGGAACAAGAAGCGAAAACAGCCTTATGTAATAACCGGCGTCCTCGCTTTTGTAAATGGACTTGCCGAGGGTTTCGGAGAGAATAAAAAGCATTAACCCGATGAAAAGCGAAAAGCCCAGCGACTTTCGCAAAAGCGAGGACACAACCCTTGAGATCTGCTCCTTTTTTCCCGCAACCTGCGCGGCGGTGAGTTCTGGGACAATCAGCTCCGCGAGCGCCGTTATAATGCAGGAGGGAAAGAAGATTATCGGAAAGACCATGCCCTGAATGGTTCCGTAGCCTGCCAGAGCGCCGTTTGCCGTATAGCCGGCCTTCTTCAGCCCTCTTGGAACGAGGAGCTGCTCAAGCGTTGAAAGTGAGCTGCGGGCGTAAGCGGAAAGAGCCAAAGGAAAGGCAACTCCGAGTGTTCGGGCAGGAAGCCGCGGCGAGGGCTCGGACTTTTTTCCGTGTTTTTTGCGGTCGCCAAGGAAAACGGACAGCATGAGAAAAAACGCAATTAGCTCCGCGCCGGAGCTTCCGGCAGAAACCGCCGCGCAGCTTTTCTCTAAATCACCGTGAGGGGCAAAGCCGAGAAACGCGACTACAAGTCCGATTCTGATGAGCTGTTCCGAAACCTGCACCGCGGCGGCTTTGAAGATTCTGCCGCAGGCCGTGAAATAGCCGTACATAACAGAGCTTAATGAGATGAAAGGTAGGCTGACAGACAAAATTCGAAGAGAGAGCACAGTTCTGGCATCGCCAATCCAGAGAAAGCCGATTGGCTCAGCGCAAAGATAAAGTATAAGCGAGGAGGCGCCGCCGAAGAATAAACTGTAAGCAATGCAAATTTGCATTGCCTTGCCGACGCCCCCCGCGCGTTTTAAGCCCAGCTCTTCTGAAATTATTCGAGTCGAAGCAAAACGTATACCCGAAATCGCCACCGTCGCCGCAAGAAAGCCAACAGAGCCGACAAGCCCGTAAAGCCCCACGCCGGCGGCACCGATTCTTGATACCAGCCACATCTGAAAAACGAGGGCGATAGACCGCATGGCAAGCGAGGAGCCTGTTAAAAGTGCTGTGTCGCGCATAAGTTTTTTCTTTGACACAAATAGCTTGCCCCCTTTGACGTATACGAAAGTATATGCGGCAAAGAGGGCAAAATTTCTATTCACTTACGTCGAAATCGAGCTTAAACAAAGCTCGGATGCAATAATGCATACTAATTCAGGCTGCCTTCGTTGATTTCAAAAAGCTCCTTTATGCGTCGGCTCAGTTTTTCGTTTTCCGGCTTAATCAGCTCAGGATCTGCCTTTAGAAGCTCCTTAGCGGCCTGCTGTGCGTCGCTTAAAACCCTCAAGTCAGTGCAGAGGTCAGCAATGTGCATTTCGGGAAGACCGTGCTGGCGCGAGCCGAAAAAGTCGCCGGGACCGCGAAGCTTCAAGTCCTCCTCGGAAATTTTGAACCCGTCGTTTGTCTGCTCCATGACCTTAAGGCGCGATTTCGAAATTTCGCTATCCGAATCGGAGAAAAGCACGCAGTAGCTCTTGTGCGTTCCGCGTCCGACACGTCCGCGAAGCTGGTGAAGTTGACTCAGACCGAAGCGCTCGGCGTTCTCCACAACCATTAGCGAAGCGTTCGTAACATCGACTCCAACCTCGATTACCGTTGTCGAAACGAGGATTTGAATTTCGCCGTCGACAAAGGCCTGCATTGTGTTTTCCTTTTCCGCCGATTTCATCTTGCCGTGGATACAGCCGACTTTGAGGTCGGGAAAGACCTCTTTTTGAAGTACGAGCGAATATTCTTTAGCGCTTTTAAGCTCCTGAGGGCGCTCCTCGTTTTCGTCAATAGCGGGGCATACGACAAAGACCTGCCTGCCTTCTGACACCTGCTTGCGCATGAAGCCGTAAATCCTCTCGCGCATATCTTCGCCAACGGCAAAGGTGTCAACCTTCTGCCTGCCGGGGGGCAGCTCGTCGATTATCGAAACGTCGAGATCGCCGTATATAATCAGTGCCAATGTACGTGGGATGGGTGTCGCCGACATGACAAGGGTGTGGGTATTTTCACCCTTCGCGATGAGAGCTGCGCGCTGATTAACGCCGAAGCGGTGCTGTTCGTCCGTTATAACAAGCGCAAGCCGCTCGAACTCAACGCTCTCGCCGAGAAGTGCGTGAGTGCCGACGACAAGGCTCGCTTCGCCCTCCTTTAATGCGCAGAGGGCTTCCTTTTTTTGCTTGGCCGTCATGGACCCTGTGAGCTTAACCACTTTTATTCCGAGCGGGCATAGAAGCTCTGAAAAGGTCTGGAAATGCTGCTGTGCCAAAATTTCGGTCGGCGCCATGAAGGCGCTTTGCAGCCCGCCCTCGTGAGCGCACCAGATGCAGGCCGCGGCTACAACGGTCTTACCGCTGCCGACGTCACCCTGAATAAGGCGGTTCATCGCAATTCCGCTGCTTAAGTCTCTTGCGCAATCCAAAATAACTCTCTGTTGGGCGTTTGTCAGAACGAAGGGGAGTGCCGAATAAAAACGCTCAAGTCTCGGGGTTGAGACTACAATTCCGCTTCGCTTCTCATGCGAGTTCTTAAGCTTCGACAAAGCGCAGGAGAGCACAAAGAGCTCCTCGAATATGAGGCGCCTGCGTGAGAGCTCCAGCGCGCCGAAATCTGCGGGGAAGTGTATGTTCTCGTATGCGTAAGCTGTCTTGCAAAGCTCCGCCCTTTGCGCCACGGCCTCGGGAAGAGCGTCGGGAAGCTTGTCCGCGCACTCGTCCAGTCCGCGCCTGACGGCTGAATACAACATTTTTTGCGAAATTCCTGCCGTCAAACGGTAAATCGGAACGATACGCCCCGTAAAGGCACTTGGCGCGTCCTCAGGCTCAAAAAGCGGATTTATCATTGTGAAACGCAGTCCGTCAAGAATTACTCTTCCGAAGAAAACATAAGACTGGCCCTTTTTCAGCTGCTCACGGACGTAGTTTTGATTAAAATATGTAACATCGACCGAGCCGCTGTCGTCAACTATACGGAGTTTCACAAGCTCCATTCCGCGGCGCACACGGCTCAAAATCGGCTCGGTGGCGACGACGGCGTGTATGCAGGAGGGCACATTTGGCTGCAAAGCCGCTATCGGAACGGTTTTGGTTCTATCTTCGTAGGTGCGGGGGAAAAAACAGATTAAGTCGCGCAGAGATTTAATGCCGAGCTTTGCCAAAGCATTGGCCCGAGCCTGGCCAATGCCCTTTAAGAATCTTATATCGCTCATAAGCTCTGCCATTTTGCGCACCCCCTTGCCGACAGGAAGTATAATTGTGCCAATTTTCACTATATTGTCATTATAATACCACAGAAGGGTAAAATATGCAAAATATCCGCGAATGGTGTTGTCTGAATTTTGTTTTGGGGATGGGAACTATCGCGGGGTGCTAACCGTCATATTGTAAAAGAAATTCCGAGGAGAAGACGGATGAAGAAAATATTAAGCCTAATAATGTGCGCAGTTCTTGTGTTTTCACTGACCGCCTGCGGTAGCCTTTCCGAAAAGAGTTCGGGCGACACAATGAGTCTTGAAGAAATCTTTACATCGATACTTAAAGGTGTGGATAATCTGCCGGAGCTTTCATATACACAGCTGAACTCCGACAATTATCATTATTATCTGTTTATTGATCCGATAGAGGGTGCCGAGGCGCTCGCGGATGACGCGAACATTAATGCTGTGCCGCATTCGGCTGTGCTGCTGCGCGTTCCAGAAGGGGTAGACGCGCTAGCGACTGCCGCGGAAATTGAGGCAAACGCGGACCTGAATAAATGGATTTGCGTAGGCGCGGAGAATAAAATTGTCAAGGTTCACGGCAGAACAATCTTGCTCGTTATGTCCTATACGGAAACTGCCGATCAAATTGCCGAGAATTTCGATAAGCTCTGGGAATAGGGACAAAGGCTGCCGATGAAATAAACCGAGATTACGATTTTCTCGCGAGATTTTCAAAATAAAAGCTCTTGCATATCTTCACCCTCGGTGGTAGAATAACAGGCACGGCAGATAAACGCGGGTGTAGTTCAATGGCAGAACACCAGCTTCCCAAGCTGGATACGTGGGTTCGATTCCCATCACCCGCTCCAATTTGAAGAGTCTCGGAAATGTTGCAGCTTTTGCATTTGTGGGGCTCTGTTTGTTTTGTTTTTTCCTTCAGCGGAGGCACAGCCAAAATTTGAAATATGGCACTTGCATGGCAGTTTTGTTTTAGCGGGTGTAAAAACGGAGTTGTATTTCAAAATGCTAAAAAATGCAATTGAAAAGATCGATTTAAATAAGTACCGGCATGCAAAATACATGCTCTTTATTCCTTTGTATATGGCTATTTTCTGGCTGGAGGAAAAGTACATAAGATCCGGCTATTTTGTTTCTTATATGCAAATGGACAGTTACATTCATTTTAATGAATGGTTTGTGATACCCTATGTTTTGTGGTATCCTCTGATGATAGGAGCAGGTGTTTATCTCTTCCTCAAGGACGCCCCAGGCTTTAAAAACTACATGATTTATATAGGTGTCGGATTTTTGCTGATTGTCATATTTTATGCTATCTTTCCGAACGGTCAAAATCTGCGCCCGAGAAGCTTCCAACATCCGAACATTTTGACCGATATTGTCGGCCTGCTGTATAAGCGCGACACGAATACGAATGTCCTGCCGAGCCTGCATGTAGTGGGTACTATGGGTGCTATGTTTGCGCTTATGAAAACCAGAGCACTTCAGAAATGGTGGATACAAACACTTAACGTGGTTTTGGCGATAAGCATTTGCATTTCAACCGTTTTCATAAAGCAGCATTCGATTCTGGACATATTAACCGGCGTGCCTATCGGCTTCATCTACTATTTTGCAGTCTATAAATGGCTGCCGCAAATCAAGGAAAGACTTAACAGAAGAAAAACTGTGCTGATAGGGCACTGACAGTCAGAATAAAAAAACGCAGTCGAAGAATACTCTCGACTGCGTTTTTATTTATCCAAAAAGCTAAAGTTTTTCTATTCTTTTTAGCATATAGTTGTGTGCGCTATACTCAAGAGTATCGTTTAAGGGTGGCAGTTCCGCGTTCGGGTATCGGCGCTGCAAAGCGGTTTGTAAAATTAAATCGGCAAATTCGGGGTTTTTCGGCAGAATCGGACCATGACAGTAAGCACCGAAGACATTCTTGTAACGAGCCCCCTCGGTTTTATCTTCGCCGTTGTTTCCGAAACCCGAGATAACTGTACCGAGAGGGAGGACGCCCTCGCCCAGATAGGTCTTGCCGCTGTGGTTCTCGAATCCGACGACAGCCGAGCCGCCGCTTTCTTCCGAACACTTAAAGGCGTAATTTCCAATCATGCGAATATCCGAGCCGACTGTGTGAAGTTTCAGCGCCCCGATAAAATCGCACTGGGAGCCTGTGTGCGTAAGGTAATACTGACCCATCATCTGGTAGCCGCCGCAAATACAAAGAAAGAGCTTATCATCCTCAACAGCAGAAAGAATTTCCTTGTCCTTGCCGCTGTGCAAATCGGCGAGGAGAACCTCCTGCTCAAAATCCTGACCGCCGCCGATGAAGAAAATATCAAAGCGGGAAAAATCGGCGTGAGCGCCGATGGGAAGGCAGGTGATTTCACTCTCAATTCCTCGCCATTCAAGGCGTTTCTTCATGCAGATAATGTTGCCCGTGTCGCCGTAAAGATTGAGCACGTCCGGGTAAAGGTGGCATATACTAAGTTTCATTAAGATTATCCCCCCTTATTCCCAAAAGTCTTTGCCGCCGAAAGCGGAGCTCATTTTAGCACGAAGCTCCATCATTGCCGTGTATGTCGGCATTATAATTACAGGCAGGGGCTGGTCTGTCATCGCTTTTATAAGCTCGTCATAGTCATCGAAAATATTCAGCTTTTTTTCATCAATCCCGGCGTATTTGAGGCGAAGCGCCATATCCGCGGCGCGAATCCCGGAAACATAAATTTCGGGGATTAAATCGAGCATATCGGTCAGCTTCTCGAAATTAACGTCCCAAATCCAAGAAACGTCCTTACCGTCCGCCGAGTTGTCGTTCAGGCAGCAGACGAAGACGGTTTTTTCAGATAAACCAGTCAGATAGTTAATTACCTGATTGCAGCCTGCGGGATTCTTGACCAAAATAATTCGAGCCGAATGTCCGCCCAAATCGAACTCTTCCATCCGACCGAAGCCGCAGGAAAAGCTCGCGATAGCCTCAATTGCGCTTCTTCGGCTGAAACCGACAGCCTCGGAAACCGCAAGCGCACCGACGGCGTTATAAATATTGTAGCCTCCGGGGAGATTTATCGTGATAAGCTCATCGTCACCGAAAACGCGGGCACGAACCTTTGTTGAGGAAAGATCGGCGCTAAGGATATCCGTAACGGAAACCTCCGTTTCAGGGCGCTTATAGCCGCAGTCTGGGCAGTAAAAGCCGCCGAGATGCCCAAAGGTTCGATAAGTGTATTCATATTCGTGCTTGCACTTAATGCAGTAGGGCGCGTCTGAAACCTCGTCAATCGGGTCCTTATAAATAGGAACATCTATTCCGTAAAAAATCAGTTTATTGGGAACTTGACCCGCGATTGAAGCGGTCAGCGAGCAGTCGGCATTTAAACAAATTGTTGCTTTAGGCGAGTTCTTTAAGCCTATCAGAATGTTTTGAAGTGTGCCCGAAACCTCGCCGTAGCGGTCAAGCTGGTCACGAAACACGTTTGTCACGAGGACAACAGAGGGGTTGATAAGGCGGCAAACCTCTTTTGAAGCGGCCTCGTCGCACTCAATTATCGCGTTTTCCTTCCTCGGTTTACCTGTTAAAGTGGAATTTTCAATGAATATTGAGGTGATTCCGTTTATTAGATTTGCGCCCGAGCGGTTTGCAAAATACGACGCATCGTTTCTCAGATAAATTTCCTCGATAATGCGCGAAGTGGTGGTTTTGCCGTTCGTTCCGGTAACTATGACGCATTTAACGTCCTTTGCGAGAAAGGAAAGCAGCTCTGGACAAATTTTTAGTGCAATTTTGCCCGGTATCGCCGTGCCGCCTCGACCGATGCGTCGAAGAATTTTAATTGTCAGTTTGCAGGCGGAAACCGCCAAAAATACTCTTATTTTCATAGTGTCCCTTATCCAAACAGTATCTTATACCGATATCCAAGTAAAAATATTATCCCGATAATATAATTAGGATTCTATTTTTCAATCAACTTTATAAATTCGTCCTCAGTAAGAATGGAAATATTCAAACTCTGGGCTTTTGTCAGCTTTGAACCCGCTTCTTCGCCCGCAAGAACGAAGCTCGTCTTTTTTGAAACAGAGCCGGAGGTCTTGCCGCCGTAGTTCTCGATTATGCTCTCCGCCTCGTCGCGGGTGAAGGATTTGAGCGTGCCTGTAAGAACAAAGGTCTTGCCTGCAAAGCGGTTATCAAGCAAGGTTTCACGGCTGTCAAAGCTGACGCCCGCATTACGGAGAAGCTCAATTTGATGTTTTGAATGCGGATCATTGAGCCACTCGGTGAGATAGGCGGCCGTAATCGGACCTATGTCGGGAATATTGGTAAGCTCCTCAACCGAAGCCGCACAAAGCTCGTCCAAATTCTTAAAATGCATAGCGAGAACCTTTGCCGCTTTTTGCCCGACCTGTCTGATTCCAAAAGCGCAGAGAAGCCGAGCCATGCCGTTTGACTTACTTTTTTCAATTGCTGCGAGTAGATTTTCGGCAGACTTTTTGCCCATACGGTCAATCGCGGCAACACTCTGAGCCTCAAGATAATAAAGCTCGGCAGGGGAAGCAATAAGCTTTTCTTTTATGAGAGCCTCTGTCACAGATATTCCCAGACCTTCAATGTCCATAGCTCCACGTGAGGCAAAATGAGCAATGTTGCGTAGAAGCTGGGCGGGACATTCAAGGTTTGTGCAGCGGAAGGCGGCCGCGTCCTCGTCACGAACAACCTGCGAGCCGCACTCGGGACAGGAATCGGGAATTTTATAAGGAACAGTTCCTACGGGACGCTTATCGTGCAGAACCTCGAGAATCTCGGGAATAATCTCTCCCGCCTTTTGAATTATCACATAATCACCGATTCGGATATCAAGGCGGTCAATATTATCCTGATTATGCAAAGTGGCGTTTGTAACCGTTGTTCCGGCAAGGCGCACGGGAGCGACAACAGCTTTCGGAGTAAGAACGCCGGTGCGCCCCACCTGAACGGTAATGTCGGAAACCTGGGTTTCCTTTTTTTCGGGCGGATACTTATAAGCGGCTGCCCAGCGGGGCGCTTTTGCCGTACTGCCAAGCAGAACTCTTTCCGAAAGGCGATTGATTTTTATCACAGCGCCGTCAATATCATAAGGGAGGGATTCGCGGTTTTCACCGAGCCATTCAACGTGAGCTCGGCAGTCCTCGGCGCTCTTGCAGAGCTTATAGGGAACAACGGGAAAGCCCATTTCTGAAAGAGCGTCAAGTGTTTCAATATGGGTAGTAAAGTCACGTCCCTCGGCAAGCTGAACATTGAATACAATGATGTCAAGCCTTCGGCTTGCGGTAATTTTACTGTCCAGCTGGCGGAGCGAGCCTGCGGCGGTGTTTCGCGGATTTGCAAAAAGCTTCTCTCCGCTGATTTCGCGCTCAGCGTTCAGTTCGGAGAAGGTGTCGCGCGACATATAGACTTCGCCGCGCACAATGAGGCGGGGCGGAGCGTTTTTTATCTCCTTGGGCAGGCTTCGCACAGTTTTGAGGTTTTCGGTTACATCCTCGCCTGTAATACCGTCGCCGCGGGTTGCACCGCGAAATAGTTTTCCGTCAATGTACTCAACTGCAACGGACAGCCCGTCAATTTTTGGTTCCGTCACATATTCGGGAGTTCCGCCCACAGCCTCTGAACTGCGGAGTACAAAGCTATCAAGTTCCTCAAAGGAAAAAACGTCGTTCAGGCTTTCGAGCGCTACGGCATGCAGCACCGGAGAAAATTGCGTCAGCGCCTTTCCGCCGATGTGCTGTGTCGGAGAATCGGTGGTTTTAAGCTCGGGGTTTTGTTCCTCAAGCTCAATCAGGCGGCGCATGAGCGCGTCATATTCAAAATCTGAAATAGTCGGCGCGTCGAGGTCGTAATAGGCTTTTCCGTGCCGCTTTAATTCTTCGCTCAGCTTTTCGATTTCTGTCTTTGCGTCCATAGTAATACTCCGTTTCTACGGCTGATTCAAATTCAGATAGGTATCGGGGACTTTGCCGACAAGGACTGTTTCCGCGATGAGAACCTCGCTTACAACCTCGGTTGACTGAACCTCCCAGGGAAGCATAACATCTATCTGGACCCTGACCTCAAGAATAATTTGGTGCTTAACCTGATTTATGCCGGCAGCTTCTAGCTCATTGCGAAAATCCGAATAGGAGCTTGTAAGCATGATAATCTTCACGGGAACATTTGGGCCTCTTCCCAGAAGCAAATTGGAACCCAGCAGGTTGCCGAGAGGAATGTCAATGTCCATCATGCCGCTGTTAGTCGCGGCGATTACCTCCTGCAAAATTTCGGAGGAAAGGGTGTTTATGCGCGCCATGTTCGCAGATATTGCAGTTATATTCCCCGAATTGTCCTTTTGAAGAGTGACAAAGTAATTATAGTCGTACTGCCCCTCGCTCATTTTCTCGTTAATTTTATCATTTATTGCGGCAGTTATCGTATCGGAGGCGTTGGAAAGAGCCATTTGCCCGGAAATATCTTTAAGGAACCTGCCGATAAAAATAATCGCAACGGAAAAGGACAAGACAAAAAATATGGTGAATAAAGCCATCTTTTTTTGAGCAGAAACAGCTCTCCTACTCGGAGCGTGATGAAAGGTTTGCCTTCGCGGTGCGCGTCTTCTAATAAATGGCATAAGGATACCCCCTATGCCATTTATATAAACATTGTCGGGCAAATATACCTGGAATGGTTTACATAATTATCATAACTCAAGTATTTCGTTCGCTGCCAGCATAACGCCGAGTTTGCCCGATTCGTAGGTAAGTCCGCCCTGCATAAAACCGAGAAACGGAGCTCGCATCGGGCCGTCGCAGCTGAGTTCAATGGAAGAGCCTTGGATAAAAGCGCCGGCGGCCATAACAACCTCGTCCTCGTAGCCGGGCATTGCCCAGGGAACAGGTGTGACATAGGAATCAACAGGTGAGCCGTGCTGAATGCCCGTGCAAAACTTCAGGAGCTTGTCGGCACTGCCAAATTCTATCATCTGGATAATATCATGGCGTATTTCTATCGCATTAGGAGATGTTCTGAAACCCAGTGACTCCATCATGGCGGCGCAGAAGGCGGCGGTTTTAAGAGCCTGCGCGACAATATGGGGAGCCATAAAAAGACCCTGATACAAAAGACGGTTATTTCCGAGAGTGCTTCCGCATTCGCCGCCGATGCCCGGAGTGGTCATACGCAGCGCCGCACGTTCGACTAAATCCACCCGTCCGGCTATGTAGCCGCCTGTCGGAGCAAGTCCGCCGCCGGGGTTTTTTATGAGCGAGCCCGCGATTAGGTCTGCTCCGACATCAGTCGGCTCAAGAGTTTCGACAAATTCACCGTAGCAATTATCAACAAGAATGTTCGCGTCCGTGTTGACCTCTCGTACTGTCTTGATAATTCTTTCAATGTCTTCAATTCCGAAAGCGCGTCTGTTAGAGTAGCCGCGTGAACGCTGGAGCATGACCGCTTTAACTTTAGAGTCGGAGGCAGCCTTCTTGATTCCCTCAAAATCCGGTTCACCGTCGGCCAGTAAATCAACCTGCGCGTAATCGACACCGTAGAATTTGAGCGATCCGTCGCCTGTTCCCGATATGCCGATGGTGCACTGAAGAGTGTCATAAGGAGTTCCCGTTACGGAAAGGAGAGTGTCTCCCGGTTTGCAGATTGCGAACAGTGCAGTTGCCAGCGCGTGCGTGCCGTTTACAAAGCCGATACGCACAAGCGCGCTTTCCGCACCGAAAATGCGTGCGTATATTTTATCCAAAGTATCTCGGCCCAGATCATTGTAACCATAGCCCGTGGTTCCCGCAAAGCAGGCCTCAGAAACACGAAACTCCTGAAAAGCCGACATTACTTTAAGCGTGCAGTCCTCCGAAACTTTGTCGAAGCCGGCGAAAACATCCCGCAGCCTTGCTTCCGCTTCGAGCGAGAGCGCTCTGACCCTCGGGGAAATTTGTGTTAAGCTCATTAGTGAAATCCTTTTCTATTTATCGCAAAGCTCTTCAAGCAGCAGTTTTACAAAAAGCGGCATTGCTTCGAAATCGGAAATTTTAGCGATGCAGGCGGGCGAATGAATATTGCGTATCGGCGCGGAAATGGCAAGCGTGTCAACGCCCACTCCGCTTCTCTGAATAACCGAGGCGTCAGTTCCGCCGGCAATAAGGCTTTTTGTCTGCCACTTGATACCGTTTCTATCAGCAAGCTCTGTTGCTGTTTTATAAAGTTTGCGGCTGTAAACCGTGCCTTTATCCATAAAGGGGATTACAAGACCACCGCCGAGCGCACAAACACGCTTTCCTTCGGGTACTTCGGGCAAATCCGCAGCTGTCGTTCCTTCCAGAATAATCGCTATATCGGGGCAAACGCGGGCTGAAGCTATCTTTGCCCCGCGGGTACCGATTTCTTCCTGTACGGTGAACGCAAATGTGCAGTCGCAAGGGAGCTCACTTTCAATCAGCTTTATCATAGCGGCGCAGCCGACCCTGTCGTCAATCGCCTTTGCTTTAAGATAACCTTCGCCGAATTCAAGCACGCTGTCGTCAAAAACCGCTGCGTCGCCGAGGGAAACAAGCTCTTTTGCGGCCGCCTTCGTTTTCGCGCCTATGTCTATATACATATCCTCGCGTTTGGGAACGGATTTTTCCTCTTCCTTGTCCACAAGATGATAGGCCTTGATTCCGATGATACCGGGAACTCTGTCCCGCCCGATATACACCTTTTTTCCGATGATAACGCGCTTGTCGATACCACCCAGAAAATCGAAGCGGAGATAACCGTCGTCCTCGATGCCGGTTATCAAAAGACCGACTTCATCCATGTGGGCGCAAATCATCAGCTTTAAGCCCAAAGGCTTTTTCCCCTTTTTAGTAATGATGAGGTTACCCATGTTGTCGGTGAATATCTCACTTGAATAGGGCATTACGCGCTCAAGAATATAATCGCGGACTTCATCTTCACTTCCGGAAGCGCCGCCGAGATAGCATAGTGTTTTCAAAGTGTCGAGCATCTGAAAGCCTCCTGTGCGCGTTGCGCACCTGTGTGAATAAAGTCGAGAATCAAGATAATAAACTATGTATATTATCTTATTGTTATACAAATAAATGTGTATGGGTTTTATTTTTGCTTATGCCAAACCCTCTTCGCTGAGCTTGAACGTAAACTCGGCCAAAAGGGAAACAATTGCCTCAGCGTCCGAAATGTCCATGATTTCAACAGGTGAGTGCATATATTTCAGCGGCAGGGAAACCACGGCAGTAGAAACTCCCTCACGGCAGACCTGAATCACCCAGCCGTCCGTGCCGGAACTGCCCCCCATGATTTCGAGCTGATAAGGTAGATTCTTTTCTTCCGCCAAAGCAATCAGAGCGTTTGTAATGCCGCGGTTCATATTCGGACCAACTCCGATTGCCGCGCCGCCGCGCATATCCAAAGTTTCGCCTTTCTTGGAATCCGGTGTTGCGGCATGGGTCACATCGATGACGACGGCGTAGTCCGGATTTATTCCGTAGGTTCCGCAGATCGCTCCGCGAGAGCCGATTTCCTCCTGAGTGCTGATAAGGCAATAGATATCAATGTTCAGCTCTTTAGCTGAAATTGCCTCCATGATTTTAACAATAATCGAAACGCAGGCGCGGTCGTCAAGAGCCTTTCCGCAGATTACACCCTCGCAAAGCTCGTCCACTCCTCCCGCAAAAACGGCGGATGTACCGAGAGGGACACGCTTCTTTGCCTCCTCTTCGCTCATTCCGATGTCAATGAACAGCCTGTTCGGGTCGATTGCTTTATCCATCTCCTCTGCCGAAAGCGTGTGGGGCGGCATAGTGTCAATAACGCCGAAAACAGGGGGATTTGTCAGAACCTTAATCTCCCTTGCGGGCAGCATACGCGGGTCAATGCCGCCGAGGTTTGAAAAGCGCAGAAAGCCCTTTTCAAATCCGGTGACAATCATGCCGATTTCGTCCATGTGCGCGTTGAACATGAGCTTTTTCGCCTTGTCATTACCGCACCTTTTAACTGCAATGAGGTTGCCCATGGCATCGGTTTTGATTTCATCGACAAAGGGCTTAAGAAGCTCCTCAATTCGTGAAAAGGCGCGCTCCTCAAAGCCGGAGGGAGCCGAAAGACCGCATAGGTCGATTATGGTTTCCTTAAGAAGCATGAAATTACTCCAATCCGAGAACTATACTGCGGAAGGTGTTTCCGCGCTCGACGAAATTTTTGAATTTATCGAAGGAGGAGCAGGCGGGGGAGAGAATGACCACGTCGCCTTCAACCGCGCTTTCCGCCGCCGAAATAACGGCATCGCGGAAGTCGTCAATGACGTAAATAGGCAGGGTTAAACGGTTGTAGCCCGGGGTTGCCAAAACAGTGTCGCGGATTCTCTCCGCCGTTTCCCCCGTTAGGTAAAGAGCCTTGACACGGGCGACAATCTCGGTTCCCAAATCATCAAAGGGGATGTGCTTGTCATGTCCTCCCGCGATGAGTATGGGTTTAACCTTGGTAAAACAGCGCAGTCCCGCGATAGTGCGCGTAGGGCTGGAGGCGATGGAATCGTTATAGAATTTAACTCCGTTTCTCTCGCGTACAAGCTCGATTCGGTGGGGAACGCCGGGAAAAGTCCTTGCAACCTTGCGGAAGGCGCTGTCTGTAATGAAGCCTTCGGTTGCGGCGTAAGCGGTCATGTAGTTGTCTATATTGTGAAGCCCGGGAATGAGAATTCCCGCGGAGGGCATAATTTCCCGTACCTCATAATTCTTTGCGCAGTAGATAAGCTCGTCAACATTGAAGCAGCCGCTCTGAACCGAATGCTCGTGGCTGAAATACCGGATATCCGCCTTTGCCTGCGCCGCGAACTCGGGGGTGTAGGGGTCATTCGCGTTGAGCACAAGGCGGTCGTTTTCGTCCTGACTTAGGAAAATGCTGCGCTTGGCATTGACGTAATCCTCCAAGTTAGGGTGAACATCCAGATGATTCGGAGAAATATTCGTTATAACCGCCACATTCGGTTTGCATTTCATGCTGTGGAGCTGGAAGGAGCTCAGCTCAAGCACGGCAAAATCGGAGGGCTTCATCTCAGGCACTTTGCTGAGCAGAGGCGCGCCGATATTTCCGCCCAGAAAAACAGTATGACCCGATTCGCGCAGCAGCGTGGCAATGAGAGTTGAGGTTGTGGTTTTGCCGTCGCTGCCCGTAATCGCGATTGTGCGGCAGGGGCAAACGGTGAAAAAGGCTTCCATCTCGGAAGTTAAGACGCTTCCGTTATTTAGGGCGTTTTGAAGCTGAGGGGTGAAGGGGTGAAGCCCCGGAGTGCGGAAAATCACATCTTCGTGCAGATTTTCAAGATAGTCCTCTCCCAGACGAAGTTTCGCGCCGCGCTCACGGAGAGAGGCAGACTCCTCAAATTTTGCTTCCTCGCGCTTGTCGCAAACCGTAACGTCCAGAGCGCGGGCTAATAAAAGATCTGTAAGAGGTGCGTTGCTCACGCCGTAACCGACTACGGCAATGCTCTTGCCCTCGAGTGATTTAAAGTAGCTGTCTAAAGTCATGGATTCCCCACCTTTCAGATTATATATTATACCGCCAATGTCAAAGGATGACAACACATTTTATGTATATCGGCAATAGTCACGCTTTTTATGAACCCGAAACACAATACTTTGTTTTTTCTTGCAAGCGCCTGTCCCATAATGTATAATAACCTGAGAATGGAAATTACGCTAAATCAGTTGCGTTTATTTTCAGGATATTAGGCTGCCGTGGTGGCAAACGGTAAAACAAAGTCCGCCGGGGACGGTAAGCCGGAGCTTGCCGCCCCCGTATATTAAAGCCGACCCACGGGGGTCCGACTATAAAATCTTATGCCGAAAGGGGTGCTTCTGTTACCGCTCCGAAAGCACAAGGGAGATGCACAGAATGACAAAAATTGCTCCTTCTATCCTTTCTGCCGACTTTACGGCGCTTATTAACGACATTAACGATGTAAAAAGCGCCGGAGCCGATTATTTGCATGTTGACGTTATGGACGGAATTTTCGTCCCGAATATCAGCATAGGGATTCCCGTTGTCAAATCTCTGCGCAAGGCAACGGATATGTTTCTTGACGTACATCTTATGATTGACAGACCACACCGCTATGTTCGCGCCTTTTGCGAGGCGGGGGCGGATTTGGTTACCTTCCATCTTGAGGCAGACCAGCCGCAGGATGTTTTTGAAGCAATAATGACAGTTAAGGACTGCGGGAAAAAAGTCGGGCTGAGCGTGAAACCCAAAACCCCTGCCGTGACCCTTCTTCCTTACATTTCAATGCTTGACCTTATTCTGGTCATGACTGTTGAGCCGGGCTTCGGCGGACAGTCCTTTATGCACGACCAGCTTCCGAAAATAAAGGAAATCCGCAGAATGATAGACGGGCTTAATCCCGCCTGTGAGCTTGAGGTGGACGGCGGCATTGACCCAAATACCTCAAGGCTTGTCAAGGACGCGGGCGCAAATGTCCTTGTCGCAGGCAGCGCAATTTTCGGCAAGGACGACAGAAAAGCCGTTATTGAGGCCATTCGCGGCGCGTAAACTAAAAACACTCTTTCGACATATTTTATATCACAAGGAGCCCTGAAAAATGTCATTTTTCCCGCCCTCACTGGAGAATCTCATAGATAAATTTGCGGCGCTGCCGGGAATAGGCAAAAAAAGCGCCCAGCGTTTGGCTTTTTACGTTCTCTCCCTTCCCGAGAGCGAGGCGCAGAGCTTTGCCGCAGCAATACTGGAGGCGAAAAGCAGCGTTCATTGCTGCCCTGTTTGCCAAAATCTTACGGACGGTGAGATATGTTCCGTTTGTGAAGATTCACGCCGCGATAAGGGCATAATCTGCGTGGTCGCGGAGCCGAGGGATGTGCTTTCCTTCGAGCGCAGCCGCGAGTATAAGGGCGTTTATCATGTTTTGCACGGAGTGATGTCACCGATGAACCACATCGGCCCCGATGATCTTAAAATCTCGGAGCTTATTTCCCGTGTCGCCGGCGGCGAGGTTTTAGAAGTTATTATGGCCACAAACCCTGATACCGAGGGCGATACCACAGCTATGTACATTTCACGGCTCATAAAACCCTTCAATGTAAAAGTTTCCCGTCTTGCTTACGGTATTCCCGTCGGCTCCAATCTGGAATACGCCGATGAAGCCACCTTAACGCGTGCGCTTGAAGGCCGCCGTGAGATGTAGGTCTTTAAAAAATTCTTGCAACATTCACAAAATCGTGCTACAATAATTATACAAAGACCACAATAGAGGCTGCGTAGCTCTAATGTGGGCGCATAAATTAGGATATTTGTACGAAAGTACTTATTATATGGTAACAATTTGATAGGCTTTTTTGGGGACGGAGTTGATTATATTCGCGGAGCAGGGCGGATATAATTGTTACGGGCGTCCGTCTTTTTCGTGCGCCGTTTGGATTTGTAACCTACATATCAACCAGTTATTTCTAAAAATGAAAAGGAGAATTTCTCATACTATGGCATCAAAACTAAAAGTGATTCCTCTCGGGGGCTTAAACGAAATCGGCAAGAATCTAACCGTTTACGAATACGGCGAGGATATAATCGTTGTCGACTGCGGACTGGGCTTTCCCGATGAGGATATGTACGGAGTTGACATTGTTATACCCGATTTCAGCTACCTTGTGCAGAACAAAAATCGAATCAGAGCAATTATTCTCACGCACGGACACGAGGACCACATCGGCGGACTGCCCTTTTTAATGCGTGAAATAAACGCCCCGCTCTATACAACGCGCTTAACGGCGGGACTTATTAAAATCAAGCTCGAAGAGCACGGACTTGTTGAAAAGACCGAGATAATAACACTTGAGGCAGGACAGCATTTTAAGGCGGGCTGCTTTGGCATCGAGCTTATCCACATTAACCACAGCATAGCGGATTCCGTATCCCTTGCGATAAAAACACCCATCGGTACAGTCATTCATACCGGCGACTTCAAAATTGATGTAACGCCGATTGAGGGCGGCATGATTGACCTGACTCGCTTCGGAGAGATCGGCAAGGAGGGTGTTCTGCTGCTCTGCTCGGACTCCACAAATGTCGAGAAGCCCGGATACTCCGAATCAGAGAGCAAGGTCGGTCCGCACTTCGAAAGACTTATTAAGGGCAGCGATAAACGCATCATTGTAACAACCTTTGCCTCCAATGTTCACAGGCTTCAGCAGATAATTAACTGCGCCGCCAAAAATAACCGCAAGGTTGCAATTACAGGACGCAGCATGGAAAACATCATGAAGGTTTCCATGGAGCTCGGCTATATGGACGTGCCCAAGGATACGCTCATCGATATTAACCAAATTAGTTCAATTCCAAAAAACAAGCTGGTAATCATCACGACAGGCAGTCAGGGCGAGAATATGTCCGCGCTTTACCGCATGGCGTTCTCAGGACACCGTCAGGTGGAAATTGACGCGGGCGACAGGGTTATTATTTCCGCCTCGGCTATTCCCGGCAACGAAACCACTATAAGCCGTGTTATTAACGAGCTGTTTATGAAGGGCGCGGAGGTCATCTACGACAGACTTGAGGAACTTCACGTTTCCGGTCACGCCTGCAGAGAAGAACTTAAGATGATGATAGCTCTCACGAAGCCGAGATTTTTCATGCCGCTTCACGGTGAGCAGCGCCACCTGCGCACGCATGCGGAGCTTGCAAAATGCATGGGCATTGCCCCGAAGGATATTGCAATCAGCGACATCGGCAGAATAGTCGATATTACACGAAAAGAGATTAAGCTCGGCGGCACTGTTGCGTCGGGAAAGGTTCTTGTTGACGGAACGGGAGTCGGCGATGTCGGCAGCGTGGTTTTGCGTGACAGACGTCATCTGGCGCAGGACGGCATGGTGGTTGTTGTTATGACACTCTCCGCCGAGGACGCAAGCCTTGTTTCGGGACCGGACATTGTGACACGCGGCTTCGTGTATGTTAAGGAATCCGACTCGCTTATGGAGGAACTGCGCAGAGTGACAATGGAGACACTCGACTCCTGCGAAAATCAGCGTATCACCGACTGGGCAACGATAAAGGCAAAAGTCAAGGCCAATCTCTCCGGATATCTTTACAAGCAGACAAAGCGGAGTCCCATGATTCTGCCCGTCATAATGGAAGTTTAATCAAAGCGCCCCGCGGCAATTGTACCGCGGGGCGCTGTCACATAAGAAGGCTAAACAGACTTTTCTATTCGTTGTCTATTTGATGAGTGTCTTGTTCTGATTTGTAGGCTCTTTTCCGAAGAAAATAAACCCCTAGCAAAAGCTGTATAACCAGAATAGCAAGGGAAACAAGCCTCTTTGGAAGATTAGATTCATAATCGTTCATTGCAATTTCCGGTAACTGTTTCAGATTGTGCAACGCAACAATTTGAGTTGAGATAAAAGATACGAAGTCTCCGATTCCGCCAATGAGGATGAGAAACCCAACGGATAGCCTGACAGAGCTATTTCGAAATAAATCCAAAAGTTTTAGTTTGTGCTTTCTGCAAGTGAGACAGAGTGCGCATACTACAGCTGCCATCAAAAGAAGCCAGAATTTGCTGTAATTTAGTGCGCTCAACAATCCGAAGGAATTTGAATGTGTAAATAAAAAGCTTGTTGCTTTGGAAACAAGCGCAAATAAGCTAGAGAATATAATATATAACAGTGTTGTACCCTGAATTATTGAAAAAGAATATGTTTCGCTTTCATATGCGGCGAGATTTTTATCCTTGTGTGTGTAGAGTAATATACCTGCTAGAATGGGGCAGGCTACGATGAAAAAGTAAAAAGAGATGCCGGGCCAATTGATACTTTGCTCAACAGAAATAGTAGAAGAAGTTGTGGAGATTTTCTCAACAGGAGGAATAGCCAAGGACAGTATAATTGACGGCAGAGAGTCTGCAAGACTGAGAAGACCGCTTAGTAAAATGATTAACCCCATGCTTTTTCTAATATTGTGGTCTTTCAAAATAATCGGTAAATTTTGGCCTTGTTTTTTGTTTAGCCTGTGGAAAAATATAATTAGGCATACATAGGTAAAAGGAGAAAGAATTTGAACTACGAAAACAAATTCATGGCTACCAGAAACGTTGGGGATTATGAGTCCTAACAAGTTTAGAAAGGAAAACACGACCATTATAGCGGTATATAAATATGCAACGCCTAAAGCAGTCTTATTACTAGCCATCAAACACCTCCGCATATTTGTTGTTATAATATTACTGCGCAAGGATAATTATGGCAAGTACAAAGTGCAGGGCGCCAAGTTTACGCTTGCGAAAAAAGCGCATTTGCGGTAAACTTACAGAAAATTAGAGTTAGAGGTCTGCTTATGAATATCCCCGTATTTGACGCGCACTGCGACACAATAATGGAAGCCCAAATTAGAAATTGCGGTCTTCGCGAGAACAAGCTCCACGTTGATTTGAAGCGCGGAATGAAATTCTCGCCTTACGCGCAGGTATTTGCGGTTTTCACAAGACCCGGCGGCTTCACCGCCGATATGGATTATTCAAAAGACCATCCTGCCGATATTTTATCAAAAATCGGCGGCGAGCTGCTCACAGCACTGCTGCGCGAATTTGAAAAAAATTCGGATATCTTGTCCCTGTGCAAAAGCACGGCGGATATAAGAACGGCAGAGGAAAAGGGTAAGATTGCCGCCCTTGTCGCCATTGAGGGCGCGGAGCTTATCGGCTGCGACTTATTTGAACTGGAGCGCGCCTATAATAAAGGCGTGAGACTCATTAACCTTTGCTGGAACTACGATAACGCCCTGTGCGGCGCGGCAAACGGACCCACAAAAAGCGGACTTACGAAGCGCGGCGAGCAGTATGTGAGGAAAATGCAGGAGCTGGGCGTTGTCGTTGACCTATCGCACGCCTCCGAGCACACTTTCTGGGATGTTGCCGAGATTACACGCAGACCGATTATTGCCGGACACTCAAACTCGAAAACCGTCTGCGGAAGTCCGCGCAATTTGACCGACGAGCAGTTTAAGGAGCTTATTCGGCTTCACGGCGTTGCGGGACTTAATCTCTGTCAGGACTTTCTCAATGACAGCGGAAAAGCCGATATTTCCGATATAATTGCCCATGCCGAGCATTTTCTTGCTCTTGGCGGTGAAAAAGCCGTTTGCCTCGGAGGCGATCTTGACGGAATCGAGAAACCGCCGAAGGGCATAACCGGCATTGAAAGCTACGGAGAAATTTATGAGGCAATGCTCAGACGCAACTACCCGGAGACGCTTGTGCGCGATATATTCTACAACAATCTCTTTGACGTTTTGGAGGCGGCGCTGTGAATATTCAGATTTTCGGAAAATCTAAATGCTTTGATACGAAAAAAGCGGAGCGCTACTTTAAGGAGCGCAAGGTTAAATTTCAAAGCATCGACCTGCCGCGCTTTGGCATGAGCCCGCGCGAGCTTGAAAGCGTCATTAACTGTGTCGGTCTTGAGGCTTTGATAGATGAAAAAGCTAGGGACGCAGAAATTCTGCGTTACCTCGCCTATGATGCGGATAAAATTCAGAAGCTTTTTGAAAACCCGTCGCTCATCAAAACTCCGATAGTACGAAACGGCAAGAAAGCGACTGTCGGCTACTGCCCCGAAATCTGGAAGGACTGGGAGTAAGGCAAAATCGCAGGAGATTTCCCTGCGACTTGCTAATTCAGCTCTTGCGGCGAGGTCTGGGGCAGTTTTCGCTTTGCGCGAAGATTATGTACCAGAAGCAGACCGAAGTCCTTAATCAGCTCTCTGATGAACTTCTTCATTTGTGGGTCAACTTCTCTGAAGGCCGTGAATATCGCCGAAAAGTTTTTCCTCCACTCGGAGGTGATTTCGGAAAATGTTTTTGCGTCGCCTGCGTCAAGCACGCCGAAAAGCAGGTCGACGAATTTTTCGCGGTCCTCCGGGGAAAGCGAGCCAATCCAGTCCCTTATGGCTCGGTTGACGTACTTGGCACCGTCGGAAACCTCCTCGGTAGTGGCAAAGCCGCTGTTTGAGATTTTCCACGAAAACGGGTCATGCTGCATAATTCCCATTCGGTTTGATTCAACCACGGTGTACCTTTTATGCCCCTCGAGCAGCATGCCGATAAGTGAAAACTGAGGAATTGTTTTCCTGATTCGTGGTTCAATACTCTTATAGCCCTCGCAGTCGAGTATGCCCTCCCTAAAACCGGGACCGTCATGGTCATAGATGATTTCGATTCGATTCTGAACCGCTTCGGGCGCCGTAAAAGCTGAATATACGGCGAGATTTCCGCCTTTAGAGTGCCCGCCGAGTATCAGTCTGCCGGGAAGAAGCGCCGAAATCTCAAGCAGATACCAAAGCGCCCGCTCCTGTGAGGGTACGGGATAGACGAACGCCATGTTAAAATCTTCTTTCCAGCCTATAATAGTATCATCAGTCCCGCGATAAGCTATATAAACGCTACTATCGGGCAGAATAAAGGTGACGGCAGAAAACTGCTTTTCCTTCACGGCATCGTATTCGTTTATATAGCAAGTCATCTTAAGGTCCCGAAAACGGGGGCTCGCGGCAAGTGCAAAGAGTAGAGCACGGTTATTTTTCGGATCACGTGTTTCAATGAACATTGAGGTAAAATGCTCTGCTTTAAGGCAGTCGCCAATTGTGACATATTCAAGGTGCGCTGATATCCCGGGAACGAGTTCGTCAAAGCCGATGTAAGCAAACTGCGACAATACGAGGCTGTCCACAGGGCTGAAGGGATGGGCATCGAAGCCGCGAAATTCGGTTTCGGCGTATTCGATTATGCTTTTCATGTTTGTTCACCCCCCGGAGTTTATAACAAGATTGTAATCCGTTTTCAAAGATATTGCAAGCTGACAGTCTTAATCAAGGCTGCAAATTGGCATTGACGAATACCGATTATAAAGGTAAAATAATCTGGGACATATAAAGTCGGTTAAGCGACAAATTAACACAGGGAGGCTCCGAAATGAAACTACTTGTTGCGGTTACAAACAAAACGGACGCGCCCGTTGTAGCAAGCGCGCTGTCGATGTCGGGCTTTCATTCCACGGTTACGGACAGCTACGGAGGCTTTCTTAAAAAGGAAAACGCCATCATTTTATCCGTAATCGATGATACCAAGGTGAACGCCGTTTTGAAAATTATTTCCGCCCATACGTCGGAAACTATAGAGAAAATTCCGTCCGATGCCCTTTTGGGGAGCTTTAAGCTGCCGTCTCAAATAAAAATCGGACGGGCGGTTGCTTTCGTGTTGGAAGTAGACCAGTTTGTTAAGCTATGATGAACGAGCAGCAAAGTCAGAATAACTCGCACGCCTTTATTATAGCTTCGCCTGATGTCGGACTGAGGGAGAAAAAGGCGCTCGAGCTTGCATGCCGCTTTATCTGCGAGGAGCGTGGAGCGGAGCCCTGTTTTCAGTGCCGAAGCTGCAGAAATGTGCTTTCGGGCTATCACCCCGATATAATCGACATTTCCAGAAAGAGCGACGATAAGGGAAAGCTGAAGCG
Organism: Clostridia bacterium; assembly: GCA_009929315.1. Taxonomy (GTDB): domain Bacteria; phylum Bacillota; class Clostridia; order Oscillospirales; family Oscillospiraceae; genus UBA2658. The sequence goes on from SAAS01000003.1 coordinate 181,349, forward strand.
TGAAATTCAGGTTGATCAGATTCGACTCATGGCGGCGGACGCTTATATCCGCCCGACACAGTCGGATAAAAAGGTCTACCTCATAAAAGACGCTGGCTTCATGAACATCCCTGCACAGAACGCCGCTTTAAAAATACTGGAGGAACCTCCCGCTTACGCGGTTTTCATCCTGTGTGCCGACAGTGCGGAGACCCTGCTTCCCACAGTTCGCTCGCGCTGTACCCTGATTCGTGTTTCCGGGGAAAAGGCGGGAGCGGTAAGCGAGCTTGCCGAGGAGTACATAAAACTCGCAGCAAAGAAAAACCCTGCAAAGCTTTGTGCTTTTTTTGGAGCGCACGAGGCTCTTGATACCGAGAAGACAACCGCATTTGTTTCCGCTGTAAGGTTTTGCCTCAGCGGGTTTTTAAGTCTGAAAAAAAATTATAACGGTTTAACACGCGAGGACGCGTTTAGGCTTCTGTCCCTTTGCGACAGGGCGGAGGAGTATCTGCGCCTTAACGTCGGTGCAAAGCATATTTTGGGCATGCTTTGTGTGCTGACAGTTTGAAATGAGGAAATATTTTGGTAAAAGTAGTCAACGTAAAATTTAACAGCCACGGCAAGGCTTACTATTTCGATCCGCTTGAGCTTGAAGTCAATACGGGCGACAAGCTAATTGTCGAAACCTCAAAGGGTCTTGACATCGGAGAGTGTGCTTTCGGAGAACACTACGTTTTGGAAGACAGCATTGTTCCGCCGCTTCGTCCGGTTATAAGAATAGCCACGCAGGAGGATCTCCGCGTGGCACAGCAGAATAAAGAGCGCGAAAAAGAGGCTTTTGCAATTTGTAAAGAGAAGATTCTCGCGCATGGACTTGATATGAAGCTTGTCGATGTTGAGTGCGGCTTCGAGGGCAATAAAATCCTCTTTTTCTTTACGGCTGACGGCAGAGTGGATTTCCGCGATCTCGTCAAGGATCTGGCGGCCGTATTCAGAACTCGCATCGAGCTTCGCCAAATCGGCGTCCGCGACGAAACGAAAATGCTCGGCGGTCTGGGAATTTGCGGCAGACCCTATTGCTGCAGCCAGTTTTTGGACGATTTCCAGCCGGTATCAACTAAAATGGCTAAAACTCAGTCCATGTCGCTTAACCCCACAAAGATTTCGGGAAGCTGCGGCAGGCTCATGTGCTGCTTAAGGTATGAGCAGGACGCCTATGAGGATTTGATAAAGACCATACCGAAGGTCGGCGCTTTTGTTCAGACTCCCTCGGGCTATGGAAATGTAATTTCGACAAACGTGCTTCGCCAGAAGGTTAAGGTTCGTATTGATGAAAGCAACGAGCAGGAATTAAAGGTGCTCGATGCGAACCAGGTAGCAACCGTTCCGGGAGGAAGACCAAAGCCGGGGGAACCTCTTCCTCAGGTTCTGCAACCCGTAGCCAAAGCCGAGGAGGCGCCTGAGCCATCTTCGGATCCCTGGGCCGCTCCCTCGCTTTTTGCTGAGGATGCGCAGGGACTGACACAAAAAAGCGGTTGGGAAGAGGAAAAAGCTCCCGTTCAAAGTTCACAGGTAAAAATCGAAAACCGCAGACCCGAACAAAATAGACAAAGTCCCGCGAAAAACGGCGGAAAGCACTTTCAGCAGCACGGTGCGAAGCCGCCTTCCAAGCAAAGCGATGCTCAAACGCCGCAGGCTCAAAATCAACAGAAACAGGTCGGAGAGCAGGCGCTTTCGCAGGGTGAGAAGCCGAAGAACCAAAACCGCAACAAGAAACGTCATTACAACAGACCAAAACCTAAAAACGACGGCCAAAATAAGCAGGCTCAGTGATAAATAAAGACCCCGCGAACTTCTTCAAGATGTTCGCGGGGTCTTGTTATTGTTTTATACGCAGCGTGTGACTGAGCCTATTCCGCCGAAATCATGTAGTAATAAACCGGCTGACCGCCGTTTATAATGCTCATTTCCGCGGAGGGAAGTTCGTTTGACAGAAGCTCGCCGACTGCCTCTGCATCCCCGGCGCTCACATCCTCACCATAATATACGGTGAGAAATTCGGGAGCAAGCTCTTTCAGCTTTTCGGAGAGCTTTAAAATTAAATCGTCAATGCTTTGACTGCTGCCGAGAAGCGCACCGTCCAAGAGTCCGAGATATTCGCCGGATTTAATTTCATAGCCGTCGAAATCAGAATCTCTCGCGGCGTAGGTAATAAGAGCCGTGTGGACACTTTTCATCGCTTCACGGGCGGCTTCGGCTATTTCTTCCTCAGTTTGAGTAAAGGTGTCCATTGCGAGCATCGCGGATACGCCCTGCGGAATGGTGGTTGTAGGAATTATAACAACGCGCTTTTCCGTGAGAGGTACGCATTGCTCGGCTGCCATAATAATGTTTTTGTTGTTGGGGAAAACAAAAACCACTGCGGCCGGAGTAGCCTCGATTGCATTTAAAATATCCTCGGTTGACGGATTCATGGTCTGACCGCCGGTGACGATTCTATCCGCCCCGAGCTCTGTGAAGAGACTTGCCATTCCTTCTCCCGCACAGACTACAACCGAGCCGAATTCTTTTTCAGGCTGCGAAACCTCGGGCTCCGCGCCAGCGGCTGCAACAAGCTCATCGTGCTGAAAGCGCATATTCTCAATCTTGGCAAGCTCAAGTGTTCCGTATTTCTGAGACTCGGTCAGAGCGTCGCCCGGAATGTTCGTGTGGACATGGACTTTAAAGATTTCGTCACTTTCTGAAATGACAAGACTGTCACCGATGCTGTCGAGATAAGCGCGTAGCTTATCCAGCGGCTTGTCGCTGTCCGTTTTGCGAATGATATAAACGGTGTCAAAAGCGAAGGTTATATCTCCTGTGTCAAAATTCGCAAAGTCTGCCTGTTCATTTATCTCGGAAGCGCTTAAATCGTATGAATCGGGGCTTACCTCACCCCGAAGGCTTGCAAGCATGGCCTCCAGTATCACAACATAGCCCTTGCCTCCGGCATCCACTACTCCTGCCTTTTTCAGCACGGGATTCTGGTTGACCGTCTGAGTGAGAGCTTCTCTGGCTGATTCGAGCGCACAGGACAAAAGAAGCTCAATATCGGTGCCTGTTTCGGCAAAATCCGCGGCAGCGGCGGCAGAAACGCGCGATACTGTTAAAATTGTTCCCTCCGCAGGCTTCATAACCGCGTTGTAGGCGGCTTCAACGCCCTCGTTCAAAGCGAGCGCAAAATCGTATGCGTCACAGGTTTCCTTGCCCTTTAAAACCTTGGCAAGGCCTCGGAATAAAAGGGAGAGGATAACACCCGAATTTCCGCGAGCGCCGCGAAGCAGCGCGTCAGCCGCACATTTGGCGACGTCGCCGACACTGCTCGGCCTTTTGCGAATCAGTTCGGCGGCACCTGCCCCCATGGTCATACTCATATTTGTACCCGTATCTCCATCGGGAACGGGAAAAACGTTTAGTTCGTTAATAGGCTGCTTATTGACTTCCAAAGCAGCGGCAGCGCAAAGCAGCATATCTGTAAATAATGCACTGTCAATCGTTTCTCTCAAAACTTAAACACCTCCGGGATAGAAAATGACGGGGCTGAGCCCGATTTCCGTAAAATTCGGGTTTTTCAGCTAATCTGCATTGAGTCAACAAAAACATCGACGTTTTTGACAGGGACTCCGGTTGCCTTGGAGACCTTGTAGCTGACTTCATTCATAATGCTTCCCGCAAGAACTTTAATATTAACACCGTGGTCAACCACGATGTGCAGGGAAATAGAAACGCTGCCGTCATCATTAAAGCTGACACCGACACCCTTAGACATCGACTCTCTTCGGAGCAGATGAACAAGTCCGTCGGTTTTTGAGCGTGCGCCCATACCTTTAACACCAAAGCAATTTGTTGCAGCATCACCTGCGATGTTCATAAATACATCGCTGGTAATACTAATCATACCAAGTTCGTTTTCGATTTTCACCATGATGTCGGCCCCTTTCTTTTAACGTAATACCCCTGCCATCACACAGAGGAAGAAATCGGCTTAAATTACAATTTACTGATTCGCTAGATTTTGATTATAACCCGAAAGAAGTAAAAGCACAAGGAAAAAATTCAATACCACACTTTGAGCACGTCAAGAGAATTTCTGACCTTTGTCGGAATATACTACTCTCAGTGGTTTTTTAGCAATTTACTCATCGGACAAAAAAGGAGTTTTGAAATGTCAAGGAAACTAAAGACTATGGATGGCAACAACGCGGCAGCTTATGTATCCTATGCGTTTTCGGAGGTCGCCGCAATTTACCCGATTACGCCCTCCTCCGCTATGGCGGAATACGCCGATAAATGGGCGGCAGTGGGTCAGAAGAATATATTCGGGCAGGCTGTAAATGTGGTTGAAATGCAGTCCGAGGGCGGCGCGGCCGGCGCGGTTCACGGGAGCCTCTTGGCGGGGGCGCTAACCACTACCTATACGGCTTCGCAGGGGCTGCTGCTCATGATTCCGAATATGTATAAAATGGCGGGTGAAATGCTCCCCTGCGTAATCCATGTGAGCGCACGGACAATCGCCACGCACGCCCTTTCCATTTTTGGCGACCACTCAGATATTTATGCCTGCCGCCAGACGGGTTATGCCATGCTTTGCTCAAACAGTCCTCAGGAGGCAATGGATTTAGGCGCGGTTGCCCACCTTGCCGCAATCCGCGGAAGCCTTCCTTTCCTGCATTTCTTTGACGGGTTCCGCACTTCCCACGAGATGCAGAAGATTGAGGTCTGGGATTACGACTCTCTTGCGGAAATGACTGATTTTAACGCGATTGCCGCTTTCCGCGCCCGCGCAAGCAGTCCGGCAAGGCCTACGACACGCGGCACGGCGCAAAACGGCGACATTTTCTTCCAGATCCGTGAGGCCGCTAACAAAAAATACGAGGAGATTTGCGGAGTTGTCGCCGGCTATATGAACGAGGTCAATTCACGCGTCGGCACAGATTACAGACCCTTCAATTATTACGGCGCCCCCGACGCGGCGCATGTAATCATTGCCATGGGCAGTGTTTGCGAGGCGGCGCAGGAGGTCGTGGATTACCTGAGTGCAAAGGGTGAAAAGGTAGGACTGATCAAGGTTCATCTTTACCGACCCTTCTGTTCGGATTACCTTATTGACGCGATTCCCGACACGGTAAAAGTTATAGGCGTGCTTGACCGCACAAAGGAGCCGGGAGCTCCGGGGGAGCCGCTTTACCTCGACGTTGTCAGCTCTCTAGCAGGAACAAAGCTTCATAACATACCCGTTTACGGCGGGCGGTACGGTCTTTCCTCAAAGGATGTCGGACCGGGTGCGATTATCTCTGCTTTCCGAAATATTCAGGCGAAAACGCCGAAAAACAGCTTTACCCTCGGCATTGTTGACGACGTAACATGGCGCTCGATTCCTATTACCGAGGATCCCGACACAACGCCTGCGGACATTATTTCCTGCAAGTTCTGGGGGCTCGGCTCCGACGGCACAGTCGGCGCAAATAAAAACAGCATAAAAATCATAGGTGATCACACCGATTTGAATGTTCAGGCCTATTTTCAGTACGACTCGAAAAAGTCCGGCGGACTAACCATCAGCCACCTTCGTTTCGGAAAAAGCGCTATAAAATCCACTTACTATGTTTCAAAGGCAAACTTCGTCGCCTGCCATAACCCGTCCTTCCTTGACAGATACGCCATGGCACTTGACGTTAAGCCCGACGGTGTTTTTCTGATTAACTGCGCCTATAATGCAGCAGAGCTTTCAAAGCATCTGAGCGCCGCGGCGAAGAAATATATCTATGATAATAAGGTTCATGTTTTTACGGTTGACGCGATTAAGATAGCCCATGAAATTGGGCTTGGCAATAAAACAAACGCCATACTGCAGGCGGCGTTCTTTAAGCTGGCAAACATTTTGCCCGAGGAGGAAGCCGTTAAATATATGAAGGAGTCAATCCTCGTAAGCTACGGGCGCAAGGGCGAGCAGATTGTCAATATGAACCTGCGCGCTGTTGACGCGGGTATTGAGATGGTGAAGGAGCTTACGGTTCCTGACGAATGGGCAAGGCCGGAAGCCGACGAAGTAAAGCCCGCGCCTCAGGGAGGCTTTGAGCACGCGCTGGATTTTGTGAACAATATACTGCTGCCCGTTAACGAGCTTCGCGGCGACGCTCTTCCTGTTTCCGCTTTCATGGGAATTGCGGACGGCACGGTTCCCTGCGGAACCTCTGCTTTTGAAAAACGCTGCATAGCCCAAGAGGTTCCAAAATGGATTCCGGAAAACTGTATTCAATGCAACCAGTGCTCCTTTGTTTGCCCGCACGCGGTTATACGTCCCTTTGTTTTCTCCGCCGAGGAGCTGAAAAGTGCTCCCGAGGGTACAAAAACTGTTCAGATGAAGGGCAAGGGCTGTGAGGACTTTAAGTACGCGATTATCCCAAGCGTGATGGACTGCACGGGCTGCGGAAGCTGTGTAAACGTCTGCCCCGCGAAGGACAAGGCGATTAAAATGGTTCCTCTGAAGGAAAGACTTTCCGAGCAGGAGCTATACGACTATGCGTATAAAAGTGTGTCCTCAAAAGAGCTGCCCTTTGCCGAGAATACCGTTAAGGGCAGCCAGTTCAAAACTCCGCTGCTTGAGTTCTCGGGCGCCTGCGCAGGCTGCGGAGAGGCTCCCTACGCAAAGCTCGCAACCCAGCTTTTCGGCGAGAGAATGTATATCGCAAACGCCACGGGCTGCACCTCAATCTGGGGCGGCTCGGGGCCCGGATTCCCATATACAAGGGACAAGGAGGGCCGCGGTCCCGCTTGGGCAAACTCGCTTTTCGAGGATAATGCGGAATTTGGCTTTGGCATGCTGCAGGCTGTAAAACAGAGAAGAAAAGCTCTGACCGCGGCGATAGAAAATCTTGCGGCGCAGGAAAACTTTAAAGAGGCCGCCGCGAAATGGCTCTCCGTAAAAGATGAGCCGCAGGAGAGTAAGGAAGAGGGAAATAAACTGCTTGCTCTCTGCCGCGATAATACGGAAAACGCCGATTGCATAGCCGTTCTTGAGCACCAAGAGCTGCTTATGAAGCCGAGCTTCTGGGTTTTTGGCGGCGACGGCTGGGCTTATGACATCGGTTTCGGCGGGCTTGACCATGTTCTGGCGGCGGACGAGAACATCAATGTTCTTGTCTTTGATACCGAGATGTACTCGAATACGGGAGGACAGGCCTCCAAGTCGACGCCCACGGGCTCCGTCGCCCAGTTCGCGTCGGCAGGAAAATCCGTCAGAAAGAAGGATTTGGCTCAAATCGCCATGACCTACGGCTATATCTATGTTGCGCAGGTCTGCATGGGTGCAAACTTTCAGCAGACGCTGAACGCCTTTTTGGAGGCGGAAAGCTACGACGGCCCGTCGCTCATCATCGCATATTCGCCCTGCATTAACCACGGCAGCAAAAACGGAATGGGAAGGTCAATCACAACGGAAAAACAGGCGGTTCTGGCGGGATACTGGAATATCTTCCGCTTTGACCCGAGACTTCCGCAGCCTCTCACAATTGACAGCAAGCCCGTGAAGGACGGCTATATCGACTATATAAGCAGTGAGGTGCGTTACAGTTCCCTGAAGCTGAGCTTTCCCGAGCGCGCCGAGGCGCTGTTTAACGAGGCACAGGAGCTTGCAAAAAAGAGATACGACAAGCTGCTTAAACAAAGAGAGCTTTATGAGGCAAGTAAAACGCTTTCCGAGGAGTAGTAAAAATTAAAGGGCGCTGCCGAAAACTTCGGCAACGCCCCTTTAGCTATCTGTTTTCCGTTTTTGCGGCTTTACGTTCATTTTCAAGCCGCTTGCGAGCCTCTTTTTTAAGAAGGCGCTCTACTGGGACTTTTTTTATTTTATCGGGGAAATCGTTCTCGAAGCAGGAAACGGCGGTAGAGCTGCCCTCAATATCCGAGTATAGGCGGCAGAAAACGCCCTCCTCGGGGGGGATAATTTTGCCGCCTCTTACATAAAAACGCATGGCTCTCAAATCGCCGCGATTTGTGAGCTTATAAAGGCTCTCCCTGAGTACCCAGATATCAAAAAACGGCAGTCCCGCAAGCTCCGCCGGCGTTGCGAGCTTCTCAATTACCGACTGCTTAATATACCTGTGGGCTTCAGTGTCGGCACCGACGGGATGCTTTGAAAGCGCGACCATAACATGGGTTTTGCTGTGGCTTATGGAATAGTGATATTCGGGAATGTCAGGGGAAATGGGCTTGCCCGTTAAAAGCCTTACTATTTTCGGAAGCTGAGTTCCCGCGTAATCGCGGTAAGCCTCGGCAAGCAGAGAAACGCCGAAGGCGGAGCCGCGGCGCTCGCTTAACGGCGGGTAAAGAGCGTCGTTTTCGTCAATTCCGCGAATATCCGCATAATATAGCCGCAAAAGGCTCACCTCCAAAATTTCAACAGTTTGAAGCACCGCTGTATTAAGATGTATTGTATCACAACATATTGTGATTTTGCACTACCATTTTTTAATTCACTGTGTTATAATACATTAGTTTAATTGCGCGCTTTTTTTCGACAGGCGAAACGCTTTTACAATTAATGCTTTTCCCGATATATCGCTCAAGCTTTTTCATAATTAACGAAAGGATCAATCTGCTATGAAAAAAGTTTTGGTTTTGGAAGATGAGTCCAGCATACGCAGCTTCGTCGTTATAAATTTAAAGCGTTCGGGTTATGAGCCCATTGAAGCGGAAACAGGGGAGCAGGCGCTTGAGGAGCTGAAGAAGAACCCCGACATAAAAGTTGCGCTTCTGGATGTTATGCTTCCCGACATAGACGGGTTTGAGGTTTGCAGAAGGATTCGTGCCTCCGGCTCGAAAATCGGCATTATTATGCTTACGGCAAAGAGTCAGGAGATGGATAAGGTAACGGGTCTTATGACGGGTGCTGACGATTATGTCACAAAGCCGTTTTCTCCCGCGGAGCTTACGGCGAGAATTGACGCGATTTACCGCCGTATGGGCGGCGATGCCGAGGATGAAAATGTAAACGGCGAGCTTACGAGCGGTCCTTTCCGCCTGAATACGAGAAACCGCACGCTTGAGAAAAACGGTACAAGAATCAGACTTACGCAGATTGAATATTCCATCATGAAGCTCTTCATTGATAACCCGGGCAAGGCTCTTTCGCGTGAGGAGATACTTGTCGATGTCTGGGGCAGGGACTATTTTGGTGAGCTTAAAATTGTTGACGTCAACATCCGCCGTCTTCGCATAAAAATCGAGGACGATGCGACGATTCCGACCTATATCACAACAGTTTGGGGTTACGGCTACAAGTGGGGATTTTAAATCGGGTTTTACAGCTTCAGACGTTTTTATGCAGGGGATGGTGAAACGCGTATGTATTTCAAGGGAATCAAGGGCAGGTGGATGGCAAGCGGCATTATCGGCATTGTGCTTGTCGTTGTGGCTTCGATTATCGCGCTGACCGTTTCCGTTCATAATTACAGCTACAGCTCCGCCCGCGCCGACCTTGAAAACGAGGCGCGAACAGTAGCCGAACTTCTGTCAAATAACGGCTCACAGAGCAAGTCCGCTTTTTTCAATGACGCCGCGGACTATGCCGACTCCTACGAGGACAGGGACAGCACAGAAGTCCAGTTCATTGACACGAAAGGACGCGTCTTATATTCCAGCAACGCTTCTTCAGTCGATTCCTCACCGCAAGGCTCGGACATTGCGGCAGCGCTTCAAAACAGTGAAACCGGCTTCTGGCACGGAAAGGAAGCGGGCGTTCGGATTTTGGCTGTTTCGGTACCTCTAAACTATGCCGACGGTTCGGCGGCCGGGGTCGTAAGATTTTTGACGGGGACTGCGCCGCTTGACCAAAAGGTTCTGCGGCTCGCTTTGACTTCTTCGGGAATCGGGCTTGTTATTATCGTCATTGTTCTTTTTTCCAACATGTACTTTATTCGGACGATAATTGAACCAATTGACGAGCTTACAAAATCAGCCAGGCAGATTTCCGAGGGCAGTTATGGTATTCAGACCGAGAAAAAGTATGACGATGAAATCGGCGAGCTTACCGATGCAATAAACGAAATGTCGACTAAAATAAGCCAATCAGAGAAAATGCAAACGGAATTTATTTCATCGGTTTCCCACGAGCTTCGAACTCCGCTTACAGCAATTACCGGCTGGAGCGAAACTTTGATGTACGACCCCGAAATCAAGGGCGACTCTCAAAGAGGCGTTGTGATTATATCAAAGGAAGCGGCGCGGCTGACAAAAATGGTTGAGGAGCTTCTGGAGTTTACTCGAATTCAGGACGGACGTTTCAATCTCTCCATCGAACAGCTCGACATTGAAGCGGAGCTTGAGGATTCGATTTTCGCCTACGGCGAGCTTTTGCGGCAGATGAACATGGAGCTTGAGTATAAGCCCAGCTCTTCTCCGATTCCGCTTATACCCGGGGACCCGGAACGTCTGCGGCAGGTGTTTTTAAATATTCTGGATAACGCCTCGAAATACGGCAGGGACGGCAATGTAATTGAAGTCTCGCTGGAAAAGCAGGGCGACTATGTAATCATAAAGGTCAGGGACCACGGAGCGGGAATACCGCCGGCCGAGCTGCCTTTTGTTAAGAAAAAATTCTATAAGGGAAGCTCGAAGGAACGCGGAAGCGGAATCGGTCTTGCCGTTTGTGATGAGATAATTACCCGTCACGGCGGAGATTTGATAATTGCCAATGCAGAGGACGGCGGAGTTTGCGTAACAATTCGTTTGCCGGTCGTCAGATAAAACGGCAATAAGCTCAATCGCGTTTCGAAAAACGTACAGATAACCCGAAAGGAAACATGAAATGAAGAACAAGAAGAAGGCCGCCGAAGATTTTCGCACAAGTATCGGCGGACAGGCTTTGATTGAAGGAATCCTCATGAGGGGACCCGTCAAACAGGCCATCGTTGTCAGAACGGCGGACGGACTTGTATCAAAAGTCAGTGAGCCGCATTTTATCAGAGAGCGCTATAAATTCCTCGGCTGGCCATTTCTGCGCGGCATAGTCGTTTTTATTGAATCGATGGTTTACGGCGTGAAGGCGCTGACCTACTCAGCTGAGCTTATTCCCGAGGAAGAGCAGGAGCAGCCGAGCAAACTGGATTTATGGATTGAGAAAAAATTCGGAGCTGAAAAAGCGCAGAAATTTATCATCGGTCTTGCCGTTTTCTTGGGACTCGCACTTTCGGTCGGGCTATTTGTACTCTTGCCGACTATTCTTGCGGGCTTTTTCAATGACCTCACACAATCGACGATACTGCGAAATCTGACCGAGGGCTTTTTCCGCATTGTGATATTCCTTCTGTACATGTATTTCTGCACAAAGTCAAAAGATTTGAACAGAGTGTTCCGTTACCACGGCGCCGAGCACAAGTCCATATTCTGCTATGAAAAGGGTTTACCGCTGACTGTTGAAAATGTGCGTGAACAGTCTCGCTTTCACCCGAGGTGCGGAACAAGCTTTCTCTTTATAGTTATGATAATCAGTATATTCGTGTTCTCGTTTTTAAGCTGGGACAATGTCTGGCTGCGCATGGTCCTGCGTATTGCGCTGCTGCCTGTGGTTATGGGTATTTCCTATGAGATTATCCGTTGGGCGGGAAGGCACGACAACTGGCTTTCACTTATTCTTGCCGCACCCGGCAAAGCCCTGCAAAGGCTTACAACCGACGAGCCCGATGATGAAATGATTGAATGTGCAATCGAGGCAATAAAGCTCGTTATTCCGGAAGAAAAAGGGCAGGACGCATGGTAATGCGTTTTTGCTGAAAGGACAATATTTCCCAATGCCAAAGACTTACAACGAAATTTACATTGATGCCAGAAGAAAGCTTCGAGAAAGCGGAATTGAGGCAGCAAGCCTTGAAACAAGGCTTATACTTGCCCATGCTTCAGGGAAAGAGATGGAGCTTCTTTTGCGTGACATGAACCTTTATACCTCAGATTCGGTTGCGGAAAAAGTTGCCGAGATGGTTGATAGGAGACTGGACGGCGAGCCGGTTGCCTATATCACAGGCAGCTGGGAGTTCTACGGACTTCCGCTTACGGTCACCAAGGATGTGCTGATTCCGAGAAACGACACCGAGCTTTTAGTTGACACAGCGCTACACGCGCTCAGAGGGCGAAAGATGGACGCGCGCATTATTGACCTTTGTACAGGAAGCGGCTGTATAGGCTGCGCTATTGCAAAGGAACTTCCCGCAAGCCATGTTGTGCTCGCGGATTTAAGCCGCGCGGCGCTTCAGGTCGCAAAGCAGAACGCACAGAAATTGAAGCTCAATCCGAGAGTAAGCTGTGTTGAGTTGGATGCGCGAACGGCACCCCCTATGATGCTCGGAAGCTTTGACTTGCTGGTCTGTAATCCTCCGTATATCCCGAAGGCGGATATTGCGGGACTGGACAGCTCGGTTAAGGATTTTGAGCCGATGTCAGCGCTCGACGGCGGTGAGGACGGTCTTGATTTTTACAGAGCCATAATCGAGAAATGGCGCAACGTGGTTCGCTTGGGCGGCCTGATGATTTTCGAGGTCGGAATCGGGCAGGCGATAAGAGTCATGGAGCTGATGGAAAAGGCGGGGCTTGAAGATGTCAGCTGCGCACAGGACACTCAGGGGATAGACAGAGTGGTTTTTGGCAAGATTTGAAGAAGTATATAATTTTCCGCGGCACGGCGGCGAATAATGACAGATGAGGTGTGACAGTATGGCAGAAAAGAAAAAAGTTCCGATTACTCAGGTTGGTCAGGCAGAGGATAAAAAGAAGGCGCTGGAAGCGGCGCTGGCCCAGATTGAAAAGAACTACGGCAAGGGTGCCATAATGCGCCTCGGAGATGATTTACCGGTTAATGTCGAGGCGATTTCCACAGGCTCGCTCTCGCTCGATCTTGCTCTGGGCATCGGCGGTGTTCCCAGAGGGCGTATCGTCGAGATTTTTGGACCCGAATCCTCGGGTAAAACCACACTCGCTTTGCACATTCTCGCAAGCGCTCAGAAAAACGGCGGCGAAGTCGCCTTCATCGACGTTGAGCACGCTCTTGAGCCGGCTTATGCCAGAGCTTTGGGAGTTGACATCGACAGCCTTCTCATTTCTCAGCCGGACACGGGCGAGCAGGCTCTTGAAATAACCGAGGCGCTCGTGCGCTCGGGCGCGCTAGATGTTGTTGTAATCGACAGTGTCGCGGCGCTTTTGCCCCGCAGTGAGCTTGAAGGTGAAATGGGCGATTCCAGCGTCGGCGTCGTCGCGCGCCTCATGTCGCAGGCACTCCGCAAGCTTGCGGGAACAGTATCAAAGACAGGCACGATAGTCGTCTTTATAAACCAGCTCCGCGAAAAAATCGGCGTTATGTACGGAAACCCGGAAACAACGCCCGGCGGACGCGCGCTGAAGTATTTTTCCAGTGTGCGAATCGACGTTCGCCGCGTTGAAACCCTTAAAAGCGGAAGCGAGTCCTACGGCAACCGCACCAAGGCTAAGGTAATCAAAAACAAGGTCGCGCCCCCCTTCAAGGAGGCGGAGTTCGACATTATCTATGGCGAGGGCATCTCGAAAATCGGCGAGATTATAGACCTTGGCGTGCAGCTTGACATCATCGACAAGGGCGGCGCTTGGTTTACAGTCGGCGACACAAGACTTCAGGGACGCGAAGCCGTTAAAGAGTATTTAAAGGCAAATCCCGAGGTTTGCGACGAAATAGAGCAGAAGATTCGTGACAATTCCGCAAAGCTGTCGCCACAGGCGAAAACGGCGGCAAAGGCTGCGGGCCGCGCCGTTGACGTTTCGGCGGACGACTTTGAGGGCTGAGAGATAAACCGAGCCCCAAATTTTCGGAGGAACTATGACGATAACCGAACTGCGTGAAGCTTCGTCGGGAAAATTCACAGTGGGCTTTTCGGATGGCTCGGAGATGAGGCTTAGCCTTGATGCTGTGGCAGACCTTTCGCTTTACAGAGGGCGAGAGCTCTCAAACGAGGAATTTTCAAGGCTTAAAGCTTTGGCGGAGCTTTCCTCCTGCAAGGAGAGAGCCCTGCGAATAATCGGGGCAAGACCTCTCTCGGAAAAGGAGCTTTTTAGTAAGCTCGTTGAAAAGGGAGAGGCGGCGGAAAATGCCGAGGCCTGTGTTGAATGGCTCAGAAAACTGCACTACCTCGATGACGCGCAGTATGCGAGCATGATTGTACGCCACTACGCCTCAAAAGGCTACGGACTTCAAAAAATCCGCAGCGAACTATTCAGACACGGCGTCCCGAAGACTCTGTGGGAAGAGGCTCTTGAGGAAATGCCGGAAACGGAAGACAAGGTTTATGAGCTGCTTTGCCGAAAGCTCGGAACAAACGAGCCTGACAGAGCGGAGCTTAAAAAAGCAACGGATATGCTTTTCAGACGCGGTTTTTCATGGGACGAGATTAAGTCGGCGCTGAGCAGACTCAGAATCGAAGGACTTGACTGACGCTTGCTGATTATTAACTGATTTAAATTCTTTTTGCGCTGACGCGGGAGGTTTCTATGGCTAAAAACAAGGTGGCTCTGATTTCGCTGGGCTGTTCAAAAAACTTGGTTAACAGCGAGCAGATGCTGTATCTTATGTGCGAGGCGGGAATGGAAATTGTCCCTGACCCCGAGGAGGCGGAAGCGGTTGTTATCAACACCTGCGGCTTCATTGAATCTGCCAAAAGCGAGGCTATCGACACAATCATCGAGATGGGCGAGCTTAAAAAAGCAGGAAAAATCAGAAGTATTATTGTCACCGGCTGTTTAGCGCAAAGGTACAAGGACGATATTTTAAAGGAGCTTCCCGAAATTGACTCCGTGCTCGGAACGGGCAGCTACGGGGAAATTGTCGAGGCCGTTTCATCGTCGCTGAAGGGCAAAAAAATTGCAAAGTTCGGAGACATAGACGGCGAAATTGATGAAACGGGACGCATTGTTTCAACAGGTCCGGGCTGGGCCTATCTGCGTATAGCTGAGGGCTGCAACAACCGCTGCGCCTTCTGCGTTATTCCGTATATCCGCGGGAAATACCGAAGCCGCAAAATGGAGGACATTCTGGACGAGGCTCGGGCGCTCGCTAAAACGGGTACCAAGGAGCTTATAGTCGTTGCGCAGGACATTACGCGCTACGGCTCGGATATTTACGGTAAGCGCTCGCTGGCGGAGCTTCTGCGGAAGCTTTGCACAGTAAAGGGCATCGAGTGGATAAGGCTTCACTACCTCTATCCCGACGAATTTGACGATGAACTTCTCAATGTTATCGTCTCTGAAAAGAAAATACTGAAATATATCGACATTCCAATTCAGCACATCAGCGACAGTATTCTTAAGAGAATGAACCGCCGCGGAACAAGCGAGGATGTCCGCTTACTGCTTAAAAAGCTCAGGGAAAAAATTCCCGATGTAGTCATCAGAACAAGCCTTATTGTCGGACTTCCGGGAGAGGGCGAGGATGAATTTGACGAGCTTTGCGGCTTCCTGCGCGAAGCAAAAATTGAGCGTGCGGGTGTTTTTGTGTTCTCTCCTGAGGAGGGCACTCCCGCTTTCAATATGACGGACCGCTGTGACGAGGACGAGGCTCAGCGTCGGGCGGAAATTGTCATGGATATTCAAGCCGAAATCATGGATGAGTGGAGCCGTGACTTTATCGGAAAAACGATTCGCGTTCTCTGTGAGGGTTATGATGAGGAAATCGGACTGCAGTTCGGCAGGAGCTATGCCGATTCGCCGGATATCGACGGAGTAGTTTTCTTCTCCGGCGAGTGTGCGGCGGGCGAATTTGCCGAGGTCGAGATAACGGAAACGACCGACGGCGAGTGGTTTGGCAGACAAGTTTGAAAAACTGAAAGGACGAAGCTTCTGATGACAACCGCAAGTAAAATTACTCTGGCACGAATTGCGCTCATACCTTTTTTCATCGCCGCTGCGATGATGGACTTTTCAGGACATAACTACCTTGCGATGGCGATTTTTATTGTCGCTGCGCTTACGGACAGCCTTGACGGATATGTGGCAAGGCATTACAATCAGGTTTCCACCTTCGGAAAATTTATCGATCCGCTGGCCGATAAGCTTCTTGTTTTCGCGGCGCTTCTTATCTTTGTCGAGAACGGACAGATGGTTTCATGGGCCTGTATGATAGTTGTTGCTCGTGAATTTGCCGTTACGGGTCTTCGCCTTGTGGCGATGGAGGACGGCACGGTTATCGCGGCGGGTACCTCAGGTAAGGTGAAAACAGCTCTATCAATGGTGTGTATATGCATAATGTTCCTGCCGGAGAAAATATACGGCTTCGAGCTGTTCGGCCTTGTTTCAGTTAACGATATTTGCGTTGCGCTCATCGTTCTGGTCACGGTTTATTCGGGGATTGACTACTTTGTCGCCAATAAAACTGCTTTAAATATCAAGGATTGACACGGATTTGTCTTCGTGTTAATATAATGTGCAAAGTATGTTTTGGCTTTGAAAGGGAAAGTAAAACATTTTCAGCGTTACAGAGAGTTGCCGCCAAGGCTGAAAGCGGCGATATCGCAGAGCTGTTTGAAGTGCGCCCCGGAGCCGTGGGAGGAGGAAATGCTTCCCCGTATGCCGCGTTAAGGCTTGTGCCGGTGTCAGCCGGTGAGTTATAAATGAGAGTGGAACCGCGAATTTATTCGCCTCTCACGGACAATATGTCCGTGAGAGGCTTTTTGATTTTTGGAGGTATATTATGTTTGACGATTTAAAAGAACTTATCGGCGCGTATAAGGCCAGAGATCCCGCCGCACGCTCTGCCTTCGAGATTCTCACACTTTATCCGGGGATAAAGGCTACAATTTCGCACAATAGAGCAAACTACTTTTACAGGCATGACATGAAATATATTGCACGCTGGATATCGCAGCGTTCAAGGAAAAAGACGGGAATCGAAATTCATCCCGGCGCCACAATCGGCAAACGTCTGGTTATTGACCACGGCATGGGCGTCGTTATAGGCGAAACCGCTGAAATTGGCGATGACGTGCTGATTTATCAGGGAGTAACTCTGGGCGGTACGGGCAAGGATACAGGTAAGCGCCATCCGACCATCGGCAACAACGTGCTCATCGGTTCCGGCGCGAAGATTCTGGGACCCTTCAAGGTGGGCGATAACTGCCGTATAGCTTCAAATGCCGTTGTGCTCAAGGAGGTTCCGCCTAACAGCACCGCTGTCGGCGTGCCCGCGAGAATCGTTAGAATCGAAGGGCAGAAAACCCATTTTGCCGACGATGTGGATCAAATCAGCGTAATCGACCCCGTAGCAAACGAGCTTATTTGTATGCGTGACCAGATTGCGGCGCTTTTAGAATTAAAGGCGGGAACAAGGCAGCCAAAATAAATTCCACGCATTAAAAAGATAAATATTTTCGGAGGAAAAAACGAATGAAGCTATTCAATTCACTTACAATGCAAAAAGAGGAGTTTGTCCCCATAGAGGAGGGCAAGGTGCGCCTTTACGCTTGCGGACCGACGGTCTACAACTATATCCATGTCGGCAACGCCAGACCCCTGATTATGTTCGACGTGCTCCGCCGCTATTTGGAATATCGCGGTTATGAGGTTACCTTCGTTCAGAATTTTACGGATGTGGATGACAAAATCATCAAGCGCGCCAACGAGGAAGGCCTAACTTCAAAGGAAATTTCGGAAAAATACATCGCGGAATTTAGAACGGACAGCCGCGGATTGGGCGTTCACGAGGCGACAGTTCACCCCAAAGCCACGGAGAATATTGAACAAATTATCTCATTAGTTGAAACACTTATCCGGAAAGGATACGCTTATGAGGTAAACGGGGATGTGTATTACCGTACAGCAAAATTTGAGGGCTACGGAAAACTCAGCCATCAGCCTCTTGAGGACTTACAGGCAGGGGCAAGAATTGATGTTGCCGATATTAAGGAAAACCCCATGGACTTTGCTCTATGGAAGGCGGCAAAACCCGACGAGCCATATTGGGAATCGCCCTGGGGCCGAGGCAGACCGGGCTGGCATATCGAATGCAGCGCTATGAGTAACCGTTATCTCGGCGAAACCATAGACATTCACTGCGGCGGACAGGACTTGATTTTCCCGCACCACGAGAACGAGATTGCCCAGTCTGAGGCCGCCAACGGCTGCAAATTTGTCAACTACTGGATGCACAACGGCTTTATCAGCGTTGACAACAAAAAAATGAGCAAGTCCTTAAACAATTTCTTCACCGTCCGCGAGGCTGCGGGAGTTTATGGTTACGACTCTATCCGTATGTTCATGCTCATGAGCCACTACCGCAGCCCGCTTAACTACTCGGGGGATATTCTGACTCAGGCGAATAACGCGCTTGAGCGCCTTTCCACCGCGAAGGCAAACCTCGATTTCTTTGCCGAAAATGGAGTTGACGGCGAAATGACGGCGGCGGAGCGCGAAGTCGCCGAGGGGCTCGGCAAATACCGTACGCGTTTTTGCGAGGTGATGGACGATGACCTCAACACTGCGGACGCAGTGGCGGTAATATTTGAGCTGGTGCGCGAAATTAACGCGGCCGTCAGCCCCGCCTCCAACCCCACAAAGGCGCTTTCCAAGGCCTGCGCCGAGATTTTTGACGAGCTTGCGGGAGTTATCGGACTTCCGATTGCTAAAAAAGAGGAAAGTCTTGAGCTTGAGGTAGAAAAGCTTATCGAGGCACGTCAGCAGGCGAGAAAGGCCAAGAACTTTGCTGAAGCTGATAGAATCCGCGACGAGCTGAAGGCTAAGGGGATAGTGCTTGAGGATACCCCGCAGGGCGTTAAGTGGAAACGCCAATAGAACTTTAGTTACAGGGGAAAAATAGATGCAGAAACTACTCTTTGTCGGTCTCGGCGGTTTTATAGGCGCGGCGCTTCGCTACTTTATTTCAATAAAAATGGCGGTAACGCCGATTCCGTGGGGAACCTTGCTTGTCAACGTCATCGGCGGCCTTCTAATCGGTGTAATCATGCAGCTGAGCCTGACGACGAACAGCATCTCCCCCAATATGAAGCTGTTTCTGACCACGGGCGTTATGGGCGGACTTACGACCTTTTCGAGCTTCAGCTATGAAACCGTGACTCTTTTCAGCGCCGGGGATATAAAGCACGGCATTTTGAATATTTGTCTTAACCTATTTCTGTGCTTGGGCGGTGTGCTACTTGGACAATATGCCACGCTGAAACTGGTTTAAGAAACGGAAAACAAATAAAAAGGGCTTGCTGTCTAATTAGACAGCAAGCCCTTTCGGCTGCTTTTTATGAGGACTTTTCGGCTTCGATTTGCGAAGTCCTTTGGCTTAAATAAAGCGCTTAGTCCATTACATAGGGCAGAAGAGCGATCTGACGAGCCCTCTTGATTGCTTCAGTGAGCTCACGCTGATGTGCAGCGCAGGTTCCGGTTGTGCGGCGGGGCAAAATCTTGCCGCGCTCTGAGAGGAAGCGGCGAAGCTTCGCCGTGTCCTTGTAGTCTATATGCTCGCTCTTATCAGCGCAAAACTGACAAACCTTTTTGCGCTTATGATTCTTATTCATTCTGTCTCTGCTGTTTCCGTTATCAAATGCCAAGGCTGTATCCTCCTATCTTAGATTTTGAAAATCTTACGTTTAGAACGGCAGGTCGCCGTCTCCGTTATCAAGCTCGGAAAATGCGGAACCCTTGAAGTCGCCTTCGTGGGCGCTGCCCGAGGAACGGGGGGCGGAGCCGCTGTGTGTGCCTGCATCAGAGCCGTCGCGGTGCTTGCCTTCGCCGAAATAAACATTATCGGCTACGACTTCAGCGGTGCGGCGTTTGTTGCCTTCCTTGTCCTGCCACTCACGAATCTGCAAACGTCCGCTTACGACGGCCATGCTGCCCTTCGTGAAATACTTGGAAACAAACTCGCCTGTCTGTCTCCACGCTACGATGTCAATAAAGTCAGTCTGCTTATCTCCGCCGTCTTTGGAGGCAAAATCGCGGTCCACGGCAAGAGAAAAAGAAGCAACTGCTGTTCCCGACGGAGTGTAGCGCAGTTCGGGATCACGGGTTAAACGACCCATAAGTGTAATGTGGTTGAGCATAATGCGCCCCCTTATTCGAAGCGAACTGTGATGAGGCTGCGAATTACGCCGTCAGTGATACCAAGGATACGGTCAAGCTCAGAGGGGAAATCGGGATTTGAGGAAAACTTGATGAGAACATAGTAACCTTCGGTAAGATAGTTAATCTCATAAGCAAGTCTGCGCTTGCCCATAAGCTCCATCTCATCGATAGTACCGTGCTGCTCGACAAGGGCCTTGAACTTTTCTACGACAGCTGCTGTATCCTCTTCGTTGAGGGTGGGGTTGATGATATACATCAGCTCGTACTTTTCAGTGGTTTTTGCCATTTTAGCACCTCCTTCTGGACTGTGGCCCCAATAATAGGGGCAAGGATAGCTCGTCTGATATCGACAAGCTATCCTATTATACATAAAATATTAGAATTGTCAAGAAAATCTGACCCGTTGTGCGCAACTAAGCAAGACGTTTAGCCTATTTAGTGCCAAGGGTGATGATAGCCATTGCATAGACCTCATCGGCGTTGCAGCCGCGGGAGAGATCGTTAATCGGAGCGTTAAGTCCCTGAAGAATGGGACCATAGGCCTCAAAGCCGCCCAGACGCTGGGCAATTTTGTAGCCGATATTGCCGGACTCGATGTTCGGGAAGATAAAGGTGTTTGCCTGACCCGCAACGGGAGAGCCCTTGCACTTCGTGGAGGCGACAACAGGGGAAACGGCCGCGTCAAACTGCAATTCGCCGTCAATTGCAAGCTCGGGAGCAAGCTCCTTTGCCTTTTCGGTGGCCTCACGGGAGAGATCAACAGTTCCGCCCTTGCCGGAGCCTTTTGTGGAAAAGCTCAAAACGGCAACCTTGGGGTCAATTCCGAAGAACTTCGCGGTTCTCGCGGTTTCAATCGCGACCTCCGCCAGCTTTGCGCTGCCCTTGAGGGTTACGGTGCCGTCCTTATCGACTGTGTCGGGATAATCAATGTTAATCGCGCAGTCGCCCATTGCAAGCCGCTCCTCACCGCGGACAAGAATAAAGCAGGAGCTGACGAGGTGGGAACCGGGCTTGGTTTTTACTATCTGGAGAGCGGGGCGAACCGTGTCGGCGGTTGAATAAGTCGCGCCTCCGAGAAGACCGTCAGCCTTGCCCATTTTGACGAGCATCGTTCCGAAATAATTGCTTTTTGATAGCGCTGCACGGCACTCTTCGGCAGGCATCTTGCCCTTGCGAAGCTCGACCATTGCGTCGACCATAGCGTCCATTTCGGGGTAATTGGCAGGGTCGGCAATTTCAATGCCGTCAATCTTAAATCCGCCTGCGGCGGCTGCGGCCTTGACTTTTTCGGGGTTGCCGCAAAGGAGAACGTCCATTATGCCGTCGGCAACGAGACGAGTGGCGGCTTCAAGTATGCGTGGGTCTTCGCCTTCAGTGAAAACGATTTTTCTGCGGTCGTTTTTAAGGGTGTTAATAATCTGTGTTAGCATCTCAAGTTCCTCCAATGTTAATGAAACTTTTTGCATTATACACCCAATAATTCAAAATACAAAGGTAAAACGCAAAAATTTCTCATTTTTTTGGCTTTGACATTCAAAAAACTTGAGCTTTGCGGCGAAAAAGTCTATAATAACATTCAACTTAAATTTGGGCACCTGCAAGCCAATTTGCTGTGAGGGGGGTCAGGAGATGTCGGAACAGTGGTATGACGGCGCGTACTTCTCAAGAAAATTTATATTTCGTTTTGGAGACTGCGATTTAAATAAGAACGCGAGCCTCTATTCCGTTTTGAAGCTTCTTTCAGAGCTTGCCGGAGAGGACTATGAAAGGCGTGGGCTTGGCTTTGAATATCTTCGCGCAAAAGGGCGGGCTCTGCTGCTCTCGCGTGTGAGATTAAACTTTGCTTCAATGCCCGTTCATCTTGACAGGGTAATCGCCAGTACATGGGAAAGAACGATCAGGGGACCATATTTTCTCCGTGACTATGAGATAAAAAGCGAGAGCGGAGAGCTGCTGGTTTCAGGCTCAAGCCAATGGTTTCTGGTTGACATAATGTCAAGAGAAGTGCTTAGACCCACGCTATTAGCTGAGGGAAGCCGTCAGACGGATTTGCGCAAATCGGCTTGTCCAGACTGCGAAAAGCTCCGAAAAACGGACGAAATGCCGCTTCTGGGGCAGAGACCCGTTTATTTTTCGGATTTGGACGGAAACGGGCATGTTAATAACGCCGTATACGGAAAAATCGCGGTTGATTTTCTTCCAGAAGCGTTAAGGGGTCGGGAAATAAGGGATTTTTCGATTAACTATTTCATGGAAACGAAGCCAAACGAAACGCTGGAAATCTGCGGAGCGGAAACGGAAAAAGGATATATATTACAGGGAATTTCTAACGATACGCTGCACTTCGGCTGCAAATTCTGCTTGTAGCGAGAGATAAAAAATCACACTTGGAGGATACTCATGCCTGACAGATGGTTTGACGGAACCTATTATAAAAGAGAACTGACGGTTAATTATTTGGACTGCAACACCGAAAGAAAGGTATTTCCCCACTACTTGCTTGGAATATTTTCAGAGATAGCCGGGGACGAATCTCAAGCAAAAGGTCGCACTCACGAGGCGCTGGTCAGCAGCGGAAGAGTTTATTTGATAACCAGAATGAGCTTAAGACTTCACAGAACGCCCTGCGTCAACGAAACCCTCATTTTTCGCACATGGTTTCGGAAAGCGGAAGGGAAGTTCTTTTATCGAGACGGCGACGTTCGCTCTCCGGAGGGGGAGCTTATTGCCTCCATCTCCGGCACATGGGTCTATATCGATCTGATTGAGCACAAAGTCCTTGATTCGACGGAGCATCCCGTCGTCACCACAAGATGTTTTGATGAAGCAGCCGACGCTCCGGAGTGCAAAAAAATTGTACCCGAAGAGGAATTGCCGATTATCGGGCAAAGACCTATTTATTACACTGACCTTGACTGCAACTGCCATGTCAACAACTCCGCATACAGCAGAATTGCTCTCGATTTTCTTCCCGAAGAGTTTAGAAACCGTGAAATCGAGGATTTGGTCGTAAACTTCAACAAGGAAACAAAGCTCGATGATACCCTTGAGATAAGAGGGGGAAACACCGAGAAGGGCTATATCATTCAGGGCTTCCACGAGGGTTCTCTGCACTTTGGGTGTGAGTTTGTCTTTCGCGGGCAATAGATTCAGTATGACATAAAAACACAAAATATAGCCGCACCCGAACCTTGATTGTCACTATTTAGTGAACATCGGCTTTGGGTGCCTTTTTTTATGTAAACGCCAATTTTTTTGTGTTATTTTTGGTAATCCGGTAAAACGAAAGATTTGCAGGGGTGCTTGCAAATGAGGTGTAATATTTACAAATGGCAACAAAATAGTAACAAAAATATCTGGTAATATTACTAAAGATTACGTTAATTAGTTAACAACTATTGCTTTACTTGAGATTCTTTGCTAACATGAGCGACGTGCTCAGGCAAAAACAACAGAAATATTCACGAAAGTGGGGAACAATGAACTAAAAATACGACTAACTAAACCTTTTGTGGGGGATTCTTGGAAATATTAGGTATGTTGGAAAACTTGCGGGTTCAGCTGCGCAAACCGACATTATTCTTGAAGTCCTCGAAGCTATAATTGCAAATATCGGATTGAGCCGAAACGCAATGAACTCCCCTCACCACAAGGATAGAAAGTGATATTAGGAGGTTATCCATGAAAAAACTTTTAACTATTATACCTGTACTCGCGCTGACCTTGGTTTTAAGCGGCTACGCAAAAGCAGCCTATGACGACTCGGGCACAGTTGCAAGCACCTTTTCAGCCGATGTTGATTATTCGGGGCAGATGATTGAAGCAGCCGTAACAGGAGATTACGAAGCCGGACTTCTGGCACAGCAAGCCCGCAACGAAAAAATCAGCACATTGGGACTGGAAGAAGAAAGCTATACTTTTGAAGATCTTATGCTTCTTTCAAAAATCATTTACGCCGAGGCTGGCTCGGTTTGGCTCAGCGACGAATGGAAGATGTGTGTGGGCGAAGTTGTTCTCAACAGAGTAGCAAGCCCCGAATTTCCAAACACAATCAAGGAGGTTCTTGAGCAGCCCGGTCAATACTACGGAGCAAACAGCCGTTATTTCAATAACCTTTTACCGTCCGAGCGCTGTGTGAACGCCGCGCTGAGATTGTTAAACGGTGAACGGCTTCTCGAACCCTCGGTTGTTTTTCAGGCAAACTTCGTTCAGGGCGGGGGAGCACAAACAGCGTTTTACGACAAGTATTTGGGTTGGACCTATTTCTGTTACAGTTCAAATATAAAGCTCTACGAATAAACAAAAAAGAACTGCCGCAAATTTCGAATTGCGGCAGTTCTTTTTTGCAATATAATTTTAGAAAATGTCCTGAATGACCTTCTCGGGGGGAGCCTCAAGCAGACGGGGATTGCGCAGGTAATACTTGAGATACTTAAAGGAGCTTGCGTGGTAAAATCCATCGCAGATACGTTCGTCCGTCGTTACGTTAAAGTCGATGTACTTTCTCTCAACCGGACGACCCGAGGCATCAAGCTCAACCGTATGGCGCTTTGCACCGAAGGCGAGGAACAAAGGAAGATTTCCCATGTTGTAAAGATGATGGTGAATTGGGGGAATACCTATTGAGCCGAGGTCGGTGATAATCATTGAGCCGTGGAAGGGACTTGCATCAAGAATTGATTGGGGAAGCCAGCCAAAATAATCAAGAAGCTTTATCGTTCCGATGATTGCGTTGATAATTATTCGAGGAAAACGCGCGAAGGCCGTGGCCAGCTTGTCTGTGTCGTTTGCCTCATCGTTTGCCTTAATTTCATCAATTTGCTCGTTTATTTTGCGGTATACGTCAAAAACTGTGTCTGACGGTAAAAACTTTGCCTTTATTGTGGTCTCTTCGGAATCGTCTGTCAGAGCTCGCTTAACGGTCATCAGAACCTCAATCTCGTGACGGGCATAAACTTTTTGACCGGAAACAAAGCGATTTAAAGCAGGACGATAAGCGACTGTTCTCACATAAGCCGCCAAAAACAGATGGAGCATGCCCATGCCCTTGTAGCCCTCGGAACGCTTCTCTCTGAGCCAGCGGTCGATTTCGGTGACTTCGATACTGTCGCTGAAATAGTTTGAGGCATCGTTACGGGCTTTCATTACAAAAGGTGTAAGCTTGTTATAGGGGGGATAATTGCGGATCAGTCGTCCGTCTTTTCGGTCGCCGATTCTGCGTTTATATATGGGTTCAGACATAAGTGAATTCCTCCGACCTCCGTATAATTTTTGAGCGCTAAACTCATGTTTCTACAAAATCAAATTATATATGACATTATGGCTGATATCAAGAGCGAATTGTCATATTTAAAATTTTTGAGATGCTCGTCTTTTGCTATGTCGCATTAGCACAAAGAGCACCGGCATAATAATGAAATTGATGGGCAAGGTAACAATATGTAGGTGTTGACCCTTGCAATTCCGGCAAATATAGATTACAATAACCTAAATTGCGGTAAATAACGGAAAGGATTGACCGACAAACCTGATGTCCTCCCGTTATGTACGTTTGTTTTTATACCAAATTCAAAGAATCCGGCTTGTATTGGGGGTGTTACTGGAATGACACTTGAAGCTATCAAGGCAATCAGCGAAGCTGAAGAACTGGCGCGAACAGCGAAGGCCGAGGCGGTCGCTCTTTCAAAAAAGCTTACAGCGGAAGCAGAGGAGAGCGGGAAACTGGCTCTTGAAAATGCCGCAAAGAAAGCTCAGGAAGAGCTTTTGGATCTCAGACACAGAGCGGAAGAAAAAGCGAAAGAGTCTGCACAAGAGCTTTCACGGAAAACAGAAAACCGCAAAGCCTCTATGCTCGTCCGTGCAAAGAGCAGAACGGAGCGCGCGGTGTCGCTCGTCATCGAAAGGATTGTGAACAGCTGATGGCCATTGAAAAAATGAAAAAGCTTCAGCTGACGGCTGTAAAATCCGAACGTGAGGCGATTTTGCGTGAGCTTATGCTTTTAGGCTGTGTCCACATCTCGGAACCCGAGGAAGCGGAGCCGGAATCGCAGGAGGCAGCATATTTTTCCAGGGAAAGCGCAGGCCTTAACGAGTGCAAAGCGGAATATGACAAGCTGCTGGCTGCCCTTGAGATTTTAAACAAATACTCTCCGGCAAAGAAAGGCTTGTTTACACCCAAACCGGAAGCCTCCGCGGCATCCGTGATGGACGAGAGTTCAATTGAAGCAAGTTCAGGGCTTGCCCGAAAGCTGATAAGAATGGAGGACAGCCTTAAGCACATCGCCGCCGAGGAAAGCAGGCTTAAGGGACTCGTCGAATCGCTTAGGCCTTGGGAAAAGCTAGATATACCTTTTGACTTTTCGGAAACCAAAAGCTGCTTTGTGACGACGGGTATTCTGCCCACCTCCGTTAAACTCTCCGCGCTTGAGAAAGCGCTTTACTCGCAGGAGGGCGAAAGCAGCTTAATCGAGATTTCCTCCGACAAAAACGCGTATTATCTTGTGCTGATCGGAATGAAGGAAGATAAAGCGAGGGTTTTGGAGCTTGTACGAAGCTTTGGCTTCGCACCTTCCTCCGCCGCGGGACTTCGCGGAACGGCACAGGAGAACATTCAAAATCTCGAACTCAAGCTTGAGGAGCTCGGACGTGAGAAGGAAGAGGTGTCGGCTCAAATAACCGAGGCAGCCCAAAAAAGGGACGAGCTGGAGCTTTGTGCGGACAAACTGCTCACGAAAACGGGACGGGCCGAAAATTCGGAAAGGCTTCTCTGCACGCAGGCGACCTTCAGTCTGGAAGGCTGGGTACCGCAAGCAATGGAAAAACAGCTCGGGAACGTACTTGCGAACTTTAACTGCGCATGGGAAAGCTCTGAGCCCTCAGCGGAGGATACGTCCGAGGTTCCTGTAAATCTTCGCAACAACGCCTTAACTGCGCCTTACTCAATGCTGACGGAGATGTACAATCTGCCGGCGTATAACGGCATTGACCCCAATCCCTTCCTTATGATATTTTTCTCAATGTTTTTCGGTATCATTCTGGCCGACTTGGGTTACGGAATGCTGCTGTTTTTCGGAGCTCTTCTCTATAAAAGCAAGGCAAAGCCGAAAGGAACGCAAACGAGAGCTGTCGGACTTCTGATGATTTGCGGAGTCTCGACAATGCTGTTCGGACTTCTCTCCGGCTCGTTTTTCGGAGATGCGATAGCAAAACTTGCGGGAATGTACGGACACACTATCAGCATACCCGCCCTTATTGACCCGCTGAATAACCCCCTCCAGGTGCTTATCGGTGCACTTGCCATCGGCTTTGTTCAGCTTATTATCGGAACCGCAATCAACGGATATATGCTTATCCGTGACGGTCAATGGCTGGACGCGATCTTTGATGTCGGTTCGCTGTGGCTGTTTTTCGCGGGAATAGCGCTCGGCGCACTGGGCGTCACCTGGTATGTGGCAATAGCGGGAGCGATTATGATAGTTGCCACTCAGGGCAGGTCAAGCCCTTCAATCGGCGGGAAAATCGGCAACGGAATCTTCGGTCTTTACAGCGTTGCGAGCGGTTGGTTCGGAGATGTGCTCTCCTACTGCCGACTGATGGCGCTGATGCTGGCGGGCGCGGTTATCGCGAGCGTGTTTAACACTCTCGGCGCGATGACAGGAAGCATAATCGCATTTATTGTTCTTTTCATTCTGGGACAGTCGCTCAACCTCGCGCTCAGTCTTATCGGAGCTTTTGTCCATTCTCTGCGTTTGCAATATCTTGAATTTTTCGGTAAATTTTACCGCGAGGGCGGAAAAGCCTTCCGTCCGCTTGCAGTTAAGACAAACTATTTCAACATAATTGAGGAGGACTAACACATGGAAGAGTTCATTACTAAGTTCGGCGGAATGCTGATCGGTATTCTTGGCAGCGGTCTTGCGGCGGTTCTTTGCTGCGTCGGAAGCGCAAAGGGAACAGGTATGGCAGGTGAAGCCGGAGCGGGAATTTTAAGAGAGAAGCCCGACTTGTTTTCAAAAGCTTTGATTTTGCAGGTTATTCCTGGAACACAGGGACTTTACGGCTTCGTTATTTGGTTTATCTGCATTATCCAGATGGGCGTTATGGCGGGAACCGCTGTCGGAATGCCTATTAGCGTCGGTCTTCTTTATGCTGCTGCCTGCCTTCCCATCGCAATCGGCGGCACTATTTCCGCAATATATCAGGGACGCGTTGCAGTCAGTTCAGTCCACCTTCTTGCAAAGCAGCCCGACAGCATGGGCAAGGGAGTTATGCTCTGCGTTATCGTCGAGTTCTACGCCATACTTTCCTTCCTTGCTTCCTTTATAATGCTTATCGGCGTTTCAAGCGCTGCTAAGTGATTGTGGGAATACTATAATGGACGGAATAAATAAAATTACCGAGCGAATCGCGGCGGAAGCCCGTGAGGAAATCAGTGCCCTGCAGGCGGAAACGGCTGAAAAATGCAAAGCTATTAAGGATGAATTTAACGCCAAGGCTCAGGAGGAATACTGGAGGCTTATCGGCGAAGGGACAAAGGACTGTGAGACTCAGGTCAAGCGCCTCGCGGGAACTGCGGATATGGAGGCGAAAAAGAGTATGCTTGCCATGAAGCAGGAGACAATTGCCCACATCTTTGACCTCTCCATTGCGGGGCTCTGCGCTCTGCCTGAGAATAAGTACGTTGATTTTCTCTCCAAACAGGCCGCAAAAGCTGCCGTTACGGGACTTGAAGAGCTGGTGTTTAACGCAAAGGACAAGGCTTCCTGCGCAAAAGCCGTGACAAAAGCCGCTAATGAGCTTTTAAAAAACAGAGGACTTCTCCCCAAGCTCACAATAAGTGAAAAGACGGGGAGCTTTCGTGGCGGACTAATGGTAAAGCAGGGCGATATTGAAGTCAACTGCACCGTTGAAAAGCTCGTTGAGCTTTCAAAGAGCGAGCTTGCACCGCAGCTTGCCGAGCTGCTTTTCGCGGAAGAAGTCTGAACTCGGACTCAATAAAAACCTGCGGCAAGGAGGAAAACGCTTGTCAGACAAGAAAATTACCGACTACGATTATCTCTATTTGACCTCGGCGCTTCGGGCGAAAGAGCCAAAGAAGCTGACGAAGGACAAGATGGATCGTATGCTGGACGCACAGAATTTTGAAGATGCGGCTAAAATGCTCATGGAATGCGGCTATGCGGATATGTCCGGCATGGCGGCCTCAGCGCTCGAAAAGGCTCTCAACAAGCACAGAACGGAAATCTTTGAGGAAATACGCCAGCTCATTCCCGAACACTCGGTTTTGGACGCGTTTTGCCTTAAATACGACTATCACAACGCTAAGGTTTTAATAAAGGCGGAGAGCGCCAATGTCGACGGAAGGTATCTTCTTTCGGATTCGGGTATGGTGAGCGTCGAAAGGCTGATCGACGCCTATCAGACTGAGGATTATGAGGCTTTGCCAAAAAGACTTGGAAAAGCGCTTGAAGAGGCAAGAGGCGTATTGAAGCGTACGGAAAACGCCCAGCTTGCGGATTTCATTCTGGACAGAGCATATTTTGAAGAAATGAAGGAAACGGCAGGGAAACTGTATTCCCCGTTCCTATCAGATTATGTAAACCTTACCATTGACGGCGCTAATCTGCGGGCAACTGTCAGAACGCTCCGTATGGGCAGGGATTCGGAGTTTCTTAAAAACGCGCTTATAGAAGGCGGAAGCATTGACTCGGCTAAGCTCATTGAAGCTGTCGCTCATGACGAGGGCTTCGAAGCACTGTATTTACATTCTCCGTTCAGTCAGGCGGCCGCTCTCGGGCAGGAGGCACTTCACGGCGGAAGGCTTACCGAGTTTGAAAAGAGCTGTGATAACGTACTGATAAACTTTTTCGCCGGGGCAAGGGATATTAGCTTTGGCGCGGCGCCCGTAATTGCCTATATAGCGGGTCTGGAAAATGAGATTACGGCGGCAAGAATGATACTGTCGGGTAAGCTTTCGGGCGTTGAGCCATCGCTTATCCGGGAAAGGCTGCGTGATATTTGTGCTTAAAATTGCAGTCATAGGCGGGCGGGAAACAGTTATGGGCTTTAAGGCTCTGGGGCTCGACGCCTTCCCCGTTCTGGGGGATGATGAGGCACACGCCGCCTTCAGAAAGCTCACGAAGGAAACCGACAACTATGCCATAATCTACGTCGAGGAAACTTTTTACAAGGCTCTTGCGGCGGAGATTGAAAAATACAAGGACGTCCCCACTCCTGCCATAATCCTGATTCCGGGCAGGGAAGGTTCACTTGGACTCGGACAAAGCGCCCTTCAGAGCGCAGTTTTGCGCGCTGTCGGCAGCGATATCCTTTAGGAGGTATGTAAATGAGCGGAAAAGTAACCAAAGTATCAGGACCTCTTGTTGTTGCGGAGGGGCTCTCGGACGCAAACGTGTCCGACGTTGTCCGCGTCGGCAAGCAGAGGCTGATAGGCGAAATACTCAACATGACCGGCGACTCCGCTTCCATTCAGGTTTATGAGGAAACCAGCGGACTCGGACCCGGCGCCTCTGTTGAAACAACGGGCTACCCTCTTTCGGTGGAACTCGGACCCGGAATGCTGGACGGAATATATGACGGGATTCAGCGCCCTCTTACGGAAATCCGCAAGATGACGGGAGCAACAATCTCGAGAGGCGTCGATGTTCCGGCGCTTAATCGTGAAAAGCTCTGGGAGTTTGTCCCGACTGTCGCCGTCGGCGATAAAGTGATTGCGGGCGATATAATCGGAACGGTTCAGGAAACCACGGCGATTTTGCATAAAATTATGGTTCCTGTCGGTGTTTCCGGCACTGTCGGCTCCATTCAGGCCGGCAGCTTCACGGTTCTTGACACGGTCTGCCTTGTCAAGGGCGACAACGGCGAAAACCACAGGCTGACTCTCATGCAGAAGTGGCCCGTGCGAAAGAGCCGCCCCTATATTAAAAAATACGTCCCCACGAGACCTCTTTGCAGCGGACAGCGAGTAATTGACACCCTGTTTCCCCTTGCAAAGGGCGGCACGGCTGCCGTTCCCGGCCCCTTCGGAAGCGGAAAAACCGTTGTTCAGCACCAGCTCGCTAAGTGGTCGGACGTTGACGTGGTTGTCTATATCGGCTGCGGCGAGCGCGGCAACGAGATGACCGACGTTCTGATGGAGTTCCCCGAGCTAAAGGACCCGCGCAACGGCGAGCCGCTTATGAAGCGCACGGTTTTGATAGCCAACACCTCCGACATGCCTGTTGCGGCGCGTGAGGCTTCCATATACACAGGCATAACCATAGCGGAGTATTTCCGCGACATGGGCTATGACGTTGCGGTTATCGCGGACTCCACCTCACGCTGGGCGGAAGCTCTGCGCGAAATGTCGGGTCGTTTGGAGGAAATGCCCGGCGAAGAGGGCTATCCCGCTTATCTTGCCTCCCGACTTGCGCAGTTTTACGAGCGCGCGGGCGTTGTCGAGTGCCTCGGTGCGGAGGACAGACGCGGTACTCTGACCGCTATCGGCGCAGTTTCGCCTCCGGGCGGCGACACCTCGGAGCCTGTTTCTCAGGCCACTATGCGAATAGTCAAAGTCTTCTGGGGACTTGATTCCGGCCTTGCCTACGCAAGACACTTCCCCGCAATCAACTGGCTGACAAGTTATTCACTGTATGTCGACGGCCTGAAGAAGTGGTATGACAGCGAACTCGGCGTTAAGTTCATGCAGAACCGCGAGAAGACAATGGGAATTTTACAGGAGGAAGCAAGCCTTCAGGAAATTGTCAAGCTCGTCGGACAGGACGCGCTCTCCCTCGGCGACAGGCTGACGCTTGAAACCGCCAAGATGATTCGAGAAGATTTCCTTCAGCAGAACGCCTTTGTCGATGTTGACAGCTATTCTTCTTATGAGCGTCAGTCAATTTTACTTCAAATGATTCTCGATTATGACGCCCTGTGCCGCAAAGCCATGGAACAGGGTGCTCAACTAAATAAACTCTTCGCAATTCCGGCACGCGAACAAATCGGCAGAGCGAAACATGTCCCGGAAAATGAATACAAGGAAACCTATAAACGTATTGCGGAGGATATGAAAACCCGAATAAGTGAAATTGCCGCGGGGGGTGAGGAGCTATGATCAGAGAATATAAAACCATTCGAGAAATAGCCAGTCCCTTAATGATGGTTTCACAGGTCGAGGGTGTCAGCTACAACGAGCTCGCCGAAATCGAGCTTCCGAACGGCGAAACCCGCCAGTGCAAGGTGCTCGAGGTTGACGGCGACACGGCCGTCGTCCAGCTTTTTGAAAGCGCCGCAGGAATTAACCTTAAGGAGAGCAAGGTTCGCTTTTTAGGCCACACGCTTGAGCTTGCCGTTTCGGAGGATATGCTCGGACGCGTTTTTGACGGTATGGGCAGACCGATTGACGGCGGTCCCGAAATTCTTGCCGAGGCGCACCACGATATTAACGGACTTCCGATGAACCCTGCCGCGCGCGACTACCCCAACGAGTTCATTCAGACGGGCGTTTCTTCCATTGACGGGCTTAACACGCTGGTCCGCGGACAGAAGCTGCCGATATTCTCAGGCTCAGGTTTGCCCCACGCAGCGCTTGCCGCGCAGATTGCGCGTCAGGCAAAGGTTCTGGGCGGAGAAACAAACTTTGCAGTTGTCTTTGCCGCTATCGGTATAACCTTTGAGGAAGCGGAGTACTTCGTTTCCGAGTTCCGCAGAACGGGCGCTATCGACCGCACCGTGCTGTTTACAAACCTTGCAAACGACCCCGCAGTCGAGCGTATCGCGACCCCGCGTATGGCGCTCACCGCCGCCGAGTATCTGGCCTTTGAAAAGGACATGCATGTTCTTGTCATCATGACGGACATCACAAACTACGCCGAGGCGCTTCGTGAGGTTTCCGCCGCGAAAAAGGAAGTTCCCGGACGCCGCGGCTATCCCGGCTACCTCTACACCGACCTTGCGACTATTTACGAGCGTGCAGGCCGCCGTATCGGCAAAAAAGGCTCGATAACTATGATTCCCATTCTGACTATGCCCGAGGACGATAAGACCCACCCGATTCCCGACCTTACAGGCTACATCACCGAGGGACAGATTATCCTCTCCCGCGAGCTTTACAGAAAAGGCGTTGTTCCTCCCGTGGATGTGCTTCCCTCCCTCAGCCGTCTTAAGGACAAGGGCGTCGGCGAGGGTAAGACCCGAGAGGACCATTCGGGGACAATGAACCAGCTTTTCGCGGCCTACGCAAGGGGTAAGGAAGCAAAGGAACTCATGACGATTCTGGGCGAGGCGGCGCTTACCGATGTCGACAAGCTCTACGCAAAGTTCTCCGACGCGTTTGAAAAAAGCTATGTCAGCCAGGGCAACGATGTTAACCGCTCGATTGAAGAGACCCTTAATTTGGGCTGGGAGCTTTTATCAATTCTGCCGACTTCCGAGCTCAAGCGCGTTAAGACAGAGCACATTGAGAAATATTTGCCCAAGAAGCAGTAACGATTTTCTTAGCACATGGGCGAAAAAGATTGCGTTCCTTGATTGAGGTGAAAAAATGCCGAAAGCAGCGATAACCCCGACCAGAATGGTCTTAAACCAACAGAAAACGCGCCTAAAGACGGCTATGCGCGGGCATAAGCTTCTTAAAGACAAGCGCGATGAACTTATGCGCCGTTTCATGGAGGTTGTCCGCAAAAACCGTGAGCTTCGCACAAGAGTCGAGCAGGGGATGACCGAGGCTTTTTCCGCGCTTACGGTAGCGTCAGCCATTATGTCCCCCGATATGCTGGAGCAGGCAATTTTATATCCGCGCCAGAGCGTTGAGCTTTCAATGCAGTATAAAAACGTCATGAGCGTTAATGTCCCCGTCTACGACTTTAAAACAAAGACCGCGGACACGGGCGACATTTATCCTTACGGCTTCGCGCAGACCTCAGGCGAGCTTGACGACGCTCTTTCAAAGCTCTCGCAGGTTTTTGCGGATATGCTGGAGCTTGCCCAGGTTGAAAAGACAATGCAGCTCATGGCACAGGAAATCGAAAAGACGCGCCGCCGCGTAAACGCCTTGGAATACGTCATGATTCCCGAATGTCAGGAGAACATCAAGTATATTTCCATGAAGCTTGAGGAAAACGACCGCTCATCCAAGGTACGACTAATGAAGGTCAAAGACATGGTGCTCGAAAAGGCGCACAATTTTCATTATTGAATAATGACAAATATTAACCGCAGAGCCTGTCGCTCTGCGGTTTTTTTCGTATAAATGTACACGGAAAAAAGAAATCGTTGTGAATAATAACAAAATTTAACAATTACTTTACAATTCAGGAGAAATGAACTATAATTATAGCAATAATCAATAAAATGAGAGGGATTATATGAAGAAAATTGGTGGAATATTTCTAATGGCAGTGCTTGTTGCACTTATTTCAAGTATGCTTTCCACAGCAGCATTCGCTTCTCAATACGACAGCGTGGCGCAGGAACTGAAAACCATCGGACTTTTTCAGGGAACGGATACGGGCTTTGACCTCGACCGAGCTCCGACGCGTACGGAAGCCGCCGTTATTCTCGTTCGCCTTCTGGGAGCGGAGAGTAAAGCAAAGGCGCAGTATGCCGCCGGAACAATCAGCCATCCCTTTACCGATGTTCCCCAATGGGCAAATCCATATATCGCATGGCTCTATTCAAACGGCCTGACAAAGGGCTTATCCGATACCTCTTACGGAGCTACGGGGCAGTGCAGCGCTAAAATGTTCTGTACCTTTGTTCTGCGCGCTCTGGGATACAGCGACGCTGCTGACGGCGATTTCACCTTCGATAATTCGGTGGATTACGCAGAATATATCGGAATTTTCGCCAGTGTGTGGGAAGATGATGTATTTCTCAGGGATCATGCAGTTGCTGTCTCGTACGAGGCGCTTGGAACTTATATGAGCGAAGGGGACAAAACGCTTCTTGAAAAGCTTATTTCCGACGGTTCCGTTTCAAGGGAAAACGCAGCCGCTTTGCTGTTAAAAGTTCAATATTATAACGAATATCTGTATGGATACAGCAGCTGGTATAACGAGCCTTCGGTCAGCATGACAGTGAACGAAAAAAAGACCTTCTCAAGCACTGAGCTCAAGACAAGTATTCAACTTGAAAGAAAACTAATCTCGAAATATATCAATAATTCGGATTATACCGCAATCGAATCGATAAGGACGACCTCCGACGGGGATAACGTATACAGTGTCAGCTATTGGCTTAAAAATGGTGTTGTTTACTATAAAGAAGGCTCAATGAAAGTAAAAGCAAACGTTGATGACAGCGATATTGAGGAAATGCTTTATGAGGAGTACTATCTGACCGAGCCGCCGCTTTATGCGATGGGCGAAATAAAAAGCATCACTTGTACTCCGACAGCCTACGGAAAAGAATACAACATTACACTTTCCTCGATTGAGCCTAATTTGGATTCGATTCAATCCGATTTTGAAGGCTTAACTGTAACGGATGTGACTGTAAACAGCAGCAGCATTAAGATCGGCGTTAATACTCTCGGAGAGTTAAAGACAGTTGATATATCAGTAAATTATACTTTGACAGGTACATATGAGGGTCAAGTTGTTCATTTTAACTGCGTATATACATATAACAGTACGGTTAATGCCACGGGCGATGCCGTCAGCATTATTTATCCTGATTTTTCGGACTATATTATGCAATAATTTGAGCAGTATAATAGGAGCAAGGGTCACATTCACGTGATCCTTGCTCTTTTTTTGTCTATGTAATTGTTTGCGGGCATTTAATATGATAAAATTAGCTCGGCACAATCTGAGGAAAAACGAGAATTTTCCGGCAAATTATAGAAATTAAAGTCTTTTTTAATGGTTTTCTAATCTTTTTGGGGCTTGGATTTTAAGACTTCCGCGCCATAATGGAGCCACACTAAGAAAGACGGAGGAAAATAAAATGTCACAAAATCTGGAACTCGTGGAAAAACTCGTGGAAAAGACAGGGCTTAGCTACGGCGAGGCAAAGCAGGCGCTTGAGAAAAACGATTGGGATATTCTCGAGGCACTCATCCAACTCGAAGCACAGGGCAGGGTGAACGGCGGAAAAACCGCGCAGTACACCACAAGCGGCGCCTCAAACGATTATCAGCAAAATCAGCAGTCTCAACAGAATCAGCAAAATAATCAGGGCGAGAAAAAAAGCACAGCAGGTGAAAACTTTAAGAAAACAACCAAGAGCATTGGCGAGTGGCTCAAAAGTGTTTTTGATAAGGGCAACAAAAACAGTCTGATTATGCAAAAAAACAATGAGAAGAAGCTGGAAATACCCGTTACCGCTTTTGTTGTACTGCTTATCTTCTGCTTCTGGGTAATTATTCCGCTTATGATTGTCGCGCTCTTCTTCGGCTGCCGTTTCTCCTTCTCGGGGAATGAACTGGGCAAGGAAAGCGTTAACTCCGCCATGGGCAAAGCAACCGATATTGCCGACAATATAAAAAGCGAGTTCAAAGCAAACTAAGTTTTTTAAACGCCCGATACTGCTCCACAAAGACATTTCGATGATTTAAGGAGAATGCTTATGCCTTCCAGAATACTGATAATTGAAGACGAGGAAAAAATCGCCCGCTTTCTGGAACTGGAGCTGACGCATGAGGGCTATGAGGTAACTAAATCCGCTGACGGGCGCGAGGGGCTTGACCTTGCGCTCGAAGGCGGTTTTGCGATAATACTGCTTGATATTATGCTGCCCGGTCTTAACGGACTTGAGGTGATAAGGCGCCTTCGAAAAAGCTCGGACGTGCCCGTAATTATGCTGACTGCGCGTGACGCCGTTATGGACAAGGTTTCGGGGCTTGACATGGGCGCGGACGACTATGTTACAAAGCCCTTCGCCATCGAGGAACTTTTGGCCCGTATCCGAGTTACTCTCCGAAAAAAGGAGAGCAGCGAAAGTTCGGACAATCACAAGACGCTTAGCTGGGAAAAACTAACGCTTGACAGCTTAAGCCACACGGTTAATTACGACGGCAAGCCGATTGACCTCACAAAGCGTGAATTTATGATGCTTGAGCTGATGCTTTTAAACAAAAACATTGTACTTTCACGCGAAACCTTT
The DNA here is from genome assembly GCA_009929315.1 of Clostridia bacterium. Lineage (GTDB taxonomy): Bacteria > Bacillota > Clostridia > Oscillospirales > Oscillospiraceae > UBA2658. Next base: position 218,549 of record SAAS01000003.1, read on the forward strand.
ATCGAGCGGGTCTGGGGCTATGACTATATGGGTGAAACAAATGTTGTCGACGTGTATGTGCGGTATATCCGAGGCAAAATCGACGATGTTTACGGGATAAATATGATTCGTACCGTTCGTGGAATCGGATATGTCATAAAGGATGAAAAGGCATGAGTAACGAACCGAAAAAAAGGCCCGCGAAGGACGCCTCTACCACGGCAAGATTACAAACGCTTCAAATAAAAAGGGTGAAGACGGCTCTCTTCTTTTCGGGGGTCTTTACTCTGGTGTTGCTTGTTTTCGGCTTTTGCTATATCCAGGACAGCTCCTATACGGGAATTTATGACCCGATTCGCCTTTGGGGCGAGGTAACTCGCAGGCTTGACTTTTCGTCTTCGGGAGTATTATTCCTGCCCAAGCTGCGGTACGTTATGGACAGCGCCTCAAAGCTTCCCAGAGCGGTTGACGCGACCGTATATTTCTATGTGGCTATTGTCGGGTTACTTCTGGCGGGAGTGTTTAACGGTATTGTTTCTCTGTTTTCAAGGCTCTTCGCGAAGGCACAGATATCTAAGCAGCTCGCGCCGCTTACAAAGCTTGCCGACACGGCGATGAAGCTTAGTTCCGACGGAAACTTAAGCTCCGCCGCACCGGGGCTTTCAGCGGGAACCGACAGCTATGACGAGCAGCAGATACACAAGCTTGAAAGTGCGATTGACAGCCTTAAGGCCGATTCGCCTGACGCGCAGCTCCAAACTGGCGACAAGGATCTTCAGGGACTGGAGAACGCGATAAACAGCCTTATAAAGCGCACACGCGACAGCTACAGTCAGCAGATACGCTTTGTTTCGGACGCATCCCACGAGCTTCGCACGCCCATAGCGGTTGTCAAGGGCTACACCGATATGCTCGACCGCTGGGGGAAAAAGGACGAGAAAATTCTTGACGAGTCAATTTCAGCGATTAAGACTGAAACCGAGCACATGAATAAGCTTGTCGAGCAGCTTTTGTTCCTTGCCCGAGGCGACAGCGGGAGAACCAAGCTTAATTTTGAAAAGTTTTCACTTTCGGATATGCTTCGCGAGGTATATGAGGAGTCGGTGATGATAGACTCCTCACACAAATGGGAAATTTCGGCAAAAGACGAGATAAGCGCAGAGGGCGACCTTGCCATGCTCAAGCAGGCGACAAGAATACTTGTGGACAATGCAGCAAAATATACGCCTGAGGGGAATTTAATAACCTTGAAGGCAATATTGGATAACACAGGAGCGCCCACCATAGTCGTTCAGGATAACGGCATCGGCATCGCGGGAGCGGACATGTCACACATTTTCGACCGCTTCTACCGCTCGGATCCGGCTCGAGGCAGAGCACAGGGCGGCACGGGACTTGGTCTGTCGATAGCAAAATGGATAGTTGACAGACACAGCGGATATTTCGAGGTTGTCAGCCGTGAGGAAATCGGCACCAGAATCAGCATACACCTGCCGAAACCAAAGCAACTCTGAACATATACAAAGACGAAGAATTTTTGTCGAAATTAGCGCTTTATATTTTTCTTGGTTTGTGCTATCATGAGCGGGTAAAATAAGTTTGGGGGATAAGCCGCTTATGGACTGGGAAACGCTGAAATCGTCGTGCGAGAACTGCAAAAAATGCGCTCTCTGGGAAACCAGAACCAATGTTGTGTTCGGTGCGGGAAACGAAAACGCGGAGATTTTGTTTATCGGAGAAGGTCCCGGCGAGCAGGAGGATTTAACCGGACAGCCCTTTGTGGGGCGTGCCGGCAGGCTTCTGGACGACATGCTCTCGATAATTGATTTGAACAGGACAAATATATATATCGCCAACATGGTCAAGTGCCGTCCGCCAAAGAATCGTGACCCTCTCGGACTTGAAAAAGATGCCTGTATTCCGTGGCTTCGTGAGCAGACACGGCTTATAAAACCGAAAATCATCGTTTGTTTGGGAAGAATTTCGGCAATGTCGATTATCCGTGAGGATTTTAAAATTTCGGCGGAGCACGGACAATGGACGGAGAGGGGCGGCATAAAGATGACCGCGCTTTATCACCCCGCGGCGCTTCTTCGCGACCCGCGCCGAAAACCCGAAACCTTTGAGGACCTAAAGGAAATACAGCGCGTTATAAAGGAAGTTTGCACCCATACATACACAAAATGATACTCCGTTTCGGGGAAAAACGACTAAATAATGAAAATTGTCATAAATAAATCTTTAATTTAACACTTTTGAAACAAGATATCAGTTTTTTTTGTAACATCTGTTTGGTATATTAAAGATGCAAGAGACAGTTGAACTTTTTCGTTTTCTCCTCATCCCATAAGTTTATCGGCAAACGGAATGTCGCTCCGTTTGCCGATTACTTTTTTGCGGAAGAACAAATCGAGCTTTGCATACAGCCGCCGGAAGGCGCAGAACATAAGCTGTGAGGAGAATTTTTATGCGAATTGCTCAGTATTCCGATTCCTTCCTGCCGATAGTCGATGGGGTCGGCAGAGTGGTCTATAATTACGCGAACAATATTGTCGACAAGGGTCACGAATGTTATGTAATAGCTCCAATGACCGACACAGGATTTCGCGGCGGATATAAATTTGAAATGGTCGAATACCAGAGCGTTAAGCTCAAAGGGCGGCAGTACAAGCTGGGTGTACCGCTTATGGATACGCATTTCCACGCAAGGATGAACATGCTTGACCTTGATATAGTCCACGCCCACAGCCCGTTCACAGCCGGACAGACGGCTTATATTCAGGCGAGAAAACGTGGGATTCCGCTTGTCGGAACCTTCCATTCAAAGTATAAGGACGACTTCCAGTCGGTTACGGGCATGAGCGTCGTGGCGGAGGTGGGCGCGAAATACGTCGTCGATTTTTATGACAAATGCGACGAGGTTTGGGCGGTAAGTCACTCTGCCGCGGCCACTCTGCACAGCTACGGCTATAAGAGAAGAATAATCATCATGCCCAACGGCTCGGACGAGCAAATTGTCGACCCGGCGGACAAACTTAATGCCGCAAAAAAATTCGGACTTGGCGCGGAGAGCGTTTTTCTCTTTGTGGGACAGCAGGACTGGAAAAAAAATATCGAGCTGATTCTGCTTGCCGCCGCGGAACTAAAAAAGAAAAATCTCGTCTTTAAGCTGGTGCTTACGGGTATGGGGCCACACTCGGACGAGATAGCAAAAAAAGCGTCCGATCTCGGACTTGACGACAGCATGGTCTACACGGGTCATATTTCGGATAGCGGTCTTCTCGCCGGACTATACCAGTGTGCGGACTTATTCGTTTTTCCGTCTTTATACGACACCGCGGGACTCGTGGTTTTTGAAGCGGCAAGCTTCGGCACGCCCTCCGTCGTTATTCGAGACAGCAGCGCGGCGGAGCCGATAAAGGACGGCGTAAACGGCTTTTTATGTGAGGATGACGCTACGGATTTGGCGAGGGTAATGGAAAACGCCATAGGCGACAAAGAGAGTATGGCGCGTGTCGGTATGGAGGCAAAGAGAACTATTCCAAAAAACTGGGACGGGATAATTGACACTGTGCTTGAGCGCTACTCAAGGCTTATTAATAAGTAAAAATATTTGCGATAAACTTTTTCGGCGCAGTTTCCGATGTCCCGGCGCACACCTGAGAAAGGAACACTATGCACAGGAAAAAATACATAAGAACGCTCGCATTTGCTTTGGCGGCTTGTATGCTGCTTGCAACGGGAGTGCTGGCAGCCGTTTTAGGCGAGCTGATAGAAGGTCACGAAACCTATCTCGGAGCGGGGATGGAGCTTTCCAAAGGTGTTTACTGGACAGGCTCCGACTATCAAACCGAGAACTACATAGAATATACACCCGGCACAAGCGTTTATCCCGTAATTGTTTCGGGCTCAAAGGTCTGCAATTACGGCAATTTCGCCTCAATGGCGGCGCTTCTCGAAAATCAGGGCAAGCACGTTATCGGCGGAATGAACGGTGACTATTTTGTCGGGACGTATTACGGCGGACCGATGGATTACGAACCGCTGGGCGTTGAGGTAAATAACGGAGAGCTGTGGTCCTCGGACGCGGACCATTGGGCTGTCGGCTTTTTGGCTGACGGCAGTGCGATTTTCGGAAAACCCGATCTTTCCATAAGCGCAAATATCGGCGGAACGGACTTCACGCTTGATGCCGTAAATAAAAGAAGAAGCGACGGGGGAGCGGTGCTCTACACGGACGATTACGCCGCCGCAACAAAAAACACGGGCGACGGAACGGACATAATTTGCTCCATAAGCGCTCCTTTGAGTCTTAACTGCGAGGCAACGCTTACGGTAGAGGAAATCTCAACAACGGGCGGAGCGGTCACAATACCCACAGGCAAGACGATACTAAGCGTTTCGGGCAATGCGACGGAGGAGCTGAAAGCCGCGGTTTCCGCCTTAACCGTCGGCTCGACGGTAACGGTGAAGATAAGCTCTCCGAGTGAGTGGGCAAATGTAAGTTACGCCATAGGCTCGCTGTATAAGCTCGTAACGAACGGCGCTGTCGAGAGCGGACTTCCCACAAACGAAATCGCTTCACGCACGGCAATCGGCAAAAAAGCGGACGGCTCGCTTGTTTTTTACACGGTAGACGGACGAAAAAGCGGATACAGTGTTGGTATTACAATAGCAAAGCTTGCACTGAGAATGCTGGAACTCGGCTGTGTTGAAGCGACAATTATGGACGGCGGCGGCTCAACCAGCATGAACGCCATATATCTTGGAGACAGCTCCGCTTCGCAGATTAACAGCCCCTCGGACGGCTATCAGCGTTCGGTAACGAACTACATAATGCTCGTAACAGAAGCAAAGCCGACAGGTACCGCCACAAGACTTGCCCTGTATCCGCTTTCAACCAATATCCTCTCGGGAGCGACAACAAGTTTTACCCTTAAGGCGGCGGACGACAACGGTTATTCAACAGACCCGGGCAAATATGTAAGTCTTGCCGTTACAAGCTCTCTCGGTACGCTCGCCTCCGACGGCAGCTTTGTCGCAAAAGGAGCGGGCAGCGGAAGTGTAACGGCCACGGCGGAGGGACTCGTCGGCGCATCTGTGCAGGTGAATGTTGTTGAAACGCCGGACAGTATATCAATAAAAAAAGAATCGGGCGGCTCGACACTTAGCTCACTTGCAGTGGCAACGGAAAGCACAACGGCCCTGACAGCTCTTGCCATGAAGAATCACGTTTCGCTTATTTCTCAGGACAAGTGCTACACCTGGTCATGTGACGCCGCCATCGGCACTATAAGCGCGGACGGCAGCTTTACCGCAGCTAAGCAGAACGCGAGCGGAAACATAAGCGTCAAGGCGGGTAACACGGTGGTTACAATTCCTGTAACCGTCACGAATCCCGAAAAATTTGATGACCTAAAAAAGACCGACTGGTTTTACGACGCGGTGAAATATGTCGGCGAAAATAATCTCATGAACGGCACAGCGGATAGGATTTTTTCACCGAACTCAGAGATGTCGAGGGCGATGGTCGTAACCGTGCTCTGGCGAATTGCAGGCTCACCCGAGCCGACGGTAAGCGGTACTTTCGCGGACGTGCCTGACGGGCAGTGGTACACAAAGGCGGTATATTGGGCAAACGAAAGAGGCTTCGTTCAGGGCTTTGCCGGTAAATTTGACCCCAATACCTCAATAAGCCGTGAGCAGCTGGCGACAATTCTATACAGATACTCCGGCTCACCCGCAACAGGCGGCACGCTTACGGCGTTTACTGATGCCTCCTCCGTGTCCTCTTGGGCGCAGACTCCGCTTTGCTGGACGGTTGAAAAGAAGTATATCGGCGGTGTAACAGACACACTGCTTTCACCGCAGTCAACGGCGACTCGCGCGCAGGTCGCAACGATACTTTACAGAATGTCACAGTGATTCGGCGGTATGAATTATTATATTTGCGGGCGATGGGAGCTTCCCTTCGCCCGCCGTTATTTTGGCACTAATAATTTAAAATTCCCTTGACAAACCGCACTTTTGCTGATAATATGACTAAGCGCTCCAAAGACAGCAGGTGGATTTATCCGTAAGTCCTGCCGAGGACGGCCACTATTTTTACGATTAGTTGCTTTGTGTCTTTGTGCTTTGGTGCAAGGACTTATTTTTTTGGGCGCGAAATACTAACCACGGAGGTGAAATTATGCCAAATGCAAAGGTTCTCAGTGAGAAGCAGGCTATCGTTGCCGAGCTGACACAGCGTATCAAGGGCGCAAGCTCCGGTATTTTTGTTGATTACAAAGGTATCACAGTCGCTCAGGATTCGGAGCTTCGAGGCGAGCTTCGCAAGAACGACGTCGAGTATTCCGTCATTAAGAACACCCTTTGCCGCCGTGCTATTGATGAGTTGGGTCTTTCCGAGATGGATCCCATCCTTAACGGAACAACCTCTCTCGCAACCAGCAAGGGCGACCCCATCGCACCTTTCCGCGTAATTACGGATTTTGCGAAAAAAATGGGTGAAGACAAGTTCAACGTCAAAGCGGGCTTCATGGATGGCAAGGTTCTTTCCCTTTCCGAAATGTCCGAAATCTCTGCTCTGCCGTCTTTGGACGCTCTTTATGCAAAGGTTCTCGGAACAATGCTCGCACCCATCTCAAGTCTGGCGATTGTTATCGGTCAGATTCTGGAACAGAAGGGCGGTTCACTCGAAACTGCCGCAGTCGCTGAATAATCAGCGGCGAAAACAACAAAATTACATTTAGGAGGAAACATTTATGGCTAGCGAAAAAATTACCGCTCTTATCGAAGAGATAAAGACTCTCTCCGTTCTTGAGCTTTCCGAACTCGTACACTCTCTTGAGGAAACCTTCGGCGTATCCGCAGCAGCGGCAGCTCCCGCAGCAGGCGCAGCGGTTGCAGCAGTTGTTGAAGAGCAGACCGAGTTTGACGTCGTTATGACTGATTTCGGCGCAGAGAAGATTAAGGTTATCAAGGAAGTCCGCGCTATCACAGGTCTTGGACTTGCTGAAGCAAAGGCTCTTGTTGAAGGCGTTCCCGCAAAGATTAAGGAAGGCGTCAACAAGGAAGAGGCCGAGGCTCTTAAGGCTCAGATCGAGTCCGCAGGCGCAAAGGTAGAAATCAAATAAGACCCTTTCAGAGCATTCAAAGTCCGTCGCGTTTTTCGCGGCGGACTTTATTTATTTCTACCTGTCGAAATGTTCCTTTGTCAGAGCAGCGACAATTCCCGAAAGACAGATTAGAGCTATCAGATTCGGAATTGCCATAAATCCGTTCATAGTGTCGGCAATGTTCCAAGCAAGGCTCATATTGAGGCTTGCGCCGATTATTATAAATACGACAAAAATAATTTTGTATAGAGTGAGAATCCTCGTGCCGAAAAGATATTCAGCGCAGCGGCTGCCGTAAAGCGCCCAGCTTAAAATGCTTGAAACCGCGAATAGCGCGAGCTCGATTGTTATGAAAATGGCCGCAAGCCTTCCGCCGAAAACCGTGCCGAAGGCCGATATGGTTAGCTCCGCCCCTGCGCTTTGTCCGAAAGGAATATGAGCGCCGCTCATAAGTACCGTCAGAGCCGTGAGTGTGCACATTACGATTGTGTCGGCAAATACTTCAAAAATTCCGAAAAGCCCCTGTTTAACCGGATTTTCTTCGCTGGTTGCCGCATGTGCAATCGGTGAGGAGCCAAGCCCCGCCTCATTGGAGAAGATGCCGCGCCCGATACCAAATCGCAAGGCTTGGGATATACCAACACCCAGTGTGCCGCCTAAGACCGCTTTTGGCGAAAAGGCGCTTGTCACGATCAGCCGCAGGACATCGGCGAGTATCCCGATGTTTAATAATATGATAATGAGCGTGCCGGCGATATAAATAAGGCTCATCGTCGGTACCAGCTTCTCCGCGACCGCGCCGATTCGTTTGACTCCGCCGAGCAAAACCAGGGCGGTTGTAAAAGAAATGACAAAACCCGTTGCCAGCCGCAGGAGCATTTCGCTTTGCCCACCCGCGCCCGAAGCCGCGCCGTAAGAGCCTGCAAGTGTAACAAAGGCTCCCGCAACAGTGTTTGCCTGAACCATATTGCCGATTCCGAGTGCCGCGACAGCTCCGAAAAGGGAGAACAGCACCGCCAGCCATTTGAATTTGCCGCCGAGTCCCCGCGTAATATAGTACATCGGTCCGCCGACCCAGTCGCCTTCGCTGTTGCGTTTGCGAAACCTTACGGCAAGCAGGATTTCAGAATATTTTGTCGCCATTCCGAGGAGCGCGGAAATCCACATCCAGAACACCGCACCCGGCCCGCCGAGCGCGATCGCACCCGCAACACCGGCTATATTGCCCGTTCCAACCGTGCCGCCGAGGGCTGTGGTTACCGCCTGAAAAGGCGACACAGCTCCCTTGTCCTTGATTTTTCCGTAACTGAAGGCTTTGCCGACGGTGTTTTTCATCGCGTAGCCGAATTTGAAAAACTGGATAAAGCCCGTCTGTATGCTGAAGTAGAAGCCCGTGCCGACAATCAGCAGCATCATAGGGATTCCCCAGACGATACAATTTAAAATATCGTTAAACCGTGCAATCATTTCGACCAAGTTCTGCATATCGTTCTCCGTTTAAGATGTTTTGGGAAAAACTCGAACTCTTCGCCAAATTATCGTCCGAAACATTTTTCTGTTTCGGGCGTCATATAAAAGATATTCTAACTATATGTGTTAAGGGTGTACTTTTGAATTGTTTTGGGTTAGAATAAATCTGTATTTTTTAGCACTGTGAAAGGAACGAAAATGAAAAAGATAATTTCGATTATTGTCGCCGTCTGTACGCTTATGAGCATTTCAACAGCTTTTGCGCTTGAAAAGGGCGACGCTAGAGCCGTTATGGGTGCGGATATAACTACCGAGCAGAAGAGCTCTGTTTATAAAACTTTCGGAATCGAAGAGGGCAGCGTAACCGAGCTTACCGTAACTAACGACGATGAGCGCGCATATCTTGACGGTCTTGTCGATAGCTCAATTATCGGAACAAAGTCAATTTCCTGCGTATATATCGAGGTTTTGAGCGAGGGCGACGGACTTGACGTGAGCGTTTCGAATATCAGCTGGTGCACCAAGGAAATGTACGCGAACGCTCTCGTAACGGCGGGGATTTCAGACGCGAAGCTCATTGTTACAAGCCCTGTTGCAGGTATTTCGGGAACTGCCGCGCTTACGGGAGTTTACAAGGCTTACGAGGACATTACGGGCGAGAAGCTTGACGAGATTGCAAAGCTCGCGGGCACTCAGGAGCTTGTTGTGACGGCCGAGCTCGCAGACCAGATTGGAAGCTACGACGCTGTTACAATAGTAAACGAGCTGAAAAAGGTTCTCGCCGAAACAGTAAACATGACGGACGATGAGCTCAGAGCCGAAATCAGAAGCATTGCCGAGGAGAACGACATTTCCGTCAGCGACGGTCAGGTTGAGCAGCTTGTGTCATTGTGCCGTTCGCTCGAAAGACTTAATCCGGAAGAACTGAAGGCCAGAGTTGAAGCTTTTCAGGATACCGTGAAGAAGCTCGCGGGAGCCCAGGAAAAGATAGCCGAAATCGGGCAGGCAATGAAGACTTTCTTTGAAAATGTCGGGAAGTTCCTTGCAAACATTTTCAAGTAAAATCTTGCGACGGAGCCAAAATATAAAAGAAGCTCGGGAATTATTTTCCGCGGGCTTCTTTTTTATCTTTATATAGGATTTGATGAGACTCCGAACTAATATTTTTTATAGAAATATAAATACCAATGTGTTACAATATCACTATATGCATGAGCGCTTTAGGAGGCACAAATTTTGATAAAAATCAGCAATATAAATGTTCCGGTCGATTTCAGCGAAAACTATTTAAAGCTGAAAGCGAGTGGCATTCTGGGTGTCCCGGCTGACGGCATTAAGGATTTAAGTTTAGCGCGCCTTTCGGTGGACGCGAGGAAAAAAAGCGATGTTCATTATGTCTGTACAATCTTACTTTCCGCTGAAAATGAGGAAATGCTTGTCAATAGAGTTCAAAGCAAAAATGTCGAGCTTTTTGCGCCGATGCAGTATTCTTTTCCGAAGGTAACAAGGAAAAGTCCGCTGGCACCAATCGTCGTCGGAATGGGACCCGCAGGCCTTTTCGCCGCGCTGCAGCTCGCGCGTGCCGGACTTAAGCCCATTGTACTGGAGCGCGGGCGTAATGTGACGCAGCGCACCGAGGATGTTGAATGCTTCTGGAAAACGGGCAGCCTTTTGAGCAATTCAAACGTACAGTTCGGAGAGGGAGGAGCAGGCACATTTTCGGATGGAAAGCTTTCGACAGGGACTAATGACCCCAGAATTTCGCATGTTTTCGAAACCTTTGTCGAGCACGGAGCGCCGCGTGACATTATCTGGTCGAACAGACCGCACATCGGTACGGACGTGCTGAGGGATGTCGTACAAAACATGCGGCGTGAGCTTATATCTCTCGGCTGTGATATTCGCTTTGAAAATACCCTAAGCGGTGTAGAAATCGAAGACGGAGCGCTTGTCGGCATTTCTGTCGAATCAAATACTGAGACGTACAAACTGCCCTGCGATTGTCTCGTGCTTGCGCCAGGTCATTCCGCGCGCGACACCTTTGCAATGCTCTTCGAGGCGGGCATTCCGATGGAGCAGAAGCCCTTTGCCATCGGTGTGCGTATCGAGCACAAACAAAAAACCGTTTCAGAATCTCAGTACGGAGAGTTTGCGAAAAAGCTTCCTCCCGCCGATTATAAGCTGGCCTGCCACCTTCCGAGCGGAAGGAGCGCCTTTACCTTCTGCGTTTGCCCGGGTGGGCAGGTAGTTGCCGCTTCTTCCGAGAGCGGGCAGCTTGTTACAAACGGAATGAGCCTCAGAGCGCGTGACGGCGAGAACATTAACTCAGGACTTCTTGTCGGAGTAAGTCCCTCGGACTTTGGGGATACTCATCCTCTTGGGGGAATGAGATTTCAGGAGCATTGGGAAAAACAGGCGTTTATTCTCGGAGGGGGAGATTACTGCGCTCCGATTCAACTGTTGGGAGATTTTATGGCGAAAAGATCGTCGTCAAAAATTGCCGGCATCAGCCCGACCTACAAGCCAGGGGTTAAGCTTTCCGACCTGCGCAAATGCCTGCCAAAGTATGTTGCTGACACGCTTGCGGAGGCAATTCCGATTTTTGACCGCAGCTTAAGAGGCTTTGCAGATCCCAATGCCGTCATGACGGGGGTCGAAACCCGCTCCTCCTCACCCGTTCGCGTACTTCGCGGGGATGATTTCCAAAGTAAAATAAGAGGAATATTCCCCTGTGGGGAGGGCGCCGGTTATGCAGGCGGAATAACTTCTGCCGCGGTGGACGGAATCAAGGTCGCGGAAGCAGTCGCGACAATGTAAGCAAATATTTAATTAAGGAGACGCTATGAAATCAATACGTCAGGTGTATAAAATCGGTTTCGGTCCCTCCAGCTCGCACACCATGGGTCCGTCTAAGGCGGCAAAGCAATTTGCCGGTCTTTGTCCCGAAGCTGACAGCTTTGAGGTTGTTTTATTCGGGTCTCTTGCCAAGACAGGCAAAGGCCATAAAACAGATGTCGCGATAACAAATGCACTTGAGCCCCTACCCGTTAATATCAGTTTTGATACCGTAACGGATAAGCTTCCTCACCAGAACACTATGGATTTCATCGGATTAAAAGACGGGAAAGAGATTTTAAGAAAGCGCTATTTCAGTATTGGCGGCGGCGATATTCTTGCGGAGGGAGAGAGCCCTGCCGAGGAGAATGAGGTTTACGAGCAAAATTCCTTTGCCGAGATTTCAAAATACTGTAAGGAGCACAATATCAGAGTCAGCGAATATGTCAGACGCATGGAAGGCGATGATATTTTCGCATACCTGGCTGAAATTTGGGACGCAATGCAAAAAGCAATATCAGAGGGGCTTTCAAAGACCGGTATTTTGCAGGGCGGACTCAAGGTTGAAAGACGCGCGCAGCAGCTTTTTAATCAGCGCCACATGGACGAGAGCAAGTCAACATATGAAACACGCGCGGTCTGCTCCTACGCGTTTGCCGTGAGCGAGGAGAATGCGGACGGCGGAAGGATTGTGACAGCTCCAACCTGCGGCTCCTGCGGAGTTGTCCCGGCGGTACTCAAGTATTTCAAGGAAGAGAAGGGCTACAAGGATGAGAAAATTCTCGACGCTCTGGCTGTCGGCGGAATTATCGGTCTTTTAGTCAAAACAAACGCCTCAATCAGCGGCGCGGAATGCGGCTGTCAGGCAGAAATCGGTACGGCCTGCGCCATGGCGGCGGCCGCGCTGGCAGAGCTTTTCGGAATGGGGATTGATCAGATTGAGTATTCCGCAGAAATTGCAATCGAGCACCATCTGGGACTTACCTGTGACCCGATTTGCGGCTTGGTGCAAATTCCGTGCATTGAGCGAAACGCTGTTGCCGCAATGCGCGCCATTAACGCCGTGACTCTTGCCAATTTTCTTACCTTCACACGCAAAATCTCGCTTGACCTTGTTATTAAGACCATGTACGACACAGGGCGCGATTTAAACAGGAATTACCGTGAAACCGCCGATGGCGGACTTGCGAAGCTTTATAAGATTCCAACCTAGATGTTGCTCTATTCTAATTTGAAAAATTAAGTCCAGACACAACATACATTTATAACCGAAAGAGCCTGCCGCCCTAAAATTTGGGCTGCAGGCTCTTTCGCTATTATGAAATACAGAACAAAAGTTTGAAAATCACCCGTTTATGCGCAGATAGTTCCCAAAGCGAGCTTCGGAGTTTTATTGAGAAATTGCCGAGGCAAGGTAACTTGAAAACTCCTCGGTTTGCGCTTCGTCGCAGGGAAGGGAGGAAAGTCTGTCACGAATCAAGGCAGAAGATAGCTCACAGCCGCAAAGCCGCTCGGCAACGGCCTGAACCCACTGCGCGTTCAAAGCGTCGGAATAAAGAACCGCGTTTTTTATTACCCCGTCTGAAACGGAAAGCTGAAGCTCAAGTTCGCCGAAGGATAGCCTTGTGTGAAACTGTCTGTCATAGTCGGATAGTCTGCTTAAAGTCCACTCTCGGCTGCCGTAATGGTCGGTTAGCTTCTGCCATTCGGCTGCGTCAAGCACCGATTCGTCGATGAATTCGACTTTGCCGCCGTAAAGCTCCTCAAGTGAGACTACAAGCGCTTTTCTCATAGCTTCAGGCGCAATCTCGGGCGCAAGCTCGCAGAGGTTAACAACGCGGGAGCGAACGCTCTCAACGCCTTTCGATTGAAGTTTTTCCTTCGAGGGTGTCAGAAACTCACCGAGCTTTGAAAGGTTTGAGGAAAGAAGAATCGTCCCGTGATGATAGTTCGCGGAGCCCTTGGAATAGTAAGCGTTGCCGGAAAACTTTCGTCCGTCTGCCAGGATATCGTTTCGCCCTGTCCGTTCTGCGTCAATCCCAAATTTTCGGGCGGCATGACAAATAACGTCGGACTGCTTTGCAACGTCATATTCTCCGCTGTGCGCGAAGAAGGTGAAGTTTAAATTTCCCAAATCGTGATAAACAGCACCGCCACCCGAAAGACGGCGGGCAAGTTTTCCGTTCTCGGCGGCAAGAGCCTCCAGAGCGCATTCCCTCCATGCATTCTGATTTCGCCCGATAACCACCGTGTTCTCGTTCTGCCACAGATACATGAGAAGCTCGTCAGCCTTCACATATCCGAGAAGAAGCTCCTCCGCGGCTAGATTACGGTAGGGGTCAGTGCATTCGCTTATAAAAACCTTAAGTTTCATATTTTACCTTTTTGCCTTCGGCATGATGTGAACAGCGCGATCCTCAGTATCCTCAAGAGCTTCGGTCACAGCTTCGGTAAAGGTGGGATGCGGGCGGATTACGGCGAGAAGCTGCTGCACAGTCAGTTTATTTGCTATGGCGGAAGTCATCTCGCTTATCAGGTCCGAAGCTCTCGAGCACATAAGCTGAGCGCCGAGAATGACATTCGTATCAGCGTCAAAGGTGAGTTTGATGAAGCTGCGCTCCTGCCGCTCGATAACGGTTTTTCCGTTGCCGCTCATCGCGTATTTTCCGATTTTGACCTCGATTCCGCTTGCCTTAGCCTGTTCAGCCGTAAGCCCGACGGAGGCAATTTCGGGGCTTGTGAAAATGCAGGAGGGCACAACCGATAGATTGACAGGGGGTTTTTCACCAAGCATTTCGGCGATTACGTTGTGAGCCTCGGCACTCGCCGCGTGAGCAAGCTGGATGCTGCCCTCGACAGCGTCTCCTATTGCATAGATTCCCTTTTCGCTGGTTTCAAAATGTTCGTTTACGACAATTCCGCGCTGCTGAGCGATGTCTAGATTATCGGCAAACAGTCCTGCGGTATTCGGCTTTCTTCCGACAGAAACGAGAACGCTCTGCGCCCTTATCTCCGAGCTCCCGCCCTTTCCGGTGAAATGACAGCAAAGCTCGCCTCCGTCCTCGCTTATGCATTCGACAAGGCAGGAACATTGGATTGAAACTCCACGCCTTTTAAGAATCATGGAGAGATTCTGCGAAATCTCGCGGTCAAGTGTGGGGACTATGCGCTCCGCCGCTTCAAGGATAGTGACAGTGCAGCCGAGAGAGCCGAAAATTGAGGCGAACTCGACGCCGATTACGCCGCCGCCTATTATTACAAGGCTCTTAAAGTCAATCGGAGGTCCTTCTAAAAGCTCATCACTTGTAACAACGCCGCGCAGTTTAATCCCTTCAATCGGGGGGAGAGAGGGGAAGGAACCGACGGCAAGCAGAATTTTGTCCGTTTCAAGTTCAAAAGATTCCTCGCTCGAATTGAGCAAAACCCTGTTTGCAGTCAGCACCTTAGCCTGCGCAAAATAGAGGTCAACCTTGTTTGCCTTAATAAGGGCCTCTATACCGCTGCGCAATTCTTCAGTCACTTCATCGCGGCGCCTATACATGGCGGATAAATCATAGCTCAAGCCCTCGGCAAGAATCCCGAGGCTCTCGGCATCTTTCATTTCGCGAAAGAGCTCGGCGCTGTGAAGCAGGGTCTTTGTCGGAATACAGCCGCGGTTTAAGCAGGTGCCGCCTGTTTCGCGCGCCTCAACGAGCGCCGTCTTCATTCCGTGCTGCGCCGCGGCAATTGCCGCCGTGTACCCTCCGGGTCCGGCGCCGATGATTATCAAATCGTAATGTGGGTACATTTCTTTTCTCCTAAACAAAGCCGACAAACCTAAAAGTCGGAGGATGGATTGATTTATTCGCCCGCACTCCAGCGAAGGCGGGGATTGCGTGCCGCGGATACCTCATCGGGGCGTCTAATGGGCGTTTTCTGCGGCAGTGTATGCATAAGCTCGGGATTTTTGACAGCCTCGTCGTAAACGGCAAGGAAAATATCCGCCGCTTCGTCAAGAGCTTCTTTGCTTTCCGTTTCGGTTGGCTCCGCCATAAGCGCCTCATGGACGATCAGCGGGAAATACATCGTCGGCGGATGGATTCCTCTGTCCAGAAGTGCCTTTGAAATATCCATTGCCGTAAAGCCCTGCTGTTTTGCCTCATTTTCAAGTGTCATCACAAATTCGTGCATGCAAATTCCCTCATGAGCTATCGTGTACTTCTCGGAAAGGCGCTTTTTGAAGTAATTTGCCGCCAAAACCGCATGCGTTGCGGCATAAGGAATTCCTTCCCTGCCGAGGGTAAGAATATAAGTCAAAGCCCGAACAAGCACAAGAAAGTTACCGTAAAACGATTTGACCTTGCCTATGCTCTCAGCAAAATCTGCATTCAAGGATTGCTCTGCATTTGCGCTGACCGCAAGCGGTATGGGTAGGTAGGGTGCCAAAAACGCCTTGCAGCCGACAGCACCGCTTCCCGGACCGCCGCCGCCGTGTGGGGTCGCAAAGGTTTTATGGAGATTTAAATGAACGCAGTCAAAACCCATGTCGCCGGGGCGGACAAGACCCATAACGGCGTTGAGATTCGCGCCGTCGTAATAACAAAGCCCTCCCGCCTCGTGGACAATCTTCGTAATCTCCAAAATGTTCTTATCAAAGATGCCAAGAGTGTTGGGGTTTGTCAGCATGAGCCCAGCGGTGTCCTCGCCCACGGCCTGCCGCAGTTTTTCCAAATCTACACAGCCGTCCTCACCTGAGGGAATACTTACAACGGTCATGCCGCACATCGCGGCTGTCGCCGGATTGGTGCCGTGGGAGCTGTCGGGTACGATTACCTTTGTACGTTTTGAGCCTTCGTCGCGCATTTCGTGGTATTTCTTGATGAGCAGCACACCCGTAAATTCGCCGTGGGCGCCCGCCGCAGGCTGGAAGGTCATCGCGTCCATGCCCGTAATCTCGCAAAAGAGCTTTTCGGACCTTGTTAGAACCTCGATACAGCCCTGTGCGGTTTTGATTGGCTGAAGCGGATGAATTTCGGCGAAGCCCGAAAGAGCCGCGACTTTTTCGTCTATTTTCGGATTGTACTTCATGGTGCAGCTTCCGAGAGGATAGAAACCGTTATTTACACCGTAAGCGCGGCGCTCAAGCTCTGAATAGTGACGGCTGACGTCGTTTTCAGAAAGCTCGGGCAGGCGCGCGTTTGTCTTACGGCTCAAGTCGGCGGAAAGTGTTATCTTCGGCACGTCACATTCGGGCAGATAGACCGAGCCGCGACCGGCGATACTTTTTTCAAAGAGAGTTTTCATTTTTCCGACACCTCCCGCAAAACGCTTACAAGCAGGTCGATCTCTTTTTTTGTGTTAAGCTCGGTAGCGCACCAGAGAATCCCGCCGTCCTTTAGGGGAAGACCGCCGAGTATGCCCTTTTCTTCGAGGGCGTCGAAAAGCGCTTCGTGACTTACGGGACATTCCGTTACAAATTCGTGGAAAAACTCGCCCTTGTAACGAAGTGAAAACCCGCTGATTGCAGAGATTTCGGCGGCCATGTAATGCGCCTTTGAAAGACATTGTGTGGCAGCGTTTTTAAGCCCCTCGGGACCCATTGCCGCGAGATACACTGCGGCGGTGGTCGCGCAAAGCGCCTGATTTGAGCAAATATTGCTGCTGGCCTTCTCGCGGCGGATGTGCTGCTCCCTTGCTTGCAGGGTCAGAACAAAGGCGCGATTCCCGTCGGTATCCGTGGTTTCGCCGACTATGCGCCCGGGCAGCCTTCGCATCATGGCACTTGTCGCCGCCATAAAGCCGAGGTAAGGTCCGCCGAAGGACAGCGGCATACCGAGACTCTGTCCTTCGCCGACCGCAACATCCGCACCGCACTCGGCGGGGGTTTTTATAAGAGCCGCCGCAATCGGATTAACTCCCATTATGAGCTTTGCGCCAGCTTCGTGAACTAGCCGACCAATGGCCTCGGCATCCTCGATAAGACCGTAGAAGTTGGGTTGGGCAAGATAAACGCCGCTGACGGTTTCATCAAGCATGCCGCGAAGGGCGTCAATGTCAGTCAAACCTTCCTTCTCGGGGATTATCAGCATTTCGGCGTTCGCTCCCCAGCAATAGGTCTTAATAACACTTATTACGTCGGGATGAGCGGCGGAGCTGACAAGCGTTTTAGTGCGCTTGCGCTCGCGGCACATGGCGGCTGCTTCGGCGGCGGCACTCGCCCCGTCATATACAGAGGCGTTTGATACGTCCATCCCCGTAAGCTCGCATATCATGGTTTGATATTCAAAAATTGATTGTAAAATACCCTGTGAGATTTCCGCCTGATAGGGAGTGTAAGCGGTCACAAAGGTTTCCTTTGAGTTGACCGCACTGACAATTGCGGGGATATAGTGGCGATAGGCCCCCGCGCCACGGAAAATTGTCGGAAATACCTTGTTTTTTGCCGCCAGTGATGACATCTCACGCAAAACCTCAAGCTCACTCAGACCGCTCGGAATATCGAGCCCGTTTTTTAGGACAAGCTCCGAAGGAACAGCGGAATAAAGCTCTTCGGTTGAGTTCAGTCCGATGGCGCTGAGCATTTGCGCCTTTTGATCCTCCGTTATTGAAAGGTAATGGCCCATGCCTATTCCTCCTCGGCGCAAAAAGCCTCGTATTCTTCGGCGCTCATAAGTTCACCCTTGCTGATAGTAACCTCGACCTTAATGAGCCAAGCACCGTAAGGATCGTCGTTGATAAGTCCGGGCTCGTCAAGCAGTTCCTCGTTAACCTCCAGAACGGTTCCGTCCAGAGGGGCGATAACGTCAGAAACAGCCTTAACGCTTTCAACATCGCCGAAGGCTTCGTCAGCCGTAATTTCGTCTCCGACAAGCGGGAGATTTACAAAAACCAGCTTGCCGAGCTTCTGCTGAGCAAAATCCGTAAGTCCGATTTTTGCCGTTCCGTCGCTTAAGAGTTCAACCCACTCGTGGGTTTCGGAGTATTTAAGGTTTTTGGGTGTGTTCATGTCTGGTTCTCCTTGTATTTTTGTATTTTATGATTTTTTATAGAAGGGGAGAGCGGTTACTTCGGCGTCGACACGGCGGCCGCGCACGTCAACTGAAACATGAGTTCCGACGGTACAGAAAACCTTGTCTATCAGAGCCATGGCGTAAGCGCCGTTCAGATACGGCAGGAAGGTTCCGGAGGTCGTTTCGCCGATAATATCGTCACCGATGAAAACAGAGCTGTGTTCGCGAATTATGCCGCGTCCGATAACCTTGAGCCCCACTCTCGTGATTTGAGGCTCGCCCTTTGCAACAAGGGCGCTTTTGCCGATAAAATCGTCTTTTTCAAGCTTCACGCCGAAATCAAGAACGGTTTCGAGAGGAGTAATCGTGTCGTCCATTTCGTGACCGTAGAGTGGCATGGCCGCCTCCAGACGAAGGGTGTCGCGTGCACCGAGACCGCAGGGAATCAGTCCCTCGTCCTTACCGGCTGAAAGCAGAGCGTTCCAAAGTGAAAGAGCGTCCGCCGCCGCGCAGTAAAGCTCATAGCCGTGCTCACCGGTGTAGCCCGTCTGCGAAACAAGGCAGTCTATCCCCGCGACCTTAACGCCGTCCAAAAAGGTGTAGTATTTTTGGGGAATATTTTCCTCATCAGTCAGCTTAGAAAGTATTTCCTTCGATTTAGGACCCTGAAGTGCAATTTGCGCCAGCGAATCGGAAATATCCTCAAGAACAACGTCACCGAAAGAATGACTTTTCATAAATTCAAAGTCCTTTTCGCGGTTCGAGGCATTAACAACCACCAGATACTTATTCTGTCCCATGCGGTAAATAAGCAAATCATCCACAACACCGCCTTTTTCATTGCACATCGGACTGTAACGCACCCGCCCGTCCGTCATGCTTGTAAAATCGTTGGTGAAAAGGTAGTTGATGTTTTTGAGCGCGTCCTTACCGCTCATCATTATTTCACCCATGTGGGACACGTCGAAAAGACCGGCTTTTTGCCGAACGGCGAGGTGTTCCTCAATTATGTCCGTATACTGAACGGGCATTGAGTACCCCGCAAAGGGAACCATTTTTGCTCCCGCCTCAACATGGAAATCATACAGCGGTGTTTTCTTTTCCATACACATCTCGCTTTCTAAAAACAAAATCGGAGGCGCACCAAATAAAGGTGCGTCTCCGTTGGGTTACCTGAAAGATTCTTCCCCTGAAGGGGAATTGCTTCTTCGGTGCCAATTTAATGGCTTTTCGAAGTTTCGTCCAGACCCGGTCCTTTTGCCTGAGAGCTTGTCGCAGTTTCTCCTTCGGCGCCAAATCGCAGTGATTTGATCTCTCCCGAGTCCTTCATCCGAAATATTAAGTTCAGCTTTAGTTTAGCACCACCTGCAAACCCTGTCAATAAAATAAAGGAATAAATGAATATTGTCTCGGCAGCTAAAGTATGCTAAAGTATGCGTGGAATAATCTCCGTCTGCGGACATTATACTGATTTTAAAAATATACCACAACGGCGCTTTGCGCCTGTGGTATAATGCCCGCAGACGGACATTATACTGATTTTAAAAATATACCACAACGGCGTTTGCGCCTGTGCTATAATACCCGTAAGACGCAGGGGGCTTCAATGTTAATCAAAAAAATTACTTACCGAGCACTGTACCTATGTGCGGTGCTCTTAGCACTGACGGCTATAGTCGCGGAATTCAGCCCGAAAATCGAGGTTTTTGCGCTTGCAAAGCTCACCCTGAGTGCCTTGTTTATAGCTATTTTAGTTCTAGCCGCACGGCTTCGCAACAGCATAACACAAAGCGGAGAGCGAAGGCGCCGAACAGTCCGCGCCACCTTCTGGGCGATTTTCGCATTTTATTTGTTTTATCTAATCTGGCTTTTATTCTTTGACGGCTCATATAACCGAATTGCCTCAGATACAGGCTTTTCGACCTACATTACGCTGAAAACAAATTTTGTTCCCTTTGTAACCATCCGCCGATATCTAAGCAATATCTCAAGCGATACTTACGCTTCCTCAGCCCTTTTTAATCTCGTCGGTAATCTTGCCGCTTTCATGCCGCTGGGCTTTTTCTGTCCGCTGCTCATTAAAATTCTCAGAAATACTTGGGTTTTTATACCTCTGCTGCTCGTTGGTATCGCCGGAATCGAGGGCTTGCAGCTTCTTCTTCGGGTAGGCAGTTGTGATATCGACGATCTCATACTAAATTCGCTGGGAGCCCTTTTTATTTACTTTCTTATGAAACTGCCCATAGCACAAAGATTCTCAAAACGCTTGGATTCCTAAGGACAAAGAGCCTCGGCTCTTTGTCCTTTTTTGCGCGCTGATTGCTGATGAAAAAACTTTAAAAAAATATAAAAAGGTCTTGACAATTGAACGGGCATTCAACTATAATGGCGTAGATGGTTGAACAGGCGCTCAACTATAAAGGCTTTGGAGGTGCTTTAATGAAAAGAGAAGATGTATTTTGCGATTGCGAGGTTATTCACGCCGACTTGGTTGAAACGGTCAGAAAAAGAATGCCGGATGAAAACGAGCTTTATGATTTGGCCGATTTTTTTAAGGTTCTGGGCGACAGCACTCGGGCAAAAATTATCTGGGCGCTCGACGAAAGCGAGATGTGCGTTTGCGATCTCGCGGTACTGTTAAACATGACAAAGTCCGCAATTTCCCATCAACTCAGCTCGCTTAAGCAAGCAGACTTGGTAAAATACAGAAAAGAGGGGAAAGTTGTTTTCTATTCCCTTGCGGACAATCATATCAGGGAGATTTTTGAAAAAGGCTTGGAACATATCAGAGAAGATATATCGATTAGGGAGAACATACAATGAAAATGACTTATAGACTTATGGGACTTGACTGCGCAAATTGCGCGGCAAAAATGGAGGCTGCAATTTCAAAACTCGACGGCGTATCGAGTGCGAGCGTCAATTTTATGACTACAAAAATGGTGCTTGAGGCGCAGGATGACAAGGTCAATGAAGTTCTTTCGGCTGCCGAAAGAATAATTAAGAAAATTGAACCTCAGGTAATATTGAAAAGGGCATAAGGAGTTTTAGAAAATGAAAAAGCGACTTTGGCGAATAATCATCGGCGCGCTTATATTTATTCCTGCCGTGATTATTAAGCCGAGTGACGAATGGATTAAGCCGGCTCTTTTCGCTGTCGCCTACCTGGCGGTTGGCGGTGACGTTGCGCTCAGAGCCGTTAAAAATATCGTTCACGGCAGAGTTTTTGACGAGAATTTTCTGATGGGACTTGCGACTATCGGCGCTTTTTGTATCGGCAAGTATGCCGAAGGTGTCGAGGTAATGCTGTTTTACCAGATTGGGGAGCTTTTCCAGAGCTTCGCAGTTGAAAAATCCCGAAAATCAATTGCGGCTCTTATGGACATTCGCCCCGATTACGCAAATGTTAAGTGCGGAGAGGAGCTTATAAAAACCGACCCCTATGATGTCAAAATCGGAGATATTATAGTGATAAAAGCGGGTGAGCGCATACCTCTGGACAGCAAGGTGCTCGTCGGGAGCTCCATGATAGACACTTCTGCGCTTACGGGCGAATCGCTTCCGCGAGAGGTGAGCTCAGGCTGCGAGCTTTTAAGCGGCTGTATAAATATAAACGGCGTTCTGACAGCCGAGGTTGAAAAGAAATTCGGCGAATCAACCGTCAGCCAAATTCTTGATTTGGTCGAAAACGCGAGCAATAAAAAGTCCGTTTCGGAAAAATTTATAACAAAGTTTGCCAAATACTATACTCCGACGGTTGTAGGCGTTGCCGCTCTTCTCGCAGTTATGCCACCCCTGCTTTTTCAAGGCGCGAGTTTCGATGACTGGGTGTTTCGCGCACTTACCTTCTTGGTGGTGTCGTGCCCCTGCGCACTCGTAATTTCGATTCCGCTCAGCTTCTTCGGCGGCATAGGCGGCGCCTCCCGCAGCGGAATTTTGGTTAAGGGCAGCAACTATCTCGAAGCGCTGGCGCAAACGGAAATTGTTGTGTTTGACAAAACGGGAACGCTTACGAAAGGCGTGTTCAAGGTCCAAGAAATTCACGCACAAAGCATTTCGGACTCTGAACTGCTTGAAATAACAGCCTGTGCGGAAAGCTATTCAAATCATCCGATTTCGCTTTCGCTGAAAAGCGCCTATGGAAGAGAAATCGCGGGCGAGCGCGTTACGCAGGTTGAAGAAATTTCGGGACAGGGCGTTAAGGCGACTGTCGACGGGAAAAAAGCCGCAGTCGGCAACACGCGGCTGATGGAAAGCCTCGGAATAGATTACTTTAAGGGGGAGCTTGTCGGAACGGTTGTTCACGCCGCGCTTGAGGGCGAGTATGTCGGGTATATCGTTATTGCCGATGAGCTTAAATCTGACGCAAAAAAGTCTATTAAACTTCTGAAAGCCGCCGGTATCAAGCAAATCGTCATGCTCACCGGTGACAGTAAAAATGTCGGCGAACAGGTCGCGAAGGAACTGGGGCTTGACAAGGTTTATTCCGAACTTCTGCCGGCGGACAAGGTTATTAAGCTCGAGGAGCTGCTCTCAGAAAAATCGGCAAAGGGCAAGCTCGTCTTTGTTGGCGACGGGATTAACGACGCGCCCGTTCTCGCCAGAGCGGATATCGGCATCGCGATGGGCGGATTGGGCTCGGATGCCGCGATTGAGGCGGCGGATGTCGTTATAATGACCGATGAGCCTTCAAAAATCGCGGAAGCGATGAAGATATCGAAGAAGACTCTCGGAATCGCACGACAGAACATCGTATTTGCAATCGGAATCAAAGTCGGCGTCCTTATTTTCAGCGCTTTCGGACTTGCAAGCATGCAAGCGGCAATTTTTGCCGACGTCGGGGTTACAATTCTTGCTGTGCTCAACGCTTTCAGGGCATTAAACACGAAAAAAGCGCTCTAAAACTTTATAAAACAAAGCAGCGCAGGCATTAAATCAATGCCTGCGCTGCTTTGTTTTTGGTTATTTGAAAGGATAGAGCGCCTCACTTAATTTAGCGTGAAGGTAACGAGTACGGGGTTGTGGTCGCTGTACTCGAAATCGGTGTCAATGTTGAGGGCGCTTGCCGTGACATTGTCGGACACTATAAAGCCGTCGATAACCACAGAATAGTTCACGCCTTTTTCATAGGGCATATCAGTGCTGCGGCAGGTCGGAACCTCGGTAAGGTTCTCTGCCCTGACAACGCTCAGACCCTCGGAAATATCTGACGACTCAAGCGGAAATACCCAACTCGGCACATTTTGCTCGCTGGCAAAAGTTGAAATAGTGTCACAGAGGGCGTGGTTGAAGTCGCCGCCAACGATAACATAATTGCCTTTGGCATATTCATCGGCCATCACGCTGTTTAGCAGCTCTAGCTGCTGAGCCCGAATCGTTCCGCCCTCATCGTATGCCGACATGTGGCTGTTAATAAGTACAAGCTCCTTGCCGTTATCAACAGGCAGCCTAAGCAGGGTAAAGCAGCGGTCAAGGTCAAAAAACTTTGTCAAAAAGCTTGTATCAACTGGATAACTTCTGCGAACCGCTTCGCTGACTTTATAGCGGCTCATAGTAAGTAGCCCCGATATTACGCTCCCGTGAGGTTCGCTTAAAGGATACATCATGTATGCACTGTGAAAGTTGAGAGCGTAAATGCTGCTTAAATCGGGATTTTCCTGCTCAAAAATTGAGCGCTGGTTAATTTCAAAGCTGCGGGTGGACTTAGTATCTACCTCCTGCAACAGATAAAAATCCGCATTTTGTGATTGAGCGACCTGAAGAGCCCCCTCCGTGTTCGTAAGAACGATATCCTTGCTCTGCGCGCGCGACATTGTGCCCTGCACCTCAGTTCCGTCAAGCATCGTGCCGCTGTCCATAAAGAAAGAAAAATCGTGGTTATAGGCTCCGAAGCCGATGTTATATGTAAGAGCCTTGTAGCTTACTCCGCTTTGGAGAACCTCGTCCGAGGGGTTTGAAATTTCAAGCGCGCTGTTGTCGTCAATCCTGTAATAATTAAACTGCATGTAAAGAACATAGCCGACTACCGCAAGCAAAACCAGAAGTATTATGCCTCCAATAAGAAAAAGGGCTACTTTAAGACCGTGTTTCATGGTTAATCTCCCCTCAAACATGAACATTGTAGTGTGAATTATAGTATATATTACCATATTGTCAGCCAATTGTATAATGTTTTTTCGATTTTGTCACAATAGGTGAAAACGCGCCTTCCGTATTTGCGTATAAAGCCTAAAAAAGAGCAAAACCTAGCGAAGAACACAAAAGGGTGGTGAGGATAATGCGCGCTTTGGAAAAACTGCTTTCACAGACGAAAAAGAAAATAACGAAATCGGTTGTCTCTTCTGAAGCTGAAGAAATAAACCCCGAAAAATTATCAAGGTGCCTGAGTGAAAATCTTAATGCGCTTGTAAAGGTCTTCGGCGATAACTGCGACTTCGTTTCACGGGAGTTTAATTTCGGCAGGGACGGACAATACAAAGGCGCGATTATGTTTTTTGACGGCCTTACGAACCTTAAAATAATAAATGACAACGTGATTAAACCGCTAATGTATGACAGCCGATTTGTTCGCTCGGACGATACAGGCGCGCTGGAAAGCCTTGAAGAACTCAGAGACAAGCTGGTGTCGGTAGGGGATTTGAAAACTGTTGAAAGCATAAGCGGAGCTATTGACGCCTGCCTTTCTGGCAATGCCGTTTTACTGGTGGACGGATTTCAAAAGGCGCTGGATATCAGCGCAAAAGGCTGGGACAAAAGAGCAATCAGTGAGCCGGACACCGAAACCGTTGTTCGTGGTCCGCGCGAGGGCTTCATTGAAAACCTGCGAACAAACACGGCGCTTGTTCGCAGAAAACTAAGAAGCCCGCAGCTCAAAATCCGCTCGATAAAAATCGGTGATCGCACGAACACTCAGGTTAACATAATATATATCGACGGAATTGTGAACCCCGAGCTGATTGCGGAGATTGAAAGACGGCTTAAAAATATTGATACGGACGCCATTTTGTCTGCCGGAAATATTGAACAGTTCATTGAGGATTCGCCCTCCTCAGTTTTTCAGACCATCAGATACAGCGAAAAACCGGACACCATTGTCGGCAAAATGCTTGAAGGTCGGGCCGCTATTATCATTGACGGCACACCGTTTGTGCTTTCTTTGCCAATGCTTTTTGTCGAGAACTTTCAATCCTCGGAGGATTACGCCGTTCGGACAAGTTACGCTACAACAATGCGTATCCTTCGGTTTATTGCGTTTTTCATAAGCCTTTTCGGACCTGCGCTTTATGTCGCGCTTGCCACTTATCATCAGGAACTGATACCGACCTCACTTCTTATTACTATGGCAGCTTCGAGCGAAAGCCTGCCGTTTCCGGCGGCGCTTGAAACCTTTCTAATGATGCTCTCCTTTGAAATACTCAAGGAGGCCGGAGTGCGTATGCCGCGTCCTATCGGTCAGGCGATAAGCATTGTCGGCGCTCTGGTAATGGGCGAAGCGGCAGTTTCGGCAGGGCTTGTCGGTGCGCCCATAGTAATAGTAATTGCAATAACAGCGGTAGCAAGTTTTGCTATTCCCTTCGCTTCCGACGCTGTATCACTGCTAAAATGGGTTTTGCTTGTTTTGGCGGCTACAATGGGAAGCTTCGGAATAACGCTCGGGGCGCTGGCAATTGTTATTCATCTAGCTTCTCTGCGTTCCTTCGGAACCGAGTATTTAGCGCCGTTTGCACCTTTCCAAACTAGCGATCTCAAAGATACGCTAACAAGGGTTCCGCTTTGGAAGATGAGGACACGTCCGAGAGCGCTTAAGCCGAGAGATTCAAAAAGGCAGAATTTCAAAATTCCCTATAAGCCGGCAGAGGCGAATGACTCAGGCGAGGAGGACAGATCGTGAAAAAGTCCAAAAAGCAAAAACTTGAAGCTGATTATTTCAAGACGACAAAACACAGAGCTTTATCGGCTGCGCGAAGATTAATCTCAATAGTTATTTGCACGGCGCTTATTTTTTCCCTCAGTTCATGCTGGAGCCGACGCGAACTGAATACCCTCGCGATTGTGCTGGCTACCGCGCTGGATGTCGGTGATAAACCTGATACGGTGAAGGTTACCGCTCAGATTGTTAAGCCCGGAGGTATTAAAGCAAGTTCAACCTCATCAGGGGGCGGAACGGCAGAAAAAGCGTTCTCGAATATTGCGTTTACAGATAAAAGCATACTTTCGGCTTTGGGCGGGTTTACGCATATAACCAACCGCAGAATGTATTTTTCACATAATAAGGTCCTGATATTCGGCAGTGAGCTTGCCAAGCGAGGAATCGCAGAGGGAATGGATACCTTTACCCGAAATTTTGAAACTCGAATGAATGTCTATGTTCTGGTTTCAAAGGACAAAGCGGCCGATATCCTTGACGAGGAAATCGAATTGGAGCAGATGCCCGCTAACCATATTTCCGAACTTCTCGAAAATCAAGGGCTGAGTTCCGAAACGGCTATTGTGACGGTACGAGATTTCAATATTGCGACACTAAGCGGAACGATGGCGCCTATAGCGCCGATGATTGAACTGTATAACTTTAAAGAAAAGAAGAAAGCTCGACTTGAGGGAACGGCTGTTTTCAAAGAAAGCAGGATGATTGGCGAGCTGAGTTCGACTCAGACGAGAGGGCTGCTCTGGATTACAAACAAAGCGAAAAGACACACAATTACCATTGACACGGAATTGGGGAAGATCGACTTAATCATTACGGGATCAAAGGGCAGCATAAAACCCTATCGGAATAAGGATGGAACTATCGGAATTAAGCTTATGGTTAACGCTCAGGGCTGTCTTGAAGGCAACGAAACCGAAGAGGATTTGTCAACCCTTGAGAATATTCAGAAGCTTTCGGAGCTTGCGGAGGAGGCAATCAGAGCTGATATTGAGAGCTCAATTAAGCAGGCACAGGCGCTTTCCGCAGATGTTTTTGGCTTCGGAGAGTCAATCCGAAGGGATTATCCCAAAGAATTTGAGAAAATTAAGGATAATTGGGATCAAGAGTTTGTCAAGATAAAGCCCATGCTTGAAGTGGAAGTTTTTCTTAACTGTACAGGGGGTATAGGAAAACCGGTGAAAGAGGGAGGCGGCTAATGAAACTTGAAAACGGGCATATCTCTGAGCATTCCTTGATGTTTGGGGTGTATTGCTTTATGCAGGCCTCAATGCTGCGCACGGCTTTCATCGTCGGTGTAACAAAAAATGATTCATGGGCAATGGCCTTCACAGGTCTTGCGCTTGCGCTTGTGCTAGTCGCAATTTACGCGGCGCTGCTGCGGCGTTATCAGCAAAAAAATCTATTTGAAATAAATGAGCTTATCTTTGGAAACGTCTTAGGAAAAGTTTTTTCTGCGCTTTATCTTTTTTTCTTTCTTACCATCGCAGCGCTGAATGCGCGTGACCTTGGAAATTTCGCTGAGAGCAGCGTTTTACCCGGTACTCCGCTCACGGCTTTTATCCTAATGTTCCTTATGGTTTGTGTTTATGCAATACGAAAAGGAATAGAGAACATGATGCGGCTTGCCACGGTTCTTTCGTTTGTAGCCGCCGGTGCGCTTGTGTTCAATGTAGTTTTGATTCTTAAAAATGTAAATATTGAATTTTTAAAACCGATGTTTCAGCTCCCGTTTAAAAACTATGTACAGGGTACCGTCACGGTTGCGGCGATTCCGATGGGCGAAATATTGGCGTTCACTATGATTACACCCATGCTCGGCAAAAACAAGAAAGCTGGCAAAATGATGGCTTTAGGGCTTATATATTCTGTAATCTCCCTCTCGATTATCATGTTGCGAGATATTGTGACACTCGGCCCACTGCTCGGAATAGTCAGGCTGCCGTCCTTTGAATCAATCCGGTATATCAGCCTTGCGGGCGTGATGACACGAATGGAAAGCCTTTATGCCGTGATTCTGATAAGCCTTTTCCTTTTTAAGACGGTTGTGCTGCTTTACGCAAGTGTTCTTGGGCTTGCCCAGATTCTAAATTTTAAAAGTTATTCACCGCTTACTTTGATATGCGGAGCTTTCGTTTTGTTTTATTCGCTGATTGTAACAAAATCGGCAATGGAAAACGAGGAGTGGGGTGCAAGCGTTGCACCGTTCTTTTCCTTGAGCTTCGAGCTTATGCTTCCCGTCATCGCGCTTGCAACAGCGATGATAAAAAGAATGCTAAAAAAGAAGGAGGCACAGCAATGAAATATTTTCTGTGCCTTGCAGGCTTCGCGGTAGTGGCGGCATTGGACTTTCCGACTTTGATAAAAAGCAAAAAACGCCGTGAGCTTGCGATTTATTCAGCGATTTTTATCATGGTGCTGGCTTTTGCCGTTTTAGTTGTTGCAGACGGCACTATGAAAAGCACAATTCAAGTAATCAAACCGTTTTACCGCGATATTTTGCATCTCAGCTTCAAAAAAGCCTAGACTCAAAAGCTTTAATTGCGCAGGCAAGAAAAAAGTGGTAAAATATAGCTGATTTAAGCGGCGGAGCGAAGCGCTTTTTGCACCGCCGCTTTTGATAACATCAGTTAGGAGTACGCCTTTTGAAAAGACTTATCCTGCCGCTGCTTTTCTGTTTAGTCCTCGCCTTTTCCTTGACAGGCTGTGGGTTAAAAGCCGAAAACAAGCCTGTTGTTGCCGAGCCGTCCGAGGCTGTATGCACGGAAACGCCGACTCCCGATTATGAGCAGAGCGTGGACTATTCATGGAAGCCAAATGTTCTGTCGGAAATCTATGCCGATATTTACGGCGAAACCTTTGTCGCCGATTACGGGGCGATGATTGACGCGTTTTTAAGCTACGAAAACAGTTTTCCCTGCGCAAGCGCCGAAAATGTCGATGCCATTAACTATGCAGCGGCAAGCTGCTTTCCGCTGCTCAATATGGATGTCGTCTATGTGCAGTACGATGAAGCGCAAAAGGCCGGTGTTCTTGCCTATACAATGACGAAGGAGGAACATTTGGCGGCAATTGAGACCTTCAAGAAAGCGGTAACGGATTTTATAACGGAAAGCGTAAAAAAATCGGACAGCGAGCTGACGACGGCGCTTGCACTCTATATGAATTTCTCGGCGGCAATCAGCTATGATTACGCCGCGCTTGATTCGGAAGCGATAGTCGATGTGTCCCCCTACCGCGCCTTGCTTCGCCATGAGGGAATCTGCCAGAGCTTCGCGCCGGCCTACGCCTATCTTTGCCTGCAAATGGGCATAGACGCCGTTGCTGCGGGTGGGCTCGCCACGGACGACACGGCGCATGAATGGACGCTTGTTAGGCTTGACGGCTCCAATTATTACATGGATACCACCTTCGAAAACGGCGAGGGAGGGCTGGGGCTTAAATACTTCGGGATGACCACCGCGGATCGTGTTGCCGCGGGCGGCTACATAGAAAAAACCTTCAACATCGGAGAATGCAACGAGCTGTGGGGTACGGAAATTTCAGTCGATGACAGCCGTTTTTCGGCTTTTCGCAATGTGACCTATGCGGTGCTTGACCGCAAGAACGGGAGAATTGACTGTACTGATTCGGACGGCACCGAGTGGAAGTTTCCGCTTGAATGATTCTACGACTGCGGGAAGCCAAACCACTTGACCCGTAATAATATAAAAGGCAGCCGCGTAAGCTAACGCGGCTGCCTTAATATTTTGTTTGCCTTCTGTTATCCGACGGAACGGACGAATATCAAGTCCCCGATTCCAAGAGTGTCCTCGTCATAAAATACGGAGGTTTCGGAACTCGTGGAACCGTCATAGTCTATGAGGGTAATTGTAAGGGAGCTGTCGTCAATCGGGCTCGTTTCATAGGTGTATTCAGTCTCTTCCCCGTCCTCATAGATATAGGCATAGCCGTCGGCATCAAATTCCATGACGGAATTGTCAACAGACCAGGTTCCGAGTAAAAGCTCAGCGGGAGAAGAAACATATTCCTCCGCGTCTTCGTTTTCGGGAATACTCTCATCTTGCGTTACGCGAATCATAGTTGTGTCTTCCGAGGTAAGGGTGTATTCGTCGGGGAAGCTGATTTCAATCACTTCGCCTTCGCCGGTGGTGACCGTAATGGTGTAGTCGTCCACTTTTTCCGTTGTGTAAGTGTCCTCAAGGACTGTTTCGCCGTCCATTTTGGTTGTATATGTTCCGTCGTCACGGAAAGTGGTTACAACGCCTGCTTCTTCATTGCTCCACGAGCCAATGAGCAGCATTTCCGGATCAGGGGCGTCGCTTTTATCTGAGCCGCAGCCGCATAGTATCAGGGAAAACATCGCAAGGCACATGATAACTAATAAAATTTTCTTCATCGTTTGACCTCTCTTACGTTTCGTGTGTTGTATAATTATCAGCCTTACGGAATTTCGCAGGCCTCAAATTCCGGTGTAATCAAAGACAGTGATGAAAATGGTGCTTATCTTCAAAGTCCCTGTGTTTGCGCATCCTTTGAACTGAAAAGATTACGTAGGCAAAAGGATATCTTCAACATACAGTATTGGCAAATATTAGTCAATGATTTTGTGCGTGGGCGAGGAAAAAACGGCTTATCATAGCGCAGCTTGAGGCGATAAATATTAAAATAACCGAGTGGCTCATTCAAGCCATTGACGAGATTGTCGCTCAGCTGAACGAGAAGCGGGCATGGCTGAGGGAGAACGCAAATCACACGAATTGGTTTCAATTTGATTACTTATACCTAGTAAATATATGTACGCTATAATGTTAATATTTTTGTTTCTGCATGTTCATGTTTTCCTTAGTCAATGAAATAAAAAATTCTATATAGAAATCTGGTTTTGTTACAATTAAGTATGCAACTTCTAGTTTGTAGTGTTTGGGTTTATGCTTCTTTGTTGTGGTAGGCCAGTCTTCATTTGTTTATATCTCAATGTTACGTGTTGCTATTATATTATGGTTGATATCATTGCCAAGCATAAAAGCGGCCCCATCAGCATCATCACTAATATTACACGGCCATATGAAGTGTCGAAAGTCTGGAGATCCTGGATACTTACAAGAATATAGGTCGAGCGGAAAATCAACTGTATCATCAATGTTGTTTGAACAATATGTAAATATGTCCGTTAAGCTGCATTTCTCGCTTTCATTTGTTAGAATATAAGAGACAGGAAAGGCTGAAATAATACTTAATAATCCCTCCGGAAATTTTATATTTGCAGAATAGCTTTTTACAACAACATCTCGCATCATAACCATTGTGCTATACAAGTAAATCCAACATAGTAAATGATGGCCAATTGGCGGGAGTGCATTCATGTTTAAAAAGAAGTCTCTCAGAGCTTTGTCGACTACACATGATTCATCGTAGTAGTTCTTTGCTGCTAAAAGATGACCGCAAACAGATCGGGATATTTTATTCATATTTATATTTTTAATAATGACTTCTTGCGGCAAGACAGTGCCTGAAGTAATTATTGTTTTTATTTTTTGAACAAATTTACCAAGTTCTATGTCATACATACTGCCAAGAAGGTTGTTGTTGCAGTTTTTACAAATTGATCTAAAACGGATACCGTTTTGGTACTGCCCTGAGTACTTATCAAGGCTGGGAAGACCATTAAAAAAATCATTATATTTGGTGTTTGTGCTATTGTAGCAGGATTTTGGTGGAACATGATCCCAAGAAAGCTCGGAAATACTACCGCAAATGTTGCATCGATCAATTTTGGACCTATTTTTGTTGCTTTTTTCATAAGACAGCATAACAGTTCCTCTCAAATATAAGAAAATCTTGCCATTTTTACCATAATACTTGTTGATGCTAGAGTCAATAGGCAAGTCGGTTGAGCGTTATACTTGTGTGCGTGTACTGATCAAGCCATTGACGAGATTGTTGCACAGCTGAACGAGAAGCGAGAATGGCTGACGGAGAACTCGAAGGAAGGGCTGTCGCAGGCTGCGGAATGATAAAATATATGTAAAATTTAGAAGCGGCACGAATTATGTGCCGCTTCTATTGTTGTAGCCAAATTGGACACATGAGTGGGAAACGCGATGGGCAAATAGCAATTATAATAATGAGTAACACGATGTGGAGTAACAGAAAATAATTGCCCACAAACGAACAGCATTAAGAAAAGTGACATGCTGACAAAGCAAATGAAAAACCCGCAAGGCGGTCTGCTATTCCTGCGCTTGACGGCGCAAAGTGTTAAGAAGCTCAAAATTGTTAAGTAGGATTGAAAAAACATAAGGACATATAGAACCGTCGGTCACCTTGCCTTGAAGAATTGAGATAGCCTGAATATCAGGCAATCCTTGCCGATATGGGCGGTCCTCAGTGAGTGCCGTGAAAATATCCGCCACCGCCATTATTCTTGACCCAATAGAAAGACTGTCTCTGTTTAAATGAAACGGATATCCGGTTCCATTCAATTTCTCGTGGTGAAAAGAAGCCCATTCGTTGATTGTTTCAAACCCTTTAATTGATTGAAGCAAGCGGTAAGTGTAAAACGTATGACTTCTGATTTCGTTAAGCTCAACCGAATCAAGTGCAGTGGGCTTTTCGAGAATTTCGTTATTTACAGCTAATTTGCCGAGATCGTGAAGATAGCCGGCGACAAGCATCATTTTACACTCGATTTTTGAAAAACCTGCAAGCTCAGCCAGCTTCTCGGCGATTACGGCTACGCCGGCCGAATGGTAGGCGGTGAAAGAATTACTTGAATCGATAATGAAGGAAAAAATTCTTGCCAGTTCCACTACTTCGATTATGCTCAGTCTCACTATGCTAAACTGAACAACCTGCGGGAAATAATTCATCAAGCTTTTATTGTCGATATCAAGCCAAATATACTCGTTTACGCTGATTTCCATAAAAGCGTCAACGGCTTCAGGTGGAAAGGATATGCCTTTTTGCGCCAAAATAATATCCTGTATGTTCTTAACCTGACAAAGAATAGCCTTAGAGCTGTCAATCAAAACGGAGACACGGTCAGCCAAATGAAGAATGTGGCTCGAAAGGGGAACCTTATTACCATCATAACTGGCGCCTTCGCCATTGTTCCATGAAACATGATGATATTTAATGATTTCCGCCGCATTTCGCAAGGGCTCAAAGCCGTAAAGCAAGTCGCTTCCGCGTAAAGCATGCTCCTGAGATGAGGGAGGCTCGCTCATTAGCAGCTCCAGCCGCTCATCAAGGGAGAGGGCGCCTACATCATGAAGCAAACCCGCAAGAGCCAAGTCTTCGGCTTGCTCTGCCGGAAGATGCATTTGCCTTGCAATTTTATAAGAGAGATAAGAAACTTTCTGGTGATGGTTTGAAAGCTCAGGACTTACCATATCCACGGCGTTCGTAAGACATAGAAGCAAATCAAACATATTGATAAATCGTTTGTCAATTTCAGGCATATCTTTTTCTCCGATTTCTTGTATTAGTTATAAAATTTGAGAAAATAGTGAAGACGATTTTTGGTGTTTGGTAAGCGTAGTTTTCAAATTAAAAATAGCGAGCCGATAGATAATATGCGATAGCCGTCTATTAGCTGAACCCTCAGCATGATAATTTTACCATATCGGATCTATATTGAAAAGAAAATAATTTTGGAAACAGCAGAGCCGATTAAAATACGATAAGAACAGCAATATGATAGCTCGCCGTTATAAAATGTATGTCATAATTTGTTGGTAACGTAATTGGAGGCAGAAATTAAAAACCCTTAATAAAGTTCGACTTCTCTTAAAATGAAAATAACCGAAAAGCCCTGTAACCGCATTAGTTAAAGGGCTTTTCAGTTGGCGGAGAAGAAGGGGATTGCTCACTTGCTGCGCGCATCAGGTCCTGCTCCCTTGGCAGGGGCACGAAGACATTGAAAACACTTCTTTA
Organism: Clostridia bacterium; assembly: GCA_009929315.1. Lineage (GTDB taxonomy): Bacteria > Bacillota > Clostridia > Oscillospirales > Oscillospiraceae > UBA2658. The sequence goes on from SAAS01000003.1 coordinate 252,802, forward strand.
TGGGCGATTGTCAGTCATTTCCCAGTAGTTTGTTTCATAATTTTGTTTCCGAGAAATATCATGATTTAAGCCGCTTTAATCACAGGAGCATCCTTCACTGCTCGTAGATTCACAAGTAATATGCGGTTTGCCGACATCGGCTACTGCCCCGAAAGTAACAGGCACCTCTATACATACTTGCTGGCTGATTGTAAAGTGGCAGGTGCGGGCACTTGAGGGACACTGAATAGCTCCGGGCGTGACAATTGGATCTCCACAGCACATTGTTCTTGTCGTCCCGGTAACTGCTGTTGGGGTGACTGTTACGGGAACGCACACGGTTGCCGTTTGGTAAGTGAATGTTTCACAAGGCGGCAGTTCTCCGCAGGAAGGGCCGCAAATACTCAAACCGCTTTCTGTTGTCGTACCACCTTTTAAACATACAAGATTTGGTCCGACAGTATATGGGGATGTCAGCTCAAAACATACTTGCATTACCGAATCCAGAGTACCCGATATTTTATTTAGGCCGAAATCAAATTTTAATCCTGAGCAGCCTGTAGTCGGATCAATTCCCAAAACGACGTTTGTTCCGAAAATAACAGTTTGCGGCTCTGAGCCTATTACTACTGTAATTGTATCTTGAATAATATCGCCCTCGGTTATTTGGTCGCAGATGCCTAACACCCAATGACTCAGATTTTTTTGCTCCGATGTGTCTGACCCAACTCCCGTTACAATATAACAGAATCTTTGGTATTCACCCAGAGCCGGTGTTAAAATCGAGTTAACCAAATCGAGTTGTACAGTAAAAGGAAGAACCGACCCCGGTAACGAGGAATAGTCAATTAAAGTATTACACAAAAGTTGTGCGGGCATTTAAATTTCCTTTCATAATTTAATACTTACCCTCCGCAATCTTCACACATTTTGCTTGAAGCTTCTCCACACGCAATAGTAGGGCAGCTTGCAATTGTATCCGCAGAAATCTCAATTGGTATTTCGATACATATATTCTGCATCAGTATAAAACTGCAGTTTACGGATTTTGAGCTGCAGACTATATTATATGGAGAAAGTCTTACCTTTGGCTCGCCACAGCAAACAGTAGTAATATTACCGGTCTTCACCCTGGGGACAATAGTAACGGGAACTGACACTGATGCGGATTGGTAAGTATAAGCGGTGCATGTTTCGCCCGGCTGAATATCCGGACAGCACTTTTCCTCAAAGTACATGTTTTTACCTCCACTCTAAACGATGAGCACTGTGGCATAGTCGTTGATATACCGTTACTCAATCCAGTATATGTTGATGAGCAAAATGATGCTTTCGGCTGATTTATTTGTTTCCTTTACGAGAAGCTGAGATATTTCCCTAAAAAGGGAGTATATAATTGTAGTAGCGAAGGTAATATTTGGGCAGCTGCATTGCTGTAATTGCAGAAAAAATCATCGTTGAAAAAACGAAACCTTAATAATTTCAAAAATAAAAAAACCCGCAACGCACTGTTTTATCAATGCGCTGCGGGTTTACTTCGGAGTTTGTGGCAGAAAACTGTCATACTTGATTAAAGTTTTTCTTTAGTGTTCGATTCCACTGGATCGGACTGCGGGGGTGTTGAAGACTATTCTTGTTAGATTGTGCAGCAGGAGCTTCCTCCAGCTTGATTCACTTGCTTTTGATTGTGTTTATTCCGAACAGTGCATATAGCGGACAAAAGTTAATAATACCTGTTATTAAAGGAATCAGGCCAATCAGACCTAACCAACGCAAGTTGCCATCTAAAAAATAAAGCAAACTCAGTACCGCTATTCCTAAAATAATTCTAATCCATTTGTCTGTTTTTCCAACATTTGGTTTCATTTTGACTTTCTCCTTTCGTATTTTCGATATTAAAATAGGACTTATGCCAATCAAGTAGCCCTTATTGGCATATTATTCGAGGCCGACCAGAATGTCGGTGCCTTCAATTTTAACCGGGTAAGCTTGGGTGTCATTGGCCTGAACTTTAATGAAAATGATTTTGCCGCCTTTGACGGCCTTTCCGGTTCTTACGTCAAATACGGAACCGTGCTTGGGACACACAATATTATAACCATCCAGATTACCGTCAAACAGAGAGCCTCCCATATGCGGACATTTGTTATCAATTGCGTAATATGTACCTTTTACATTTGCAAGCAGCAGCACCTTGTTATCAAGAGTAATTTTCTTTTTCTCGCCATCTTTAATTTCATCTGTCTGAGCGATTTTGATATATTGCATAAAGTACCTCCCATTTATATTTTTTATTTTTAGTATAGCACAAAGCGAACGCAATAGTATTATTATTTAAAATATTATGTTTTCAGCATTCAACTTCTATAATTCCTCGCTTTATTCGGCAAATAATTAAGACTTTCCAAACGCGGGGGGCTTGGTGTTGCTATTTAGCTTATAAAGGTGCACAGGCGCAAAATTGCTGATAAGAAATAGGCTTGGAATTTTTATTAAAATTTAAAGACAAGTACAACGTAAAGCATTTTGCAAGGTTGAACTATAGGGGGAAGACCACGGTGTTGGCAAATATTAGCCAATAATTTTGTCGCTGGTTTCACGCAGAAAATATTAGGTCAAAAGTAAGTTTGGGCTTTAGGACATGGCCGTTTTACGGAAGAATTTGTGCAATTGTATAGTATTATCGCTGGAAAAACTGTCAAACTGATTCCCATATCGGCTTGAAGAAAAGAGCAAAATATGGTAAAATATGCTTAGTTGAGATGGCAGATCGGGATAAAAATCACCCCGATGTTGCCCTTCAAAACGGTCCTGAGAGAGGAGAAGAACAGCCCATGAAGAAACTGATTTCAGTTGTACTTACTTTGTCAATAGCGATATCCGCTGCGGCCGGACTTCGGCTTTCCGCGGCGGCGGCAAATATCTCTTATAACAACGAGGATATATATCTTCGCCAAAAGACCACTTACACCTGCACCCTTGCTTCATCGGCCATGCTGCTGCGCCGCAGAGCAATCATGAACGGAGTAACCAATTGGAACAGCATTACGGAAAGCAGCATGAGAAGCACGGCCTGGGTAGAAAACAGCGGACTGCGCAACAGCTTCACTTACGCAGGTATGAAGACAGTTTGCAAGGCGTTTATAGGCGACACTTATTCCGAGCTAAGTGCAGAGCTCATCGCTCTGCTTAATAAATACCCCTGCGGCATAGTCATATACTCGAAAACAAAAACGCACGCAGTATTCCTCACCGACTACGACCCGACCAGTGACACATTTTACTGCATGGACCCGGCCAGCACGGCGCCCTCGGGAAAGGTTGCTCTTAAGGATAGTACGCTTGGAAAAACGCAGAAAGCAATAATTCAAATATTGGACTGCTACTGGTATGTCAGCAGCAGCGCATATTTAATCGGCGAATTTACGGTAAATAACGGCGGCAATAGCGTCAATCTCTATTCTGCCGCCTTGTCCACCTCAACAAAGCTTGGTGCGGTTCCGAGCAAAACGCTGCTTAAGATTACTGCCGTCACGGGGCAATACGGACAAACAGTTTATAACGGCAAGAGCGGCTGGGTTTTACTAACCGCCTGCGACTATACCACGAAGGCTTACCAACTAATTTACCTAAAAAACGGCGGTAACGGCACACAGATGGAGAACACGGTATGCTTCTACGGCAGAAATAACTATCTGAGCAAATGCGCTTATACGCGTTCAAATTATCATTTTACCGGCTGGTATATCTATCGACCGTCGGACCATAAGTGGCTTTACACTAACGGAACATCAAACGCCTGGAGTATAGCGGGTGAGGAGGGCGCAGGGTACAGTAAAAGCCTAATGCAGCCCGGCGCAGTGGTTTTAAAACTCTGCACCTATTACGGTGGTCAGGTTTATCTATATGCGCAGTGGGAGCCGGGAACAGAAAGCTCCTCGGCGGTCAGCCCCTCGCCGATAGTCAGCGTGCCTGAGCCAGAGGAAACATCTGTGCCGGATGAAGAGCCCGCGCCCACGGGAGGGGGTAGCTCTTCCGACGGAGCGCCGCTTGAATCGGGACTTAATAATTTCGCGCTTGTTGTCAGCTATACAAACGGACAATTTTCTGATGTTGACGAGAACCAGTGGTACGGTGCCAACGGTCAAGGCTCAATCAAAGCGGCCTGCGAACTGGGACTTATGAACGGCGTCGGAAGCGGCAATTTTGACCCGAACGGCGAAATTACCGTCGCCCAAGCCGTTACCATAGCCTGCCGTCTGCATTGCATTTATTACTCGGGACAGGACAGCATTGAACAGTCGCAGGGCGATTGGTTTGCGGCCTATATGAGCTACGCAAATGCTAACGGCGTTGTACCGCCGGGTTTTCTGCTCGACAGTGCCGCAGCGAAAAACACGAAGGCGAGCAGAGGCCTTTTTGCCTATATACTGTCGGGCGCGCTTCCCTCGGAAGCATTGCAGGAGATAAACGATTGGCCGATGGGTTCGATTCCAGATGTGTCGGCGTCAACCAATTACAGCGCACAGATCTACACCCTTTACAGAGCGGGAATACTTTCCGGCAGCGATTCCGTCGGGACATTTTTACCCGATTCATACATCTCCCGCAGTCAGACAGCCGCAATAATAGCACGCATGGCGGATGTGTCTAAGCGCGTGTAGTTTATTTTAAGCAAACATGAAGGAGGAACAGCTATGTTAGGGTTCAAGAAAATTTCTGTACTGATTATCGCTTTTGCAATTGCCGTTCAATTGCTTGGCGTTTACGCGCTCGCGGGGACGCCGACCTTGCAGGCAATGCCGAAGCAGATTCTTACCGTCGATTTCTCGTCGGTTCAAAGTTCTTCGGGGCTGAGGCTGAATGTGGAGCTCGGACATGCGTGGAATGTATCCGCCAGCGATTTTTCCGCCTATTTGAAACAAGCTCAGCCCGTCCTCGAAACCTGGACTTATATTGGTGATGCCTATATGTTTAACAAATATTCCCTCGCGGATTTAAGTGTATATTTGAAGGACGGCATACCTCATGCAAATATTTTCGTGGATTTGGAGGATACGGACAACGTATACGCAGAGCTTATATGGGAAAGCGGGCAGCAGTCCATCGATTATGAACTGAATCTGGGCGGCTGGAGGCCGACAAGGTTTACCGATGTTGCGCGCACTCAATGGTACTTCAGCTATGTAGATTACGCGGCTAACGTTCTGGAGCTTATGAACGGAAAGGGCAGCGGCAGCTACGCTCCGGGAGACAATATGACCTATGCCGAGGCAATCTCCCTTGCCGCGCGTATCAGTGTTCGCTTTAAGGGCGGGAAAAATTACACTTTTCAGCAGATAAGCGGTAAACCATGGTACCAGCCCTACATAAACTATGCGGCTCAATACGGAATCCCCTGCGTTTATCCCGACTATAACGCCAAAATTACCAGAGCTGAGTATGCTCACATCTTTTTCGCGGCTTTCCCGCAGAGCTTTTATTACGAGGCAATAAATACTGTTGCTGACGGCTCAATACCTGATGTGCCGATGAATTTGGCCTACGCAAGCGAGATTTACGCTCTTTATCGCGCGGGGATCTTTTCAGGCAGCGACGCGGCGAGAAATTTTAAACCGAACGACAATATTAAGCGCAGCGAGGTGGCAACAATAGTCTGCCGCATGTGCGGTTACGAACGACAGGAATTCAGTCTCTAGCTATAAATGAGGTGGGTTTTTGGACTCGTTGCGCCGTCAACGCTTAAAACTCGATTAGAAAGCCTTGCACAAAATTTCGGATTAAATATAAAATTGAAAATATAACAGCAAATAGTTCGGTAGCGCAAAATAAATAATTGACAATAAAGGAAGCGGCAGCGCGAAAAAACTATTCACCACGATAGCAAATTATTAGTTGTATTGACCGTCAAGCTACAGAAATGAAAAACCCGCAATGCACTGTGTTATCAATGCATTGCGGGTTTCTGGCAAAGGGCACGAGTTTGATACAAAATGCACCCCCTTGCCTTGTTCCCGTTTGTTCCGTTTGCTTTGTGCACACCCTTGTATTTTTAACAACTTACAGGCTCCAATTTATGTTATTATGCCATTCGCCATCCACTTTCCTCCAGTCGCTTATAAATAGTATACCATCCTTCTTGCTCGGTCAGTTTTTCTGGTTTTCCGCTTTCCCTTATCTGCCCCTTGTCTATAATGTGAACAATATCCGCATCAAGAATACCGGACAACCGATGGCTTATGGTGATAATGGTACGGGTTTCGCTGACAGTCCGTATGGCTTCCAATATATGTGCTTCTGTAAGTGCATCTAAACCGCTGGTAAGTTCATCCAAAAGGAGCAGCGGCGGATTTGTAACTATGGCGCGGGCCAAAGATAAAAGTTGTGTTTGTCCGAAAGACAGAACGTTTTCCCCATCACCTAACAGTGTATCTATGCCTTTTGGCAGCGCATCCACAGTCTTAGAGAGTCCAACTACGCGTATGGCTTCCTCGATTTGCTGCTGTGTAATTGTTTCATCCGTCAATGTGATATTGTCGCGTATACTACCATTAAAAATGTGTACGCTTTGCGGCACGATTCCGATAAGTCTCCTGCGTTGTTCCGGCGGTAGGTCATAAGGAGATACCCCGCCGACCGTAATACTTCCTTGTTCCGGCGCATAAACCCCGGCAATTAGGTTAAGCAGCGTTGTTTTACCGGAGCCGGTACGTCCCACTATGGCTGCCTTTGTTCCCTCGGATATAGTCAGGGAAACGTCTTTCAGAATATCTGTGCCGGGCGAATAAGAGAAGCAGAGGTTTTCTATCCGCACAGTGATGTCCTTTGGATCTCCCTTTCCGCTTACAGTATCTTTTTGTTCATCATTCTCCGAAAAAAACTCATCAACCCTGCGTATTCCAGCCGAAGCCTGTTGAATGGTAAGCAGTTCCGATGCCGTTGCTTCGATCGGCTCAAATAGACGTATAAACAAATCCGCGGCAGCGGAAATTGCTCCGGCGCTCAATCCCAGGGCCAACGGCGTACCATTGAACTTTGCTGCAAGCAATACAGCACCGGCAATCACAGCTGCTCTAACCGTCTGCATAATGCACGGGAACCATGCATCGTAAATGCTGTTTCCGTTCATGGCAATCCGGTGACTTTCCAAAACTGGCTCAAAGCGGCGAGAAAAATATTCCTCTCTGCCATAGCTTTTAATTACTGAAATCCCGGTATACATCTCTTGAATATTTGTGTTTATATCTGATACCTTTTTCCGTACGATCAACTGTTTTTTATAAATATTTTTTCGAAAATAACTGGACATCAAATAAATCAGCGGAATACTGCATATAGCTAAAACTCCCAGTGTCCCGGAGAGAGTGAATAGTGCCACGATAAATCCAATAATTTTAAACAAATCAGCAATTGCACTAACCACGCCGGAGGTAAATAGCGTGTTGATAGCGTCTATGTCAGTAGTGAAGCGCGACATGGTTTCTCCTGCCGGAGTGTTATTAAAATATCGAACTGGTAGTCTTGACAACTTATTCAGCATAAGGCGGCGAACACTCAGCAACATCCGTTGTCCGAAAACAGTAGTTCCATATTCCCTCAAAAAATCCGTCATGCCAATCAGAAAAATTGCGCCAATATACAGAAAAGCATTTTGCCAAAGACCGGTTGTTACGCCTATATCCAGCATATTTACAATATCTTTAAGTATCATGGCTGGCCAAATGTTGATGAAAGCGCCGACAGCAACTGTCAACAGAACAAGCAGGCCGTATCGTCGGTTTGCTTTCCATGTCGAGACAAAACCATCTATAAGAAATCGGTTTTGCTTCATTTCTCTTTCACCTCCATGAATTCCTGTGCTGCGTAGATTTTCTGATAGAGTCCGCGCATTTCCATCAGTTCCGCGTGGTTTCCCTGTTCGGTAATCCTGCCGTTTTCCATGACCAGCACTCGGTCTACATAGGGGAAGGCCGTCAGCCGGTGAGTAAATAAGAGGATAATTTTATTGCCCCATGTTTTACGAAGCAGGGATATAATTTCCCGCTCAGTGGCTATATCCACTGCGGAAAAAGGGTCGTCCAGCAGAAGAATATCACTGTCTGCGTAAATCGCCCGTGCAAGCGCAATACGCTGCCGTTGACCTCCGGAAACACGTACGCCTTTTTCACCTACAGTTGTTTTTAGGCCATTTTCAAATCGGCTTAAATCACCGGATAATGCTGCACCATCCAGCGCGCTTTGCAATCTAACAGTATCTTCTTTTTCACCCAGCAAAAGATTATCTTTAATGCTCATAGAGAAAAGAAATTGCTCATGCCCCGTATAGGCAATTAAGCGTCTCCGGCTTTCAGAAGATAACTCTCGTAACTCATATCCATCAAGAGAAATATGCCCCTCATATGGATACAATCCAGTAAGCGCCTTTGCCAGAGAAGTTTTGCCGCAGCCAACTGGTCCAGTGATGCCGATTATTTGACCTTTTTCAGCTTCAAAGCTTATGTTATGTATAATAGAAGTTTCTTCATATCCAAAAATGAGATTTGACACAGATAAATTAGAGCATGCTACAATAGTATCTATGTTCTGATTTTTGGTTGCTGGTTTACTTGCCATTTTTTCTTTTACGCGTACCCAAGCAGCCTTTGCCCCATGCCAACGGTTAAATACCCGCGCTGCTACTTTTGTTCTGCCGGAAAAAGCAACAAACATAATGATATAGGCATTAAATGAGCCAATAGACAAATCACCCGCCGCGACTCGTTGCCCCAACAAACCAATGGCTACCACAATCCCAAGTCCGGCAATCAGAGCATAAACAGGCAGTACGGCTTGTTGCAGCACAATTTCTTTAATGGAGTAGGACGCCTGATCTTCAAAGGCGTCGTTGATTTTTCCCGCTTCTGATTTCTCCCTGCCAAACAGTCGAAGCACATAAATGCCGTCCAAATATCGCAGCAATCCAGTATTAGCGCGAGACGCAGTCTGCCGGACGGCAAGGGAATAACGATAGAGAAGATGCCTCATACTTTGTGCCAATATCACCGTGATGGGGACCATGATAGAGGCAATTAACGTCACTTTCCAATCCATAAACATCAGAGCCACGAAATAGGAGAGCATCAGCAGCCATGTGTCCCATCCCTCATTTAAGGTGCTCATAACTGTATCTACCACAAGCGTAATATCGCCCACGGTGCGGCTCATTAAGTCGCCTGTTGTTTCATGTGAGAGCTCAGGGACACTGCGTTCCAGCACCCTATCTGTCATTGTTTGGCGGAGGTCGCAGGCTACACGGTTAAACTGGTCGCGCATAAACCACCGCTTTATAAATCGAGCTAACTGGAAAAACGCCGTAATGCCTACATAATATAGCGCCGACATCCAGACTAATTCGGCTGTACTGGCAGCGGCTGCGTCAATCAATTTTCCTAGAAAAATTGGCCCAAGCACAATTACAGTATTGTAAAGGATACCGGATAAGGATGAAATAACAAATTGTGGTTTGTATTTCAACAGAAATGCAGGGAGCGTTTCTTGTTTTTCAGGTGGTCCATATAGTTTCATATTCTGAACCTCTTTCTTGACACAGGTGGATTTTCTATGTATACTAACTATATCACAGTACGATATCTATATCCGATATCGGGTTTAGATAACATGATAACACAGAGGTGAGAAACTTGCAAGAGAAAATCATGAGAAAACTGTTTCTTGGTTTTATACAGGTTCATATTTTACACCATGCGCAGAAGGACCCTTTTTACGGCTCATGGATGATTGACGAATTAAAAAGCCATGGCTATGACATGAGCGCAGGGACACTGTATCCTATCCTACACAACATGGAAGAAGAAGGCATATTAAAAGTTGAGAAACAAAATGTTGGAGGGAAGATACGGAAATACTATTCCATCACATCTCATGGTGCGGAAGTATTTGCTGACGTGAAATACAAAATTCGTGAATTGGTAAACGAAATAAAACTATGAGAATAGATGCCCTCGCATTTCTAATAGAAATGCCAGAACATACGCAACAAACCTCGGCTAGCACAGATCCACCGAAGTGTTTTTTATATCTAAAACGAACACTCCTGCACTTAAGGTATTTCAAATTTTTCTAACATTATTTTACTATTTCTGTTCCACTTTTAAACCGGAACACAATCCTACCGTCGCGATGTACCGTAGCGGTTTCAAGCAGCGTAATCCAAAGCCGCTCGTTCCATTCGGTTATGGCCAGCGGCTGCTTTTTCAACGTTGTGATAAAAGTGCTGATTTCCTTGCTTTTTCGCATCCGCTTTCCTTTTTCTATTTCGAGAGCCGTGTAATGCTCAAAAGCGGCGTTATAGCGATTTTCAATGCGTTCGGTTTCCAGTGCGTAGGCTTCCTGCGACTGGGCGACGGACGCATTCTTTTTTATATGCGCCTGC
>SAAS01000021.1 GCA_009929315.1 Clostridia bacterium
GCCGACGAGCGAAGCGCATCGGGCAAGCCGGAATCGACGGAAGAGGACTCGGCGGAGAGATATGTGGTCGGGTATGACAAGAGCAATACCAATTATCTTGATGGCTATTACATTCCCACGGACCCGATAGGACTCGGCGGAAGCGGAGTCGGTGTACTGACCGGCATCGACAGCGGAAACCTTATCATCCAGCAGAAGAGCAGTTGGGACACGGACGCGCTGAAGCAGGCCCTCATTGACGGCCGTTCTCCCGGATCGAACGAGGTGGCGACCATGGGCCGCTTTGTGGCGGATAATCCGGCGCTCATGAGCGTGCTGAATGCCGACACAAATATGGCGCTCATCGGGAGCAATACTGCGATCTCCGGCGGGACGGCAATCCTTCATCTGACGAAAGACAGCCCGCAGAAAGTCAGAATGTTCATCTGGATCGAGGGTCAGGATGTGGATTGCTGGAACGATGTCGCCGCGGGGAGTTTTATTATCAATCTGGAACTTGCGGGAGAGACAGAATAGCTGCCTAAGGCGGATAGTCTGCGCGATAGTAATTAAGTGTAAATCACTAAGGGAGGATACCGTATGAAGCCGATGAAAGCCGGCGCCGACGTATCAACAGAAATTAAACAGACAAGCAAAAACAGGGCGCTTGGAATCATAGTCAACATCATATTAATATTGGCTATTGTTCTTGGAATTTTTTGCAGTTTTACCGCCTTTGTCTCAAAAAAAGGCAGCGGTGTTCCAAGCTTCTTCGGAATCAGGCCATTTGCCATACAGTCGGATTCAATGGCGCCTTTGTTTTACAAGGGCGACCTGATCATAGATAAAACGGTGAAGGACCCGTCAAAGCTTAAGGTCGGGGACGTCATAACATTCTGGACGGTCATAAACGGCGAGCGTGTTTTAAATTCACACAGAATCACGGAAATTGCCGACAAGAGCACATACCTGTATTTTACAACGAAGGGTGACAACAACGATATCGCGGACACCATAGGCGTCCACCAGTCCGAGATTGTCGGGAGATACATAGGGCGCGTACCCGGTCTCGGCACAGTTATCGACTATCTGCAGACCGGAACGGGGTTTCTTCTTTTCATCGTGATCCCGGTGTTTCTTTTCTTCGTTTATCAGCTGTTTTCATTTTTCAAAACGCTCTTTGCGTATAAAGCTGAAAAAATGCGCCTGCAGATACAGAAAGAGTATGATGAAAAGGAAAAGTCCGCAAATCCGGCGACGAAGCCGGCCGGGGAAGAGGCCGCCGGTAAGGCGGAGGAGATTAAAACACGGTGATCTGAGGTGATCGCAGAGAAGGACGGGTTTTTTGCATGGATGCTTTCCTGAAATATTTTTATCAGGACATGGGGCTGATGCTGCAGGCGTTTTTGAATATTTTTGTGTCTATATTCAATTTTTTAAACGTCCTGCTAAACTACCCTATGCGTATGAAAATCATAAAAAGTTATTCTCCGGATTTCGGTGCTGGCGACTGGGTTTTGCTCGCTGTGACAAATCTGCTTATTCTCGCCATCATCGTAATGGGGATATTTATGATTGTAAAATTGTTCAAGAGGCTGTTCCGCTTCAGACTTCCCGTCAAGGAAAATGAGAAGCTCAGAGCCGAAGTTGCAAAGCTGAGCCGCGAGGTTTTCAAGCTCAATTATGAAAAAGACAAGATCCTTGCCATGAAAGTGTCGGAGATGGGCATGGCTCCTTCCGATGTACTTAGGCAGATAGAAGATGAGGAAAATAAAGAACCGGCTGCTGAAGCCGATCAGAAGTCGGAGGCCGAGGCCAAGTTCGATCACAACGGAGAGCGCAACACCATAACGAGCCCCCCTGTGGTGCCGGAGGCGAGCCGTTTCTTCCGTCTTACGACCGTGGACAATTACTACAAAACAGTATATGAGGCTCCGGTATACGACAACGACGTTACACTGGAGGGATTCTGTATACGGTACAGAAATTTCGCGGCTTCAAAACTCCGGCTGTTCTACGATATCGACATTTTGAGGTATTTTGTGGCCGCGCTTGGAGCCTGCCGCCTGATAATCCTGCAGGGTATTTCCGGCACAGGCAAGACCTCGCTCCCGTATTCGTTCGGCAAATACCTGCTGCTCGACTCAACGATCGCCGCCGTGCAGCCGGCGTGGCGTGACCGCACGGAGCTGTTTGGCTACTTCAACGAATTCACAAAGGTGTTCAACGAGACCGAATTCCTGCGCGCGGTATATGAGGCGAACTACTTCCGGGATCCTCACGTCATAGTCCTTGACGAAATGAACATCGCCCGCGTTGAATACTATTTCGCCGAAATGCTGTCTGTGCTCGAAATGCCCCGCCCAGAAGAGTGGCTGGTGGATATCGTCACGACGGTCTGGGACAACGACCCCTGCCTCATCGACGGGGGAAAGGTACACATTAACAAGAATACCTGGTTTGTGGGTACCATCAATAACGACGACTCGACATTCGCTGTCGCCGACAAGGTCTACGACCGCGCGATACCGATAGACCTCGATTCGAAGGCTGCCTCATTTATTGCGCCGGACACCGAGCCGATACACGTTACGGCCGAGCACCTGATCGAGATGTTCAAAGATGCAAAAAAGAAATACCCCATATCTGAGGAGAACCTGAAAAAGCTCGACGAAATGGATCTGTATGTTATCAAGCATTTCCGCCTCGCATTCGGCAACCGAATCATGAAGCAACTCAAGGACTTTGTCCCCTGCTACGTAGCCTGCGGAGGGACGGAGCTGGATGGTATCGACTTTATGGTTGCAAAAAAAATACTGCGCAAATTTGAATCTCTGAACATGGGGTTCATCAAGGACGAGCTGCACAAATTCGTGATCTATCTTGAGAAAACCTTCGGCAAGACAAACATGCGGATGTGTAAGGAGTATCTGAACCGACTGCAGAAAATGTCGTAATACGCAAGTCTGATGAGGTTCACCCGGCTGCGGATTTAAGACGAAGTGAGGGATAAAAATGGCAAGGCAGATTGACCCTATTTACAAGGCTTTTACGGCGAGGATAATTAAATACCTCGCCAGCACGGAGTTCTACAACTATTTCATGAATGTGCTGGATGGCGGTAAAAACACATTCCAGTTCTCCAACAGGAAGGTTGAAAAAACCGTCGATGAGTCATGGGTTATAGCCATCGAGGCCGTAGTAAAGCCCATGGAGGAGATCATTGCCAATCCCAGAAACTTTATTGCCCAGGAGGAGGTCATTGTCAATATCGCTCTGGCCAAGAAGGTAACCCCGGACTCCATAAGGCACCTCGCTCAGCATGGAAACATGATCGACACGATAGACAACGGCAACGTCAGGCCGAACCGCCTGATGAACAAATTCAAGGAAGACAGCTGGGACACATACGAGAACAGGTTTGTGTACACCCTGCTGGAGATGGCATGGGACTTTGTCAACAAGCGCTATGAGGCCATCTTCGCCGCACTCGGCGAAGAGTACGGCGCGTTTCTGAAAATGAATTCCCAGATGCGCTCGTATCACGAGAATGTTACCGCGAACATCGACATTCGCATCCGACAGGAGGAGGACCTGCTCTCCGCGGATGAGAAGAACGAGACGATCTTTTCAAGAATAGCAAGGCTGCACAGGATTCTGGGCAACTTCCGCGGCAGCCATTTCGCACTGGAGGTCGCCAAGTTCGGAAAGGTCAAACCGCCTCTCGTGCTGACGAATGCGATCTCAAAGAACCAGAATTTCAAAGCCTGCCATAAGCTCTGGAACTTCCTGTTAGCCTATGAGGACGTCGGTTACAACATATGCGTCTACGAGCAGAACACGAAGATCGACGAGCCCTTTATGCGCGATATCTACCACAGCATACTGTTTAACTACATTATTTTAAAAAACTATCTCGAGGATCCCAAGGACCGCGAGATCGATCTCAACAGGGATTATAAAAAGAAAAAATTCAAACCCAAGTTTATCACGGAAATCATCGAGGAAATGGTCAAAAACTATGATCTTCCGGACGTTGTGGTCCGCAAGGTTCTGATCGAGGAGATATCCAAGGCCGAACTTATGCTCGAGGAGGAGTCCGAGCGCAGACGTCTTGTGGAAGAAAAAGAGAAGGACACACAAGAGAAGAAGCGCAAGGAAAAGCAGGAACAGGAACGGCTTAACAAAGAGGCAGAAAAAGAGCGCATCCGCCAGGAAAAAGAGGCGGAAAAGGAGCGCGTCCGCCATGAAAAGGAAGAGGCGGCCGAGAAGGAGCGTCTGGCGCGGGAAAAAGAGCGCAAGGAACAGGAAGACGTGAAAAAAGGCGCTGCCTTCAGGGAAGAGCTTGAGAGATTCAAGGCCGACAGGGCTGCCGAGGCCGAAAGGGGCCGCATGGAAGCGGTAGAGGCCGCCCGTAAAAAAGTTGAGGAAGAAGCGCGTCTGAAGGCAGAAGAAGAGACCGCCCGAAAGAAAGCCGAGGAAGAAGCGCATCTGGCTGAGGAGAAGGCTGCCCGCGAGAGGGAAGAAGAGAAGTTCCGCGAGGCCGAACGGGAGAGAATCGCAAAGGAAAAGGCGGAGCAGGCTGAGCGGGAGCGCATAGCCCGTGAACGCGAAAAAGCGAAAGAGAAGGCCGCGAAGGAGAAAGCCGCTGCAGCCGAGAAGGAACGCCTTGCCCGCGAGCGTGAAAAAACAAAAGAAAAGGCCGCGAAAGAAAAAGCCGCAGCTGCTGAGCAGGAACGCCTTGCCCGCGAGCGCGAAAAGGCAAAGGAGAAGGCCGCAAAGGAAAAAGCCGCCGAGCAGGAGCGACGTGCCCGCGAGCGTGAAAAGGCTAAGGAAAAGGCTGCGAAGGATAAAGCCGCAGCTGCTGAGCAGGAACGCCTTACCCGCGAGCGTGAAAAGGCAAAAGAGAAGGCCGCAAAGGAGAAAGCCGCCGAGCAGGAGAGGCTTAACCGTGAGCGTGAAAAGGCAAAGGAAAAGGCCGCGAAAGAGAAAGCCGCTGCGGCCGAGCGGGAACGCATAGCCCGTGAGCGTGAAAAGGCGAAGGAAAAGGCGGCAGCTCCAAAAACGAAGAACGCAAAGAAACCGGTCGGAACCGGCGCGAAAAAACCCTCACCCGCAAAAGAAGCCGCGGCGGAGAGTATTAAAGATGATATCGCTTTGGTCGCGGAAACGGTTGTTGACAGCTTGGGGGCTGCGCTTGTAGCTTCGGATGCCCATGCGGCGGAAGTGGCTTCTGCGGCGGCTGCAGCAGAAGCCGCCTTGGCGCACGCCGATACAGGCGCCGCATCCGCAGATGAACCGGAACGCACGCCGGAGCAGGAGGCGATATCCGTACCCGATTTTGAAGACACGGCCGCTCTGCCGGACACAGACGCCGTCGCGGCGGGAGACGGTGAAGATGCCGATTCCAATGCCGTAGACGCAGAGCCATCGGAAGGCGGCGCAACGGCTGATGAAGGGTCAGAGAAGCAAGCCGCTAAAAAACGGAGCTTTGGAAAAATGCTCAGCCAGTTTTTGGGCATTAAGGATAAATAAGAAGTGGAAAAAAGACGAAGGAAAAAAGTCATATCGATCACCGTCAATTTCCTGCTCATAATCAGCACCGTACTGTGCTTTGCGGTCATCTTTCAGGCTGCGACCAGCAGCAAAGTATCGGTATTCGGTTTCAGATTTTTCTATGTCACGACGGAGAGCATGGCCCCGACTATCCCGGCCGGGTCGCTCACGGCAGTAAAAAAGAGCGGGGCTTATGAGGCCGGAGACGTCATCACTTTTACCTCAAGGGATAGCGCCATCTACGGAAGCGCGAACACCCACAGAATTATAGGGGTTCAGAATGAAGACGGCGCTACCGAGTACATCACGCAGGGAGACGCGAATTCATTTGCGGATGCGCTGCCGGTGCCGGAGGGCGACGTTATCGGCAAAGTGGTATGGCACACAGGTAAAATGGCCATAATCGGTAAGCTAATAGCCCTGCTTGGAACAAGATTTGGTTTCGTTGTGATTATTCTGCTGCCGCTGCTGCTCATAACGGCGGCGTGTGTGAGAGACTTTTCCCGCGAGTATAAAAAAGAGCTGAAGCGCATGGCGGAGGAAATCAGACAGGCAGAAGAGGACAAGACACAGACTAAACGGTAAGGGGTGATCATTACGAAGCCGCTGAGGACAAAACTCATATTGCTGATAATTTCGATCCTCCTGTTGGCGGCTGTCGCAATTTACGCAACCACCGCTTGGTTTACAAAGATGGTCAGCGTCTCCGGGATGGAATTCAGCGTCGCAAAATGGGATTTCACAGCGAACCAGACGCTTGAGGATATGGTCATAAACATATACGAATATGCCTCCCTGAACCACAATCTTGCGGCGCCCGGCACAGCCGGCTATATCCCGATACAGCTGTCCGACACAAAGTCCGATACCGACGTCGATTACTACATCACCGTGGACAAATCCTCAATGAGTGAAGAGTTTCAGGACAGATTATTTTTCTATTTCCTCGATTCGGACGGGAACAGGCATGACTTTGAAAATGAGGGCAACGACCTTTCCGGTACTCTCGCCCGCGGGACGACAACGACCGTAATCATCTACTGGGAGTGGATCTATGAGTTGACGTTCGTCGTGCCGGAGGGCGGAGAACTAACCGAGGATCAGGAAGCGGCAATTGAGGCGCATAACGAATTTGACACGAAGGTCGGGAAAAACCCGGCACTGTATGCGCAGTATATGAATGCGAAGATCAAGATTGCGGGCTCACAGGTGGTGCCGTCTTCACCTTAAAGGACATCGGAATAACTGGAGCTTTATTTATCGGATGATCAAATCTATCGGAAGGGGGCGGGGGATATGTTCGGAAAAAACCTGAAGCGGACGCTTATAATAAGCGGCTGTTATCTTCTGCTGCTTGTCACCCTTCTGGTGGGGTTGACGCTTGCGCGCTATCAGGATGCGAAAATCGCGTATACGAGCTTCGGCACCGCGAATTTCAACGCCCTGATACTCGGAGAAAACACGATAGAGGCGATGACCGCCGAGGAACCGACCGTCAACGCGTTCGGAGTGAACCTGCAGACAATAAACTACAGGCCGGGAATGGTCTGGAACGAAAATCCGAACCTGAACACTGCGGAAATCCTTCCGTTCTCCGTGGCCAACGGGAAAAGCAGCAGCGATTGCTCCCAGGTCTCGGTGGACTATACGCTCAGGCTCCGTACCACCGGCAGCCTGCCGTTCCGTTACACCCTCGCCTTCTGGATTGCGGACGCGACGGAAGAGGGCGGCGGACATGATGTGTACTATACGACCGGTGAGCCGAAGACAGTCACGGACGGCAGCGCCGACGCCGGCACGTGGTACGAATATGCCTTTTATCCCACTGGGGAAGCCTCTGCCGAGGAGGCGGTGTTCTCGCTCTCGGGCGGCTCACTTCAGCTCAATTCGCACCGGCTGATCGTCGAGTGGCCTGTGGAGGACGGAGGAGAGAACGGGACCGATACGAATTCGCCGGCTTATATGAAGGAAGTCGAGATGATCGAGATCCTCGCGGCGGTTTCCTCAAAGAACATGCTGGATGTCGACGGCTACCTCGATACCGAGATTCCGGACACGGGACTTGTGTATTCCACCGGCATTATAATTATAGATCCGGCCAAGGGGACGACAATCTCCGAGAATACGCAGGACTTTACGTACGACATCGACTATAGAAGCTTTTCTCAGGATGGGACATCGTCCCGCAGCTTCACATTTACGGTTGATAACGGTATAGGCAGGGACACCGAACAGTCGAGCCCCTATATCGTCTACGACATGCTGCTGAAAATTCCTGTAAACGCATTCACACGTGGATATAACTATACGCTCTACACCGGCAGTTCCGCCGTGGGCACCGCACTTAGCACGCCGATGCAGTACCGCCTGTACAATGAGCTTGACGGAACCTATATCGTCTGCCCGACTACGATCTATCCGGAGGGCAAGTCGGAACCAAATTATCGGATGTACGCCATATATTCCCTTGCTTCGGATAAGACGCTTGTCAACAGAATAAACAACCCCAGCGGCGGAGGACAGATTTCCTTTGCCGACGCCGACACATACAAATTGTCGATCACTAAACCGAATCTGTCGCAGATTACCACCTCCGAGCTCGAGAATATCTGCTTTGACAACAAACTCAATGTTTTAGTCGAAGCCGAATTCACCGATGCC
>SAAS01000104.1 GCA_009929315.1 Clostridia bacterium
CCTGCTTCGATGATCATATCTATAATATTTAACGTATCCGATTCAATACGAAGGTCTTTTTCGGCATCTTCCGCACATCCATATGCTTCTTCGACATTCAACCTTGGACTGAGGTTGCGACAGGGTAAAGCCAGATACAGCGGAGTTCCTCCGTAGGCGTTTTCTGCATTGGGATCCGCGCCGGCCTCAAGCAGGCACCTTACCGTATCAGACATGCCTGCAGCCGCTGCCGCATGCAGCAGTGTTGTGTCATTAGGCCTGTTCCATGCCAGTTCTTCGACTGACACTCTCCGACTGTTCGGGTCAAGACCGGCTCTGAGCATATCTGATATAATGTCCGATATGATCTGTCTGGCATATTCCCTTTCTGCCCCCTTGAGACCTGAATTTACAGAAACCCTGCTGCCTGAACTGTAGCTGATACACATAAGCTTGAAGGTCATAGTGAAATATGCGTCTATCAGAACAAAAGGAATGCCTGACGATACCGCTTCCCTCTCTCTTAAAATTGTATCCGGGATCTTGCCTCCGCGGACTGCACCGGCCGTTGCTTGACCGTATCTGTTGCCAGCGTTCATATCAGCTCCGTGTCGGATAAGCAGATCTGCTAATTTTTTCACCCTTTCCAGCCTGTATATATAGTTTTTTAAATTAACAGCCTCGTTTTGCATTCTATAAGAAGACAGGGGAACCGCGTATTCTTTTGTACTTCTTTTTATACCGTTGTAGTCAAAAGTATGCTGTTTAAGGTCGGACGAGACTATATCGTTGTATGGAAGAAACTCAAGGGATAAAAGGTTGGCGGCGTTATTTCCGTACCTGTCCGCAATATTAGGGTCAAAGCCGTTGTCAAACAGTGTTTTAAATATATCAAGTTCGGCTCCGCTGCTTATTGCGTGCATAAAGGCAGTCATTCTGTTCTTGTTGGGCTTATCAATCAAATTTACGTCGGCTCCAGACCTTACGGCCTCAAGAACAGCGTTTTTGTCGTTCAATAATATCGCGTTTACAAGAGCCCTTTCTTTTACGCCTACCCCTTTTAAAAGTATTTTCTTGCCTGACCTCTCTTCAATCAGCCTTGCAATGTCAGAATTACCGGCCTCCCGGGCCAGATCTTCAAGCTGTTTGCTGCATCTGTTCCTGACTGACGGATCTGCACCTGCGTTTAAAAGGATCACCATCGATTCATAATCATTGTTTACAGCCGCCGTACTTAGAGGTGTAAGTACACTTGTGGTATCGTTGGGGTCCGCGCCTTTTTCAAGCGCAAGACCGAGCAGCCGGACCTTGGCAGCCGTAAGGCAGGGACGCCGCATGGAACATATCTCGCCGGCGTCCCGAATATTTCTTCTTGAAATATATTTTGTGTTTGCGTTCAGGATCTCGGACAGAAGGGAATACTCAGAACCTTGCCCCTGATGTCTCGATATGTCGAAATTCCTATGCTCTATAATTGCTGCCGCTAAATCTATATCGCAATGCCTTAGCACATTCTGCAGCACAGAGGTGTATATTCCCCCTATAATACGGCTGCAATTGACATCGGC
>SAAS01000105.1 GCA_009929315.1 Clostridia bacterium
TTGTAGACATTGGTCGGTTGTGACCTATGCGAGGTGCGTACTCAAAGGATTAAGGTGACAGTATATGAAACAATCAAGATGGCGTTCCGTTTTGAGTGTATCTTTGATATGTTTGTGTTGCCTCAAAGGAGCAATGTATTTAGGGGCTTTGGTGTACGCACATCTTGGAAGTCGCAAAGAGGTGTCCGCTTTAATGGCGGAAGAGAAGGGCGGGCAGGTTTCGAAAGGCCCGACAGATCGCCGGTTCCGGTTAAGGAGGTTAGAGAAATATGTTTTAGTCGCAGAAGATGCCACGCAAAACCAAGCCATGTGTGATGGAGGCATATGCCTGATATTGTTTGTGTTTTATGTCGGAAAGAAAAGGACGTCTAGTAGTGCAGGACATCTGAAACAATGCTAAACCGGATAAAATCGAGGACATGGGGGGCGCTCATCCTAGAGCAGGAGTCAATAATAACAAGGAAGCGACAACGGGGCTGAAAGTTGTTACACCCTCTTTACCTACTTGGGTCGGACCGACCTTAACCTCTGAATGTGTGAGCCAATGAAAACTGAAAAGTTTTATGTGGTTATAATGATCTCGGGAATAATGGTGATGCTGAGTGCATGCACATTACATGAGAAGATGCCTATTGTGAATTCGGCAACTGAGGGTGGGACTGATTGCGTTCAAAGCATTGAACGTCATAGCGTTCTTCTGGCTCATGTAGGGCCTCTCGAATTTAAGAGTGTCGATGTCATCAGTGCCATTGATATTTTATATCATAAGTTCAAAGAGAATCACATTTATCAGTCAATCATCGTGGTTGATATGAAAAATAGTGACACCCAAAACACGATGATAAATCTGACGATAGAAGAAGGTGAGCTAAGAAACGTTCTTGATAAATTTTGCAGAGCGTGGGGTGGTACATGGGAATTGATAGGAGACAAGGGGCCAATTGTTTTCAGAAAAGAGAGGGCCGAATAGGGGTCGCTCTTCCTAGAGCCGGGGTCAAGAGGCAATTACCCCCCCCTCCCGTCTCGGTGAGGCGGTGTTCTTTGTTTTCATGGCTGTGCTCCGTTTTCCCCGCAACAAAGGAGGAAATGGTTTATTCTTGCTGCGAATCGAAAAACGTTGTTCTACAAGTTGCTGGAAGAGAGGATGGCCGCACACGGAGAGGAACCTGTGAATCAGGTGGACAATAAGGTCAGCCCTTGACTCAAGAAAACAAGTTTGACGTGGTTTGACGGCTTTGTCAAATTGTCGGGACGGTAAAGGAGATGTGCATGCAGTATGTTTACGCCATCGTCGGAGGAAGCATGGATGACATGTACGATTTCAACGTTGACGACATCGGCAACCGAATGGGGGTCTGCAGGCCGGGAAACCGTTACGCCTGCTACGCCGCCAACGCGCTGAACCAGCACACGCCGTCCGGCTGGTTCACCTACTCCTTCGACCAGGCCAAGAACGTGACGGAGCTTTTCGACTCCGCGGGCGGCATCGCCGCCGTCTACGACCACGGCCCCTTCGGCGAGGACATGGCCGCGGCC
>SAAS01000106.1 GCA_009929315.1 Clostridia bacterium
TGCGGCTGTAAACATCCTGTTTTTCACTCATTCCCCGCCCCCTTTTCTTGCTGGTGTCGCGGCGCGTGTGGCCGGTAAAAGACTCCGACAAGAAAAGGGTGCGTGTCAACCCTTCAAAATAACAGTGAAAAACGATACATTCGCGCCGTCTTTGACGGCATCAGACAACCAGGGAGACCGGACATGACCGGATCGTTTTTTTCATCCGGCAGGATCGGCGTTCTGCTTGTCCTGCTGCTCGCCTTTTCTTCTCCGTCCTTTGCCTGGACTGGCAAAGTCACCGGCGTTGCCGATGGCGACACCATCACCGTCTTGCACGACGGCAGGAGCGAGAAGATCAGGTTGCACGGCATTGACACGCCGGAAAGGAAGCAGGCTTTTGGCAACAAGGCCGAGGCCCTGACGAACAGCCTGGTCAGGGGCCGGACCGTCGAGGTGATGCCCCAGACTGTTGACCGCTACGGCAGAACCGTTGCCCTGGTCTATGTGGACGGCCAAAGCCTGAACGAGCTATTGATCCGCAACGGCTATGCGTGGGTTTATCAGAAATACTGCAAGGACAGCTTTTGCTCCGAGTGGAGCAGGATGGAAGAACTGGCCAGAAGCCAGAAGAAAGGCATGTGGCAGGACCCGCATATTGTCCCGCCCTGGGAATGGCGCCACAGCGGCCAGACCTCCGCGCCGCTGTTCGCCTCGTCTGACGGAAAACGATCAGGAAAACCTTCGACCGGCGCGGTCTTTCACGGCAACGTCAGCAGCATGAAGTTTCATGCGCCAGGCTGCAAGGCGTATCATTGCAAGAACTGCACGGCCTTCTTCCCCTCCAGGGAAGCGGCCATGGCTGCCGGCTACACGCCGTGCAAGCTCTGCAATCCGTAACAGCACGAATTCGTGCTTTCGTGCTTTCGCCGCCGGCCTGACCTTGAACGGCACCGGCTTTTTTGGGGCGGGAGTGATGCGCAATCCAATAAAGAGAGGTTTTTTAAAAAGGTACGTCATCATTTGAAGAAGGCTGGATTTTCAAGTGATCTTCGATACATTTCTTTTTAAGCGATACAAACCATGGCAAAAAATCTTTAGAAAACTTTGCCCAATCTTTAATGGATTGGTTTTCTTTGAAGGCGGACGAAGGAAAATCATTTTTCAATGTATAAACTGCATTGCAAGCTATTTTATCTGCCTCACCCCAATAGATTTCACTAGGCGAGAAAAAACCCAACCAGACCTGCAAGAGAGGTCCTTGTTGTGTTTCATATTGAAAAACACTTGTTTTTTTCTCTGTCAAAGGAAAAAGGCCTTCAATTAAAAACGCTTTGGGTTCTTCTCCCTCGTCTAACCTCTCATTTCCGAAAAGATATTTATTCGTCAAACTGGTCGGTTCCCCTTCTTCAAAGAAGACGCCTTCTTTTGGCATGAAATACAACTCAACAAAAACCGAATCTTCTTTGCATGTACCGCAATTATAAAAAAGGCGGGCCGCATAAACCGAAAAACCTTCTTCTTCGATTGTCTGGAAAGCTTCGCCG
>SAAS01000107.1 GCA_009929315.1 Clostridia bacterium
TTGAGCGGTCCACGAATTCGGAGGCTTCTTTATTTTGCCGGAATCGTCAAACTGTTGGGGTCCCCCGGCAAAGCCGGGGGTTTACCCAAGGGAAATTATCAGGAGCGTGACAGCGCCGACAGGGTTCTGGTTGACAGTTTAACTAGGGATAGGCACATCGTCATCTATGGGAGTTCAAAGCAGGGAAAAACGAGTCTCCGGAAGCATTGTCTCAATCCTGAAGATTACATAACCGTTCATTGCTCTAACAAATGGCAATTAGGCGATTTGCACTCGGCAATTTTAAAAAAGTGCGGCTACGAAATAACTTTGTCAAGCAGCCGCGGAAGCTCCGGCAAGCAAAAGATATTTGCATCGTTGACGGCTGGGATTTTTGGAGCGAAAGGGGCTGGCGGCGCGGAGGCTGAACGCGGGTCGCAAGAATCGACAGAAACGGCCCCTCTAGAACTCGAGCCTGAAGATGTAAACGACATAATTTCGGCGTTGGCAAAAATTGGCTTCACGAAATATGTTGTTCTGGAAGACTTTCACTATCTTCCGATAGAAACACAGAAAGATTTTGCCGTAGCGCTAAAAGCTTTTCATGAAAATTCGAAGCTTTGTTTTATTATTATCGGGGTGTGGTTAGAGGAAAATAGGCTTTCTGTATATAACGGAGATTTGAATGGTCGGGTGATTTCCATCGACGCGGATAGTTGGAAATCACAGGAGCTGAAGAAGGTAGTTGAAACTGGAGAAGTGCTTCTTAATGTTGAGTTTGCTGAATCATTCAAGATGTCACTTTTGGCGTCATGTTTTAATAGTGTCAGTATTGTGCAGGAATCCTGTCACAGGTGCTGCATTCAGGCTGGCGTGTTAACAACGCAGGATCAACATCGCATTATTGGCGAAGCCGTCGATGCGAAGGCGCTTGTAAAAGATGTAGTAAACCAACAGTCTGGACGATTTAATTCGTTCATAGCGCAATTCACTGACGGTTTTCAGGCCACGGATTTAGAAATGCACCGTTGGCTCCTCTATCCAGTACTTACTGGGGATACGCAGGCCTTAAGCAAAGGTTTGCGACAAAAAGACATTCGAGACATTTTGCGCGACAAACACCCGCGCGGCGCAAGCCTCAACCAAGGCAATGTTACTCAGGCGCTGCAGTCCGCCGCAGCTCTTCAAATTAAGAAGGACATTAAGCCGCTAGTGCTTGATTACGATCAGACGAATCTTCGGCTTAATGTGGTGGATCGCAGTTTTTTGATTTGGTTAGACAATCAAGAGCGGGAAGAATTGCTGGCCGTAGCGGGATTGGATATTGAGTGATGCCCAGCGCCACCCATAACCGAACCAATTCACACCCATAAGGAAATTTTCAGCCTTGGACATTCCACGAATTTTCACCATCACCGAAAGCGCCCACCGCATCCACAACCCGTTCACCCCTGAAAAGCTCGCCACCCTCGGCGCGGCCCTGCGTCTGGAAGCGGGCACCCGCGTGCTCGACCTCGGCAGCGGTTCCGGGGAGATGCTGTGC
>SAAS01000108.1 GCA_009929315.1 Clostridia bacterium
AATGAGTGAGGGATTACGGGTAGTGCGTTTTGTTTTGGATAGTGTCATTGACAATAGCGCTGCAGGGAGTTATCATTGTGGAGAGCGAGGATGCCGTCAGGTTGCGGGAAACGGGAGCGATGGGGAAGAGGCTAGTGGGGCAAAGCGTGATACATGTGGGAAGAGTATGCCAAGAGCGTATGGATAGAGCCTTCTTTACTCGTTTTGTAAAGGCTAGTGGTATTATCCGTTTTATAGGTGTAATATTTGCGCATTTTTGTCGTGAATATATTAATAAAATATATGCATAAACTTACTATGTTGTGGAGATAATATTACAAAAAAAACTTAAAAAAACGTATTTAATTGATAATAAAATGAGAAAAAAATGACAACAAAACTATTTACTTCATTCACAGCCGTCCCATAGTCACTGAAATTACCTGTTTTTTGGGCACATGCGAGCACGAGGCCGCCTGATTTTTCAAGACACCTTCTTTGTGTGTGGAAAAGTTTAGCCAGGAGACTATACCATCCCTTCAAAATACAGCTGATATGCTTTTTCCGGACTTCCCCGGATAATATGGCGCCGCTCCCGCTTCGTGTCGCAGCACTCGATGATACTGGGCAAACTGAAGTAATTCCAGAGCACGGCACGCAACAAGGTAAAGAGCCGACTGAACTGGCGCTTCCACTTGTTGTACCAAGCGACGAACCGTAGCAGGAGATAGGCAAGCAGCGCTGTCCAGACTTGCCAGCGGACGGCATTTTCGTTATATCCAAGGAAATCGGCCAGCTGCAGCGTCTGTTTGATTTCCTTGAAAAACACCTCCACACCCCAACGGCATTGATAGAGCTGGCACACGGAAAACGGCGACCACTCGAAGTTGTTGGTAATAAACGTCATCACCACCATCTTCCCCTTCACCTCGACCTCTGCCGTGACCAGCCGCAGGTCATCGGGGTAATTGTCCTTGGTCTGCACCCCTATCAGCCTGATGCGCTCATCTGACAACACCTTGCATTTCTTGCGGACATAGCGGCGCTTGCCGGGCGCTTGCTGTCCCATAACTTCAGCCGTATCTGTCTCGGGTTCTGAGGAGGCGGACGCATGTTTGACGGGATCAGACGCCTCCGGTTTCCCAGTCGCATGCTGTCCCATAACTTCATAGAGCATGTTTTCCTTGGCCCGCGTCACCCAGGAGACGCCGCGCGTGTCAAGGACCTTAAGATGCTTAAAATCAACATAGGCCTTGTCGAATACCACGACCTCTCCGGCCTTCATGTCGGCGCACAGTTCCCAGGCGCTTTTCGGGTCAGAATCCTTTGCACTTTTGACGAGGACGAAGTTCGGCAGGAACGAGCGCATGTTCAGCGCCGTGTGCATCTTGGCGGCCGCTTTCTGGCGTCGGTGCTGGGCCCAGCCCATATTAAATGCCGTCAGTTTGATGGTGGTTGAATCAACGGCGCGAATGGTTCTTGTCCGGAAGCGGTAGGGCAAACCGGGATAATTGCGGCTGGAGGTCAG
>SAAS01000109.1 GCA_009929315.1 Clostridia bacterium
GCGAACCAGCGCTCTGCGGGGATGTCTTTGGCGTTATTCATGGCAATGTAGCAATTGGTATTGCAGGGATTGCCGACGACCAGGATGCGGACATCACTGGCGGCGTTTTTCTGGATGGCCTTGCCCTGGCCGGTAAAGATTTTGCCGTTGATGCCGAGGAGGTCTTTGCGCTCCATACCGGCTTTGCGGGGGACGCTGCCCACCAGCAGTGCCCAATTGACGTTTCTGAAGCCCTTATCCAGATCAGAGGTCATGACGATATCCTGAAGGAGCGGGAAAGCGCAGTCGTTCAGCTCCATAGCCACGCCTTCCAGAGCGGGCATACCGGGTTCGATTTCGATAAGGTTGAGGATGACGGGCTGAGAGGGGCCGAAGACGGCACCTGAAGCCAGGCGGAAGAGGAGGCTATATCCGATTTGACCGGCGGCGCCGGTTACGGCGATTCTGATAGGAGTATTCATCGTTAATAATTTCTAGATCGTTTTGGTTATTAAAGGATCGCTCAGCACGCAGGGCTTGTGGAAAGAGAGCTTGGTGCATTGCTGCGGATAAACACCCGCCCGGGAAATGTACACCAGAGGAGGAAAATAATCCAGTAGAGAAATGAATTCTAAATTCAGACCGCGGAGGCGCGCATTGCCTCAAAAAAAAGAGCGCCTGTATTTGAGGTAATGTGATGTGTTATTCTTACTTCTTGGTAAATACTTTTTCTTTATAAGCTGTCAAAGTAAATTTATCTTTAAGAGTGGTACCCTAGATATGGTGTTTGGGGGCATTTCAAAATTTTATAATTATGAAGACGAAAAATAAATTCAGTGCAGGCGTGTTGCGCCTGTTAGCGTCATTCATCCTTTTGGCAACGCTTCTGGTTTTGCCGAAGGCACAGGGGGCAGTCGGTGATATATTCACGATAGGCGAGCTGAGATACACCGTTCTGACGGAGGAACCGGCCACCCAAACGGGGACGGTTTCTGTTCAGGCAGAATCCACAGAAATATCTGGTGATATCACGATTCCAACGTCTGTCGCTAAAGGGGAGATCAATTATTCAGTCACTCTTCTTGCGGATAGCGCATTTCGGGAATGCAGCAAGCTGACAAGCATCGTTATCCCGGACAGTGTCAAATCTATGGGTAGTGAGGCATTCTCCGACTGCAGCAGTCTGACAAACGTAACCATAGGCAACAGTGTCACTTCTTTCCTTTTCGATGCACATTTTTGAGGCAATGCGACGGACCTTTTTTTAAATAAACCTTGCAGTATAGGTTGACTCTGCTAAAATCCTCGCTAGATAGTTCGTTATGAAAGGCCAAAAATTAGCTCGAGTTCTCAAATCAGTCATACCCGGAATAGGTATTTTGAGTCTTTTTCTTTGTTTGACCGGATGTTCAGAAAAGCCGGAAACGCTCCCCGGCTGGGCTCTCTCCTCCGGCGCTCCCGTTGAGGCGGTTGCGACAGAGTCCAAAATGAAAATCAACTATCCCCTGGATGAGGCAATGTTC
>SAAS01000110.1 GCA_009929315.1 Clostridia bacterium
GCGAGAAAATAAAGCTTGACAGAGAGTACGGAATGTGGTAAGATAATCTGGTCGCTCAAGTGAGGGCGACACCGCAAAGGAAGCTTAGAAAGTCCTTTGAGATCAAGGGTTTAAGGCCGTGAGGCGCGAAAAACTTTGAAAAAAAGAACTTGACAAGATGATGCCGATGTGGTAAGATAATCAAGCTGCTCAACGAGAGCGGCGCTGCAAAGCGAAACGAGCGGAAAGCATTGAAGATCAAGCGTTTGCGAGGCCGAACGGCCGCGAAAAAACTTGAAAAAAGAGCTTGACAAACGAAACGCTGTGTGGTAAGATAACAAGGCACCACAACGAAGAAGCGAGTGCTTCCGAGAATGACTGGTGACTGAAAAGCGAAGGGCCGAAAGGCTGACAGCACTTTGTAAATTAAACAACACCAAGAAGACAAGGACCCTAAAATTCTTAGAGGTTTGAACGTAAGTTTGAACCGTACTATTTTTAAAGACCAGCAAATTCAAAACTCTTTTAAAGAGGTTTCACGCACTTTGGTGCTTGAGATACAATTTTTTAGAGAGTTTGATCCTGGCTCAGGATGAACGCTGGCGGCGTGTCTAACACATGCAAGTCGAACGGAGTTATAAGACGGAAGTTTTCGGATGGAAGGCTTATAGCTTAGTGGCGGACGGGTGAGTAACGCGTGAGCAATCTGCCCTTCGGTGGGGGACAACAGCTGGAAACGGCTGCTAATACCGCATAATGCAACGAGATCGCATGGTTTTGTTGCCAAAGATTTATTGCCGAAGGATGAGCTCGCGTCTGATTAGCTAGTTGGTGAGGTAACGGCCCACCAAGGCGACGATCAGTAGCCGGACTGAGAGGTTGAACGGCCACATTGGGACTGAGATACGGCCCAGACTCCTACGGGAGGCAGCAGTGAAGAATATTGCACAATGGAGGAAACTCTGATGCAGCAACGCCGCGTGAAGGATGAAGGTTTTCGGATTGTAAACTTCTTTTATCGGGGACGAAACAAATGACGGTACCCGAGGAATAAGCCACGGCTAACTACGTGCCAGCAGCCGCGGTAATACGTAGGTGGCAAGCGTTATCCGGATTTACTGGGTGTAAAGGGCGAGTAGGCGGGATCATAAGTCAGGTGTGAAATCTGGGGGCTCAACCCCCAAACTGCATTTGAAACTATGATTCTTGAGTGATGGAGAGGCAGGCGGAATTCCCGGTGTAGCGGTGGAATGCGTAGAGATCGGGAGGAACACCAGTGGCGAAGGCGGCCTGCTGGACATTAACTGACGCTGAGGAGCGAAAGCGTGGGGAGCAAACAGGATTAGATACCCTGGTAGTCCACGCTGTAAACGATGGATACTAGGTGTGGGAGGTACTGACCCCTTCCGTGCCGGAGTTAACACAATAAGTATCCCACCTGGGGAGTACGGCCGCAAGGTTGAAACTCAAAGGAATTGACGGGGGCCCGCACAAGCAGTGGAGTATGTGGTTTAATTCGA
>SAAS01000111.1 GCA_009929315.1 Clostridia bacterium
GGACTCGCGAACGCTATCGCGGTTTCCCGGCAGACGGTGAACGAACTGCTTCGAGAGCGGCGCTCATTGACACCGGCAATGGCTTTACGCCTCGCCCGGCTCTTCGGCAACTCTCCCGAATTCTGGCTGGACGCCCAGCAGGAAGTGGATCTCCGGGAAGCGCGGCAGAAGGTCGGCGAAGCGATCGAACGTATCCGCCCGCTTGTGGAAAAGTAGCTTCAGCTCTTATACCTCAATCTTCCTTCGAGTTTATCGATCCCATATCGGGAGAGCACAAGATTGAAATCCGTTCCGTTCTCCTTCGCCTTGTTCAACAGTCTGTGAAAGAGCGAGCGAGGAAGATCACGTTTCTCCGTTCGGCTCATAGGATGACCTCCACGTTCGCGAACAGAATCCCTAATAACGTTTATGTTCATGCATTTCCATCCTTGGCGCACTTTTCTACAGAAGGGAAGATCTGAACATACGCTGCATTACAAGCGTTTTCGCTCTTTTCCTTCAGTTCCTTCCGTTTTCTCAAAAGAGAATTACCTTCAGGGACATTTTATCTTGCTCCGAGCATCTGTTTTCAAAATGTCCAGCACATTCAACGGCAACGCTTCTTCTGCTTGCGAATTTGGGGCGAAACAGCAATCTCGACATTCTAGCCGCTGTATTATAGAATAGTGATGTAATGCATAAATGAGTCCAATGTCCCTAAAGAACTAAAAAACAGCTTCAAAAACAATCGTTCAGAACCATTTTTATATTTCTTTTTTAAATGAGGGATGCCCTATGACCTTAATAACGTGTAAAATCTGCGGACGGCTTTTCAACTCTCTTCGAGGGGAACTTTGCACCCGTTGTCTGGACAGGATCGAAACAGTCTACCCGAGAATACGGGAGTACATAAGAGAACGGCCGATGCAAGAGTCTCTCTCTATCGAAGGTATCGCAACGGTCATGCAGCTGGATCCGCTGTATATCAAGTCGCTAGTGGAAATGGGGTATCTCGACCAGTATGCGGACAGATTCAAATCGGAAAAAGAGGAAGACGAGCAGAAAAAGAAAGTCTTTTTTCGCTGTATCAGAGAGCCGATGAGCGTCCAATCTGCGCCGCAGCACGCACAACAGGGCAAACGATCCAAAATGTACGGGCAAGATCGGTACAAGTCTTCAAGGAGATGATTTCACTCTCCCGACGGCCGTGAAGCGCTCCGGTCCGCAGAACGACCAAATTTCCCGGTTCCACCTCATTGAAATGAGAAAACGATGAAAAGGAGTCTCTGATTCCATCTCCACCTCTAAAAAAAAAGTAAGCTTTCCCGGCAATGACAATCAGACGAAATCCCACTTTTGGCTGCTCTCATTCTCCGCAATGCAACACATACTTTCTTCGTGTTACAATACTGCAAGATTTCCGCAACACTTTGAGCAGTCCTACACTCTGATTCGGGAGGGATTTGAAGAATGAAACGGTACGGAAAACTGGTGTGCATCGCGATTGCGG
>SAAS01000112.1 GCA_009929315.1 Clostridia bacterium
CGTCTCCCTCCATCCGGCCCTCGTCTTGAGCCAGAACATGCAGGAGCGGGAGTCGCCGTCGATTGCGAGCTTGTAGAGGGTCTTCGCTACGGCGCTGTTCGCCTTGATCGCGCCGGTGTCCAACTCATCGCGGTAGTTTTTATATAGAGTCTTTTTCGTTATTCCGATGTACGTTGCAATGTCCTCATGCTTGGTTCCGAACCCAGCCAACGCCAGCACCTCGGCGCGTGACTTCTCGGTCGGAACGTGCGGCGGCATAGCCATGATTAACACCTCGCTTTCGGCGTTAAATTGGAGCGTCCGGGTCGGTACCGCCCCGCCCACTTCCCGAGTGGTCCTCAGGCTCGTGCTTTTTCGGACGCCCTTTATACATACCAGCTCCCATTTCGTCTATCTTGCTGAATGGGAAAATTGGAACCATCAATCTGTCTTTTGCATCTTGATTGAGGAAATAGATGTATCGCAATTGGAACCCAGGAATTGGCTTGAATCCAGCGTCTATATACGCTTTCATGGAAGCGCCGCCACCAGCCTTGCCGGTATCCTTTCCTTTTGTCACCGTCAAGCGCGAAACAACCAATCTCGCCTGTTGTTGTTGTTGTTTGCTCCGTCCGTCGGTCAAGGACATTCTCGAAAAAACTTCCTTGTTTGGTGCTTCCCACATTTGGGTATTCTTCTTAATCCCAGTCAGCACAAATCCTGAGGCTCTGTATATCGTTCCATCCCCGCATTGAGCACCGTCAGCAAACGATATTACCCACTCGATATGAGGGTAATGTTTTTTTATCAACTTCATAGCAATGGAAATTGCTCTGCTTTCGCTGTTCCGTGGTAGCTTGTCACTAAAGGCCAAACGATTCAATTCAATAAATCCGTTCCACGATGTCCCGCTCACAATCCCTTGTATCTTGCGCTTATCCAACGATGGCCCGAATTGCATTGCACCTTCAAGTCGATCATCCAAATACACACCTAAGTGTAATTGGCTATTGTTTACAACTTTTCCGCTGTAATGCAATCGTTTAATAACCTCATTCGCAACCGAAGCCTTTATAGGCTTTACGATGATGTTTTTTGCGCTAACCATTGTTTGCATATCAACGCCAATGCGTTGCCGTTCGAGTTTTCGTTTACCCCGGTATCCGCCGTTGGATCTGTCCGTGCGAGGGTCAGCGCATCGTCGACAATAGCAACCTGATCGTCGTGCAACGTGAATGTCTTTTGCTGAAACGGCTCCCTGTCGCCATCCGGGAGCGTCGGCATGTCGTCCAGTTCAGCGTCATTCAGCGCGGCGACCTCATCCAAACCGAACCCCGTCAACTCAAGATTGAAGCCCATGTCCCCGAGTTCGCGCAGCTCCAAGCGGAGAAGGTCGTCATCCCACCCAGCAAGCTCGGCCATTTTATTGACACTGAGCCGGAAAGCCTTTACCTGCTGTGGCGTCAGGTCATCAGCCAAAACTACGGGCAATTCTGTGAGTCCTATC
>SAAS01000113.1 GCA_009929315.1 Clostridia bacterium
TCTAAGAATGAGCAAAATTACTGAGCATCTCAATCGTGCAATGAATCGCGTTCTGGCGGATGCGGGCGAGATGCTCAGTTTCCGCGGTGAAAACATTGTCTGCATTATCGGGCAGGGAAGCCTGAAAGACGCCACGAAATACACCGACGATGTTTACCCGGCTTGGGATTTGGTTATCCAGATCAAAGAGTCCCTGATCAAAGAATCAGAACCGCCTCTGGTCGATGAGGAGCTTTTTCACGGGCACAAGCGCTATAAAGTAATGATGGTCGAGTATAGAGACGGCGCGGCTCCTTATTACAATCTCTATGTCAAAGGAGACATTTCAGCATGATCGCGGTTAAAGTAAATACTCAAAAACTGCAAGACTACTTTCAGGCGCTTGCGTTGCGGACAGAAAGAGAGATGCCCGTTTTTGTCCGCGGTCAAGCCTTCTCACTTGTCACTAAAATTGCCCGTGAAATGAAATCAGCAAAAAAACGCCAAAAAAGCATTCGTAAGATGTTTAAGTTTTATCGATTGCTCAAAGAGGGTAAGAGTAAAAAGGGCGTTATTGTCCACGAGCGGGCGCAGAAAATGGCAGATCAACGCGCGCCGATGGGATATGCGAATATCCGCACTCGGGACACGGACGAAAAGCTCGGGAGATTGAGACCCGGCAGGGAGGGCGATAGCCGGACTAAAAAGCTTAACCGCAGACAGCTTGCGGTGCGCTACGAATTTGGCCTCAGAAGAAAAGGCGTTGGAGCAACGCGGGCGGGCTGGATTGAAGCAATCCACACGGTTGACCCCTATAAAGGAGGTCCAGCAGTAACGTTTTCAAAAAGCTTGTCCAACCCGAAAAGTCCAAAGACGTGGGCAGCGAGAATCTCAAAAGGCAACTACTCATTTAACGGTGTTTGGGAATCAGGCGGTTTTCAAAACCCGACGCAGGCCGCCGCGATTCAGCGCGGTGTTAATAAGACCTCCGCTGATATGGAGCGGCATTTTTTCAAAAAAACAGGCGAACTCCTGAAGGGTTATTAAATGACGAAAGAATTGATTAACGAATTTTATGAGGCGCTGACGGAGAAGCTTCCAGGCTACCATATTTTTTTAAACGATGACGGCAAAAAAATAAGGAACCCTGCCCGCGAAGGTCAAGAGGGAGCCGAAATAACTTGCGTCGAGGATGCGCTTTCAAAGGTTGGGGTTGCGATCGTTATCTGCGCACGCATGACCAGCCGGGTTGCGAAATCTGACGTTGTCGGTGCATCACTCCGAACTCTGAAATTACCCATAGAGATCAGAACGCAGCGGGTAGGGAGTGTTGAGCCCCCACCGGTTTTGGACATTCTCGATGATCTCGAAACGGCCATTATTGGGATAACCTCGCGGCTGGCGAATGTCAAGCAGTGGACTTTGGAAGAAGCTGGAGAATTTGAGAATCGCCAAGGCTGGGGATTCTTAATTGTCTCAAAAGTTTACTCAGTGTCAAGAAA
>SAAS01000114.1 GCA_009929315.1 Clostridia bacterium
TATCAATAAAACCTCCATTCGTGTCTTTTGTCATTTTCAACAACGGTATTTACAGGTTGTAGGAGCTAAAAATATTTTTAACTATCACCTCCGTTATCACACTAACTTTTTCGCCGCGGCATCAAGGCCTGCTGCCAGTTTTTCAAGCAGCTCGCCCACCTGCTGCTCGTTGATGATAAGAGGAGGCGCGACAATGAAATTGTCTCCCAGAAGTCCGTCCACCTGACCTGAACCGGGGTAAATGATCAGGCCCCTGTCCGCACATTCCTTAGTGGCAACATTTGCTGCTCCGGTTTTTTCAAAGGGCTCTCTGGCAGCTTTGTCCTTCACCAGTTCGAATCCCCACATAAGGCCTTTGCCGCGTACATCGCCCACTATCGGGTTTCCCGCTGCTATCTTTTTTACTCCCGCCCCAAGTATCTCCCCCATTGCGGCAGCGTTCTCGACCAGCTTGTGTTCCTTCATGTACTTGAAAACTGCACATACAGCGGCAGCGCTTATCGGGTTTCCGTTATAGGTGTGGCCATGCATAAAAGATCCGCTTCCGTTTTTTATCTCTTCAACAAGACAGTTTCTTGCGATTATCCCGCCTGTCGGCACATAGCCCGCGGCAAGACCCTTCGCAGTCGCGATGATATCCGGCACCACATTCCAGTGATCGACCGCAAAATTCTTTCCTGTTCTTCCGCATCCCGTCATTACTTCATCAGAGATAAGAAGAACGTCGTATTTGGTGCAGATATCTCTTATCATGGGCCAATATTCATCCGGCGGCGTGATCGCACCGACTGTTGAACCCACAAGAGGCTCCGCTATGAAGGACGAAACATACTGGGGACCTATGATCTTTATCATTTTTTCAAGATGCTTTGCACACATCATTCCGCATGAGGGATATTCAGCCCCGAACTCACAGCGGTAACAATATGCGGCAGCAATTTTGGGGGATTCCCTGAATAGCGGCGAAAATACCCTGCGGCGCGCCATGGATCCGGCTATGGCCATAGTACCGATCGTGCTGCCATGGTAAGAATTCCAGCGGCCGATCGTCAGATGTTTGCTTGTGGCAGGTCCGTCCCTTTCAACAAAGTACTGTCTCGCCAATTTGACTGCGGACTCTATCGCTTCGCTGCCGCCGCTTACAAACCAGACCTGGTCCAGGTCGCCGGGAGCTGTTTCTGCAACAGCAGATGCCGCCTCTTCAACTATTGAACAGCGCCAGCGTGAAGGATGGGCAAATTCGATCTTCTCATACTGCGCTTTGACCGCATCAATGACTTCCTTATTGCAGTGACCAAGGTTTGAGATCAGAGCTCCGCAGCATCCGTCAAGATACTTTTTGCCTTCGGTATCATATATATAGATACCCTCTCCATGATCCGCTTCGATGTAGTTTGTTTTGAAACTTCGAGGAAATGCGTGCTGTAACATCCTGTGTTCTACCTCCTGCCATAAAATTGAAGGAAATAAATCATAAT
>SAAS01000115.1 GCA_009929315.1 Clostridia bacterium
CGAAATACAAGGCGAGTACCTTGCGACGAAATACGGCGTCACGGTGCAGAATACCTTCAGCGCAATTTCGGAATCCAGCGGCAAGGGAATGTTTTTTGTACGCAGCGAAAAAGCAGCAACCGACTCTGAGTTCAACCAGAAGCTTTTTGATGAAATGAGAACAGATCCGTTCATCGAGGGCGTTTCGCCGAACGAGGTTAAAAAGATGATCTCACGACCTGAGATCGGAACCGTAACGCCTTGAGCACTCTTTTATCTAGTGAATAGCATGCTCTTAATATGATTTTTTCATTTTTTAAAGGAAGATCGGAATAACTATAAAATTCTCCAGAACCTTTTTTTCAAATCTATGAAAAGAGGTGGTGCAGAATACATTATTTTTCTCTGAATAGAACCATGTGTCCGATTCCTGTCACTTCTGCCGGACCTCGCTCTCTTCGGGGCGGCAAATCTCAAAAAGGTGGTGAAGAGACATGCGAATAACTCTTTTAGCGTTGCTATTGTTCACGCTCCTGCTCCCTGTTGCGGCGGCTACTGTTGTGGAGGGATCCGATTCCCCGCTCCTCGAAGGAATGGTCACTAGCGAGGGAAAGGGCGTTTTCGGCATCGAGATCAACATATGGGACGGTCAGACGAACAGAAAAGCGGTTTCCGACAGTGAAGGCAAATTTTCCATAGCCGGGCTCCAGCCGGGAACGGAGTTTGCACTTCGCTTCACCCCGCGTGACCATCGATCCGTTCGCGCGGACGGATTCCGCTTTCCCGAGAAGGGGAATCTCTATTTGAGCATGGAGTACGCCGAGACTCAGGCAGGACAGCGGCATTCAATCCGCGTTCCTTCGAACCCTTCGACAGGCTACGAGTGGTTCCTCCTGCAGCAGGGAGACGCTGCAGTTGCGGCCTTCCGCGGCAATACGATGGAAACCGAAGCGAAAACCGAAGAAACGCCGGGCACGACTGAATGGCAGGCGGCGAACCGGGGAGAGTGGAAGTCTCCGCAACCATCCGCTCCGCCAAGAACCGGCAGAGGCGGATGGGAACGATGGACGTTCCAGACTTTCGGAGAGGGGCAGAGCGTGATCGTTCTGGGGTATTTCCGGCCTTGGGAAACAGGGGTTTCCCCTGCTCGGTACCACGTTTTCTCTCTTCTTGTCCGGTAGCAAGCTGATCGTCTGGAGCTTGATCTTTCAAAACCCGAAGAACGAATAAGATGTTTCGCGGCCCCATTACCGGGGGTCTATTTGAAGAAAGGGAAGTGATGAAACGATGAACGCACCGCGCAAGTGGACAATAGTATTGCTTATGGTATCGCTTGTTCTTTCAGTCTCGTTCGCGGCAAGTGCAGCGTCTTATACATCGGCGCCCTTGAACCCTGAGTTTGTTTCGATGCAGCAGCAGGGCAATAGCGTAAAAGCACTATCGTCCACGGGGAAACCTTTAGGATATCGGCCTTTCCCTCTCGACCTCTCGCAC
>SAAS01000116.1 GCA_009929315.1 Clostridia bacterium
GGTGCGCGAGGGCGACCGCATAGCACAGGGGATACTCGCGCCGGTCATTAGGGCGTGTTTCAAGGAGACCGACGACCTCAGCGAGACCGTGCGCGGGGCGAGCGGGTTCGGGAGTACGGGAATATGAAGCTCAAGAGCGCTTTCCCTATTGTTTTTGTCTCTAGACCAAGAATAAAAATAAAATCTAGACGCGCGCAACAAAACGCCAACGATGAGCGCCTCCCATTAAAGCTATCTCCATTCCCTAGGATTGGGAGCAAGATATCTATTGATGGTGATATTTGGGTTGTTTGTAAAAGAAATAATAAGAATTTTACGCTTAAGCGCGGAGCGGAGAGGAAGGTTTTGTCATTTGATAATGTGGCGACTTTTATTGAAAACGAGACAATGAAGATTCTTGTTTTGTAAATTATCAGAGGGCGCGAGCCCTCTTTTTTTTGTATCTTTTGACTTATGGTATAATGTATTATGAATACAAAATACATAAGCTTCGGAGGTGTTCTAACTGTCGAGTTGCGACTTTCCCGGAGTAGAACGCGCATTCCATCGGTACACGGAGGATTGCAAGTATCTTGAATCCCTCAAAGACAGAAAGGCAACGCTCCCGGCGTTCAAGTCATCTTCCGATCTTTCGGAGAGAGTGGACACGGGCGGCGCGTATTCAGACCCGGTATCCATCTGGTTTGAGAAGCTGGAATTCCTCGAAGAAGAGATAGCACGAACCCGCCTGCGAACAATCCCTATAGCTAAGTTGCTTGAATACCTTGCTGAAAGTGAACCTGAAATGTATATGCTCTTCAACCTGCGATATGTCAAAAAGATGACGTGGGTGATGATTGAAGATGAGATGAGCCTAGATGAACGGTCTTGCCGTCGCATAAGGGGAATGCTTGTTTCAAAAGGAGCTAGGTTTTTGAATGTAGGATAATTGTCCGCTTTTTGTCCGTTTTTTGTCCGACTCTTGACCGCAAAAGTTCTGAATTCCTGATATCCTTATACCATGCAACCGGTTGCACGAAAGCCGTCTCTTTATTGAGGCGGTTTTTTTTGTGCGCTAAATACGGGAGGGATTCAATATGAAAGGTGCTGCATTAGCGGGATACGGAAGACTTGCGCTGGTTAAGGTTTACAACGGGCCGAAGCGGTCACGCTTTGCGATTGTCAACAGACGCAACGGGACATTTCCACCCAACGGCGAAATAATCATGACAGACGACGATTACCCAATAGTGAAGATGAGTAAGGATTGGGCTTATAAGCGACAGAAACAAGGGCACGAGGTGACAGCAGAAGACTTCCTATGACTTCCCTCCGGGATGGACGCACTACTCCGGTAGTGTGGAATGTCGGAAGGCTTTTTTTGTGAACGCTTATCAATCCGGTACGGAGCGACGGGAGCGGCGACTATTCACATGATGTCATTCTATTGATGGGGCGGTGCGCTCCCGTACTCCACACGACGCCG
>SAAS01000117.1 GCA_009929315.1 Clostridia bacterium
TTCTCTACGGTTGCGTAACGGGAGTCTCCATAGGAGGTCTTTTCGCAGGCGGTCTTTCCGCAGGCATTTTCCTTGCGTTTATTTATATTGGATATGTCTTGATTCGGGCATATTTCAACCCTTCTTTCGCCCCTTCTCTTCCGCCCGACGAAAGAGCGACTTTCAAGGAAAAACTGCTATCGCTCCAAAGCGTGCTATTCCCTGCGTTGCTGATTGTGATCGTTCTTGGCTCGATTCTCATGGGAGTAGCCAGCCCGACCGAAGCCGCGGCATTCGGTGCGGGAGGCGCTCTCTTTATTGGCCTCATCAAGCGGCGTCTGACATGGGAAATCGTGTATTCATCTTGTTTTGAAACGCTTTCTGTTTCGTCGATGGTTGGATGGACGATGATAGGAGCGGGAGCATTCGGATCCGTTTTTTCGGGTTTGGGCGGCAACACATTGATCGCCAATATCGCCATGAACATGCCGGGTGGACCGAACATGGTCTTTTTCGTATCCGCCGTTTTCATATTCATCCTCGGGATGTTTCTGGAGCCCGGTGCGATTATTTTCCTTGCAGTTCCTATTGTTGCTCCAATTCTGGCGCGACTCGGTTTTGATCCGCTATGGGTTGGCCTTGTTTTCAATGTTCTTCTTCAGACGGCATATTTATCTCCTCCGTTTGGTTTCAGCCTTTTTTATCTCAAGGGGTGTACGCCGGAAGATATTGATATTGTTGATATATACAAGGCCAGCGTACCTTTTTTGCTGCTCCAGATTGTATGCATCACGCTGATATTCCTCTATCCGTCCATAGTTCTATGGCTTCCGAGGTATGTTCTTGGTATGTAGATGAGGAAAGGAGGTGGTCTTTCAGGGAGGTTTTTGTTCAGAGAGAGTGAGGAGAAGTTGTGGAACTGAAGCTGAACAATCAAAAGCAAAACGATTCCAGAAAAGGAGGTATTTGAAGGATGAAAAAGACTCTCGCGGTACTCTTAACCATAGCTATACTATGCACAGGTGTAAGCGCGGCTTTTGCGGCGAAAGTGAACTGGAGATTAGTGACGCATGCCAGTCCCGGAACGGAACAGCAGCGAATAGCGGAGGTTTTTTGCGAAACGGTGAAAACGCTCTCCGGCGGTGAGTTCGTTATCGAACCGTACGCGGCCGGGGTTCTTTTCCCCGTTTTCGAATCCTTTGATTTCTTGGCGAACGGCGTTATCGATGCTTCGATGGTGTACAGCGCCTACTGGACGGGGAAGGATACCGGTTTCACCCTGACGACTCTGCCCGGATGTCCTCTGAGTACCTATGCGGAAGGCGCATATCTCGTCGAACAACTTTTCCCCTATTTTGAAAAGTTGTATGCGAAATATGGCATAACATACCTTGGACATGCTATGGTCAGCCCCATCAATGAACAGCTTATCTCCGTCGTTCCGATAAACACTCTGGAGGATAT
>SAAS01000009.1 GCA_009929315.1 Clostridia bacterium
TCATTACTGTGCCCGGTTGGCTACTCTTGGCATTATACTTGGCTATTCACGGCTTTTCAACTGAGCTAGGCACAGCCAGAGCTATCGAGCTATAACACTATACTTTAATGCTTCGACAATAAAGTATATTGAGATAAAGAACAATATAATAGTACTAAAACAAAAAATAACTTGCCATGTTTCCTTCTTAAAAATGAAGTCTTTAAACTGATTTGTAACGTCTGATATTAATAAGGTTATAAATACACCCAAAGGAGTCGTCCAAAAAAACTTTAATTTAATTTTATTAAATTTTTTTGTCAATAGTAGTTTTAATTTATCTTCTGTGATAAATAGCATATTTACATTTGGATCACCATAAACGGTTATATTTTTATTAATAACTTCAGAAAAATCAAGATTTGAACCACCACTAGTTATTGATTGATTAATAATATTACTGTTCATTATTATTTTCCTCTTTAGACGAGTGCAAATCAACATCAGGTATAATCGCTTTAATCGCGAAATAATCTAGATGACCGCAATTAGAGCAACTAATTATTATTACTGGTATGTTTTTTCCTGAGATATTAAATTCCATTAAATTATCTTGTAATACAACTCTATTCGCTCCATCAATTAATGTGTAAGAGTTACTACCGCAAAATGGACACACAGGCATTTTAATTCTTTTATTCAATTCGTCTACAACAAATTTTCTATCTGCTTCAGATAAAAAATTAACTTCCATATTTTCACCCCTTTCACCAATATATTACTTTATATTACTTATAATTACAACAATTATATACCTTAATATATAAATATTACCCCTCCTGCTATAAAAGCAGAGGAGGTAATTTAATAAGTATTAGTTTACATATCAAATTGCAGAAGCATAAAAATTTTGTTTAATACGGGGGAGACCATTTACAATGAGTTAGATTAGATATAATTTATACCAATACCGCTACAACCACTTTTTATGTCAAAATAAGAATATATCGTACCCCAGTTAAAATAGTTTTTTTCACTTTTTAGTTTACAAAATCGCTTCAACCATTCGTCACATAATTTTTTATCTTCTTGCATTTGAAGTGGAGTCCAGTCCGACCATGAACTAGTTGGGTCTCCATAGCTCTGAGGAAATAATTTAATATGTTCAAGAAATCCCTCTGGATTAAAACATATTGAAATTCTGATACTATTATCATTCTTATATATTTGCTCTTTTATATCATACCAAATGTACCCATTACCCATATCGCGAGAGCGCACTACGCGGTTTTCAGGGAACTCATTTTGAAAATTATTTTTTAAATATTTAGGCGATAACTGAAGAGAAATATCGCAAAATGTTATTCTACCATTTTTAATATCTATCATAACAATTAACACTTTCATTTTAGGATATATTTACAGTACTCCCCTACGCCTAAATAGTCAAGAACACCCCCCTGCTCTTTCCGCAGAGGGGGGTGTTTTGTCGATATTGGTTTACATAAATATTGAAGAGGCATAAGAATCTAGTTTATCAGAAGAAAATAGTTTATTACTTGATGAATGCTTTTACTATTAAGGCAACAATTATAACCCAAATTAATACTAAAGGTATTGCGTAATACCACTTTGTTGGCTTACCATCTTTCCAAAGCTGTTCAGACTCTAAACGACATTGTGCGAATAAATCTTTTGGTATAAGCTTTATTGTGGCTGATGCCATTAGTGGTAATATAATTATATCATCAAGGTAACCAAGAACAGGTATAAAATCTGGTATTAAATCAATTGGTGATAACGCATATCCTATTGTCAGAGCTGCTAAAACCTTTGCATACCAAGGAGTTTCTTTCTTCTTTAAAGCCAGATAAACAGCAGGAATATCTATTTTTAAATGTTTTGCTTTCTCATTTAATTTCATAAAAATTCCTCTGTTTATTATATTGGTTTAGTCCTTGATATCATAGTTTAAACTATAAAAAGTAAATTGTAAATAGCCCTCCTGCTTCGTCAGCAGATGGGTATATTATTTATTCATTGCGGGTTACATACCAAATTGCAGGTTTAATTGTCTTGAAGGGTAATTTGTCCGGATTAAAAAAACAGCCATTTACTTGATCGTAGTTTAATAGTAAAATATTATAAATTACTGCAAACGAGGAATTTATGGATTATAAAATATTACTGTTTGATTTAGACGATACCTTGCTTGACTTCGGTGCAAACGAAGCCGCTTCACTTAAAAGGTTGTTCTGTGAGCACGGACTAAATTTAACGCATGAATTGTTTCAAATATACAGCGCGGTTAACGAGCGGCTCTGGTCTGACTGTGAAAGGGGTCTTATCCCCTTGAGCGAGGTACTTAATACCAGATTCTCGCGAACATTGTTAAATATTGGACATTCTGGGGATGGCGCCGCGTGGGAAAGGCGTTACAGAGAACTTCTGGGCGAAGGTACTCAGCTAATAGACGGAGCTTTTGAGCTTTGTCGCAGCCTAGCCTTTTCACACAGGCTTTTTATAATAACAAACGGAGTTACAGAAACCCAAATAAGTCGCCTCAGACGCTCCGGATTGTATGAATGCTTTGAAGATGTTTTTATATCGCAAGAAATTGGCTATCAGAAGCCATCTAAGGAATTTTTCAAATATGTTACTTCGCACATTTGTGATTTCAGTGCTGAAAACGCGTTAGTAATCGGCGATTCTCTGAACGCCGATATCAAAGGCGGAATTTTGGCGGGAATTGACACCTGTTGGCTGAACAGAAACTTAAAGCCGCTCTCAAGCGAAATTCGAAGCACATATATAATTTCAAATCTGGAGCAATTGCACGGCATTTTGAGTTAAGGCTACCCTCCCCTCTTCCCTGCTCTAATTTGGGATCTAATTAATAGAGGTAAACATAATATACATAATAGTATGTTATGTTAATGCTGACAAAAAATCAAAATCCCCGACATTCAAAGAAAGAGTGTCGGGGATTAAATTATTGGAAATTATTCCGCTTATTTTGAATTTAGAATTTCAAGTGCCTCATCGCGATAGCAGTCCATTAAATACGGAATTCCGGTTACTTTGGCACATTCGTCGGTCAAAGACATAAGCTCTTTTCTTGTGATTGCAGCGACATTGAAGCAGCGCGCGCCCGCCATAAGCTGCTGAAGACCGACCTTTATTTTGTCGGCGTAGCTGTAAATTCCGATTGCGCCCAGAGGCACGTTTTTGATTTCATCAGCGCCGACAATATCCTTAACCTTCTCATAATTAACAAAAATCTCTTCGGGTGTATGACCAAACTCGCTCACAGTTTTGGGAAGATCATTTTCTTTCATCCAAAGTTCGATGTTTTTGCCGACCATTCCGGGTATCATAAGCGCACGACCCATGCAGACCGCTTTGACGTAAGGCGCGCCAAGAGCCAGAGCCTTAAATACACCGTCTTCAGAGCTGAAACCGCCTGCAAAGGCGAGATCTGGAACTCTTTCACCGTTATTGGCAAGAATTGAAGCAAACTCAAGCGCGGCGCTGTGCAGGTAAATTGAGGGCATTCCCCATTCTTCCATCATCCTCCACGGGCTCATACCTGTTCCGCCGCTTGAGCCATCAATTGTCAGAAGATCGATTTTCGCCTTTGAGCACCATTTGATAGCCATAGCCAGCTCGCGCAGACCGTAAGCGCCTGTTTTCAAGGTTATTCTCTTAAAGCCGAGTGCGCGCAGGCGTTCGACCTCCTGCATAAAGCCCTCTTCGCTTATGAATCCAAGCCTGCTGTGGCGCTCAAATTCCTTTATTGCGCCGGATTTAAAGGCCTGCTGATTTATCTTGTCCGAGGGATCCGGAGTGACGATATAGCCCCTTCTCTGAAGCTCCAAAGCTCGGTCAAGGGATGCGACCTTGATTTCACCGCCGATGCATTTTGCGCCCTGGCCCCACTTGAGCTCTATAGTTTCAATGCCGTGTTTATCAATTATATATTCCGCAACACCGAGCCTTGTGTCCTCAACATTCATCTGAATAAGAATTTCACCAAAGCCTCTGTGGTATTTGCGGTAAGCGCCTATACGCCTGTCCATATCGGGGGCCTTAGTAACTTTGTTATCCTTGCTCAGTTCCAGAGCCGGATCGATACCGCAGACATTTTCGCCGCAAACCAAGGTAACTCCAGATAGAGCCGCGCCGGCAGCAAAATGCTCCCAGTTTTTACGAGCGATCTCCGTTGATCCGAGTGCACCCGTGAATATCGGAACAGACATTTTTACTTTTTTGTCCCAGCCATATTCGGTGCTTGTGTCAACAGCGGGAAACCTTGCCGTATCAGGGTCAGGAGTGACGCCTTCAGGCAGACCGTTGGCCCCGAATGCATAGCCCTGAATATTAAGATGAGAATAGTCGACAGGATATTCCTTGTCACCTCCCGCAGTAATATCCCCGAACGGACCCGGATAAATCAGCTCTCTGCCGCGAAATGTTGATTTAAAGACTTCGCAGTTTCCGCGGCAACCGTCAACGCAGCGTGAGCACAGACCGCTGGATGGGACTACGCTTTTGGATCTGTTGGCAGTACGGGTTGCATCATTGCTGTTGGGCGAACTAAGATTCATTTTTGCGACCTCCGATTATGTATATATAGTGGATAAACATCCCTTGTCAGAGTATA
Source organism: Clostridia bacterium (assembly GCA_009929315.1). Lineage (GTDB taxonomy): Bacteria > Bacillota > Clostridia > Oscillospirales > Oscillospiraceae > UBA2658. The sequence goes on from SAAS01000009.1 coordinate 4,643, forward strand.
TAATATATGCAATATGTTGTCAATAAAAGGGGTCATGCTCCGTAAATATTTAGAATTGCACAAATAAAAGAGTGTCGATGCCGGAATCAAAGCGATTCTCCGGTATCAACACTCTTATATTGCGGCTTTTTATTCGCATAATATGAAACAGTGCTTACTTAGTTAAGCCCCTCTTTAAAGTCTCTATTTGGGGAACTTCAGTGCTGCCTGAGCCGCCGCGAGACGTGCAATCGGCACGCGGAACGGCGAGCAGGAAACGTAGTTAAGACCGAGCTTGTGGCAAAATTCAACGGAGGAGGGATCGCCGCCGTGTTCGCCGCAGATTCCGATTTTCAGCTCGGGACGGGCTTCGCGTCCAAGCTTAACAGCCATCTCAACGAGCTTGCCGACGCCTGTCTGGTCAAGGCGCGCAAAGGGATCGGATTCCAGAATCTTCTTCTGATAATAGGCGTCAAGGAACTTACCGGCATCATCACGGGAGAAGCCGAAAGTCATCTGTGTAAGGTCGTTCGTTCCGAAGGAGAAGAACTCCGCTTCCTTGCCGATTGCGTCTGCCGTAACGCAGGCGCGCGGGATTTCAATCATTGTGCCGACCTTATAGTGCAAATCTGTTCCGCTTTCCTTGATAAGCGCGTCCGCGGTGTCGGTTACAATCTTTTTTACATACTGAAATTCCTTGACTTCGCCGACAAGCGGAATCATAATCTCGGGAACGAGCGCCCAATCGGGGTGCTTTTTCTTGGTGTTGATGGCGGCCTTGATGACAGCCCTTGTCTGCATAACTGCGATTTCGGGATAAGTGACGGCAAGACGGCAGCCGCGGTGACCCATCATCGGGTTAAACTCATGCAGGGAGGCGATGATTGCCTTGATATCCGCTACGGTTTTGCCGACATCCTTAGCAAGAAGCTCAATGTCCTCCTCTTCGGTGGGCAGGAACTCGTGGAGGGGCGGGTCGAGATAACGGATAGTTACGGGGCAGCCTTCCATGGCCTCATAAATGCCCTCAAAATCGGACTGCTGCATGGGCAGGAGCTTATCAAGAGCCTTTTCGCGCTGCTCAACGGTCTCGGCGCAAATCATCTCGCGAATTGCGGGAATGCGGTCCGCTTCAAAGAACATATGCTCTGTGCGGGTCAGACCGATACCCTCGGCGCCAAACTTGCGTGCCTGAGCCGCGTCCTTCGGCGTATCGGCGTTTGTGCGCACGTTAAGAGTTCTGTATTTGTCGGCCCAAGCCATAAGACGTCCGAACTCGCCGCCGATAACGGCGTCCATAGTCTTAATCGCGGAACCGTAAATGTTGCCTGTGGAGCCATCGAGGCTGAGCCAGTCACCCTCTTTATAGACCTTGCCGCCGAGCTCAAAGCGCTTGTTTTCCTCGTCCATCTTGATTGCGCCGCAGCCTGCTACGCAGCAGGCGCCCATTCCGCGAGCGACAACCGCCGCGTGGGAGGTCATGCCGCCTCTGACGGTGAGGATACCTTGAGCGGCTGCCATTCCTTCAATGTCCTCGGGAGAGGTTTCAAGGCGAACAAGAATGACCTTTTCGCCCTTCTCGGCCCATTCCTTTGCGACATCAGCGGAGAAAACGGCTTTGCCGCAGGCTGCACCGGGGGAAGCTGCAAGTCCTGTGCCGATAACAACGGCGCTCTTGAGCGCGCCGGTTTCAAACTGGGGGTGAAGGAGAGTGTCAAGATTTCTGGGGTCAATCATGAGCACCGCTTCTTTTTCGGAGATAACGCCCTCATCAACGAGGTCGCAGGCAATCTTTAAAGCGGCGGCGGCTGTGCGCTTGCCGTTTCTTGTCTGGAGCATGAAGAGTTTTTTGTCCTCAATTGTGAACTCCATATCCTGCATATCGCGGTAATGGCTCTCAAGCTTGGCGCAGATTTTAACGAAATCATTATAAGCCTCGGGCATAACATCCTTGAGCTGGTCGATTGTCTGCGGAGTACGGATTCCCGCGACAACGTCCTCGCCCTGGGCGTTCATAAGAAATTCGCCAAAGAGCTTCTTTTCGCCTGTTGCGGGGTTGCGGGTGAAGGCAACGCCTGTTCCCGAAGTGTCGCCGAGGTTTCCGAACACCATTTCCTGAACGCTGACTGCTGTGCCCCACGAGCCGGGAATATCGTTCATGCGGCGGTAAACAATCGCTCTGTTGTTGTTCCAGGAGCGAAAAACAGCCTTAATCGCGCCCATAAGCTGCTGTTTGGGGTCCGTCGGGAACTCGACTCCGATTTTTGCCTTGTATTCGTCTCTGAACTGCTTGGCGAGCATTTTGAGGTCTTCCGCCGTAAGCTCGGTGTCCTGATGAACTCCGCGCTCTTCCTTCATTTTATCTATAAGCTCTTCAAAATACTTCTTGCCGACTTCCATTACGACATCGGAATACATCTGAATAAAACGTCTGTAACAGTCATAAGCCCAGCGAGGGTTGCCGGATTTTTTTGCTATAACTTCTACGACTTCTTCATTAAGTCCGAGATTCAAAATTGTGTCCATCATGCCGGGCATTGAAGCGCGCGCGCCCGAACGTACGGATACAAGGAGCGGATTTTCCTTGTCGCCGAACTTTTTGCCGGTCTGCTGCTCCAGCGTTGCGACATAAGCCATAATTTCTTCCTGTATTTCAAGGGAAATGACTTCTCCGTCGTCATAATACCTTGTGCAGGCTTCGGTGGTGACAGTAAAGCCTCTCGGTACAGGCATTCCGAGGTTTGACATCTCTGCGAGATTTGCACCTTTTCCGCCAAGCAGCTCTTTCATTTTGCCGTTGCCTTCTGAAAACAGGTACACATATTTATTGCTCATAACGTTCCTCCTTATAGTGTGCATATTCACATTGCATCTTGCTGAAAGTGTGAATATTTGAATTTTCTAATGCTATATTACCATACTTGTTAGGATAAATCAAATGTTACATACGTCCGTTCAGAATATTTTTCATTCATATTTTGTGCAAAACTCATAAAAAATGCTCTTCATACCGCTGAAGAGCATTTTTTATGTTATTTTCCGACGCAAAACCTTTCAAAAATTCGTCTGGTAACGTCTTCCCGAACTGTTTTACCGGAAAGCTCCCCAAGCGCTGAAAGAGCCATTTCGGCTTCGGTCAGAACAATATCGGGCGTCGCCTGCGACTTCATTGCCATAATTGCCTCGTCTATCGCGCTCAAGGCTCTCTTGACAGCATCGGCGTGGCGCGAATTTGTAATTATCTCGCCGGCGGGTGTATTCGGCAGCGGAAACAGCGAGGCAACGGCTTCATCCAAAGCCTCAAGTCCCGTTCGGTCAAGAGCGGAAACAGGGCAGACAATTTCAAAGCTTGAGCCAATCGCAAAAGTATCAAGCTTTTGCGGAAGGTCACTCTTGTTGATTACCGCTATTGAGCGTTTAGCGGTTTTTGCCGCTTCAATCGCCTGAGAGTCCTCGGGGGAAAGCTCTTGCGAGCCGTCAAAAACAGCAAGCACAAGCTCGGAGGCAATCGCCGCTCCCATTGCCCGTTCAATACCCATTTGTTCAATCGGGTCTTCCGTGCCGCGAAGCCCAGCCGTGTCGGTGAGCAGAAGCTTGATTCCTCCGATAGTCACTCCTTCTTCAAGCGTGTCGCGCGTTGTTCCCGGAACGGCAGTTACGATTGCCCTTTCATAACCGACAAGCGCGTTTAAAAGCGAGGACTTTCCCGCGTTCGGTCTGCCGACTATCGCAGCCTTCACACCGCTCTTCATGACTTTTCCGCGCTCGAAGCTCGCGAGAAGCGCCATTAGCTCTCCCCTCGCCTTTTCAAGCGTTCCCGTGTACGCTTCCATGCGAAATTCGTCAATTTCCTCGTCCGGATAATCCAGAACCGCGTGGTAATGAGATATTATGTCAACCAATTCGGCATATATAGCCTCGGTACGGCGCAAAATCGCACCGCCGAGCTGACCTGCGGCGTTTTTGGCGGCTTCGCTTGTGTCAGATTCAATCAGGTCAATGACCGCCTCCGCCTGCGTTAAGTCCATTCGCCCGTTGAGAAACGCCCGTTTGGTGAACTCGCCCGGCAAAGCCTGACGTGCTCCGCGGCTAAAGAGAGCCTCAAGCGCAAGACGCAGCACCGTCGGCGAGCCGTGACAGTGAAATTCGGCTGTATTTTCGCCTGTGTAGCTGTTGGGTGCGCGGCTCACTGTACATAGGCAGTGGTCGAGAGTTTCGCCATTTGCGCTTTGAAGCAGCCCGAGCACGAGAGTACGGTCGGGATAGTCTGAAAGTTTTTTACCCGATGAAGGGTGAAAGATTGAGCTTGCTATTTTTATGGAGTCAGCTCCGGAAAGTCTGACAATTCCTATTGCGGAGACTACATTTCCGGTGGCAATCGCAGCAATTGTATCCGACAAGGTATCACCTCTTAGTAAAAATGCGGCCTTCCTGACTTGGAGCTGATTCCATTACAGGACGGCCGCGATATTCATTGTAAAGTTATTGACTTGCGCGCGTCCGATTCAAACATTCGGGTCAGAATAGCGGCAACTTCGCTTCTTTTAATGTTGTTATTCGGGTAAAAAGTCCCGTAAGCGTCCGAGCCTGTCAGGATTCCGGCTCGATAAAAGGTATAAACCTGGGTCGCGTTTGTCGCCGTAATCTTAAGGTCAGGAATCTTATTGTCGTTAACGGTGTTCTTCTGCGTATATTCGGAGCTGGGCAGAGCCGCGTAGAAGATCGCAACAAATTCGCTTCTGGAGATTTTTAGGTCGTAATTGGAATAGGTTTTTGTAACAATGCTGTTCGCGGTTGCGTAATCAAGATATGATTTGTACCAGAGAGTTGCATCATTTGTCAAGCTCACGCTTCCGCTTTGGTAAAGCTGGTGCATACAGGCCGCGAGTTTAATCGCTTCAGCAATTGAGAGATAATCATCGGGCGCGTATATCGCCGCGCTTCTTCCGTTAATCAAACCTTTTTGCACGGCATAGCAGACATCGCTGTAAAACCACTTGTCCTCAGTCACGTCAGAAAAAGTCGGAGCCGTGCCGCCCGAAACAGTTACACTGCCGAAGACCGAGATTTTGGCGGCTGTAACCACTGAGACGGCAGCGCTCGTTGCTTCCGCCGCAAGATAGCGATGCCCCGCGGTAAGCGTTGCGCCCAGGGCCACAACGGTGCCGTCCGTAAGGTCAAGAACCGTCCCGGAATTTGAAACGAGCTTAACCGAGCCGAACATTAGCACAAACCCTGAGCCCGCGGAAAGAGAGATTGCGCCGCCCGGCATAGCCGTTACGGAGCTGACGCCGCTGCCTTTGGTTTGAGCCGCCTGACTGAGCTTATATTTAAGTGCAGTCATTGAGTCGGTAAGCGCTTGGAGCGGGTCGGTCAGCACAAGACCCGGATAGGTATTATCAATATAACTTTTTGAAATCAGCGGGTCATCGGCGCCTCCTGCGGAAGCCGCAAAAGCCGACGAGGACGAAAGAAATATAAAAAGAAATGACAGAAAGAACGATATTAAGCGTTTTTTAGTCACAATAGCCTCCAATGGTAGTTGCTCTATTTAATGCCGTCTGAAGATTCCGACTCTGCAATATAATAACCGAGAGCAAGCAAACTATCCGAAAAGTGAATGTTCTCAACTCGAACACCGGGTTTATCAAGCTCAAGCTCGATATTGGTGAAGTTCCAAATACCTCTGACGCCGCAGTCCGCAACAGTTTCGGCCATATTTCTGGCTATACTGCGCGGAACAGTGAGCACAACAATATCTGTCGGATTTCTCTTGAGCCAATCCGACAACAGCGCACTGTCATAAACGGGGATGCCCGAAATGCTGGTCCCGATAATGTCGGCGCTTGTGTCAAAAGCCGCGACAAGATTGAAGCCCTGCTCCTTAAAGCCAAAGTTTGCAATCAACGCATGACCCAGATTGCCGACGCCGACAATTACGACTGTGAAGCCTTTATGCATCCCCAAGATTCTTGCAACCTGTTCTCTTAAATCGGTAACACGATAGCCGTAACCCTGCTGACCAAATTCACCGAAACAGCTGAAATCCTGCCTTATTTGCGAGGGTGTCAGCCCCATTTGTTTCCCGAGCTCACCTGAGGAAATGCGGTCAACCTCATGATATATCAAATCATCAAGCTTCCGAAGATACATAGGCAAACGCCTTATTACATTGTTAGAAATACGCTCTTTTTTCACAAATTGACCCCCTGATGAAGAGATTCAGTTTCAAATTTTGCTGAGGAAGGTGCACTATCGGTATACCACAGGCGCGAAGCGCCGCTTCGGTATATTTGAATAATGCAGATGTTCATTTGAAACATTATAACATCAACTAAATAAACATTCAAGAACAACACAACCATAAATACGGAAGAAGGAATTATTTGTAAGAAAAATGCAAATCTTATGCTAAGGCGCAAATATTGACAATTATTTCAATGAGTATATAATAATTCCACTAGAACGGTTAGGAAAGGATATGTATTTTCTATGAGCGAAAACTTAAACGGCGGCTCTCAGGAGCAGGAAATGCCGAAAATCACAATTAAGAGGGCAAAGGGCTATCAGGAAACCGAGGCTCCTCACGAGCTTTCCAGAATTAAAAAAGTTATAGGTGTTGTAAGCGGAAAAGGCGGTGTCGGTAAGTCTTTAGTGACATCGATTCTCGCTGTTACCATGAACGCTCTGGGCTATAAATCGGCCATTATGGATGCGGATATAACAGGACCCTCAATCCCCCGCGCTTTCGGCGTTTCGGGACAACCCGAAGCGGATGAGGTCGGAATGTACCCGATAACAAGCAAAACAGGCATTGACCTTATGTCCATTAACTTCCTTTTGCCGAACGAAACTGACCCGGTTATCTGGCGCGGTCCCGTTATCGCAGGCGCTGTTAAGCAGTTTTGGACAGATGTAATTTGGCAGAACGAAGAATTTATGTTTATCGATATGCCTCCAGGAACGGGCGATGTTGCTCTGACTGTTTTCCAATCAATTCCCGTAAACGGAATCATAGTTGTAACAACTCCGCAGGAGCTTGTCGGCATGATAGTCGAAAAGGCCGTTAAGATGGCAGAAAAGATGAATATTCCCGTTTTAGGTCTCGTTGAAAACATGAGCTACACAGTTTGTCCGCACTGCGGTGAAAAATTCTCCGTTTTCGGTGACAGTCACATTGACGAAATCGCAGAGAAATTCGGTGTTAAAACGGTTTGCAAGCTGCCCTTCGATTCGGAGCTTGCAGAGCTTACGGATAAGGGCGAAATTGAGTCATATAAAAAGGATAGCCTCCACGCTATCGCAAAAATGCTGATGTTTCTGAAATAGCAGTTAATAATTAAAAAAGAACAGGTTTCGCGTATTGCGGAGCCTGTTCTTTATCTTGTTAAAATAATTGGTAATCTTGCCTGTAATCCTCAATAAAATAATCGGCGGCCGCCTTTATATCAGCGGCAACATCGGTTGTTGATGAATCAAAGACCCCAACAACGGTAAAGCCGGCTTCCTTCGCTGTTTTAACCGCGTGAAAAGCGTCCTCAAAAACAAAGGTTTCCTCCTTGGGTGTTCCCAAATGCTCAAGAGCTCTTTCGTAAATCAGTGGGCTTTCTTTGCCGGCGCCAACAATTCTGCATGTAAAAATCTCTGAAAAATAGTGGAGCAGACCGTTTTTCTCCAAAACCTTCTTCACAAGGTCATAATCCGTCGCAGTGGCAACGCACATCCTGACGTCTTGCGACTTAAGACGTTTTAAAAGCAGTTCAACGCCCTTTTTGGGGAAAACCTCATCATGATAAATCGGCTCGAGAAGCGAGTAAATACCGCTGTAAATCTCTGCAACAGTTTTCTTGAGACCGTATTCGCTTATAAAAAATTCAGCAGTCTGCCTCATAGTCATTGATTTAACGCGCTGCCAGACGTTTTCCTTCGGGTCAATGCCGCAGGAATTGAGATACCTGTTCCCAATCTCCTCCCAAACCCACATAGAATCCGTCAGAGTGCCGTCCATATCAAAAATCGCGCCGGAAATCTTCATTGTGTGCCCTTTTCTGTCTGATAAATATTTGCGGGCAACTAAATGCCCAGCATAGCTTCAAAATCGAAGGCCTCATAGCTCCACATCACGGCAAGAAGTCCGTTTTTAACGGATACTTCGGAGGGAGCGCCTATAAACTCGTTGCTCACTCCGAGAGGAAAATCGCAACTCAGCGTGTGATTCTTCAGCGGGTATTTAAGACCCGTTAAATCCACGCCCTCCGCCCTGTCACCTACACAAAAAACGGAAATTACGCCCGTGGCTTGCGCGGGAAAAGCAAGGCTGCTGTTTTTAATAACCGTAATTACGCTTCCTCGCCCGATAAGATAGCCTTTCGCTCCGCGGTTCGCGATATATGCCAGAGTTTGTATATTGGCAAATTCGTGGTCAGGTCTGCCGCCTGTTCCGCCATAAATTACGATATGCTTTGCCCTTCGTGAGAGCGCCTCGTTTGCGGCAAGCAGCATGTCTGTTTCGTTCTTTTCGGGATTGTGCACAACAACATTGACACCGAGCGGAATCTTCCCCAGCGAATCAAAATCGCCGACTGTCAAATCCGGCTCAATACCGACAGCTCTTAAATAATTAAGTCCTGCATCGGCGGCAATCACAAAGGCATTGCTTGGAATAACGGGTTTTGGTCCGCCCATCTCCCCTGCCCCGAATATATAAATAACATCCATCATTTCAATAACAGTTCTTCCGTTTGTTTAAGCTGCTCAAGGGTGTTCACACCGATAATTTCACAGCCGAGTTCACGGAAGCAAACGCCGACTTTATGCCCGTGCTTTTGAAGAAGAAGCGGCGCGTCAGTCAGGTAGTATTCGCCCTGTGCGTTATCGCTTTTCAGCTCCGACAAAACGCCGCGAAGCAACTCGGCGTTGAATACATAAACGCCGCTGTTGAGCTCGCGAATTTTTTTCTGCTCGGCGGTCGCGTCCTTTTCTTCTACCATTCCGACAAAATTACCGTTTCCGTCACGTAGGATTCGCCCGTAGGGCAGGTCAAGATCTGAACTGCCGCTTAAAATTGTACAGTCATTGTCTGACGCCTTGTGCGCCGCTATGAGAGCAAGATAGGTTTCGCGCTTTATAAGAGGCATATCTCCGCAACAGATAAGCAGAGAGCCGCTATATCCCTCAAGCTTCGAAAAAGCCGCCATAACCGCATGACCTGTTCCGAGCTGCTGTGTCTGCTCGGCGAAAACGTAGTTCGGAAAAGCTTCCATAACGGATTCCTTCTGATAACCCACTACAATTACGCAGTCCTTCGCGGGGATGAAATCGAGCGCTGTCAGCACATGACCGAGTAGCGGTTTTCCCGCGGCAAGTCTCATAACCTTTGGAAGAGTACTGCCCTCGGTCTGGAGCCTTGTCCCCTTTCCCGCGGCGAGAATAACCGCCTTAATATTGGTGTTTTCCATTTGTAACCTCCGAAATATTGCTCATAAAGAGGATATTGCTATATGTAGGTTTCAATAAGTGGCAGTAATTTGACGCTTTCCGCAGAGGCGCGCGAAAGAATATAATGAAGAAAATCCTCTGAATCATCATTTACAAATATCGAAATCGAAGTAAAGCCTTCGAGAGTTTCAAACTCCGAACTGACGGAATCGGCATTTTTTGCGGTTTGCGGCACTTGAAACTCGGGCTTAAAATACGCGTAGCCATTGTTTTCGGCATAATCGGAGCAGCTTGCCGCAATACCCGCGGAGGAAGTAATCATAACGGGTCTTTGCTGCGCCGCTTCAAAAATAATTTCAGAGGCGGCTTCGCATTCGGTCTCGGGAGCAGCGGTGCAGTAAATTCCTAAGCTGTGCCCCGAGCCGTAGATTCTTCTTACAGTGTCGGGTGAAGCCTTCGCCTCATCGGCGGTAATAAAAAAGCAAACATTTGCGGAGTAATTATCGAGAATATCAAGCATATTTTCGCTTGGCAGCCCAATAAAACAGAGAGATGCGCTTTTCGCGTTTGTTTCGTTTCCCGTGGGAGGTGGTACGGAAGGCGTCGGTGAAGCGGTGACATTGCCGAAATACTCGTCGTATCTCGTTTTCATAAGTGTGGTCGCCGCATCAAGAAACTGAGAATCCGACAAAACCGCTTTGCTGTTTTTCAGTCTTACGACATCGCCGTATCCGTTGCCGTTAATATAGGAATAGCTCAGCCCGAAATAGGAACAAACCCATGCCACGGGAACATAAACTTGACCGTATTTAAAGGTTGCAGATACTGACTGCGTGTTGTTCGCGCTGTCATAACTGTTTCCCGAAACAAGGTTAAAGAATATTTCCTTATTTCCGTTATAGAGGACAGCGGTAGACTCCGATTCAAAATAGTTGAAATATACGCCGAAGGTTGAAAATACTTTGGCAGGGATGTAGGCGGTGCCGCTTACAAAGGCGGCCATCGAGCCCAGATCAAGCAAATAGTCGTTTGTTGCGGTAAAGCAAAGACCTGAGCTGTCCGCCGAGGCAGGCTGAACAGAAGCTGCAATAAGCACAGCTATCAGTATAAGCGCTGTTATTCTTCGCTTCATAATTGTCCCCCCAACAAACAGGTGAAAGATAAAAAATCGAGCAGGATCAGCCGATAATATCGATGATAGACCGAGTCGAAATAAATGCTATAACATTCTAACACAAGTTGGCTGAGCAGGCAAGCAAACAGCTATCGAAAATAGAAATATTAGCTCCAAAGAGAGGGAATTTTGTGTTGACAAAGTTAAATTTACATTGTACAATAAGCAAGCGCTTGTGGCCCAGTAGTTCAGTTGGTTAGAACGCCAGCCTGTCACGCTGGAGGTCGACGGTTCGAGCCCGTTCTGGGTCGCCATATATGCATCTATAGCTCAGTCGGCAGAGCGCGTCCTTGGTAAGGACGAGGTCTCCAGTTCGAATCTGGATAGATGCTCCATATTTTTTTTGCCGAATACTGACTTTTCTTTTGAAAAGTCAGTATTCTTTTTTTATTTCTTAGAATTTGGCATTAGCTATTTGCAAATATCATTTGCAATCTGCAACTGCACAAAATGAATAACGGACTATGATTAAATAGATTTTTGAAACATACGTTAAAACATATAGCAGACATTGAGTAAATTGAAACAATAATAATTATATTATATAACTATATACAAGATGGCATATATATTGCTATTATATTTATAAGCCCGAGCTTGAGCGGCGCTACCGAGATTATGGAAGGCGGTTTAATATTGCTCGGAATCCGGCCAAAATTTAAAATGGAGGTATTAAAATGGCAACGAAAGTCATGAAAGGTCTGAAAGTAGTAGACATGTCCATTATGATTGCGGGACCCACAGCCTCACGAACACTCGGCGACTGGGGCGCGGACGTAATCAAGATTGAGAATTACAACGGCGATACCCTGCGTCCGCTCGGAATGAATGTTCTCTCGCCCATCGATGATGATGAAAATCCCACCTTCCATATTGCAAACGCAAATAAGCGCCTGATTCCGGTTAACATCAAGACCGCGGCCGGACAGGAAATCGTACATAAACTGGTTTCCGAGGCTGACGTTTTCATCACAAGCCTCCGTCAGGAAGCCCTTAAAAAAGTCGGACTTGACTATGATACACTAAGCCAGAAATACCCAAGGCTTGTTTACGCGCACGTTCTGGGTTACGGCGAGACGGGACCTCTGAAGGACCGCGCTGCCTTCGATTACTCCACTTATTTTGCACGCAGCGGCTTTATAACAATGATTCCGGACAGAGAAGGTCCCCCTCCCTTCAACGTACCGGCCTTCGGCGACAATCAGCTGGCTTTGGCGCTGCTGTCAGGCATAAACCTTGCCCTTTATAACAGGGAGAAGACGGGCAAGGGCGACTATGTACATACAAGCCTCTACCATGTGGGTATTTATGCTCTGGGCTTTGTTCATGCGGCGGATTTCTATTCGCCGGGAATAATTCCCGGAACTCATTCGGACCCGCAATCCCCGCTGATTACCGTATATAAGTGTTCGGACGGCGAGTGGTTCTATCTAGCCTCCCCCGACTATATAACCTACTTCCCGAGGGTGTGCGATGTGCTTGGCTTGCATGAGTTGGGACAAAACGAGGAATACAACGACATAATGGGAATGCTCATGCACAAATTGGAAATCAAGGAGATGCTGCAGGCAGAGCTAATTAAGAAGACTTCCTACGAGTGGGCGGAGATATTCGCGGCGGCCAGCATACCGGCGGAGAGAATCTTCACGTCTAAGGACGTTCGGGATGACCCTCAGGTTCATGCCAATGAGTTTATGAAGATTGTCACACACGGAAACGGCAACAAGAGCCCGATGGCTACAACCCCCACCAGACTCAGGAGCATGGGCAACGGCTTTGACTATGAATTCCTACCCGGCGGCATAGGTGCGGAGGCCAAGGACATTCTGACGGAACTCGGTTACACCGAAGAAGAGATGAAGAAGCTTAAAGATGAGGGTGTAATTAACTTCGGAAATTTCGCCTGATTGATATTTAAACAGAAAACGCGCGTTATCCAAAATACAAAACAATATGAGGAGGCTATTATCGCATGGGAAAATTGGATGGTAAAATCGCGGTTGTAACAGGCGGCGCCAAGGGAATCGGTGCGGCGACAGTTAAGCGTTTTGTAGAGGACGGGGCTCTGGTCATTTCTCTGGACATCAATCTTGAACAAGTCGAGGCGGCGGTAAAGGAAGTCGATCCTTCGGGCAAACTGGCCGTCGCAATGAAATGCAATGTCGGCGACGAAGCTGATGTAAACGCTGTTTTCGGCAGCATTATTGAGAAGTACGGCAAAGTGGATATTCTCGTTAATAACGCAGGCATAACAAGGGACGCAATGCTCCATAAAATGTCGGACGATCAGTGGAACTCCGTTATTAACGTCAATCTCAACAGTCTGTTTTATTGCTGCAAAGCGGTTCTGCCCAAGATGCGCGAGCAGGAATACGGGAAAATAATTAACATCAGTTCTTCCTCCGCCTGGGGTAACGCGGGGCAAACGAATTACAGCGCTTCAAAGGGCGCCGTAATCGGGTTCACAAGAAGCCTTGCAAAGGAGTCGGGGCGAAAAAATATTCATGTCAACTGCATTGCGCCTGCCATGATTGACACCGACATGACAAAAGCGATGCCTGACGATGTCGCCGATATGGCGGTCATGCTCACTCCTCTTTTCAGAAAGGGCCAGCCCTCGGAGGTTGCGGCTGTCGCTTCCTTCCTCGCCTCGGACGATTCGAGCTTCATTACGGGCGAGTGCATCCAAACAGGCGGCGGCTTTATCATGGCATAATTCCGTTAATAAAAGCCCTGTAACCAAAATGGTTGCAGGGCTTTTTGCATTAATGAGGGTATATTTTATTTTGCCTTCCTACTGAATAAGCATATTGCAAATACCCGCCGAAAAGTGAGATAATATCTTGGGGTGATTAAGATGTGCGGAAGATATTATATTCCCGAGGGGCACGAATTAGCCGATATAAACGCGATGCTGGCTCTGATAAAATCGAGCTATGTGGGAACGGCGGCGCTGGCGCAGATGAAGAGCGGCGAGATATTTCCGACGGATATTGTGCCGATAATCACACAGGAAGCGCCGAAGCTCATGCAGTGGGGCTTCGAGGGTTTGGGTGGCAAGGGCAAAATAATAAACGCGAGGCTTGAAACAGCCGCCGACAAAGCAATGTTTAGGAAAGCTTTTGCCTCCCAGCGCTGCCTTGTCCCCGCGGGATATTACTTTGAATGGAAAAAGGACGGCGCGAAAAAAGAAAAGTTCGCGATTAAGAAGTCCGAGCCCATCTACATGGCGGGGCTTTGGCATAAGGAAGCGAACGACGCCGTTCCCCTATTTGTAATTTTAACGCGCGAGGCGTCCCCCGAGCTCAAGTTTATTCATGACTGCATGCCGGTTATTTTGCCGAAGCAGGAGCGCGATAGCTGGCTCTCAGGCAAATCGGGCGCCATGCAACTCGCGGAGTGTTCGGAGGAGCACTTCACCTTTGAAAGCGTGGGATAAAATAATTGGGAGAGGCAATCGTCTCTCCCTTTTCGTTTTATGAAAAATATCAATTGCAATACAAAATATGGCATATCAAATAGTGAAGTATACAAGATACATGTTGACGAATATTGTTGGGAGGGATAAAATAAAAGCAATAGTTGAGAATATAGAGGGCTGAATATGGAAATCAACGATTTAAAAGAAGAAATTGCTACTCTTCGTAAAAAGGGTAATGAACTTATAAAAACACTTGAAGTAGACAAAACTGGAGCATGCAAAGATTTTCAATTTTTCGTTCGAAATTACGAGGCTTGGTACACAAAATCTCTTTTAGTGGTGAAACAGCTTATGCCTGATAAATTAGATGATTTTATAGTTCTATATAGAAACGAAAAACGAAAAAATATAGCTCTATCTAATTATACTATTTCTGATGCTTTAAGGGGTCTCAAGATACAGCCAGGGAATCATGGCCCTGAAACAGCATTATTTTGTGTTGGCCGGCAAATAAACATTGTTGGCACATGTTTAGAGGCATTTGAAAGTACGATATATAACATACAGACAATTCTACAAGCTGATGTTTTTGATTCAGAATTAGACTCAGCTCGACATCTTCATAAAATGGGATTTATTCGTGCGGCTGGTGCAATATGCGGAGTTGTTCTTGAAAAACATTTTGCCGGAGTTGCCATAAATCATAATATAGTTATAAAAAAGAGAGATCCTCATATATCGGATTACAATGAGGCTTTTAAAGAAAACGTGTACGATGTCGTAGAGTGGCGAAAAATTCAACATCTAGGGGATATTAGAAACTTATGTGACCATAAAAAAGACAGAGATCCCACTAAGGAAGAGGTTGACGAACTAATCACAGGAACTGAAAGAGTTATAAAATGCATTCACTAAACAGCAAGAGCCGCGGAACGAATGTTCCGCGGCTTCTTATATTTCATAATAATATTTAGTTTAAGAATCCCATGACCACGTCGGGCATGGCTTCCTTGGCGGTGCAGCCGGTGAAACGCACTTCCCTGCCGTCAAGTCCTGTAAGAGGCTTGGGCGCAGTCGTGCCCGTAACGGCTTCGAGCCTGTTTATAAGCTCCGCGCCCGACTGGACGCTGGCTTCACCGAAGGCACTGAGCACGCTGTCGGCAAATTTATAGGGGCTAGCGGTTGAAACGATAACCGTGGGGAACTCAGCGCCAATTTTGGTCATATTCGCAAGCACGGCGTAAGCATCGGCGGTATGGGTATCCATCAGATAATTTGCGCTTTTAAAAACTTCCCTGATATAGGCCTTCGCCTCGTCATCATTCGTAAAGCCACCATCAAAATCTGCTTTAATCTTAGAAAGAACTTCAGCGCCGACGTCGTATTTTCCGACTGTTTTCAGTTCGTTCATCCAATTATTCACAGAAACGTCGTCCGAGAGCATAAAGAGCAAGCGTTCGAGATTTGAGGAAACAAGTATATCCATTGAGGGTGAAATTGTCGTGAAAAACTCACGGTTGCGGTCATAGACTCCGGTATTTATAAAGTCCGTGAGGACGTTGTTGCGGTTTGAGGCGCAGATAAGACGGCGCACCGGAAGTCCCATTTTCTTCGCGTACCAGCCTGCCAAAATATCGCCGAAATTGCCTGTCGGCACGCAAAAATCGATTTCGTCGCCAAGTTTGATTTTTCCCGAATTTACATAGTCGCAATAAGCGGAAAAATAGTAGACAATCTGCGGCAGGAGTCTTCCCCAGTTAATCGAGTTCGCGGAGGAGAGGAAAACGCCCTTTTCGTTAAGCTTTTTTGCAAACTCACGATTGCTGAATATTGCCTTAACGCCCGTCTGAGCATCGTCGAAGTTGCCCTCAACAGCGGAAACATAGACGTTTGCGCCGCACTGAGTGGTCATCTGAAGCTTCTGAACATCAGATACGCCGTCACGCGGGTAGAAAACCACTATGGAAGTGCCGTCAACATCGGCAAAACCTTCAAGCGCCGCCTTGCCGGTGTCGCCCGAGGTGGCGACAAGTATGCAGACCTTGCGCGTTTCGCCCGTCTTTTTAAGGGAAGCTGTCAGCAGTCGCGGGAGCATTTGCAGAGCCATGTCTTTGAATGCACAGGTAGGACCGTGCCAAAGCTCGAGAACGGCGGTATTCCTGTTTATGAAGCGAGTGGGCGCTATCTCCGCGCTGTCGTAGTTATCGGAGTAGGCCTCGCCTACAAAACCGCGAAGCTCCTCTTCGGAAAACTCCTCAAGATATTTGCCCATAATTGTGACAGCTTTTTCGCGGTAGTTAAGCCCGCAGAGCTCTGAAATTTCCGTGATTGTCAAAGGCGGGATGGAAACGGGGACGAACAGTCCACCGTCCGAAGAAAGTCCCTGAACGATTGCCTGTGCCGCCGTAACGACATTACTCTTATCTCTCGTGCTGTAATATTTCATTGCCAAAACCCCTTACTGAAATGCGTTTTCTATGTGGTTGATTATTATAGATTTAGACGCTGCTCCCTCCGCTGCGTAAATTTCTATTACGTCAAAGCGCGGCTGAAGCTCGGTTTCGTTTTGAGAAAGCCAAAGGGATGCGGTTTTGATTATTTTTTCCTGCTTGGAAGCGGTAACAAACTCCTTTGCTTCGGCAAAAGCATCGGATTTGCGCAGCTTAACCTCAGCAAAAACTATGTATTTTTTGTTTTGTGCGATCAGGTCAATCTCCCCAAAGCGACAGGAGTAGTTAAGCCCGATTATTTTGTAATGTTTTTTCTTCAGGTATTCTGCGGCCGCCTGTTCTCCGAAGCGCCCGACAAGCTTTTTGTCCATGCGTTACCCTCCGCGAAAAACTTTTTCAGGAAAGAGCTGCGGTGTATCGGACAGGGTCCGAACTCGCCGAGCGCCTTGTAATGCTCGGAAGTACCGTAGCCCTTGTGCTTATAAAAGCCGTACTGAGGATAGATTTTATCATATTCAAGCATCAGCCTGTCACGAGTAACCTTCGCAAGAATTGAAGCTGCGGCAATGCTCGCGCATTTGGCATCGCCGCCTATAACGGCAAGGCAGTTATATTTGACACCCTTAATCTGGTTGCCGTCAATTAGCGCAAGCTCGGGAGTTGTCACAAGTTTTTCGATTGCTCTGTTCATCACAAGGTGAGTTGCGGCCAAAATATTAAGCTCCTCAATCTCCGAGACCTCGGCAAAGGCTATTCCGTAGCCCAAAGCACAGCCGGTGATTATCTCATAAAGCTCCTCGCGCTTTTTCTCGGTGAGCTTTTTTGAGTCGTTGAGATCGTGAATTTCGATTCCGTGAGGTAAAATAACCGCCGCCGCGCAGACGGGACCCGCCAAAGGTCCTCTCCCCGCTTCGTCAACCCCGCAAAGTGAGCTAACTCCGCCATTTAAAAGCTCATTTTCAATCGACCATAAATCCATAATCATAGCGTTTCGGGTCTTTCAAGGCTGATTCGTCCAAGCTTCCCGTCACGAAATTCGTCCAAAAGCGTTACGGCCATACGCTCAAAATCAACCTCGCCTTTTGAAACGATGAAGCCGCGCTTTCTCGCGGCTGCTTCGAGCAGCTCCAGACCGCTTGCGGAAGGGTCAGGATTAAACTTGTAGCGCTGTTCAATGCTCTTGGGATATAGCTCGCGAAGTTTGAGCATAAGGTTTGAGGCTAAAATTTCTCTGTCCATTATCTCGTCGCGGATTGCGCCCGTAAAGGCAAGGCACTCCCCTACTGCCTGACTGTCAAACCGGGGCCAGAGTATGCCCGGAGTGTCAAGAAGCTCGAGCCCCGTGTCAATTGTTATCCACTGCTTTCCGCGGGTAACGCCGGGTTTGTCCGAGGCTTTTGCAGCCTTTCGTTTGGCTACCTTGTTGATAAAAGTGGATTTCCCGACATTTGGAATGCCGAGTATCATTGCGCGAATGGGCTTACCTGCCTGACCTTTGGCTGCAAGAGCTTCGATTTTGTCGCGGAGCACAAATCGTATAGCATCGGCAAAGGCCGAAACGCCTTTTCCGCTTTTGCAGTCGGTTTCAAGGACGTAGAGCCCCTGCGCTTTGAAGTAATTGCGCCAGAGCAGCGTAACGTCGGGATCCGCCTGATCAACGCGGTTTAGAATAACAAGGCGGGGCTTTGTGCCCGAAAGCCTTTCAATGTCGGGATTTCTGCTTGAATACGGTATGCGCGCGTCAATAATTTCGCACACAGCGTCGACAAGCTTCATGTTCTCCTCAATCATGCGCTGAGCCTTTGTCATGTGACCGGGGAACCATTGAATATTCATTTTTTCAGGTATATCGGACATTAAATTACCTCAATACTTGTTGGCATAGTTTACGCGGCAAGGGATAAAGTGCAGTTTAAGCGGTGTTTATTCCACCGCGCCGAACTGATCTATCGGCAAAATACGCAGAAGCACTTTGCCCAGAATGTATCTTGTGTCAACGCAGCCCAGGCGGCTGTCGCGGCTGTCGGAAGAGTTGTTGCGGTTGTCACCCATGACAAATACGCAGTTTTCGGGAACCGTAATCTTGCCGTCAAAATCAATCGGAGTCAGTGTCAACTCGGCAGTATAAGGCTCAGTCAGCGGCTGGTCGTCAACGTAAACAATGCCTTTTTCAAAGTCAATATCAACGGTTTGACCCGCCACAGCGATAACTCGCTTGATTATCGGTTCCTCCATGAAGGAAAGCTTGCGCAGCACAACTACATCGCCCTGTTTGGGTTCGTAAAACAAGTTAGATATTACGACACTGTCACCGTCGTGGAAGGTGTTCTGCATTGAAGGACCGATTATGCCGATAATTCTGACAAAGAAGGCAAAAACCAAAACGCAGACTAAAAACGCGGTGACGATTGACTGCATCCATTCATAGATTTCCGCAGGCTCGTCTTGCGATTCGGGCTTTAACTCTTGCTTATTTTTAGATTTTATATCTTTTTTCACAGGATTAGCGGCTTCTTCGGCGGCAAAACGCTCATAGTCAAAGCCGGAAGAGCTATCCTCAGTCAAATCATATTTCTCGCTTTGTTTCTTTTCCAAAACAATACCTCCATCTCAGAGTATATCTAAATTGTAATTATACACTTGAGAAGCATATTTTAGCAATATCAAAATGAAAATTCAAGCAAACGGGCGCTTTTGGGTGTTGAAATGCATGTAATAACCCGGATAAACAAAAAAAGAGGCTGACGCCTCTTTTTTGTTTACGTTAAACGCGCTCCTTGACCTTTGCCTTCTTACCGACTCTGTCGCGGAGATAATAGAGCTTAGCTCTGCGTACCTTACCTTTGCGAATTGTTTCAACGGAAACAATCGTGGGTGAATGCACGGGGAAAACCTTTTCGCATCCGACATTATAGGAAATGCGGCGAACCGTAATCGTTTCACTTATACCGCCGTGCTTTCTTGCGATAATTGTGCCGTCAAACGCCTGGTTTCTCTCGCGGTTTCCTTCTTTAACACGAACAACGACACGAACTGTGTCACCGACGTTCATTTCGGGAAGCTCAGTCTTCATATACTGCTGAGATAGTGTCTTAACCAAATCCATACTTGTATCCTCCCTTCACTGTAAACGTTCGTGGCCGGTAAAAGTTCCGCCAGAGGACCGTTCCTAATGACAACTAAGCGGCGAGCAAGAATAGCTCTCGCATAGACCATGAAATTTTACCATAGAGAAAAAGGTATTGCAAGGTATTTTTCTAAGGAAATTACGAAAAAATAAATATAGCGGCAATAAACGCTTTAAATTTTGCGATTTATTGCCGTTATATTTTATTAATATCAGTATGCGACTATTATTCCGCCTGCGTTGGCATAAATTGTGCTGATTCCGCCGGCCGTCATTATCTGACAGTTCTTAAAGCCGACCTTCGCCAAAATGCAGTCGCGGGCTTCTCGCGCCCTGTCCGGACATTTGCAGTGGGTAATGAAAAGGGTGCGCGCGCTCATATCCAAATTCTTGCATCTTTCCGCAATCAGCTCGGCGAGCTTTGCCACGGCGCGATCCATAGAAAGTGCCTTGCCGCGAACGCAAATGTTTCCCGTTTCATCTCCGCCCATAACGAGCTTAATTTTCAAAGCTCCGGTAATTATCGACTGAAGGTGATTGAGCCTTCCGTTTTTACGAAAAACCTCAAGCGTTTCAAGGAGAAAATATGTTGTCAGACCATTAATAAATTCAAGCGTCTGCTTGACAATTTCGTCAAAAGCAACTCCCGCTTCGGCAAGTGACAGAATCTTGTGGCAAATCGCAATTTGACCTGCCGAGGCGCTGCGTGAGCTGAAGACGAAGATGTTTTTTTCGGGGTGGTTTTCCTTAAACATATTTGCGGCTACAACAGCGCTGTTGTAGCTGCCGCTTAACTTGTCGGATAAAGTTACGACATAAATATCATCAGCACCGCACTCGTATGCTTCAACATAGCTGCCGGGTGACGGACAAGCTGATTTCGGAGCGTTACGAGAAGCGGCCATTTTGCTGAGAAGTAAACTGCAGCGCAGAGTCTCATCGTCGATAAATGTTTCCCCATCAAGTTCAATCGACAGCGGAACGCGCTTTAACCAAGCGTAATCATCCTCAAGATAAGGATAGTCGCAGCAGCTGTCACCGATTATTTGAAAGCTCAATGCTTATCACCTCGTATTCACAATTTGTTAATAAATATGGTAATCAATAACACATATAATGATAATGACTACCAGTTCGAGATGATTATACTATCAATACTCCCGGTTGTCAATTGCGTTATTTATTTGATTTATTGAACAAGCTGTGTTCAAATGCGAACGAAAACTGTCAGCGCTGCGCCAAATCGGCGATAATATCAATACAGGATTCAATGCCTAACTTTCCGCTGTTAAGACTGATATCATAGTTGGTGCTCATGCCCCAGATTCTTCCCGTATAGTTTTTGTAATAGACCTTGCGCTTTTTGTCCTTTTCCTCAAGCCGTTTCTGCGGAACGTCCTCCATTTCGCCGTAGAGCTTTACGATTCGCTCAGCCTTAAACTGCATATCGGCGTAAATAAATACATGCAGAGCCTCCGGACAGTCCTTGAGAATGTAATCCGCGCAGCGCCCGACGATTACGCAGGGCCCCTCCTCCGGCAGCTTCTTAATTATGTTATGAGAAATGACATAAAGCTTATCGGAAATTCCGGATACTCCGTCATACCCGCCTGAGCCGGAACGGGACAGATTAAACAGAAAGCTGCTGGTCGAGGTGGCATCCTCTCCCCTTCTCTCGACGAAATCCTTTGAATAGCCGCTTTCTTTGGCAATCCGTTCCACCAGGGCCTTATCATAAAAATTATAGCCCAAACGCTCAGCCAGCTCAAAAGCTATGGTTCTTCCGCCGCTGCCAAACTCTCGGCTGATTGTAATAACTGTTTTACTCATTATAAGCGCCTCCGTATGGTAGTTATTTACAGTGCTCAACAACGCAGTATCTAGTTCCTTATTTCGGGAGTCGGCAGCGGAAGCTCGCATTTTTCCTGCCTTGAAACCTGTCGTGATATTGAAACGGCAAAGGGTATTGTAATCAGGAATGAAATAAAATCGGAAGTTGCCTGAGCGACTGCCACGCCCTGAACGCCAAATATTGAAGACAATATAAAAATTACCGGAATAAAGCATAAGCCCTGTCTAGTGATGCCAAGAATAATCGCGCCGCCCGGTTTTCCCAACGCCGCATACATCATGTTGACAACAATTACCCAGGCGGTAAGCGGTAAAGACAGGCATTGGGAGACCAGGCAGAGCTTTCCGAGAGATAGCATTTCCATGTCCGTTTCCGTGAAAAGATAGATAATCTGTTCCGCAAACAACCATATAAGAAGGCTCACAATTACGGTGCCGATTGCTCCGACGATTGAAGAAAACCTAAACGATTGTCGCACCCTGTCATAGCGCTTTGCGCCCCAGTTAAAGCCCGCGACAGGCTGAAAGCCCTGACCGAAGCCGAGCATTGCGGAAAGAGGAATCATCATTATGCGGGACACAACAGAGGTGGCAGCAAGCGCGGAGTCCGAATACCTGCCGGCTATATTGTTGACCAGAACATAGGCGACAACACCAAGCCCCATACGAAGCAGTGAAGGAAGTCCCATGAGCGATATTTCACGAACGATATCCTTGGTGAAGCTAATGATTTTAATGGAGAGCCGAAGTACTGTTCTTTTTCTTAGATAAGGATAAATAAGTATACAAAAACCCACGAATTTTGAAATTGCCGTAGCAATTGCAGCACCTGCAACGCCCAGATCAAAGGTGAAAATGAAGAGCGGGTCAAGCGCAATATTCAATATTCCGCCGATGCCGATGCCGACCATTGAATAGACCGGGCTTCCCTCTGAGCGAAGGCACTGGTTCAAAACAAAGCTTGCGGCCATATAAGGCGCGGCGATAAGGATGTAATTTGCGTAGTCAATTGCGTATTGAGTCGAAGACGGAGTTGCCCCAAGAAACCTTACCAGCTTTTCAGTGAAAAGTAAACCGGGAATCATAACGAGAGCGCCCATAACAACAGCGGAAAAAAACGCGGTTGAAAGCGTTGCGGAGGCTTTCTTTGTTTGCTTTGCGCCCAAGAGCCTTGATACATAGCTGTTTGCACCGAAGGCCAGAAAAGAGCCGGCCATCATAATAATCTGGTCAATTGACATTGTAACGCCGACTGCGGCGGTTGCCGAGGTTCCGAGGGAGCTTACAAAATAAGTGTCGGCCATGCTGTAAATCGAGGTTACAAGCATGGCAACAATCGTGGGTATTGCCATTTTTGGTATAAGCCGTGAAATCGGGGTGCCCAGCATCATTTCGCGGCGCTGCGCTTGAAGCTGCTTATCCTTGCCCATTGCGTTCTCCTTAGGGACTGTATCTGTATTTAAGTTACAAAGCTATAAAAAGTATTCTGCAAGCTGTGCCCAGAGCGGTATTGTCACAGAACACGCCAAAATCGAAAAAAACACGCTTCCCGAGCCTTCAAGAACTGCCTGAGGCTCCGGACTGTATTGAAGAGTAAAAGCACTCAAAAGCGAGGCAACCGGAAGCGCGGAGTATATGACGACTATTTTTGCAACCAGCGGGTCAACGGGAACGAGCGTCATAATCATAAGCGTAAGAGCGGGCAGGAGCATATTTCTCAATAAAGGCATCAAGAGATATTTTGGCTTTAAAAGGGACTTTATATTATTTTTGCCGATTGAAATTCCGCATAATATCATGCCCAAAGGTGAAGTAATCGCTCCGATTCCGGCTATTGTCTTATCAATTGGTGTCGGAAATTCAAAGCCTGTTACATATAGAGCAAGTCCTATAAATACTGTGACGACAGGAGGTGACAGCCAGCCTCTGATATGCTCAGTTAAGCTTCTTTTTTCGTGTTCGGAACCGACGGGAGAAAGGAGCGATTTTGCGGAGCTGTAATACACCATTCTTATCGGTACAACAAAAACAACAAAATACAAAAGCCCCGTCTGTCCGTAAAGCGCTTCGACAACCGGAATCCCCACAAAGGAAAAATTCGTAAACATGGCGCCGAAGCGAAGCATTCTTCCCGTATAGTTTTTCCTGAAAAGCCTGTAAATAAGCTGTCCGAGGCCGAAGCAAAGAGCAAGATAGACTATGCTGATAGCCACAAGTATCGCACAGTTAATAAGCTCGTCGGTGGAGAAAGGCGCGCTGAAGGATTTGATAATCATGCAGGGCAAGGCGATATTTATGAGCAGCGAGGTAAGCGATTTATCAAATTTTTCGTCGACCATACCGAGGCGCCAGACAAGAAAACCGACAAAAATCAGAATTATAAGTTGAAGTGACAATTGAAAAGCGAGCATTTTGAACCTTCTTTATCTAATAGGGAAATAATATACAGGGCGGTTTCGGTAAAAAACCGCCCCTGTAAATTGTCTTATTGCTTAATATCGCGCTCATCAAAAATATCGCCGCACTCAGGGCAGAATTTCGGCGGACTTTGAGGATTTTGCGGTTCCCAGCCGCACTTGTCGCATTTATAGAGCGGCTCGGAGGCGGGCTTTTGTTTTCCGCATTCGGTGCAGAACTTACCCTTGTTTACAGCTCCGCAAGCGGGGCAGGTCCAGCCCGCAGCAGGTGCGGGCTTTGGCTTGCCGCAGTCGTTGCAGAATTTGCCCGTGTTGCCTTTTGCACCGCAGGAACACGACTAAGTTTCCGCGCTCTCTGCGTCAGACGGCTTCGATTGAGCACCCATAGCAAAGAGATTTCCGGCGTTCGCTCCGCCTGCGCCCTGAGCCATATTAAGTCCGGCAAAGCCCATAAATGCTCCGCCTGCGCCCTCGTTTTTTGCGGCATTCTGCATTGCCATGGCCTGAGCGCCGACAAGGTGAGCTGCCGCCATGGTCGGGTCGCGGAAAGCCGCGTTGCGCTGGAGCTGCTTAATCATCTCCTCATCCTCTTCGGAGGCAGTAACGCTGCTGACACCGAGAGATACGATTGCAATACCGCGAAGCTCATGCCACTTCTTTGTCAAAACCTCGTTGAGCGCGTCGGCAAGCTCCATCGTGTGCCCCGGCAGCGCGCTGTAACGAATGCCCATCTCGGAAATTTTGGCGAAAGCAGGCTGAAGTGCAGTGAGCAATTCGCTTTTTAGCTGGCTGTCAATTTCCGTGCGTCTGTAAACATCCTCGACGTTGCCGCAGACATTTGTGTAAAACAGCATAGGGTCGACTACACGATAGGAATACTCCCCGTAGCAGCGAATGGCGATGTCAACGTCAAGCCCGACGTTTTTATCGACAACGCGGAAAGGTACGGGGTTCGGTGTCCCGTATTTGTTGCCGATGAGTTCTTTTGTGTTGAAGTAATAGACGCGCTGGTCCTTCGCCGTGTCGCCGCCGAAGGTAAAACGCTTTCCGAGTGTTTTAAACGAATCGGAAATTGAACTTCCCAGATTTCCGACAAAAATGCTTGGCTCTGACGAAGTGTCGTAAACATATTCACCGGGCACTGCGCATAAATCGACAACCTTTCCCTGCTCAACGATAATCATGCACTGACCGTCGTTAACAGCGACTATTGAGCCGTTGGAAATGATGTTTTCTTCTGCTTTCGTATTTGAACTACGTTTAGAATTACGCTTCATGCCCTTCTGAACCAAAACATCCGGCTCAAGAGCCTCGCAGTAAAAATACTCTCTCCATTGATCGGCAAGAACGCCCGAAAGAGCGCCGACGCCTGCTTTTAAAAGACCCATTTATATGTCCTTTCGATTGCCGCAAACGGCAATGCCGTAAAAATCGGTTTATACAAAATCAGTTACTTGAGGTTGGGATAAAAGGAATGATTTTTGAGGCAAACTCGGGCATATTGACAGTCTGGAGGAAAACTCTGCCCGGCCCGCGAAGATAGGAAAGGAAAAGCCCCTCCCCTCCGAAAAGCACGTTCTTAAAACCTTTGACCGTTTCGGCTGTGTAGGAAACGCTCGCTTCATAAGCCGCGATATTGCCTGTGTCGACTTTCAGAACTTCACCGGGGGCAAGGTCTTTTACAACGACAGAGCCGTCAATTTCAAGGAAGCATAGACCCGTTCCGGAAAGGCGCTGCATAATGAAGCCCTCACCGCCGAAGAAACCAACCTTGACCTTTTGAATCGAAGCGGAAAGCTCAACTCCGGGGGTGGCGCACAAAAAAGCGGTTTTCTGGCAGATATACTGTCTTCCGCCGCCAAGTTCCAGCGGAATTATACTGCCGGGGAAGGATGAGGCAAGGGTGATTTGTGCGCCCGGCATCTGGGAGGTGTAGGTTGCCATGAACAGTGACTCGCCTGAAAACATACGTCCCAGAGCCTTTCCGAAGCCGCCCTTCATGTTTGTATCCATTGCGATTCCGTCAGTCATCCAGGTCATCCCGCCCGATTGGGTATAAATGCTTTCTCCGGGCTGCAGGCTTATTGTTACTCCGGGTAAATTGTTACCGAATATTTCATACTGCATAGAAAGTCCTCCTGTAAATATTATTGTGTTTCTCGGCTATTAAATGCAGGGGGTGGTTTATAAAACCTTAAAATATATAATAGCAAAATTTTGTCTTACTGTCATTCATAATTTAACAAAATCTTGTATTTTTTTTGGATCGAAATCAGTCGCAAGCTCAGAAGTTTGCGTTATCGCCCGCAATTTGAAAATTATGTGGAAACGGAAGCCGAAAAATGCTATAATCCAAAAATGACGGGAGCTGACAAAATGAAAAACATAACACTTATCGGAATGCCTGCAAGCGGGAAAAGTACAGTCGGCGTTATTCTGGCAAAGCTCATCGGCTACAATTTTCTGGATACGGATATACTTCTGGCGCTTAAGCAAGGCCGACCCCTTTCAGAGATAATTACGCAGGACGGGTACGATAAATTCATAGAATTTGAAGGTCTGGTCGGCAAAAGCATTAAAACAGATAAAACTGTTATAGCTACGGGCGGCAGCATGGTTTTTTCCGAAAACGCGATGAAAGCCTTATCGAAGGACGGAACCCTTGTTTGGCTTGATGTGCCCGTTTCCGAGCTTGAAAAACGTCTTGTCGGAACGCTCTTAGAAAGGGGCGTTGCAACTCCAAAAGCAATGACTCTCGCTGAGGTCTACGAAATGCGAGAGCCGCTTTACAGAAAGTACGCTGATTTTCGCCTCCCCTGCGAAGGTTCAACGGAGCTTACTGCCCGAGCCCTTCGGGATTTGCTGCAGCGCGAGAAGCTGATATAAAAAATCGTTTCAGACTCAATTGTCCGAAACGATTTTTTTGATTTTATGTGTTTGCGTAATCACTCGAAAGTCCTGTTTAGCGGAAGACATACAGTGAAGGCCGTCCCCTTCTCCGCAGTGCTCTCCAAAGCGACAGTGCCGCCGAGCGTATCAACAACATGCTTTACTATGGAAAGTCCCAGTCCCGTTCCGCCGACAGCTTTGCTGCGCCCGCTGTCAACCCTGTAAAAGCGCTCAAATACGCGTCTTTGGTGCTCGGGAGGAATGGGCTCGCCGTCATTTCTGACCTTCAATACTGCCTGTCCGTCTTTCGAGGAAAGCCAAACGTCAACCGCGCCGCCGAATTTGTTGTACTTTACGGCGTTAACGATGAGATTTGAAACAAGCTCGCGAATGTCTTTTTTGTTGGCAAAAATATGCACCGGTTCGAGCTGGACGTTTATCTTTAAGCTCTCCTGCTCCGCCAAAGGCGTAAGTTCATTTATACTCTCAGTCAAAATCGTGGATATGTCAATATCCTCGCCCTCGCCCGAAAGCTCTCCGCTTTCCATTCGGCTAATCATGATAATGTCGTTTATGAGCATATTCATTCGTTCAGACTCCATGCCGATTCGGGTAAGAAGCTCAAGACGCTGAGTATCGGAAATCGGTAAATCTGAGCAGAGAAGTTCCGCGCTGCCCTTTATGGAGGTTATGGGCGTTTTTAGCTCGTGACTTGCGTTGGAGAAAAATTCTCTTCTGACTTTAACCGCGTTTCGGGCTTCGGTGACGTCCGACATTGTTATAATCAGCGCCGCAGAAAAGCCGCTTTCCTCACCTACGTATGTGAACACGGATTCAATAATTCTTCTGTTAAGTTCAAGGTCAAAGCTGAGCTTTTTCTTGTCGCGGATAGACTTGCCGGCGTTCTGGACAAATTCGTAATTCCTTGTGGCATACAGAATATTTTCGCCTATCGAGGCTTTGCTGCAGTTGAGGTAGACGCAGGCCGCATTATTTATCATTAGAACATTCTGCTTTTCATCCAGCAGTAAAAAGCCTTCGCTGACATTGTCGAGAATATAGTTGAGTTTATCTTTTTCGAGCTGAATTGTTCCGATATAACCCGAAAGATGTGAGGAAAGGGAGTTGATTTTTATTGCTATGTCCTCAAGCTCGGCGTAACGGTAATCCTTGGGGTTGAGCTGCTTGCCCCCGTCCTTAACGCTGATAAGGCTCTCGTTCATCTCAGAAATAGGAGTTATAAAGCCGCTGGAGAACTTATTTGTAAGGTAAGACGCGAGCAAAAGTGCAACAAAAATGACGAGTATCATCGCAGGAATGATTGATTTAATACTGTCCAGAACTCCCGATACCTCTTTAGTGGCTCTGATATAATAACCCTCGGGAGTCTTTACCGCGGAATAGACTAACTTTTTTCCAATGGTTTCACTGTTTCTTACACTCGAGCCCGAGCCTGAAACAGAAGCCTGAATAATTTCAGGCCTGTCGAGATGATTCTCCATTGTCCTGTAATCCGCCTCCGAGTCGCCCAAAATGGAGCCGTCACCCGCGATTACGGTTACTCTGACGTTTCCGATAGCGCTTGCAAAAGCCTTGGCCTGTGAGTCGGCATCCCCTTGAAAATTAAACTCCTCGGCGATTACAGATGCGTAGGAGAGCATTTCCTGCTTGGTATCATCAATAAGCTCTCTGTCAAACACAAAGGCGTTAAGCGCGCCGGATATAACAAGCGTGAGCGTAAGTATGAGGACAAAACCCAGCATCAGAGTTTTTTTCATTTGGTACCTCCGATGAAGCGATACCCCACTCCCCTGACGGTCTTGATATAGCTGCTGTTCTCCGCCGTGTCGTTTAGTTTTTGCCGAAGTGTGCCGATGTGAATATCAAGCGTTCTGGTTTCACCGTAATAATCGTCGCCCCAAATTCGGCTTATAAGCTCTTCGCGCGAAACTGCTCTGAAGCTGTTTTCCATGAGATATTTCAAAAGTTCAAACTCCTTGAAGGTGAGCGGAACGGAAACGCCAAATCTTGTAACCTCACGGATGTTGTTGTTAAGGCAAACCCCTCCGAGCTCAAGAATATTATCAGAGCTCGGAGATACATCGCTTGCGCCGCTGCGGCGAAGCTGTGCACGAACTCTGGCACAAAGCTCAAGTACGCTGAAGGGTTTGGTCATATAGTCGTCGGCTCCGGAATCAAGCCCGATAATTTTGTCAAGCTCAGTATCCTTTGCGGTCAGCATGATAATGGGTATTTCCCGCAGTTCTTTAGAGCCTCTCATGAAGCGAGCCGCTTCAATTCCGCTCATGCCGTCCATCATAATATCCATAATAACAACTCGCGGGGCTTCGATGCTCATGTTCTCAAGAGCAGATTTTGCATTGTCAAAGCCTAGGGTTTTATAGCCGTTGCTGGAAAGCGCGACCTCAAGCAGCATTCTTATGCTCTCATCGTCCTCAACAATTAAAATCCTCTCGTTCATTTAAAACACCTCCAAGCTGTTGTGATTTTAGATGATTCGCTCGTTGTAATGTATTCCTGTGACGTAAAACTGCACCCACTCGCAAATATTCACCGCGTGGTCACCGACACGCTCAAGGTATTTGATTATCATCAGATAGTCTATGACCGTGTCCATATCCATTTTATCTTTGTAGATGTTTGAACCCAGCTCTCCGCGGATTTTCAGGAAGTAATCGTCCACCACATCGTCCTTGTCGATTGTCTTGAGAGCAAGCTCCAGATCGCCCTTGACATAGGCGTCGATAGCGTCAGCAACCATTTCTTTGGCGGCAACAGCCATGCTGAGAACTTTGTCCTGAAGTTCGGGAAAATTAAAACTGTCGTGATAAAGGCTTATCTGCGCGATGTCGGAAGCGGCATCGCCGATTCTTTCTATGTCGGTAATCATCTTAATGGCTGTACTAATTTTTCTCAAGTCGCCTGCAACGGGCTGCTGCTTTAAAATGAGCTTCAAGCACATTGTTTCAATGTCGCGTTCCATTGCGTTGATATAAGCATCATCTTCTATTATCTCTTTTGAAAGCGCTTTGTCAAATGTTTTAAGAGCCTGCATGGCACGGGTCACGGCGTCGATGGCCGCTGTTCCCATTCTTATAAGTGCGGAAGACAAGTCTTTAAGCTCGTCGTCATATAGTTTTCTGGGCGGCATAATATCCACT
Source organism: Clostridia bacterium (assembly GCA_009929315.1). Classification (GTDB taxonomy): domain Bacteria; phylum Bacillota; class Clostridia; order Oscillospirales; family Oscillospiraceae; genus UBA2658. The sequence goes on from SAAS01000009.1 coordinate 34,571, forward strand.
TTCCTTTCTTTTAACCGAAACGACCGGTGATGTAGTCCTCTGTGCGCTTGTCCTTGGGGATTGCAAAGATGTCATCGGTGTTGCCCATTTCAACGAGCTCACCGACTAGGAAAAATGCGGTTTTGTCTGAAATTCGCGCCGCCTGCTGCATGTTGTGAGTGACGATTACAACGGTATAGCTGCGTCTGAGATCGTCCATAAGCTCCTCTATTCGCATTGTACTGGCGGGGTCAAGGGCACTCGTCGGCTCGTCCATGAGGAGTATTTCCGGCTCAACGCTCAGCGCGCGGGCGATGCAAAGCCTTTGCTGCTGTCCGCCGGAAAGTCCCAGAGCGCTTTTTTTAAGTCTGTCCTTAACCTCGTCCCAGAGCGCCGCACCACGGAGTGACTTTTCTACAGTCTCCTCCAAAACCGCCTTGCTGCGCTCGCCGTGGAGGCGCGGACCGTAAGCAATGTTGTCGTATATACTCATGGGGAAAGGGTTTGGCGCCTGAAAGACCATTCCGATTTGCTTGCGAAGAAGATTTACGTTCGTGTCCTTCGCGTAAATGTCGGTATCGCGGTATCTGACATCCCCAGTTATGAGCACGTCGGGGACAAGGTCGTTCATTCGGTTGAGGGTTTTAAGAAAAGTACTTTTTCCGCAGCCCGATGGTCCGATTAACGCCGTTATCTGCTTTTCTTCTATGTCCATATCAATACCCTTGAGTGCATGAAAAGCTCCGTAGTACAGCTCAAGGTTTCTTGACGAAATAATATTCAAATCTATCACCCGACCTTTTTCAATCTTTTTTTGGCGGCCTTTGTTGCAAAGTTCAGCATCAGCACTAAAATCATTAGGATAGACGCAATTGCAAAACCGACCTCAAATTCGCCATTTTCCATGACGTAAACGTAAAGCATAACGCTGAGAGTTCCGCCGCTTGTTCCGAGCGCCCTTAGGTAATTCGTCACAAGCACATAACCTGCGCCGGCTGTGAAAAGAAGTGCTGCCGACTCGCCCACAATTCGCCCGATAGCAAGAATCGCTCCGCTTACTATGCCGTCTATCGTGCAGGGCAAAACAATTGTTCGGATTGTATACCACTTAGTTGCGCCGAGTGCCGCCGCACCGTCACGGTAGGACTGGGGTGTGGTTTTAAGCGATTCCTGCGTGGTTCTGATTATGCTCGGTAAAATCATTATTACCAAAGTTAAGGAGCCTGCCAGTATGCTGGATTTTAGCCCGAGCTTCTGGCAGAAAAACAGCATCCCGACAAGTCCGTATATAATGGAGGGGATAGCGGTCAGCGTTTCTGTTGAGAACTCTATGAAACGGACGAGTCCCCTTTTTGTTGCGTACTCGTTTAAGTAAATTGCCGAGCCGATACCGATGGGCAGGGCTATGACAAGTGCCGTAATTATTGTGTAAAGCGTAAATATGATGTTCGGCAGTATGCCGATTTTATCCTCAAGAACCTTGCGCGCCGTGGAGAGGAACTCCCAGCTTACGTGGGGAAGACCCTTGACGAAAATATAGCCGATAAGACAGACCAAAAGAAGAATTGTTATTATCGCCGAAAGGTATATTAAAACTTTAATTATCGTATCATTGATTCGCCGTTTTGCGGAAATTTTTTGATTAAGCGTAGGGAGCGCATTACTAGTTTGCATTTTTGCTTCCTCCCTTCAGCAGAGTGTTAAGCACAACATTTATTATCATAATGAAAACGAATAGCACAAGTCCAATCGAAAACAGAGCCTGCTTTTGAAGACCCGAGGCGTAAGACATTTCCGAGGAAATCGCCGTTGTCAAAAGCCGTACGCTGCCGAAAAGTTTCGGCATATTTGCTACGTTTCCGGCGACCATCATAACCGCCATTGCCTCCCCTATCGCCCTGCCTATTCCGAGAACGATGCCGGCTGTGATTCCGCTTTTTGCGGAAGGAATGCTCACCTTGAAAATTGTTTCGATTTTTGTGGCGCCGAGGGCAAGGCTTGCCTCCTCATATTTCTTCGGAACGGCGTTGAGGGCGTTTTCACTCACGCTTACTATGCTCGGAAGTATCATTATAGCAAGTACCACAATCGCCGCAAATAGAGTTGAGCCGCTTTTAACTCCGAATACATCCATAATAAGCGGTACGAGAACAATCATGCCGACAAGACCGTAAACGACGGAAGGTATTCCGGCGAGAAGTTCAACAGCCGGGCGAACAGCAGAAGCGAGCTTGGGGCTTGCGATTTTTGACAGGAACACGGACATTAAAAGCCCAATTGGGACGCCGATAAGTATTGCCCCGAAGGTTGCGCATATTGACGATAAAATAAAGGGCAAAATACCGAACAGGGGCTCTGAAGCCGTGCTTTTCCAGACCTGACCGAAAAGGAAGTCAATTAGACCGATTTCCTTGATCGCGGGCAGACCGCTAATTATCATATAGGCAGAAATTCCGACAACCGCGATAATGGATATCATTCCGCAGACGACGAAAACAGCATTCATGACTTTTTCTGTTAGGTTTCTTGCTTTCATTTGGACCTCCGCTAATAATAAGCTTAATCGGCATAATTGTCTGTAAGGGGACTTCTTTAGTGAAGTCCCCTTTTTGCTGTGTCTTAACTATTTTGCCTGAATTGCTCCGGCCTTTTCAATGATTGCGCCGGCTTCGTCACTCAGTGCGAATTCCATGAAAGCCTTGGCTGTTGCTGAGAGCTCCACGCCCTGCTTTGTAATCATGTTGAAATTTCTCTGAATCGCGTAAGTTCCGTCAAGTACCGTTGCTTCTGTGCATGCAACTCCGCCGACCTTGACTGCGCTTACTGTATCGCCTACCGCTGAGAGAGAAGCATAGCCGATAGCGTTTTCATTTGCCGCGACCGCTGCGATAACTGCGCCGGTGGAGGTAAGTTCCTGCTCATACTTGCAGTTGTCGGCTACCTTAACGATGCTTTCAAAGCCATCGCGTGTACCGCTGCCCGCTTCGCGTCCGATGAACACTACCGGAGCATCGGCTCCGCCGACTTCCTTCCAGTTGGTGATTTCGCCTGTTGCGAGCTTTCCAATCTGCTCAAGAGTGAGGTCGGCGACTGTGTTTGATTTGTTAACGATAATCGCGATTCCGTCGATTGCAACAACAACCGCGTCAAGTCCGGTTTCTTCTGTCTTGAGGTTGCGGCTGGCAAGTCCGATATCAGCGGTGCCTTCGGTTGCCGCGGTTATTCCTGCGCCTGAACCCGTTGCATCGTAAGTAACTACAACATCGGGATATTTTGCCATAAATGCTTCGCTGAGAGCAGCGATTACTTTTTCCATCGAGGTTGAGCCGTTTGTCGAGACTGTTCCGGAAAGAGCTTCTGCTGTGGGCTGGGTGGAGGCATCATCCGCCGCTGAGGGGGAAACTTCGGTTGTCGTAGAGCCGCAGCCTGCAAAAAGCGCGGCGCACATTATAACTGCAAGTGTAATTGAAAGAATCTTTTTCATGAATTTTCTCCTTAAATACATATTTCTTACGTTTCTGTTATTAACGGTACTGTAATCATAATAATTTAGAGCACTATGTACCACTACCATGTTTGTTTCAAAAGTTCGTAAAGAAAATGTAAAGTTGTAAAGCTCAAAGAAGAAGTGCTTAATCAAAAACGCTTATGTTAAGATGCACAATATATAACCAAATAATTATATAATATGATTAACCGTTACTCATGTTATAATATCGTTATTATTTTCGGAGCGCGCAGAAAAATAAAAAATGAGCTTTTACGACATTTTATATAGCCTGCGAAGCTTAATTGTGTTAAAATAAAACATGTTTTTATCAGCTGAGTATATTTTAGAAATATACATTTGATTATCTAAAGACATCGGAGGTTGACATGGATATTCGTGATTTGCGGTATTTCTGCTTAACCGCAGAGCTGGAGCACGTTTCAAAAGCCGCAGAGAAGCTTGGGATAGCACAGCCCTATCTTACAAAAATTGTCGGGCAGTTGGAAAACGAATTTGGTGCCGAGCTTTTTGACAAAGTCGGCAGAAAAATTAAGCTCAACAACTACGGTGAGGTATTTTACCGCAACGCAAAAAGAATACTTGCCGATGTTGACAAACTATATACGGAAATGGATTTTGTTCAGGAAAAGAACTCCAGAACCATTTCCCTTATGTGTAACACTGAAGCCCATGCGCATGGTATGATCGTCGAGTTCCAGAAGAAAAACGCGAATTATGCCCTTAAGTTTGCTCATGCCACAAAGAAGGAAATGGTTGAGGCATTGAGAACGGGTGATGCTGATTTTGCTCTGTGTGATCCCGCAATTGACGATGACCCCATAAGAAATATTGTTACCGAGCTTGTCTTTCTTGATACCGCGTGTCTTCTGCTTCCGCCGGGCCATCCGATGCTCAGCAGAAAATCAATCAGATTTGAAGATATGCAGGGAGAGCGCCTAGTTGCTCCGCCAAAAGGCGGCGCGATGCGCAATCATATCGATTTTGCTTTTGAAAAATATTCGGTAAGACCTAATATAGTTTGTGAAACACACGACTTGAATCTGATAATTCAGGCTGTTTCCAGCGGCTTGGGTTCGGCCTTTATGTCCTATTCCGTACTTGAAAAATATCCGGAGCTTGTGCCGTTCTGTATTGAAGTGGACAGTCCCGATAAATATGGCAACATGGGGCTGAGCTATAACAGTTTGGCGCTTGAAAACAGGAATATGCAGGATTTTCTCAGCTTCTGCCGAGCTTACTTCAAAGTGCTGCAGGGAAAGATTGATTTGAGAACTGCAATGAACGCCGAAAAACTTAAGAAGTAGGATTTCTTCTCAACATTTGGTTTGTATCAAAAAATTATCTGCCCAAGCGGAGGTTATATGGATATAAGAGATTTGCGCTTCTTCTGCTTAACTGCCGAAATGGAGCACGTTACAAGGGCGGCAGAAAAGCTTAAAGTTTCACAGCCGTTTTTAACAAGAGTTATAAGCAACCTTGAAAGGGAAATCGGGCTGTCTCTGTTTGACAATGTCGGACGCAAAATTCGTCTTAACGACAACGGCGAGGCCTTTTACATTAAGGCAAAAAAAGTACTGTCCGAGATGGATGAGCTTAATCTTGAAGTCGGCAGGATGCTCGACAGATACAACAGAAGCATAAGAATCCTGTGCAACATGAGCTCCTACTCCCCCGAGCTTATTGTAGCTTTCAGAAAAAAATGTCCGAACTACACGATTTCAATCGAATACGCGCCGACAAAGGACATTATAAACGCCATAACGGTTGGCGACGCGGATTTGGCGTTTTGCACGCCGCCATTAATCGACGACCCGCTTAAAGGGCTTAAAACTGACCTGGTTTTCTGTGAACACTGCAGTATTCTTCTCCCGCCCGGTCATGAGCTGATAGGAAAAGACGAAATCACCTTTGATGATATTAAAGACGAACAGCTTATTACTTCGCCCAAGGGCACCGGACTTCGGATAAATCTCGACAGAGTGTTTGCTTCACATGGCTTTCATCCGAATATCGTCTGCGAATCAAACGATATGGATTTAATATTCAGAAGCGTCAGGGACGGGATGGGATATGCTATTATACCGCGCTGGCAGGTTTACAGCAAGCCGGAGATTAGAAGCTGCAGCGTGAACGTCAATATACCGGAAGCTTGCGCTTACATCGGAATCAGTTATAACACCAACCCCGCGATCAGCGCCGCCTGTGTTGATTTTAAGAATTTCGCCGTGAAGTTTTTAAACGGCGTCAAGAAAAACATATACGACAAATAGTGCTTTTGCCGCTGAAAATAACTGCATTTTCAACCGAAGCGCTCCGTGCCTACATGTTTTGCTTGTGTGAAGTGACGATATGTGAGTTTTTGCTTGACATATTTTTGCCCATATACTATTATTACCTTAATTTAATACATAAAAGCGATGATAAGGAACAAGTAACCGACTTAAGACCCAAACAGAAAGCTGCCGGCGTGATGAGAGGCGCATGGGAAACTTCGGCGAATACATCCTTTAGCCTTGCACCGAAAGAATGTTTTAGTAGGCTGTGACGTTTGACATACGTTATTGTGTCGGCTCTTTGCACGGCGCACAGTTGTCGCGATGGAAGAGAGCTGATAAGGCGGTATGCGTGAGCAAACCGCGAACCAAGGTGGTACCGCGAAAAAGTTTTCGCCCTTCGGATTTTCCGAAGGGCGTTTTATTATTATAAAGGAGTGGTTTGTATGCCAATTACAGATTTCTTGGAGAGAAACTCAAAGCTGTACCCAAGCGAGATTGCCCTCGTTGAGCTTAACCCTGAGCACGAAAATTCCACGCCCGTAAGTTCTTGGAAGGAATTTGCGCTCGTTGATATAAACTATGAGGAAAACACATATCGCCGCGAAATCAGCTGGAAGGATTTTGACATCCGCGCAAATCGATTTGCCCATCTTTTGCTTGCAAACGGGGTTAAAAAGGGCGACAAGGTCGGTATTCTCATGATGAACTGCCTTGAGTGGCTGCCGATTTATTTCGGAATCCTAAAAGCGGGCGTCCTCGCCGTGCCGCTAAACTACCGCTACACGGCGGAGGAAATCAAATACTGCCTCGACTTGGCGGACTGCTCTCTGCTTGTTTTCGGTAATGAGTTTATTGACCGTCTTATAGAAATTAAGGACAGCATACCGAAAATTAAAAAACTCTATTATGTCGGAGCCGAATGTCCCGAGTGGGCGGAGAGTTACTATTCCTTTATGTCCTACTGTTCCAGCCGCAAGCCCAGAATCGAGATTACGGACGATGACTATGCCGCGATTTACTTTTCCTCGGGAACAACAGGATTTCCGAAGGCGATTCTTCACAAGCACCGCAGCCTGACTCATGCGGCGCTCTGTGAACAAAATCATCACGGACAGCAGCGCGGCGACTGCTTCCTCTGCATGCCTCCTCTCTACCATACAGGCGCGAAAATGCACTGGTTCGGCAGCTTGGTCTCGGCAAGCAAGGGAGTTCTCCTGCGCGGTATCAGCCCCGAGTGGATACTGAAAACAGCGGCATCCGAGAAGGCGACAAATGTATGGCTGCTTGTTCCCTGGGCTCAGGATATCCTTGACGCGCTTGACAGAGGCGATTTAAAACTCTCGGACTATGATTTATCCGCTTGGCGTTTGATGCACATCGGCGCACAACCCGTGCCGCCGTCGCTCATAAACCGTTGGAGAGCATATTTCCCGAATCATCAGTATGATACAAACTACGGCCTTTCGGAATCCATAGGTCCCGGCTGCGTGCATCTCGGTGTTGAGAACACTCATAAGGTCGGCGCAATCGGCGTAGCCGGCTTTGGCTGGGAAACCAAGGTGGTTGACACCGAAAAGAAGGAGCTTCCGCAGGGCGAAGTCGGTGAGCTTGCCGTTCGGGGGCCGGGGGTTATGACCTGCTACTACAAAAACGAGGAGGCAACCCGCGAATCTCTCTCCGACGACGGCTGGCTATGGACGGGAGATATGGCTCGCATCGATGAGGACGGTTTTATTTGGCTTGTTGACCGCAAAAAAGACGTTATTATAATGGGCGGAGAAAACATCTATCCCGTGCAAATTGAGGATTATCTGCGTAAAAACGAAAAGATAAAGGATGTTGCCGTTATCGGAAGACCCCATCCGCGTCTTGGCGAAATTGCCTGCGCAATTATTGAGCTTAAACCGGATACTGCGGCGACAGAGAATGAAATAAACGAGTTTTGCGCCGCGCTTCCGCGCTATAAGCGCCCACGCGAGATTATATTTGACAAGATTCCCCGCAATCCGACGGGAAAAATCGAAAAACCTGTGCTTCGCAGGAAGTACGGAAGTCTTGACATCGTTTCCCTTCAAACCGGAACCGGAAAATAATAAAACCGCAGACCTGAAATGGTCTGCGGTTTTTCTTATTTAACACTTATCATACTTGCGGTCAGCCGCGCTTTTATCTCGCTTAAAACTGCCAAGCTCATTCAAAACGGTAAAACCGATTATCATAATCCCACCGAATAACTGCCAAATTGTGAAGGCTTCGTTAAGCAGGGCAACGGAAACAATTGCCGCAACAAAGGGGTCAATATAACCCAGAATCGCAACCTTCTGCCCTGTCATATTTTCTATCACCGAAAAATATAGGCAATAGGTAAAGCCCGTATGTACCAAGCCTAAAATTGCAAGGTTGATAAGTCCCTTTGAGCTCAGCTCGGCAACATGGAAACCTGATGTAAAGGAAACATATACTGCCAGAACGAGCGCGGCGGCGGCAAACTGAAAGATGGTCTTATCAATGCCGCTTATCGACTTTACCTGCTTGTTGACGATTACAACAAAGGCATAGCAAAACGCGGACAAAAGAGCAAAAATAATACCTTTAAGCTCGCCCTCGCTGCCGTAAAGCTTAGCGCCGATCGTAAGAACAAGACCCAGACTTGCCATCAAAAAGTACAGCCATTGTTTTAAAGAAATCTTCTCTTTAAAGACCAGCGGAGCAAATACCATCAAAAGTGTGGGGCTGAAATAGCTGCACATGGTTGCCATTGAAACGCTGGTATAATCAAAGGAGCCGAAAAACAGTATCCAGGCGCCCGCTATAGCAAGTCCTGATATCGAAAGCAGGAACAGGTCGCCCTTTGCCTTACGAAACGGAAGGTGTTCATGCCGAATCAGCTTGAATGTTAGAATCGCAATTAAAGCAATTACGACACGCCAGAAGGCAATTTCCCCGGGTGATACGGCAATATTTTTTACAAAAATGCTGATTGTGCCGTATATCACCATTGAGGCAATATAGCCTAGCAGACTTTTACTGACCAAGAGAATTTGTCCTCCGTTTTCCCCCACTGGATGTCCGTGATGGTGTCATAGAGCCTCTGAGTGAGAGAACCGATTTTGCCTCCGCTGATTTTATGGCTTATTCCGTCAAAGGAAACCTCGCCTATGGGCGATATTACTGCCGCGGTGCCTGTTCCCCATGCCTCTTCAAGCGTTCCGTCCTCGGCGGCCTTAACAAGCTCGTCAACCGTTATTTCGCGCTCATCCACTTCAAAGCCCCAGCTGTTTATAAGCTCAATGCAGGATTTACGCGTGATGCCGGGCAAAACGCTGCCTGTGAGAGCCGGTGTGACGATTCTGCCGTTAATTTTGAACATAACATTCATACTGCCGACTTCTTCAATATTGCGGCGAGTCACACCGTCCAGCCAAAGCACCTGACTGAAGCCCTGCTCCTCCGCCCTCTTACCGGCGCGGATGGAAGCGCCGTAGTTGCCGCCGCACTTAACATAGCCCGTACCGCCGCGAACCGCGCGTACATCGCTGTTTTCAATCATAATGCGGATAGGCGCAAGACCCTCGGGGTAATAGCTTCCGACAGGAGAGGTAATAATCGCAAACAGATAGCTGTGCGACGCGTGAACTCCGAGCTGACCCGAGGTCGCTATTATAAACGGACGAATATATAAAGAGGTGTCGGGAGCGCTCGGCACCCAGTCCTTGTCAAGCTCTAAGAGCGACTTTAACCCGTCCATAAATATTTCTTCCGGAACGGGAGGAATACAGATACGCTCAGCTGAACTGTTTAGACGTCTTGCATTTTCCGTAGGGCGGAAAAGCAGAACCTCGCCTTTCGGGCCGCGGTAAGCCTTCATGCCCTCGAAGATTTCCTGTGCATAGTGAAGAACGACAGCCGCCGGAGAAAGCTGAAAGTCCGCAAACGGAACGACACGGGGGTCGTGCCAGCCCTTACCTTCATCATAGTCCAGCAAAAACATGTGGTCGGAAAAATACTTGCCGAAAGGGATTCCTTCAATCGGCGGCTTTTCCTTCAATACTGCGGATTTTTCTATCCTGATCTTCTCCACTGCAGTCACACTCACTTTCAGTTTATTTGTCGTCGGGTTTTTGTAATTAATTATTGATTTTATCATTCCTGTACTGTTTTTCAAGGGCAAACGGAAATTATTTGAAAATTTTGTAACTTACGTTGTTTTACGCTTTAACTCGATAAGTTATTTTTAGATTTATGTGCAAACCGCCAATGTTAAATATTGTTAATCAACAGTGATTATAGTATAATCAGCGCAACTGAATTAACAGCGCTTGCACTTGTAAGGAGAAATACTATGCTTAAAGTTGAACATGTAACAAAAAAATACGGTAAACTAGTTGCAAACAAGGACATCAGCTTTTCCGTAGACGCGGGGCAAATTGCAGTTCTTGTCGGGCCGAACGGTGCCGGAAAATCAACAATAATTAAGTGCATAACAGGCTTGCTCCGTTTTGACGGCAAAATAGAAATCAATGGGTACGACAACAAATCCGTTGAGGCAAAAAGGCTGATCGGCTATGTCCCTGAAATGCCCGCGGTTTATGAGCTTTTAACCGTTGAAGAGCATCTTGAGTTTATCCGCAGAGCTTACAGGCTGCCTGACGACGGCTATGACAAATATCTTCTCGAACGCTTTGAGATGTGGGATAAAAAGGACAAGCCGGGCAAGGAGCTTTCAAAGGGAATGCAGCAGAAACTATCAATTTGCTGTACACTCCTTCACAAACCAAGCGTAATAGTCTTTGACGAGCCGTTAATTGGGCTGGATCCCCACGCAATAAAGGAACTGAAAACTGTCTTTGCCGAGCTAAAAGCACAAGGCTGCGCAATTCTGATAAGCACGCACATGCTGGACAGTGTTGAAAATTTTTGGGATGTTGCGCACATCATGATAGACGGCAGCTTTGCCGCGACTAAATTTAACACCCAAGGAGAAACGGGCGAGAAGACTCTTGAGGAACTCTTCTTTGAGATAACCGAAGGAAAACCTGCGGAGGCTGCGGAATGAACAGTAATGCGCTGACATATCTGCTTGGCACAAAAATGCGAAACAGACTCAAGGAATTTTTCAAAAAGCCCATTCGTCTGATTTACGTTGTAATAGTAATTGCGCTTATAGTCGTGACGCTTGTCGGGGGCAAATCCGGAGCGCAGGACGCGGGCAGGACTATTCGCAGTTTTAAGGAACTGACAGCCGGCCTCAACATACTTCTTATATCAATCTTCACCATTACCTTTTATTCGGGTCTGAACAACGGCGGGTCCTTTTTCAGAATGCCGGATGTGAATTTTCTCTTCCCCTCCCCGCTTAATAAACGAAGCATACTTTTTTACGCTCTGATTCAGCAAATCGGAACCTCAATGCTTATAGGTATATTCATCCTGTTTCAATATACCATGCTCCATGTAACTTATAATTTGAGCTATTTCGGACTTCTGCTGATTTTTGTTGTATACTCGCTGACGGTTTTTTTAAGTCAGACCTCAGCAATGTTTGTTTATACCCTGATTAGCGACAGTGACAAGAAGAAAAGGATTGCAAAGACAGTACTTATCCTTGTTATAGCATCGCTAGCGGTCTATGTCGGGCTTAATGTCCTTCAGAGCAGAGATGATATTATCGGCGGTTTAGTGAAAGCCGTGAATGGTCTGCCTGTGCTCCTTTTTATCTTTGCAGGCTGGCTTGGCGGCTTTGCCGCAAGTGTTTTCGCAGGCAACTACATTCAGGCAATTGTTTGGCTCGCCCTATGTGCAGCGGCTTTCGCCGCGATAGTGACGGCAATGTCAAAATCCAAACGCGATTATTATGAGGATGTTCTTTCTTCAACCGAAACGCTCCAGAGTGCTCTCATGGCGGTTAAGGACGGAGTCACGCCGGAAGCCGCTCCCCGTGTTATTAAGGTTGGAAAAACCGGTTTGGGAAAGGGGCAGGGAGCGTCTGTCTTCTTCTATAAGCACCTTCTTGAGAACAGACGGGCAAGTAAAATTTGGTTAAAGCCGATGTCCTTAACTTTCATAATTATGACCGTTATTTTTTCGATATTCATGAAAAAAGGCGGGATTATCCCTGCCTTCTCCTTCTCGATTTACATGATGGTTTTCTCTGTTGCTCTCGGCAGATTCAACCGCGAGCTTACAAAACCCTACATCTATCTTGTTCCTGAACCTCCGATTAAAAAACTTGGTTTCGCGCTTGCGGAAACACTTCCGACAGAGCTTCTTGAAAGCATTTTGGTTCTGGTTCCCGTTTCGGTCATCACAAGTACAGACGCGCTGACATGTATGTTTTTAATTATTTCCAGAGTAAGCTTTGCCGCTTTGTTTCTTGCCTCCTCTGTCGCGATAGAACGAATTTGGGGCAGCGCTCTTTCAAAGGTCGGCGGAATGCTTATCTACCTTTTGTTCGATATAGTTTTATGTCTGCCTGGAATCGCTCTTGCCTTCATTCTGCATTATAACGAAATTACTATCTTTAACTTTACCCTCACATCAGCACTATGTACTTTTGTGCTGAATCTGCCGGTTGCGGCGATTGTGCTCCTTAGCTGCAAAAACGTATTGCAATACGCTGAAATATAGAATAAAAGGACCTTTCGTAATTTACGAAAGGTCCTTTTACAAGAAGATGCAGTTATTATTCGCCTGCCGAGCTTATCTGCAAAACTTCAAACTTCTGTTTATTAAGATTGAAGGATTTTATGTAGGCCATTTTCTTTTCCGATTCTCCTTTTTCGTCAAAGGAAATGCTGCCGGTTATTCCCTGATAGGTAATCGCTGTCAGCGATTGAATTATTGCGCTCGGGTCACCTGAGCCTGCGTTTTTAATTGCGGCGACTAAGAGCATGTAGCTGTCATAAGCCAGCGCAGAGGAGGACGAGCAGTAGCTGTTTCCGCCGTTGTCGGCAATTCGTTGTGAATCACTCTCAATCCATGAACTGAAGTTGCCGGCAAACTCTGACGCGACAGGGTCGGCGTCATCGCCGGAGTTAAACTCACTGGCAAAATAGACGTCGTTTGCGGTGAAGCTTAAATTGTTCAGAAGCAGAGCCGAATCCCATGTTTCAGAGCCGAGAATCGGGCATAAAAGCCCTTCGCCTCTCGCCTGATTGATAAAATACCCCGCCTCCGGTGAGCCTGAGAGCATATAAACAAAGTCGGCTTCGCTATCCAGAATTTCTTTGGCAAGGGCGCGGAAATTCTCCTGACCTGATTGGAACGAGAGCTCCGTCACTTCCCCGCCGAGCTTTGAAAACGCCTCTGAAAAGGTCTTTCCCGCAGCTTTGGAATAGGCATCTCCTGTCTGAGTAAGCACAACAGCATGTTCGAGATTCATGCTTTTTGCAAGATTTGACATGATTCCGCTCTGAAAGCTGTCAGTGAAGCACATGCGAAAATAGTTGGCGCTGTCTTTAGTTGCGGATTGACTGGCGCAGGACACGCCTATGAGCGGAAGGCTCTTACCGGAAAACACAAGGCTCCCGGCTGCTGTTTGGGCTGAGCCGTAGGAACCTATCACGGCGCAAACCTTCGACTTTGAGAGAGCTATTGCCGCAGGTGCGGAATCGACCTCGTCTGCGGAGCTGTCGCTTTCGACAAGTTTAATATTATATGTTGTACCGTTAATTTCGACAGTCGGACAAACGGAATTAGCATAGCGAACACCAAGCGCCTCGCTTAAGCCGCCCTGAGCGTTATCCCCGGTTAAGGGTTCGTAAAGACCGATATAAATCGTATTTTTGTTTTCGGTATCCTCGCCGAATGCGCTGATTTTATCTCTGTTGCCGAGATAAGCGAAGATAATAAAAACAGCGGCTACAAGGCATAAAGATAACAGCGTCCAAAATAGTTTTTTCATTCAAACTCCGATAGAATATATAATAGACTCAAGGAAAATGCTTCAGTCATACTATAACAGAATATCCTTAAAATCAAGTTCTCTCAGGAAAATTGAGCGATTTCGATAAAGCACCGTCGCGGTATTTGGGCTAAAACTCAATAATTCGTCAAAGCATTTTCGGACTTGTGCGGTAGTCTCCGCCGCCCCTGCGCTCCTCGAGCGCGGAATAGCCGAGAACATAGAGGTCGTGGGCGCGGCTTCCGAGATCGAATACTTCCCTGCACCTACTTGACATATCCTTCACAACGGCGGGCTTTGTAATAACGGGAATTGAGGACTTTTCGGCTATTGTATTCAGAACGCCGCGCCCGACTTCGTTTGCCGCCAAAACACGGGCATAAGGCGGAAGCCCGTCAGCCTGCCCTTTTTTTATACCAAGCGCGAGGCACATGCACATTCTCCTTATACGCGAAAGAGCATATCGTTTTGATTTTGCCGCAGCAATAATTCCGTCAAGCGTTGATTCCTCATGCGCAGCGACGAAAAGACGGTTTCCGAGGCCCTCCGAATCGTCGGGAAGCTCTTTGACCGCCTGCTCATCCATCATACGAAAGCGAGATATAACGGCGCGTTCGAGTTCCTCCATGAGGACCGGTCCCCTGCCCTGCTCAATTTCACGGTTGAATATCTCATAAGCGGGCTTGGGAACAAAGTGTTTGATTGGTTTGCCGATGGCAAGCATGTTGCGAATATCAGAGGCGGAGCCTCCCTCCTCGTCATGCCCAGCTCCGATACGGGCGATGGTTATCGGCTCAAGGCGCAGACGTTGAGTATATATCGCCTTAAGGTACTCAACCGCGAGTATATTATTCGGAGTTTCAAGCTGTTCGGCAAGACCCCCAATGCTTTTATAAAGTGCGCTTTGCCGAGCCTGAGCGTATGAAACTCCCGATTTCAGCTCTTCCTTAATTTCGGCATCCATTGCAGGGTCCAAAAGCGCGGTAGCCAGCGAATTTAATATTGCCATGTCCCCGCACTCGCTGCCGAAACCGAGATAGTCGACACAGCCAAGCTCTCCCAAAAGCCCCACAGCGCCCCTTGAAAAGCCCTCCGCCGAGGAAAGTGCCCAGGGCAGCGGAAGCTCCAATACCAAATCCGCACCCGATTTTACAGCGGCCTCTGCTCTGGCAAATTTTGAAAAAATCGCTGCCTCGCCTCTCTGAACAAAGTCGCCGGACATGACGCAGACAGTTGCTGTATCGCGGTCGATAAGCTTTTTATTCTCCTGAATATGCAACAGATGTCCGTTATGAAAAGGATTATATTCCGCAACAATTCCTAAAATCTTCATTTTAGCTCCTTTGTGCAAAAATTATTAGTAATACACGCAAATAAATACCGAAAAGGCTTGATTTTTTGTATTTAATGGGATTAAAATGACTAGGTGTGTAATTTTCTGAATTTTATTATATATTACATGCTTTTACCTCAGATTACAAGAAAGAAAGGGTTACTGGAATGAAGATTTTGGTCATAAACGCGGGAAGTTCATCTTTGAAGTATCAGCTTTTTGATATGGACGGTGAAAAAGTATTGGCAAAGGGGCTCTGTGAGCGCATCGGAATCGACGGTCACTTAAAGCATAGTCCTCTTGTCGAAGGAAAAATGGTATTTGATGAGGACATCAATCTTCCCACTCACGCGGAGGCAATTGCCGCCGTTATAGATAAGCTGACATCCGCGGAATACGGCGTTGTCGCCTCCATGTCCGAAATCAACGCAGTTGGTCACCGTGTCGTTCACGGCGGTGAGTTTTTCTCCTCCTCCGTGCTTATTACGGATGATGTTATGCAGGCAATAAACAAATGTGTTCCGCTTGCTCCTCTCCACAACCCCGCGAATATAACGGGAATAAACGCTTGCATCAAGGTCATGGGCGAAAAGGTTCCTCAGATTGCGGTGTTTGATACGGCTTACCACCAGACTATGCCCTCAAAGGCCTTCACCTACGCTATTCCCAAGGAATATTACGAAAACGACAAAATCCGCCGCTACGGCTTCCACGGAACAAGCCACCGTTATGTAGCGGGACGCGCCGCTGCTCTGCTCGGAAAGCCTGCTGACGAGCTTAAGCTTATCTCCTGCCACATGGGCAACGGCAGCTCTATATGCGCTATTGAAAACGGAAAGAGCGTTGACACCTCAATGGGATTCACTCCGCTTGAGGGACTCCCCATGGGAACTCGCTGCGGCGACCTTGACAGCGGCGTTCTGCAATATCTCATGAACAAATACGGCTACACCATCGATCAGATGATGAATATTCTCAATAAAAAGTCCGGTGTGCTCGGCGTTTCCGGCATTTCCAGCGACTTCCGTGACCTTGACAATGCCGCAGCCGAAGGCAACAAGGACGCAAGACTCGCGCTGGATCTGTTCCACTATGAAGTGGCAAAGGTAGTCGGCTCCTACTGCGCGGCTATGAACGGCGTTGACGCCATTATATTCACAGCCGGAATCGGTGAAAACAGCAAGGGAACCAGAGCCGCTATCTGTGATTACTTCACTTATCTCGGCTGTAAGCTTGACCCCGAGGCAAACTCAAAGCGCGGCGAAGAAATCGTGATTTCCACTCCCGAGAGCAAAGTTAAACTTCTTGTAATTCCGACAAATGAGGAACTGGTCATAGCAAGGGATACCGAACAGCTCGTTAAATAATAACAAATACCCGTCGACGCAGTTCGACGGGTATTATATAAAAAGGGGAAGCTTCAAACACTTGAAGCTTCCCCTTTTTATAAGCGTGCTTTGGACTTATGCCTTGAGCTTTTTAATCTCAGCCGTAAGAACCGGGAGAATCTCAAACAAATCGCCTACGATTGCGTAATCCGCAACATTAAATATCGGCGCGGTTTCGTCCTTGTTTATGGCGATTATGGTCTTGGAACTGCTCATGCCGGCGACGTGCTGAATAGCACCGGAAATTCCGCAAGCGATATAGAGCTTGGGACCGACAGTTTTACCGGTCTGACCGACCTGATGTGAATGACCTATCCAGCCGGCGTCAACGGCGGCACGGGAAGCGCCGACAGTAGCGCCGAGAACTTCTGCAAGCTCACGAATGGGCTTAAAGCCTTCGGGTCCGCCGACACCGCGACCGCCGGAAACGATAATTTCAGCGCCTTCAAGGTCGACAAGCTCGCCGGCGGCTTCGTGAATAACTTCAAGAAGCGCTGTGCGGATTTCGGCGGCATCAACATGGATGTCTTCCTTGATGACTTCGGACTTGCGAGCTTCGTCAGCTGCTGCCTTCTTGAAAACACCGGGGCGAACGGTTCCGATTTGTGGACGGTTATCGGGGCAAAGAATGGTTGCCATAAGGTTGCCGCCGAAAGCAGGACGTGTCCATGCGACATTGCCGGATTCCTCATCAATTGCAAGCTGTGTGCAGTCTGCGGTTAAACCTGTCTTTAAGCGGCAGGAAAGACGGGGTCCGAGGTCGCGTCCGTTGTTTGTAGCGCCGATGAGTATGCTTGTGGGAGCATACTTCTCAACGAGTGTGTAAAACGCCTTGCAGTAAGCGTCGGTTGTGTAATGCTCATATTCCTTGCCGTCAACGACAATGACGGTATCCGCACCGTAAGCTGTTGCGGCCTTGACTGACTCATCGACTGCACTGCCGATGACAATGCCGACGAGCTTTCCGCCCTGCTTTTCAGCAAGAGCGCGTCCGGCGGCGAGGAGCTCCAAGCCGACGTTTTTCGCGGTTCCGTTATCATTGGTTTCAATGAATACCCATAAATCTTTGGTTTTCGCTTCCATTTTCAGTTACCCCCCTTAAATGATGCCGTCAGCAACAAGCATTGCAAAGAGCTTCTTTGCCGTTGCTTCATTGCTGTCTTCGTGAATCTTAACGCCGCCGCTTTTTACGGGAGGTGTAAAGGTCTTCTTAACCTTCGTGGGGGAGCCCTTCAGACCGATTCTCTCTCTGTCAATGTCGGGCATGTCGTCGCAGATAATAACGCCGATTTCAGCACGGTTTGCTGCCATCTTGGACTTGATGGTGGGATAGCGGGGATCAAAAGAGGGCTTGGTCACGGTTACAACGCAGGGCATATTAACGCCGATGAGCTCAAAGCCTTCTTCAACTTCTTTTTTAACCTTAACTTTGCCGTCCGCTGCGGAGGCTTCGACGGCATAAGTTACCTGAGGCAGATCAAGGTGCTCTGCAATTTCGGGACCGACCTGAGCCGTGTCACCGTCGATTGCCTGCTTGCCGCAGAAGATGATGTCAAATTTACCTTCGGTCTTCTCAAGGTTCTTGATTGCGGAGGAAAGTATGTAACTCGTTGCGAGCGTATCGGAGCCGCCGAAGCAACGATCGGTCACAAGATAAGCCTTGTCGCCGCCGACTGCAAGACATTCTTTAAGAGCGTTCTTTGCCTGCTCGGGTCCCATCGAAAGCACGACAATGCGAGAGGACGGGTCGGTGTCCTTTATTCTTGCGGCAATTTCCAGAGCATAGGCGTCAAAGGGATTGACTATGCTGGGAACGCCGTCACGAATAAGGGTGTTCTTAACGGGGTCTATCCTGATTTCCGTGGTGTCAGGTACCTGTTTGATACAAACAAGCATGTTCATGATAGGTATTCCTTCTTTCCAATTTATTGCTTTTCCGAATGCTTAAGTCCTAAGCAGATTTCTGCAAAAGACAGAACATATAATTAGTGTCGAGCTAAATGAACGACTGCGAATCCACAACTTTTAATTATACATACTAAAAAATATATGTCAACATATAAAGACTTTTCATGCATAAATTAGTCGATATTCAGTCGTAAAAGGCTGTAATATGAATATTATTGGAGTTATTCGTATTTTTCAGCCTTGCTTACGCTTATAGAAAAAGTCCGCACAGACACTATGTGTTTATGCGGACTCAATGCTGAAAAAACTACTTCAACCGCAGAAGCATATCTGAGCTGTTTGCTTAATATAAATAGTAGCGGTGCTTACATTAAGCCGGATGCTTTAAGCAGAGCCTTAACAATAACCATACGCTGAATCTGATTGGTTCCTTCGTAGATTGTGGCAATCTTGGAGTTTCTGAATATAATCTCAATCGGATACTCTTTGCTGTAGCCATTGCCGCCGTGAATCTGTATGGCGTCCTCAGCAGTTTTAACAAAGGACTCGGAAGAGAAGGTCTTTGAAGCGGAGGAAAGTGCGCTGTCGATAACTCCGGCGTCAATTCCGGCTGCAACCTTGTAAGCAAGGGCGCGAGCGGCTTCATAGCGTACTTCCATGTCGGCGATCATAAACTGGATAGCCTGGTTCTGGAGAATGGGCTGACCAAAGGTTACGCGTGTTGCGGCGTACTCGATGCACTTATCGATGCAGCTCTTCATAGCACCGCAGCAGGCAGCGCCGACGCCCGCGGGACGGGTAATGTCGAAGGTGCTCATAGCAATCTTGAAGCCAGCGCCTTCCTTACCAACAAGGTGGTCGGCAGGGATACGTACGTTTTCGAAGATGACTTCGCAAGTGTTGGAAAGACGGATGCCCATCTTGTCCTCTTCCTTGCCGCAGGAAATGCCGGGACGGCTGCGCTCAACGATGAAGCAGGACATTCCGCGTGCGCCGGCACTCATGTCGGTCATCGCAAAGACTGTGTAGATGCTTGCGTTGCCGCCGTTTGTAATGAAGGCCTTGGTGCCGTTTAAGACATACTCGTCGCCGTCTTTAACAGCGGTTGTGCGCAGAGCGCCGACATCGGAGCCGGCGTCAGCCTCGGTAAGGCAGAAAGCGGAAAGTCCGCCAGCAAGGATGAAGTCTGCATACATCTGCTTCTGAGTGTCTGTTCCGAAAAGCTTAATCGGTGTGTAGCAAAGACCGCAGGCGCCGATTGTGGTTGCAAAGCCGACGTCCTGATAGCTGATTTCTTCAAGAACGAGAGAGTTTGTTACTTCGCCCATTCCGCCGCCGCCGACGGATTCCGGCAGAGTTATGCTGGTAAGACCCATATCTGCGCACTTCTTAACGATGTCCATCGGAACTTCGTTCTTTTCGTCACATTCCTTGATTCTTTCCCAAGTCAGTTCCTTGCGGATAAAGTCGCGTGTCATTAGCTGAATGTCAATTTGGTCCGGGGTTAAGCCGAAGTCTTCCTTCATGATTTTTGTCTCCTTTTTAATTGTGTTTGCTGATACGTTTACTCCTCCCGTCTTAGAAATAAGACATAAACGCATCGCACTTATAATCGTGAGCAGCAGGTTTTTTTATTCACTGTGTTGCACGGGCAAAAGCTACGTTCGCCAAATAATAAACAATGTTAAAAACTTGACAGACCACATTTGAGCTAATTATACTTCATTAATGGCGTTTTTGCAATGGCTTTATCCGAAAATTGCATATTTTTTGACTGTTAAAATACCTTAATATTAGAAAGAAAACTGCCAATTATTTATTTAATATGCCATCAGATTTATTCCGAATATTCTATATTTTTCGTCATGCTGTTTTTATGAACAAAGAAGTCCCAATATTTTCTTGACAGCAGACAATGAAGTATGAGAAAATTATTAAAGTATAGTCGATTTATGTAAATTAATATCGCAAAAACAATATCAGGAGGGATTATTATGGCATTCTGTACCGAATGTGGGTTTAAGCTTCCCGATGACGCGGTTTTTTGCCCGAATTGCGGCACATCAATGACTGCTTCCGCAAAAAAAACAGCTGCTCCAAGTGAAATTCCACCGGAACAACCTTCAGAGCTTAACTATTCGGCGCCCGAAATCGCAAATTCCCCCGTTGAGCCAAAAGAAGAAGCTCCCCAGTTCCAAGCAAGCGGTGTTTATGTTTCGCCGGCTCCACAGATGAACCCTGTTCCGCCCGCCGCGGCAGCTTATGTTCCTCCTTCGGCGGGGGTTTATAATCCTCCCCCTGTCGGTTCTTATGCCCCTCCTCCGCCTCCCCCGCAGTATCAGGGCGGTTATCCTCCCCAGCCTCAGAATCAATATCAGCAGCCTAACGCTTACGGCTATGCTCCCTATCAGGGCGGGGCCGGGGTTAACACTATGCCTCCAAAAAAGAGCAAGGGCGGTTTAATTGCAATTATCTCCGTCGCTGCGGTGCTTGTTATTGCTGTTGCTCTGATACTGATACTTAAGCCTTTCGGTAGTCCCTATGTAGGCTATTGGGAGAGTGTAGCGGCAGATATAGGTGACGGCGTTGTTTCCGAAGATTATTACGGAATTAATATTAAAGGCGCCATAGGAATGCAGATTAACAGCGACGGTTCTGCCTATCTGGCCAACGCTTATGAAACTGCGATTGATGAAGCTACATGGGAAGAAACTGACGACGGAATCGTCATAACAAATGACGCTGGCGATTCATATTTAAGCATGGAAGACGGTCAGCTCGTTTTATCAAAGGACGGGGAATACGTATACTTTGAGAAAGCAAAGGGCGATATTAATAATCCGACGATACCGCACGGCTCGCTTGCGGGTACGGAAGGTCTGGCTGTCGAAGGTGCCGAAACCCAGAACACGAATGTAGCCGGCAGCGGATATATTGCCAACTCCGATTTCTATATTTCTGTTACCGGAGCCGAGGATATTATTGATGTCGACGGTGACCCCGCAATACGTATTTATTATGATTTTACCAATTACTACTATGACCACTATTCCATCTGTCCTTATGACTGTGTCGGCTATTATGCCACGCAGGATGGATCTGATCTCTATGAAACCTATTATGACGATACAACGGTCAACAACAGCATGTATAATATTCGACCGGATATAACCATTCAGTGCTGGGTCGAGTTTAAGTGCAACCCCAGCGGCGGAAGTATTGACTTTGCGATTTATGGTTATGACGAGGGCGAAGCGGGCGGTGTTGTTTATGCAACTTTTGACCCAAACAATTTGCCCGGAGCTCCGACTCCTTATGTTGTAGTTCCCGTACTCGACCCTCAGTGGACAACGCAGCTCCCCGAAACCGGCGATTTGGACAGTATTTATGTTGAGGTTGGGGACGCGGAGGCGGTTACCGACGCTAACGGATATGCGGCTGTAAGGGTTTATTATCAGTTTACGAATAACACTACCTACGACACAAGTTTTTACAACGAAACATATACCTATGCATATCAAGACGGTATTTCACTTGAAACAACTTATGAAACAGTCGATTCCGACACGGACATAGATTACTATACCACTATATCTCCGGGACAGACGATAACTGTTTCCTGCGTATATAAACTGCGCAATCAGACTTCTCCGATAGAGGCTGAGGTTGAGTCCTATTCAGGTGAATCGGCTGTCGGCGCAACCTACTATCCCTAATATACGGTTACATATTAAAGGCGCGGAAGTTTTTCTTCCGCGCCTTTGTTTCTTTATTGTATCTAACAGTATCAAATCTCGGTTAATGGAATAGCAGAGCCGATATCGAAAATCGGCTTGTCCGTCAGAAAAACAGGCTTAATATTGTGAAGCTTCAAAAAGCCCAAAATATCAGCTTTGCTGGGGTGATCATTTATTGTTCCGGTGAAAGCAAGCTCGTCCGCGGAAATCTTAAAAGCCGCGCCGCCTATAAAGCCATGTGCAAAACCCTGCAGCTGTATTCCGCAGGAAGAAATCTCAAGAACATCCATTCCCTGCTCTCGCATGGCTTTTATAATACCCGAATCGGAGCTGATTGCTGCGTTTTCATTAATCAGGCAGGCGGAACATTTGGCGTAGCCCTGATTTACATGAATTAGTTTTTCGACGTAACAGCTATTTATGAGTGGGTCGCAAATATCCTCATTATGAAAAAGCTTACTGCCGTTTGTCAGAGCGCAAAGAAAGGCGTCACTCGGATATTTCGGCGAGATGTCGGAGGCGGAATAGCAGATTTTTGCGCCCATTTGAGTTAGCTTGTCTGAAAAAGAGCTGCCGATAAGCGATTTCGCAAGGACAAATGCCTCTCCTCCGAGATGAAAGAGGCTAAGATCAATGTGCGAGGATAGCCGTGAGTCGAGTAAGCTGTTTTTCGGGCAAGACAGCGCTATAATTCCAAAGGGCTCAAGCGCCGTTGAAATTATAGCGGCATAGTCCTCACCTACTGCTACGACGGCTACCCTACTATTTGGCAGATTAGGGAGAATAACAAAGTGCGGCATAATAACTCCTGAACCGACAATTTACAAAACCGCGGTAATCGCCTCTCGAATGTTTTTCACCGAGATGAGTTCAAGCCCCTTCGGAGCACGAATATCGTCACGGACATGGGCAGGAATTACGCAGCGTTTAAAACCCAGTCTTGCGATTTCACTCAGGCGCTGGTTAAGAGCGTTTACGCTCCTTATCTCCCCTGTCAGTCCGACTTCACCGACAGCGGCAAGGTCATTGCCGATTGCTTTATCGCGGTGGCTTGAAGCGATTGCGAGAACAGTTGCCAAATCGACCGCGGGTTCGTTGAGCTCGAGTCCGCCGATTACGTTTATATAGGCGTCGCAGCTTCCGACAGGGATACCGCCGCGCTTTTCAAGTACGGCGAGCAGGAGTGTTGCGCGGTTATAATCTATCCCGTTTGCATTTCGGCGTGCACCGCTGAAACCCGCGGGAGATATGAGTGCCTGAATTTCGGCAAGAATCGGGCGTGTACCCTCCATAACGCAGGTAACACATGTGCCGGGGCTGTTTAGCGGTCTGCCCGAAAGCAGCATTTCCGAAGGATTTTTAACCTCGGAAAGGCCTCTATCCCCCATTTCAAAAACGCCTATCTCGTTTGTAGACCCAAAACGGTTTTTCGCTGCTCTCAAAATTCGGTAACTAAGACCGCGCTCGCCCTCAAAATAGAGAACGCAGTCGACCATGTGCTCAAGAACTTTCGGGCCTGCGATAGCACCTTCCTTGTTAACATGTCCGACAATGAAGGCGGTCAAATTTCCGCTCTTAGCAAGCTGCATTATCGCCATTGTGCAGTCCTTAACCTGTGTTACGCTGCCGGGGCTTGCGGTAAGCTCGGGATTATACATGGTTTGAACCGAATCGATAATCAGTACATCGGGCTTAAGCTCGCCGACTGCGGAAATAATCTCGTTAAGATCGGTTTCGGCCAGCACATAAAGCTGATTAGTGTCAGCGCCGAGGCGTTCGGCGCGCATTTTGAGCTGGCGTTTGCTTTCCTCTCCCGTGACATAGAGAATCTTTTCCCTTTTGTCGGCTTTGCCGCAAAATTGAAGCAGTAAGGTGGATTTTCCGATTCCCGGAGCGCCGCCGACAAGTACCAAGGAGCCTCGAACAGCTCCCCCGCCCAGTACACGGTCAAATTCATCAAAACCTGTTGAAAAGCGGATTTCATCGTCCGTCCCTAAATCGGAAAGAAGCTCCGGGCGGTTAATCGGGGTTCTTCTCGACGAGAAGGAAGCCCCGCTTTTAGTTTTAGCTTCGGCGGGCGCTTCGACAATTGTGTTCCATGCGCCGCAAGAGGGGCATCTTCCCGACCATTTGGGCGATTCATAACCGCAATCCGAGCAGAAAAACACCGTTTTTGATTTCATATAAAGCACCTTCGCTATTCATCTAAGTATTGGAGATAGGCGCAGGTCAGCGCCATTGCGATTTTAAGCCTGTAGCTGTCTTTATCAAGAAGCTTTGATTCCTCAGGGTTCGAAATAAACCCGCACTCAATAAGAGCGGCGGGACAAGTGATATTTTTAAAAAGATAAACGCTTTTATCAACAGGTGTCGCAATGCGCCTGTTTTCGGGACACAGACTAAAGTTCATTGAGTTTTGAATTAAAACCGAGAGGTTGCTGCTTGCATCGTTAACAGAATAAAACGACTGCGGGCCGTGCGGCGAGGCATGCGGATAGCAGTTTTGATGTATACTGATTAAAACCGCGTTTGCTGTACTGTTAATAAGTTCAACTCTCTGCTTCTGGTCATACTTCTTTTTGCTCGCGATGCTTTTTGCGGACTCGGGATAAGAAATGTCCTCACTGTCGCGTGTCATAATAAAATCAGTTCCGCAAAGCTGACAAAGAGCCGCCATTTTGAGCGCAATTTCAAGATTGATCTCGCTTTCGTAAGTACCTGTGAGCGAAACGGCTCCGCCGTCGGCTCCGCCGTGTCCCGGATCGATAACAAGCAGGGGCATTTCAGAATTAGTAAACGTAAAAAGCGGCAAAAAACCGTAATTCTCAGCGAACAAGAGAAAAACCGCCGCCGAAAGCACCGCCGCTATCATAAGAAAAATAAATAGTAAGCCGCTCAGCTTTATCGTTTTTATCACAGCAATCACCTCTTTGTATCCTATGGTAAAGCCATGACCGCTATGCAATTAAAAAACCTTGCGCCTATTATATAATTGCCCGCAGAGTAAGTCAACACAGGTGAAAAAGCAAAATAAACCCCCAAGCCAAATTATCAGCTTGGGGGCTTTTAGCTTTATACTTTTAATTCGCCGTTATTCTCGCTCAATAAGTGCGCGTAGCTTTCTAAAACAGGTTTAACGTCTTTAGCTAAAAATTCCGTCACCTGCTCGGGTGAACGCCCGACATATTTTACGGCGTCAAGACTTGCCATAATCTCTTGCTCGTCAAGACCGAACAGCGGGTCGGAAGCGATTCTCTTTACGAGGTCGTTCGGAAGTCCCTGCTCTTTGACCACCGCTCCCGCGGCAATCGAATGAACGCGGATACGCTCGTGCAGCGCCTGACGGTCACCGCCCTTTTTTACTGCGTCCATCATAATGTTTTCAGTTGCCATGAAGGGCAGTTCCTCGGCCAAGTGTTTTTCAATGACCTTCTCATAGACCTTAATCCCCGAAGCGACATTGAGATAAATGTTAAGCATTGAGTCCACCGCAAGAAATGCTTCCGGCACAGAAATGCGCTTATTCGCCGAATCGTCCAGAGTACGCTCAAACCACTGATTGTAGGAGGTCAGCGCGGGATTCTGTGCATCTACTATGACATAACGGGCAAGGGAACAGATTCGCTCACAGCGCATTGGATTACGCTTATACGGCATTGCGGATGAGCCGATCTGGTTCGTTTCAAAGGGCTCCTCAAGCTCCTTCTCGTGGGACAAAAGACGCATATCGGTGGCAAATTTTCCCGCGCTCTGGGCAATTCCTGACAAGGTCGCCAAAACAGCTGCGTCAATTTTTCTTGAATAAGTCTGCCCCGAAACAGGAACGCAGGCCTCAAATCCCATTTCCTCGGCAATAAGCCGCTCAAGCTCAACGCACTTAGAGTGGTCGCCGTCGAAGAGCTCCAAAAAGCTTGCCTGTGTGCCCGTTGTGCCCTTTGAGCCGAGCAGTTTCAGGGAGGCGATACGGTAATTAACTTCATCAAGGTCGAGCAGCAAATCGTTAATCCACAAAGTTGCGCGCTTTCCGACGGTTGTCAGCTGCGCCGGCTGAAAATGAGTGAAGCCGAGAGTCGGTACGGACTTATATTTATCCGCGAACGCCGCAAGACGGGATATGGTATTGACAAGCTCGCTGCGAATAAGCTCAAGTCCTTCGCGCATTATGATAATATCTGTATTGTCGCCAACGTAGCAGCTTGTCGCGCCCAAATGAATTATCGGCATAGCCTTAGGGCACTGTCTGCCGAAGGCATGGACATGGGCCATAACGTCGTGGCGAAGCTTCTTCTCCATTTCGGCGGCATACTCATAGTCGACTACTTGCGCATGGGCTTCCATTTCGGAAACTTGCTCCTGAGTTACAGGAAGGCCAAGACGCATTTCGGCTCTGGCGAGGGCAATCCATAATTTGTGCCAAGTGGTAAATTTCTTGTCTGGCGAAAAAATATACTGCATTTCACTGCTTGCATAGCGTGAACACAGCGGGCTTTCATAAGTGTTTTTCATCGGTGCACAACCTTTCATCGACAATTATATTAGTTTGTGCCGAACAAAGCAATAGCTTTATTGAAGAACAAGGCTTTTGAGCTTTGCGCCCAAAAGCCTTGCTTAATGTTAACTTTTAAGAAATGTCTCAAGTCTGTTCAGACCCTCGCGAATGTTTTCCATTGAAGCGGCGTAGGTCCATCGGACAAAATTTGGTGCTCCGAAGCCCGAACAGGGAACAACGGCAACCTTAGCCTGCTCAAGGAAGGCAACGGCGAAATCATCATCGTTTTCAATCAGCTTTCCGCCGTAGGTTTTGCCGATTTGCTCCTTCAGGTTCATCATAACATAGAATGCTCCGTCGGGAACGATACAACTGACGCCCTCAATTTCGTTCATGCGCTTAACAATGTAGTTGCGGCGAACCTCAAAAACCTTGCGCATCGCTTCGATACCGTCCTGCGGACCGGCAAGGGCCTCAATTGCGGCGATCTGGTTCATTGTCCCGGGCGCGCCCGTGGAATGGCTCAAATAGTTTGCCATAATCTTTGAAATCTTGGGATTTGCCGCGGCATAGCCTATGCGCCAGCCCGTCATGGCATAAGACTTTGAAACGCCTGTAATCAGTATCGTGCGCTCGTAAGTGTCCTGTGAAAGGGTCGCTATGCTGACAAATTCCTTACCGTCATAAACCAGACCGCTGTAAATCTCATCGGCGATGATGTAGATGTCGTGCTTTTTGCAGACCTCGGCAATTTTCACGAGCTCCTCGCGAGTATACAGCATACCGGTAGGATTTGACGGGTTGTTAATCATAATTGCCTTTGTCTTGGAACTGATTGCGCCCTCGAGCTGTTCGGGGGTGATTTTGAAGTGCTGCTCCTCCCCTGCCTCGACAATAACGGGAACACCGCCTGCCATGCGAATCATCTCATAGTAACTGACCCAGAAAGGAGCCGGAAGAACAACCTCATCGCCGGGATTTAAAATTGCTACAAGCGCTATATAAACACTGTGCTTGGCTCCGCTTGCGACAGTAATCTGAGTAAACTCGTAATCGAGATTGAAGTCGAGCTTAAGCCTTGCAGCCGCGGCTTTTCTGAGATTTATAAGACCCGCCGCAGGCGTGTATTTCGTCTTTCCTTCGTTTATGGCCTTAATTCCCGCAGCCTTTATATTATCCGGAGTATCGAAATCCGGTTCTCCGGTTCCGAATCCGATGACATCAAGTCCGTCTGCCTGCATTTGCTTTGCCAACGCGTCAACCGCTAAAGTTGTGGAGGCTCTGACCTCCGAAGCCGCTCTTGATAATTCTTTCATAACCGCACCTTCCAATTGACTGAATACTGAAATTATTATAATCCCAATTCTTCATCTTTGCAAGCATAATAGGCGTATTTGCCCAGAATGTATATATTTATGCATAATAGCAAAACCGAACGATGCAAAATTATGCTCCAAGTACATTATAATCACTTTCTTGCATTACTGTTAAAGGTAAAAATTAACTGCGGCTCACGATTGAAACCGCAGTTAATCATTTTGTCTTGCTATTTTGGTTTATCTGCTTTCTTTATAACGATGTTATTGTCGCAGCTTTTATAATCGCAGCCTGTGCAGCCGCCGCAGCTTGAGCAGTCGCCGCTGCAGGAGCAAAAGCTTTTCTTCCCTCTGCGAATCAGCCCGGCAACAATAAGCACGGTTATGCCCAGAACAACAGCTCCGACGATGAGCGTTCCCAAATTTTCAGTAATAAATGTAAGCATATTAAGCACCTGCCTTGCTTTCTGACTTGTATGGGTTTTTTCTGAGTATAAGATATATAAAGCCTGCCAGAAGTATAAACGCGGCTGCCGTCCATATTCCGAAGTTGCCGCCCTTCAAAAGTAGTGCCAGCTGATTAAATATCAGTGAGACGACATAGGCAAAAATAGTTAGGTAAGCAAGCGCCGCAAAGGTCCACTTTCCGCTGTTCATTTCTCTCTTTATTGCGCCCATTGCGGCAAAGCAAGGTGCGCACAGCAGGTTAAACATCATAAAGCTGTATGCTGAGATAGTCGTGAAATCCTGTGCAAGCCTCGGCAGATAGTCACCGCCGTTTGATGCAGCCGAATTGATACCGTAGAGGATTCCGAAGGTCGCTACAATAGTTTCCTTGGCGAGGAGACCTGATATGCTTGCAACCGCAGCCTGCCAATGACCAAAGCCCAAGGGAACGAAAATCGGAGCGATAAACTTGCCGAGATAAGCAAGGAGACTGTAGTTGTTGTCACTTATCATTGCGAGTCTGCCGTTTTCAATTCCGAACGCCTGCAAAAACCATAGGACTATTGAGGACACCAGAATCAGGGTTCCCGCTTTCACGACGAAGGAGGATACTCGCTCCCATGTAGCCCTGAATATGTTTTTTGACGAGGGCGTATGATAAGGAGGAAGCTCCATAACAAAGGGCGCCTCCGCTCCGGCAAAGGGTCTCGTTTTTTTAAGTATTATTCCCGAAATAATGACAGAGGCGATCCCCAAAAAATATGCCGAGGTGGCAACCCAGCCGCTTCCGCCGAACAAGGCTCCCGCAATCAAACCGACGAAGGGCATTTTCGCTCCGCAGGGAATAAATGAGGTGGTCATAATTGTCATTCGCCTGTCACGCTCATTTTCGATTGTGCGCGAAGCCATAATCCCGGGAACGGAGCAGCCGGAACCGATGAGCATCGGAATGAAGCTTTTTCCCGAAAGTCCGAAGCGACGAAAGACCTTATCCATTATGAAGGCAATTCTCGACATATAGCCAATATCCTCAAGCAAGGAAAGCATGAGAAATAAAATCAGCATTTGCGGCAAAAAGCCGAGCACGGCTCCCACGCCGGCAATAATTCCGTCAACAACAAGCCCTGAGAGCCACGGGGCGACGCTTATGCTTTGAAACCACAATGACAGGTTTCCGCTTATCAGCTTTGAGAACAGCGTATCGTTAACCCAGCCCGACGCCCAGCTCCCCAAGGTGCTTATCGAGATGTAATATACAAAAAACATTACAAGCGCGAATATCGGCAGAGCGAGTATTCGATTTGTGACAATAGCGTCAATTTTATCCGAAATGGTAGCACCGGAGCGGTTTTTCTTCGCTGAACAGGCTTTTACCACCTTTTCAATGTAGTCGTAACGCTCAATCGTTATTATACTCTCGGAATCATCGTCAAGCTCTTTTTCGCAGTCCTTAATGTGCCCGTCGATATGAGCCCATTCCTTAGGGTCCAGCTTTAGCTCCTTTAATACTTCCTTGTCCCTTTCAAAAACCTTAACCGCGTACCAGCGCAAATAGCGTTCAGGCACCAAATTCTCCAGAGATTCCTCGATGTGAGCAAGCGCGTGCTCGACGCTTCCGCGAAAAATCGGAGGAATCCTAACAGCTTCACCCTGTGTCGCAATTTTCACGGCATACTCAGCGGCATCCTGTGAACCTTCGCCTTTTAACGCCGAGGTTTCAAAAACTTTACAGCCCAAAGCTTTGGACAGCCCCTCCAAGTCGATTGTGTCACCGTATTTTCTGACTATATCAATCATGTTAAGCGCTATAACAACGGGTATACCCAGCTCAATCAGCTGTGTTGTAAGATAGAGGTTGCGCTCAATGTTCGTCGCGTCAACTACGTTGATTATCGCGTCGGGCTTGTCGTTAACGAGGTAATTTCTCGCAACAACCTCCTCAAGCGTATATGGCGACAAGGAATATATCCCGGGCAAATCCTGAATCACCGTGGTCCTGTCACCTTTAAGCTTTCCCTCTTTTTTTTCAACAGTTACCCCGGGCCAATTGCCGACATATTGGTTGCTGCCCGTTAAGTCGTTAAACATAGTTGTCTTACCGCTATTGGGATTTCCGGCAAGCGCAATCTTAACATTCATTTTCATTCCTCCCGCAATTTCAATTAGAGGCCTCTAACTGCACCCCCAAAAAATAATTCGCGTGTTCTTTATTGTGTAATTTATCTATTGAACTTCTATCATGGCGGCATCAGACTTTCTGACGGTAAGCTCATATCCCCTAACCATTATTTCAATGGGATCTCCCAGAGGTGCAACTTTTCTTATATAAACATCGGCGCCCTTTGTTACTCCCATATCCATTATACGTCTTCTTACGGCGCCTTCACCATGAAGTTTAACAACTCTTGCCCTGCCGCCTACATTGACGTTTCCGAGCGTTTTCATAAGCATTCTCCTTTTCTCGATATTGCCGAAACTACAAATTGGAACAGTTAGACACGTCTAACTCCATATATAGAATAGCATTACTTATAATTTTTGTCAATACACAAATTAAATCATACAAAAACCCCGAAGAACATCAGCTGCTCTTCGGGGTTTAGCTCTATTTTGATACTTCAAACTAGTTTTTCTTTTTCTTCAGCAAAGCTAAAGCAGCGGCGGAGCAGAGCATAGCCGCGGCAACACAGATGATTATTACGGTTGACATATCGTTTGCAGTAGATTCGGGCTCTGAGTTTGGCTCCGGAGAGTTAAGGACGACAGCGGGAACATCAATTGCGGGCTTTTCGGTGCCGCTTGGGTCGCTAAGGCATATCCAGAAGTTTTTCATACCGTAATAATAGCTGACAAAGCCCCATTGAGCTCCGTCGATATCGGTATATACGTTTGTAAAGGTCAAATTCTCGTCTGCTTTGTCAATCGATCCGCTTGATTCGCCGGAATTAGGAAAAGTCCACATCACAATATTTGTTGCGCCTGTAAGCTCAGAGTAGTCGCCATCATAATTTTTATATTCTGAGGAATGTGCTTCGTCGAAGCTTATATAGTCGTATTTTAAAGACATATCGCTTATTTTAATCCAAGCTGTTTTATATGTGTCCCCGTTTCTCGCTATAAGCTTGCTGCCGCTCTCGGAATATTCGGCGAGTCCCCAAAGCTCATCCCCCTGCTTGTAGGTAAACTGAACGTGAAACAGCTCACCATTATCTGCAAAGCCGAGGCTGCTTCCGTTGGGCTTTGTGAAAAGCTCTGTGAAGCCGCTCTCACCGTTTGCGTAATAATCGCGATTTACATACTCACATTCACTTGAATGCGAATTATAGAAGTCGTCCTCCGGCTCAAATATTACGTCCGCAAGGGCGAAGCCGCAGAGCATAGAAACAAGAATGACGCAGGTAAACGCAAGGAAAGCGATTTTTTTCATGCACTTGTTATTCATAATAGTGCCTCCTAAATTAAGTGATTTATTATTAGTGCCGTAAAATATGAAAATGTGTTGGCTCCGAACGACAGCACAAACGGATGTCTTATGTTTTCTCCGCAGCGTCTGTAACACATAGCTTCAACCAAAATTGCCGTCAGTTCCAATACTGTGATTATAAGGAAACGGGGCAAATTTGTGGTTTTTAAGAGAATACTACTCAGCAGTACGACAGGCGGATTCGTAAGAATGTTCACCAGCACCAGAATTATTAGGTTTCTGACACCCCGAAGTCCTGCAACAAGACAGAATACGGTCTCAAGTACTAACGTGAGAGCAAGTGATACGACAAGCGTCCAAACAAAATCAAGCTGCATGGCTTTGCTCCTTTAGTCCGTAATAAAGCAGTCCCGAGGAAATTACAGCTGCCAAAGTGTATCCGTAAGGCATTACCAGGAGCTTATTAAAATTCAGAAATACAGGAACAATCCCGAGAAACAGTCCGAAGGTAAGCAGTCCGAAACCAAAGCCGAGCCTTTGAGGCATAAGCTGCCTGACGGCTCCCAAGGTAATCGGCATAGACATATTGAAAAGGAAAACGGCGATTATTCCGCAAATCGGTGTTTTATAAAACAGGAAGAGTACCGAACTCAGCAAAAGCGATGCGAAGACCGTTTTAAGAGCTCCGAAATGATCAGCTAAGAAACCGCCAGCAGCCTTTCCCATAACAACTGATATTACGAGAAAGAGCGCGAAGCTGCCCTCACTTTTCCAAGGGAATGTAAGTGTAGCTCCGACATAAGAGCGCAGACAGACAACCAGAATGAGGCAAATCAGCATAATTGAAAAGTCGCGGAAAGGGCGCTTTGGAACTAATACTGCTTCCGATTCGGCAGAAAGCTTTGTGCGAAGCTTCGGAATGAGAATATACAATGCCGCGGCGTCCGCAAAGAGCAAACTCAAAACCGCATATTGCGGAAGTATCTCACTTATTCCGCAAAGTGTTCCGAGAAAAAGACCGATTGCCCCCGGGGAAACAAAAAGACCTAAAGCGGTGTAGCTTTTACCGGAACGCAGAAGTACATCTCTCCCCGCGCCTATGTGAAACAGGGCGTTTCCCGAGCCTAAAACGCCGCAAAAAAGAATAGGAACCTCAATCAGAAAAGGAGAAAGTATTATCATAAGACAGCCGATGCAGGCAAAAAGGCGATTGTGATTAACTGCATCCGCAACTACTCCGAGCGGCATCTGCATGGCAAAAGCAAAAAAATTGTATGTAATTAGGCTGACAAGCCAGAAATCCGAGCCTCTGAGCCTGAAAAAAATCAGATAGGCACAGGTGAAGTCGACAAGAAAGTGGGTCAGAGAGTATAGTCCCGTTAACATAGCGAATTTTTTAATGTGCCCTCCTCCGTTTCGAACAAACTTAAGACGGCGAAGAAGGAATTATGTTCCAATATAAAAAAATCCCGCAATAACTATGCATTGCGGGATTTAACATCCGAATATCCGATTATTAACTGTAAAATCGCGGCTGTCAGCCAGAACAGCGCAATAAATAGTCCACAGTGCATGAAGAAAGTGCTTGGCAGTATAGTAATAAAACTGTCGGTTTGCGAACTGAACAACCACGATTCGCCGTTAAAAAACACTTCATGAAAGAGATTAAAAGACACGTCAAAATTAATCAGCGCCGCTGCCGTTATAACAGACGGTACCGCAAGGGTGACCGCTCCGGAAATCCTAAGCGCCCTTTTGGAAACGGTTTTCATTGCCGCCAATATCGCCAATAATAGCGCCGCTGCCGCTGCGGATATATAAAGATTGTTGAATAAAGCTTTTACTTCCGCAAAATGAAAATCGGCTCTGGCAGAGTGAGCAAGCGACGGAAGTTCAAATGCTTTCTCCGAAAATGGCGACAGGTAGTCCATTATAGCTTTGTAATTTTCGATTATTTCCCCGTCGGGCAAACCCGAGTTTTCGCTGATGTTAAGTAAACCGACATCAAGAATGTACGGAAAGTCGGTTAGTTGAATTACCGCAAGTCCCAGAGCAGTTGTAAAAAGAAGGACAAGTATTGCAAGCAGTGTGCCGGCGAGTATATTTTTCATTTAAACCCTTTCGGAGTATCACTTAAATTTGAGAGTATTTCCCTTTTTCATCGGAAAAAATATTTCCGCCATGCGCATCAATACAAACGGTTAAAGGAAGCCTGTCTACAACGAGACGCTTTACACTTTCGCAGCCCAAATCGAAAAACGCAATTTCCTGCGTTTCAATGACATGGCTTGCCATAAGCGCGCCGGCGCCGCCGACGGCACAAAAATAGACGGAGGCGTTACGCAAAAGCGCATCGCACACAGCCTGTCCCCTCTCGCCCTTACCGATTATACCCAGAAGTCCCAAGTCCAAAAGCCTCGGCGTAAACTTATCCATACGAATAGAAGTGGTCGGTCCGCAGGAGCCGACAGGTCTGCCGTTTTGGGCGGGAGTCGGACCGGTGTAATAAATCACCGCTCCGTTTATATCAAAGGGCAGAGTTTCTCCCCTATCAAGCAGTTCAATAATGCGCTTGTGAGCCGCGTCACGCGCCGTATATACAGTACCGCTAAGGAGAACCCTATCCCCAACCTTAAGTGTTCCAGCCGCGGTTTTTAGTTCGTCTATTGTCAACTCAATCATCTTGATTCACCTCGCACATTAAGAAAGTAACATAAAAGCGGACAGCTGTAAAGCTGTCCGCAAAAATGAAGTCGATTTTTGTTATGCCTTGAGAGCGGCCTTCGCTTTTTCGGTGAGAGCTGTGAAGGCTTCCGGCTCATGGATTGCGATTTCGGAAAGCATCTTGCGGTTCATATCAAGACCAGCAAGCTTAAGGCCGTGCATGAAGGTGGAATAATTCATGCCGTTCATCTTGGTTGCCGCGCTGATACGGGTAATCCAGAGCTTGCGGAAATCTCTCTTCTTGTGCTTACGTCCGACATAAGCGTAGGTGAGGGATTTCATAACAGCCTGATTGGCCATTTTGTAGTGGGTGGACTTTGCGCCCCAATAACCCTTGGCCATGCCAAGAACTTTATTTCTTCTCTTGCGCGTCATCATCGCGCCTTTTATTCTAGCCATCTTTAAAGATCCTCCTTATTTGTAGGGAATCATGCGTTTAATCGCAGACTCGTTTGTGGTATCGGCATAGGTTCCCTTACGGAGCTGTCTTTTGCTCTTTGTGGTCTTTCCGTGACCGTTAAGAAGATGGGAGGTATAAGCGTGCGAGCGTTTTACCTTGCCGGATTTTGTGAGACTGAATCTCTTTTTTGCGCCACTGTGCGTTTTGAGCTTAGGCATAACGGTTTACTCCTTTGAATGAAATGTTATTTATTAGAAGATGATTGTTTGGGTGATAAGAATATAGACATACTCCGTCCCTCGAGCTTAGGCTCTTTATCAAGGACGGCAATCTCAGAGCATTTTTCCGCAAAGTCTCTCAGCAGTATCTCGCCCAGATTTGTGTGGGCCATCTCTCTGCCTCTGAAACGGACGGAAACCTTCACTCGGTCGCCGTCGTGGATAAATTTCTGAGCGCTCCTCAGCTTAGTAGCGAAATCGTTATCGCCGATACCGGGTGACATGCGGATTTCCTTGACCTCGACAATATGCTGGTTCTTCTTCGCTTCCTTGTCCTTTTTCGCCTGCTCAAAACGGAATTTGCCGTAATCCATTATTTTGCATACGGGCGGAACAGAGCCGGGAGCAATTTTGACCAGATCCATCTCTTTTTGCATAGCGATATCAAGTGCCGCCTGTAGGGGCATTATTCCGAGCTGTTCACCCGTATCGCTGATAAGACGAACTTCCTTATCAAGTATTTCCTCGTTAATCTGATGAGCCAAGTTTGCTATATTTAACACCTCCAAGCGTAAATGACGGGGGTTATCCCCAAAGAAAAATGCGGGTGCAAACGGCACCCGCATAATAATACACATAATCAGCCTTCGGCTAATGATGGTTTTATTAACCCATGCGCACCATTGTGGCAGGGTGAGGACGGATACCAACCGAACCTACTTTGTTCTAACTATGGTATACTAACAGTAATTTCTCAATATGTCAAGCTGTTTTTTGAATCCTTGTTATCCGAAAGCATAAGCTTTACGAGCCTGCTCGTGCCGAGCCTTGTTGCACCGGCTTTAATCATCGCTTCCGCATCCTCAAAGCTGGATATTCCGCCTGCGGCCTTGATTTTGGTTTCGGGTGCGCACTCGCGGCGCATAATTTCAACATCCTGCACCGTGGCTCCCCTTTCGGCAAAGCCGGTGGAAGTTTTTATATAATCTGCACCAGAACGCGAAACAATTTTGCAGATTTCGGGAAAAACGCTCTCAGACAGCTTGCTGGTTTCAACAATGACCTTGAGTATATAGCCCTCTGTGGCAGCTCTAAGCTGCTTTAGCTCGTCTTCAACGGCGGCGAACATTCCGCTTGTCGCCCAGCCGAGGTTTATCACAACGTCAATTTCGTCTGCCCCCTCCTCAATCAGATGGCGAGCTTCAAAGACCTTTGTCGCCGTGTCGTTATACCCGTTCGGGAAGCCGACAACGGTACATATTTTTAACTTTTCCCCAACAAGCTTCTTTGCCTCATAAACATGCGTCGGAGCAAGGCACATTGAGGCACAATTAAACTTTATCGCAAGCTCAAGGTTTTCGGCTATCTCTCCAAAACTCGCATCAGTGCGAAGGACCGTGTGGTCGCACATACTGAGAATCTCTGACTTTGTCATTATTTCACTCCTAACATTATAGTATCGCACTTACAAATGCGTTCTTGATAAATAGCTGTTTTTACTTTATAATCATGGCTATATTTAAGCTATTTCCGAAAAATCGGAGGAATCTATGGAAGATATACTTTTTGACTCACGCAGTGAGTTGGATAAATTGCCCTTCGGCGCGGTTAAAAGCGGAGAGCGCGTGAAGTTCGGTATCAGGCTAGCCGAAGCGCTCAAAGCGACAGAGGTCACTCTTGTGCTCTTAAACGACGAAGACGGGGAAATAAACGAATTTACGCTGTCACAGGTCTGGACAGAGCGCGGCTACACCCGTTTTGAGGGTGATGCCGAGATAGAGACCGCCGGGCTTTATTGGTATCATTTCGAAGTTGTATCGGGCGGAAGCATAAGGACTGTCGAAAAATCGGGAAGCGGCGCTGCTTTCACGGAATATGATCCGCGGTCATGGCAGCTTTCCGTTTACAGTTCCGATTATACCACACCTGATTGGATAATGGGAGGGGCATTTTATCATATTTTTGTCGATCGCTTCAGAAAATTCGGTGAACGACCGTTGAAAAAAGACACCCTTGCGCGTGATGATTGGGGTGGAGTTCCCGTTTATATGCCCGATGACAAAGGCGAAATCCGAAACAACGACTTTTTCGGCGGAAACCTTGACGGAGTAATTGAAAAACTGCCGTATCTCGGCGAGCTTGGAATTACCTGCATTTATCTCAGTCCGATTTTTGAGGCTGCGTCAAATCACAAATATGATACCGCCGATTATACAAAAATCGATCCTTCCTTCGGCGACGAAGCGACTTTTTCAAAGCTTTGCTCGGAAGCAGCGAAACTCGGCATTCGAGTAATATGCGACGGAGTATTTAACCACACAGGCTCAGATTCAGTTTATTTTAACCGTTTAAAAAACTATGGCGAGGACGGAGCCTATCAGACGAAAAACTCGCCCTATTACGAGTGGTACAGCTTTTCGGAATGGCCCGAAAAATATGACGCGTGGTGGGGCATAAAAACTCTGCCGCAAATTAGAAAGAACAGCGAAAGCTTCAAGAGCTTCATAACAGGAGTTAACGGCATATTGCAAAAATGGATGTCACTCGGAGCTTATGGCTGGCGGCTTGACGTTGCCGACGAGCTTTCGGAAAATTTTCTGCGCGAGCTGCGCAAAACGGTTAAACTCAAAAATCCCGACGCGCTTATTATAGGCGAAGTCTGGGAGGACGCCTCAAATAAAATCGCTTACGGTCGCCGTCGCCATTACTTTGAGGGCGTGGAACTTGACAGCGTCATGAATTACCCCTTTAAGGAGGCGATTATCGGCTTTGTTAAAAGCGGTAATGCTGAGAACATCCGCGAAATCGTTGAAAGCGTTTGCGAAAATTACCCGAAGCCCGCGCTCGACTGCCTTATGAATATTCTCGGCACTCACGATACCGAGCGAATCCTTACCGTGCTTGGGGGAAAGTCTTACAGCACCAGGGACGAGAAGGCTGCCGCTTCGCTATCCGCCGAGGAGAGGCAGCACGCAAAAGCGCTTCTTTTCCTTGCAACCTTGCTCCAGTTTACATTGCCAGGCGTACCGAGCATCTATTATGGCGATGAGGCTGGGCTGGAGGGCTTTGAGGACCCGTTTAACCGTCGCTGCTATCCTTGGGGTGCCGAGGACAAGGAGCTTATTGAGTGGTACACAGGGCTTCTCGGTGCGAGGAAATCCTGCGTCGCGTTCACGGGTGGAACATACAGGACGCTTCGCGCCGATAACGGAGTATTCGCGTTTACTCGATTTAAAAACTGCATAAAAGCCACTATAATTGTCAACATGGGTGCCGCGGACGTTTCTTTTGAGCTGTCCGACGCAAGCACAATCCTCATAAGCCGCAATTGCGAACAAAACGAAAACAGCCTCCGCGTAATGAGCGAAGGCTGTGTAATAGTCGAAACGGCCGAAGCATAGTAATTATGCTTCGCCTTTTGCTTTTGCTTCACAGTAAATGCAGCGATAAACTCCCTTTTCCCTGTCTGTAAGGCGAAAGACATGCGGAAGCTCCTGCTCAACCGAGGTTATGCAGCGGGGGTTTTTGCATTTTATAACGCCTGTTACCATGTCAGGAAGAGAAAGCTTACGTTTTTCGACGATTTCGCCGTTTTTGACAATGTTTACGGTTATGCCCGGGTCGATGTAGCCCAAGACGTCAAGGTTAATGTCAATTAGCGAGTCGATTTTGATTATATCCTTCTGCCCGGCTTTTTTGCTGCTGACATTTTTAATGATGGCAACTGAACAGTCAAGCTTGGAAAGCTCGAGCACCCTGTAAATCTCCATGCTTTTGCCGACTTGAATGTGGTCGAGAACTATGCCGTTTATGATTGAATCAATAGTCATTGCCGCACCTCCGTTCTTCTCTATTCAATGCCGAGCAGCCTTAAAATTAAAGCCATTCGTATGAATTTCCCGTTTAGCACCTGCTTAAAATAGCAGGCGCGCTTGTCGCTGTCCACGGCGCGCTCAATCTCGTTAACGCGTGGCAGAGGGTGCATAATGCAAAGGTCGTCTTTTGCATTCGCAAGCTTATCCATTGTGAGGATAAACACATCGCGCAACCGAAGATAGTCAGCCTCGTTGAAAAATCTCTCGCGCTGAACTCTCGTCATGTAGAGAATGTCAAGTTCGGGCAGGTTCTCCCAGTTGTCGGTTTCAACGAAAGAAATTTCGTTTTTAATAAGAACATCTTTTTTGATATAGCCGGGTATTTTAAGCTCTTCGGGAGAAATCAGAACGAAGCTGTTGCCCTCGTAACGTGACATTGCGGATATGAGTGAATGAACCGTTCTGCCAAATTTCAAGTCGCCGCAAAATCCGATTTTAAGGTTATTCAGTCTGCCCTTTTCGCGATAAATCGTAAGAAGGTCGGTCAAAGTCTGCGTGGGGTGGTTATGTCCGCCGTCGCCAGCGTTGATAACGGGTATACCCGCCGCCTTGGCAGCGACCAAAGGCGCGCCCTCCTTCGGGTGGCGCATAGCGATTATATCCGCGTAACAGCTTATGGTGAGCGCCGTGTCGGCAACGCTTTCGCCCTTCGAGGCGGAGGAGCTGCTGGCTTCTGAAAAGCCGATGACAGCGCCGCCAAGCTCGAGCATTGCGGCTTCAAAACTGAGGCGTGTGCGGGTTGATGGCTCAAAAAAGAGAGTTGCGAGCTTTTTTCTTTTGCACTTGTCGCCGTACTTTTCTGGGTTTGCTATGATGTCTTCCGCCGTGTCGATAAGCTCCTGAAGCTCCTCAATGGATAGATCCGTTATGCTGATTAAATCTTTCATTTTGCTCCTCCTGTAATCCAGCTTTCGTCCGAAGGGTTGTCGCGGAAAGTTAGAATCCGCGAAATGTCCCCTTGAGCAATTTTCCCTTCCTGTGCCGCAACCTGAGCCAGTACGTCAAGGTTGGTAAGACTGTAATTTACAACCTTTGCCTCCTCTAGGCGCTCAAGGCCCTTTTTCATATTGTAGGTGAATATACTCACGATTCCGAGCACCTCTGCCTCGGCTTCCCTTAAAACGTCCACGACTTCGAGCACACTTCCGCCCGTGGAAATGAGGTCTTCAACAACAACTACCTTTGCGCCTTTTTCAAGTTTTCCCTCGATTTGGTTTTTTCTGCCGTGGTCCTTAGCTCCGCTTCGCACATAGCCCATGGGAAGTCCCATAAGATGACCGACTATCGCGGCATGGGCGATTCCGGCGGTGCTCGTTCCCATCAGAACCTCGCAGTCGGGGTATTTTTCTTTTATTAGTTCCGCCAGTGAGCTTTCTATATCAGTTCGCACCTCGGGAGCGGATAAGGTAAGGCGGTTGTCGCAGTAAATGGGGCTTTTAATACCGCTTGCCCAGGTAAAGGGTTCGTCAGGTCTTACTATAACCGCACCGATTGAGAGCAGCGCCCTTGCAATATTTTGTTCCATAGTAAAAATTCCTTTCGTTATCTGAAAGCCGCGCGAAGCGGCTTTTTATTTACCTAAAAACTCCTTTAAGCAGCGCTCATAGGCCTCCACAGGGTTATCTGCGGCGGTTATCGGTCTGCCGACGACGATATAGTCGCTGCCAAGCTCGCGAGCTTTTTCGGGGGTTGTTATGCGGACCTGGTCGTCGGCCTTAGCGTCCGCAAAGCGCACCCCCGGAGTTATTGTAAGGAAATCTTTTCCGCAGCGCTCCTTAACCTTCCCCGATTCGAGCGGCGAGCAGACAATTCCGTCAAGCCCCGCAGCTTTTGTGTTCTCCGCATAATGGAGCACCGTTTCCTCAAGGCTTTCGCCGATGAGCAGCTCCTTTTGCATACGCTCCTCGCTCGTGGAGGTGAGCTGCGTAACCGCAATTAAAAGCGGTCTTGTGCCGTCCGCGCGTACTAAGCCCTCAAGCGCCGCAGTCATCATCGCCTGCGTGCCGGCGGCATGGACATTGCACATATCGATATCGAGCGCGGAGAGCACCGACATGGATTTTTTTACGGTATTAGGAATATCGTGGAGCTTGAGGTCGAGAAAAATTTTATGTCCGCGTGCCTTGATTTCCCGCACTATACTCGGCCCTTCGGCGTAGAAAAGCTCCATGCCGATTTTCAGAAACGGCTTTGTATCTTGAAATTTATCCAAGAAATCGAGAACCTCTTCCCTGCTGCTGAAATCACAAGCTATAATTACGTCTTTTGCCATTTATATGACCATTCCCTTCTAAGTTTAATTTTTCATTCGACCATTTGGAATGGTCATATAAATGTGCATCAATTGCGGTTTCCGCCTCTGCGGAGAGCAATTGGCGCATCAGCCGCGCATGCTTGAAGCTTTCAAGCGTGTGCTCCTCCGATAATTTCACTCAAACTGTTTATCCCGTATTTTTCCATTACTCTAGGCAAGTCCTCGATTATTTCCTTGCAGGCATAAGGATTTTTAAGATTTGCCGCGCCGATTTGAACTGCGCTCGCACCTGCGAGCATTATCTCAATTACATCCTCGGCAGACGATACGCCGCCCATGCCGATAATGGGGATTTTTACTGCCTCATAAACCTGATAGACCATTCGCACAGCAAGGGGGAATATAGCACCGCCTGACAAACCGCCCATTTTGTTCGCAAGAATCGGCTTTTTGGTCTTAAGGTCAATTCTCATTGCAAGAAGGGTGTTTATAAGGCTCAAGCCGTCCGCCCCTGCCTCCTCGCAGGCGAGCGCGATTGAAACTATGTCCGTGACATTGGGGCTTAGCTTAATATACACAGGCTTGGTTGTAACAGCCTTAACGGCTCGCGTCACCTCCGCGGCAGCCTTGGGCGAAACGCCGAAGCTCATACCGCCTCCGTGTACATTCGGGCAGCTGACATTGACCTCAATTATGCCGACATTTTGTTGCTTATCCATAGCCATTGCGCACTCAATGTATTCTTCAATCGAAAATCCGCTTAAGTTAGCGATCACAGGTTTTTTAAATACCTCGGCGAGCTTTGGCAGTTCGTGCTCACAGACCGCTTTAAGTCCCGGGTTTTGAAGCCCCACGGAGTTAATCATACCGCTCTCGCACTCGGCAATGCGCGGTGTTGGGTTACCGAAACGCGGCTCGAGTGTTGTACCCTTAAACGACAGACTTCCGAGAATATTTATATCAAAAAGTTCTGCAAATTCCGCGCCGTAGCCAAAGGTACCGCTGGCGGGGATTACGGGGTTTGAGAGCGTTAAACCGCTTAGGGTAATCTTAGTGTCTACCATACTATCTCCCCCTTTTCCAAAACGGGACCGTCCTTGCAGATTCGCTTATAGCCGTATTTTGTTTCACAGCTGCAGCCCATGCAGGCTCCGAAGCCGCATCCCATGCGTTCCTCGAAGCTGAACTGTCCTTCAGTGACGGAAGCGCGATAAACCGCCTTCAGCATCAGCTCGGGACCGCAGGAATATGTGTAGGAATACACCTCGCAGTTTTTCATAGCGTCCGTTACAAAGCCTTTTGTTCCGCGGCTGCCGTCAACTGTTGTAATCGACACCTCCATACCAAGCGCGTGAAACTCGTTTTCGTAAAACACATCCGATTCCGTGTTGAATCCCAAAATTGCGGTAGGGGTTTTACCCTCTGCAAGCAGCTTTTTTGCCAGAAGGTATAGCGGCGGCACACCGACTCCGCCACCTATTAGGAGCGGGGTGTTTCCGCTTTTTTGTGTGTCATAGCCGTTTCCGAGGCCGGTCAGTAAATCAAGTGTCTTCCCTCTTGACATGCGGCTCAACTGCTCTGTTCCCTTTCCCACGACCTTGTAAATCAGCGTGAGATTTGAGCCGTCAAGGTCGCAGACCGAAATCGGACGGCGAAGATACAGACCCTCAAGCTCGATGTTGACAAACTGCCCCGGAGCTTTAAAATCGCTCGTGTCGCCGCGAAGCGACATTTTGTAAACGTCCTGAGTAAGTCTTTCGTTATTCTCTATGGTAAAGATGCTCTTTTTCATTTTAAACCTCACAGTCGGATGCTG
The DNA here is from genome assembly GCA_009929315.1 of Clostridia bacterium. GTDB lineage: Bacteria > Bacillota > Clostridia > Oscillospirales > Oscillospiraceae > UBA2658. Next base: position 77,569 of record SAAS01000009.1, read on the forward strand.
CTTTGGCGGATAGGCTATTATCCTGCCAAACGGTAGCTCCCGACACCATAGTCATAAGGCACTTGCCAAAAACCCGCAGGCCCTCGAAGGGCGTGCTTCGGCCCTTGGACAGAAAATCCTTCGGGTCAATTGTATATTCTCGGTTCAAATCGAAGACCGTCAAATTTGCCGTTTTTCCGATTTCAAGCGCGCAGCCGATACCGAAGCGCTTTGAGGGATTGACCTGCATAAGCTCAAGTAGCTTCTCAAGGGATATTAAGCCGCCTTTTACAAGTTTTGTATATAGAATCGGAAATGCTGTTTCTAGTCCGACAATGCCGTTAAGGCTTCCCTGCAAACCTCGTGATTTTTCCTCCTCAGAATGGGGGGCGTGGTCTGTGGCTAACATATCAATCGTGCCGTCACAGATTCCGTCAAGCAGTGCCTGTCTGTCCTGTCTGCTCCTGATTGGAGGATTCATTTTAAACCGCCCCTCGTCGCGCAGCTCCTCGTCGCAAAAAACAAGGTAGTGCGGAGCCGTTTCACAGCTAATCGGCAACCCTTCGGCCTTCGCTTTACGGATTAAATCAACGCTTTCCTTTGTTGAAATGTGACAGACATGATACTCGCAGCCCGTTTTGCGGACTAGCTCGATATCGCGCTCAACTTCGCGCCATTCGCTCTCGGAGGATATCCCTCTTAAGCCGTTTTTATCGGCATACTCGCCGTCGTGTACGCAGCCGCCGTTTAAAAGCTCGATTACCTCACAGTGCGCGGCAATTATCTTATTAAGACTTTTTGCACGGCGCATGGCTTTTTCCATCATTTCTGCGCTTTGAACGCCAACTCCGTCATCCGAAAAAGCGCACACATGAGGCGCAAGCTCCTCCATGTCTGAGAGCTCCGTCTGCTTTTCACCGACTGTTATGCTGCCGTAGGGCAGAACTTCTATAACCGCGTCCCTTTTAATAATTTCCAGCTGGCGGCTCAAATTTTCAATACAGTCAGGTACGGGATTAAGGTTCGGCATGGCGCAAACCGTCGTAAATCCGCCGTGGGCCGCGGCAAGGCTTCCCGAGAAAATGCTCTCTTTATAAAAATAACCCGGCTCTCTTAGATGTACATGAACATCTATAAGACCGGGAAAAACAAAACAATTATTCAAATCAAAAGTTGCGTCGGCAGAAACACGGGAAATAGTTGAGCTTATATCGGCAATAATACCGTCTTCAATAAAAACGTCTTTTTTGACAAATGTACCGTCAAGGAAAACAGTAGAGTTTTTTAATAGGTATTTCACCTGACAGCCCTCCCATCAGACTTGATTCTCGATATGTTACCATGATAAACCTCAAGTGTCAATAGCTATATTATGAACATTTATACTTTTTACATTTTAACATATCTAATGCTTCAGATAAAGAGAAAATATAGAATTGCACTTTATATAGTGGTTACGCAAAAACAGCTCTCCCTTAAAAACGGGAGAGCTGTTTTGTATAGATTAGTCCAAAATATGGCAGGCGGCCCAGTGCCCCTTGTCATATTCCTTAAATTCGGGAATAGCCTCTTTACAAATAGGCTTTGCATAAGGGCAGCGTGTATGGAAGCGGCATCCCGTAGGCGGATTCATGGGACTCGGAATATCACCCTCAAGGACTATGCGTTGTCTTGCACGTGATTTTTCAGGGTCGGGAACGGGCACCGCGGACAGAAGCGTCTTTGTGTAAGGATGAAGCGGATGCTTGTTTAGTTCGTAGCTCTCACCAAGTTCAACAAGAGCTCCGAGATACATAACTCCGATACGATTTGAGATATGACGAACTACGGACAAATCGTGAGCTATGAAAAGGAAAGTAAGCCCGAGTTCATTCTGCATATCCTCAAGCATATTGACAATCTGCGACTGAATAGAAACGTCGAGTGCGGAAATCGGTTCGTCGCAAACGATAAATTCTGGCTTAACCGCAAGAGCGCGCGCAATGCCGACACGCTGTTGCTGACCGCCGGAAAACTCGTGAGGGAAACGGTTTGCGTGCTCGGTGTTAAGCCCGACATCGCTGAGAAGAGATTTAATCATCTCAAGGCGCTCTGTCTTTGATCTTGTCAGTTTATGAATATCAATGGCTTCGCCGATAATTTCGCCGACAGTCATTCGCGGGTCGAGCGAAGCAGAAGGATCCTGAAAGATTATCTGCATTTTGCGGCGATACGGGAGCATATCAACAGCTATCTTCTTTGATTTTTTTGTAAGCGGCTTACCATCTTTATCCAACACCTGATTTCCGTTTGCGTCAAGCTCCGCTATTTCAAGATTTCCGCTGTCGTATATTGTTTTGCCGTCATAAATGATTTGCCCTTTTGTAGGTTCGTGAAGGCGGAGGATTGTTCTTCCGAGCGTTGTTTTTCCACAGCCGGACTCCCCTACCAGTCCCAGCGTTTCGCCCTTCTTTATTGCGAACGACACGTTTTCAACTGCCTGAACTCCGGGGCCTTTCATGCCCTTTACATGAAAATATTTGTGCAGATTCTGCACCTGAAGAAGCACCTTGTCATCCATTTGCCTGCTCCTCCTTATTATTCATATTTTCTTGTACCCTCAACCAACAGGCGCTGCGGTGACCGTCGCCCAGTTCCACATAAGGCGGTGATTTTTTTAAGCATATCTGCATGCAGCTCTCACATCTGGGAGCGAAAAGGCAGCCCTCGGGCGGGCAGCACATATCAACGGGGGTTCCTTCAATTGGAATAAGACGCTCATATTCCTCGGCGTCAACACGGGGCATGGAGCGCAAAAGGCCCAGTGTGTATGGGTGCGCAGGTTTGTAGAAAATGTCGTTCACGGAGCCCTGCTCAACTATGCGCCCTGCGTACATAACGGATACTTTATCACAGATTTCGGCAACAACGCCCAAATTGTGGGTGATAAAGATGATACCCATTTTTGTCTTTTTCTGAAGGTCCTTCATAAGCTCAAGAATCTGAGCCTGAATCGTAACGTCAAGAGCGGTTGTCGGCTCATCTGCAATCAGGAGCTTCGGTGAGCAGATAAGTCCCATGGCAATCATAACTCTCTGACGCATTCCGCCTGAGAATTCATGAGGATACTGTTTCATCCGTTTTTCGATGTTGTTTATTCCGACAAGCTCCAGCATTTCAACCGCTTTTTTGTGTGCATCGGCCGCTGAAATATCCTTATTGTGAGCACGGAGCGCTTCCGTAAGCTGGTTTCCGATCGTATAAACGGGATTGAGGCAAGTCATCGGATTTTGGAAAATCATCGCGACCTTATTACCGCGAAAATCAACCATTTGATTGTCGCTGTAAGCAAGGACGTCCTCGCCCTCAAAGGTGATGGAGCCGCCGATAATTTCTCCGGGAGATTGGAGAAGACCCATTATAGAATAAGCCTCAACGCTTTTTCCCGAGCCCGATTCGCCGACGATGCCCATAACCTCGCCGTAGCCTAAGTCGTATGATATTCCGGCAACAGCCTTAACCTCGCCGGCAGGTGTGAAGAAGGAAACCCTTAAATCCTTGATTTCCAACAGTTTATTTTCGTTAATGTTGTTCAAAGTGATTTCCTCCTTTCTATTTCTTAAGTCTCGGGTCAAGCGCATCGCGCAGTCCGTCGCCAAACAGGTTCAGCGACAAAATCATTACGCTCAGAATGACGGCAGGAATAACAAGACGGTAGCCGTAGGTTTGAACGCCCTTCAGAGCGTCCGCCGCCATGGAGCCTAAGCTCGTCATCGGAGCCGATACACCGACGCCGAGGAAGGATAAAAACGACTCCAGAAAAATAGCTTCGGGAATCTGAAGACAAGTTGTGACGACAATTTGTCCCACGCAGTTCGGAAGCAGATGGCGTCTAATAATGCGCCCGGAGCTTGCGCCGAGAGCCTTCGCCGCGGTAACAAATTCCTGCTCCTTGAGCTGAAGTATCTGTCCGCGTATTATTCGAGCCATTGTGACCCAATAAAGAAGTCCGAAAGCGACAAACAGGGAAATCAGATTGGGTCCCATAAGCCCCACCAAGTTTTGCATAGGGCCGTCACCGCTGTTTTGAAAGGCAAGCAGTGCAGGCTTTAAAGCGGTTGAAAGCAGCAGAACAACGAGAACCTCGGGCATTGAGTAAATAAGCTCAACCACTCGCATCATTATCGAGTCCACCCTGCCGCCCGCAAAGCCCGAAATAGAGCCGTAGGTAGCGCCTATCAGCAAGACCAGAAGAGCTGCGCAAATACCGATAAGCATTGAAACTCTTGTGCCTATCATCAGACGAACCATTATATCGCGTCCGTATTTGTCGGTTCCGAAGACGTGCGGAAACACTTTTTCGCCCGCTTCAATTCTTTTAAGCTCACCTGTGGAGTAGCCGAAAGGCTGAAGGTGTATTCCGTTTTCCTTCTTAAACTCACCTATATCAAGTTTTGTAGATTTAATTGTCGCCTTAATTTTTGCAATTTCGATTGAGCTGAGCGCAGAGCCCTTTTCAGTCTCGGCGGCCTCAAGCGCGGCGGCAAGCCGCGCATCGTCATCGCCGGATACGCTGTCCAAAATCGCTTTATCTTCTATTGAATAATGCCAAGGGTAAAGATTTTCGGCTCCCTTGTTAAATTCATCGTAGCCGTAGGGAACAAGCATCGGGCCGATAAAAGCGAAGATGATATAGAGAAAAATAACTCCCAAAGCCACAATCGCGACCTTGTTTTGCTTCAGCCTTCTCCATGCGTCCTTCCAATAAGAGGTGCTCTCGCGATCGACAGTGAAGCCTTCCTTCTGCTCATCAGTCGCCGGAGCAAAATCTTCAGCGGTAAGTTCAAGCAAATTTTCAATGTCCGGCTGCATCGAGCCGAATCTTGCACGTTTGATTCTTTCCGACATTCCTATTTCCCTCCTTCCGAATAGCTGATTCTGGGGTCAACCGCTTTGTAAAGCAAATCAACGAAGAAGTTCATGATAATAATGAACGCCGCAAGAAAAATCGTTGTTCCCATGATAACGGGGTAGTCACGGTTCAGAATACTTTGAATAAAATAGCGCCCAAGTCCGGGAACTGAGAAAACGGTTTCAACAACAAAGCCGCCGCAGAAAGCAAAAGCGATTTCCGGTCCCAAGTATGTAATAACGGGGATAAGCGCGTTTCTAAGGGCGTGCTTAAAAATAATCACGGGGTTGCGAAGTCCCTTGGCGCGCGCGGTCTTAATATAATCTTGTCCCAAAGCATCAAGCATTGAGGACCTCGACTGACGTGCGGTATAACACATAGGGTACAGCCCCAGAGCAAGACAAGGCAGAATATATGCCTTGATTCCGAGCGAAGCATTAAAAATAGTCGGGAAGAAGCGCAAAGCCTCGTTACTGCCCGCGAAAGTCGTCAGCAGTAAGGAGGCAATAACAAAGGTCGGCATTGATATGCCGATGGTACAGATTACCCGAAGTAAACTGTCAATCCATTTTCCTCTGTTATATGCCGCCAGACACCCCAGTGTGACCCCAACCAGAGTTGCCCATAAAACAGCAAAAAAGCCGATACTTGCCGAAACGGGAAACATTTCTTTAATAATGTCAACAACCGGACGGTTTTTCTGCATTTTTAAAGAAACGCCCATATCGCCTTTAACCAGATTTTCGAGATACTTTCCAAGTTGTACTATGACCGGCTTGTCCATGCCGTATTTTTCATTCAAGGCGTCAATTGTTGCCTGTGAAGGTGATTTCTCACTCAGCCACGGGCTTCCAGGTATGCTGTTCATCAATAAAAATGTCAGGCTTGCAACGACTAATAATGTTAGCAGCGCCATGCCCAACCTTTTTAAGGAATACTTTGCCATATCTTTTATTCCTGCTTTCCTTTGCTGTTTTTTTGCAGATTACTCCTGTTTCAAGCTCACATCGAAAAAGACCTCATGTCAGAATTAAATGCAAATTGTATCTTATGAATTTTATATCAAATATAAAGCTCAGTCAAGCGGTTCTTGCAATATTACCTTTACAATTATGTGCAATTTGTGTTGAAAGTGGTAATATTTTCAAGCAAATGCGCCTAATTACTGTACTAAAGTGATAATTTGACGAATAGTTTCCTGTTCATTATGCAGGATATATTTCATAATGCGTTCGCAATGCATGAAATTATTTTATATTTGCAATTATTACAAGGCATACGCTGTATGCGAGAATATCAGCACCGAAAATCGAATAAGCTTTGATAGCAAAAGGACAACTTATTTTTAATTTCTCAAAGCAGCTGTTATCTTATTGGAATTTAAGCAAATACAAATATATTGAAAATCGGAGGTAATTATGGAAAAGGACATAATGGCGAACACAATACGGCTATGCGGAACCGTGGAAGGCAAACCAAATTTCTCGCATATCAGCCGCAATAGAAAGTTCTATGTTTTCCCGCTTAGAATACCTAGACTTTCAGGAGCAGAGGACATAATAAATATTGTCTGTGATGAAGAGCTGATGCGAGCCATTGAGCCGAACGAGTTTTCAATGCTTAGGGTGCAAGGCGAACTCCGCTCCTATAATAATAAGAGCGGAGTCGGAAATAAACTATTGATTTTTGTTTATGCGAGTGAGCTTACATTTTGCGACGATGAGCCTGAGAACAAAGTAATCCTTAAAGGTACCGTCTGCAAACAGCCGAGCCTTCGACTGACGCCGCTGGGACGGGAAATCTGCGACATTCTCGTCGCGGTTAATCGTCCGTTCGGGCGAAGCGACTACCTCCCCTGTATTTCGTGGGGGCAAAACGCCCGTGAAGCCTCTCTTTGGAGTGTTGGGGACAGTGTTGAGCTGGAAGGCAGAGTTCAAAGCAGGAGCTACATAAAAAACTCAGACGGAGTGCAGGAACACAAAACCGCTTATGAGGTTTCAGCCTCCGCCATAGAAAAGCTCGAATAGTTTTTGCCGCGCTTAGGATATCTAAAAGTTAAGAGTTGAAAAATAATCCTCTGCGGTTTCGGCGCGGCGTATCAGTTTTGCCGAACCGTCCTCACACAGCAGTATTTCCGCGCTGCGGAGCTTGCCGTTATAATTGTAGCCCATTGAGTGTCCGTGAGCGCCTGTGTCATGAATGACAAGGAAATCGCCGTTGTCTATACGAGGAAGCCAGCGGTCGATAGCGAATTTGTCGTTGTTTTCGCACAAACCACCGACTATATCATAGAGATGATCGGCGGGAGCGCTCTCCTTGCCCATAACCGTTATATGGTGATAGGCTCCGTACATCGCAGGACGCATGAGGTTGCAGGCGCAGGCATCAACACCGATATAGTCCTTATGGATATGTTTTTGATGAAGAGCCGTTGTTATCAAATGACCGAAGGGTGCCAGCATGAAACGTCCAAGCTCCGAATAAAGCGCAATGTCTCCCATTCCCGCGGGAACAAGTATCTGGTTATAGACCTTGCGAACACGGTCGCCTATATCGGCGATGTCGGCTGACATTTGGTCCTCGCGGTAAGGAATCCCTATTCCGCCGGAGAGATTTATAAAGCTGATGTGCACATCAAGCTCATTTTTAAGCTCGACGGCAAGGCGGAAGAGAACGGCTGCGAGCGTCGGATAATAGTCGTTTGTGACCGTGTTACTGGCAAGAAACGCGTGAATACCAAATTCCTTTACGCCCTTATCGCGGAGCAGGCGGAAAGCCTGAAACATCTGGGGCTTCGTAAGGCCGTATTTCGCGTCGCCCGGGGTATCCATTATCGTGTTCGAGATTTCAAAATTTCCGCCGGGATTGTAACGGCAGCAAATCTTTTCCGGAATGTGCCCTATTGTTTTTTCAAGAAAATCGATATGGGTAATATCGTCGAGATTGATTATTGCGCCCAGCTTATCGGCAAGAAGGAAGTCTTCGGAAGGGGTATCATTTGAGGAGAACATTATACTTTCGCCCGAAATACCGCAGCGCTGACAAAGCATAAGCTCCGTAAGCGATGAGCAGTCCATTCCGCAGCCCTCTTCGTTTAGAATTTTCATTATTGAGGGGTTGGGGGTGGCCTTAACAGCGAAATATTCTCGAAATCCCTTATTCCATGAAAAGGCCTTGTAAAGCTTTCGCGCATTCTCGCGTATCCCCTGCTCATCATAAAGATGATAAGGGGTTGGGAATTCTTTGGAAAGCTCTTTTAGCTGTTCAAGCGTTACAAACGGCTTTTTCATTGTCTTTTCTCCTTTGTTTTATTGATTAACTTACTAAAGAATAGTATGTATTGAAAATATAACAGAAATCACCGCATTTTGCAATTCGTAAAAAGTGCCCAACCTCAGTAATTTTTAAAGGGTATTTTGTTGTTTTCGCCTGTTTTTGCCTATGTTGTCAACTGCTTTCTCTAGAATATCAATCCTGATGAGCTTAAAGAATTTCTCAACCAGCCAATCTCCGAGCGTGCAAACGGCATAGATTGCAACAGCGCTTATCAGCACCAGCGCCAAAGTCGCGGGAATCGGATACTTCAGATAAGAAACAAAGCGGTCGCTCAAGAGATTTGTCCAGATAAGCGGATGTGTGTGAATTATATAAACTCCGAAGGAAGTTCGTGCCAGCATTGAAATAAATTTATGTGATTTTGGTGAGCGCAGCTCGAGCCGTCTGAAGAAAAGCAGCAACAAAACTGAAGCCAGCAGTATAAAGGGCGAGGTATAGGAAATTACAATCGGCGCGGCTAGCAGCTGCATTATTGCCCAAGCGACAATAACGGTTAAAAGGTAGCCCAAAAGAAAAAGGTACTTATTATACTTTTCCTTAATCTCAACTCGTCTTAAACATGCGCCCAAAATATATAGGCATAAGAGCCAGAGAAAACTATATCCGCCGTGAAGAAAGAAAATGTCCTTGTTCAAACTGTTGCCGAGAAGTACAAAGATTATAACAACACTGACAGCTAAACTTGCGGCTTCTCTGTCGGAGAGCGAATCAAGCATTTTATTTATGTACGGCACAAAGAAAAACAGGGCAAAATATGCTGTGAAATACCAGTAAACATTATGAATTACAGGTGTGAAAACATTTAGCCAGTCACTTGGCTTTACGCTTCCGCGCATAAAAACGGCAAAAGCAGCGGTTATCAGAAGTGACTCAAGAACCACTCGAAGCCAGAGAGAAACCAGCCGAGAGCGTCTGTAATGCCCTTTGCATAAAACATATCCGCTGACTAGCCCGAAACAGTTTACTGCGCAGATATTAAGAGTTTCAAGTAACCATGCTGTGTTACCTGCCGCGCTCCCCTGCCCTGTTCCGGCAAGAATACCGCCGACACCGAGGACATGAAGCACAACAATCATTTGCATTGAAACGCTTTTTAGTAAATCAATTCCGTAGCTGCGTTTAATCATATCTTCTCTTCCCTGCATATCTTTAAGGTCACTTTATTATAGAACAAATAAAGTCTTTTGGAAATAACAATTTGAGTAATTAAAAAGGGAGCCGCCCAAAATGAGCGGCTCCCGAAACTATTTTGTTTGTTCGGACTTATGCAGCGGCCTTTGAAGTATAGCCGAAGAAGAAGTAGCCGAGCGGAGCATAGTACATGCCAGTGACCGTGGGATCAAGCATATACATTTGAGTATAGAAGTAAATGGGAGCAAGAACCTTATCCTGACCGATGAGAATATCCTCAGCGGTGTGGAAAGCCTTCATGCGCTCTGCGGGATCGGAGGTAGCCTTAGCAGCGTCAATTGCCGCGTCGTAGTCAGCGTTGCTGTACTGAGCATCGTTGTTGCCGCCGTCCGTATACCACATGTCAAGGAAGGTGCAGGCATCGTTATAGTCTGCAATCCAACCATTACGGGCGATTGAATAGTTTCCGTCCTTACGGTTCTGGAGGAATACAGCCCAATCCTGGTTGTTCAGAGTGACTGTAACGCCGAGCTCTGTCTGCCACATCTGCTGAAGAGCCTCACCGATAGCCTGATGACGGTCGCTTGTGTTGTAAAGATACTCAACTGCGGGGAAGCCTACACCGTCGGGATAGCCGGCTTCTGCAAGCAGGGCGCGAGCCTTTTCGCAGTTTGCTTCATAATCTGCGGCAGCAACTGAATAATAGTCGCCGCCAACCGTGCGGAAATCGTCACCGCTTGCGCCCTCGGCATCATTGATACCATAGGGAACATAGCCTGTTGCGGGAACTTCGCCGGTCTGAGTTACGTTTTCAACAATATAGTTGCGGTCAATCGCAAGAGAGAATGCTTCGCGGACACGGGGGTCGTCAAAAGGAGCCTTCTCAACATTGAAGCAGGCATAATATGAACCGAGATAAGGAACAACGTTCAAATCGCCGCTTGCAAGAAGAGTGGAAACCTCATCAACAGGAACTTCTTCAATGAACTGAAGGGTCTTGCTCTGGAAAGCCGAAAGAATGGCGTTTGCATCATCCATCAGCTGGAAGGTGATCGAATCGGGGCCGAGATTTGCAACATCATAATAGTTCTCGTTTTTTACTGCCTTGATGTAGGAATTGTGCTCCCACTCGCTCATCTTGTATGGACCGTTGCTGATATATGTAGCAACATCAAAGGTCCACTGGTCGCCGGCTGATTCAATAACATCCTGACGAACGGGATAGCATGCGGGGAAAGCGCAGATTTCTTCAAAATAGGGGCAGTCATAAGTAATTGTAACAACAAAGGTGCTGTCATCGGGGGCAGCAACGCCGAGAGTTGTGGGATCGGCATAGTTGATAACTTCAACCTGCTCCTCAACGCCGGTCTCTTCGTTGAGCTTTGTTTCGAAAGTGCCGGAGGGTGTGCCGCTGTTAACCTCGGCAAAGCCCTTGACCATGTCAATCATGTAGGAATAATCCGCTGCGGTTGCGGGGGAAGCAAGACGCTGCCAGCTGTAAACAAAGTCCTTTGCCGTAACAGCGGTTCCGTCGCTCCACTTAGCGTCGGGGCGAATTTTAAAGGTGTATGTGACAGTGCCGTCATCGTTTACGACCTTGTCCATGGACTCAGCCTGACCGAGAGCAAGCTGTGCGTTGCCGTTGCCATCATCAACCCACTTCATAAGTCCTTCAAAGAAGTGCTGAATCATAATAGCACCGTCAACTGCTGAGTTGAGTGCGGGGTCGATAGTCTGCGGCTCGGAAGCCAGACATACCGAAAGATCAAAAGGTGTGGAAGCTGCCTCGGAAGGAGCGGCTGATTCTTCTTCAGTCTTGGTTCCGCAGGCGGCCATTACGCCGACGAGCATTAAAACGGAAAGCACCAGCGCAAGAAGTTTTTTCGTGTTCCTCATTTTATAACCTCCAAAATATTTTGTATCTAAGTGCCTTATATGTGAAGCTCACATAGTTATACATCATAGACCCAATTTAATGTATTCTAGCATATATGCACATTCTTGTAAAGAATATTGTTACAAAATTATTAAATGTGGCACTAATTATGCAACCAGTTAAGATAGTTGCCGCCAAAGGATGCTTTGAGTTTATCTGAGTCCTTGAGCCACGAAAGGTAGGAACGAAGAGTGCTGCCGACAAGTACATATTGCTCAAAGCTCATGGTGAGGCAGTATCTGTCAAAAAGCTGTTTTAAAATTTCCTCGAAGTTGCTTGGCTGTGAACAAATGGACAGTATGGAGTCCGCGATTTCATATATTTTTTTCCTGTTAAAATCTATAAGTTCGCTCAAATCCTTCTCCGCCTCCGCGTGTGAGGGAACAAAAATATCGGCACTCAATCTCTCAACCATGTCAAGTGTATCGAGGTATGATTTAACATCATAAATAAAGGCAAGCTGATACTTTTCAAGGGTTGACTTGCTGCTTATACAGTCGGCAAGAAAAACTGTGTTATCAGGTGTGCGGATTCCGACCATATCAAAAAAATGACCGGGCAGGGGTATTATTTCGAGTTCCTTAGGAAAGCTTTCGTCCGAAAAATCGGTAACAACGCTTTCCTCCGCCTGCAAAAACTTGTGCCTGAGTTCCTTGAACGGGTATCCGCCGTAAAGAAAGGAAGGCTCGAGCAGGGTGTGTTCGGTGAAGGCTTTTTCAATGCCTGCGGAAAACACTCGGCAATTGTATTGCTGCTGAAGGTAGCGATTGCCACCGATGTGGTCGGCGTTTGAATGTGTATTGATTATGCCTTTTAAATTCCATCCGTTTTCGTCAAGAATTTTCCGAATCTTTCGACCGGCGTCTTTGTCGTTTCCGCTGTCGATAAGATAAACCTCGTTTTCACTTTGCTTATATACTCCGATTTTTGCCGGGCTGTTTATATAAAAGCTATTTTTACCTACCTGTACAAGTTCGTACATTTCTCCGTTCCCTCTTTCGCAGTGATTTTGTATACGGGCATTATAGCATAGTTGTTGTGGCAGTATCAATTATTCCTGCCTTGCAAATAACTTATTTAAGTGTTAGAATTTCCGCAAAAGCTTCAATTGGAAAGGCTGACAATATGGTTATCTATTTTTCAGGCACGGGAAACAGCCGATATGCGGCCGAAAGCATAGCTTTGCAAACAAAGGATAAGCTTGTTTGCGCGAACGAATACATTAAGGCAGAAAAGACGGATGATTTTTTCTCCGACACGCCTTACGTTTTTGTCTCGCCCACATACGCTTGGCGGCTTCCGAGAGTGTTTTCCGCTTTCATTGAAAGCGGGAGCTTTAAAGGCAGCAATTCGGCTTATTTTGTTATGACCTGCGGTGACGATATCGGAAATGCGGGGACTTACATTGGCAAGCTGTGCGAAATGAAGGATCTCAAATTAAAAGGTGTTTCCGCGCTTGTTATGCCGGAAAACTACCTTGCTGTTTACGATGTTACCGAAAAGTCCGAAGCAAAGCTTCTAATGAACGAAGCGGATAAGACCCTCAAAGCTCTTTCCGATTTCATTGCAAATGGACAGGATTTGCCCGAAGTGAAAACGGTAGTGACGGATATACTTAAAAGCAGTTTAATTAACCCTGTTTTCTACTCGCTTATTGTCAGCGCCAAAGGCTTTCATGTTACGGATAAGTGCATTTCCTGTGGAAAATGCGCAGAGTTTTGCCCGCTAAACAACATAAAACTTGAAGGGGGAAAGCCTTTATACGGCAAAAATTGCACTCACTGCATGGCCTGTATTTGCGCCTGTCCGACAGAAGCAATAGAATACAAAAAGCGCACAGTCGGGAAAGAAAGATATTACAACAGCTCAAGCCCCGAAATTTAACGAATAGTCCGATATAATTATCGTCTACTTATTTTAAAAGATCTTTTTACTCGCTGTAACATGAATGTAATTTGACGGAACAGCGAAAAAATGTTATATTAAGATCATCAAAAACAGAAGGTGGTGTCTTGGTGTCGGTTCTTTAATAGGTTTTTAGTATCCGCAAGAAGTGAACGGCTTTTGCCGTTCTGTTTGTTGTGCCTAAAACTCCTATAAAGAACAGATGACGGATACCTGTTATAAATGGCAGGTGCGTTTATCGTGCCTGCTTTTTCACTTTTATTGGGGGCTTTTGGTAAATATTGAAAGGAAATGAAAAAATTGAATGATTATAAGAATAAAGATTTTCTAAAGCAAAACCTGATGGGTCCCAACGTTATAATGCTTGCCGAAGAAGCTCTGAAGCACTCCCCTGTCGGCAGTGCCGAACGGGTTCTTGACCTTGGCTGCGGAACAGGACTCAGCTCGATGTGTCTTGCTGAGCATAGCCAAGCCACAGTGTACGCCATGGATTTATGGATTCATGCAACGGAAAATTACAAGCGTTTCTCGGATTTCGGCTTTGATAAGCGGATAATGCCTGTCCACGCGGATGCGAACGATATGCCGTTTGCCGATGAGTATTTCGACGCTGTTTACAGCTTTGATTCTTACCATTACTTCGGACGAAACGACGAGTATCTTGATAAACACCTTGCTCCGCTTGTAAAGAAAGGCGGGTCAATAGTTATCTGTATTCCCGGGTTAAAGCAGGAACTCGACTATCTGCCGGATGAAATGGCCTTATCTTGGACAAAGGAAGCTATCGACACAATCCGCAGTCTTGACTATTGGAAGGAAGTCTTCACCAAATCCAAAATGACGGAAATCAGCTCCATTACCGAAATGGACTGTTACGAGGAAAGCTGGCAGGATTGGCTTGAAACCGATAACCCCTATGCCGTTTCGGACAGACCCGCAATGGAGGCCGGTGCAGGCAAATATATGAACCTAATCTGCGCGGTTATTAAACGAATTTAGTTAAACCAAAAAGAGGCGCTTTGACGGGCGCCTCTTTTCCTTATATTACAAGTTGCAAATTTCATTGAGCGTTTGGAACTAAATACTTATTTTCTCGTCTAAAACACAAAGAAATTTATCAAAAAGGAGTTAGTCTGAATGAAACATTTTAAGTTAATAAGCTTATCTCTGCTTATTATTTCAATGCTACTTATGGCGCTTCCGCTCGGGGTCTTTGCAGCGGATAACAATGAGAATTACAATGATATAAATGGCACTTGGAGTCAGCAGTGGGTTAATAATTACGGCTATCAGGAGATATTTTCAAAGGGTAACGGCAATTTCAGCCCTGATGCAGATATTACCCGAATGGAGTTTGCCCGTTTGCTCCATAAAGCACTCGGCATAAATATCAACTACTTTGCCGCTACCGACATCAGCGACTACTTTAATGATGTTAAAAACAGTGATGCGGGTGCAAGCGCGCTTTACGATCTCGTGACTTGCGGAATAATTGACACTAAAACGAGCTTTCGCCCCAACGACCCAATTATGCGTGATGAAATGATTCATTTTGTTATGAGGGCCTTTGATTATAAATTCAGTAATTACGCATTTATTGAGATTTACCGAGTTTTTGCTGATGACTCTGACATCAGGCCAGAGTACGGCACCGACATACAGCACGCCTGCATACTCGGACTTATAAAAGGTAAAAACGACAATTACCTGTTTCCTCTTGCAGCGGCTACACGTGCGGAGGGTGTTACAGTTGTCGGAAGGCTTGCGGAACTTTGGGAAAAGGCCGACACTAATGTAGATGTTTCGGCTTCTGTCAAAGAGGAGAACGGCGGGCTTAAGCTTTCGCTTACTATTGCGAATAACTCCGACAGGGATATTATAATCAGCCATAGCTCCACTCAGCTTTTTGACTTCGGGATTTATGACAGCGAGGGAGAAACCCTCTATTTTTGGTCGGCAAATAAGATGTTTGCCACCGTTGTGACAGAAACGAAAATTGCCGCCGGAGAAAAGCTCGTACTTGGCGACACCCTTTCCGCCGAGGAATACTCGCAGATAAAAGACAATATCTCATACGCCAAGGGCTTTATAACAGGGACTTCACCTGATTTTTCTGTTCAAAGCGATGGTTACATGGCGGCTTTTATCGCATAGTATTTCTCAAATGTAACAAAGCAGCGAACTATTTCAGTCCGCTGCTTTATTTCGGAAACTTTGAACACGAATATCGCAGGCAAAGGAAACCATGCGGTTTGCAAGAGTATTGAGCGACTGCGACAAAAAACCATCGCAAGAAGTATAACGGCTTCAATCAAAGCGGTTTTTTAAAGGAATATATTGCGCTATATCAGCGGTTACGAATAAAGCTGACAAATTCCTTTGCCTGCTTTTCCAAATACGGCGCGCTTGCGGTCAATTCCAGCTTGGCATCTTTGTTTAATTGCTGCATTATACTTGGAATAGTCAACCGCGGAACATTCATAACGTCCATATTAAGATAGCTTATCAAGGTTACGAGATGATCTTGTGAAAGCGCAGTTCCGGACATGCCGGGAGTAACTCCGCTTATTGCGGCAGGCTTGCCCGTTAGAACCTGTGGCTCAGTTTCACTAACCGGGCGGGACAGCCAGTCAATAAGATTTTTTAGAACGCCTGAGAAATAATGATTGTATTCCGGAGTAAAAAACCAAATTCCGTCCGATGCTTTGATTATTTCGCGAACACGGCTGACAGCCGCAGGAGCTGGAAATTCAATGTCCTGATTCATCAGGGGTACATCGGCATATTCGAGAATTTCAAATTCCGCCAAGTCCTTAAGCGACGCTTTTGCAGCCAAGGCCAATTGACGGTTATAAGAGTCCTTCCTAAGTGAGCCGACAATTGCGGTAATTTTAATATTTTTCATCATTTCAGCTCCATTCATATATATTCTTGCAGTTCAAATAATTATACTGCGTTCGTACAAACATTTAAACCTATTCCCCGAAATCGGCCAAATTATTAAGAGTTTCGCCTGTCAGCCGATATGTAGTCCATTCGTTCATCTGCTGCGCGTTTAGGGAAAGATAAAAATCTATGCTTGGCTGATTCCAGTTCAGGCAGGCCCATTCCAGCCTGCCGCAGCCTCTTTCGACCGTTATCTTCGCGAGCTGCGCAAGGAGAAACTTTCCGTATCCCCTGCCCCGAAACTCGGGCAACACAAATAAGTCCTCAAGATAAATTCCCGCCTTGCCCAAAAAAGTTGAGAAATTATAGAAAAACAAAGCGATTCCGACTTCTTTCCCGTCCTCAAGCGCGAAAATTACCTCAGCTTTCTGCTTTTCAAATATCCATTCTTTGAGCATTTCCTCCGTTGCCGTTACCATATCGGATAATTTCTCATAGTCCGCCAATGCATTTATAAATTCGAGAATCAGCTTTGAATCCGATTCCGCCGCGTATCTAAACTCCATACCACCAAAAGCCACCCATCCAAATTGAATTTGTCGGAACAGATGATATCATATTTTTCTCTTAAAGGATAGGTTTCTTTTTTTGAATAAAAACATCTGTTCATTCATACGATTAAATAAAAAAGCTGCACCGGATTTATTCGGTGCAGCTTTTTTTATTAAGATGTTACTTTGCGGTCTTGGCTACGTTTTCGATAAACCGCATAAACACAACTGCAACTTGAGCACGAGTTGAGCTTGCCTGCGGCTCAAGCTTGTCTGAGGACATTCCGACAATAAGTTCTTTTGCAACGGACCATTTCATGGGGCTGAGCGCCCAATCGGAGATACTTGCTACATCGCTGTAAGCCGAGAGAGTGCTCGTTGCGCTGACGTCATATCCCTTGTAACTTGCATAACGGTACATTATTGCAGCCATTTCTTCTCTGGAAACAGGTTCGTTCGGTGCGAATGTGTCGGTATCAAACCCAAGGACAATATTATGATTATACGCCCAAGTGACTGCATCAGCATACCAAGCTCCGCTCTGAACGTCATCAAACGGCGAACCCGAAGGTATTTCAGGTTTGTTTTCAAGACGATAAAGCACAGTGACGAACATCGCGCGTGTCATCGCTTCATCCGGCTCGAAGATTGTTGAAGTAATGCCTTTGAACAGTGAATTTCGCAGGACATAGTCAACGCCTTCATGATACCAAAGCGTGGTGTCCAAGTCAGAAAACTTTTTGCTGGGGCAATCAGAATCGCCGTACGCGAAGCTGGCAACGATGGTGTGGTCTTTTGAAACCAACGGGAAGACATAAGTTGAAACTGCACCGACACTAACCCCGTCCACTAAGACATCAGAAATCACATATCCCGAATTTGGTGTTATCGTGTAAGTTTTTGAAGCATTGGAATCTACTGAAGAAACTCCGGCCGGTGAGATACTTCCGCCCATATTCGCAGTCGCATTGATTATGTAAGAAGTGGTTTGATATTGGTTTTGCGACACTGTTAAAGTGCCGCTAAGCGGCTTGAACTGGATACTGTAATAAAACCAGTTTGTCAATGTATATCCGGCCTGAATATAGGCATAATCGGCGTTATATGGATTTGATGAATCTTCATAAGGCTGCGATTCGGGAGTCGAATCCCAATAGGCTTCACAATCGGCACGTGCGTAGATCGGATAGCTTCCCGCGGAAGCAGTTGTTCCATAGCTTTGCGCATAGAACAGTTCACTATTTATCCCGCCTTCGCGATATTTTGCCAATATTGGGTCACCACCGTATTGACTGTTGTCGCTTAAGCTCACGGTGAAGCTCGGCAGAGCCCCGCCCACATTTGCAGATTTGCTGTCCGCTGAGACTGAAATGAAAAGCGGTTCGATTGTAAACTTGTCATATCCCGCGGCAAAGCTTTCAGTTTCGTTGCCGGTTACTCCGTAAAATATTACCGTCGGAACGGTCGTTACTACAACTTCGTAATCCCCGGCAACAAAAGCTCCGACTTGATCAAGATCATATAATTGGCCATTTCTAAAATAAGTAATTGTATAGTTATATGTTTCTGTATAGTCTGCAAAAGGATTGGAAGTCCCCCATGGGGCAAAATCTCCCAAGGAATTGTATACCGCATCGGGCACATTTATTGGGATATTTGTCATGGTATATTCATCGTCGTCGAGAATAATCTCGCTCACATAATTCATTTCGGTGCTTGCCGTTCCCGTCAAAGTCGGGCCGCCGGTTTGTCTGTAAATAGCCGAACCTGAATAATTGTTTGACTGCATCAGCCAGACAACGAGGTTTCCGCTGCTGTCAGACGCGCCTGAAAAGGTTTTTGAATATTCTTGACCGCTGCTTACGGTTATCATTGAAAGAGCGCTTGGAATAAGTCCGCTGATTGTAACGCGCTCCATATAAATTTCATTACCCGCATATTTCGGGTTTGTAGCTCCCTCTTCAAGCTGCGCGTCGAACAACACGGCATCATTGTAAATATCAAATAAACCATTAGCGTACACCGTTTCGGCATGTATAATTCCGGCATAGATTTGCAGATTATATGCTGCTGTTATGCTGCCTGCATTTATTATAATATCATTATTTGTTTCGTAATAGTCAGATCCGTCACCAATGTAAATGTCTGTTGCACTTTGGATATTGCCGGTATCTATATAGCCGCCATAAATATTTATTGTGTCACTTTCAGTTACGGTTGTCTCAATGGCGCCGCCGACATTTATGTCGCCGCCAAAGATAGTAATATTATAAGCCGCAACCATATTGCCGGTCAGATTTATAAGGATTTTATCATTCAGACCGTATAAATCCTCTGAATTTCCGATGTAAAGATTAGTTGCGCTTTGAATGCTTGCGGCAGTAATGTTGCCGCCGTAAATGTATATCGTTCTCGGAATATAAGACGAGGTAGTCCTGATTGCTCCTCCGGCAGTTACACTTCCCTCGTATATGGAAATCTCATCTGAGGCCTCAATATTGCCCTGAACATTGACCACAATCGGGACTTCGTTAGTGTATCCGATATCAGCTTCCGCTCCCTCTCTTTCGTACCCGATATTGATTACGCCTTGGTGCGCTGAATTGCTGTTGGTTCCGGTGTTTACCGTTATGTCACCGCCAACATTAAGCTCAATGAAATTATAGTGAGAATAATAATCAATGAGGAGCAGTTCATAGCTATCGTTCCATGCTTCAGGGGTTTCGTATTGGGCATTCTGGAAAAATCCGACAGTGAGATCCCCGGCAATATTAACCGAGCCGCCCTGCTGCTCATAGTAGTAGGCTATTACATCGCCCCTAACGGAAACGTACACCGAGTCGTCATCGCTGTCAAAATATATATTTGGCGCTTGAATGTTGCCGCCAACATCTAAAACACATCCATATGACGAAACTTCAGTATCCGATATAAGGTTGCCGGAAATAAACACAGAGCATTGCTAATCAATCCAAAAATCGTCCGAGGAATGTACTTGAGCTGCTCTAAAAGTTCCGCCATTAACATCAAATTCACCAACAACGTCTACGCTGCCTGAAATTGTGACGTTTGGCGAGCCGTCCATATAAAATTCCAGGTTATCAGCGACATCAATTGCGGCTGCTTTAAGCAAACCGCCATAAATTTTGACACCGCCGGAACTAACGTAATCAATGTGGGTATATAATCCGCCGGTACCTAAATTCAAATCTCCAAAATACATGACCGTGCCGTCAAGAACATAAAGGTTGCAGTTCTCTGCAACTCCGCCATTATCAAGCGTCGAATCCGCAGATAGGGTTGTCCACACGAGGTCCGTGTCCGCACTATCAAAATCAGAAGGGTCACCGGTCCAGTCTGTGTATTTTCCGTTATAAACATAGTAATTAGTTGTAAGATCGGCCTGAACGGGATATGCATAGGCCGGGAGCAAGCTTGCAACCATGCAAAGCACCATAATAAATGATAAAACTTTCTTCATTTTTTATACTCCTTTTGTTTAATACTATGGACACTCACTTTTTTTCATCATATATCCGTTTGTCAGCTATTTCAATCGATTCCTGTCTTTTTTTGTACTTTGATATAAAAATGTAAACATTTGTAATGTGTTTATAAACAATTGAGGAGCCATTATAATAACCCCTGCGTCAGTAAAGACACAGGGGTTCACTTGGTGCGGGCGACAGGACTTGAACCTGCACGTCTTGCGACACAAGAACCTAAATCTTGCATGTCTGCCAATTCCATCACGCCCGCATATTATGCTGAAATACAAAAGTAATCAGCCATGAAATGTTAGCATAACGGCGCTGTAATGTCAATCCTTTTCGTCCGTGCCAAAGCTATATGTCTCAGCTTGCCTTGTCTTTCGATTTGAAAAATATAGCTGCCAGAAGTCCGAAGAAAACTGCGGCGGCAATACCCGCGGCGGAAGCCGAAAAACCGCCTGTAAAAGCGCCGATAAGTCCCTTTTCCGCGACTGCCTCACGAACGCCTCTAGCCAGAACGTTCCCGAAACCTGTAAGCGGAACTGTTGCTCCCGCTTTTGCCCATTTTGCGAACGGCTCATATATGCCGACACCTCCGAGTAAAACGCCTGCGACGACATAACTTGTCAGAATACGCCCTGCCGTGAGATTTGTTTTGTCAACCAGAATTTGCCCGACAGCACATAAGAACCCGCCAACCGCGAAGACCTTGAGATATATCAAAAATGTATCCACTATTTCCTCCTTAAGCAGTTAATTTCAGAGCACATTCTTTGTATTTTCAATTGCAACAGCATGGCAAATTCCGAGTATGCTCTCTCCCTGAAGCGAGGTTGTCGGGGACATTAGGGCTCCCGTAGCAGCGAAAAGAAGCCTGTTAATCTCTTTTTTGCGTAATTTTGGCAACAGATATCCTGCCAATACCGAAGCGCTGCAGCCGCAGCCCGAGGCTCCGGCGTGAACATCCTGCTTTGATCTGTCATAAAGCATCATTCCGCAATCGCTGCAAACGGCAGAAAGGTCGATACCTTTTTTAAGCGCAAGTTCGAGAAGTATTTCATGCCCAATAACGCCTAAATCACCTGTGACAATCATGTCGTAATAATTTGGGTCACGCCCCGTGTCATCAAGGTGGGTACATATAGTTTCAAGTGCCGCCGGAGCCATCGCCGCGCCCATATTCGCGGCGTCGCAAATTCCCGCGTCTACTATTTTCCCCGTTGTGATATGTGTTGCGAAGGGGCCCTCCCCTTCCGACGTTAAAATCAGCGCTCCCGCTGCCGTGGCTGTCCATTGAGCAGTTGGCGATCTCTGTCCGCCGTAAGCCAAAGGAAGTCGGAATTGACGCTCGGCGGAGCAAAAATGAGAGCTGGTCATCGCACAAACAGTGTTTGCAAAGCCTCCGTCGATTGTCATTGCGGCCAGCGACAGCGACTCAGCCATCGTTGAACAGGCGCCGTAAAGCCCGAAGAGCGGAACTCCGCTGTCCTTGACGGCAAATTCCGAACCTACACACTGGTTGAGTAAATCACCCGAGAATATATAATCAAGGCAGTCAGCTGTTATACCTGATTTAGCCACAACCAAGTCAAAGCATTTTTTTAACATGGCACTCTCGGCGTTTTCCCAGCTTTTTGTTCCGAAATATGAGTCTTCGCTTATTAAGTCAAAGCCTGTCGCCAGTGGACCTTGCCCTTCCATGTTTCCGCCGACAGAAGCAAAATATGAAATTGAGGGCGAAAATATAAGTCTTATAGTTTGCTTTCCGAGACGTTTTGTTTCCACTTGTAAACCTCCGAGCTGTTGTCAATATTATTTTCCCCCGATAAGCAGCTATTATTAAATTAATGGTTTTAAATCCCGCTGATTCTGATGAAGTAATCTTAGTAGCTGTTGAAGTATTTTGCATGGTCGGTTATAATGTTTACACAATTAACAGCAATATTTAGTTTTCGAGGAATTTATTATGAGAAAAAGCGGCGTCCTTCTGCACATAAGCTCGCTTCCGTCACCTTGGGGAATCGGCTCTCTCGGTGCGGAAGCGGAAAAGTTCATAGATTTTCTTGCGGAGAGCGGACAGAGCTTTTGGCAAGTGCTGCCCCTGTCCCCCACGGGTTACGGCGACTCACCTTATCAGTCATATTCCTCCTACGCAGGCAATCCGTATTTTATTGACCTTGATGTTCTATCCGAATGGGGACTTCTTGAAAAACATGAATATTGCGCCATTGACTGGGGAAACGAGCCGGAGCGTGTTGATTTTCGCTTCCTCTACGAAAACAGGTTCAAGGTGCTGCGAAAAGCCGCGGAGCGTCTTATCAAATCGGAAAATCACGATTTTGAAAATTTTTGCCGCAGAGAAGCGCTTTGGCTTGACGATTACGCTCTGTTTATGGCGCTTAAGGACAGTCACGGAGGAGCTTCTTGGTACGATTGGGAGCGGCCCCTCCGCTTCCGCGAAGAAAGCGCTCTGAGTGCTGCCGCTTACGAGCTTCGCTCCGATATTGAGTTTTATAAAGCGATACAGTATCTGTTTTTCCGTCAATGGTCGATTCTGAAGGATCATTCCGCAAAAAAGGGAATATCGATTATTGGAGATCTGCCGATTTACGTTGCCCCCGATTCTGTTGAAATCTGGGCAAACCCCAACCTATTTCTTCTTGACTGCGACTTGAAGCCAACAGAAATCGCTGGCTGCCCTCCTGATTGCTATGCGACTACGGGTCAGCTTTGGGGCAATCCGCTATACAATTGGGAAGAAATGAAAAAGGACTCTTATGCTTGGTGGCTTAGCCGTATCAGGCGGCAGTTTGAGCTTTTTGACGTTCTCCGTATCGACCACTTCAGAGGCTTTGACGAGTTTTACTCAATCCCCTACGGCTCCGAAACAGCGGAACACGGCGTCTGGCGAAAGGGCCCCGGCATGGAGCTTTTCAAAGCGGTTAAGCATGAACTTGGTGAAAAAGCGATTATAGCCGAGGACTTGGGGTTCTTAAATGAATCTGTCCGAAAACTCCTTCACGACAGCGGCTATCCGGGAATGAAAGTCCTTCAATTTGCCTTTGAAAGTCTTGCGGACAACGACTATCTGCCGCACAACTATCCTCGCAATTGCGTTGCCTATACAAGTACGCACGACAACAACACAACCCTCGGCTGGCTTTCCTCCGTCCCCGAGGACGAACGGAAAAGAGCCTTTGAATATATGAGGATACGCGAAAATGAAAGCTCCGCAAAGGCCGCTATCTGCGCTGTCTGGGGAAGCGTTGCCGAGCTCTCGATTACCACTATGCAGGATTTGCTCGAGCTTGGAGCGGAAGCAAGATTGAACACACCCGGGACTTCAGTCGGTAATTGGCAATGGCGAATGAAGCCAAACGCAGATTTATCTGAGCTTTCTTCTTGGCTTTTACATATAACGAAACTTTACGGAAGATAAAAAAACGATGGCTTGAAAGCCATCGTTTTTTTATTGGTTTATCTTATTTATTAACCTGTTTCATACTCAGTGAAATTCGCTTTTTTGCCGCGTCAACTCCTAAAACCACGGTGTCAACTACATCTCCGACCTTCACAAGCTCCGATGGGTGCTTTATATATCTGTCACATAGTTCCGAAATGTGCACAAGTCCGTCCTGATGCACGCCGATGTCGACAAAGACGCCGAAATCAATAACATTGCGCACAGTTCCCCGCATTACCATACCCGGCTTTAAATCGTTCATATCCATAACGTCGCTGCGCAGCAAAGGAGGAGGAAGCTCGTCTCGAGGGTCACGTCCCGGCTTGAGTAGCTCGTTTACTATGTCGGTTACGGTTGGAATACCCACGCCGCTGTATTCGGATACTCTCATGGGACTTAGTGATTTTACCCTTTCCCGAAGCTCGGATACATTTCCTTTTGCAACGTCTTTTAGCGTGTATCCGCAAAGCTCAAGGATTTTTTCGGCGGCTGTATAGGATTCGGGATGAACTCCCGTGTTGTCAAGAATATTCTTGCTTTCGGGCAGGCGCAGAAAGCCCGCGCATTGTTCGAAGGCCTTTGGGCCGATTTTCGGAACTTTTTGGACAGTTTTTCGCGTTGTAAACACTCCGTTTTCCTCGCGGTAGGCCACAATGTTCTTCGCACTTGCGGCACTCAAACCCGACACTCTTGCCAAAAGTGGGGCCGAAGCCGTGTTGAGGTCAACCCCGACGGCGTTAACGCAGTCCTCGACAACGCCGTTTAAGGACTCGTCGAGCCTTGCCTCGGGCATATCGTGCTGATACTGACCTACTCCTATTGATTTCGGGTCAATCTTCACAAGCTCTGCCAGCGGGTCTTGAAGTCTTCTGGCGATTGAAACAGCGGAGCGAAGCGAAACGTCAAAATCGGGAAACTCCTGCGCACCGAGTTTTGAAGCTGAGTATACGGAGGCTCCCGCTTCGTTTACAACCATATAGGCGACATTGGGGAAGTCCTTTATAAGTTCGGCAATGAAAATTTCCGATTCCTTTGAGGCAGTGCCGTTTCCGATTGAGATTGCCTGCACGCCGTGCTTTTTTATCATCCTCGAGAGAGCCTGCTTTGCCTCTTCGGTTTTGTTATGCGGAGGTGTGGGATAAACAACCCCCGTTTCGAGCACCTTTCCCGTGCCGTCGACTACGGCGATTTTACATCCTGTGCGGTAGGCGGGGTCAAAGCCCATTGTTACTTTGTTCTTTACCGGCGGCTGCATTAAAAGCGGCTTGAGGTTAAGCCCGAACATCTTAATCGCCTGTTCGGAGGCCATATCGGTAAGCTCATTGCGCACTTCCCTCTCGACAGACGGAAAAATGAGCCGCTGATACGCGTCCTCGGCGGAAGCTGCCACAAAGTCGCTCGAAATGCTGCCGAATAGCACCGTGTGGCGCTTGACTACATCCAAGGCGGCAACAGGGTCAAGCTCAACGCTTACCTTTAAAAACTCCTCCTTCTCCCCGCGGTTGACGGCAAGGATTCTGTGGCTTTGGAGCTTTGATACCGGCTCCTTAAAGTCATAGTAGAGGCGATAAACCGAGTCCTCGTCCTTTGTGCCCTTTGAAATGAGTAAGCCCTTGGAATTAATCAGAGCCTTGAGCGCTTTACGAATTTCCGCGTTATCCGAAATGTCCTCAGCAATAATATCGGAAGCACCACTCAATGCGTCTTCAACCGTTTCAACTCCCTTTTCGGGGTCAACGAAGGGTGCGGCAAGCTCCTCAAGACTGCCCTGCCTTATATTCTGCGCAAAGAGCAGCGCCGCCAGCGGCTCAAGACCCTTTTCACGTGCGATTGTCGCCCTTGTACGGCGTTTTTGCTTATACGGGCGGTAAATATCCTCAAGCTCGGAGAGGGTGGCGGCACGCTCGATTGCGGAGCTCAGCTCCTCCGTGAGCTTTCCCTGAGCCTCGATGGAGGAGCGGATTTCCTCACGTCGTTTATCGAGATTGCGCAGGTACTGGAGCCTGTCCGCAATTTCCCTTATCAGCTGGTCGTCCATCGTACCGTGAAGTTCCTTGCGATAACGGGCGATAAAGGGCACGGTGTTTCCCTCGTCGATGAGCTGTATTATATTCTTAATGTGCTCGGGTTCCTGCGAAAACTCTTTCGCGAGAATTGCTATCAGTTTTTCCATCAGTTCCTGTTCTCCTTGGTTTTATGGGCTAAATACAGTTTAATCTAAAACAGCGTGTACTTCAAGAAAAAAGCGCTAGCAACCAATATTTCTGTTTTGAAAACAATGAACGGGACAGCTAATAACTGTCCCGTTCAAAAGTCAACTTATATTTACTGGTGGTCGGCGCCTGTCAGGTAGTTATAAAATGCAGGATTTACATAGAGGTCAACGGGTACGACTTCAAGGTCGGGAGCGACGGAGGCGACGACTGCCGCAATCTTCGCTGTGCCGTCCGTGGTGCTGTACGGGTGGATGGAATAATCGCCGTCATAAATGATGTTATCCTTGAGGAGCTTGAAGTTGTTGACGGTCGTCGGGTAGGTTGTCGAATAGAGGGGCTGCCACCAGGAGCTTGCAAGAAGCGGAACTGTCGGCTTTCCGTCGGAGTCAACATTGGTATCGTATTTCTTCGCATAAGCCTCGATTACACTATGGAAGGCATCCCTGTCCTTAATCGTGTCAAACTCGAGCTTGAGGTCATACTCCATTGCGTAGCAGAGCCAGCGCCCGCCCGAAATAGCCTTGAGCTCGTAAGTCGGAGTGGCTTCAACCTTAGTCGGGTCGCCCCACTCAACCATGTACTCGTAAATCGAAACCTTAGGCTCCATCTGTACTTTCGCGTCAATGCCTTCGCTGTTAAGAAGGCCGATGAGTTGGATTGCATGAGTTATATCGCTGTGACCGTAGGAGAGGGTGTACTTTGAAAGGAAATTTGCGTCGTAACCGTCGTACTTGAGGCTGTAGCCTGTGCTTGCGCCCTGAATAACAAGCTGTGCGCCGAAATTCGAGAGCTTCTCGTCGTCAAAGTTTGTGAAGGAGTTCCATGTGGACTGGAGCTTCGCATATATATCGGGGTCACTTGCCATGCCGAGATAGTTTCTGCCGATACTGGAAATATTCACGGCGGCCATGAGGAGCGCGTCCGCGGTTTTTGCGTCCAAAGCGGCGCCGAAGGAATAGGTAGACATGGCTATATCCGTGTCAAGCGCTGCGGCAACATAAGGTGCATAAGCGTCCGAAACGCCTGTCACGCCGTAAGCCGCGAGGCGCTCTTTTGCCTTGCCCGTGTCAACAGGCGCTGTGTATGTAAGAGCAAGCTCCTTCATGCCCGCGGCGATTACCGTGGCTTTAACGGCTTCCGCAACTGTGAGGGTGCCTGTGCCGTCCGTCTTTTCTCCTTCAATCTTCACAAGAGCCGCGTCAAAATCGGCGCGGGAAACGGTTGCCGTGAAGGCGGGGATTTCAAAATAGCTTTCCAGATACTCGGCATTTTTGTCATCGGCAGCAAAGCCGCTGACAAAGACCGTGCCCGTAGCGCCGTCCCATGCGATGGTCTTTCCCAGCGCCTCGCTCAAGGCTCGAACAGGCAAATAGGTAGTTCCGTTATAAATAAAGGCGTCTACCACATTGCCGTTTACGTCTTTGGGAATCAGTTTGCTTTCGTCCGTGAAGATGGAAACGCCGGAATCAATTGTAATGTTTTTTCTGACGAGATTTGCGGCAAGCGCAGGTACGCACAGGGAAATAATGAGTAGCACAACGAGCACGCCGCCAAGGAGTCTGGAGTGTTTTTTCATTTGAATGAGCTCCTTTCAAAAACGCATATTCGGTTTCGGTTTGCATCAAGGCAAAGCCTCAATTTGTTGGCATTATTATATACATATATTTGGCAACAATCAAGCCGAGCCGCGAGTTTATTATGCCTGTTTCAGGGTTTGTACTGCATGCCTGTGTGGTCGATTTCGTAATTGTCCTTGAGAAGCAGCTCCGAAACGGGCACAAGCGAGTAACCCTCGGCAATCAGCCCCTCGATAATGGCTGGCAGAGCCTCGGGCGTGTTCTCGGCGGCGTTGTGGAAAAGGATAATCGAGCCGGGCACAACCTTGCTTAAGACCCTGTTATTTATCTCGGAGGCTGAAATGCCCTTCCAATCGAGCGAATCGACGTTCCATTGAATCGCCGTCATGCCGACTGCGTTTACGGTGTTAATCACATGGTCGTCATACTCGCCGTAAGGACAGCGAAAAAGCGTAGGACGCTCTCCCGTGACCGCCTCGATTTTGTCGTTGCAGGTCTTAAGATTTTGCATAATCTCGTCAGCGCTGAGGCTTGCGAAATGCGCGTGGTCGTCCGAATGGCTCATAACCTCGTGACCCGCGTCGTGCAGCGCCTTGACCGATTCGGGGTATTTGTCCACCCATGCGCCGACAACGAAAAACGTCGCCTTGACATTGTATTTTGCCAGAATGTCGATAAGCGCCTGCGTGTCCTCGTTGCCCCAGGCCGCGTCAAAGGTGAGGCTCGCGCACTTGTTGTCGCGCGCAACGCAGTAAATCGGGAGCGCACGCACCGAGGCACTCGCCCCGACGATTGCGGAGCTGTTTATTACCCACGGCAGACCGAACATGAAGCACAGCGCAAGCACCACCGCGCTCTCTCTTTTGTGCCGCAGAAGCCATCTTTTCGCCCTGTAAATCCTGTAATGCATTTGTCGCCCTCCCGAGAATGTTTTAGTACATCCTATGAGGAGAGCGACAGGTTTAGGACAGGTATTTGTAGGGGGGTAAAA
>SAAS01000118.1 GCA_009929315.1 Clostridia bacterium
CGCAGCTCGTCGATGTTGAAAGGAATGTCCGTCATGGTCTGTCACAGCTCCCCGTTGAAGGCCCGCGACTGGAGCGAAGAGAAGAGCGCATCCAGTTCGTCCAGGTGGGCGCGCAGACGGGCCTTCTGGCGTTCAGCCGCCTCGACGATGGAGGCGAAGCGACGTTGGAGGGAGAGGGGGGGGAGGGGGATAGGTACTTTTTTTATGATTTCCATATTCAAGCCCGACATAATAGCTCCTTTGGCGCTGCGTTCAAGGTATCTACGAGCTAATGGATGCCAAAGAAAGCAGGCATGTAAAAACAAGGGTAACACCTTTTCTTGGTTCAGAGAAATACAACAAAGGTGCTTAGTATTGATCGCAATACCAAGGGCTTCAGGCACTATAGCGCAACGCCCACAAGTTCCCATTATCGTTATCAGAACATCCCCTGGTCGCACTGTATAACGACGAAGCGACTTATATTTTTCGGATGTGATAAAGCGGGGTTCTCCTTCAAGAAAAGTATTGTTAACCACATTATCAATGCCGAGAACTCGAATACCTTCTTCCACAAATTCAGAGTGCAATAACTGGCTTCCAAAAGGCCCTGTTCTTATAGCTCCCTTTCCCTCCAAGACAACGTTTTCAATCAAAGCTTTCGGCCATTCCATTGCATCAGGCTCACTGAACATGTCGAGGAAGGTGGATTGTAGCAGGGCGTCGAGTTGGGCGATGGACTCGCGGCGCTTGACCCGCAAGGCGTCCACCGCATCCAGAATCGCCGCAATCCGCTTCTGCTCCTCGATCGGCGGGAGGGGGATAGTAATTCTACCCAACTCCGATGGACTCAACCGCGGTAGATTTGCTCCTATCGCCCGTGAATTTGTATAATCGACAAGCGACGGTTGCCGTAAAAAAAAGGCAAGATAACGACGGTCCAAAGAATCACTCGGCAGAACTGGTAAAATATCAGTACTGCATATTCCGTCAAAGTCGGGTAGAGCAATCTTGGCTAGATATGGACGCAGTTTACCAAAAAGCAAGTGTCGTGCAGTGAATAAAAACTTTGCACTTGATAGTTCCCCCTCTTCAACATATTGCTTTCCGAGAATACGACCACCAGCTTCGATATGCTCCAGCCCAAGATACGCTGTACCATGCTCGATCACTTCGGGCTGAACTACAGATCGTTCGATAGATGCAATTTTTTCTAAAGCAACCATCTCCCAAAGCATCATTCCAGCGCCCCTTCCAACGTCACATTTATTCTGCGATCAGTGCTCATTACTGGCTCATTACTGGCTCATTACTGGCTCATAATCGGCTCATAATCGGCTCATAATCAGCTCATAATCAGCTCATTACTGGCCCACTACTGGCCCAAAAACAGCAAGTTTGGGCCGGTGAGACGAGAATCTTTCATTAAAGCACGAAGAATCCTCTATCGCCTCA
>SAAS01000119.1 GCA_009929315.1 Clostridia bacterium
CACTACCGTCCCATAGCGTAATGAAAATTTGAGGAATGACGGATTCGCGACTACTCTTTAAGTAGTGAGCAAAAGGAGTAAGCCATGAATCCGTCGAAGCATAAAATGAGTGTGTTGTCGCAAATCTGCAAATTGATTCCGGGAAATCTGGTACCGAAATTAGCCCGTGAATACGGCGTTTCCGGTCGCAGCCGAAGTTTCAGTCCGTGGAGTCACGTGACGGCGCTGATGTATTCACAGTTGTCGCATGCGATAAGTTTGAACGATGTTTGCGATGCACTGAAGAATCATGCCGGGGCATTGGCATCGTTACGAGAAGCGGTGCCGCCGAGTCGCAACGGGCTTTCGCATGCGAATCGGGAACGGAATGCGGATATGGCGGAAGCGCTGTTCTGGGCGATGCTGGCGCATTTGCAAAGTACGCATCCAAACTTTGGTCTGGGACGTGAATATTGCGGCTTGCCGCGCCGTTTCAAACGTGCCATCAATGTCGTCGATTCGAGCACGATTCAGCTGTTTGCCAACTGTTTGGACTGGGCCAAGCATCGTCGGCGCAAGGCGGCGGCCAAGATGCATCTGCGCCTGAATCTGCAGAGTTTTCTGCCGCGTTGCATTATCGTCAAAGCCGCCGACACGCATGATTCCACCGAAGCAGCGGAACTGTGCGCCGGAATTCAGCCGGGCGAAATCGTGATTTTCGATAAAGCCTACGTCGATTTTCAGCATCTTTTTGCGCTGCATTGCCGCGGCGTATTCTGGGTAACGCGAGCTAAAGATAACATGATTTACGAGGTTGTGGGACAGCAGACGGTTCCGCATGGCAACATTCTGCGAGACGAACGTATCCGCATGCTTGCGTCCAAGACCGCCGAAGCCTATCCCGAAGAATTGCGACGTGTGGAAGCAAAGGTCAAGGTGGACGGCAAGGACAAGATTATGGTGTTCATTACCAACAACTTTGACTGGTCGCCAAACTCGATTGCCGAACTGTACAAGGCGCGCTGGTCCATTGAGGTGTTTTTCAAAGAAATCAAGCAGACTTTGCAGATTGCCGACTTCCTCGGCTACAACGAAAATGCCGTGCGGTGGCAAATCTGGACGGCGCTGCTGGTTTATTTGTTGCTGCGCTTCATCGCACAGCAAAGTAAATGGAAACATTCGTTCACGCGACTGTTCACCATGCTGCGCGGCGTACTGTGGAGCGCACTGGATATGTTCAGCGTACTGAAATGCTATGGGACAGCACGCGGCACTCGGATGCGGGCATCTCCGGAACAAAGTTACCTGCCGGGGATGGCTCCGGTATAAAAACGGCGGCTTTCAGTCGGCTTCAACCAAACTGAAAGTCGGGAATGGGTAGTTGAAAAATCAAATCGGCTTGAGCTCGAAAAACTCAAGCAGCGGACGTTTTTAGTAAGTTATGGGACGGTAATG
>SAAS01000120.1 GCA_009929315.1 Clostridia bacterium
GGATAAAACGTGCCACGATAAAAGCGAAAAAAAAGACATTAAAGCGCGAAGACTCAGTACAGAATCGCGGGGGGGAGCCCGACTTTAATATATAGGAGGCAGTGATATGCGAATACGGGAGTTTGAGGAAGATATTATCAGCGCGGTAAGAAACGGATATACTGAAACTGTCAGACTTCTCCTTGACCGCGGTGTCGATCCGAACACATATGATACCTTCAAAAGGACTTTACTTATGCAGGCCGCGTGGTACGGACATTCGGAAACAGTAAGGCTTTTGCTGGAACGCAAAGCAGATCCCAATATCACAGGAAAAACAGGGCAAACTGCACTCACGGGAGCTGCCCATTACGGTTGTACAGAGGCAGTAAGATTGCTGCTTAACGCCGGCGCCGACAAAGATGCGGCAGATGAAGGCGGAAACACTTCTGTTATTATGGCATGCAAATATCCGCGAGGCAAACGAAAGATCATAGCAGCACTTTGTGCTGCCGGGGCCGAGCTGGATGCTATAAATAATGAAGGCAGAACCGCTCTGATGTACCTGTCTTTCGAAGGCCGCACCAGTCTGATGAAGCTGCTTATAAAGGCAGGAGCCGATGCAAATATAAGGGATAAGCGCGACAGGACAGCGTTGGATATACTGAAAGAGTATCATCTTGAAAAATATGAAAAGTGGATACAGAACACTATTGTAAAATCAAGACAACAGACCCTGAAGCGCGAAGACTCGAGACGGAGCCGCCGGTGCGTTCCCGACTTCGACATATAGACATATAGGAAGTAATGGATATGACGCAGGAAG
The DNA here is from genome assembly GCA_009929315.1 of Clostridia bacterium. GTDB lineage: Bacteria > Bacillota > Clostridia > Oscillospirales > Oscillospiraceae > UBA2658. The sequence goes on from SAAS01000120.1 coordinate 806, forward strand.
AGCTTAATAAACAGCTGATCGATGCCGTCAGGGACGATAACCCTGAAACTTTAAAAAAAATGTTGTCACTGGGGGCGGATCCTAACACGAAGACAAAAGAAAAGTATTGGGAAGATAATTCCGTACTCTCGCTCGCCTGTATTCTTAACGGGACAGAGGCAGTAAAAATGCTTCTGGATGCCGGTGCGGATCACAGTATACTGGATCCAAACGGATATTCGCTGATTGCCGCTGTTTTTACAGGCAATGCGGATATAGTTGAAATGCTTCTGAATGCCGGGTCGGATCCTAATGTAATAGACCATAATGGGTGGGCGGCTCTTCACTGTGTGACCAGAAGAACAGAGACAGATATATTGCATGCGTTGCTCAGGCATAAGGCGGATGTGAATCTTCCCGACCGAATCAATGGTAATACTCCGATGCATTATGCCGCCGAATACGGACGTACCGATATTATGTGCATCCTGCTGCTGCACGGCGCCGACGAGACGCTTCACAATAAAGCCCGAAAAACTCCTTTTGAAATTCTCAAGTCCCATTACCGGACAAAATATGAAAACAACATAGACAGGTTTAATGAAATCATTCAGCGGAAAAAGACACTCTCAAAAGAGGACTGTC
>SAAS01000121.1 GCA_009929315.1 Clostridia bacterium
TCTTAACGGTGTTTGGTTCGTGGATAAAGGTTTTGCGACCAACTACCTTCCCCTGTTATCCGGCTACCTGAAGGGCGAACCTCTTTCGGGTGTCAGGCGTAACGCCTTAACAGAACAAGAGATCTCCGAAGATAACGGGGTTTCTTTTGTCTCCATCCATAACGACGCTTACGGCATTTCCGATTACGGAAATTATAGTTCTCCGGAAGAGGCTCCAAAGCGCTCTGTTGCTGTAATGACCATCAACGGGGCTATTACCAAGTACGACCAGGACTGCGGGCCTTCGGGCATGCTCACCAAATCCAACATCTTGCAGCGTTGTTTTGCCAACAGCAACATAGACGCCGTAATTCTTCGCATCGACTCCGGCGGTGGCGAAGGCCTTGCCTGCCGCCTTATGCAGGACACCATCCGACAGAGGAATAAGCCGGTTATCGCTTTTGTAAGCGATTTTGCTGCTTCTGCTGCGTACGGCCTAGCTGCAGCCTGCGACTCCATTGTTGCCAGCAGCGAGGTGGCACGTATCGGGAGTATTGGTACCTATATAACCATTGTAGACTATACCGAGTATTACGCCAAGGCGGGTATTAACCTTATCGAGATCTACGCCTCCAAAAGCACGGACAAAAACCAGGAGTATTACCAGGCATTAAAGGGTAATACCGCTCCTCTTAAGGCGGTGTGTGATACCTACAACGAAGATTTTATAAACCGTATTGCCAGCTTCCGGGCCGACAGTCTGGACGCAGATCAGGCTAAGTGGGGAACCGGTTCGGTTTTCTTCGCAAAAGACGCGATTAAGCTGGGGCTTATAGATGAGATAGACAGTTTTGAGAATTTATTAAATTCTTTTATTAATTAATAAAACAAACAGGTATGAAGTTTTTACAAGACGCTGTTTTTACAGCCATGAAACAAGCCTCAGATAACTGGAGTAAAATCGTGAACAGCATCACGCAGGGCAACCCTGACATGAAGCCCGAAGAGGTTACTCCGGAAGTCGTTATTGAGGCTATGACCCGCGAGGAAGATCCTGCCAGCGCCGATTTGGCTACGCAGCTTGCCGCCGCTCAGGCAGATGTTTCGAAAAAAGAGGGAGAGATCCAGTCTTTAACCGCTCAATTGGCAACCGCCAACAGCGAAATTAAAGAGCTGAAGGGAACATCTTCAGAAGAAGAACCGGAGGTTAAAGCTGACGGTGAGATAACCGGTGGAGAATCGGACATCAAGGAGTTTGCATCCAAAAATGCAGGTAACACGGCTGCCATCATGGCCGAAGCAAAAAGAACCAACTTTATTTAATAAAGCCCTATGAGCAGAATTGTAGATATTGACAAATTAAACCGCTATGCGAAGGATTACGACAACGTGCTGCGTACGTTGCCTTATTTCACTTTCCAGGAGTTCGCAACTGCG
>SAAS01000122.1 GCA_009929315.1 Clostridia bacterium
AGCAACGATTCCCGGAACAGCCTTCGGAGAAAGCGGCGCGGGGCACATCCGTATCGCCTGCACCCTCCCGATGGAGGGGCTGAAGAAGGCGTTCGACAGAATGGAGCAGGCGCTGAAGAGCCGAGTGAACGCGTGAAGAATTCACTACACCGAAAAGCCGATTCAGAATGTCTGTCCTTTCCATTCAGGTAAGCTCCTGAAAAGAAATGCTTGCGAAGAAAAGGAAACAAGAACCCTTTGACCGGGTCCTTGTTTCCTTTTTTCACTTTTGAACATTCGCAACAAGTAAAAAACTCATCCAGGAAACAACAAGTAACATTCCCTTCTGGAAAAAGCCTGCACCGAGGTCTACTCCTTTTCTCAAAGAGGATGTATGGCTCTTACCTGATGAGCATTCTCAACTGGAGCTCTCTTCGTGCCCTTAATTTCATAAAATTTTTCTAAAACTTCTCTCTGGATTTTCTTTATCTTTTACTGCATAATACACATATTCTTCCATGATGCGGTTATAGCATTTACAACGTACAAATATATTATTTATTTATTTTTGTATTTTATTTTCCCCGAGGGTTTTTATGAATACGTGAAACTGTTAGCTCTGAGTGCAAAGTGCTTCTTTTGAATATTGAGAACAGCACGTATTGTTTATGGGTTTTTTGCATGATCTTCGTACCCAATCTTTTTTAGACAGGAGGCGTAGAGAGAGCGAACGAGAAGGCATCATTATAATCCAAAACAAAGAAGGAGGAAGAGTTATGCGAAACAAAGTTATTTTTGGTATCTTTTTTTTAACATGCATCCTTTTTGCAAGTTCGGCGAGTGCCGCCCCTGTCACAGGAGTAGTAATCAACCTTGCCAATCTTGGACTTGAAGTAGGCCAAACCGGAACCCTTGTTGCTACCGTTCTTCCGGCAGGCGATGCGGACGATCCAACCGTCACCTGGGCGTCAAGTGCACCAGCGGTAGCTTTCGTCAACCAAAACGGTCAAGTCGTCGGATTCAGTGAAGGAAGCGCCGTGATCACCGCGACTACCAACACCGGAGGTTTTGTAGCATCCTGTTTTGTTACGATCGGCAGACCCACGGTTCCCGTTACAGGCGTTGATCTTGACAAGACTTCGCTCATTCTAGGAGTCGGCCAGACTTCCACCCTCGTCGCCGCCGTCGCCCCGGCGAACGCCACCGGAAAACACGTCACGTGGGCATCATCCGATCCCGCGGTCGCAACAGTCGACATCACCGGACAGGTTCGCGGCGTCACCCACGGCACAGCCAGAATCACCGTCACCACCGTCGACGGCGGCTTCACCGCTTTCTGCGACGTGGAAGTAGAAGAATCTCTCGTTCCCGTCACCGGCGTCTCGCTCGACAGAACCGCTCTTTCTCTGAGCGTCGGCCAGAC
>SAAS01000123.1 GCA_009929315.1 Clostridia bacterium
GGTTTTTGCAGAGATATTGAGTATCGTTCTGGGAGAACGTACCATGCGGGAAGTAGTGTAGGCACCATTCGCGGAATCTCATCTGTCCGCGCTCCCTTCTTCAAACGGAAGCGTGCCCTGTACAGCTTTACGCGGGTTCCGCAGGTCGCGGATTGACCATGTAGCACAATGGTTTTCGTCGAGGACGGTCTTGATATCCCAACCGGCTTTTCGCAGTTCGGAGATTCGAGCGGCATTTCGGCGCACGCCAAACATGAGCCGGCCGAGGTCTTCGGTTACGGGCTGCCCATCGAGAAGGTGGTCAAGAAGTTTCTGTCTTTGCGTGGATGCGTTGGAAGGTTTCATCGGATCTCACCTCCTCGAAGGAGAACGAGCCGATGAGTGTAGATTAGCGGCCTAGGCGGTTCTGGGTCTGAGCCGTCCGAGTCTTCGCCGCCGCCGTCGTCGCCGCTCTTTGACGCCGATCTGACGGGAGAGCGCCGGGAGCGGGCGCGGGAAGAGGGTACCCGCTGCCCATGAGCCTTCTTTGTCGCGGGTTGCTGGCTGCGAGAGAATACAAACTTGTCTCCGATGTACCCGGCCATACTTCCGTTTTTTAGAATAAAGAGGTTGATTCTCATTTTCTGAGTGCTATAATTTCCGTTGACCATAGACTTTCTCCTCTCTTCGATTTGCGCCCGGCTGCTACCGGGCGTTTTTTTGTGTGCGTCATTTCGCCATTCCATAGGTCGCCTCGAAAAGTTCATGCTCTGGAAGCCCGTACAGCGAGAGAAGCGCGGCCTTCATATTCTTACTCGGTACCATGCGCCCGTTCTCTATCTTGGAGAGGTTCGCGGGATGGATGCCGGTCAACTTCGCCGCCTGAAACGCGGTCAGTTTTCTTTCCTTCCGTAATGCCTGCAATCTCGTTACCATCGATCTTCACCTCCTTTCACGTGTCCATACTACTATTATTTCACAGGTGGAGGGTGAAATCATTTCCCTTTTTGCACACGCTCACAATACTATTATTTCACAGATTCAATCCGAAATCATTTCGGATTTTGCCCATGCCCAAATATCCGACAATATAAGCATATCAGGGATTGCGTACTTTTGGTTCCAAGAGTGTAGCAAAAGTGTAGCAATAAAGTAGCAACTTTGTACATGCCTATAATACCACCATGAGAAGTTTAGTGCAACAGGTTACATACGCTATCCGTTATATCCAAACAGCCAAAAGGCAACTGATGAAAACTCCCCGCTTGACAACAATCAACGGAAGGTGTAGGTTGTACATGTATCAGCGTTCTTTCAGTCGTGCCAAGGGCTTCAATGGCACTGTCGGCACTACGGGCCGCGAGGAGGTGGGAATGGTCAATGTAAGGGTTTTTTGCGGATGCGAGGGTACAAAAAAATC
>SAAS01000022.1 GCA_009929315.1 Clostridia bacterium
GTATTATCGCAGCGATCGTGGGGGTGTAAGTATGAGCATGGATTTAACCGGCATCAACAATATTAACGAATACTATACCAACCACTACTTTGCCTCCGTATTTGAGGAAAACGCTGCTGACACGCTTAGCGCATGGCGGGCATTTGCAAAGGAGTCGGAGGAGCTTCGCACTCCGTGGTCGCTTCTGCGTGACTGCGCCCGGCAGTACTATGTTCTTCACGATAAAAGCATACGCGCCAGAAACGGCGTACAAATGCTGCCTTCTGTCGTGGAGATGGCAGACAGCGTATTGTCGGCTCTCGGTTTTGGGGAGGCATCACCGATCACGGTACCCGTTGTAGATAACGTTGAGACCTATCCCTATATCGAGGTGAAAAAGCATGACGGTGCACCGCTCCTGTGGGTGCTGCTGTCCACGAATGCCGAGAATGATGACAGCGGACTTATGCACGGCTCCTGCTTTGATGCCGCAAGCGTGAATACGCAGACTTCCGGCACCACAGTTACGCCGATTGCCAACGAAGAGCTTATTTCAAAGGTGTTCTTTTCAATGGGAGAGCCGCCCCGCTGGATACTTCTCTTCGGTGAAAGCTCTATCGCCCTTGTAGACCGCATCAAATGGAATGAAAAGCGTTATCTTGAGTTCGATTTGGATGAAATATTCGGCCGCCGTGAGGAATCCACCTTGCAGGCCATGTCCGTTCTACTGCACCATGACAACCTCTGCCCTGAGGAGGGCGGCAGTCTGCTGGATGAACTGGATGAAAACTCGCATAAACACGCTTCCGGTGTATCGCAGGACTTGAAATATGCGCTACGAGAGAGTATTGAACTGCTCGGCAACGAGGTCCTCTATGATATGTCTCATCGGCTGGGGCGCGACCCGAACGCCGAACCGGTTGACGCATCCGCACTCTCGATGGAATGCCTGCGCTATATGTACCGCATGTTATTCGTCCTGTTCATTGAATCCCGCCCGGAGCTGGGCTATGCACCCATGAAAGCACAGGCCTATGTACAGGGCTATTCTCTGGACAGCCTGCGCGATATTGCCGACAATATAAATGAAGATACTGCCGCCGTGGGCGAGGGCTTCTATTTGCACGAGACTCTCTCCAAGCTTTACAACCTGATATACAACGGCTATCCCGAAACCGAGGAAGAATTGAAGACCCTTCAGCAGAGCGACTCTGTCCACGATATCTTCGTGATAGAGCCGCTGAAGGCGCATATCTTCGACCCTGAATTTACGCCCATGCTCACAGCGGCAAGGATACGCAACCGCGTCATGCTGCAGATTATCAAAAAGATGAGTCTCACCCGCGAATCCGGTCGCAGAGGGGCTCGGCGTGGACGCATATCCTATTCCACTCTCGGCATCAACCAGATGGGCGCGGTGTACGAGGCTCTGCTCAGTTACCGTGGTTTCATTGCGCAGGAGACTCTTTTTGAGGTCAAGCGTGAGCGCGACGATATAAACGAGCTGGACGTCGGCTATTTCGTGCCGGAACGAGAGCTTGATAACTACACCGAGGAGGAGCGCGCCCGCTACCCGGACGGAAAGCTGCGCAAACACGATAAAGGCACTTTTATCTATCGCCTTGCCGGACGTGAGCGGGAAAAGTCCGCATCCTATTACACGCCGGAGGTGCTGACAAAGTGCCTTGTTAAATATGCCCTAAAGGAGCTTCTGGAGGGCAAGACCGCTGACGAGATACTCCACTTAACCATTATGGAACCTGCAATGGGCTCCGCCGCATTCTTGAACGAGGCTATCACCCAGCTGGCGGAAGCATACCTCGACCGCAAGCAGAAGGAAACGGGCAAGGAGGTCTCCCACGAAAGTCGTGCCGAGGAGCTTCAGCGCATCAAAATGTATATTGCCGACCGCAATGTCTACGGCATCGACCTAAACCCCATCGCCGTGGAGCTGGCGGAGGTGTCCCTGTGGCTCAACACCATCTTCGGCGGCGGCTATGTGCCGTGGTTCAACACCCAGCTTGTTTGCGGCAACTCCCTCATCGGCGCACGGCGGCAGTGCTATCACATCTCACAGCTGCAGGCCACCGGCACCCATTGGTATGATTCCGAGCCGGAGCGCATACCCACGGACGGCAAGCGCAAGCCGAAGTCGCAGGTGTATCACTTCTTCGCCGGAGATACCGGCATGGCGAGCTATACGGACAAGGTCATCAAGAGCCTTGCCCCGGATAATATTACAGCAATCAAGGAATGGAACAAGAAATTCACAAAGCCATTTTCCGATGACGATGTTCAAACCGCTCTGCGCCTCTCCGATGTGGTGGACAAGCTTTGGGCACAAGTGGTCGAGCTGCGCCGGGAAATCGACGAGAAGACATCCGACCCTCTCTCCGTATGGGGACAGCCGGAGGAGATTGTCGCGTCCCGCACCACCATCCGCGAGAAGGATATGATCTATAAAAAGCTGTATCTCTCCGAGGAGATGCGCAACGCAGGCCCTTATGCAAGGCTCAAGTTTGCAATGGACTACTGGTGTGCCCTGTGGTTCTGGCCTATCGACAAGGCGGAGCTACTGCCCAGCCGTTCGGAATTCTTAGCGGATATGGGCTTCATTCTGGAGGGCACGATCGATACCTTTGCGGCTGTTTCCAAAGAGACGAAGATGGGGCAGATCTCCCTGTTCCCCTCCGAGGCGGAGCAGCTTGTGATGGATATGTACGAGCAGTACCGCGGTGAGGGCGTAGTGGATATCCCAAGACTCTGCACCCAACAGCCGCGCCTCGGGCTGGTGCGTGATATTGCCCAGCAGAACCACTTCGTGCACTGGGAGCTGGAGTTTGCCGACCTGTTCGCTGAGCGTGGCGGGTTCGACTTGGTGATCGGGAATCCGCCGTGGATAAAGATGGAGTGGAATGAACAAGACCTTTTATCTGATTCACATCCTATGTTTGCAATAAAAGACTTGTCAGCAACACAGACTACTCAGCATCGCGCAGAAGCCTTGGCTAACCGCACAACAAAATCGATGTATTTTGCTGAATATGAATCCATGTCAGGAATGCAATCGTTCCTTAATGCGACACAAAACTATTCTGTACTAACTGGCATGAAAGCAAACCTTTATAAGTGTTTCCTGCCGCAGGCGTGGGCTTTCAATTCAAAAGCGGGCGTGTCCGCTTTTGTTCACCCCGAGGGTGTCTATGACGACCCGAGGGGTGGTGCACTTCGGGAAAAATCATACGCGAGACTTCGCAAACATTTTATGTTTGCGAATGAGCGGAAATTATTTTCCGAAGTGCACCACCATACACAATTCAGTTTGAATGTTTATGGTGGTCCACTGATGCCGTCTTTCGACAGCATCAGTAATCTCTACGAGGTTGGTACGATTGAGCAATGCTACGATAATAACATCGCGGGAGCAGTTCCGGGCTTAAAGGACGAGGATGGTGATTGGAACAGAAGTGGACATCCTAACCGCATTATACATATTACAAAAGAAGAGCTTGCAGTATTCGCAAAGCTGTTTGATGAGTCTGAAAACTGGAGACAGGCAAAACTACCGGTACTGCACATTAAGCAATACGTCGATGTATTGCATTTGTTTGCTTCACAAAGCCGGACTGTAGGAACAATTGATGACACCGCATTCACATCTACGATGTGGAACGAAACTAATGCCCAAAATGATGGAACAATTATATCTGAGGTGCATTTTCCAACATCACCCATTGAGTTAGTATGTTCAGGTTCCCATATTCAAATTGCAAATCCATTATTCAAGACCTCGCGTGCAATATGCGATAAAAACAGCGATTTTGACAATATTGATTTAACTGTGGTAACAGATAACTACCTTCAAAGATGTAAGTACAATGTGAATTGTAGCGTTGATGATTATCTGCGCCGAATACCAGAAACCACATGGGGTACGAAATTTTCTAATGAATACCGTTTGGCATCTCGTGCGATGCTGAATCAAAGCGGCGAGCGCACATTGACATGTGCAATTATTGCGCCAATGACTGCACATGTCCATGCAATTATTTCATTGGCATTCAATAATTGCATGGACACAGTATGCTTAGCTGGGTATGAAGCAAGCATACCTTATGATTTCCTGATCAAATGCATGGGAAAAGCAAACTTGTTTATCAGCTCCATAAATGTTTTCCCAATGCTTCAATCAAAAAACATAAACGCAGTAAATCTTAGAACGCTGATGTTAAACTCTGTCAATAAGTATTATGGTCAATTATGGAGTAGTTGTTGGAACAGTATATACACGGCGGATTCTTGGTCAAAACCAGACCCACGACTTCGCTCGGAGCGATTCACCTCTCTCACATCAGAGTGGACATGGGATACCCCGCTGCGCACGGACTATGAGCGGCGGCAGGCGCTGGTGGAGATTGATGTCCTTACGGCGCAGGCACTTGGTATGACGCTGGAGCAGCTCAAGACCATCTACCGCATCCAGTTCCCGGTGCTGCAGAGCTACGAGGCTGATACTTGGTACGACGCCAACGGCCGCATCGTGTTCACCAATAACCGCTCCCTCATCGGCGTGGGCTATTCCCGCTCGGAATGGGAGAACGGCATTAAGGGCGCTCCCGCCGGGAAGAAGTTCACCCGCACCATCACCGACGACACACAGCCCGGCGGCCCCGTGGAGCGCACCATCGAATACGTCGCCCCCTTCGACCGCTGTGACCGCGAACAGGACTACGAGACCGCATGGAAGTTCTTTGAGGAGAAGTACGGGAAGGAGTAATTGGGATGCCTGCTGAAGTTAATTTAGAAAAGGAGCAAGCAAAGCTTGAGGCGGCAGAGTGCACTAAATTGGAGCATCAGCGAATCCTTTCATACAAAAAGCTGCGTTATGATTATTCCTCATATAGTCCGGAGGACTACTACAGGGGTATATTCGAGCGCGACTGCATGCAATATCGGCCTGTGAAAGACGTCTCAAAAGGAGAAGCCAGAAAATCACTTCATATTGGACTTGCGGAAAGGATTAAGGCTCAACTCAATTCTGCGCAGAAAGCTGAAATAGACGAGCGCATAAAAGCAGAAATGAAACGTCTTCAAGTGCAAATAGATACCATCAATCAACACAAGCGTGAACAATGCAACAATTTCAATGAGCGGTTAAGGGCTAAAATTGACAGCAAAAAAAAGGCGTTTCTGAATGGTAGTCCGCTTGAAGTCAGGAATTACTATACTACCGTTATCGAGGATGATGATTATTCGCTTGATGGCGTTCATCGCTATGAGACGCATTTTTCCATAAAGCATCATCGTGCCGATAAGCGGCTGGTTATCGATTATCAGCTCCCAGCGTTTGAGGATATACCAAACATAAAAGAGTGGGGAGTGAACAAAAATAATGAACTTGTAGCAAAACAATTCTCACAAAAAGACATGCTGGAAATCTATGAAGGCATCATAATGGATTTGACTGTCAGGGTATTGGGGCTTGTTTTCGACTCAGATAATCATGATGTTTTATCCGAGGCGATTTTTAATGGTTATTGTGAGTACAGCGAAGTCCAGTCACCTCCAACATTTATTTTAAGCGTTCTTGTCCAGAAGAAACAATTTGATTTCACGAAAGTCAACAGGGCTGATTTTAGCAGCAAACACGAAATTGCGAAATTTGAAAGTGTCAAATATCTTGGGGATATATGCACTGAGAGTCCGAAAAAGGAATTGCTTGAAAGACCGCCGCTAAAGCCAATACTGCCAATACAGTCAAACATCTATCTATAAACAGTGATAACGAGGAGGCGTAAGTATGCTGCCATCCGTACTTGCAAAGCAGCTTCAGCAGGGGCTTGCTGACTATATTGAGACCACATTCCCCATGACGAACCCTACATTCAGAGGTTCACTTGGGAGAATGTTGAAAACACCGGACTCAGTTTTCCACGAGCCCTATACTGCCGTGCGCCTTCCGTTTCGGACTGCGGAAAATGCTCCCGACCTTTTTGAAGCCGTGCATCCGAGCTTCGCGCCCTACGTTCATCAGCAGAAAGCCTATGAGCGGCTCTGCGGCAACGATGGACGATCAACGCTGATTGCAACGGGTACCGGCAGCGGCAAAACGGAGTGCTTCCTTTATCCTATATTGGAGTATTGTTATCAGCATCGCGGTGAGCGCGGCATAAAAGCCCTTATAATCTATCCTATGAATGCATTGGCGTCAGATCAGGCGAAGCGTATCGCTGGACTTATCTATAACAGCCCGGAGCTGCGTGGCAATGTTACCGCCGGTATGTTTGTCGGCGGCTTTGAGCACACACCTAGCCGCATGATGAGCGAAACGCAGGTAATTACGGACAAGGAAACCATGCGCGGCGCTCCGCCGGATATTTTGATGACCAACTATAAGATGCTGGACTATCTTCTCGTGCGTCCCGAGGACGCCACGCTCTGGGAAGAGAACGGTCCAGAAGTATTGAAATATATCGCTGTGGATGAATTACACACCTTTGACGGAGCGCAGGGTACAGACCTTGCCTGCCTTCTCAGGCGCTTGAAAGCAAGGCTGTTCACGCCTACCGGCTTTTTGTGTTGCGTCGGCACTTCCGCTACAATGGGCGCGAAGGACTCATCCTCCGGCATGAGAGAGTACGCGCAGAAGGTGTTTGGTGAGACATTTGAAGAGGACTCTGTTATCACTGAAGACAGACTGTCTGCCGACGAGTTCTTTGCAGGTCACGACGCGACAGATTACTGCGTGCCGGATAGTGACAATATCGCCGCGCTGCTTGGCTGCATTGAAAACGACGATGAGCAAAGCTATCTGCGCACAGCAGCAGCCGGATGGCTGTCCAATCCACCCGACAAAATCGACTCCATTGAAGCTCGACTGGCGCTGGGGCAAATATTGATGAATCATAGCTTCACCCAGAGCCTGCTCACGCTGATGGCAGACAAATACATGCAGACTTCCGCTATCTGCGAAGCTCTTGGAACGAAGTATCCTGCGCTGTCTTCACTGCCAGATGCTACGACCGCGATTGACGCACTGTTCGCTCTTATCTCGCATGCCAGAACCGGTGACAACGTACATCCGCGCCCATTCCTCAATGTGCAAACGCAGCTCTGGTTTCGTGAACTGCGGCGCTTGGAAGCAAAGGTCTCTGCGGACGATATTACATACGCCCTTTCGACAGACTTAAACGACCAGCAGGCAAAGCACTATTTGCCTGTGGTGAACTGCCGCGACTGCGGTGCGACCGGTTGGGTTTCAATGGCTAACGAGCGTGGAAATGTGACAATGGGCGACCTGTCAACATTTTATAATCTGTACTTCAAGGCCGACAAGAAGATTCGTATGCTGTTCCCATGCGACCACGAT
>SAAS01000124.1 GCA_009929315.1 Clostridia bacterium
AACGGAAGCTGGGTTGAGGGCAAGGGTTGGAGATAACCAGCATATAGGTCATGCAGAGTCTGCACTACCTAAAACCACCGCCGACATCGCCGCAGAAATTGGAATATCAAAACGCGCTTTGCAAGTTGAAAAGCAGATCGCAACCAACATCATTCCCGAGGTGCAAGACGCTATCAAGGCAGCAGACCTACCCAAGACCGACGCGCTAAAAATAGCCCGGCTGGAACCAGAAGCGCAGAAACAAGTGGCCGAGAAACTGAACAGCGGCGCGAAGAACCTGCTTGATGCTAAGCGGCAAATCCACCAGGAAGAAAAGGCTGAGAGAAAGGACATTAGCGCCATAGATGAAAGCCTTTTCAAACTCATCAACGCCGACATCCGCGACGGTTTGAGCGAGATACCAGATAACAGCGTTGACTTCATCATCACCGACCCGCCGTATCCGCGCGAATACATCCCGCTGTATGGCGAACTATCAAAGGTAGCAGCACGGGTTCTAAAGGAAGGTGGTTCGGCGCTCGTAATGTGCGGGCAATCCTACCTCCCAGAAGTGATGAATGAACTGTGCAAAGACCTGACTTATCACTGGACGCTCTGCTACCTAACACCCGGAGGACAATCTCCCTCATTGTGGCAAAAGCGAACAAATACATTCTGGAAACCGATCATTTGGCTGACGAAGGGAGAGTATACGGGCGATTACATAGGCGACAAAATTTCAAGCCCTACAAACGATAACGACAAGGAGCATCATAAGTGGGGCCAGTCTGTAGGCGGCTTTGCTGAGATCGTCGAGAAGTTTACAAACCCGAACCAGACCATACTTGACCCATTTCTCGGAGGCGGCACAACGGCGCTCGTATGTTATCAACTTAAACGCAACTTCATCGGGTGCGACATTGACCCGGAGTGCATCAACATCACAAGGGAGCGTCTGTCATGCAAGTGAGGCAGGAAAGGACCAACTGGCGTGATGAGGGTTTATCAGAAAGGCACCGGCTGTGGGGATGGGATTGCCCGGCGATAGACATTGACTTCTTAGCGCTTGAATACAACAGAGGAAAGGCCGTCGCGCTGGTTGAGTACAAAAACGAACACGCGAGAAAGCAGGACTACAACCACCCATCCTACCGCGCATTAGTTGATTTAGGCGATAAGGCAACGCTCCCGGTTTTTGTCTGCCGGTACTCCGACAACTTCATGAGATGGGAAATTGACCCGATAGGCAAAGTGGCAACGAGAAAGTTTGAAGAACACAAAATACCATCTCGGGTGACGCTCACAGAGAAAAGATACGTCAAATTCCTCTACTGGTTACGCGGAGCAGAAGCGCCGCCCGAAGTGCTTGAACAACTAAACGGATAGGAGGCACCCCATG
>SAAS01000125.1 GCA_009929315.1 Clostridia bacterium
GCGCTGCTTTACAAGGAAGGATGGACTGAGAAGAGTGCCGATGAAAAAAGGCTGCTCTCCCCTCTCTGGGCTCCCTGCCTTTCAAAAGAGGAAGTCGAGTCGCTTTTTATGCTTGAACCCCTCGCGAGCATTCGAAAGGAGATGTGGTGTTCCGTTTCGTTTTGGGAAGATGTCAGCCTTCTCGAGTCCGTCGAAAAGCTCGCCGACGATGTCGGGGAGGTCTTTTTCGAGGCCGGCGAATGGACTCTGTGCCCGTTCGAACTGAACGACCAGCACGATCAAGGGTGATTCGGATCGGACTGTATTTCGGTTCGGAACGCCCCGTGCCGCTTCGCGAGTTTTTGGACAGCGCTCGGAGCATTTCCAAGAAAGGGGGCGGGCAAAGTCTCGGACTCTTTTTGGAGAAGTTACTTATTGTAATAAAATGGTTACTGTCCACGCATATTCGGAGAAACCGAGCACGGCGAGTCCCCGTTCAGCGGCTGCTTCGGCGGACTCGCGATTGTTCCGTACGAATGGCCACTGGCCAAAGTATGGTTGTGCAGGTCGAAGAGAGGCGTATCCGAGAGTAAGCGCATCGGTTTCAAACCAACCTTTCCGGCGATTGAAGGCTCCATCCGCTGAGATACGCGGCTGCGTCCGTTTCCTTGATCTGCCGATCATTCTAACAACCGGTATTTATTGCATAATAGAAATGGCCTATTATAGCGCGGAGCCGGTTCTCTTATAGACGAGTAGGTGGCTCTTAAAAACCCCCTGTGTCATTGGAAAACACGGCGAAAATGAGCCACCAGCGGAAAACACGGCGAAAATGAGCCACCAGCGCGGAGTGTAGAGCCATTGGCGCGGACTTAAAGAGCCACCCGACGCGGGATCTCCAGACGTATCAACTATCTGTTTTCAAGTATAGTTTTGCTCCTCGGCAATCCCCATCAGTTCCCGAAGATAATTTCTTTAGAATACATGCTACGGCGGTTCCCCGCGCCAGTTAGGCCGAGCTGGGGGGCAATCGGTGTCTGTCAGGCTGTATCTGCCTACGAGAGATTCGTCGTGGTGAAAAAATGACGAAAAGAAAAAAAATAAAAACGCAACATTATACAAAGTATAGTATATATATTATTCAATGTTGCTCGTATCACCGCTACAGAGCAGTGTTTATAGGTATATTATTTTAATAAAGGCATCTCACTTAATAGAATTACGATTACAAGCGTGGCCTGCTACGAATCCTGGAATTGGCGTGGTAGCGGATGGTACCGGTGAAGAAGAGGGATTCCCTCCACATGCTATAATAATCAAAAATTATACTGTCGAGGGAGAGCTGTATGGCTGACAAGGACAACGCTTTCAGGAGAATGCTCGGGGACAAGGAGAT
>SAAS01000126.1 GCA_009929315.1 Clostridia bacterium
GTTTGCTCGTCAGCCGTTTGACTATTTTAACGACCTGCGCGATATTCTTATAGATATCATCCCGGATTTTCATATGCGGCTAAAAATGAACCCGAAAAACAACAGCGTTGTCTTTGCTGCGGATGTCCATTCCGTTTTCGACATTGCTTGGTATACGCTTGCTCGAATGATTGTGGATTTCGGCCCCCCGGAAGAAGCTGGACAACGCAAAGAAAAATATGAAGGAACGCTCACGACTTGTCCAATATGTGGCACAGCATTTATTCGAAGAAACAACAGGCATACTTATTGCGGAGACCCTCAATGCAAGAAAGCATATGATGCGCAAAGGGCTAGAAAATCTCGCAGAAACAAGAAACTGGAAGCGACCCAAGAAAAGAGCAAAAAATAAGACCGCCGTCGGCAGTTCATTAAAATTCTATCTGTACGAGATACAGCCCCATGCAGGGCTGAGCCTCGGCTGTTTTATTAGCGCGGGTTATTGGTTTTCGCCGTGAAGCAGTATCTCAAGGGCAAGCCGCGTGTCCGGGTCGACGGGTTCAAAGTCCCAGCCTCTGTCGTAGCTGCATACGATGGTGCCATTTCTCTTGAGCATCAGTTTTGAAATCCTGCCGCCCTCGATGCCGAACTGCGACCCATCGTCGTACTGCTTCATCCAGTAGTAAAAAATGCTGTCATGAATTTTCAGGCTTCCTTCTCTCCACATGGTACCGTCCTCCTTAAAACCGTTCGATGCGAACATTGTCGTCAGCTTCGAAGTGTACTTTGTAGCGGGTTTCCGTGCCGTCGGCTTTCTTGGAAATCAGCCTGATGCCGCCTTCAAAGGCGCTGTATGCCCGGTCGAATTATTCTCCCTGCGGTAACTGGCTTTTGGCTTGGTTTAGCTGCTTGTCTGTCATTTTCGTGTCCTCCGTTTTCGTTTTTCTTAGGGCTGTTCTCCTTCGGTATGGACATATTAACTCTGAAATCACACTATATCCAGACAATTCCGCGAGATAAACCGCTATATATAGCACAGTCTTTTGGCCGATTACACCGTCCGTGGTTGTGTAGTTTATTCCTCGCCTGTGAGGATAAATCGGACATATTTGTCCTTGTGTTCTTCAAGGAAGGTGACCAGTTCAAAGAAATCCATGTCGAAGGCAATGCGCTGCACAGCGCGGGTGTCGAACATATTGGTAAGCCCGGTATCGCGGACTGCGAGAATCTGCGCTTTTACCTTTTTATCCATTATCTTCATTCTCCAGCTTTCTGCATAAATCTTCGCCGTATACCACCTGGAGGGAGCTGCCGTTGTCCCACGCAACACCGAGGGAACCGAGGTCATCGACATATCGCACGGTGCCTTTTGTGCCGACGGGCGGCGCTTGAAT
>SAAS01000127.1 GCA_009929315.1 Clostridia bacterium
GCAGCGCGGGGCCGGGGTGGAGATGGAGTCTCTGGTAAACCCGCGTCCGGGCGGCGTCGTCCGTACAGACGTGCCGGGGGCCGTGCGCCCGCTGACGCCGCCTCCGTTGCAGCAGGCCGGATTCATGGCGCTGGAGTTCGAGCAGACGCAGTTGGAGCAGCGTACCGGAATAACCCGTTATAATCAGGGGCTTGATAGTCGTAGTTTGAATAAGATGCTCGCTTTAGATACGCTTATTCCCCTGATAGATGGGTCCGTGAAATTGAATAAAGATATTGTTGAAGGGGACGTTGTTGTCGGGTCCAACGGTAAGGGGACAAAAGTTATCAAGGCGCACCCGGTGCAGGTACCGGAACGTGCATTCGAAATAGTGTTTCAGACTGGGGATGTTATCAGGTCAGGTGGAGAGCATAGGTGGGCCGTGAAGGTGTGCGGCAAGAAATATCAGAACATGTCTCCTGATTGGGAGAAACTCCCTGCGGAGCGCATATTCGATCTTATGCAGTCCGGACATCATGTCTATGTGCCGCGCGTGCAGTCTCCCGATTTCACTGAAAAAGAGTTGCCGATGGACCCGTATGTGTTTGGCGCATGGCTTGGAGACGGCAATTCGCATACGAATAGATTCACGACGCAGGATGCGGAGATTCTCGACGCATTCGAAAAGTGGGCAAAGGGGTTCTATAAGGGCGGCGTGGAAAAATGCTCGCAGCAGCACAGCGGGAAAGCTATTACATATCAGGTGGTAAACACCCCGTTCCGTAAAATGCTCAAAGACTTGGGGTGTTTGAAGGATTCAAGATACGAAGATACGAAATATAACGTGAAGCACATTCCCGAAATATATCTTCGCGGGAGTTTTGAACAGCGTCTTGCGCTGTTGCGCGGCCTGATGGATACGGACGGACACATCAGCAAGAACGGGGATTCTATTTTTTGCAGTTCTGAACCGGCGCTGGTTGAGAGCTTTGTCAAGCTCATCGAAACATTCGGGTGCAAGGCTGGCGTGAATTGGAGAGAGACGTGCGGACACAAGTTCCCGAATGCGAAACCGGCTGCGCATGTTGTTTTTGCTACGCCGTTCTGCCCCGTGACACTTCCCGCAAAGGTCGCGCGATGGAGAACTCGGGAGAAGTTTTGGGAGAAGCAGCGGATTGTTTCGATAAGAGAAATTCCTGTCGAACCAATGCGGTGTCTTTCTGTTGAAGCTGATGACGAGTTGTATTGTTGCGGTCAAAAAATGACGGTGACAGCGAATACGGCCATGGGCATAACGGCAATAATGGGGGCTTCGCAGCAGCGCATCGAGCTGATTGCAAGGCTTTTCGCCGAAACGGGTGTGAGGAGCCTCTTCGTCAAGGCGCT
>SAAS01000128.1 GCA_009929315.1 Clostridia bacterium
CCTTAACATAATGAACTACTACATATTATACTTACTAATAAGACTAAACGCAAGTTATTGAGAGATAATGTTTAGTATAGGTAAGTTGTAAAATGAATTGTCGCAAGTGAAGGAAAAAAGGAGACCGATTGGAACAAAACAGTTACACTGAAGTTGCAAGACAACAAAGCAACTGAGGTGAACACAATGGGTCAAGAAAAGAATAGCACAAGCAAGAGGGAATGGAAACAGCTCGGGGAAAAAGAACGATATCAAATAGAGGCTTTGATTCGAGCGCGAAGAAGTGAATCGGAGATTGCACAGCAATTGGGTTACAGTAAGCGAACGATAGAGCGAGAGGTAAAGCGTGGGACGGTGCAGCAGCAGACAAGCGAGTACCAATTCGTTCAACGGTATTGCGCGGATGCAGGGCAGCGTGTACATGATGAGCGAGCGAGCAACAAAGGACGAGGATTAAAGATCGGACACGATCATGCGCTAGTAGCGAGAGTAACACAGTTGATTGTGAAGGAACACTACTCGCCCGATGCAGCGTTAGCAAGATACCGGAGAGAAACGGGTAATGAAGGGAGTATTTGCACAAAAACGCTGTACCACTATATTGAGAGAGGACTGTTTGCCGGAATAGAGCTGGATAACTTGCCTCGAAAAAGGCGACGAACGACAAAACAGGCGCAGCATCGGCGAGTTGCCTTGACAAACACACGCGGAAGAAGTATTGAGGAACGGCCCGAAGAGATCGCCCTGCGCATGACAGAAGGGCATTGGGAAGGCGATACGGTGGTCGGAAAGTCCGGAACAAGGAGTTGCTTATTTGTATTAACGGAGCGAAAGTATAATTTGGAGTTGGTTTTCAAGCTGAAAAGCAAGTCGCAGGAATGCGTGGAAGCAGTGTTTGATTATCTGGAAAGAAAGTTGGGCAGTAAACGGTTTCGAGAGGTGTTTCAGTCGGTTACGTTTGACAACGGGTGCGAGAACCTGAACATGGCAGGAATAGAGAAATCGTTGTACGTAAAACATCCACGCACTACCGTATACTACGCGCATCCGTACAGCGCATGGGAGCGCGGCAGCAACGAGGTCGGTAACTGCCTGATCCGCCGCTTCGTGCCTAAGGGAACTGATATTGGCAAGCTCCGAGTGCAGGATGTGAAGCGGATCGAACGGTGGATGAACGACTATCCGAGACGAAAGCTTAACTACTTATCGGCGCATGAAGCTAGCAGCTTTGGTAAACTGTTCTTGAATGGGT
The DNA here is from genome assembly GCA_009929315.1 of Clostridia bacterium. Taxonomy (GTDB): domain Bacteria; phylum Bacillota; class Clostridia; order Oscillospirales; family Oscillospiraceae; genus UBA2658. The sequence goes on from SAAS01000128.1 coordinate 1,253, forward strand.
GCGACAATTAAAGTTGCAATTCTTAAACAGGCAAAGAGTAAAAAAAATCTCTTGACATATCGGTGACCCTTTCGCATAATATTAGCCACGATATTGCTCAAGTTTGGAG
>SAAS01000129.1 GCA_009929315.1 Clostridia bacterium
GTTCAGGACAATGGAAAGGTTTTTTGGAAATACCCTTGTCTCCAAAAGAAGACCGTACCTTCAAGGCAAGTTTCCCCAGTTTGCTCGAACGAAAGGAGGAGTGATGCATGCATCTTCAAGAGCGCTGCCAACTTGAGGGCGAGTTAACGGCCCTTGAGAGGATGATCGAAACCACGCCCGAAGAGCTGTGGTTCGAGCGTATAGGATTCGAACATCGTAAAAAAGAAATAGAAAAAGTCCTGGCCGACTACCCGGAGTCATTGCAAGAACCTGCAAGAGCTTCTATTACTTTCCGAGGATGCCCGGTAATCGGTACACAGGGAATTTTTGCGCAATTCGCAGCGGAAGCTTTGGGAGCGTTTGCTGATGCCGTTGCAACTGTCGGCGCCAGCATGAGCAACGATTTGGGGAGCCGGGGTAAGATTCCAGAAAGGAACAAGTTTTCGTTTCTTATTACCGGTACTAGCCTTGGGTCGTTCGGTTTTCAGTTAGAGGAAGCACCCGCTCAAGACACGATCCAGCAGCCTCTTTTTGAAGAAGACTCGCCGGCGAAACTCGCATTGCGTCAGACGTGCGATTTTCTCAGAGCTACTCTAGGTTCGGACGACCAACTTGCGGATGCTGTGCTGGAGACTGACGCTCGGGCAATAGAGAGCGTGAGAAAATTTCTTTATCTTCTGGCGTCCAATGAAGCTTCTTGTACTCTTTCCTTTGAAAGAGCATCCGGCTTTTCTTTTGACGAAGTATCTGAAGTTCAACAAAGCCTGGAACGTATTCGTCAAGACAATCTTTTTGAAGAAGAAGTGGAGCTGGAAGGTTTTTTCGAAGGAGTTCTTCCCAAAAAACGAGAATTTCAGTTCAAAGAAGAGAACAATAATGATTCAATAATAGGGAAAATTGAAAACACCATTGAAAATGCCTCTGTTATCAACGATTCGCTCGGGAAGAAAGTCCGTCTTTCACTTGTTAAGAAAACCGTGGGAAATGGAAAACCTCGTTACAGACTAAAAAGTTACACTATCGAAGCTACAAACAAATAATAACGTTTTTCGCCCAGGTTTTCAGCACTCCTAGACGAACCAAGCGTTCCAGTCACACGCGATAGAGGTTGATCGCAGAGGCGCCTGTTCCATAAAAAAGGGGGCGTCCTCACTCGAACCGCCCCCTCATGATCTGCTACATTTCTTAACATCTTCCAGGCTTAACTGCTCGTTTTCTCCAAATTCGTCAGAGTTAGGGAGGTGTAAGTCCAAGAGCGACCATAACGCCCGCGCTCACAGAATCAGAAATCTCCGGCCGCTTCGACGAACTCGAAACTTCCGTGCCACTCGCCGTAGCTTTCGGAGACGACGCC
>SAAS01000130.1 GCA_009929315.1 Clostridia bacterium
TCTTAACGGTGTTTGGTTCGTGGATAAAGGTTTTGCGACCAACTACCTTCCCCTGTTATCCGGCTACCTGAAGGGCGAACCTCTTTCGGGTGTCAGGCGAAACGCCTTAAACGAAAAAGAAATATCCGAAGATAACGGGGTTTCTTTTGTCTCCATCCATAACGACGCTTACGGCATTTCCGATTACGGAAATTATGAGTCTCCGGAGCAGGCTCCGAAGCACTCTGTTGCAGTAATGACCATCAACGGGGCTATTACCAAGTACGACCAGGACTGCGGTCCGTCCGGTATGCTTACCAAATCCAATATTTTGCAGCGTTGTTACGCTAACAGCAACATCGACGCTGTAATTCTTCGTATCGACTCTGGCGGTGGCGAAGGCCTTGCCTGTCGCCTTATGCAGGACACCATCCGGCAGAAGAATAAGCCGGTTATCGCTTTCGTGAGCGATTTTGCAGCTTCGGCAGCTTACGGCATTGCTGCAGCCTGCGACAGTATTGTAGCCAGTAGCGATGTGGCACGGATCGGAAGCATAGGTACCTACATTACCATCTTGGATTACGAAGAGCAGTTGGCCAAGCAAGGGATTAAGCTCATCGAAATCTATGCTACTAAAAGTACGGATAAGAACCAGGAGTATTACCAGGCGCTAAAGGGTAACACCGCTCCTCTTAAGGCGGTGTGCGACACATACAACGAAGATTTTATCAACCGTATTGCCAGCTTCAGGGCCGACAGCCTGGACGCGGATCAATCCAAATGGGGAACCGGTTCGGTTTTCTTTGCCAAGGATGCGCTTAAGCTGGGGCTTATAGACGAGATAGACAGTTTTGAGAATTTACTAAATTCTTTTATTAATTAATAAAACAAACAGGTATGAAGTTTTTACAGGACGCTGCTTTTGCAGCTATGAAACAAGCCTCAGACAGCTGGAACAACCTTGTTAAAGGTATCACTCAGGCCAATCCTGAGATGAAGCCCGAAGAGGTTACTCCGGAAGTTGTTATCGAGGCGATGAACCGCGAGGAAGATCCTGACAGCTCCGATCTTGCCGGTCAGCTATCCGCTGCACAGGCAGATCTTTCGAAAAAGACAGGCGAAGTTCAAGAGCTTACCACCCAGCTTGCAGCTGCCAACGCGCAGATCAAAGAGCTTAAAGGCACGTCTACAGAGGAAGAACCGGAAGTGAAGGCAGACGGCGAGCCAACCGGTGGAGAATCAGACATTAAAGAGTTTGCATCCAAGCATGCAGGTAACACGGCCGCCATCATGGCCGAAGTAAAACGAACCAACTTTATTTAATAAAGCCATATGAGTAGAATTGTAGATATTGACAAATTAAACC
>SAAS01000131.1 GCA_009929315.1 Clostridia bacterium
TGATGCGTAATTAAAAGCGCCATCCCGTTTCTGGACAATGGCAGGGTGGGGGGCCAATTCCGGTTTATCATCGAAGAAAACGACATAAGCTCCCTCGCTCTCGCGAGCAATTCCTTTAGCGACCAGGTCATCAACGACGCCCTTAAGTCTGTCGTTATAAAAACTCTCACCCAGAGTATAATCAAAAGCAACCCCTAAACGGGAATAAAGTGTATCGAATTGCGACTGAGAAAGCTTGACCATCTGCTGCCAGATTCCAAAATTTTCCGGGTCTCCTCTTTGAAGCTTTACTAGTTCTGCTCTGGCTTCTTCCAAAACAGTTTCATCTGCTTCCGTTGCGGCATTAACCAGTTTATAAAGCCTCTCCATCTCTCCGATGGGATCCTTTTCCAATGCAACTTTATCCAGGTGATTTTTCCAGCCCAGAAGGAGTTTTCCGAACTGGGTTCCCCAGTCTCCGATATGGTTGTCGCTGATGACGTTGTTGCCGATCAAACGGTGAAGTCGAGCGAGACATGAGCCCAGAACAGTCGAGCGAATATGCCCGACATGCATCGGTTTGGCTATGTTGGGGGAGCTGAAATCTAGGACGACCGTCTGTGATACTTTTGCCCTACGAACAAAAGGAGTTTCAGATTGACATGCGGCAGCGATGTTTTCTGTAATCGCCTGAGGCAGAATGTGAAAGTTAATAAACCCGGGGCCGGCCAGTTCCGCTTTAATATGCAGGCGTTCCAATGAAAGCTTTTCCAGGACGCTGGAAGCAAGCTGTCGGGGATTTAATTTTCTTTGCTTTGCAAGTGCTATAAGGGAGGACGTCTGATAGTCACCAAATCGCGTGTCGCGGCAGGGAAGTAAAATAACCTGAGAGAGGTCAGCATCCGGCAGCAAATCCTGAACGCATTCTCTGAGGCAAGATTCAAGCTGAGAATGAAGCACGTTCGTTAAGCGTCAAGAGGTTACTTGTGTAGGAGAGGAATAATTCTTGATCACTTCGAATATATCTTCCGCAGAGCGGGCCTCTTCGATAGCCTGGCGCATGTCTTTTCGGTGAAGCAGCCTGGCTATGTTCCCCAAAGTCTGGAGATGCTTTTGAAATTGCCCTTGCGGAACCAGGAAAAGGACGACAAATTTTACAGGTTGGTTATCTAATGCGTCGAAATTGATTCCTTTCGAGGATCGCCCGAACACACCAACAACTTCGTCAATCAACTGAGTAGAGGCATGAGGAAGGCCTACACCAAAACCAACGCCCGTACTCATGGAATTTTCACGTTTCTTGACCGCCTCAATAATCAGGGGTGCTTTTTCAGCAGAAATTTTACCACACTCAACAAGC